>NZ_CP192037.1:1080000-1950000 GCF_050942485.1 Actinosynnema sp. CS-041913 | reverse complement strand
TCCACGTTAAGCGTGAAGTTTTCACGGCCGACGCAACAAACCGCCTACGAGCTCTTTACGCCCAATAATTCCGGACAACGCTCGCACCCTACGTATTACCGCGGCTGCTGGCACGTAGTTAGCCGGTGCTTCTTCTGTAGGTACCGTCACTCACGCTTCGTCCCTACTGAAAGAGGTTTACAACCCGAAGGCCGTCATCCCCCACGCGGCGTCGCTGCATCAGGCTTCCGCCCATTGTGCAATATTCCCCACTGCTGCCTCCCGTAGGAGTCTGGGCCGTGTCTCAGTCCCAGTGTGGCCGGTCACCCTCTCAGGCCGGCTACCCGTCGTCGCCTTGGTAGGCCATCACCCCACCAACAAGCTGATAGGCCGCGGGTCCATCCCATACCGCCGGAACTTTCCACCCACCACCATGCGGTGACAGGTCGTATCCGGTATTAGACCTAGTTTCCCAGGCTTATCCCAGAGTACAGGGCAGGTTACCCACGTGTTACTCACCCGTTCGCCGCTCGTGTACCCCGAAGGGCCTTACCGCTCGACTTGCATGTGTTAAGCACGCCGCCAGCGTTCGTCCTGAGCCAGGATCAAACTCTCCAATAAGGAATGGTTTGATCGCTCGGACAACACTGACAACACGAACCGGAATCTGGTCCGTGCATATTGCCAGTTGTCCAGTCAATCTCAAAGGAAACCTCTTGACGAGGTTCATAAATTTACTGGCTATTCGGCACGCTGTTGAGTTCTCAAAGAACACGCGCTCACCATCACTCGTCACCGCTGGCGACTTGATCCGGGGCTGATGTTCGCCGCGCTCCGTTCCGGTGTCTCGCTCCGGCCCGTTCCGCGCTGGCAGAGAGAAAGTTACACCTCGCCCAACGCAGAGACAAATCGGGGGTCCAGGACGGCGTCTGCGCAGGTGGGACTACGTGCCGTCGAGCTAAAACCGGATCATGTGTGACCGGTGCCACCCGAAGATCTTTCAGTGCGGCGCCGAGGGCAGCAGGACGGCCACCGAGAGCCCTCCGCCGGGGATGGCGGTGGCGTGCACGCGACCCTCGTGAGCTGCGACGGCGGCCCGCACGATGGACAGGCCCAGCCCGGTGCCGGTGCGCGCGGTCCGGTCGGTGCCGCCCCGGCGGAACGGTTCGAACAGCTCGTCCACCCGGCCCGGCGCGATGGCCGGCCCGGACGAGGACACCCGCAGCGACGTCCACTCGGGCCCGCCCTCGGTGCGCACCTCGATCCACCCGCCGACCAGGTTGTGCCGGACGGCGTTCTCCAGCAGGTTGCCCGCGATCCGCTCCAACAGCGCGGGATCTCCCACGGCCGGCGCGGGCCCCGTCACGAACGACGCCCGCACCTGGCGTTCCGTCGCTTCGGTCCGCACGGCCTTCCAGGCGGACTCGACCACGGCGTTCAGGTCGACGGGCTCCCGCACCGCCAGGCCCAGCCCGTCGGTGCGGGCGAGCAGCAGCAGCGCGCTGACCAGTTGCTCGGCCCGCTCCGTCGCCGCGCGCACCACGGACGCCATCCGCCGCAGCTCGTCTTCGTCGGCATCGGGGTCCGCGAGCGTCACCTCCAGCTCGGTGCGGATCACCGAAAGCGGCGTGCGCAGCTCGTGCGACGCGTTGGCGACGAACCGCCGTTGGGAGTCGAACGCCGCCTGGAGCCGGTCCAGCATCTCGTCGAACGTGTCCGCCAGCACGGCGACCTCGTCGCGCGGGCCGGCCAACCGCAGCCGCTCCCCCAGCGACTCGGCGGACAGCTTGCGTGCCGCGTCGGTCACGTCGTGCACGGGCCGCAGCACGCGTCCGGTGATGGTCCACGCCAGCAACGCGGCGGCGGCGACCACGCACAGGAACGCGATCGACCCGGACCTCAGCACGTCGTCCCGCGCCTGCTGGCCCAGGACGTCGGCGAGCACCCCGGAGTCCACCTCGACGCCGTCCACCCGCACGGTGCTGCCGTCGGGGAACCGCGGCGACGACGCGATTACCCGCCCGACGAGCATCCAGCCGAGCAGCAGGAGCAGGCCGCTGACGAAGGCCACCAGCCCGGCCGCGAGCAGCGTGAGCCGGACCCGGAGTCCCGGCCCGCGCCGGCGCAGCCCAGCGTTCAGCGCGCGCCGCCCTCGGTGGCGTCCGCTGTGGGCACCCGGTAGCCGGAGCCGACCACGGTGTCGATGATGCCGGGTTCGCCGAGCTTCTTGCGCAGCGTCATCACGGTGACCCGGACGGTCGTGGTGAACGGGTCGGCGTTCTCGTCCCAGACGCGTTCCAACAGCTCCTCGCTGCTGACCACGGACCCCTTGGCGGCGAGCAGCACCTCCAGCACGCCGAACTCCTTGCGGGTCAGTTCGACGGGCCGGCCGCCGCGCCGCACGGTCCGGCGGGCCGGGTCCAGCTCCACGTCGCGCGCGGTGAGCAGCGGCGGGGTGGCCGGGGTGGCGCGGCGGGCCAGCGCGCGCACCCGGGCGACCAGTTCGGGGAACGCGAAGGGCTTGGCCAGGTAGTCGTCCGCGCCCAGCGACAGGCCGGCGACGCGGTCGTCCAGGCCCGCGCTGGCGGTGAGCATCATGACCCTGGTGAGGGCGCCGGAGCTGAGGATCTCCTTGCACAGCTCGTCGCCGGACATGCCGGGCAGGTCGCGGTCGAGCACGACCACGTCGTACCGCGTCACGGTGGATTTCTCGTGTCCCGTCTCGCCGTCGTAGGCGACGTCCACGGCCATGCCTTCGCGCCGCAGGCCGCGCGCGATCGCGTCGGCCAGTGGCACCTCGTCCTCGACTACCAGGATCCGCACCACACAAAGGTGCCACATATCCCTGAGAAGGCGCTTAGCGCCGGCCGGTCACTTCTCCATGGTCACCGCTCGCCGCTCCATCGGTCACCGCTCCATCGGTCACCGCGCGCCGGTCACCGCTCCACCGGCCACGGCTCCACCGGTCACTGCTCCGCGGTCGCGCCGATCCGGGCGGGCTCGGCCGCGACGACCCACTCGGTGATCCGGCGTGCCACGTCCTGCGCGGTCAGGCCGAGGTCCGCCAGCACCTCGGCGCGTTCGCCGTGTTCGTGGAACTCCTGCGGGATGCCCAGGTCGCGCAGCGGCACGTCCAGGCCGGCGTCCCGCAGCGCGGCGGCCAGCGCCCAGCCGAAACCGCCGTGCCGGCCGCCGTCCTCCACGGTCACCACGAGGCGGTGGCGGGAGGCCAGCTCGACCAGGTCGCCCGACACCGGGAACACCCAGCGCGGGTCCACGACGGTCACGCCGATGCCCTGGTCGGCGAGGCGTTGCCCGGCGGCCACGCCCAGCGCGCCGAACGCGCCCACCGTGACCAGCAGCACGTCGTCACCGGACCGGCTGAGCACGTCCACCGTGCCGACGCGCTCCAGGGCCGGCAGGTCGTCGCCCACCGAGGCCTTCGGGTAGCGGACCACGGACGGCGCGTCGGCGATCTCGACGGCCTCGCGCAACTCCTCCCGCAGGGTCGCCGCGTCGCGCGGGGCGGCCACGTGGATGCCGGGGACCAGGCCGCAGATCGACAGGTCCCACATGCCGTGATGGGACGCGCCGTCCGGGCCGGTGATGCCGGAGCGGTCGAGCACGACCGTGACGCCCTGCTTGTGCATGGCCACGTCCATCAGGAGCTGGTCGAACGCCCGGTTCAGGAACGTCGCGTAGACCGCCACCACCGGGTGCAGGCCGCCCATCGCCAGGCCGGCCGCCGACGTCATCGCGTGCTGTTCGGCGATGCCCACGTCGAAGCACCGGTCCGGGTAGAGGCCCGCGAACTTGTCCAGGCCCGTCGGCCCGCGCATGGCCGCCGTGATGGCCACCAGGTCCGACCGCTCGCCGCCCAGCGCCGCCAGCTCGTCGGCGAACACGTGGGTCCAGGTGCGCTTGGCCGGGCTCAGGTTCGCGCCGGTGATGGGGTCGATGATGCCGGTGGCGTGCATCTGGTCGGCCTCGTGGTTCTCGGCCGGCGCGAAGCCGTTGCCCTTGCGGGTCACCGTGTGCACGATGACCGGCCCGCCGAACGACTTGGCGCGGCGCAGCGCGGACTCCAGCGCCAGGTGGTCGTGGCCGTCGACCGGGCCGATGTACTTCATGCCCAGGTCTTCGAACAGGGCCTGCGGGCTCAGCGCGTCCTTGATGCCGCGCTTGGCCGCGTGCAGGGCCGCGTAGAGCGGCTTGCCGACGAACGGGGCGCTCTGGAGGGCGTTCTTGCCGCGCTCCAGGGCCCGCTCGTAGCCGGGCTGGAGGCGCAGCGACGCCAGGTGGTCGGCGAAGCCGCCGATGGTCGGCGAGTAGGACCGGCCGTTGTCGTTGACCACGATCACCACGGACCGGTCCCGGCCGGCGGCGATGTTGTTCAACGCCTCCCAGCACATGCCGCCGGTCAGCGCGCCGTCGCCGACCACCGCGACGACGTGCCCGCGCCGGCCGGTGAGCTGGAACGCCTTGGCCAGGCCGTCGGCGTAGGACAGCGCGGTGGAGGCGTGGCTGTTCTCCT
Source organism: Actinosynnema sp. CS-041913 (assembly GCF_050942485.1). Lineage (NCBI taxonomy): Bacteria > Bacillati > Actinomycetota > Actinomycetes > Pseudonocardiales > Pseudonocardiaceae > Actinosynnema > Actinosynnema sp. CS-041913. The sequence goes on along the minus strand of NZ_CP192037.1, from coordinate 1,945,487 downwards.
CCACGTCGTGCTCGCTCTCCGACCGCGACGGGTAGCCGGACAGGCCGCCCCGCTGGCGGAGGGTGTCGAACTCCCCCGCGCGGCCGGTGAGGATCTTGTGCACGTAGCTCTGGTGGCCGGTGTCGAACACCACCGGGTCGTGCGGGGAGTCGAAGACGCGGTGCACCGCCATCGTCAGCTCGACGACCCCCAGGTTGGGCCCCAGGTGCCCGCCGGTCCGGGAGACCTTGTCGACCAGGAACCGCCGGATCTCCTCGGCGAGCCGCACCAGCTCGTCGTGCTCCAGCCGTTTCAGATCCGCCGGTCCGTGCACGGATTCCAGCAGCGTCACCGCTCCACCTCGCCCTGTGGTTGGCTCCCCGATCGTCCGGTCAGTCTACGGACCACAGGCTGAGACGGCGCTCAGCGAACGGGCCTCAACAGGGCGACGCATTCGACGTGGTGCGTCATCGGGAACGCGTCGAACGCCCTGAGCTGGGCCAATTCGTAGCCGTGGTGGGCGAACGCCGCGATGTCGCGGGCCAGCGCGGCCGGGTCGCACGCGACGTAAACCACACGGGTGGGGCGTCCGCGTGCGATCGCGGCCACCACGGCCCGGCCCGCGCCCTTGCGCGGCGGGTCGAGCACCACGACGTCCGGCGGGAGGTCCGCGAAACCGGGTGTCTCCAGCACCGCCTCGGTGCGGCCCGGGTGCCAGTGGACCTGGGGCAGGTCGGACAGGTTGGCCCGACCGTCCTCGACCGCCCGGACCGACGACTCGACCACGGCCACCGAGCCGGTCACGCCGACCTGCTCGGCCAGCACGGACGCGAACAGGCCCACGCCGCCGTACAGGTCCCAGGCGCGTTCGCCGGGCCCGCAGTCCGCCCAGTCCCGGACCGCGGCGGCGAGCGTGTCGGCGGCGGCCGGGTGGACCTGCCAGAACCCGTCCGCGCGGACGTTCCAGGCGCGGTGGGCGGCGAGTTCGGTGGCCGTGCCGCTGCCCCGGCGGCGGCGGGCCGGGCCGGGGACGGGGCGTCCGCGCCGGAGCATCGGCGGGCCGATCTCGGTCAGGTGCACCTGAGCGCCCGCGTCGCGGGTCACCACCAGCTCGGACTTCGGCGGCCACGTGCGGTCGACCACGCCGTCCAGCGCGCCGGGCGCGGCGATCACGCACCCGTCCACCGGGATCACCTGGTGGCTGCGGTGGGCGCGGAACCCGGCCCGGCCGTCCGGCCCGACCGCCATCCGCAGCCGGGTGCGCCAGTCCTCCGGCCCGCCGGGCAGGTCCTCGACGATGACCTCCCAGTCGAGCTTGGCCAGCCGGCGCAACTGCTCGCTGACGACGGCGGCCTTCAGCTCGCGCTGGGCCTGCCAGGAGGCGTGCTGCCAGTCGCAGCCGCCGCAGCGGCCGGGGCCCGCGAACGGACACGGCGGTTCCACCCGGTCGGGTGACGCTTGCAGGACCTCCACGGCGTCGCCGCGGCAGAACGACCCGCCGGTGTCCTCGGTGATCCGGACCCGCACGCGCTCGCCGGGCAGGGCGTGCCGGACGAAGATCACCCGGCCCTCGTGCCGCGCGACGCAGTGCCCGCCGTGCGCGACCGCGCCGACCTCCACCTCGATGAGCCGCTGCTTCCAGGTGGCCGTCACTTGCCGTCCCGTTCTTCCGTGCGGCGCTTGTCCGGGCCACGTGTCTCCGGGCCCGGTGCCGCCGAGCCGCGCTTGTCCAGGCCGCGCCGGATGGCCCCGGGCGCGATCACGTCCTTGTCCGTCACCTTCTTGGACGACGCTAGCTGCCACGGCACGCTGGTCACCATCACACCGGGCTCGAACAGCAGCCTGCCCTTGAGGCGCAGCGCGCTCTGGTTGTGCAGCACCTGCTCCCACCAGTGGCCGACCACGTACTCCGGGATGAACACCGTGACCACGTCCCGCGGGTTGTCGCTGCGGACCCGCTTGACGTAGTCCAGCACCGGCTTGGTGATCTCCCGGTAGGGGGACTCGATCACCTTCAGCGGCACCTTGAAGTTCTCCTTCTCCCACTCGCGCACGAGCCTGCGCGTGTCGGAGTCGTCCACGTTCACGGTGACCGCCTCCAGCACGTCCGGCCGGGTGGCCTTGGCGTAGGCGAGGGCCCGCAGCGTCGGCATGTGCAGCTTGGAGACCAGCACTATGGCGTGGTTGCGGGCGGGCAGCAGCCGTTGGCGCTCCTGCTGGCGCAGCTCCTCGGCGACCCGGTCGTAGTGCCGGCGGATCGCGGTCATCAGCGCGTAGATGGCGGCCATCGCGGCGATGGCGATCCACGCGCCCTTGGTGAACTTCGTGATCAGCACGACGACCAGCACGGAGCCGGTCATCACCAGGCCGACCGCGTTGATCGCCTGGGAGCGGCGCATCCGGCTGCGGGCGGCGGCGTCGGTCTCGGTGGCCAGCAGCCGGTTCCAGTGCCGGACCATCCCGGTCTGGCTCATCGTGAACGCCACGAACACGCCCACGATGTAGAGCTGGATGAGCTTGGTGACCTCGGCGTCGAACGCGATGACCAGCACGATCGCCGCGCCCGCCAGGAAGACGATGCCGTTGCTGAACGCCAGCCGGTCACCGCGGGTGTGCAGTTGGCGGGGCAGGTAGCGGTCCTGGGCGAGGATCGAGCCGAGCACCGGGAAGCCGTTGAACGCGGTGTTCGCGGCCAGCACGAGGATCAGCGCGGTGACGACCGTGATGAAGAAGAACCCGACCGGGAAGCCGTCGAACACGGCGCCCGCGATCTGCGCGACCATGGTCTTCTGCACGTACCCGTCGGGCGCGTTGACCAGTTGGTGCGCGGGGTCCTCGGCCATCCGCACGCCGGTGAGCTGGGCCAGCACGATCAGGCCCAGCAGCATGGTGACCGCGATCAGGCCCATCGCCAGCAGCGTGGTCGCCGCGTTGCGGGACTTCGGCTTGCGGAACGCGGGCACCCCGTTGCTGATGGCCTCCACGCCGGTCAGGGCGGCGCAGCCGGAGGAGAACGCCCGCAGGACGAGGAACATGAACGCGAGGCCCATCAGGTGGTCGTCCTCGGCCCGCAGTTCCAGCCCGGCGCTCTCGGCGCGCATCTCGTCGCCCATGATCAGGCCCCGGACCAGGCCGTAGCCGATCATGAGCAGGATGCCGACCATGAACGCGTAGGTCGGGATGGCGAACGCCGAGCCCGACTCGCGGATGCCGCGCAGGTTGATGGCGGTGAGGAGGACGATCGCGGCGACCGCGAACTCGACCTTGTGGGTGGCGACGAACGGAATGGCGGAGCCGATGTTCGCCGCCGCCGACGAGATGGAAACCGCGACGGTGAGGATGTAGTCGACCAAGAGGGCGCTGGCGACCGTCAGGCCGGCGCGCGGGCCGAGGTTGACCGTGGCCACCTCGTAGTCGCCGCCGCCGGACGGGTAGGCGTGCACGTTCTGCCGGTAGCTCGTGACGACGGTGAGCATGACGACCACGACCACCACCCCCACCCAGGGCGCCATCGTGTAAGCGCTCAGGCCTGCCACGGAGAGCACCAGGAAGATCTCCTCCGGCGCGTACGCGACGGACGACATGGCGTCCGAGGCGAACACCGGCAAGGCGATTCTCTTGGGCAGGAGGGTGTGCGCCAGTCGATCGCTCCGGAAGGGGCGGCCGACCAGGAGGCGCTTGGCCGCGGTTGCGAGCTTGGACACGGGTGGAAAGCGTAAGGGGTCAGGTCCCCTGGTCGGACTAATCGTGGGTAGGTTCTCCCCAAGCGTCGTTCAGGAGGCTTTCGTGCACGTGGTGATCATGGGTTGTGGCCGGGTGGGCTCGTCCCTGGCCAAGGCCCTGGAACGCCTGGACCACCAGGTCACGGTGATCGACAAGGATGTCCAGTCGTTCCGCCGGCTCGGGTCCGACTTCCACGGCCAGCACGTGGTCGGCAACGGTTTCGACCAGAAGGTGCTGATCGAGGCGGGCATCGAGCGGGCGGGCGCGTTCGCGGCCGTGTCCAGCGGCGACAACTCGAACATCATCTCGGCGCGGGTGGCGCGGGAGACGTACGGCGTGGAGGCCGTCGTCGCCCGGATCTACGACGAGAAGCGCGCGGCGGTGTACGAGCGGCTGGGCATCCCGACGGTCGCGACCGTGCCGTGGTCGACGGACCGGTTCCTGCGGATGCTGCTGCCCGAGGGCGCGGCGACCGCGTGGCGCGACCCGTCCGGTTCGGTGGCGGTGCTGCCGCTGGACCTGCACGAGGACTGGGTGGGACACCTGGTCCGGGACTTGGAGAACGCCACCGGCTGCCGGGTCGCGTTCGTGATGCGGTTCGGGACCGGTGTGCTGCCGGACGCGAAGACCGTGTTGCAGGCCGATGACGTGGTGTACGCGGCGGCCCTGTCCGGGACCGTGACCGATGTGGCCGCGGCGGCGGCCCAAGCGCCTGAGGAGGCCTGAGGTGCGAATCGCCATTGCCGGGGCCGGGGCGGTCGGGCGGTCCATCGCCGCCGAACTGGTGGCCGACGGCCACCAGGTGATGCTGATCGAACGGGACCGGGCGAACTTCGAGCCGCACACCGTGGAGCAGGCGGAGTGGGTGCAGGCCGACGCCTGTGAGCTGTCTTCGCTGGAAGACGCCGGTATGCAGCTCTGCGACGTGGTCATCGCCGCGACCGGCGACGACAAGGTCAACCTGGTGGTGTCCCTGTTGGCCAAGACCGAGTTCGCGGTGCGGCGGGTGGTCGCGCGGGTCAACAACCCGACCAACGAGTGGCTGTTCACCGAGTCGTGGGGCGTGGACGTCGCGGTGTCGACGCCGCGGATCCTGTCGGCGCTGGTGGAGGAAGCGGTCACGGTCGGCGACGTGGTCCGGCTGATGACGTTGCGGCAGGGCCAGGCGAACCTGGTGGAGATCACGCTGCCCGAGGACACGCCGCTGGGCGGGTCGCCGGTGAACTCGCTGGACCTGCCTCGCGATGCCGCGCTGGTGACCATTCTGCGGGGTGGGCGGGTCATCGTGCCCACGCCTGATGACACGTTGGAGGGCGGGGACGAGCTGCTGTTCGTCGCGGCGGCTGCGGTGGAGCGCGAGATCAGGTCCGCGCTGGGGTACTGACCAGGCCCGCGTCGGTGAGGACGTTGACGAGCTTGGTCGCGCCGGCGGGGGTGAGGAACAGGTGGGAGTCCTCGCCCAAGCCGATCTCGACCTGGCCGTTCGGCTCGACGGTGCAGGTCATCGCGGTGTCGCCGTGCACGTCGATGGTGGCGGACACCCTGGCGGTTCCCATTCCGATGTACATGGACTCAGACTAGGACGGATACATATCCGCCGATAGTCCACGATCGGGTGACTATCTATGTCAGGCCTGAACTAGAACACTGATGTCATGGCATCTTCGGCGATCGCATCAGCATGGGAACTCGGCCTCCGGCTCAGGGAGCGCCGGGACCAGCTCGGGATCTCGGTGGGTGGCGCGGCCAAAGCGGTCGGCATGCAGCAGCCCAACCTGTCGGCGGTCGAGAGTGGCCGGAAGAAGATCACCGAGGTCAACCTGCTCAAGCTCGGCGAGCTCTTCGAGTTCGGCGAGGAGGAGATCGGCGAGTTGTCCGCGCTGCGCGCACGAGCCGAGCAGCGCGACTGGTACCACCGCTACACCTGGCTGTTCGGCGAGGATTTCCTGCGCTACCTGGGATTCGAGCACGCCGCTGCCACCCAGCAGATCTACGAGAGCTGCTTCGTACCCGGTCCGCTCCAGACCAAGGAGTACGCGACCGCGGTGATGACCACCGGATCGCCCTACAACCGGCTGACGGAGGTCGAGCCGCGAGTCGACGCCCGGCTCACCCGACAGGCCCGGCTGGTCGGCAAAGACGCGATCGAGCTGTCCGTACTGCTCAGCGAAGCCGTTCTACGGCAGCGGATCGGCGGCCCCGAAGTCATGCGACGGCAACTCGACCACCTCGCGGCTGTGGCTCCCCAGGTCGAGATCCGGGTGCTGCCCTTCGGAGTCGGCGGATATCCGGCAATGGGTGGATCGTTCCAAGTGCTCACATTCGCATCGCGGCACTTGCCGAGCCTGGTATACCAAGAGACGCTCACGTCGACCATGATCCTGGAGCGACGTCAGCAGGTCCGTGAATACACCGTCGCATATGCCGAATCGGCCAGTCAGGCCCTGAGTCCGGCGGACTCCGTCGAGTTCATCAGGGAGGCCGCGAAGGAGATGAAGTGACCCAGTCCGGATGGCGCAAGAGCAGCCGCAGCAATCAGACCAACGCCTGCGTGGAAGTCCTGTTCACGCGACGAGAGTCGGGCGTGCGGGACTCGAAGAACGTCTTCGGACCCGCTCTCGCCTTCCCCGCTGCCAGCTTCGCGGCGTTCCGCGATTCGCTGAAGCGTGCTTAGTGCTCGTCCGTCGTTGTGGGGTGTGACTGGGCGGTGGGGTGAGCTTGGGCGCGGAGGCGTTCTTCCGCTTCGCGGTTTTCCTGCTCTTCGCGTTCCTGGGTGGCTTTGAGGCGCTTGTCCGAGCGGCGGACCGCCCACACCGTCGCGACCAGCGCGACCGCCATCAGCGGGTAGCCCATGGCCAGTTTCGCGGCGGCCAGCCAGCCGACCGACGCCTCGTCGTACAGCCACCGCTGCACCACGAACCTGGCTCCGAACACCAGCGCCCAGACCAGGGTCGCGATGTCGTAGTCGCGGACCGAGGCGCGGTCCTTGCGCCAGGCCGTGCCCTGGCCGTTGAGGAAGCTCCAGATCACGCCCGCCAGCGGCCAGCGGACCAGGATGGACGCCACGAAGACGCCGCCGTAGACCAGGCTCTGCCAGATGCCGAACAGGAAGAAGCCCTTGGCGTCACCCGTCCGGTAGGCGATGAAGGCCGCGATCCCCACGCCGAACACCGCCGACACGGCCGGCTGGACGGAGCCCTTGCGCATGGCGAGCACGATGCCGATGACCACCGCCGAGCCCAGTGCGCTCCAGATCGCGGGCATCAGGCCCGCGAAGGCGTTCACCAGGACGAAGACCACCACCGGCAGGGAGGAGAACAGCAAGCCGCTGACCCCGCCCATCTGTTCCAGCAGGGTCGGCTGCTTCTCTGTTTCAGTCGTCATGAAGCGTTCTGCAACTCGTAGTAGGGGTTGTAGAGCACCTTGCGGCCGTCGCGGACGGCGATCCGGCCGCGTGCCTTGATGGTGCGGCCCGGCTCGATGCCGGCGATCCGGCGGCGGCCGAGCCAGACCAGGGTGACGCCCTCGGTGCCGTCGTACAACTCCGCCTCCAGCGTGGCGGCGGCGTCCCGAGGGCACAGCTCCACCGTGCGCAGCCTGCCGAGCACCGTCACCTCCTCGCCGGACTTGCAGTCACACGCGCGGACGGCGCCGACCTCCACGGCTTTTCGCGAGAGGTCGTCGGCGTCCAGCTCGCTGACGTCGGTGGTCAGCCGACGCACGAGGCGGCGCCAGTAGCCGCCCCCAGTGTTAGTCATCCCCGACTCCTGGGTGCATCCGTGGGCCTCGACAGCGAAGCCCGTCCAGAGCCAGCGTAACCGGGTACACCCGACCGGGTATCCGACTGGGGGAGGATCCCTTCTCATGAGTTCGTCGCACGTCCCGACCAGGGTCGTCGTGCTGCCCGGCACGGCTTCCGACGAGGTGTTCGTCCGCTCGGTCTTCGCCCGGCCGCTGGCGTCGGCGGGGTTCACGCTGGTGGCTCCGACGTCCCGGTCCATCGCCGGGCACCTCGCCGCGCTGGACGCCGCCTGGGAGGGAAAACCGCTGGTCGTCGGGGGTGTGTCCTTGGGGGCGCACGTCGCCGCGACCTGGGCGGTGCGCCATCCCGAACGGTGCGCGGGAGTGCTGGCCGCGTTGCCCGCGTGGATGGGTCCGGCGGACGGAGCCCCCGCCGCGGTGGCGGCTTCGGCCAGTGCCGATTCGGTTGACTGTGAAGGACTCGTCGCGGCCGTGGCGGGCGTCGAAGGGTGGGTCGGCGACGAGCTGCGGCGCGCCTGGCCCCGGTACGGGTCTCGGCTGTCGTCGGTGTTGAGGGAATCGGCGGCGTCCGCCGCACCCACTTCGGGTGAATTGCGGGGGCTGGACGTCCCGGTCGGGGTCGCCGCGTGCACCGACGACCCAGTCCACCCGTTGGAGGTAGCCCGAAAGTGGGTGGCGGCCCTGCCCCGCGCCGCGCTGCGCACGACGACGTTGGAGGCGCTGGGCGCGGACCGGGAAGCCCTGGGCCGCGCCGCGCTCGACGCCTACCTGTCGGCCGTCCAGCCGGCCGCCGACCACGCCACCGTCGACCAGGTCACCAGCGACCAAGCCACCAGCAACCGAGCCACCAGCGACCAGGCCGCCCAGTAACGGCCGTGGAGCAGCGGTGCTAGCCCTGTTCCTGCTGGGCCGCGATGTGCCGGGCGATCGTCTCCGGCAGCTCGATCGGCAGCGGGGTGCGGACCGGCATCGGCTGGTCGCCGCGGGCCACGACGGTGTGTCTCATCAGCTCGTACAGCGCCTCGACGGCCTGCGCCGACTGCTGCTCCGAGGGAGCCGCCGCGACGCCGCGGAGCATCCACCGCGGGCCGTCCACGCCGACGAAGCGCAGGTGCACCTCGTTGTTGCGGGCGGTGATCTCCTCGCCCCAGTCGCCGTTCTCCCGGTTGATCCGGAACCCGTCGCCCTTGAGCTGCGCGATCAGCTCCGCACCCACCTCGGGCCACAGCCGGTCCGACTTCGGCGCGGCGAACGCGCTCACCGTGAGCTGGCCGACCGGCGTCAGCAGGTGCACCGCGCGCACCGCGCCCGCCGGGTCCATCTCGACCTGCAGTTGCGCGCCGTCCGGCACGGGCAGGCGGATCGAGCCCAGGTCGAGCCTGGTCAGGCCGTCGTCCGGGGCCAGCGCCTCGTCGTACGGGCCGTCTTCGGGGAACTCCTCGCCGGACTCGACCTCCGGTTGCGCCGTCCCCCGGTTCGCGGAGTGCCTACCGCGCTTGCGGCGCTTTCCGAACATCGCCCCTACCCCTCCGTCCGGGCGAGCACGTCGTGCCCGCCTGTCGAGCCGTAGCCGCCCGCGCCCCGCTCGGAGCCGGGCAGTTCCCCCACCTCGCGGAACACCGCGTGCTCCACCTTCTGCACCACGAGCTGGGCGATCCGGTCACCGCGTGCCAGGACGACCGGCGCGCGCAGGTCGTGGTTCACCAGACATACCTTGATCTCGCCCCGGTAGCCGGCGTCGATCGTGCCCGGCGTGTTGACCACGCTGAGCCCCACCCTGGCGGCCAGCCCGCTGCGCGGGTGCACGAACCCGGCGTAGCCCTCCGGCAGGGCGATCGCGATGCCGGTGCCCACCACGGCGCGCTCCCCCGGTTCGATCACCACGTCCTCGGTCGTCACCAGGTCCGCGCCCGCGTCGCCCGGTCTGGCGTACGACGGGAGCGGCACGGACGGATCGAGCCGGGACAGCAGGACCTCGACGCTGGGCACGGCGCGCGAGACTACCCTGGTCGTGTGAGCGAGAGTGCTGTGACCGCCCCGACCGCCTTCCGCGAGCGACTGTTCGTGCCGTGGTGGGGTTGGCCCTTGCCGCTGGCCGCGGCCGTGCTGCTGGCCGCCGAGATCCACATGGGCTTCCCGGGCGTGCGGTCCTGGCTGCCCTACCTCGTGACGGTGCCGCTGGCGTTGCTGCTGCTGTGGCGGATGGGCTCGCTGAAGGTCGAGGTGTCCGGCGGGGAGCTGCGGGTCGGCCAGGCGCACGTGCCGCTGGAGCTGCTCGGCGAGGCGGAGGTGTTCGACGCGAAGACCAAGCGCCGGGCGATGGGGCCGAACCTGGACCCCATGGCGTTCGTCGCGCACCGCGGCTGGGTCGGGCCGATGATCAAGATCACGTTGAACGACCCCGCCGACCCGACGCCCTACTGGCTGTTCAGCGTCCGGTCGCCGGAGAAGCTGGTCGCCGCCCTGAAAGAGTGAAGTCACGCACGAAGGAGTGACGTCACCCACGGAAGCGGTGAGTTCCGGGTGCACCGAAGCGGTGAGGCCGGGTGCGCGGAAGGGGTGAGGTCCGGATTTACCCCGGCCGGGTGAGGGCGGTGCGCCGGAACGCGACTGGGCGCCACCCCGGCGGTGGGGGTGAGCGCCCAGGAACGGGTCGTCGGTGCTGTGCCAGAACCTGTCCGCGCTGGTCAGGCGCAGTCGCGGCAGATGTACTGGCCGTTCACTTCCTCGGCGAGGCGGCTGCGGTGGTGCACGAGGAAGCACTTCGAGCACGTGAACTCGTCCGCCTGCTTGGGCAGGACCTTGAACGTCAGTTCCTCACCGGACAGGTCGGCGCCCGGCAGCTCGAAGTTCTCGGCAGTAGCGTCCTCGTCGATGTCGACGACCCCGGACTGCGTTTCATTGCGCCGCGCCTTGAGCTCCTCTAGGGAGTCTTCAGCGAGTTCATCCGCCTCGCTGCGACGCGGTGCGTCGTAGTCGGTCGCCATCTTCTTTCACCCCTGCGGTCAACGGAGACTGTTCGTGTCGCTGGATAACGCACCAGCGCCCCTGTTTGTGCCCTCCGTCCCCAGTGACGGAGGTCTCGCCCGCGCGGCCGGGCGCCAACCCCCTGAACGTCGACGCATCAGGCTTCCGGGAGCGCGCGGAGCGCCGAGAGGGTAGCTCATTGATCGGGTGGCCGTGCACCGGGTTCCCCCTAATTGAGCAGAAGGGTGACAGGCCCTTCGCACGCAGGCCCGATAGGCTTCAGGGAGGGCCTTGCCCACCCGGCGCGACCGTGTTGCGATGCCTTCGAGCCCCGCTGACCGTCCGCGACCGGGCGGTCGCGGCCCGCTACGCCGGGCCCGGGACGCAGGTTCGTGGGGCGCGGCATAGCCTGATCACGACAGCACTACGCCCAGGGGAGGTCGGCGGACGTGAGGCCCGGTTCGGGGAACAGCGGGTCGTCGCGGTACCGGAGGCGGCGGCCGGTGCCGGCGCTCGTGCTGTTCGTGGTGCTCGCCGTCACCGCGGTCGTGGTGTGGAATCGCGTCCTGGCCGACGCGAACGACGTGGACGCGGCGATCAAGTGCAACACGCCCGGCAGCGCGCCGTCGTCGAGCGCCGTGCCCCCGCCGGAGGGCGGTGGAGCGCCGTCGACGCCGACGCCCGCGGTGGGCACGGTCCTGGGCCACGACGCCCTGGACCGCACCGACCCGGTGCCGGTGGGCGACGTGCAGTTCCGCGTGTTCAACGCGAGCACGCAGCGCAACCAGGCCCGGTTCGTCGCGACGACCTTGGTCGAGCTGGGTCTGAAGCAGGCGGCGGAGCCGGGCAACGACCCGGCCTACCCGGCGAACGACATGACCTGCCGGGGCCAGATCCGCTTCGGCGCCCCGGGCGCCGGCGCGGCGCGGACGCTGAGCCTGCTGGAGCCGTGCCTGGAGCTGGTGCGCGACGAGCGCCAGGACGCGACCGTGGACGTGGTCATCGGCAAGAAGTTCGGCGAGATCAAGCCCAACTCGGACGCCCGGAAGGTGCTGGACCAGCTCGCGGACTGGGCCGCCCAGCAGCCTGACCAGCAGGGTGGCCAGGTCGCCGAGCGCAGTGCGCCGACGCTGAACGCGGACAACCTCCAAGGCGCCCGCGAAGTGCACTGCTGACCCCGCCCGCGCCGCTGACCCGGGCCGCGCTGCCGACCCGACGTGCACCGCCGACCCGGCCTTGCTGACCTGACGTGCACCGCTGACCCAGGCCGCGCCGCCCACCCGGCCCTGTCGACCCGGGCCGCGCCGAGGCCGACGACGCCCGCCCTTCAGACCTTGCCGAAGCCGTGTTCCACCAGCGCCGCGTACAGGGCGTCCGCGATGCCGGGCGTGGCGGCGAACGTGGCGTCGGCGCCGAGTTCCGGGGCCTCACCGGGCAGGTGGACGACCGCGCCCGCCTCACGGGCGAGCAACGCGCCCGCGGCCCAGTCCCAGCGGCCCAGGGCGTGCTCGGCGTAGGCGTCGAGGCGTCCGGCGGCGACCGCGCACAGGTCGAGCGACGCCGCGCCGGCCCGGCGGATGTCCCGGACCAGGGTCGCCATGCCCGCCCAGGTCTCCGCCTGGCGCTGCCGGCGCTCGGCGCGGTAGGCGAATCCGTAGCCGAGCAGCGAAACATCCAATCGGGTCGCACCCGAAACGGTGAGGCGTCGCCCGTCGAGCCAGGCCCCTCCCCCGGCGGACGCCGTCCACACCCGTCCGCTGGAGGGCTCGACCACGGCGGCGGCGACGGACGCCCCGTCGACCTGGGCGGCGATGGACACGGAGTAGTGCGGAATGCCGTACAGGTAGTTCACGGTGCCGTCGATGGGATCCACCACCCAGGTCAGGCCGTCCACGGCGTCGCCGCCCTCCTCCTCCCCGATGACGGGCTCGCCGGGGCGCAGCTCGGCCAACCGGCGGCGCACAAGCTGCTCGGACGCCCGGTCGGCGGCGGTCACGACGTCGGTGATCGTGCTCTTCGTGTCGACCTCCGACACGGCGGAGGCCCGCATCGACTGCACGAGGTCGCCCGCCTCCCGGCCCACCCGGACCGCGACTTCGACCAATGCGCGTGGATCGAACCGCAACTGTTCCTCCTGGGTCACTCTCACGGGACTATCGGGGAATCGCAGGCTAGTGTCTGCGCCCACGGTTGCTGAATCGAGTAGGAAGGGCCACGGGGATGGGCATGACGCGCGGGTTCGGCGTGGACATCGGCGGCTCGGGCATCAAGGGCGGCCTCGTGGACCTGGAGGCGGGCGCGCTGGACGGTGAGCGCCTGCGCATCGTGACGCCACAGCCGTCGACGCCGGACGCGGTCGCCGAGGTGGTCGCCGAGATCGTCGAGAAGTTCAACTGGGACGGTCCGCTCGGCGTCACGCTGCCCTGCGTGGTCAAGCGCGGTGTCGCGCACACCGCCGCCAACGTGGACAAGGGCTGGATCGGGACGGACGCCGCCGCGCTGTTCGCCGACCGGCTGGGCAAGGCGCCCGGGGACGTCGTCGTGCTCAACGACGCCGACGCCGCCGGCATCGCCGAGATGCGGTTCGGTTCCGGTCGTGACCGGGACGGGCTGGTCGTGCTGCTCACGTTCGGCACCGGCATCGGCAGCGCCGTGTTCCTGGACGGGAAGCTGGTGCCCAACACCGAGTTCGGCCACCTGGAGGTGGACGGCCACGACGCCGAGACCCGCGCCGCCGCCTCGGTGAAGGAGGACAAGGGCCTGACTTGGGCGGAGTGGGCGCCGCGCGTGTCGCGCTACCTGACCGTGCTGGAGAACCTGATCTGGCCGGACCTGGTCATCGCGGGCGGCGGAGTCAGCAAAAAGGCGGAGAAGTGGCTGCCGCTGCTGCACGTGCGCACCCCGGTGGTCGCCGCCGCCCTGAAGAACGACGCGGGCATCGTGGGCGCCGCGGTGGCCGCCGCGCAAGGTCTGCGGCACTGAATTCGCGAGCCTTCTAGCTGCGACAACGCGTGCCGGTGCGGATCAGAACCGGGTGATGCGCATCAGCACGCGATTCTCGTCGTTACAATGGAACGGTGCCCCGCTGACGAACGATCCGGCGGGCTCTCCCCCGTACTCCGGCGACCGAGGTTCGCGCCCTTCGGTTTGCCTTGATCGACAGTCGCGAAAGGGCGTACGTGGCAGCCGCGAAGACGACTCAGGCAGCTAAGGCTGACGCCGAGGAGACGCCCAAGGCCACCTCGGCGAGGAAGGCCCCGGCGAAGAAGCCGGCGGCGAAGACCGCCGCGGCGGGCAAGACGGCCACGCGGGCGCCGCGCAAGACGGCCGCCAAGGCCGCCCCCGCCGGCGGCCCGGTGAAGGCCAAGAAGGCGGGCGAAGGCGACGAGCCGGAAGACCTCGAAGGCGTCCCCGGTGACGAGGACTTGGTCGACGAGGTCGAGCTGATCGACGAGCCGGTCGAGGAGGAGCCCGCCGAGGAGGAGACCGCCAAGCCCGGCGAAGGCGACTTCGTCTGGGACGAGGAGGAGTCCGAGGCGCTGCGCCAGGCCCGGAAGGACGCCGAGCTGACGGCGTCCGCCGACTCGGTCCGCGCCTACCTCAAGCAGATCGGCAAGGTCGCCCTGCTCAACGCGGAGGAGGAGGTCGAACTCGCCAAGCGCATCGAGGCCGGCCTCTACGCCGCCGAGCGGGTGCGCCGCGCCGAGGAGGAAAGCGAGAAGCTGACCCCGCAGCTCCGCCGCGACCTGCGGTGGATCGTGCGCGACGGCGAGCGCGCCAAGAACCACCTGCTGGAGGCGAACCTCCGCCTCGTGGTGTCGCTGGCCAAGCGCTACACGGGCCGCGGCATGGCGTTCCTGGACCTGATCCAGGAGGGCAACCTCGGTCTGATCCGCGCGGTGGAGAAGTTCGACTACACCAAGGGCTACAAGTTCTCGACGTACGCCACGTGGTGGATCCGCCAGGCGATCACCCGGGCGATGGCCGACCAGGCCCGCACCATCCGCATCCCGGTGCACATGGTCGAGGTCATCAACAAGCTCGGCCGCATCCAGCGCGAGCTGCTCCAGGACCTGGGCCGCGAGCCCACGCCGGAGGAGCTGGCGAAGGAGATGGACATCACGCCGGAGAAGGTGCTGGAGATCCAGCAGTACGCGCGTGAGCCCATCTCGCTGGACCAGACGATCGGCGACGAGGGCGACAGCCAGCTCGGTGACTTCATCGAGGACTCGGAGGCCGTGGTGGCCGTGGACGCGGTGTCGTTCACGCTGCTCCAGGACCAGTTGCAGTCGGTGCTGGCGACGCTGTCCGAGCGCGAGGCGGGTGTCGTGCGGCTGCGCTTCGGCCTGACCGACGGCCAGCCGCGGACGTTGGACGAGATCGGCCAGGTCTACGGCGTGACGCGCGAGCGCATCCGGCAGATCGAGTCGAAGACGATGTCCAAGCTCCGCCACCCGTCGCGGTCGCAGGTGCTGCGCGACTACCTGGACTGACATTCCGCGCGACGAAGGCCGGTGACCGGAAGGTCACCGGCCTTCGTCGTCGGCGCGCTGGTGGCAGGGCTCACGTCGTCACTCGCCGCCGCCGTCTCCGTCACCGCCCGACGAGTCGGACCAGCTACCGCAGCCGCTGCCGGAACTGGTGGGCCGCCGGCGCCGCAGCGTCCTCGCCGCCTCGGGCGCCATGCCCAGCAACTGCCACACCAGGACCCTGGCGACCTCTCCCAGCAGCCCGTAGTACGCGACCAGCGCCACCCGGTTCGCGGTCGTGGCGACCTCCTTCAGCCGCTTCACCTCCGCGCGCCCCGACGCGGTCTGCGGCCGTCCCGCGAAGTGGAGCAGCACGAACAGCAGCGCACCCGTCACGAACACGCCCACGGCGTGCTCGAAGCGGATGTGGTCGCTCAGCGTGGCCAGCACGGTGAACATGGCGAGGAAGACCAGCAGTGGGCCCCAACGCCCCATCCTGCGGCGGCGGACGGTTGTCAGGTAGCCGCGTTCGATGAGGCTCAGGTGCAGCGCCGCGGCCTCCTCGCTGTCCGCTGTCGCCGACACCACGTCGCCCATCGAACGCGGCGTCGACCGCAGCACCACGGCCTGCAACGGCGTCCACGACCGGTGGTTCGTGCGCACGGCACTCACCAGCCCGTCGCGCGAGATCCGCGCCGCGCCCGCCTCGACCAGCGACACGATCGCCACCTCGGCGGCCCGGCCCGGCCCGGCCACCAGGAACCCCCGTTCCTCGGGCCGCAGTTCGACCGCCGCCCCTTGCGGAGTCGGTGTCCACGAAGTCGCCACGTCATCTCCCCTTGCCCGCGAGCCACCCGCGACGAGCCATCCGTCGCGCCTCCGCCATCGTCGCGGCTCGATGACGGCCACCGGCCGCCCGCCCCGCGAAGAGTGCCCCTTCGGACATGGCGGTGGGGTCGATCGACCCCACCGGCACGCGGTTGACGGGCCGGTTAACTGGACACGATTCGTCCGGATCGTGGAATTCCGGGGCGTGTTCGCTCTGGGCTGACCAAAGTGTTACCGATCACAGTTCGGCCCATCGGCGACCCACCGTTCGGCCCAGTGCGCGTGCGCCCGACACCGTATCCGCAGGTCTGAAACCGTTGCCACGACAGCGGAACGTGAGCGTGGGAGGGCGAATCGGTGGAAGTGCCGGGTTCGAGCGGCCCGGAGCGCGGGTAAATGGGGAGTGACGCGGGTCGCCACGGCCTTGGGAACACTGACTTACGCCCGTGCGTCTGCAAGAGTGGAGCCAGCGAACACGACGCACCAGCCAGTTGTGGAGTGGTCGCAGCTAGGTGTGAGGGCACCGATCCCCGGTGCCGGGACGGAGGGAGATTTCCATGACTACGACGCTCACCCGCCCCGAGTTGACCGCTGCCGACCGCTGCGACCGCTGCGGGGCTGCTGCCCAGGTACGCGCCGTTCTTCCCTCCGGGGGCGAGCTGCTGTTCTGTGGGCACCACGCCCGCGAGCACAGCACGAAGCTGCGCGAACTCGCTGCCGAACTGCAGCAGGGCTGACCATCACGGGCCGCGAGGCCCGTAAGCACCCTAGCCGTCCGGGGCGGAGATCCACTGGGTCTCCGCCCCCCTGCATGTTCCGGGCCGCACCGGAACATCCCGGAACGGCGGCGGACCTGCGTCAGACGAGGCCGAGCACGGGCTCGAAGGCCAGTTCCGCCGCCCCGATGAGCTTCGCGTCACGGCCCAGCGGCGAGCTGACGATCCGCGTGCCCCCGACCGCCCGGCTGACCAGGCTGCGTTCCTGCACGACGCTCCGCACGCGGTCGACGACCTGCTCCGGCAGCGCGGTGAACAGGTCGCCCAGCACCACCTGCTCGGGCCCCAGCATGTTGACCACCGTCACGAGCCCCATGGCCAGCCACTCGGTGAACTCGCCCAGGCGGTGCGCCACGGCCTCCGGGGACGCCGCCAGCGAACGCAGCTCGGCCACCACGGCGCCGCGGGGCGCGTCCTCCGGCAGGGCGAGGGCGCGGCACAGCGCCGCCTCTCCCACCTCGGTCTCCCAGCAGCCGTGACAGCCGCAGTAGCACCGCCGGCCACCGGGCCGCACCACCATGTGCCCCAGCTCGCCCACGTACCCGCCGGTGCCGCGCAAGGGCATCCCGGACGAGATGACGCCGCCGCCGACACCCACGTCGGCGGAGATGTAGACCACGTCCGAGGAACCGCGGGCCGCGCCCCGGACGTGTTCGGCCAGCGCACCCAGTTCGGCGTCGTTGCCGACCTGGACTGGGGCCTTCAGCACCGCCGACAGCCGGTCGCCCAGCGCCACGTCCCGCCAGTGCAGGTTGGGCGCCTCGTGCACCAGTCCGTCGGACCGCCGCACCACGCCGGGCACGGACACGCCGACGCCCACCGCCGTCACGTCCAGCTCGTCGGCCAGCAGCTTGGCCGAGTCCGCGATGTGCGTGATCACCTCGCCCGGGTCGCGGGACCGGTGGTGCAGGTTCCACGAGTCGCGGCCGAGGAGGTCGCCGCCCAGGCCGACGAAGGCCATCGCCACCTGCTCCACCCGGATGTCGATGGCCATCACCACGGCGGCGTGCGGCTGCGGCAGCACGAGCAGGGACGGCCGGCCCGCGCCGGAGCGTTGCAGGGGCACCCGCTCGGCGACGACGCCCGTCTCGGCGAGGCCGTCCACCAGGGCTTTGATCGTGCTGCGGTTGAGCCCCAGCTCGGCCGCGAGCGACGCCCTGGTGGACGGGCCGTCCACGTGCAGCCTGCGCAGCAGCGCCGTGCGGTTGTGCCTGCGGACTTCGTCGGGTCGGGCGCCGGCGGTGGGAGGTGTCGTCACGTCAGCGCGGGGCGACCGCCGCCCGGCGACGCGACAGGGCGTCGACGCTGGCGGCCAGCAGCAGGACCAGGCCGGTCACGATGTACACCACGGCCGCGGGCTGGTCCAGCAAACCCATGCCGTTGTTGATGGTCGCGAGCACCGCCGCGCCGATCACCGCGTCCCGCAACCGGCCCTTGCCGCCGAACAGGGACGTGCCGCCGATGACGGCCGCGCCCACCGACAGCAGCAGCGTGTTGTCGCCGCCGGCGTTCGGGTCGACGGAGCCGACCTTGGACGAGTAGACGATCGCGCCGATCGCGGCGGCCGAGGAGCAGATCACGAACACGCTCATCCGGATCTGGGCGACGTTGATGCCCGCCCGCCGGGCCGCTTCCCGGTTGCCGCCCACCGCGTACACGTGCCGGCCGTAGCGGGTGCGCTCCAGCACGAACGTGCCGATCACCAGCAGCACCAGCACGATCGGCACCACGTACGGCACGCCGGTGATCACCACGAGGTCCGTCTTCGCGCGGTTGAGGGTCAACAGGTAGGTGCCGGCGGCGGCGAGCACGACGACCGCGCCGACCTTGGTCAGCACCATCGGGGTGGGTGACGCCACCAGGCCCTTGCGCAGCCTGGAGAAATGCCTGCTCAGCACGACGGCAGCATAACCGCCGGTCGCGAGCGCGAAGAGGATCCACGAGCCGGCCGTGCCGAGGTTGCCGTTGGCGACGTTGAACAGCACGTCGTCGTGCAGGCCGAGGGTGCCGCCCTGGCCGACGAACTGGAGCACCACACCGCCCCACGCCAGGAACAGCGCGAGCGTCACGACGAACGACGGGATGCCGACCTTGGCGACCAGGAAGCCGGTGAGGCAGCCGATCGCGGTGCCGACGCAGATCGCCAGCAGCATCTCGACCCACGGGTTGGGCGGCACGCCGATCAGCGAGATCACCAGCGCCACGGCGGAGAGCGCCGCGCCGGCCCAGATCCGCATCAGCGCGGCCAGCGCCACCGCCAGCAGAAGAAGGCCGCAGAAAGCGTAGAAGACCACCTCGCCCATGCCGCCGAGCAGGTTGCCGCCCTTGACCAGGTGCAGCGCCATGACGGCCGCCGTGACGCCGGACGCGGTGCCGGCCGACAGGTCGATCTCGCCGAGCAGCAGCACGAACACCAGGCCCATGGCGATGATCGTGATGCTCGCGCCCTGCGCGAGGAGGTTGGCGATGTTGCCCAGGGTGAGGAACGTGTCGGCGAGTGAGCTGAACACGATCAGCAGCGCGACCAGGCCGAGCAGGGCGGGCAGCGGACCGAGTTCGCCGCCGCGCAGGCGGGCCGCGTAGTCGCGCAGCGCCTCGCCGGTGGACCGCGACGTGGTGTCGATGCCGAAGTCGGAGATCGCGGCCGGCGGCGGGGTGTCCTGCGGGGACGTCTCGCTGGTGGTGTTGGTCATGCCGGGTTCCTCAAATGGTGGCGGATTCGGGGCGGGCGATGCCGAGCTCGCCGGAACGGCCCGCGGTGATCAGCTCGACCACCTGGCCGTGGGTGACGTCCTTGGTCTGCACCTCGGCCGCCATCCGGCCGAGGTAGAGGCACGCGATGCGGTCCGCGACCTCGAAGACGTCGTTCATGTTGTGGCTGATCAGGACCACGCCGAGGCCCTGCTCGGCGAGCCTGCGCACCAGGTCGAGCACCTGGCGGGTCTGCGCGACGCCGAGCGCCGCGGTCGGCTCGTCCAGCAGCACGACCTTGCTGTTCCACAGCACGGCCTTGGCGATGGCCACGGTCTGCCGCTGGCCGCCGGACAGCGACGCGACCTGCGTGCGCACCGACTTGACCGTGCGGACCGACAGCGAGGTCAGCGTCCTGCGGGCGGCCTGCTCCATGTCCGCCTCGTCCAGCAGGCCGTACCGGCCGCGTTCCCGGCCCAGGAACATGTTCTGGACGATGTCGAGGTTGTCGGCCAGCGCCAGGTCCTGGTACACGACCTCGATGCCGAGGTCGGCGGCGTCCCGCGGCCCGTTGATGTGCACCGGCGCGCCGTCGAACCGGATCTCGCCGGAGTCGGTCGGGTGGATGCCCGCGATGCACTTGACCAACGTCGACTTGCCCGCGCCGTTGTCGCCTACCAGCGCGGTGACCTCGCCCGCCTGGACGCTGAAGTCGATGTCGTGCAGGACGTGCACTGGGCCGAAGCTTTTGTTGACGCCGCGCAGTTCGAGAAGCACGTTGTCTCCTGTGTTGAATTTGCCGCGACTTCGTCGCGGCGGCTCGGCCGCCGGGGAGTCGGCTCGTCACGGCGCGTTTCCCTCCGATCTAAAAGCGTGATCGGAGGGAAAGGCGCCGCGACAAGCCGACGCGGCCTCGCGGGTCTGGGTGAGAGGGAGAGGGGAAAAGGGGTGAGGGGCGGAGGGGTTAGGGGCGGAGGAGTGCAAGGCGGAGGGGTGAGAGTGGAGTTGGGGGGTTACTTGATGCCTAGTTCGGTGCAGGCGGCTTGGGTGTCGGGTACGCAGATTTCTGAGGCTTTGACGAAGCCTTCGTCCACTACGAGCTTGACCTTGTCCTTGGTGATCAGTTGGGCGGTCAGCAGGACGGACTTGACCTGGCGGTTGTTCTTGGTGTCGGTGCTGACGCCGGTCGCCAGGGCGTCGGCGGCGGCGATGTCGTTCTTGGCCAGCGCGCCCGCCAGCTTGGCGGCGGCCTCGGCTTCGGCGTCGATCGGCTTGAAGACGGTCATGTACTGGTCGCCGCGCAGGACGGCCTGGAGGCCCTCCGGGGTGGCGTCCTGGCCGGTGACCGGGACCTTGCCGTTCAGGCCGAACTTCTTCAGCACGGTGATCACCGCGCCGGCGAGGCCGTCGTTGGCGGCGACGACGCCGTCCACCTTCTGCCCGTTGCCGGTGAGGATCTGCTCGAAGGTGGTGCCGCCCTTCTGGTTGTCCCAGCCCTCGATCGGCTGCGACTGGACCAGCGTGTAGTCGCCCGCGTCGTACTTGGGCTGCAACACCTTCCGCTGGCCCTCGGTGAACAGGGTGGCGTTGTTGTCGGTCGGGGCGCCCTCGATCTCGATGACCTCGGCGGGCTTCTTGCCGGGAGCCAGCTTGCCCAGGCCCTCGACCAGGCCCTGGCCCTGGAGTTCGCCGACCTTCACGTTGTCGAACGAGACGTAGTACTTGGAGCTGCCGCCGAGGTTGAGGCGGTCGTAGTCGATGACGTGGATGCCCTGCGCCTCGGCCCTCTTCGCGACCGACGCGCCGATCTCGCTGTTCGGGGTCGCGATGATCAGGACCTTGACGCCGGCGTTGATCATGCCGTCGGCGAGGGTGGAGAACTTCTGGACGTCGCCCTGGGCGTTCTGGATGGTGGGGTCCAGGCCCTCGGCCCGGAGCGCCTTGTCCAGGAGCGGCTTGTCGAAGCCCTCCCAGCGGGCGGAGGTGGCGGTCTCGGGGAGGATGACGCCGACCTTCGCGCCGCCCGAGCCGCTGTTCGTGTTGGTGTCCGAGGTTCCGCCACCACCGGACGTGTTGGCGCCGCACGCCGTCACGGCCACGGCGAGGCCGGTGCCGACAGCGATGAGGGCGAGGCTCTTGCTGCGCATCCGCCATCCCTTTCCGAGCTACGCGGGAAATGTTGTGGCGCACAACGTATGTCGCGGGATGCGGTGACCGGAAGCACACTTGACCGATTAAGTAGCCACGATGAGCTAACGAGCAGGTAACCGG
Source organism: Actinosynnema sp. CS-041913 (assembly GCF_050942485.1). Classification (NCBI taxonomy): domain Bacteria; kingdom Bacillati; phylum Actinomycetota; class Actinomycetes; order Pseudonocardiales; family Pseudonocardiaceae; genus Actinosynnema; species Actinosynnema sp. CS-041913. The sequence goes on along the minus strand of NZ_CP192037.1, from coordinate 1,924,021 downwards.
GACGATGCTTGGTTACGCCGAACGCAGCAACCGGTCACTCCTGGCGGTCACGCAGACACGCCATCACCAAGAGCGCAGGGTGGCGATGCGTTCTTCGAGCTGTTCGATGCTGGCCATCGCCGTGGGCGGGCCGCCGCAGTACTCGCGTAGCTGGTTGTGGATCTTGCCGTGCGGCTTCTTCGTGCGGTGGTGGTGCATCGCGACCAGCGTGTTCAGCTCCTTGCGGAGCTGTCCCAGGCGCTCCTGCACGCTCGCGGGCCGGGTTTGTTGCGGCGCGGGCGTAATCGGCGGCGTCTTCTTGCCCGCTTCGACTAGCTGCTTCTCCTGGCGCTGCCGCAGCAGGGCGCGCACCTGGTCGGGCTCCAGCAGACCGGGCAGGCCGAGGTACTCCTGCTCCTCCTCGCTGCCCGCGAACGCGGCCGTGCCGAACGAGGAGCCGTCGTAGATCACCTGGTCCAGCTCGGCGGACGCGCCCAGCGCGGTGAACGCCCGCTCCTCCTCGCCCGGCTCGTCCTGGACCTGGTTCGCCTGGGCCAGCAGCTCGTCGTCCCAGCCGTCCTTCTCCCGGTGCGGCTTGCCGAGCACGTGGTCGCGCTGCTGCTCCAGCTCGCTGGCCAGCCCGAGCAGCACGGGCACGCTGGGCACGAACACGCTCGCCGTCTCGCCCTTGGCGCGCTGGCGCACGAACCGGCCGATGGCCTGCGCGAAGAACAGCGGGGTGGACGAACTGGTCGCGTAGACGCCGACCGCGAGCCTCGGGACGTCCACGCCCTCGGACACCATGCGGACCGCGATCATCCAGCGGTCCGAGCCCCGGGAGAACTCCGCGATGCGGCCCGACGCCTTCGGGTCGTCGGACAGCACGAGCGTGGCCGTGTGGCCGGTGACCCGGTGCAGGATCTCGGCGTAGGCCTTGGCGACGGTCTGGTCGGTCGCGATCACCAGGCCGCCGGCGTCCGGCATGCCGCCGTTGCGCAACTGGGTCAGCCGGAGGTCGGCCGCTTTGAGGACCGACGGCATCCACTCGCCGGTCGGGTCCAGCGCCACCCGCCACGCGCGGGCCGTCTGCTCCTGGGTCAGCGGCTCGCCGAGCCGGGCGGAGAACTCCTCGCCCGCGCTGGTCCGCCAGCTCGCCTCGCCGGAGTAGGCGAGGAAGATCACCGGGCGGACGACGCCGTCCTTGAGCGCGTCGGAGTAGCCGTAGGCGTGGTCGGCCTTGCTGCGCTGGGTGCCGTCCGGGCCGGGCTCGTAGCTGATGAACGGGATCGGCGAGTCGTCGCTGCGGAACGGCGTGCCGGTGAGGCTCAGCCGCCGCACGGCGGGCGTGAAGGCCTCGCGGATCGCGTCGCCCCACGACTTCGCGTCGCCGCCGTGGTGGATCTCGTCGAGCAGCACGAGGGTCTTGCGCTGCTCGGTGCGCACCCGGTGCAGCGTCGGGTGGGCCGCCACCTGGGCGTAGGTCAGCGCGACGCCGTGGTAGTCGCGGGACGTGACCGCGTTGGTGTTGCGGAAGTTCGAGTCGATCGCGATGCCGACCTGGGCAGCCGCTTCCGCCCACTGGTGCTTGAGGTGCTCGGTCGGCGTGACGACCGTGACGGCTTCGACGGTGCGGTCGGCGAGCAGCTCGGCGGCGACGCGGAGGCCGAACGTGGTCTTGCCCGCGCCCGGCGTGGCGACCGCCAGGAAGTCCTTGGGCTTCGCCGCCAGGTACTTGGTGAGCGCGCGGCGCTGCCAGGCGCGCAGGGGGCGGGTCGTGGCGCCTTGCGGTTGCGACAACCTCGAACCCCTTCTCTCCAGCTCAGCGGCGTTAGGACATGCGAATGCCCTCGTGGTGGTGACCGTCGAGGGCACCGACAGCCTACCCGCTGCCGCCGCGCCGCCCGGGTGGCGATGCCGCGAAATCCACCTCGATGCACCATGCTTGACGCTGCGATGGCTTCGCCGACCGACGAGACAGCGCGCAGCACGCCCACCCCGGGGCCCCTGCGCCTGTTGGCGCGCACGCTGTCCAAAGCATGGCACGGCAGCATCTTCTCCGAGGCGGCGGAGGCGGCGTTCTGGCAGACCCTGTCGTTCCCGCCCCTGCTGCTGGGGCTGCTCGGCTCGATGGGGTACCTCGGGGACTGGCTGGGGCCGGAGGTCGTGAGCGCGGTCAAGGACCGGATCATCTCGTTCTGCCGCACCATCTTCAGCGGGGACGTGGTCGGTGGCGTGATTGCGCCCACCGTCGACCAGATTCTCACCACGGGGAAGGGTGAGATCGTTTCCGTCGGCTTTTTGATCTCTTTGTGGGCCGGGTCTTCCGCTATGTCGTCCTTCGTGGACGCCATCACTGCCGCGCATGACCAGTACGGGGTGCGCAACGAGGTGTGGCAGCGGATCTTCTCCCTGCTGCTGTACATGGCCAGCCTGGTGTTGCTGATCGTCGGGTTGCCGGTGCTGGCGTTGGGGCCCGATTTGTTGTTGCTGCTCTTTCCTTCCGGGTGGCGGCCTACGATCGAGTTCTGGTTGAACGCGTTCTACTACCCGGGGATCGCGGTTTTGCTGGTGCTGGCGTTGGCCACGCTGTACAAGGTGTCTTTGCCCAACAAGTTGCCTTGGCATCGGGTGGTGCCCGGTGCCGTGCTGGCCATGGCCGTGTTCGTGTTGTCTTCCATCGGGTTGCGGCTGTACATCCAGTGGATCACCACCACCGGGTATACCTATGGGGCGTTGGCCACGCCTATCGCGTTCTTGTTGTTCGCGTTTTTCATTGGGTTGGCCATCATTATCGGGGCCTACTTCAACAGCGCTGTGCAGGACATGTGGCCGGCCAAGATGACCCGGCGGCAGCGGCGGCGGTGGCGGCGGTTGGAGATGGAGCGGGCGGCTGAGCGGATCCGGTCCGATGAAGGGCGGGAGGTCTGGGAGGTGGGCGGGAACGCCGGCGGCGCTGGTGCTGCGCGTCCCGACGGCGACGTGGGCACCGCCCCGTCCCCGGCTGACACCTCGCCTACCACGCCGTTCCGGGTTGATCGGCCGTCTTGAGGCCTCGGCCGGCGCACGGCTGGATCGGTCGGCTTGAAGTCTCGGCCGGCACGCGGCGCGGGCGGTGGCTGGACAGCGCTGTGCCCCGGCACCTGGTGGTGGGGCCGGGGCACGGGTGTGGCGGTGGGGTCAGGTCACTCGCCGCCGCCGCCCTTGGGCAGGCCGTCGTAGATGTTCTTGCATTCCGGGCAGACGGGGGAACCGGGCTTCGGCGACTTGGTCACCGGGAAGACCTCGCCGCAGAGTGCCACCACATGCGTGCCCATGACCGCGCTTTCCGCGATCTTGGCCTTGCGCACGTAGTGGAACATCTTCGGGGTGTCGTCCCCGGTGTGGTCCGTGCCTTCCGGCCGGGTCTCGACGTCGGGGAGAGTCTGCGTGCTCACGGCCTCAGCTTACCTGGGATGATGGCCCCTCGTGAGTACGCCGAGCATCACCGAAGAGGTCCGCACCGCCCTGGCCGAGGACCGGCCTGTCGTCGCGCTGGAGTCCACCATCCTGTCCCACGGGCTGCCGCCCGGGCGGAACCGCGAGGTCGCCGCGAAACTGGAGGACGTCGTCCGTGCAGCGGGGGCGGTGCCGGCTACCGTTGCCGTGCTCGGTGGAGTGGCCAAGGTCGGGTTGTCCGCCGCCGAACTGGACTTCGTGTGCGACCCGGCGAATGACCTGGTGAAGCTGTCGCGGCGGGATCTCGGGGCGGCGTTCGCGCTCGGGCGGGACGGTGCCACGACGGTCGCCTCCACTGCCGCGCTGGCCCATGCCGCCGGGATCGGGGTGTTCGCCACCGGCGGGTTGGGTGGGGTGCACCGGGGGGCTCGGGAGACGTGGGACGTGTCCGCCGACCTCGACGTGCTGGCCACCACGCCCGTCCTCGTCGTGTGTTCCGGGGTGAAGTCGATTCTCGACATCGGGGCCACGTTGGAGTTGCTGGAGACCCGCTCCGTCCCCGTCCTGGGGTATCGGACCGACGTGTTCCCGGCGTTCTACCGGCGCGAGTCGGCGTTCGGCGTGCCGTGGCGGGTGGACGGGCCCGCGCAGGCGGCGGCGGTCGTGGCCGCGCATCGGGGGTCGGTGCCCGGCACGGCCGGCGTGCTGTTGGCGAATCCGATTCCGCCTGAGTTCGAGATGGACGTCGAGTTGCACGACCGGCTGCTGGCCGAAGGGCTCGAACTGACTCGGGACGTGCACGGCAAGGACGTCACGCCCGCGTTGTTGGAGCACTTCCACAGCGCCAGCGGCGGGGTCAGCCTGGATGCCAACGAGGCTCTGGTGGTGTCCAACGCCGCGCTCGCCTCGCAGGTGGCCGTGGAGCTGGCGGGATGACCGGGATCATCGTGGTCGGGGATGCCGGGCTTGACGTCGTCGCACGGCATTCCGGGCCGATCGTCCATGGTGGGGACTCCCGGGCGTCGGTGACCATCGCGCCTGGTGGGGCCGGGGCCAACACCGCTGTGTGGCTGGCCGCGTGCGGTGCGTCGCCCACGCTGGTCGCACGGGTCGGGGCGGATTCGGCCGGGCGGCAGGTGCACGCCGAGCTGAGTTCGGTGGGTGTGCGGTGTGCGTTCGCGGTGGATCCGGAGAGATCCACCTGTTGTGTCGTGGTGTTGGTCGACGAGACCGGGCAGCGGAGCATGTTGCCGGACCGCGGGGCCAACGCCCGGTTCTCGCCCGAGGATCTCGATCCCCTGCTCCTCGACGGAGCCGGGCATCTTCACCTGTCGGGGTACGTGTTGTTGGACGCCACATCCCGGCCGGCCGGGTTGGCGGTGTTGGCGGCGGCGCGTGCGGCCGGGTTGACCACCTCGGTCGACCCGCAGTCGGCGGCGTTGATCTACGACGGGTTCCTGGACGACGTCCGTGGTGTCGACCTGTTGCTGCCGAACACCGAGGAGCTGGTCGCGCTCACCGGGTCGGCCGCGCCGGCGTCGGCGTCCGCGTTGCTGGACGTCGTCGGCGCGGTGGCGTTGACGTCCGGTGCGGACGGGGCCGGTTGGGTGGACGCCGACGGTGTCGTCTCGGTCCCGGCGGTGCCGGTCGACTGCGTCGACTCGACGGGTGCGGGGGACGCGTTCGACGCCGGGCTGTTGGCCGCGTGGCTCGACGGGGCGTCACGTGAAGACGCCCTGTCGGCCGGTGTGGCGGCGGCGGCTCGGGCCGTGTCGGGTGTGGGGGCTCAGCCTTCGATGACCTGATGGTCGCGGGCTTCGAGGGCGCGGTGCTCCTTGGCGAAGCGGTTCGCCTTCTCCACCTTGCGGGGTGGGCGGTCGTTCGCGATGAGCACCGCCATCCACGGCAAGGGCACCGACAGCACCAGGAACGCCAGGGCCAGCCACCAGGTCTGGTAGAAGACCATCGCCAGGGCCAGGCACGGGATGCGGGCGCCCATCATGATCGCGTACTTGCGCTTGCGCGCGGCGTGCTGCTCCTCGTAGGAAGGTGCCGCTTCGGTGATGAGCACCGGTGTGCCGTCGCGCTCGTGGTCGACCATGTGTTCCATCGTCCCACTCCCCGGTATCCGGCGACACCTGCCGGGCGACCTATTTGCGGTGAAAGTGACCGCCGACACCGGTGGTCAACGGCTGTTGGCCTACAGTCGCCGGCATGGTCAGACGTTCTGCCGAGGAGACGAAGGCCGCGATCCTGCTCGCCGCTCGGGAGCGGTTCGCGGCGGACGGGTACGAGCGCGCCACCATCCGGGCGGTCGCCACCGAGGCGGCCATCGACCCGGCCATGGTGATGCGGTACTTCGGGAGCAAGGAGAAGCTGTTCGCCGCCGCCGCGGCATTCGATCTCCGCATACCGGAAATCCCGGATAAATCCGATCCCGGCCCGACGTTGGCGCGGCATTTCGTCGAACGGTGGGAGGAGGACGACACGCTGAGGGCACTCCTCCGCGCCGCCGTCAGCCACGAGGCCGCGGCCGAGCGGATGCGGGCGCTGTTCGCCGAGCAGCTCGGGCCGGTGGCGGCCGAACTCGCGCCGGCCGGCGCGACCGCCGCGACCAGGGCGGGGCTGGTCGCCACGCAGTTGATGGGGGTGGCCATGTGCCGGTACGTGTTGGCCCTGCCGCCGGTCGTGGCCATGTCGCGCGACGAGCTGGCGGCCTGGCTCGGGCCCACGATCAGCCGCTACCTGACCGCGTCGGACCCGAACTGACCGTACGATCCCGACCGTGGTGGCCCTTGATCGCCTCGTGGACGTGCTCGGCAGTCTGGGCACCCACCTGAGCTGCGCCCCACGGGGCCGGGACGTCGAGCTGCGCGGCGTCGCCCTGCACGACCCGACCGAGCACACCACCGTCGCGCCGGACGACGTGCTGCTCGCGCTCGGTGTCCCCTCCCCCGCCGCGGCGGCCCGACTGGTCGGGTCGACGAGTGCGGCGGCGGTGGTGCTGCACGGGACGCCGCCGTTGGACGAACGGGTGGTCGCGGCGGCGAAGCGGTCGGGCGCGGCAGTGCTCCTGGTCGACCCGTCGGTGCCGTGGGGACAGCTCGCGAACGTCGCCCAGACGTTGGTGCTGAGCGGGCAGCGGGAGGGGTCGGGCGACCTGTTCGCCGTGGCCGACGCCATCGCGGCGGTGGTCGGCGGGCCGGTGACCATCGAGGACCAGCAGTCGCGGGTGTTGGCCTACTCCTACCGGCAGCAGGGCGTCGACCCGGTGCGGGTGCAGACCATCCTCGGGCGTCGGGTGCCCGAGGGCGCACGGCAGGCGTTGGACGAGTACGGCGTGTTCACCCACCTCGCGCGGTCCGACGAGCCGATGTTCGTGCCGAAGCTCACCGAACAGCTCGGCGGGCGGCTGGTCGCGCCGGTCCGGGCGGGGCGCGAGCTGCTCGGCTCGGTGTGGGTCGAGGTCGAGGCCGATGTCGGCGCCCAGCTCCACGCGGCGCTCCAGGACGGCGCGCGCACCGCCGCCCTGCACCTGCTGCGCGCACGGGCCAGCGCGGACCTGGAGCGGCAGGCCGAGGCGGACCTGGTGATCAGCCTGCTGGACGAGGGCGTGCCGGCGAACCTCACCCGGCTGGGGCTGCCCCTGACGAATCTGCGGGTGATCGCCGTGCGGGCGCACGCGGGCGAGGGCGAGCACGGGGCCGCGCTGCTGGCGTTCGAACGGGCCACGGCGGGTTTCGGCTGGTCACGGCCGGGGCGCAGCGCGTTGTTCGGCAATGTGCTGTACACCGTGCTGCCGTGCGGCGAGGACCCCTCGATCGCTTGCGACTGGGTGAGGGCGCTGGTCCGCGAACTGCCCGCGGAGGCCGTGGTGGACGCGGGCATCGGCGGGCGGGCGGACGCGGCGCAGCTTCCCGCGTCCCGGAACGAGGCCGACGAGTGCCTGGCCCTGTCGATCGGCGAGCCCGTCGTCTACGACCAGGCGTGGGCGAAGGTGCTGCTGCGCCGGCTGGCGACGGTGGCCGAGACGGGGCGGCTGCCGGCGCGGGGGCCGGTGGCCGACCTGGTGCGGCACGACCAGGACTACGGCACCCAGTACGCGTTGACGCTCCAGGCGTGGCTCGCGGCGCAGGGCGACGCGCGGGAGGCCGCCAAGGCGCTGTCCGTGCACCCCAACACGCTCCGGTACCGGATGCAGAAGATGGCCGAGGTCACCACGCTTCCGTTGGACGACCCGGACCAGCGGCTGGCGATGGCGATCGCGCTGGCCGTCGGCGTGCGCCACGACTGACCACCCGCGCTGACAGGCGACCGGCTTCGCCCCACGACCGACACCCGCGCCGGCGGCGGTCGGGTCGACGCGCAAGGATTGGCTGTGCTTCCTGATCTCTCCACTGAGCTGACCGCGCGGCTGCGCGGGGCATTTCTGAACGCCGGGTACGACGCCGACGGGGTGGTGGACCTGCTGGGCCCGCAGGCGCACGCGGCGCTGGGGCGGGGTGAACCGCAGGCCGCCCGGCGGGTCACGAGGGACGCGGGTGAGCTGGGCACGCTGATCCGGCTGTTCCTGCTCGGTGACGCCGAGGACCCCGCTGACGTGACCAAGGCGCTGGCCGGCCTGGACGTCGAGCAGGCGCTCGGGGCGCAGGTGCTGGTGCGGTCCGGGGACCGGCTCCGGGCCGGTCTGGACATCCGTCCGTACGGCGACGACGACGGCTCGTGGTGGGTGATCGCGGACCTGGACTCCGACCAGCGGGGCGGGCCGGTGCCCGCCGACCACGTGCTGGGGGTCGGCCACGCGTCGATCAGCCTGGCCAGGGCCACCTCCCGCCGTCCGGTGGACACGCTGCTGGACCTGGGCACCGGGTGCGGCGTGCAGGCCCTGCACGCCAGTCGGCACGCCCGGCGGATCACCGCCACCGACCTGTCCGAGCGGGCGCTGCGGCTGGCCCAGGGGACGTTCCGGCTCAACGAGATCGACGTCGAGCTGCGGCAGGGCGAGTGGTTCGCGCCGCTGCGCAACCGGAAGTTCGACCAGGTGGTGTGCAATCCCCCGTTCGTGGTGGGGCCGCCGCGCGTCGACTACGTCTACCGCGACTCCGGTCTGGGCGGTGACGACGCCAGCGCCCTGGTCGTGCGGCAGTTGCCCGCGTTCCTGAACGAGGGCGGGGTCGGCCAGCTACTGGCGTCCTGGCTGCACCGCAAGGGCGAGGACTGGGCGGACCGGGTCTCGGGCTGGCTGCCGAAGCACGTGGACGCCTGGTTCGTGCAGCGGGACGTGGCCGATCCGACCCTGTACGTCGGCACGTGGCTGCGGGACGCGGGCGTGGACCCCCGGTCGGACGAGGGTCGGGCGAAGGCCGACGCGTGGCTGGACTGGTTCGCCGAGAACGACGTCGAGGGCATCGGCTTCGGGTTCGTCACCCTGCGCCGCACCGACGTCGCGCACCCGGAGGTGGTGTGCGAAGACCTGCGCCACGCCTACGACGACCCGCTGGGCCCGGAGTCGGCGGCGTGGCTGGACCGCGTGACGTGGCTGCGCGAGCACGACGACGACCAGCTCCTGCGGACCCGTTTCACCGTGCCGGAGACCGTTGTGCTGGAAGAGGTCTCCGCGCCGACGGAGGAGGGCTGGGAATCGGTCGTGCGCCGCCTGCACCGCACCGACGGCCCCGGCTGGCAGCACGAGCTGGACGAGACCGCCGCGCGGCTGCTCGCGGGCTTCCGGGGCGCGTTGCCGCTGGAGGACCTGGTCACGCTGCTGGCGTACGCCCAGGACCTGGACGCCGACGACCTCGCCGACGCGGCGCTGCCGGTGGTGCGGGAACTGGTGAGGCACGGCATGGTGACGCCGGCGTGAGGGCGGTCGTGACGCGCGTCACCGAGGCCGAGGTGACTGTGGACGGCGCGCGGGTCGGGGCCATCGGGGAGCCGGGACTCCTTGTGCTGCTTGGCATCCACGTCGACGACACGGCGACGAAGGCCCCGCTGATGGCCCGCAAGCTGCATGAGCTGCGCATCCTGCGGGACGAGGAGTCGTGCGCCACGACCGGCGCGCCGCTCCTGGTGGTGAGCCAGTTCACGCTTTACGGGGAGACGCGGAAGGGCAGGCGGCCGTCGTGGACGGCCGCCGCCCGGCCGGAGGTGGCCGAGCCGTTGGTCGACGCGGTGGTGCGGGAACTGCGCCAGAAGGGCGCGCGAGTGGAAACCGGGCGGTTCGGCGCGATGATGTCGGTACGCAGTGCGAACGACGGTCCGTTCACCGTGTTGGTGGAACTCTAGATCCTTCTCAGGCAATCCTCAGGATTCGCGGCGCAACCGCTGTGACGGCAGTGACGTCTCCAGATCGGGGAGACGGGAACCATTTCGCTCCGGTCGACGTTTCCCCCAGTGACGGAAGCCGAAAGGCGACGCCGCGCAGCGCAGCGCGGGATGCGTGACCGCACTGCCAGCCCGCGACAAGGGGGAGGGAGCTCCATGACCGTCCCGAAGGTCCTCGACCGCGAGGTCGGGAACGAGACGACCACCACGAGCGCCGAGTTGGACCTCGACGCCCAGGGACCGGCCGCCGACCTGGTTCGGGTCTACCTGAACGGCATCGGCAAGACAGCGCTGCTCACCGCGGCCGAGGAGGTGGAACTCGCGAAGCGGATCGAGGCGGGGGTCTTCGCTCAGCACATGCTGGAGACGGGTTCCGGACTGTCCCCGACGCGCCGTGAGGAACTGCGCGCGCTGGTGCGCGACGGCCACGTGGCAAAGAACCACCTTCTCGAAGCGAATCTGCGGTTGGTCGTTTCCCTGGCGAAGCGATACACCGGCCGTGGAATGCCGCTGTTGGATCTCATCCAGGAAGGCAACCTGGGCTTGATCCGCGCGGTCGAGAAGTTCGACTACACCAAGGGCTTCAAGTTCTCCACCTACGCGACGTGGTGGATCCGGCAGGCGATCACCCGCGGAATGGCGGATCAAGGTCGCACCATCCGACTGCCCGTCCACCTGGTGGAGCAGGTGAACAAGCTGGCGCGGATCAAGCGCGACCTGCACCAGCAGCTCGGCCGCGAGGCGACGCACGAGGAGCTGGCCCGCGAGGCCGGCCTGTCGCCGGACAAGGTGGGCGACCTGCTCGACCACGCGCGTGACCCGGTGAGCCTGGACATGCCGGTCGGCACCGAGGAGGACGCCCCGCTGGGCGACTTCATCGAGGACTCGGACGCCACCGACGCCGAGAGCGCCGTCATCTCCGGTCTGCTGCAGGACGACCTGCGCCGGGTGCTGGCGACGCTGGAGGCCCGCGAGCAGGCCGTGATCAGGCTGCGGTACGGCCTGGAGGACGGCCAGCCGCGCACGCTGGACCAGATCGGCAAGCAGTTCGGCCTGTCCCGCGAGCGGGTCCGGCAGATCGAGCGCGAGGTGATGTCCAAGCTGCGGCAGGGTGAGCGGGCCGCCAAGCTGCGGGCTTACGCGAGCTGATCGACCGCGGCCGGCACGGGGGCGGCCGGCCCGGGCCGCGGCGTCATGGTGGCGTCCAGCGCTCTGGAGGTTCTTGCGGGCAGAGGCGCGGCCGGCACGCCTCTGGGGCACGGCCGGGCGCGCATCACCCGTTCGGCCGGGTTGACTTGTGAACGTGGTCACGGCACGGTCGCGTGAGACACGCGCTTTGCGGCACCCCCCACCCCATTTCGTGGAGATGTCGCACGCCGAGGAAGGTCGGGGCGGTCGGGGGCCGGCCCGGCCTTCCGCGTTTTCCGGCCGCGTTCTCCGGGCCGTTCGACCGAGCACGACGTGAATCACACCGCAGCGGGCACACCGCGGCGCAACGCGCGGTATAGGTTCTTCGGAATCCGAACGCGCGCAAGGGAGCCCGCGACGTGCCTGCGTCTGTTTCTTCGGCCACCGCTTTCCAGCACACCGACGTCCTGCCCCTGGCCAAGGACAACCACACCGAGTACCGGCTGGTGACGCCGGACGGCGTGACGGTGGTCGAGGCCGCCGGCCGGACGTTCCTCCAGGTCGAGCCGGCCACGCTGACCCTGCTGGCCAAGGAGGCGATCAGGGACATCCAGCACCTGCTGCGACCCTCGCACCTGGCGCAGCTTCGCGCGATCGTCGACGACCCCGAGGCCAGCGGCAACGACCGGTTCGTCGCCATGGACCTGCTGCGCAACGCGTGCATCTCGGCCGGCGGCGTGCTGCCGATGTGCCAGGACACCGGCACGGCGATCGTGATGGGCAAGCGCACCGAGTCCGTGCTGACCGGCGGCACCGACGAGGAAGCCCTGTCCCGCGGCATCTTCGAGGCCTACCAGGAGCTGAACCTGCGCTACTCGCAGATGGCACCGGTCACGTTCTGGGACGAGAAGAACACCGGCACCAACCTGCCCGCGCAGATCGACCTGTTCACCGCGCCCGGCACCGAGCCGAAGTACGAGTTCCTGTTCATGGCCAAGGGCGGCGGCTCGGCCAACAAGACGTTCCTGTACCAGGAGACCAAGGCGGTGCTGAACCCGTCGCGGCTGGCGAAGTTCCTGGACGAGAAGCTCCGCTCGCTCGGCACCGCCGCCTGCCCGCCGTACCACCTGGCGGTCGTGGTGGGCGGGCTGTCGGCCGAGCAGAACCTGAAGGTCGCGAAGCTGGCGTCCGCCCGGTACCTGGACGGCCTGCCGACCGAGGGCTCGGCGCTGGGCCACGCGTTCCGCGACGTCGACCTGGAGCAGCAGGTCCTGGAGCTGACCCGGAACTTCGGCATCGGCGCGCAGTTCGGCGGCAAGTACTTCTGCCACGACGTGCGGGTGATCCGGCTGCCCCGGCACGGCGCGTCCTGCCCGGTGGGCATCGCGGTCTCGTGCTCGGCCGACCGCCAGGCCAAGGCGAAGATCACGCCCGACGGCGTGTTCCTGGAGCAACTGGAACGCGACCCGGCGCACTTCCTGCCCGACGTGCACGGCGAGGACCTGTCCGACGAGGTCGTCCGGATCGACCTGACCAGGCCGATGTCCGAGATCCGCGAGACGCTGTCGAAGCTGCCGGTGAAGACCCGCGTGTCGCTCACCGGCCCGCTGGTGGTGGCCCGCGACATCGCCCACGCGAAGATCAAGGAACGGCTGGACGCCGGCGAGCCGATGCCGCAGTACCTGAAGGACCACCCGGTGTACTACGCAGGTCCGGCGAAGACCCCGGAGGGTTATGCGTCGGGCTCGTTCGGACCGACGACGGCCGGGCGGATGGACTCGTACGTAGAGCAGTTCCAGGCGGCCGGCGGCTCGATGGTGATGCTGGCCAAGGGCAACCGGTCGCAGCAGGTGACCGACGCGTGCCGGGCGCACGGCGGGTTCTACCTCGGCTCGATCGGCGGGCCGGCGGCGCGGCTGGCGCAGGACTGCATCCGGAAGGTCGAGGTGCTGGAGTACCCGGAGCTGGGGATGGAAGCGGTCTGGAAGATCGAGGTGGAGGACTTCCCGGCGTTCGTCGTGGTGGACGACAAGGGCAACGACTTCTTCGCCGAGACCTCCGCGCCGACCTTGCAGATCACGTTCCGCAAGTAGGCAGTGCGGTTCGGGGGCCGGCCGCCGGCCCCGGTATCGATTGTCCCACGCGGCACCGACGATTTCGGCTGCGTCGCAGGTCAGGGCGTTCAGCCGGTGCGGTCAGGCGGTCTGCTCGCGGGCTTCCAGGACGATCCGGCGTTGGCCCAGGGGCGCGTCCAGCACCACGTTGACCGGCACCAGGTACAGCTCCTCCGTGCACGCCCCGCCGGTGGGCGGGTAGTACGTGGTCACCAGTGCGATCTGCACCTGGTCGGCGGACTGTGCCGTGATCTCGGCGGACGCCCGCTTGCACCCGCCGGCGAGGCTGAATACCTGCACCGTGCGGCCGTCGGACGCCAGCCACGCCTCGCGCTTGTAGATGTCCGACAGCGTGCTGCCGTCGATCTGCGCCGACGGGACCGCCGTCGGGCCGGGCAGCGGCGGCGCGCTCGACTGCGGTGGGGGTTCGGTGGGGCGTCCGGTGGGTGACAACGTTGTCGTCGGCGATGTCGGGGCCGTGGCGGACGTGCTGGGCGAAGGCGTGGTCGGCGTCGACGAGAAGGGCGGGGACGTGGACGGTCCGTCGCCGCTGCACCCGGCCAGGGCGAACGCCGCGAGGACCACAGCGACCTTGACGTTCCTCATAGCGGTAGGACGGTACTTCCGCGCCGACGGGTTGCATAGGGCAGTGCCCCGCCGAACGCATTGGGCCGAACGCATAGCGCAGCGCCGAACGCATAGGGCGGTGCCCGGCCGACGGGGCAGGTCGGCCGGGCACCTGAGGGGAGGGAGGAACGTCTACTTCTGGTCCTGCCGCATGGAGAGTTCCACGGTCCGCTCGCCCAGCGGCGCGTCGAGCTTGGCCGTCAGCGGCGGGTAGCGGATGTCCATGGTGCAGACCTGCGCGTCCTTCGGCGTGGTCTCGACCAGGACGACCTTCACGGTCTGCGGGCTCTGTTCGGCGATCTCGACGCTCGCCTTGCCGCAGCCGCCTTCCTGGCCGATCAGGCCCAACGTGCTGCCGTCGCCCTCGGTCCACACCGTGCGCGGTGTCCCTTCGGGCAGGGTGGAGACGTCGAGCTTGTCCTTGGGCACTTCCTTGCCGTTCGGGGGCACCGGGCTCTCGAACTCCGGGTCCTCCGAGGATGACGGTGACGAAGGCGCGGTGGTCAGCGTCGGACCGCCGCTGCTGCCCGCGTCGAGCGAGGGCTGGGGCGACGCGCAGCCGGTCAGCACGACGAACAGCAGCGCACCGGCACCGATCGCGGTTCCTAGGCTTCTCATGTGTCAAGGACGGAGCCACCCGCGGCCCGGGTTGCGCCGCCCTTTTGACAGTTACCCGATCAGGCGTACTTGTTCACATATGTGAGACCGGGTCGTGTATGCGAACCCGACGCCAAGACTGCCAGAATTGCCGTGGCGACGTGTCACAAGCGTGTTGCCGGACGTTTCCGGGGAGGACAGGTGACTGGTCCCGCGTCACCCGGTCGACCGAACGCGGTCAAATCGGCCGACCGGACCGTGGAACTGCTCGAAGCGCTGTCCGCGTCGGACCGCCCGCTGACGCTGACCGAGCTGCACCGCGAGCTGAGCTATCCCAAGTCGAGCCTCTACATGCTGTTGCGGACGCTCGTCGCCCGCGGCTGGGTCGAACTCGACGCCACGCGCGGGACCTACGGCATCGGCGTGCGCGCCCTGCTGGTCGGCACGTCGTACCTGGACCACGACCCGGTGGTGAAGGTCGCCATCCGGGTCATGGAGCAGGTCCGCCGGGAGGTCGACGAGACGGTCCACCTCGCCCGCCTCGACGGCTCCGACGTGGTCTACCTGGCGAGCCGGGAGTCCGAGCACCACCTGCGGGTGGTCTCCCGGGTCGGCCGGCGGCTGCCCGCGCACTCGACGTCCCTGGGCAAGGCGCTGCTCGCCGCGCGCGGCCCGCGGGAGGTGGACGCGCTCCTGCCCGCCCGGCTGGAGCGGCTGACCGCCCACACGGTGGTCGAGCGGCCCGCGCTGCACGCCCAACTGGCGCGCTTCCGCAGCGCCGGGTACGCCCGTGAGCGCGAGGAGAACACCCCGGGCCTGGCGTGCTTCGCGGTCGCGCTGCCGTACCGCGACCCCGTGCTGGACGCGCTGAGCTGTTCGGTCCCGCTGGGGCGACTCGACGCCGAGCACGAGCGGCAGGTCGTCGAAGCCCTGCTGCGCGGCGCCCGCACCATCACCGAGCTGCTCCGCCAGTCCGGCCGCTGAACCGCACCACCGCGAACCGAGCACCACCACGAACCCGCACCACCGCGAACCCGCACCACCGCGAACCCGCACCGCCGCTGAACCCGCACCACCGCACACCGACCGCCGGCCCCCGCACACCAACCGAAAGGCCGACCCGTGACCGCACGCATCCTGATCACCGGAGCCGCCGGCCGGGTGGGCACGTTCCTGCGTGCC
The DNA here is from genome assembly GCF_050942485.1 of Actinosynnema sp. CS-041913. NCBI lineage: Bacteria > Bacillati > Actinomycetota > Actinomycetes > Pseudonocardiales > Pseudonocardiaceae > Actinosynnema > Actinosynnema sp. CS-041913. The sequence goes on along the minus strand of NZ_CP192037.1, from coordinate 1,908,635 downwards.
CGCCTCGCCTCCCCCGACCGCGTCCTGCGGCTGCTGGACATCGCCGAACAGCCGCCGGCCGCCGACGGCGAGCGCGTCGAACTCGTGCGCGCCTCGGTCACCGACCCGGCCGCGATGGAGGAGGCCTGCGCGGGCGTCGACGCCGTGATCCACCTGGGCGGCCACAGCGGGGAGCGGCCCTGGGCGCAGATCCTGGAGGTCAACATCGACGGCACGCACACCGTCCTGGAAGCCGCGCGCCGACAAGGCGTGCGACGGGTCGTGCTGGCCGGTTCCAACCACGCCGTCGGCTTCTACGAGAAGTCGTCCGGCGAGGCGGGCGACTACCTGTTCCCTCAGCCCGACACCTATTACGGCGTGAGCAAAGCAGCGATGGAGGCGTTGGGCAGCCTCTACGCGAGCCGTTACGGCATGGACGTCCTCACGGTGCGCATCGGGTCGTGCTTCGAGAAGCCGAAGGACGTCCGGATGCTGTCCACGTGGCTCTCCCCCGACGACGCGGCCCGGCTGTTCGAGGTGTGCCTGTCCGCGCCGTCGCCCGGTTTCCGGGTGGTGTGGGGCGTTTCGGACAACACCCGGCGCTGGTTCTCGCTGGACGAGGCGCGGGCGCTCGGCTACGAGCCGAAGGACGACGCCGAGGTGCACGCGGCGGAGGTGATCGCCGCCGCCGGGGAGCCGAACCCGTTGGCGGAGGAGTACCTGGGCGGCGCCTGGTGCGGGCCGAACCTCGACACGGCGGTGCGCGAAGCGGGCCGGTGACCGCCGACCGAGGCCGCCGACCGCCGACGCCACGCCATCGTGGCCCCGGCTCACGAGTCGGCGCCCTCCGACGGCTCGGCGAGTGCCGTGCCGGACCGCGACGCCATCAAACTCGCGATGGTCGTGATCACGAGCACCACCAGGATCACCCCCAGCGACAGCAGGATCGGGATCTCCGGCGCCCACCCGACCCCGTGGTGGTGCAACGCCTCCAGGATGAGCTTGACGCCGATGAACGCCAGGATCACCGCGAGGCCCTTGGCCAGGTGCACGAGCCGGTCCAGCAGCCCGCCGATGAGGAAGAACAACTGGCGCAGCCCCATCAGCGCGAACGCGTTGGCCGTCAGCACCAGGTACGCCTCCTGGGTCAGGCCGAAGATCGCCGGGATCGAGTCGACCGCGAACAGCAGGTCCGTCGTGCCGACCGCGACCATCACCATGAGCATCGGCGTCACCACCCGCCGCCCGTGCACCACCGTCGTCAACCGCGCGCCCTCGTAGGACGAACTGGTGGGCAGCACGCGCTTGACCCCGCGGAGCACCGCGTTCTCGGGGACCTCGGGCCCGTCGGACGCCTGCTGCCGCAACATCTTCCACGCCGTGAAGATCAGGAACGCCCCGAACAGGTAGAACATCCAGTCGAACCGCGCGATCGCCTGGGCGCCGAGCGCGATGAACACCGCGCGCAGCACCAGGGCCAGCACCACGCCGACGATCAGCACCTTCTGCCGGTACTCGCGCGGCACCCCGAACCTGCCCATGATCAGCACGAACACGAACAGGTTGTCCACGCTGAGCGAGTACTCGGTGATCCACCCGGCGAAGAACTCGCCGCCGAAGGCCGGTCCCGCGAACACCCACACGCCCAGCCCGAACAGCACGGCGAGGCCGACGTAGAACACCACCGACACCAGCGACTCGCGGAACGACGGGTCGCGTGGATTCCGGGCCACCAGGTAGAAGTCGAGCGCGATCACCAGCGCGATCCCGCCTAGCGTGGCGATCCACACCCACGTGGGTAGCTGCATCAATGCCCTTTCACGAGAACCGGGTCACCGCTCGCGCCGGAGGTGTTCGACCTGCCGCCCCGACCCACCGCCGCGCCAACGGAGCGCGCTCCCGCACCCGGTCCGGCCGGTACGGCGCGATCAACCCATGCAACCACACGATCCCGGTCGCCCAACCGAATTCGTGTCGGCCGGGGCACGAGGCTTCGGCGACCGCGAGCCCGCGGCCTACGGCGTCGCCAGCGCCTCCGTGGGCGACAGCCGACTCGCGCGCACCGCCGGGTAGAGCCCGGCCACCACGCCGATCACCACGGTCGCCACCACCCCGCCCGCGGTCGCCCACGCCGGCACCACGGACGGCCAGCCCTGGTAGAGGGCGTAGCCGCCGGTCACCAGGACGCCCAGCACCGCGCCGCCCACCCCGCCGAGACCGGACAGCAGCAGGGATTCCGCGAGGAACTGCGCCCGCACGTGGCCCCTGGTCGCGCCGAGCGACCGGCGCAGGCCGATCTCTGCGCGCCGTTCCAGCACGGAGATCACCATGGTGTTGGCCACGCCCACACCCCCGACCAGCAGCGCCACCGCGCCCAGGCCGAGCAGCAGGGCGTTGAGCGTCGCGTCGGTGGCCTGCTTGGCCGCCAGCACGTCCGACGGCCGCGACACCTCGACCTCGTCCGGGTGTTCGGGGTTGGCGGTGGCCGCGAGCCGGGCCTGCACGGCGTGCACCGCGTCCTCCCGCGCCCGTGCGTACACCGTCGTCGGGTAGCCGTCGAAGCCCAGTTCCCGTTCCGCCACCGGCCACCCGACCAGCGCGGCGGTGTCCAGCTCGGGCGCGAGCGGCGCCGGTCCCAGCACGCCCACCACGGTGAACCAGCCGCCGCCGAGGTGGACCGGCTCACCCGGCGCGGCCACGCCCAGCCGCTCGGCCGCCTTCGCGCCCAGCACCACCGCCGGGTAGCGCGCCGTGGCGTCGTTGAGGAACTCGCCGCGCGCCATCGTCACGCCCACCGTCGCGGGCAGGTCGGTGCGGGCGGCCAGCACGCCGATGCCGCCGGACTGGCTCGCCGGGACGCGGTCGTTCCGGTACACCTTCGCGCCGACCACCGCGCCGGTGGCGGTGGTGGCGGTGACCGGCTCCATCCGGCCGATCATGCCGACCGACTCGGCGGGCAGGTGGGTCTGCTCGCCGAACAGGGTCTGGCCGGGGCCGACCGCGAGCAGGTTCGTGCCCAGCGCGGAGAGCTGCCGGTCCAGGTCCTCCCGGCTGGAGGTGGAGATGCCGACCACGGACACCATCGCCGCGATCCCGATGGCGATCCCCAGCGCGGACAGGACCACCCGCGTCGGCCTGGCCCGCAGCCCGGCTCCGCCGACCCGCAGCACGTCGACCGCCCGCAGCCGGGCGGGGCGCAGCTCACCCATCGCCGACCCGCAGACGTCGACCGCCCGCAGCCGGGCGGGGCGCGACTCACCCATCGCCGACCACCCGCCCGTCCCGCACGTCGACCCGGCGCGGCAGGCCGGCCGCGACTTCCCGGTCGTGCGTGATGATCACGACCGTCGTCCCGTCCTCGTTGAGGGAGCGCAACAACGCCAGCACCTCGCCGCCGGACAGCGAGTCCAGGTTCCCGGTCGGCTCGTCCGCCAGCAGCAGCGCGGGACGGCCCACGACGGCCCGCGCGACGGCCACCCGCTGCCGCTCGCCGCCGGACAGCTCGTGCGGCCGGTGGGCGAGCCGGTGGCCGAGGCCGACCAGCTCCAGCGTCCCGGCCGCCCGGCGACGGCGCTCGGCGAGCGGCACGCCGCGGTAGAGCAGGCCGTCCGCCACATTGTCCACAGTGGACACACCGGCGGCGAGGTGGAACTGCTGGAACACGAACCCGACCACGCCGGCGCGCAGCGCGGACAGCCGCCGGTCGGACAGCGACCCCACGTCGTGGCCGGCCACGTGGACCGAGCCGGTGGTGGGCCGGTCCAGCGTGCCGATGAGGTTGAGCATGGTCGACTTGCCCGAGCCGGACGGCCCCACGATGCCGACCAGCTCGCCGGGCCCGATGGTCAGCGACACGTCCCGCAGCGCCGGCACGCCCTGGTACTCGCGGGACACCGCACGCAACTCCACCACGCTCACCGGGGCACCCCGACCTCGACGCCCTCGGCGATGCCCTCGCCGCCGACCTCGATCTTGCCGTCGGCGAACAGGCCCGTCTCCACCGGCACCTGCCGGATGGCGCCGGACTCCACCACCTGCACGCCGTACCTGCCCTCCCCCAACGACACCAGCGCGCCCACCGGCACGGCCAGCACGTCGTCCTTGCGGCCGGCCACCAGCACCACGTCGACCGGTGCGGAGTCCAGGTTGCCCAAGGCCGCCTGGTCGCCGACCGAGATGACGACGTCGACCGTGGTCTTCGGGGTGGCGCCCGGCTGGGCCGGTTCGGCGGTCGCCACGGCGCCCACCGATTCGACCTTGCCCGGCACGGGTTTCCCGTCCGGGAGCGCCACCGTCGCCGGCACGCCCGGAGCGACCAGGTGCTGCTTGCCCACGTCCAGCGGGACCGTGACCACCTTGGTCGTCCCGGTGTACGTGAGCACGGGGCCGCCCGCCTTGCCACCCGGCCGCGCCGCCAGCTCGGCCACCCGGATGTCGCCCGGCGCGACGACCACGTCGGCCGCCTGCACGGCGCCCGTCGCCGGCACGCCCAGCGCCTCCTGCCACGCGCGGACAGCGGTCGCCGTGCCGGCGGTGAACGACGTGTCGACGGTGAAACCGGTGTAGCCCAACGCTCCCAGGTTTTCCTCCAGTTGTCGGACATCCGCGCCGCTCACCCCCGACGACAGGGTCCGGTACGCCGGGATCGCGCCGAGCAGCAGCGGCACGGGCCGGTCGTCCACCCGGTAGACCGGCTGCCCGCGGCCGACGACCGCACCCCGCGCGGGCAGCCACGTCACGGTGCCGGCCGCGCCGGGCGGCGTCGGCGTCGCCGGGCCGTGATCCAACGTGCCGGTGACGCGTTCCGTGCTGGTCAGGGTCGTCGACGTCACCTTCGCCGTGGCCGGGGGCAGGTTCGCCGCCGTGGCCGGCGCCGGCGTGCCGCCGCCGAAGCCGACCGCCGCCACGCCGCCCGCCCCGAGCGCGACCAGCGCGCCCGCGCTCCACAGGACCCGTCCGCGCCGGTTCACCTGACCAGCTCCGGGAGCTTGTCCTCGCACGCCTCCACCGCGGCCTGGAACGCCGGGCTCGACCGGTCGACCTGCCCCATCCCGCCGAGCTTCCCGCCGCTCGGGTCGGGGTCGGGCAGGTCGACGCCGTTCTCCCGCATGCACTTCGCGAACTCCCGCAGGCGGTCCATCTCCTGTGGGTCCAAATTGGACAGATCACCGCCGCCGGGCAGGAACTGCTTGCACGCGTCCATCGCGCCCTTGAACGCGGGGCTGCCGCGGTCGGCGCCGGCCAGCGCGCCCAGCTTGCCGTCGTCCGGGCCGGGGTCGGGCATGTCGACACCGTTGTCACGCATGCACCGGGCGAACTCCACCCCCGGACTCTCCGCAGTGCTCGTGGGCGGCGCGGATGTCGCCCCGCCGGACCCGCACGCACCGAGCAGCAGCGCCAGCGCCACCGCCAGGACTCCTCGTTCCATGTCCCCTCCTCGCCGATCGACAACGGAGGACAGTCGAGCAGGGTCGGGATAACCCGCGCGTAACCAGCAGGTTGCTTATGCGGACGTTATGCACCGGTGGCGGAGTATGGCGGCATGCGGATCCTGGTGGTGGAGGACGAGGAGGTGCTGGCGGGCGCGATCGTGGAGTGGCTGCGCCGCGAGGCGTTCGCCGTCGACGTCGCGCACGACGGCGAGGGCGCGCTGGAACGCTTGGCGGCCAACGACTACGACGTGCTGGTGCTCGACCGGGACATCCCTTACGTGCACGGGGACGAGGTGTGCCGCACGGTGGTGGAGCGGGGCGACACGCGGGTGCTGATGCTCACCGCCGCCGCTGCCGTGCGCGACCGGGTGGAGGGGCTGGCCCTGGGCGCGGACGACTACCTGCCCAAGCCGTTCGCGTTCGTGGAGCTGTCCGCGCGGGTGCACGCGCTGCTGCGCCGGTCGCGGCCGGCCGCGCCGCCGGTGCTGCGCCGGGCGGGCATCGACGTCGACCCGGCCCGGCGTGCGGCGGCCCGCGACGGCACGCCGGTCCCGCTGGCCAACAAGGAGTTCGGGGTGCTGGCCGAGCTGGTCCGGGCGGACGGCGCGGTGGTGTCCGCCGAGGCGCTGCTGGAGAAGGTGTGGGACGAGCACATCGACCCGTTCACCAACGTGCTCCGGGTGACCGTGATGAAGCTGCGCCGCAAGCTCGGCGAGCCGCCGGTGATCGAGACCGTGCCCGGTGTGGGATACCGGATCCCGTGATCGGCCGGTGGAGCGTCCGCGGCCGGCTGACGGCGTGGTACGGGGGCATGTTCGCGCTCGCGGGCGCCGTGCTGCTCGGCCTCACCTACGTGCTGGTGCGGCAGAGCCTGGAGGGCGGCGGCACCCAGTTCGTGCCCGACCTGGCCGCGCTGCGCAAGCTCGGCACGCAGTCGGCCGAAGAGCTGCTCGAAGCGTTCCGCCAGGCCAAGGCGCGCTACCGGGACGAGGTGCTGGACTCGCTGCTGACGAGGGGCGCGCTGGCGCTGGTGTGCGTCGGCCTGATCGCGGTGGCGGTGGGCTGGCTGGTGGCCCGCCGCGCGCTGGACCCGGTGCACCGGATCACCGAGACGGCCCGCCGCATCGCCGCCGGGCAGGGGCTGCACGAGCGGATTCCACGCGACGAGGCGGCCCGGGACGAGGTGGCGGAACTGGCAGCCACCTTCAACGCCATGCTGGACCGGCTGGACAGGTCGTTCGACGGTCAGCGCCGGTTCGTCGCGGACGCCTCGCACGAGATGCGCACACCGCTGGCGGTCAAACGCGCCCTGATCGAGGTATCGATCACCCGACCGGGTGCATCCGCCGACGCGCGGCGGCTGGGCGCGGAGCTGCTGGAGGTCAACGCCCGGCACGAACGGCTCATCGAGGGGCTGCTCGCCCTCGCCGACGCGGAGACCGAGGTGGTCGAGCGCAGCCCGGCCGACCTCGCGGAGATCGCCCGGCACGTGCTCCGGCAGTCCGGCGCCGGCGCCGTGGACGTCGAGGTCCTGCGGGACCTCGAACCGGCCACGGTCGCCGGCGACCCGGTGCTGCTGGAACGGCTGGTGCGCAACCTCGTCGACAACGCCGTCAGGCACAACCACGCGGGCGGCTGGCTGAAGGTGGCGTCGCGGGACGGCGTGCTGGTGGTGGCCAACACCGGTCCGGAGATCCAGCCCTACGAGGTGGAAGGGCTGTTCCGCCCGTTCCGCAGGCTCGACCGGACGCGGACCACCACCGGTGAGCGCGGACTCGGGCTCGGACTGTCCATTGTGCGCGCCATAACCGCCGCCCACGGGGGCACGGTGACCGCGTCTCCGCGGGCGGGCGGCGGGTTGGAGGTGGTGGTCAGGTTTGGCGGAGTGCCGTGAGGAAGGCGCGGAATGGACGGTCTGCGAACGTGAGTCGGGGGCCGGGACGCTTGCTGTCACGCACAACGGTGGCCGCGCGGCCGACTGCCAGCTCCACGCAGTTGTTGCCCGCGCCTGAATACGAGCTTCTACGCCACGTCTTCGTCGTGTTCATGTTTCCTTCAGTGCGGTTGCCAGTTTTCTGATCAGCGAAGCCGACTCCTTGGGCGACAGAGCGACTCCGCCTGCCATGTCCTCGAAGTGAAGCAGGTACTTCTCCACATCGGCGGGATTGTCCACCCACTTGCCTCCACCGGCGTACTCCAGGTACACGGAGGAGGGATCGCCGGCGTCGAACCGGAGGGCGGTGGCGCCGCCGCCGGACATGGTTCCGTAGGCGCCCGCGCCGAACGGGATCACCTGGATGGTGATGTTGGTCTGCCTGGCCATCTCCAGCAGGTGCGACAACTGGGCGAGCATCACCTCCGGTCCACCCACGACCCGGTGCAGCGCGGCTTCGTCGATCACCGCGTGCAGCCGCAGACCGGGCAGCCGGCGCTGCCTGCTCGCCAGCGCCGCGACCGCCTGGTCCACCGGCACTGACGGGTCCAGGAAACGCTGGCCCGCCAAGCGCACGGCGGAGGCGTACGCGGCGGTCTGGAGCAGACCGGGGATCACGATCATCTCGATGGTGCGCACTTCCGTCGCGTCCGCCTCCTGGCGCGCGTAGGTGCGCGCCTCGGGCGTGTACGCGGCGGCGTTGGCCAACCTGGTGCTGTCCTGTTTCGCGTCCTCCCACAGGGCTTCCGCCTCGCGCCGCTCGGCGTCCGTCGCGCCGTAGAGCCCGAGCAACGCGCCCAACTCGGTCCAACTGGGACTGATGTAGCCGTTCTCCATCCGGGACAGCGTCGACTGGGTCTTGCGGGTGAGCGCGTGGTAGTCGATCTCGGTCTTGCCCGCGCGCTTGCGCAGCGCGTTGAGGAACTGCCCGAGCTTGCGCTTGCGTCGGGTTTGGACGGCTGCCATTCGGATCGCTCCTCGCTGAAAAGAACTGCGAACACCCTAGTCGGCGCGCACGCCGATTTCAGTTCACTCGTTCGAGCGCTTATAAGGTGCATACGCACCCCATTAACATGAGCCCTGTCGGTGGGGCTGCGCGGTCGCGGGCCGGGCACTCGCGACACACGCCACGCAGCACAGCCCCACCGGCCCGACACACACGCTTACCACCTGCGCCCCGGCTACAGTCGGCCGCATGTACATCTCGCAGGTCCGGCTGCGGAACATCAAGGGTTTCCACGGCGCCCGGGAAGTGGACCTGAAGCTCACCGCGCCGGGCTGGACGGTGATCGCGGGGCGCAACGGCTCCGGCAAGACGTCCCTGCTGCACGCGATCGCGCTGGCGCTCGGCGGCCCGGCGGTGGCCCGCAACCTTGTGCCGGACTTCGAGAACTGGGTGACCGCCGGCCAGCGCGAGGCCGTGGCCCAGGTCCGGTTCACCCAGGACGAGCACGCCGAGCGGTGGTCGGGCAAGGGCCGGCGGCCGTCCGGCGAGCTGTGGGCGGGCCTGGTCTGGACGATGCCCGAGGAGGACCGGCCCGGCTACCGCGGGCTGCGCGGCCTCCAGCCGTCGCTGAAGGAGAAGCTGGAGGGCAGCAAGACCGCCGCCACCCGCGGGCCGTGGCAGGACAACCCCGCCGGCTGGTTCTGCGCCGCCTACGGGCCGTTCCGGCGGATGGTCGGCGGCACGCCGGACGCCCAGCGGCTGATGTCGAACTCCGGGCCGGTGTCCCGGCTCGCGACCCTGTTCCACGAGGACGCCTCGCTGGCGGAGGGCGTCGGCTGGCTGATCGAGCAGCACCTGCGGTCGCTGGAGCGCAGGCACGGCGCGGAGGAGCTGAAGGCGGTCGCGCTGGCCATCCTGTCCGACGGCCTGCTGCCGGACGACTACCGCATCGAGGGCGTGGACTCCGACGGCCTGTGGGTGGACAGCGGCGGCCACCGGTTCCCGCTGCGGGAGATGAGCGACGGCTACCGGACCGTCGCGGCCCTGGTGGTCGACCTGATCAAGCAGATCTACGAGTCGTACGGGGTGCTGCGGACCGAGCCGACGCCCAGCGGCCTCGCGCTCACCGCACCCGGCGTGGTGATCATCGACGAGGTGGACGCGCACCTGCACGTGTCGTGGCAGAAGCGGATCGGCGGGTGGCTCAAGGAGCACTTCCCGAACGTCCAGTTCATCGTCACGACGCACAGCCCGTACCTGTGCCAGGCGGCCGACCCGGGCGGGCTGATCCGGCTGCCGGGTCCGGACCAGTTCGAGCCGCCGAGGGTCGTGGACCAGGGGCTGTACGAGCGGATCGTGTACGGCAGCGGCGACGACGCCGTGCTGTCCGAGTTGTTCGGGCTGGACACGCCCTACTCGGAGCGGGCGGAGAAGCTGCGCGCGGAACTGGTGGCGCTGGAGGTCGCGGTGATCGGCGGGACGGCCGGCGACCGGGCCGTGCGCCGGTACGAGCAGTTGAAGCGGATGCTGACCAGCTCACCCGTGGCGCGGGCACGGGAAGTGCTGGCCCGGATGGAGCGCGAGCGGGACGGCGCATGATCCGGATCGCCCGGACCCCGCTGCCCGCCGAGGTCGCGGCCCGGCTGCCCCCGCTGACCGACGAGATCGCCGCCGCGCCGGACCGCGTGAAGGCCGCGCGGGCGGCGTGGAAGCGGGCGGCGGTGCGGCGGTCCGTGCACGCCCCGCTGCGGCGGCTGCTGGAGGAGATGGCCCCCGGCTACCAGCGGTGCATGTACTGCGGTGACAGCCAGGGCACCGACATCGACCACTACGAGCCGCTGTCCCGCAACCCGTTGCGCACGTTCGACTGGCTCAACCACCTGCTGGCGTGCTCGACCTGCAACAGCAACCTGAAGCGGGACCGGTTCCCGCTGGCGGAGGACGGCACGCCACTGCTGGTCGACCCGACCACCGAGGACCCGTTCGCGCACCTGCTGCTCACCCTGGCGCTGGGCACGTACGTGGCGCTGACGCCCAAGGGCCAGGCGACCATCGACGTGTGCGGGCTCAACCGGCCGGTGCTGACGCAGGGCCGCGAGCAGGCGCGCCGCGTGGTGGTGATGAGCCTGCTCAAGTGGACGGCGGGGCGGGCGCGGGGCGCGGCGGACGAGATGCGCGACGCCGTCCTGACCGTTCAAGGCCAGCCGTTCGCGGACGTGTGCCAGTCGATGCTGCGGCTGGCGCTGTCGCCGGGCGCGGCACGCGTGCTGGACGAACCGGTGCTCGCCGTGCTGCGGGACGGGGAGTTACGGGCCCAGTTGCTGGCCTGACAGCGGCCGGCTCATCCAGGTCGACGCCTCCTCCTCGAACCCGTGCCGCCGGTAGAAGCGGCGGGCGGCGTCGTTCGGGGCCTCGGTCTCCAGGAACATCTTCATCGCCCCGGCCTCCCGGCAGGCCGTGACGAGCGCATCGAGGACCCTGCCGCCCACGCCGCCGCCCCGGTTGCGCACGAAGAACTCGTCCAGCAACGCGTCCCGCCCGCCGGACTCCAGCGAGTAGCCCCAGGTCACCACGGCGTAGCCGGTGTCGAACAGCCACACCTGCCCGTGCCGGTCGTCGGCGAGCAGCGGGCCGAGCGCGGCGGTCACCCGTGCCTCGTCGTAGTCGTGCCCGTCGACCGCGTAGAACTCCCGCACCAAAGGCAGGATCGTCGGAAGGTCCGATGTGGAGGCCCGGCGGATCGTCACGCACGCAGCGCACACCGATTTGTTTCACGACGCAACTTGTGACGTCCACAGTGGTCCGCTTGAGGGATGCCCGATCACCGAAAAGGTCACGAAACGCGCTGGTAGAGGTCAGCTCTGGGCTAACAGGGTGATATTTGAGGCGAAAATGTCGTACCTCGGGTCCATCATGACCCCCATGGCAGACGCAATCGTGGCCGAGGGACTGGTCAAACGCTATGGGTCGGTCGTCGCCCTCGACGGCCTCGACCTCGTGGTGCCGGAGGGCACCATCATGGGCTTGCTCGGTCCCAACGGCGCGGGCAAGACGACGACGGTCCGCGTGCTCACCACCCTGTTGGAGCACGACGAGGGCAAGGCGACCGTCACCGGGCTGGACGTCGTGGCCGACGCCAAGGAGCTGCGCCGCCGGATCGGGCTGTCCGGCCAGTACGCGGCGGTCGACGAGAACCTGACCGGGTTCGAGAACCTGGACATGGTCGGCCGGCTCTACCACCTGGGGAAGCAGCGCAGCCGGGAACGCGCGCGCGAGCTGCTGGAGCGGTTCGACCTGGTCGACGCGGCCGACCGGCCGGTGAAGGGCTACTCCGGCGGCATGCGGCGGCGGCTCGACCTGGCGGGCGCGCTGGTGGCCAAGCCGAAGGTGCTGTTCCTGGACGAGCCGACCACGGGCCTGGACCCGCGCAGCCGGCTGGGCATGTGGGACGTGATCGAGGAACTCGTGGCCGGCGGCACCACGCTGCTGCTCACCACGCAGTACCTGGAGGAGGCCGACCGCCTGGCGGACAAGGTCGCGGTCATCGACCACGGCCGCGTCATCGCGCTCGGCACGGCGGACGAGCTGAAGGCGCAGGTCGGCGGCGAGCGGCTGGAGCTGTCCGTGTCCTCGGCGCAGGACGTGGCGAAGGCGCGCGAGGTGCTCGGCTCGCTGGCGATCGGCGAGATCGTGGTGGACGAGCGCGGCCACCGGCTGACCGTGCCGGTGTCCGGTGGCTCCGCGGTGCTGGTCGACGGCATCCGCCGACTGGACGCGGAAGCGATCAAGGTGCTCGACGTCGGCCTGCGCAGGCCGACGCTGGACGACGTGTTCCTCACGCTGACCGGACACGCGGCCGAGGAGAAGCAGGAGGAGCAGGGGGAATGAGCACCATCGTGCAGGCTCTGGGTGACGGCGCGGTCGTCGCCAAGCGCAACCTGATCAAGATCAAGCGCGTGCCGGACCTGTTGGTCTTCTCGACGCTGTCGCCGATCATGTTCGTGCTGCTGTTCGCGTACGTGTTCGGCGGGTCGATCGCGATCCCCGGCATGGACTACCGCGAGTTCCTGATGGCGGGCATCTTCGCGCAGACCGTGGTGTTCGGCGCGACCATCACCGGCAGCGGGCTGGCGGAGGACATCCAGAAGGGCGTCATCGACCGCTTCCGGTCGCTGCCGATGGCGCGGTCGGCCGTGCTGATCGGTCGGACGACGTCCGACCTGGCGAACAACGTCATCGTCATCATCGTGATGTCGCTGACCGGCCTGCTCGTCGGCTGGCGCATCCACTCGTCGTTCTTCGAGGCGCTGGCGGGCTTCGCGCTGCTGCTGCTGTTCGCCTACGCGCTGTCGTGGGGCATGGCGATCGTGGGCCTCATGGTGCGCAGCCCGGAGGTGTTCAACAACGCCAGCTTCATCGTGATCTTCCCGCTGACGTTCATCGCGAACACCTTCGTGCAGGAGAGCAGGCTGCCCGGCGTGCTGAAGACGTTCGCCGAGTGGAACCCCGTCTCGGCGGTCACCCAGGCGGCGCGGGAACTGTTCGGGAACACGAACCCGCTCTCCCCGCCGCCGGACGTCTGGTCCCTCCAGCACCCGGTGCTGATGACCCTCATCTGGGTCGCCATCTTCCTGGCGGTCTTCGTGCCGCTGGCGACCCGGCAGTACCGCAAGGCGGTCAGCCGCTAGCACCGCGCGGGGCCGGGCAGCACACCCCTGCCCGGCCCCGCGCCGAGTCCCGAAACCGGCCCCGCGCCAAGACCCGAAACCGGCCCGGCGCCGAACTCCGAAACCGGCCCGCGCCAAGGCCTGAAACCCGGATCGCGCGCCGAACACCGCAGGCTTAGCCTTCGGACCATGACCGCTACCACGATCTCCGGCGCACGCGTCGACATCCGCCTGTGGGCCGATCCGGCCGAGGTCGAGGAGCAGGCCCTGCGGCAGTTGCGCAACATCGCCTCCCTCCCGTGGGCCGTCAAGCACGTGGCCGTGATGCCGGACGTGCACTACGGCCTGGGCGCGACCGTCGGCTCGGTCATCGCGCTCAAGGACGCGGTCTCTCCGGCGGCGGTGGGCGTGGACATCGGCTGCGGCATGACCGCCGTGAAGACCTCGCTGACGGCGGACGACCTGCCGGCGAGCCTGCACCCGCTGCGCACCGCGCTGGAGGCGGCCGTCCCGGTCGGTTTCGCGATGCACAAGGAGCCGGTCGTCGCGCCCGACGCGTTCTGGGACGACTTCGACCGCCTCAAGCCGACCGTGCAACGGGACAAGGCGCTGCGGCAGGTCGGCACCCTGGGCGGTGGCAACCACTTCCTGGAGATCTGCCTGGACACCGACGACCGGGTTTGGGTGATGCTGCACTCGGGCTCGCGGGGCATCGGCAACCAGCTCGCGCAGCACCACATCTCGATCGCGCGGACGTTGGCGCACAACGCCGAGCTGCCCGACCCGGACCTCGCGGTGTTCCTCGCCGGCACGCCGGAGATGGCCGCCTACCGGCACGACCTCTACTGGGCGCAGGAGTACGCCCGGCGGAACCGGGCGGCCATGACCGAGCTGGTCGCCGGCGTGCTGAAGCGGCACTTCCCGCACGTCACGTTCGACGAGCCGATCAGCGCCCACCACAACTACGTGTCGGAGGAGCACCACTTCGGCGAGGACGTCCTGGTGACGCGCAAGGGCGCGATTCGGGCGCGGAGGGGTGAGCTGGGGATCATCCCAGGTTCGATGGGCACCGGCTCGTACATCGTGCGGGGCTTGGGGAATCCGGACTCGTTCGAGTCCGCGTCGCACGGCGCGGGACGGCGGATGTCGCGGACGAAGGCCCGCAAGACGTTCACGGCGGACGACCTCGCGGCGCAGACGGCGGGCGTCGAGTGCCGCAAGGACGTCGGGGTGGTGGACGAGATTCCGGGCGCCTACAAGGATCTCGACACGGTCATCGCGCGGCAGAGCGACCTCGTGGAGGTCGTGACGCGGCTCAAGCAGGTGGTGTGCGTCAAGGGCTAGGGGAGGTTTGTCCCTGCCTGACAACGGAAACCCGGTGGACATCCGAGCCTAGGAGGCAAGATGTCCACCGGCACCATCATCGGCGTCATCGTCGTCGTGCTGGTCGTCGTGGCGGCGATCGCCGTGCTGTCGCGATTCATGTTGCAGCGCAAGAGGTTGCAATCGAAGTTCGGCCCGGAGTACGAGCGGGCGCTGGAGCGCAACGACAATCGGATGGCGGCGGAGCGTGAGCTGGTCGATCGCGAGCGTCAGCACGCCAAGCTCGAACTGCGCCCGCTGACCCCGGTGACGCGCGAGAGCTACGCGCGGAACTGGACGCGTATCCAGGAGCAGTTCGTCGACGCGCCGACCACCGCCGTCACCCAGGCGGACCGCCTGGTCACCGACCTGATGGCGGAACGCGGTTACCCCACCGAGGGGTACGAGCGGCAGGCTTCGCTGCTCTCCGTGGAGCACGCGAACACGCTCGACCACTACCGCGAGGCGCACACCATCTCCGAGCGCCAGGAGCGCGGCGAGGCGTCCACCGAGGACCTGCGCACCGCGATGGTCCACTACCGGACGCTGTTCGAGGACCTGCTGGACAACAGCGCCGCGGACCACGGCGCCGACGGCCGCCGGGACCGCACGGAAGGAGCGCGGTGATGACCGAACGGCTCACCACGGAGGACTTCGTGCCACCGGAGAAGCGGCAGACCGACCAGTCCGGCTACGACGAACAGCCTTACGACCGAGAGCCGCGGGACAACGAACCGTTCGCCGAGGAACCGACCGCGCACCAGCAGACCGTCGACGAACTCGGCGTGCACGAACCGGAAACCGGCGACGTTCCGGCCGAACAGCCCGCGGCCGAACAGCCGCGGTCCGCGGACGAGCCCTTGTTCACCGCCGACGAAGCCGACGGCTACCAGGGCGAGTGGCGGGCCCTCCAAGCCGACTTCGTCGACGACCCGCGGGACGCGGTGCAGCGCGCGGACGAGTTGGTCGCCCAGGTGATCCAGAGTCTGGCGACCACGTTCGCCGAGCACAAGCGTTCGCTGGAGGGGCAGTGGCAGCAGGGCGGGCAGGCCGACACCGAGGAGCTGAGGCTGGCGCTGCGGCGCTACCGCTCGTTCTTCGACCGGCTGCTGTCGGTGTAGGAGACAGGGAAACACGGGAGAGCACCCCGTGGTGCGTCCGGCGACCCGGGTGCACCACGGGTGATTTCCGCGCTCAGCCGGGAAGTTCCCGGATCTCCATCTCCAGGACGTCGATCTCGTCGCTGATCGCCTCGTCCAGCATCCGGTCCAGCAGCCCGGAGCAGTCCTGCGCGCCGACCCCGAACCGGGGCACCTGCTCCCACCACACGGCGGGGTTGTTCCAGAACGATCCCGACCCCTGGTCCACCCCCGCCAGGCAGCGCAGCCGGAGGTCGTCCTCCGGCAACTGCCGCACGTAGTCGATGAACTCCGCGAGCGCGACGGGATTGCAGACCGGCACGGCGCCGTAGCCGCGCAGACAGTCCTCGAGTTCCGCCAGGAACTCCTCTTTGAACGTCACGGCACACCCCCCGCTTCCCCCGCGCCGTTGCGGGTGAGGAGGACTCACTTCCCAAGCACCAACGGTACTACCGCCAGGGCAGGCAGGAACGCCTGCCAATGGGCGGATCACCGCAACGCTTCGCTAACGTTCGGCAGCCTTCAGCCGAACCGACCCCAGCGCCACCAGACCCGCCAGGGTGATCCCCAGCAGCAGCACGGTGGACGCGGACGCGGCGAACACCTGGCCCCGGTCGGTCAGCGCGAACACGCTCACCGGCAACGTCCGCCAGTCCGGCGGGTACAGCATGATCGTCGCGCCGACTTCGCCCATGGACAGCGCCAGTCCCAGTGACGCGGACGCGGACATCGCGGGCAGCAGCACGGGCACCCGCACGCGCCACAGCACGTGCAGGGCCGACGCGCCCAGGCTCTCCGCGACCGCCGCCAACAGCGGGTCGACCCGGCGCTGGGCCGCCGACACCACGCTGAACGTGAACGGCAGCAGGATCACCAGGTGCGCCACCAGCACGATCCACCGCGTCCCGTTGAGCAGCAACGGGGGTCGGCTGAACGCCACCAGCAGCCCCAGCCCCACCACCACGGACGGCACGGCCAACGGCAGGTGCGCCGCGGCGTCCAGGATTCGCCGCACCGGACCGGGAGCGCGCTCCGAGCCCAACGCCAGCCACGTCCCCAGCACCACCGCCGCCAACGCCGCGATCACCGCCGTCTGAGCGCTCACCACGGCACTGGCGACCGCGTCCCCGCGCACCGCCGAGGCCAGGTGCGTCCCGGTCAGCTCCGACGGCAGCACCCCGTTCCACGACCCGGCCACCGAAGCCAGCACGATCATCGCCAACGGCGCGACGACCACGACCGTGAACAGCACCGCGAACAACGCGATGACGACCGCGCGACTACGCCGCGTCCACAGCAGCACGGCCCGCTCCCTTCGCGAACACCCACCGGTGCATTGCGTACAGCACACCGGAGAACACCACGTTCACCACGGCCACCACGCAGGCCGCGGGGTAGTCGAACGTCACGATCGCCTTGGTGTAGACCAGCATCGGCAACGTGATGACGTCCTTCGCCCCGACGAACAGCACGATGCCGAACTCGTTCATGCACAGCAGCAGAGTCAGGCAGGCCCCGGACGCCAAGGCGGGCAAGGCGTCCGGCAGCACGACCTGTCGCAGCACCCGCCACGGCGACGCGCCCAGGCTCGCCGCCACGTCCAACTGCGCCCCCGGGATCTGGCTGAACGCCGCCAACGCGGGCCGCATCACGAACGGCGTGTAGAAGGTGATCTCCGCGAGCAGCACGCCCCACGGCGAATAGAGGAAGTCCACCGACCCGTTGCCGAGAGCGGCGTTCAACACCCCGGCACTGCCGTACAGGAACGTGAACGCCAGGGCGATCAGGAACGACGGGAACGCCAGCACCACGTCCACCAGCCGCGAGATGGCCCGCACCCCCGGAAACGGCGCGAACGCGATCACCAGGGCCAGGAAGACGCCCAGCACCAGGCACCCCGCGGTCGCCGCGACCGCCAGCAGCGCCGTCCGCCCCAACGCCCGCTGGAACTCCGCGGACGCCAGCACCGCCTGCCAGTTCGCCGGCCCGACCACACCGTCGTCGGTGACGAACGACTGGTGCAGCACCAGGGCGAGCGGATAACCGAAGAACACCACGAGCACCGCGACCGGCGGCAACAGCCAGGCCAACCGCCGCATCACGCCACCCGGACCAGCGGACAACCGTCCGGGATGGACACCTCGACCCGCGAGCCGACGGACAGCCCGTCCACCGCGGGCACCTCCGCCCGCAGCCGGTGCCCCAGCTCCAATTCCAGGTCGAGCCGGTACCCGGTGCCCCGCCACTGCACGGCCACCAGCCGCGCCGCCAGCCCGGTCCCGGAGTACTCCCGCACCCCCACCCGGTGCGGCCGGACGCCGAGCGCCAGGGCCTCACCCGGCGGCAGCCCGGTGGACGACGCGGCCAGCCGCAACCCGCCCAGCAGCACCGTCTCCGCGTCCACCACCTCCACCGGCAGCAGGTTCGACGCGCCCAGGAACGACGCGGTGAACGACTCCGCCGGCCGGTGGTAGAGCGACGGGGTGGGCCCCACCTCCACCAGCCGGGCGTCCCGCAGCACGGCGATCCGGTCCGCCAGTGCCAACGCCTCGCCCTGGTCGTGCGTCACGTAGACGATCGCGGTGTCGGGCAGCTCCGACCGCAGCCGGAGCAGTTCCGCCACCATCTCCTCGCGCAGCGCCGCGTCCAGCGCCGACAGCGGCTCGTCCAGCAGCAGCACGGGCGGCCGGATCGCCAGCGCCCGCGCGATCGCCACCCGCTGCTGCTGGCCGCCGGAAAGCTGGCGCGGGTACCGGTCGCGGAACCCGGCCATCCCGACCAGCGACAGCACCTCGTCCACCCGTTCGGCGGCGAGCCGGCGCGGCATCCGCCGGGCGCGCAGCCCGAACGCCACGTTGTCGGACACCTTCATGTGCGGGAACAACGCGTAGCTCTGCACCACCACCCCGAGGCCGCGCCGGTTCGGCGGCAGGTCCGTCACGTCCCGCCCGCCCAGCAGCACCCGGCCGGCCGTGGGCCGGAGGAACCCGGCCACGGCCTTCAGCGCGGTCGACTTGCCCGAGCCGGACGGGCCGAGCAGCGCCAGGGTCTCCCCCGGCGCCACCGCCAGGTCCAGCCCGTGCAGCGCGACGGTCCGTCCGAAGTGGACGGTCACGGCACGCAGCTCGACGGCCGACGTCATCGCCCGACCGCCTTGGTGTACGCGGCGATGTCGGCGTCCAGCGTCGCGACCACGGCCGACCAGTCCGGCTGCCACACCTCGACACCGCGCAGCAGCTCGGAGATCCGCCCCTCCGCGGGCACGTCCGACCGGGTGGCCTGCCCCGACGCGTCCGCGGCGATCGTCTTCTGCACGTCGGAGGACAGCAGGAAGTCCAGGAACTTCCGGCCGTTCTCCGAGTGCGGCGCGCCGGCGGCCAGCCCGGCGAAGTACGGGATGGCGAACGTCGAGCGCACGCCCTCGTCGTCGGCGGGGAAGAACACCTCGAACTCGGACTTGTCGTCCCGGATCGAGGCGAGGTTCATCTGGAGGTCGCCGTTGGCCACCAGGATCTCGCCCTTGGACACCTTCGGCTGGAGCTTGCCGGTGGACGAGGACGGGCCGACGTTGTTGGCCTCCAGCTTGGCCAGGTAGTCCAGCGCGCCCTGGTCGCCGTAGACGTGCTTGAGCTGCAACAGGACCGCCGTGCCGTCCCCGGCCTGGCCGGGCGTGGAGTACTGGAGCTTGCCCTTGAAGCGCGGGTCGAGCAGGTCCTGCCACGACGTGGGCGCGGGCGTCGTGAGCTCGGGGTTGTAGATGAAGTTCAGGTAGTTGTTGACGATCGGGGTGTACTGGCCGGTGCGGTCGGCGACCTTGTCCGCGTCGGCGGGCGTGTAGTCGGCCAGCAGCCCGGCGTTGGCGGCGCGCTGGATGAACGGCGGCAGCGTCACCAGCACGTCGGCCTGCGGGTTGGCCTTCTCCCGCTCGGCACGGGTGACCACCTCGCCGGAGCCGCTCTCCACCAGCCGCACGGTGATGCCGGTCCTGGCCCGGAACTCCTCGGCGCGCTTGCCGTACCAGTTCGCGAGGCCGTCGACGGTGTAGACGGTGACGGTCTGGTCGCCGTCGGCGCTGCCGCCCGCCGTCCCGCCGCACGCGGCGGTGAGCAGCAGCAACCCGACAGCGAGAACCTTGCGCAGCATGTCGTCAGAACCCTTCGAGGACGGCGGGGAGGTCGAGGACCGAGTCGAGGACGTGCGTCGCACCCGCCGCGGCCAGCTCGGCGCGCGAGCCCGCGCCGGTCAGCACGCCCGCGACGACGCGGGCGCCCGAGCGCAGGCCGGACAGGACGTCGGAAGGTGTGTCGCCGACGACCGCGACCTCGCGGACGTCGGCCAGGCCGAGCCCGAGCACGGCGGCGAGCACCATGTCCGGGTACGGCCTGCCCCGTCCGGCTTCGGCCGGGGTGGTCGTGAAGTCCGCCAGGTCGGTCCAGCCGAGGGCGGACAGGATGACGTGCTGGGTGGTGCGGGAGAACCCGGTGCTGAAGGCGACCTTCACGCCCCTCGTGCGAAGGTCCGCGATCACGTCGGCCGCGCCGGGCACGGGCGTGCAGTGACCCTCGGCGACCAGCGCGGCGTAGGCCTCTTCGAACGCCGTGTTGGCCCGCTGCGCCGCCGTCTCGTCGTGCAGCAGCTCCCGGAACACCACGATCTTGGACTGCCCCATGGTGGCGCGGACGTGGTCCACCATCGCGGGCGTCGCGCCCGGCAGCGCCTGCCGGAACGCCCGTTCCACCAGCCCGTCGTCCAGCACGGTCGTGCCGGCCATGTCGAGCACCGCCAGGGAGATCACAGGCCCACCTCGTCGGCCGTGTCGGACGCGATGGCGGGCGAGCACGTCATGCCGCGCCCGCCGGGCCCGGTCACCAGCCACACCCCCGGCTCGACCTGCGAGCGGTGCACGACCCGCGTGGTGTCCCGGCACTGCGCGTAGACACCGGCCCAGCGGCGGGCGACCCGCGGCAGCGGCCGGCCGAGAATCCGCTCGGCGACCCGCGCCAGGTGCTCGTACGGCGCGTCCGCGGTGTCGAACGGGAACGGCTCGTCGTAGCCGTGCGTGTCGCCGATGGTCAGCCCGCCGTCGAGCCGCTGGACCACCAGTAGCTGCATGGCGTGTTCACGGGCCACCGCAAGCTGCGGCTGCTCGCGGTTCAACGCGTCCAGCGCCGCGCCCCGGTACGCCGGGTAGTAGCGCAGGCTGTCGCCGTCCGCGACGGACGTGGTCAGCGGCTCGTCCAACGGCTCGGTCTGCATCATCTGCAGCCGCACCCGGCGCACCGGCACGTCGCCGGTCAGCTCGCGGACCAGCCCGCCGAGCGACGCGCCGGTGCACAGGACCACCACGTCGCCCCGGTGCTCGACGCCCTGGTCGTCCACCACCCGCCCGGAGCCCGCCGAACGCGCCTCGCGTCCGGGCAGCCACGTGTACCGACCGGTCGCCTCCAGGAAGGCCCGCAGCGCCGGCTGAGCCGTCCGAGGCTCGACGGCCGCGTCCAGCGTGCACCACAGCGCACCCAGCAGGTCGCCACGCACCGCCGGGTTCACCGCGCGCGCCTCGGCCGCGTCGAGCAGCTTCAGGCCACGCCCGGCGGCGTCCGCGCGGGCCACCGCCTCCTCGGCTACCGCCAGCTCCAGCGGCGTCCACAGCACGGTCAGCGAGCCGTTGGCCCGGAACCCGAGCGACGGCGCCCGCTCCCCGATCCGCTCCCACAGCTCGCGGGCGCGCAGGGCGGCGTCCAGTTCCGCGCCCGCCGCGCGCCCGCCGACCCAGACCAGGCCGAAGTTGCGCACCGAGGCTCCTCGGGCCTCGGGTTCCCGTTCCAACTGGACCACTTCGTGGCCGCGTTCCACGGCCTGCCAGGCGTGCATGGTCCCGAGCACGCCACCACCGACTATGAGCACTCGCACGCCGCGAACGGTGCGTGGCCGGGACGAACCGGCCATGTCCCCTCAGCGACACGAAGGTGAACTTGAGATGTGGACTAGATGGGTTACCGTACCGTTATGAAGTGTCACCTGGAGCGACACGGTGTTAGGCCGGAGGGCGGAAGCTAGACGTCCGCACGGAGGCGTGCGACGAAGCTGAACCGGTCGCCCCGGAACAGCGACCGCACCCGCTCGATGGGCGTGCCGTCGTTGTCGAACGACACCCGGTGCAGCAGCAGCATCGGCAGCGCGGGGTTCGTGCCGATCAGCAACGCCTCGCGCGGCGTCGCCAGCACCGTCTCCACCCGCTCCTCGGCCTCGTGGAACTCCACGCCCAGTTGGTCGGTCAGGCACCCGTAGAGCGAGGTGGTCGGGTCGAACACGTCCAGCAACGTCGGGAAGCGCGCCTCGGCGAGGTAGGTCGACTCCAGCCCCACCCGCTCGTCGTCCGCCAGCAGCACGCGCTCCAGGTGGATCATCCGGTCCCCGCGCGTCACCCGCAGGTCGCGCGCCAGCACC
Organism: Actinosynnema sp. CS-041913; assembly: GCF_050942485.1. Classification (NCBI taxonomy): domain Bacteria; kingdom Bacillati; phylum Actinomycetota; class Actinomycetes; order Pseudonocardiales; family Pseudonocardiaceae; genus Actinosynnema; species Actinosynnema sp. CS-041913. The sequence continues at coordinate 1,886,730 of NZ_CP192037.1, read as the reverse complement.
TCGTCGGCCGGCAGGTGCTCGACGGTGATCACGCTGCGCGCCGGGTCGACGCCCTGCCGCCGCATGCCCTCCGTGTAGCTCACCAGCGACAGCGGCTGCACCAGCTTCGGCGGCGCGACGTAGGTGCCGCTGCCCTGCCGGCGCTGGAGCTTGCCCTCCAGCACCAGCTCACCCACCGCCTGCCGCAGGGTCACGCGGGACACCGAGTACCGCTCGGCGAGTTCCCGCTCGGACGGCAGCGCCGCGCCCTCCCCCAGCGCCTCGACGAGCCACAGCAGCTCGGTCTTCACCGCGTAGTAGCGCGGTATCCGGCCGTGCTCGGGGATACCGGCGCGGACCGGTCCGTCCGCGCGGTACTGGGGGACGAAATGCGAAGCTGGCACCCGACGAGCCTACGACCTCGAACGCGCCGGTCAGACCGCTATCGGGGTGGGTCGCGCCTCACGGGACGATCTTGGGCGGTTCGGGGATCACGTAGCCCGACTGGCCGACGTTCGACTCCAGCGACTTGCGCCACTCGCCGGAGTCGATCATCTTCTGAACGGCGGCGGTCACCTTCGCCTTGCCGGCCGCGTCGCCGCGCCGCATCCCGATGCCGTACTCCTCCTTGCTGAACGGCTTCCCGACCACCTTCAGCAGCTCCGGGTTCTGCGCCGCGTAGCCCGCGAGGATCACGTCGTCGGTCGTCATCGCGTCCACTTGCTCGGCAAGCAGGGCGGTGACGCAGTCGCTGAAGTTCGGGTAATTCACCAGTTGCACGGCTTGGGCGAACTGGTCCTTGACGTACTGCGCCGAGGTCGTGTTCTCCACCGAGCACAGCTTGACGCCGGCGGTCAGCGACTCCGGGCCGGTGATCTCCGTGTCGGTGAGCCTGACCAGCAGGTCCTGGCCCGCCACGAAGTACGGCCCGACGAAGTCGATCACCTCCTTGCGCTTGTCGGTGATCGAGTACGTGGAGACGACCAGGTCCGCCTTGCCCTCGGTGAGCAGCTTCTCCCGCTGGGACGGCGTGGCCTCCACGAACGAGACGTCGTCCGCGCCCAGCTCCTTGGCCACGTACCGCGCCACGTCGACGTCGAAGCCCTTGAACACGCCGTCCAGCCGCCGCACGCCCAGGCCGGGCTGGTCGTAGCCCACGGCGATGACCAGCTTGTTGGCGCTCGCCTTCCCGAGGACGGTCGTGTCGTCACCCGAGGAGCACGAGGCAAGGACCAGCGCGGCGGAGCACGCCGCAACGAGGGCGCGCAGCGATGCCAGTGCCATTCTTCCCCTTTTCGGGTCCTCGTAGATGTCGGGAACCTAAGCGGCAACAGTGTTTCCGTCCATAGCCAAGGGGAAGATAGGGCAACCGGAATCGATTAAGAATGACGGTTTCGCATCGACGCGGGCACACGGCTAACGCAGTGCGCTCAGCGGGGTGCGCCGGGTGAGCGTAGCCGGCGCGGCCCGGTGTCGTGTCTGGACGGTGGCGGCCCGAGGGTGACCCTGGCGCTGCTGACGTACGCGCCCGCCGCGCTGGCGAGCACCGGTTCCAGCGCCAGTTCCCGGACTTCGGGCAGGTCCTCGGCGAGCGCGGCCAGCCGCAGCACCAGGTCTTCCAGCGCCTGCAGGTCGGCGGACTCCCCGCCGCGGTAGCCGGCCAGCAGCGGAGCGGCCTTCGGCGCGCGCACCAACGCCTTCGCGTCCGTCTCGGTGAGCGGGACGGCGCGGTACGCCCGGTCGCCGAGCAGGTCACTGACCACTCCGGACAGACCGAACGAGACCAGCGTGCCGAACGACGGATCGTCCTGAAGTCCTACCACGCACGAGATTCCCTTGGGCGCCATGCGCTGCACGTACACATCGGCCCGTTCGGACATTCCGGCCAACATCCCGTAGGCCGTTCGGACGGCGTCGTCGCCCGTGAGGTCCAACCGCACCCCTACCAGATCGGTGCGGTGGCGCAGCCGTTCATCGGTGGCCTTCATCGCCACCGGGTAGCCCAACTCCGACGCGGCGGCCACGGCCTCGTCCGCCGACGAGACCACGCGGAACGGCACGAGTTCCACGCCGTAGCACGCCAACAGGCGCACCGCGGTGTCGTCGTCCACGTGCTGCTCGCCGGTCTCGTCCAGCCGCAGCGACTCGACCAGCTCCTGCGCGGCGGGCGCGTCGATCCCTTCCGGCCGCACGAAACGCCCCTGCGGCGCGGACCGCCACCGTGCGTAACGGGTCGCTCGCGCCAACGCGAGCACCGCCCGTTCCGGACTCGGATACGACGGCACGGAGCCACGTCCCGGCGCGCCACCCGGCCCCGGCACGGCGAGTTCGTCCGGCACGCCTTCCACCGCCAGGAACGTGGACACGATCGGCTTCGTCCCGGCCACGTCCCGCAACGCCCGCGCGAACGCCGCACCCGGCACGGCCAGCGGCGGCACGAACACCACCACGAGCGCGTCGGTGTCGGGGTTGCGCAATGCGTCCTGCACCGCCTTGGCGAACGCCTCCGGCCCGGCCTGCGCGCCCACGTCCACCGGATCGCCCGCGAGTTCCAGGCCCTGCGCCAAGGCCGTGTCGGCGGCCAGCAGGCCGATCGCGGTCGAGTTGCCCACCACCGCGACCCGCGGCCCGGCCGGCAGCGGTTGGTGCGCGAGGAGCAGCGCCGTGTCGAATAGCTGCGCCAGCGACTCCACCCGGATCACGCCCGCCTGCTCGAACAACGCCTGCACGCTCGACTCGTCCACCGGCACCGAGGTGGCCGCGAGCGCCGGCGTGACCGCGTGCCGCCCGGACTTCACCGCGACGATCGGCTTGGTGCGGCCCAGTCTCCGGGCGAGGCGGGCGAACTTGCGCGGGTTGCCGAAGGACTCCAGGTACAGCAGGACGACGTCCGTCGCCGGATCGGTCTCCCAGTACTGCAACAGGTCGTTGCCGGACACGTCCGCCCGGTTGCCCGCCGAGACGAACGTCGACAGCCCCAGGCCGCGGGACGCCGCGGCGGCCAGGATCGCGGTGCCCAGCGCGCCGGACTGGCAGAAGAAGCCGGTGCGGCCACGGGCCGGGAGCTTCGGCGCGAGGGTCGCGTTGAGGCGGACGGAGGAGTCGGTGTTCAGCACGCCCAGCGCGTTCGGGCCGACCACCCGCATGCCGTGCGCCCGTGCTTCGGCGGCCAGCCGGCGTTCCGCGCTCAGCCCGCCCGGCCCGGTCTCGCCGAACCCGGACGTCACCACCACCAGCGCCTTCACGCCCTTGGCCAGGCAGGCGTCCATCACCTCGTCCACGCTCGCCGCGGGCACCGCGACCACGGCGAGGTCCACGTCGTCCGGGATCTCCAGCACCGACGGGTAGGCCCGCACCCCGCGCACCGACCGGTGCTCGGCGTTCACCGGGTACACCGGCCCGTGGAAGTCGCCCGCCAGCAGGTTCGCCAGCACCGCGTGGCCGATCTTGGTGTGGTCGGTCGACGCGCCGATCACCGCGATCGACTTGGGGTGCAGCAGGTTGTGCACGCTGCGCGCCTCGGCCGCCTGCTCGCGGGCGCGGGCCACCGCCACCGACTCCTCGGTCGGGTCGATGTCGAACTCCAGGTGCAGCACGCCTTCCTCGAACGCCCGGCTCACCGAGTAGCCCGCGTCCCGGAAGACCCGCACCATCTTGCCGTTCTCCGCGAGCACCTCGGCGGTGAACCGGCTCAGCCCGCGCTCGCGGGCCGCCGCCGCCAGGTGCTCCAGCAGGATCGAGCCCAGGCCGCGCCCCTGGTGCGCGTCCTCCACGACGAACGCCACCTCGGCCGACCCGCCGCCGGCCAGCCGGTCGTAGCGGCCGACCGCCACGATGTCGTCGCCGAGCAGCGCGGTGAACGCCACCCGGTCGGCGTGGTCGACGGTGGTGAAGCGTTCGACGTCCCGCCGGGGCATCCGGGGGTACGGCCCGAAGTAGCGGAAGTACCGGGTGCGCTCGGACAGCCGTCCGTGGAACGCGAGCAGCTTCTCCGCGTCGTCCGGGGTGATCGGGCGCAAGTGGACGGTGCCGCCGTCGCTGAGCACGACGTCGGCCTCCCAGTGCCGGGGGTAGTCGTAGGGGTCCACCGCTAGTCCCTCGGGTCGTCGGGGTCCAGACCGTGCAGGGGGAACACCGCGCGCCGCGTGTCCCGCACGGCCACGTCCAGCGGCGTCCGCGCGTCACCGCCCCACGGCTCGAACGCCACGTCGGCGTCGTCGGACATGGTCGACGGCAGCGGCCAGTCCGGCGCGCGGCCGGACGCGTGCGCCACCCAGTCGGCGGGCAGCCGGGTGGCGGGATCGACGTCCCGGTCCAGCACGGTCGCCAGCAGGTGCGTCCAGGACCGGGGCACCACGCGCAGCAGCTCGTACCCGCCGCCGCCCAGCGCGAGCCACCGGCCGTCGGTGATCTCCTCGGCCAGCGACCGCAGCGTCCGGTAGATCTCGCGGTGCCCGTCCACGGTCAGCGCCAGATCGGCCAGCGGGTCCTCGCGGTGGGTGTCCACACCGCACTGGGTGACCAGGATCTGCGGCCGGAACGCCCGCAGCAGCGACGGCACCACGGCGTGGAACGCCCGCAGCCACTCGGGGTCGCGCGTGCCCGGCGGCAGGGCGACGTTCACCGCCGTGCCCTCCGCGCCCCGACCGCCCAGTTCGGACGGACGCCCGGTGCCCGGCCACAGGCTCAGCGGACTCTGGTGCAGCGACACGGTGAGCACGCGGGGGTCGTCGTAGAACGCGTCCTGCACGCCGTCGCCGTGGTGCACGTCGGAGTCGATGTAGGCGATCCGGTCGAACCCGTTGTCCAACAGCCACGAGATCGCCACCGAGCAGTCGTTGTAGACGCAGAACCCGGCCGCGTGGTCCCGCATGGCGTGGTGCAGACCACCCGCGATGCTCACCGCCCGCCGCGCCGCACCGGACGCGATCTGCCTGGCGGCGGCCAGCGAACCGCCCACGACCAGCGCGGACGCCTCGTGCATCCGCTCGAACACCGGGTTGTCGGCGGTGCCCAGCCCGTGCCCGACGTCCCAGCCGGCCATCGGCGCGGCCTGCACGGCGGACAGGTAGGACGGCTCGTGGACCCGTTCGATCTCGGCGTCCGACGCGGGTTCCGGCACGACCAGCTCCACGCCGTCCAGCACACCCAACGCGCTCGCCAACCGGATCGTGAGGTCCAGCCGGACGGGGTTGAGCGGGTGGTCCCCACCCAGGTCGTACCCGAGGAAGGACTCATCCCAGACAACCGCGGCCGTCCTGCCGGTTTCGACGCCCATGCCCGGCAACCTAACCCACCTCACACCGGGCGGTGTGATCACAGGTTGGTGGATGCGCGCATGACGCCGCCACGGCAGGTCTTAGAGTCTGCCGGGACGAGGCGGGCCAGGATTGCGGCCATCGAGGATGGAACCCCGCGCGTCGGAACGGGGTCTGACACACATGCACCTGCGACGAGCCTCCACCCTGACGGCCACGCTGGCGTTGGCCGCCACGCTCGCTCTCTCCGCGTGCGCGACGACGGTAGCCGGCTCGGCAGTGCCGGCAGCGGGCGGCGCGAGCAGCGGCAAAACCACCTCCGGCAAGCCCTCGTCGACCAGGTCGTCGACCAGCGGCAAGAAGGAAAGCTCGTCCGCCGGCACACCGACCTCCGGCACCAAGCCCGCCGGCACGGTGAAAATCGGCACGAAGAAGAAGACCTCCGGCTACGAGGACTGCGACATCCTCACCCCGGACGAGGTGGCCGCCGCCATCGGCGCGAAGAAGGCCGGCGAAAAGGGCTGCGTGCAGAGCACCGAGGAACCCCTCGCGGTAGTCCTGTTCATGGTCACCTTCGCCGAATACGAGGGCCAAGCCCGCGAAATCACCGTCGGCGGCAACACCGCTTACGAGGTCAAGGAGAACGGCGGGGACTGTTCCGTCCTGGTCATGCTGACCGACGACCCGGAGGAAATCACCCCGGCATTCCTGGCCAGCGTGACCCCGATCGATACCTTCGACCCTTGCGAGGTGGCCTTGAAGCTCGCCACGAAGGGCTTCGAAAAGATCCCCAACGCCTGACCAGCCGAGGCCTGCGCGCAAGCACACCGACTTGAAGCCTGCGCGAGCACACAAAGGGGCCTCGTGTTCTCCCCGTATGGCCTGCCCGCAGGGAACCGCGCTTGTCCAGGGAGCGCAAGCACGCTTTTCGCTTGCGCTCCCTGGACAAGGGTGGTTGTCTTTTGACCAGGCCATACGGGGAGAACACGACGCCTTGCCCTTCCTCCCCGGAGGCCTGCCAAGCGGCGAGCGTCGCTTTTGATCTTTAGACGAAAAGCTAAAAGAGTCCTCGCCGGACAGGCAGGCCGCCAAGGATGTACACAAAAGCAGGACTCGGGCGTCGCGCCATCCCCGCATAACCTGGTCAAAGACAACCACCCTTTTCCTGGGAATGCAAGCGAAAAGCGTGCTTGCATTCCCAGGAAAAGCGCGGTTCCCTGCGGGCAGGCCATACGGGGATGACACGCAGCCCACCGACCGGTGTGCGCGCTGCGCGCGCCAAGGGCAAGAGCGCGGAGCGCGCCACGGCTCAAGCGGCTGGTGGCTTTCGGGGTTATGGGGTTATGGGGTTGGGCCGGTCGCGATGTCTCGGGTCGGGTCGGTGCACCAGTGTGACCACGAGCCCGCGTAGAGTTCGGCCGGTTTATCTGCGGTGGTGATGCCGGCCACTTCCAGTGCAAGTACGACTGACGATGCCGTGACGCCCGAGCCGCAGTAAGCGCCTACCCGGGTGTCCTGTTGCACACCGAGTCCCTTGAACCGTTCGCCGAGCGCGGCCGGGTCGAGCCAGCGGCCCTTGTCGTCCACGTGTTCGGTGGACGGTGCGTTGAGGGCGCCTGGGATGTGGCCCGCGCGTGGGTCGATGGGTTCGGTTTCGCCTCGGTAGCGTTGGGCTGCCCGTGCGTCGAGCAGCACTCCGTCCTGGGCGAGTGTCGCGGCTTCCTCCGCGTCCACGACGGGCATCGTGCCCGGGGTGACGACGATGTTCCCCGGTTGTGGTCGTGTGACCTCGGTTGTGACCGGACGGCCCTCGGCGGACCATGCCGCGAATCCGCCGTCCAGCACTGCGACCTCGCGGTGGCCGGCCCACCTCAGCAGCCACCACAGCCGTGCCGCGACCGATCCGTCGCCTCCGTCGTAGGCCACGACCGGGTGACCTTCGGCTACGCCGGCGGAGCGCAGGACGCGTTGCAAGTCCTCCGTGGACGGCAGTGGATGACGGCCGCCGGCTCCTGGTGCTGATGACAGGTCGGTGTCCAGGTCGAGGTAGTGCGCGCTGGGGATGTGTCCGACCTCGTAGTCTTGACGTCCTGGAGGTCCGCCCAAGCGCCAGCGGACGTCCACCACGACCGGGGGAGTGGCGCCGGCCAGTGCGGTGGCCAGGGCTTCGGTGCTGATCAATGGATGCACGGCACCATCCTGCACCCGTTACCGGGCGACTAGCATGGCAGCATACGAAGGGGAGCGGGTGTGAACGACCTCATCGACACCACCGAGATGTACCTCCGCACGATCTACGAGCTCGAAGAAGAGGGCGTTGTGCCGCTGCGCGCGCGCATCGCCGAGCGGCTTGGTCAGAGTGGACCCACGGTGAGCCAGACCGTGGGGCGGATGGAGCGCGACGGGCTCGTCATCGTCGCCGACGACCGCCACCTGGAGCTCACCGAGCAGGGGCGCGGGCTGGCCATCGCCGTGATGCGCAAGCACCGGCTCGCCGAGCGGCTGCTCGTCGACATCATCGGCTTGGAGTGGGAGCACGTGCACAGCGAGGCGTGCCGCTGGGAGCACGTGATGAGCGAGGCCGTCGAGCGCAAGCTGGTCAAGCTGCTGGGCAACCCCACCACCTCCCCCTACGGCAACCCCATCCCCGGTCTGGACAAGTTGGGCGACGGCGAGCCCGCGCCGCCCGCCGAGGCGGGCCTGGTCCGCGTGGACGAGGTCGCGCGGCGCGGCGGCGGTCGGGTGGAGGTTCGGCGGATCGCCGAGCACGTGCAGCTCGACCCGGACCTGATGGCGGAACTCAAAGCGGCCGGTGTGGTGCCCGGCGGCACGGTGGACGTCGACTCGATGGGTGGGGCGAAGGTGGTCCAGGTGCGCGGCAACGGCACGACGGCCGCGTTGCTGCCGTCGGTGGCGCACGCCGTGCTGGTGCAGGCGAGGTGAGTCCGGCCGGCGGGGACCAGGCGCGGCGGGCCGCCGCCGCGTTCGAGGAGCTGCGCGGCGTCGCGCCGCGCGGTGTGTGGTCCGCGCCCGGCCGGGTGAACCTGATCGGTGAGCACACCGACTACAACGACGGTTTCGTGCTGCCCTTCGCGCTGCCCCACCGCACGGCGGTGGCCGCGTCGCCGCGCGCCGACGGCGTGCTGACGGTGTCGACGCTGGGCGACGACGGTGCTGCCCGGCACGCCGAGCCGATCGCGGTGGCCGACCTCGAACCGGGCCGTGTGTCCGGCTGGGCCGCCTACCCGTCCGGTGTGGCGTGGGTGCTGCGCTCGCAGGGCGTCACGGCGGGGGCGGATCTGGTCATCGCGGGTGACGTGCCGGCGGGCGCGGGCCTGTCGTCGTCGCACGCGCTGGAGTGCGCGGTGGCGTTGGCGCTGCTCGGTCTGGCGGGTGTGCCCGAGGACCGGCCGGAGATCGCGCGCTGGGTGCAGCGGGCGGAGAACGACTTCGTGGGCGCGCCGACCGGGCTGCTCGACCAGACCGCGTCGCTGCTGTGCACCGAGGCGAACGTGCTGTTCCTGGACGTGCGGTCGGGCAAGGCCGAGCAGGTGCCGTTCGACGCGGCCGTGCAGGGCCTCGAAGTGCTGGTGATCGACACGCGGGCGAGCCACTCGCACACCGACGGTGGCTACGGCGCGCGGCGGGCGGGCTGCGAGCGGGCCGCCGCGCTGCTGGGCGGGCCGGCGTTGCGCGACGTGGACACCGCGGAACTGGACGAGGCCCTGCCCCGGCTGCCCGCCGAACTCCAGCCGCTGGTCAGGCACGTGGTGACGGAGAACGAGCGGGTGCTGCGCGCGGTCGACGCGCTGCGCGCCGGCAGGGTGGCCGACCTGGGCCCGCTGCTCGTGGCGTCGCACGAGAGCCTGCGCGACGACTACCGGGTGTCGTGCCCGGAGCTGGACGTCGCGGTGGGCTCGGCGCTGGCCGAGGGCGCGCTGGGCGCACGGATGACCGGCGGCGGGTTCGGCGGCTCGGCCATCGCGCTGGTGCCGGTCGAACGGCACGACGCGGTCGTGCGGCGGGTGCTCGCCGCCTACGCGGAGCGTGGCTGGGCCACGCCCCGGACTTTCCCGGCCGTGCCCTCCGCGGGCGCCGCGCGGGACGACTGAGCGGGACGACTGACAAGCAGGCACGACGAAAGCGGGGATCACGGTGAAGCTGCTCGTCACGGGCGGAGCGGGGTACGTCGGCAGCGTGTGCGCGGCTCGGCTGGTCGAGTCCGGCCACGAGGTGGTCGTGCTCGACGACCTGTCCACCGGGCACGCCGACGCGGTCCCCGACGGCGTCCGGCTGATCGCCGAGGACATCGACGACGTGATCGGCTCGGTGCTCGCCGAGGGCTTCGACGGCGTGCTGCACTTCGCGGCGAAGTCGCTGGTCGGCGAGTCGCAGGAGAACCCGGCGAAGTACTGGCAGGGCAACGTCGTGACGTCGCTGCGGCTGCTGGACGCGATGCGCGAGCACGGCACGCCGCGCCTGGTGTTCTCCTCCACCGCCGCGACCTACGGCGAGCCGGACGAGGTGCCGATCGTGGAGACCGCGCCGACCCGGCCGACGAACACGTACGGCGCGACGAAGCTCGCGATCGACCACGCCATCACCGGCTACGCGACCGCGCACGGCCTGGCGGCGGTGAGCCTGCGGTACTTCAACGTGGCGGGCGCGTACGGGCGGTTCGGCGAGCGGCACGCGACGGAGACCCACCTGATCCCGATCGTGTTGCAGGTGGCCTCGGGCAAGCGGGAGAAGGTCGCGATGTACGGCGACGACTACCCGACCGAGGACGGCACCTGCGTGCGGGACTACATCCACGTGGTCGACCTGGCCGACGCGCACCTGAAGGCCCTCGCCCACGCGACCGGCGGCGAGCACCGCATCTACAACCTGGGCATCGGCGTCGGCTTCTCGGTGAAGCAGGTCATCGACGCGTGCCGCGAGGTCACCGGCCACCCGATCCCGGCGGACGTGGCGCCGCGCCGCTCGGGCGACCCGGCGGTGCTGGTGGCGTCGGCCGAACGCGCGCGGACCGAACTCGGCTGGAAGGCCGAGCGGGTGGACCTGGCCGGCATCGTGCGCGACGCGTGGGAGTTCACCCGGTCCCGGCAGGAGGCGTGATGACCGGCGCGAGCCAGTCGGGAGGCGCGACAAGCGACGCGATCCGGGCGGAGGACTTCGCCGACCTGTCCTCGTTCACCGCGATGCCCCGGCTGGCGTCGCTCGCGCTGTCCCCGGACGGCACGCGGCTGGTGACGGTGGTGTCGGAACTGTCGCCGGACGGCAAGACGTGGCAGGGCGCGCTGTGGGAGGTCGACCCGACGGGGAACCGCCCCGCGCGCCGCCTGACCCGTGCGGCGAAGGGCGAGTCGAGCCCGGTGTTCACGCCGGACGGCTCGCTGCTGTTCCTGTCCGCCCGCCCCGACCAGGAGGCGAAGCCCGCCGCCGGCAAGCCGAAGGACAAGACCGCGCTGTGGCTGCTGCCCCCGGTCGGCGAGGCCCGCGAGCTGTACCGGCCGACCGGCGGCGTGGAGCGCGTGGCGGTGGCCCGTGACTCGGGGACGCTGCTGCTGACCGCCGGAGCGCACCCGACGGCCGAGTTCGGCGAGGCCGACGAAGCCCTGCGCAAGTCCCGCGAGGACGCCGGCGTCACCGCCATCCTGCACGAGTCCTACCCGGTCAGGTACTGGGACGCCGACCTCGGCCCGACCTACCCGAGGCTGCTCACCGGGTCGTGCGACCCGGCGCGGGAGCGGCTGGACGCGGCGAGCCTGGTGGACCTGACCCCGGAGGCGGCGGCGAGGCTGGACGACTCGGCCGCGATCAGCCCGGACGGCCGGTGGGTCGTGCACACCGAGCAGGTGGGCGTGAGCGCGGCCTACGGCGGGCGGGTGCGCCTGCGGCTGACGTCGGCGGACGGCACCTCCAGCCGCGTGCTGGCGGACGTGGAGGGGCACTCGTTCGGGCACGCCACGTTCCGGGCGGACTCGTCGGGCGTGATCGCGATCCGGACGTTCGACTCGACCCCGGACCGGGCGTGGCGCAACGCGCTGGTCGCCATCTCCCTGGACGGCACGATCACCGAACTGGCGCCGGACTTCGCCGAGGAGCCCGAGCACCCGGTGGTCAGCCCGGACGGCGCGGCGGTGTACTTCACCAGCTCGCACCGGGGCCACCAGCCGATCTGGCGGGTGGACCTGGCGTCGGGCGAGCTGATCAAGCTGACCGCGTCCGGCGCGTACACCGACGTGCAGGTCGGGACGGACCACGTCTACGCGCTGCGCAACGCGCTCGACCAGGCCCCGCAACCGGTGCGGCTGGCGTTGGCGCTGCCCGACCAGGAGGCCGCGCCGCTGCCCGCCCCCGGCACGGTCGAGTCCCTGCCGGGCACCGTGACCGAGATCGAGACGGTGGCCGAGGACGGCCGCACTGTCCGGGCGTGGCTGGTGCTGCCGACCGGCTGCACCCCGGACCAGCCCGCGCCGCTGCTGCTGTGGGTGCACGGCGGCCCGGTGATGAGCTGGAGCGGCTGGAGCTGGCGCTGGAACCCGTGGCTGATGGCGGCCAAGGGTTACGCCGTCCTGCTCCCGGACCCGGCCCTGTCGACCGGCTACGGCCCGGAGTTCATCCAGGCGGGCTGGGGAAGCTGGGGCGCGAAGCCGTACACGGATCTGATGGCGATCACCGACGTGGCCGTGCGGCGCGACGACATCGACGACAGCCGGACAGCGGCGATGGGCGGCTCGTTCGGCGGGTACATGGCGAACTGGATCGCCACCCGGACCGACCGCTTCAAGGCCATCGTGACCCATGCGTCGTTGTGGCACCTCGACGCGTTCACGGGGACGACGGACGACTCGTACTACTGGATCAGGGAGATGGGCGATCCGCTGCGCCAGCGGGAACAGGTGCACGCGAACTCCCCGCACCTGCGGGCGGCGGACATCAAGACGCCCATGCTCGTCATCCACGGCGACAAGGACTACCGCGTCCCGATCGGCGAAGGCCAACGCCTGTACTTCGACCTGGTGCGGCACGGCGTGCCCGCGAAGTTCCTGTACTTCCCGACCGAGAACCACTGGATACTGACCCCCGGCAACGCCAAGGTCTGGTACGAGACGATCTTCGCCTTCCTGGCGGAACACGTCCTGGACGAGCCCTGGCGCCGCCCGGACCTCCTCTAGCCCACCAGCCCGCGATTCCGCCGACTCCACTCGACCCGTCCTCCGAGGACGTCCACCACACCGTCCCGAACCCAGGTCCGCTGAGGCTCGACTCCCCGTCGGGCCAGCAGTTCGACGTCCCTGATGGTCTGTTCCTGCCGTCGGATGACGGCGTCGACCAGACCGGTGGTGTCGGGAAGCCCGTACGCCCGGGCGAAGACCTCGATCCGGGCCCGCCGGTCAGGCGGGGTGGCGAAGCCGTGCCAGCGCACGGCTTCGCCATCGTCCCGGAAGGGTGCGACGTACTCCAGCGCGTAGGCGACGTCGTCCAACGGGTCGCCGGGGCGGGCGAAGTCGAAGTCCAGCAAGCCGACCGGCACCAGCCCGTCCCAGACCACGTTCCAGGGCCCGAAATCCCCGTGACAGATCACGCCGGACGCGACCTCGGATATCACGCCGGACGCGACCTCGGATGTCACGCCGGATATCCCGTTGCTCGGCAGGGCCCAAACAGCGTCGTCCACGACGAAACCCCGTGACGCCTCGTGAAAGTCCCTGAGCAACCGGGCAAACGCCCGCAGCCCTTGCGGCTCCGCTACCCGTGCCCAGCCGGCAGGTCCGGAGTCGCCGGGAATGTGCGTCAACACCTCCCGGCCGCCGCTCAGCCCGAGCGGCTTGGGCACCCGGTCGAAGCCCACGCCGTGCAGGTGCTCCAACAACGCGTGGACGGTCGGGCTCCACCACCCGGCAGGTCGTGACACCCGCCCGCCGTCGATAACGATCTTCCGCTCTCCCACACTCGCACGCTAGCGTCACGGCCGGACGCGTCGCCGATCCCGTGGGCTCGTCGCTTCGAACGCTTGTGAGGGTCGATCCCGACCACCATCATGGCCGAGGTCGGTCCCTTCGACGGGGCCGGACGAACCGCGTTCCGGATCGAACGCGGGTGGCCGAAGGAGGCGTCGTGACCGATCGTCCGGCGGAGGTCGACCTCAAAAAGGTGCGGCGTCGAACCGAGGAACTGGTCCAGGCGGTCCGTGACTGTGACGTCGATCGGTTGACCGCCATCCTCGCCCGCCACCCAGCGGCGGCGACTGAGCCGTTGGGCGACTGGCAGGACCACCCCGCCGACACGACTCCGCTCGCGTACGTGGCCATGCTCCGCTACGACACGGTCGGCAAGGTGTGGCGTGACGTGCCCGGCACCGGCGCGTTGGCCCGGACGTTGATCGACGCCGGCGCGCCGGTCGACGGGCGACCCGGGGATCGGGAAACCCCGTTGATCACGGCGGCCAGTTACGGCGACGTCGAGGTCGCCGAGGTCCTGATCGCGGCGGGCGCGAACCTCGACGCGACCGCTGCGGCCGACTCCGGTGGCGTGCCTGGCGGCACGGCGTTGCGGCATGCGGCGGTGTTCGGCATGACCGGCGTGGTTGACGTGCTCGCCAGGGCCGGTGCCCGGGTTGACGGGCTCGCCGAGGCTGCTGCGGTCGGCGATATCACCGGGTGGCTCCAGGTTTCGGTGCAGGGTGTGTCTGTGCAGGATGTGTCGGTACAGGATGTGTCGATGCACGATGTGTCGGTGCAGGAGAAGGTTCGTGCGTTGGTGATGGCCGCCGATCATGAACGTCTCGACGTGATCGACCAGCTCCTACTGGCCGGCACGCCTATCGACGCTGCGGACGCGCTGTGGGGGCGTCAGGCTTTGCGCTTGGCTACGACGAACGGCCGCATGGCCAGTGTGCGGCACCTGCTCGCCCGGGGTGCCGACCCGTCGCACGTGCAGGCTCGTCTATGACCTAGAGCCAATGTCCTTTCCAGCTCTGCCAGGCGTCGCTGGGAACCGCCGCGACTGGAACCCTGGGTCCGCCCGGCCGGGAACGTATGCCGGGGTGGCACACCACCGGAACTGTGGGGGCTTGGTGTTTGTGGAGCGGGTGGTCTTTCGTCTGGAGCTTTCAAGCGTCGCTCGCCGCTGGGCAGGCCGCCAAGGAGTGGGTAGGGCGTCGTGTTCTCCCCGTATGGCCTGGTCAAAGACCACCACCCTTGTCCAGGGAGCGCAAGCGAAAAGCGTGCTTGCGCTCCCTGGACAAGCGCGGTTCCCTGCGGGCAGGCCATACGGGGAGAACACGAGGCCCGGCTTGTGTGCTGGCGCACGGCTTGGTGGGTGGGTGGGTGGGCAGGGACGGTGGATGGGCTGGAGTGGCGGGTAGGCGGGGTTACGGGTGGGCGGGGGCCAGCGGGCTGGGGCCGGTGAGCTGGGGGCCGGTGGGCTGGGCTGGGGCGGATGCGCGGGCTGCGGTGGTCGACTGGCCTCTTGGATGGGTGGCCGCTAGGCCGGTGTTGGGCGCGGGTCGGGTGGGTCGGGTGGCTTTGGCGGGTTTGGGGGCTTCGGTGGGGCCGGGAGCTTCGGGGAGTCCGGGAGCTTCGGGGAGTCCGGGAGCTTCGGTGGGTTTGCCCTTCTCGTTGGTGCGGTCGGTTGTGCGTCGGTGTTGTCGGCTTCAGTCTCGACGTGAGCGTTGTCTTCCAGGTCGGCGGCGGTGGGGAACCAAGGGGCGTTGGCGGCTCGTTCAGCCAAGTCCCTGACGGTGGTTGGGGGCATTCCGTTTTCCAGCGCGGTGCGTAGTAGCACCGATAGGCGGTGGCCTGGCATGGCTTCTTGGGCTCGGTCCAGTGCCAATTGGGTCAGGGCGCCGTCTCCTCGGATGTAGGCCGAGAATGCCAGCAGGGCCGCTGGTTCCGCCATTTCCGGGTGTGGGGTTGATCGGGTCAGTTCTGTCCACAGGCGTTCGGCGTCCAGGGCGTGTTCGCCGATCGCATCGGCCAGGCTCGCGTCGCGCACCCACAGGTCGGACAGGGCGTATGCCAGGTGTGCGATCTCCAGGTCGGTCAACGGACGGTTTCGGTCTTTTGCCCTTATCACCTCGGCTCGGACCAGGTCTCGGTGGCGGATCATGGTTTTGGGGTCGTCGTAGTCGTGGATCTCCGCGTCGGCCGCCAGTTGGTCCAGCAGCGCCGACCTCCGGGACAGCGCCTCTTCCGGGTCCGGGGCCAGCGTCGCGGCCAAGGCCTCTCGGTCGCGGTGGGTTACCAGGCCTTGGGCTACCGTCTTCGCCGCCACGGTGGTGGTCGTCGGGTCCGGCACGGTTCCCGTGTCGCCCAGGTCGTGGTAGCTGAGCCACGGGGAGCCCTTCGCCGTGGCGGGTGACCAAGCCGCGCAGGTCACGGGGACGCCGGCGTACGCCAAGGCCGCCTCCAGGTGTGCGACCAGGTGCTCCCGTGGCAGGTCTTCGGGTGGGTCGCCGCGCCCGCCGCCGATCACCAGCACGACCACCCGCAGGTCGGGTTGGCCGTGCAGGGGCGCCGCCAACTCGTCGGCGACTCTGCGGTCGTTCCTCGTCGGTGGCAGGTCTATGCGGAGGGTCTGCGCTATCAGGCCTTCCTGCGACAGGATCAGGACCAGGGACTCGGTGGGGTGGAATCCGAGCAGGTACGGCAGTGCGGCGATCAGGTCGCCCGGGGTGCGGAGGTGGCCGGCGGGTTTGGTGGGGGATGTCATGGGTTCGATCTTGGGTGGTTGGTGGGAGGGGTGCCACTGCTGATTGCCCGATTGTGGACAACTTGGCGGCGTCACCCATTCGTGCGTGGCGAAAGGAACCCTGGATAAAGAGAACCGCTCCCCCCTGAGGTGGATCAGGGGGGAGCGGTAGAGGCAGAACAATCAGCAGTGGCAGCCACCACACGCCCGAGGACGCCCTACTCGTCAGGTGCGGCGATCGGACCGCGCTCAGCCGTCAAGGTGGAGGCTTACCGGGGCATGAATGGCTCCTAACCAACCGAACGACGCAACGCCGGTGAACCGCCGACCACCGGGAGCTCCACCACCGTGGACGTCAGGTCGATCGACAGCCCCGCGCCCGGCTTCGGCCGCAGCGTGTAGTCGTAGTCGCTGGAGATCAGCACGAACTCCACGGAGTGCCCGGCGGGCACGATGTAGTCCTGCGGCTCCAGGTCGACCTCGATCCGGTACCGGTGACCGGGCTTGACCGGCTTCGTCTTCGACGGGCTGAGCCGGTTCTGCGGATCGGTCCACCCGCGCGTGATCACGTGGCTGGTCCCGTCCGGCGCACGGTCCACCAGCAGCGCCGTCACGTTCGCCGCCGGCCGGTCGAACGACACCGCCAGGTTCACCCGGGCCGTACCCGACAACCGCAACGGCGAGGACGACGCACGGGTCGCGTACGACAACCGGTTGCCCGAGCTGGGCAGGTCGATCAGGTCCTCGGAGAGCTTGGACGAGTCATCCCGCAACGACTCCACCACAGGCCGACCGGGCACGGCGGACGACCGCAGCGCGCCCTTAGCCGAACCGCCGGCCCACGGGAACAGCCGGGCCGTCGACGTGCCCGGAGCGGGCCAGTCCGCCTCGTCCACCCACGTCGTCCGGTCCTCGCGCTGGATGGTCGACTTCGGCTCCTTCTCGATGCCGTTGTCGATCCCGTACAGGTAGTGGCTGAACCACCGGTTGATGGTGCGTCGCCACTCCGCGGACCGCAGCGTGTCCGGGTCGGTGTGACCGGACTGGTGCAGCCAGATCTTGTGCTCGACCCCGTTGCGCCGCAACGCCTCGTACCACTGCGCGACGTGCTTCACCTTGACGTTCCAGTCGCCCAGCCCGTGCACGGCCAGCACTGCGGCCTTCACGCGGTGCGCGTCCTTCACGTAGTTCCGCTCGTCCCAGAACGGGCTGTAGTCGCCGGTCACCCGGTCCTGCCGGGCCTCGATCTCGGCGATCACCGGCTTGCAGATCTCCTTGTCGTCACGCGAGTACACGTACTTCGCGAGCACATCCAGGTCCTCGCCCTGGTACGTGCCGGGCGCGACGACGGCGCCATCGGCGCGGTAGTAGTCGTACCAGCTCGAGATGGCCGCGATCGGCACGATGGCCTCCAGCCCCTCGACCCCGGTCGACGCCACGGCGTTGGGCAGGGTGCCGTTGTAGGACACGCCCATCATGCCCACCTTGCCGGTGGACCAGGAGGCCTTCACCGACGCGCCGGACGCGTCACGCGCCGTGGTGCGCCCGTTGAGCCAGTCGATGACCGACTTGGACCCGATGGTCTCGTTGCGGCCACCGGAGGTGGGGCAGCCGCTCGACTTGCCGGTGCCCAGCGATTCCGCGTACACCATGGCGAACCCGCGCGAGATGAAGTACGCCTCGTACCGCGTCGACGTGATGGGGCCGGCGTTGGGCCCGACGGCCGCCGCGATCCGCTCGTCCGCCTCGGCCTTCAGCAGCGACCCGTCGCGCTTGTCGTAGCCGCCGCGCCGGTCGGGCACGTACAGCTCGACGTCGACGTTGTGGTTCGGCACGTTGTTGCCGCCGGAGAAGTACGGGCTGTTGAAGAACACCACCGGCACCTTGAGACCCCGGGTGGTGGCGGCCTGCCGCACCACTTCGGCGTAGACCTCGTCGTCCCGCCCGTCGCGGTCGCTGTCGACCGGCGCACGGACCCAGACGCTCTCCTTCACCACGTCCTTCGGGTCGAAGACGGCTTGCGCCTCGCCGTCCTTGAACACCGGGCCCTCCGGGGCCGCCGAGGCCACCGCGGGCAGCAGGCCCAGCGGCAGCGTTGCCAGAGCCGCCAGCACCGCGGCTCTCCGAACACCCTTCACGGCTGTTCCCCCATCATGTCCAGGACAGGTCGGTGCAGACCCTCCCCCGCTCCCGCAAGACGTGTCAAGGGCCACCCGGGTCCACTGTGGACACTACGTGAAGACCCGACTATCGGCGTCTTGACCAGCGCGGACCGGACGTGCAGACTCCCCCGCGCCATGCGTGAATTCATCGCCGCGCTGCCCAAGGTGGAGCTGCACGTCCACCTCGTCGGCTCAGCGTCCCCCGACACCGTCCTGACCCTCGCCCGCCGGCACCCCGACCGGGGAGTGCCCGTCGACGAGGCCGCACTCCGGAGGTTCTACGAGTTCACCGGCTTCGGCCACTTCATCGACGTGTACGCCAAGGTGAACGCCCTGGTGACGACGGGAGACGACGTCGCGGCGCTGGTCCTGGGGCTGGCGGAGGAGCAGGCGCGGCGCAACGTCCGCTACGCCGAGGTCACCGTGAGCGCGACCAGCCACCTGCGGGCGGGCATCGCGCCGGACGAGCTGGACGAGGCGCTGGCCGAGAGCCGCGCCGAGGCCCTGGCGAAGCACGACGTCGAACTGGCGTGGGTGTTCGACATTCCCGGCTTGTGGGATCGCGATTTCGGCCTCACCAGCGCCCGGTACGCGATCGACCACCGCCCGGACGGCACGGTGGGCTTCGGGGTGGGCGGTTTCGAGGCCGACGCGCCGCGCCGGGCGTTCCGCGAGGCGTTCGCCCAGGCCCACGACGCCGGGCTGCACTGCGTCCCGCACGCGGGCGAGACCACCGGGCCGGACCAGATCTGGGAGGCCGTGACCGACCTGAAGGCGGTGCGGGTGGGCCACGGGACCAGCGCCGTGCGCGACCCGGAACTCCTGGCGCACCTGAGGGACCACCGCATCACCCTGGAGGTGTGCCCGACGTCGAACCTCCGCACGGCCGCCGTCGAAAGGATCGAGGACCACCCGCTCCCCCGCCTGCTGGAGGCGGGCGTCCCGGTCACGCTGGCCACCGACGACCCCGGCATGTTCCACACCGACCTGAACCGCGAATACCTGTTGTGCCACGAGGAGTTCGGCCTGGGCCGGAGCGAGCTGGCGGACCTCGCCCGAGCTGGCGGACCTCGCCCGAGCCGGCGTGCACGCCAGTTTCGCCTCCGACCGGCGCAAGGCCGAACTCCTCGCCGGGATCACCGCGACCGAACAGGCGTCCTGACCCGTCCGCTCGCCACCGCCACCGCGAGCGCCGCCGACGCCATCAGCGCGGCCACCCAGTTCGGCGCGGTGTAGCCGAACCCGGCGTCGATGGCGACGCCGCCGAACCACGCGCCCGCCGCGTTGCCCAGGTTGAACGCGGCGATGTTCGCCGCCGACGCGAGCGCGGGCGCGCCCTCGGCCTGTTGCAGCACGCGGCTCTGCAACGGCGCGACGGTCGCGAACCCCGCCACCCCCAGCAACGCGATCGTCACCGCACCGAGGAGTTGGGACTGCGCGGTGAACACGAAGGCCACCAGCACGACCACCAAGGCGGCCAGGATCACGTACAGGCTCGGCATCAGGCTCCGGTCCGCCGCACGCCCGCCCAGCACGTTCCCGACGCACAGCCCCGCCCCGAACAGCACCAGCAGCCACGTCACCGCGCCCGGCGGGAACCCGGCCACCTCGGTCATCATCGGCGCGATGTAGGTGAACGACGCGAACACCGCGCCGAACCCCAATGCCGTGGTGCCCAACGCCAGCCACACGCCGGGCCGCCGGAACACCTCCAGCTCGCCGCGCAGTCCCTCGGACGCGGGCTGCGGCGGCACCAGCGCGACGATCCCGACCAGCCCGACGATCCCGAGCGCGGTCACTGCCCAGAACGTCGAGCGCCAGCCGGACTCCTGCCCCAGCGCCGTGCCCATCGGCACGCCCAGGACGTTCGCCACGGTCAGCCCGGTGAACATCAGCGCGATCGCCCGCGCCCGCCGTTCCGGGGCGACCAGACCGGACGCCACCACCGCGCCGACGCCGAAGAACGCCCCGTGGCACAACGCCGCGACCACGCGGCCGACCATCAGCAGGAAGTAGCTGTCCGCCACCGCGGACAACACGTTGCCCAGGATGAACAACACCATCAGCCCGACCAGCATCCGCTTGCGCGGCAGGCGGGAGCCGCCGGCGGTGATCAGCGGAGCGCCGACCACGACGCTCAGCGCGTAACCCGACACCAGCAGCCCGGCGGCCGGGATCGACACGTCGAGGTCGGCCGCGACCTGCGGCAGCAGGCCGACGATCACGAACTCCGTGGTGCCGATGCCGAACGCGCCGATGGCCAGCGCGACCAGTGCGAGCGGCATCAGAGTTCGCCCAGCCAGGACGCGACTTCGCCGAGCAGCACACCCAGCTCGTCCAACTCGCCGTCCATCAGGACGAACCCGTGGATGGCGCCGTCGAAACGCCGCACGTGCACCGGAACACCTGCCGCGGCGAGCTTTTCGGCGTAACGCTCGCCGTCGGAACGCACCGGGTCGTGCTCGGCGAGCCCCACGAACGCGGGCGGCAGGCCCTCCAACGACGCGCGCAGCGGGGCCGCGAGCCCGGTCGGCTCCTGCCCGTTCAGGTAGTGCGACCAGAACCAGCGCATCCCCCCGCGCTGCAAGCCGTAGCCGACGGCGTTGTCCACATAGGATGGTGTGGAGAAGTCGATGTCCAACGGCGGGTAGACCAGGATTGGAAGGCCGGCCGAGGGCCGCGCCCGCCATCTTCTCCAGCGCGGCGCGGGCTTGTTCGTTCAGTGCCATGGATCGATCATCGAATCGACACAGCCATAAGTCCAAGGCATGTTCTTTGTCGAAAGCATAAACTGTCTTCATGACGCTCCGGCAGTTCGAGTACCTGGTCACCGTCGTGGACGAAGGCTCCTTCACGCGCGCCGCCGAACTGCTGCACGTCACGCAACCGGCACTGTCCCACCAGGTCAGGGCATTGGAACGCACCGTCGGCACGCCCCTGCTGGACCGGCTCCCGCGCGCCGTCCGCCTCACCCCGGCAGGCCGCGCGTGGTTGCCGTTCGCGCGCGCGGCCCTGGCCGACGCCGAGCGCGCCCTGACGGCGGCCCGACGCGCAGGCGGCCTGGAGTGCGGCGAACTGCACGTGGCCACGGTGTACTCGCTCACGCTCGGCGCGCTGCCGCCCGTGCTGCGGAAGTGGCGCACGCTGCACCCGGACGTGCGGATCAGGCTGTTCGAGCACCGGCACGCCGACGAACTGCGCGAGGCGATGGCCGAGGGGCAGGCGGATGTGGCGATCGGTCCGGACCCGGCGGGGTGGGCCGGTTTCACGCGGAGCCTGGGCGTGGAGGAGTTCGTGGTCGTCGTGCCGCCCGACTCGCCGCACGAGGGATCGGTCGACCTCCGGGTGTTCGCCGACCACGGTTGGGTGCACTACGCGCCCGGCAACGGGCTGGCGGACGTGGTCGACGCGGCGTGCCAGGAGCGCGGGTTCCAGCCGTGGGCGGCGGTGCGGACCGAGCAGACCGCGACCGTGCCGGTGCTGGCCGCCGCCGGGCTGGGGCCCGCGCTGGTGCCGCGCAACGTGCTGCCGGAGACGTTCGACGGGGTGGTGCTCCGGCCGGACCCGCCGGTGCGACGCGGGTTGGTCGCGTACTGCCACAAGGACCCCGATCCGCTCACCTCGGCGTTCATCGGGTTGCTCACCCAGGCAGGATGGGACGCATGAGGCTGGTCATCCTGGGCGGCGGAGGGTTCCGCGTGCCGCTCGTGCACAAGGCGTTGGCGGCGGACGGGCGGGTGGACGACCTCGTGCTGCACGACGTCGACCCGACGCGACTCGCGAGCATCCGGGCGGTGCTCCACGGCGGGCCGCGGGTCAGCGTCACCACGGACCTGGACGAGGCGCTGCGCGGCGCGGACTTCGTGTTCTCGGCGATCCGGGTCGGCGGGCTCGCCGGGCGGGCGATCGACGAGGAAGTGGCGCACGCGCACGGCGTGCTGGGTCAGGAGACCGTCGGGGCGGGCGGCATCGCGTACGGACTGCGCACCGCCCCCGTGGCGCGGGACATCGCCCGGAGGGTCGCCCGGCTCGCCCCGCAGGCCTGGGTCATCAACTTCACCAACCCCGCCGGGCTGATCACCGAGGTCATGGCGGAGCACCTCGGCTCCCGGGTGATCGGGATCTGCGATACACCGGTCGGGCTGTGCCGCCGGGTGGCCCACGCGCTCGACGTCACCGAGGCGACCTTCGACTACGCCGGGCTCAACCACCTCGGCTGGCTGCAAGGGGTCCAGGTCGGCGGGGAGAATCTGCTGCCCCGGCTGCTGGCCGACGCGGACGCGTTGCGTTCCTTCGAGGAGGGCCGGCTGTTCGGCGTGGAGTGGTTGCAGGCTCTGGGCGTCATCCCGAACGAGTACCTGCACTACTACTACGACACCCGTGACGCGTTGGGCGACGACCGGGGTGCTTTCCTGCTACGTCAACAGAAGCGCTTCTACGCCGGCGAGGTGGACTGGGAGACGACCAGGCTGGAGCGTGAAGCCACCTACATGAAGCAGGAACGCGACTCGCTGGAGGGCGGCGGGTACGAGCACGTCGCGCTCAAGCTCATGCGCGCGATCGCCGACGACGAGCGCGCCACGCTGATCCTCAACGTTCGCAACGGCTCCACTCTGTCCATTTTGGATGACAGCGCGATCGTGGAGGTGCCGTGCACGGTCGACGCGACCGGTGCGACGCCGTTGCCGGTGAGCCCGCTGCCCGATCACGCCGCCGGGCTGGTCATGTCGGTGAAGGCCGTGGACCGGCTGGTCATGGAGGGCACGCGGCAAGCGGCCCTGAAGGCATTCGGACTGCACCCCCTGATCGACTCGGTGCCGACCGCGAAAAACCTGCTGGACACGTACGCCCGGCGTCACCCGGAGCTGGCCTACCTGAGCTGAGCACGGCCCAGCGCGTCCGCGCGGCGGGTCGTCTCCGGCAGGCGGGTGACGCACAGCCGCAGTACTTCGGCGCACGCCCGGTCCAGGTCGATCCGGTGCCCGACGGACACGAACACCGGCTTGACCCCGGCCCGGGTCCGCAGCGCACGCCCGACGACTTCGCCGTCCTCCACCAAATCCGTGGTCGCGCCCCGTTCGTCGGAGGGCTGGTCGAACCGCCCCATCGGCGTCTTCGCCACCCCGACGCTCGGCAGGTCGGTCATCACCCCGATGTGGCACGCCAGCCCGAACCGCCTGGGGTGCGCCAACCCCTGCCCGTCGCACACCAGCAGGTCGGGGGTGACGGTCAGCTTCGCCAGGGCCCGCAGCAGCGGCGGCAGCTCGCGGAACGCGAACAGGCCCGGCAGATAGGGGAATTCGGCCGTCCCGCGCACCACCACCGAGTCGACGGTCTCCAGGGTCGACGCGTCCAGCACCACGACGGCACCGGCCAGCCGGTCGTCGTCGGCGTAGGAGACGTCCAGCCCGGCCACGAGCCGCACGGCCAGCCCCGGATCGGCCGACGTCCGCACCAGGGGACGCAGCCGTTCCTGCTCGGCGACCGCTTCCTCGGGGTTCACTCGTGTCTCACCGCCGCCCGGTGCGCGGCGAGCAGGTCGTCGCCGAAGTCGCCCGACCTCCTGCGCCACACGGAATGCGCGTGGTTGGCCTCGTTCGCGGTGTTGTCGTACTCGATCAGCAACTCCGGCCCCTGGATTCGGTAGTAGTGGCCCGCACCGCGCATCGCCGAACCCTCCCAAGCGAAGTGCAGGCGGTCCGGGTCGAGCTGGTCGAACTCCTCGTCGGCGAGGTCGCTGTGCAGGCGGTCGAGGTAGTAGCGCACGAGCCCGACCAGCAGCTCACGGGAGGAGCGGTCTAGCTGGGCAGGCGTCACGCCCAGCGGTTCGAGGTCGCCGACGTGCCGCGCGTTGCCGGTGCGCAGGTCGGGCGGCGGCCGGTCGGCCACCACGGCGAGACCGCGCGCGGTGCGGCCCATGCGGTCCAGCAGCTCGCGGGCCAGCTCCTCCTCCAGCCGCAGCGGCTGCGCCACCGTGCGGCCCCGGTAGGTGACCCGGGCCGGGTTCGCGCCCAGGAAGAAGGGGGTCGCCGAGACGCGGCCGTCGGCCACCAGCACGCTGACCGACAGGTGGTGCCCCTCGAACCGCCAGCCCCACGGCTCGTCCGCGCCGGGCACCCCGAACAGGACCGTCGCGTAGTCGCCCTGGTGCCGGTCGCGGCGACCGCCTTCGCGGTCGTCCAGCACGTCCTCCAGCGCCATCACGGTCGTGACCTGCGCGTACGTGTGCGGGCTGAGCACGCAGGACAGCAGGCGGTGAACGGCTTTGCGCTGTTCGCGGTCCAGTTCGCCGAGCACCACGCCCGGCCGTGGACCGGGTGTGTAGGCCCACCGTTTGCGCAGGTCGTCGTCGGAGACGGCACGCACCGCGACCGCGCGCTGCCCTTCGTCGAGCAGGCCGAGCAGGCCGCGCGTGGCCTCGGTGATCTCGTGCAGCATCACTCGAACTTATCCGCCTTCGGATCGCGCAGCAGCAGGTGGCGATTCCGGAGTGGTCCGGACGACCGGCGACGATGGGGCCATGACCCGAGCGTTCGCCCGCTTCTGGGCCGCCGACACGGTGTCCCTCGTCGGCACCCACGTGACCACCATCGCGCTCGCGGTCCTCGCCATGGACGTCCTCCAGGCCTCCACCACCGAGCTGGGTGTCCTGCGTGCCGCGCCGTTCGTGCCGTACCTGCTGTTCGGCCTGTTGGCGGGCGTCCTGGTCGACCGCTACCGCCGCCGACCGATCCTGGTCGGCGCGGACCTGGCCCGAGCGGCCGTGCTGGGGCTGATCCCGACGCTGCACGCGGTCGACGCGCTCACCATGCCGAGCCTCGTCGCCCTGGTGACCGTGTTCGGCGCGCTGTCGCTGGTGTACGACGCGGCACACCAGTCGTTCCTGCCGAAACTCGTCCCCGCCGAGCAGCTCACCACCGCGAACGCCCGCATGGAGCAGACCCGCGCCACGGCCCAGACGGTCGGCCCGATGGTCGCCGGCTGGCTGGTCAAGGCCGTCGGCGCACCCTTCGCGATCCTGGTCGACGCGGTGTCGTACGTCGTCTCCGGCCTCGTGCTGGCCACCCTCCGCGTGCCGGAGAAGGTGAACCCGCCCGCATCCCGCG
Organism: Actinosynnema sp. CS-041913; assembly: GCF_050942485.1. Lineage (NCBI taxonomy): Bacteria > Bacillati > Actinomycetota > Actinomycetes > Pseudonocardiales > Pseudonocardiaceae > Actinosynnema > Actinosynnema sp. CS-041913. Next base: position 1,861,527 of record NZ_CP192037.1, on the reverse strand, counting down.
ACCTCAAGCGCGAGCTGCGCGAGGGCCTGACCTGGGTCTACCGCCACCCCGTCCTCGCGCCGCTCGCGGTCACGTCGCACGCGTGGTTCCTGTTCAACAGCATCGTCACCACCGTGTACCTGAAGTTCGTGTTCGACGACCTGGGCTTCGACGCGTTCCAGTTGGGCCTCACCTTGGCCTTGGGCGGCGTGGGCTCGGTGCTCGGCGCCTCCCTGTCCGGCCGCGTCACGACCCGGCTGGGCTTCGGCCCGGTGATCGTCCTCGGCCGCTGGCTGACCCCGCTGGCGTACCTGCCGGTGCCGTTCGCGGACTCGTCCACCACCGGCCTGGTGCTGCTGTGCGCCGCGCAGTTCGGCTGGGGCTTCGGCGTGGGCGTGGACAGCCCGCCCGAGATGGGCTACCGCCAGGCGATCACGCCGGACCACCTCCAGGGCCGCATGAACGCCACGATCCGCTCGCTCAACCGGGGGATGATCGTGCTCGGGGCGCCGCTGGGCGGTGTGCTGGCCGACGCGGCGGGCAGCCGGACCGCGATCTGGGCCGGGATCGCGGGGCTGGCCGGGCAGGCGGTGGCCATCACGCGCTCCCCCGTGCGCCGCGTCCGTGAGACCCGGTGACCCGTCGCGCGATATGTGATAGAAACCTTACGTAATGAAAACCCCACACGACACTGACGACGACCCCGTCTGGCGTGCGCTCGCCCACCCGCTCCGCCGGGCGATCCTCGACGTGCTGCGCGCCGGGCCGCGGACCACGGGCGAGCTGGTCGAGGCGTTGGAGATGAGCCGGCACGTGGTCATGCAGCACCTCGGCGTGCTGCGTGAGGCCGACCTGGTGCTGGTGGAGCCGCACGGCAGGCGGCGGGTCAACCACCTGAACCCCGTGCCGATCCAGCAGATCCACCGGCGGTGGGTCGCGGAGTTCGAACAACCCTGGGCAGCCGCGCTCGTGGGCCTCAAAGACACCGTCGAACGCGCTCGCGAGAAGGAGCAAGACGTTGGCTGACAAGGAACTCGTGCACAGCATCGTGATCGCCGCGCCGATCGACGCCGTCTGGGCCGAGATCACCAAGCTGGACGGCAGGCAGCGGGCCATGATGGACGCGATCCTCGACTCCGAGCTGAAAGCCGGGGCGCCGCTGCACTACCGGTCTCCGGACGGCAAGCGGGTGTTCGTCGTCGGGCGCGTGGTCGAGGTCGACCCGCCGAAGCTCTTGTCGCACACGCAGAAGCTGACCATGCGTGACGACCCGTGGACGCTGGTGACGTGGCAGCTCGCCGAAGTCGACGGCGGCACCCGCGTGACGATGCGCAATTCCGGCTGGCCGGAGTCGGTCGACAAGCTGCACAAGGTCGACAGCACCTGGAAGTCGGTCCTGGCCGCCCTCAAGCAGGTCGTGGAGACCGGTGACATCGGCGCGGGGCTGAAGCTCCAGTACGCGATGATGCGCGCGTTCATGTGGGCAATGCCATCCGGCACCAAGACGGAGAACGTCCCCGAGCCGCCCGCCATCCAGACCGGGAGCTGACATGCTGGGCCGGTGTGGAACGGAGAACTCCTCGACCTCGACGCGTACCTGAGCCGCGTCGGCTTCCGGCCGGACCCGGACGCCGACCCGGCCGCCACCCTGCGCGGGCTGCACCGCGCGCACCTCAGGGCGATCTCGTTCGAGAACGCCGACATCGGCGCGGGCGTGCCGATCGCGCTGGACGTGCCGTCGCTGCAAGAAAAGATGGTGCGGCGCCGGCGCGGCGGCTACTGCTACGAGCAGAACCTGCTGTTCGCGGCGGTGCTGGAACGGTTGGGCCACCAGGTCACAGGACTGGCCGCGCGGGTGCTGCTGGGCCGCACCGGCGACCTCCCGCGCACCCACGCGCTGCTGCGCGTCGACCGGAAGTGGTTGGTGGACGTCGGTTTCGGCGGCGGCGGGCTGCTGACGCCCCTGCCACTGGCGCAGGGGGCGTTCGAGCAGCAAGGCGACTGGACGTTCCGGCTCGACCAGGACGACGACGTGTGGACGCTGAAATCGTTCCAGGGCGGCGAATGGGTGTCGTTGTACGACTTCACCGAGGACCCGCGCACGCCCGCCGACTTCGCGATCCTCAACTACTACCTGTCGACCAACCCGGCGAGTGCGTTCGTCGGCAGGCTGCTCGTGCAGCGCACCGACGAACGCGCCCGCTACGCGATCGCCGACCACGAGCTGACCGTGGCCACCCCGGACGGCGAGACGCGGAAGCGCAGCCTGACCCCCGACGAACTGGCCACCGTGCTGCGCGACGACTTCGGCTTGGAGCTTCCTACGGCCACGGGTTGAGCGCCGGCGGCTCGCCGGTCAGCGTCCCCTTCGGCTCCCGGCCGGCGAGCCACAGGACGAGGTCTTGCACTTCGCCTTGCAGTTCAACGGCTTCACCGGAGCCAAATGTCCACTTGCGACTGTCATCAGCGGAGACCAGAGTCAACTCGACACCATCCGGCACGCGCTGCGCCAGGAATTCCACGGCGTGGTCACAGAATTCCGACGACCATCGGACCGGCGTCAGGTCCAGGTCGAACGTGTGGATCTCCACCTCACGCCAGACCCCGTACACCGTGTCCCGCAGCGTGCCGTCGCGGTAGGTGACCGGCGAGTCCCAGTCACGCACGCCCGCCCACGCCTTGGCCAGCCGGGCGACAGCGGCGTCGAGCGCGGCACGGTGCTCGTCGGCCGACCGGCCCGCGCCCGCCTCGATGTCGGCGTCCCGCGCGGGACGTCCGCCGGGGTACACCTCGACCTTCACGCCTTCGTGCTCCGCCTGCCGCGCCATGGCCTCGGTGACGTTCGCGACATGCGCCAACACGTGTCCGCGCGTCCAACCGAGCAGCACGGACGGCTCGCCGACCTGCGCGTCGGTCAACCCCGCGATGACCGTGCCGAGCCTGCGGTGCGCGTCGAACACGGCGCTCTCGATCGTCACGACTCCCCCTAATGGACCGTTCAGTCAAATGCGTTAGCAACATAGCGGGGATGGCTCGTGAAGTCCATTAGGATGTGGGAGTGAGCCGGGCACTGGAGTTCGCGAGCACGGTCCGTCACGACGGACACGGCGGACTGGCCGACGACCTGGCCACGGTGGACGGACTGGCCGCGTGGGCCCGCGTCGACGCGAATGAGGAGTTGCGGCTCAGGGTCGTGGAGCTGCGGTGGGCGGTGCGGTCACTGTTCGCACACGCCGTGGACGCGGGCGAACGGATCGACACCCCACACCTGATGCCTCTCGATGAGGCGTTGCGCGTGGTCAACGCTGCGGCGGCACAGGTGCCCAGAGCCGCGCGGTTGGAGTGGGAGGAGCCGTTGCGCCTGCGCTACGTCGATTCGGCGACGGAGGGTGAACGGCTGTTGGCGGACCTGGCAACGTCCGCGATCGAGTTCCTGGTGAGCGGGGAACGCGCCGAACTACGCGCCTGCCCCGCTCCCCGGTGCATCCGGTACTTCGTCAAGGCACACCCGCAACAACAGTGGTGCAAACCCTCGTGCGGCAACCGGGCGAGGGTCAGCAGGCACTACCGCAAAACCCGTTAACGCACCCGCCCGAGGAACGCCGCCCACGCCCGAGAACCCACCCAGACCTGATCCCCTTGCCGCTGCTTGGAATCACGGATACCGGCACCCCGCCCGGCGATCACGCGCACCTCGACACACTGATCGTTGGCCGTCCCGCTGTAACTGCTCTTGAACCACCCGGTGTCACGCAAGGCTAGATCCTCTCCAGGACCGCTCGGAGTCGCGCCCGCGATTCTTCCAGACTGAAAGCGAGTTCCTGAAGCCGCGCAAGGCCTCGCGCAAGGGCGGCCGTGTCGCCCGGCTCCCTCAGGTAGACCGATGGGCCGTATGCGACCGGCAGCAAACCGACCGGAGGCGCAGGTTCTTCGAAGTCGAGCAACACGATCGGCCCATACAGGCAAGGGTTCTTCGGCTCGGTCGAGTCGAGCAGCCGCAACGAGACGTTCGGGCGTTCGGACGCTTCGAGCAGGTGCTCGACCTGCTGTCTCATCACCTGCGCGCCGCCGACGAGGGTGGCCAGCGCGTCATCGGTGAAGATGAACACCAGGTCCTTGCCGGAGAGCAACTTCTGCCGCTCCAACCGGAAAGCCACCCGGTTGACCCGCTCCTGATAGGACTGCTCCCACCAGACACCATCACCGTTCGCGATCAGCGCCTCGGCATACTCCGGGATCTGGAGCAGGCCGGGGATCACGCCACGGTCATAGCTGGAGATCCGAACGGCGAGCGACTCCAGGTCGGCGTTGCGGTGGTAGGTGCTGGGCAGAAGATCGACCTTGGCCCGCCTCGGGTGGCGTTTGCGGGCTTCGACACCCATCGCCAGCACCTTCTCCCGATCTTCCGGAGAGACTTCGAGGAAGTCGAGCACCCGCCTCAACTCGTCGGCGGTGAGGTTGGCGCGGCCGTTCTCCAGGTTGTTGATCCGCGTACGGGCCTTCCCGACGACCTCGGCGATGTCCTCCTGTGATTTCCCGGCTGCCAGACGGAGCCTCTTCAGCTCCCCGCCGAGGACTCTCCTGGGCATGGTCTGCACTACTTCACCCAACTCGCACTCCTCGCTTTCACCCGATCAGGTGTCCGTATCGGCGGCACGTCGCAGCTACTTTGGCGGTACGCACCGCTTAACCTGCCGTCGTAGGCGAACCTAGATCGGAGGCGTCATGAGCTTGACAGCACCGTCCGCACAGGTAGGCGCGTGGGTGGTCATCGAGAGTGGGACCGACATCAAGTTTGTCGCGAACGAGCTGGAAGAGTCCATCGAGCTGACGTTCGCCGGAGACCCGGCGTTCGAACTCGTGCTGTCCCGCGAATCCGTGCGGCAATGCCTGGAGCTGTTCCCACAAGCCCTGGCCGAGCTGGAGATGGCGAGGCAAAAGCCGGTCGACTAGCCACACGGGCGCTTGGCGGACCGAGTCCGCCAAGCGCCCGCGTCAGGTCCGCTATCCCTGGACGATGTACGCGGAGGGTGAACGGCTGTTGACGGACCTCGCGCCTGCCCCGCTCCCCGGTGCATCCGGTACTTCGTCAAGGCACACCCGCAACAACAGTGGTGCAAACCCTCGTGCGGCAACCGGGCGAGGGTCAGCAGGCACTACCGCAAAACCCGTTGACGCGCCTGCCCGAGGAACGCCGCCCACGCCCGAGGACCCACCCAGACCTGATCCCCTTGCGACTGCTTGGAATCACGGATACCGCCACCCCGCCCGGCGATCACGCGCACCTCGACACACTGGTCATTGCCGGCTCCGCTGTAGCTGCTCCTGAACCACCCGGTGTCACGCAAAGGCTAGATCCTCTCCAGTACCGCGGCGAGGCAAAAGCCGGTCGACTAGCCGCGCGGGCGCTTGGCGGACCGAGTCCGCCAAGCGCCCGCGTCAGTGCTATCCCTGGACGATGTACGCCGTGAGCTGGTCCTGATCCTCTTCGAGCTGACTGATCCGACTCTTGACCACGTCCCCGATGCTGACGATCCCCACCAGCAGACCATCCGACACCACCGGCACGTGGCGAATTCGGCGTTCGGTCATCAGGACCGTCAGGCTGTCCACCGAGTCCTTCGGCGAACAGGTGAACACCTCGGCGGTCATGATGTCCGACACGACCGCTTCCAGCAGGCCCGCGCCCCGGTCGTGCAGGCGGCGGACCACGTCTCGTTCCGACACGATCCCGGCGATGCCGTCCGGGCCGACGACGACCATCGCGCCCACGTTGTGCTCTGCCAGCGCGGCGACCAGCTCCGCCACCGAGGCTCTCGCGTCGACCGTCGCCACGGCCGACCCCTTGTTCCGCAACACGTCAGCGATCCTCATGTGGCGCCTCCCTGATCCCAGCCAGATCCGGTGCTACCCACCTCAGGCTAGTTCCCGCGCGCCCCCAGCGGCAGGCCCTGCGCCCGATGAGACCACATTTGTGCGGCCGAGTCCGCCACGCCGACGATGGCCGTTTCCTGGAGCAAACGTTTGCCCAGCCACCACCGTCACCCGCGGCGTGACGATGGCGGGCGAGTTCGCCGGGAGAAGGTCCGCATGGACGAGCACCCTACTGTCCACAATGGACTTTACCGAGCCGCTGTTTCGCGACGTTCTCCAGCGGACCCGACAACGCGCACCGCCGGCGCCGCGAATCGACTCGCGGCGCCGGCGGTGTGGCAAGGTCGGCCGCCGAATTCCGCGCCGTGTGATGTCACGGCGTCGGAATCGCGGGGGGTCAGCCGCCGGTGTTGCGGCGGAACACCCGGCGCCCGACGAAATTCGCCTGGTGCGGCCGGCCGGGGTTGAGGTTCACGCCCCCGTTCTTCTGGGCGTGGCCGCGGCGTTCGCGGCGGTTCGGGACGACGGTCTCCTCGGGCTGAGGCTGCTCGTCGTCACTCGGAACGTTCTGCTGCTCGGTCATCGGTCCCTCCTGGGGTTGAGGCGAAGTCGCTGGTCAGCGACGCCGCATGGCGTACTGGCGCGGGTTGACGACGACTCGTCCACCGCCGAAGCGCGGCTGGGACGCGCCGTTGGCACGCCGGGCGCGCCGGTTGTTCGGCTGACCGTCGTGGGGTTGTTCAGTGCGCATGGTGGGCATGCGACCGCCTCCTACCGGAAATCGAGGCGTGCAAAGGCTTACGACCCAGCTCGTGCGCGAAAAGGGTCGGCAAAGAGCCGCTAGGGCCACCAGGAGATGAGCGCTCGGCACCGGCTCACCGGCCGAGTGCGGCGCGAAGGAGGAAGAATTCCTCAGAGGTAGATCTGGAAGAACATGGCACTGACGTTAGCGCGTCGCGCCCCGGGCTGCCAAGAGATTTTTCGAGCGATCACCGCCACACCTGATCATCAACGCGTCGCCGGGCACGCAGGGCGATCACCGTGATAACCGGACGAGTGGACCTGAGTGTCCGAAGTGGACACTCCGGTGGCACCCCGTGACGTGCGCCGGGACCAGCGCACGGCCGGGCCCATGGCCAGTGCGGCGGTCAGGAACAACGCGCCCAGCACCAGCCAGCCCACCACTCCCCCGCCGAGCACGAGGGTGGTCAGCAGCAACGGCCCGACGGTTCGCGCCACGGCCGTGCCAGTGCCGTAGAACCCCTGGTACTGGCCCTGCCGGTCGGCCGGCGCGAGCCCGAACCCGATCTCCCACGACCCCGCGCCGTGCGCCATCTCGCCCACCACCTGCACGGCCGCCGCCGCCACGAGGACCGCCACGGCCACCCACGCCCCGGTGTCGGCCGACAGCGCGAACACCCCGCAGCCGACGAGCAGCAGCACCCCGCCGCGCCGCACCGAGCGGACCGCCGTGTCCAGGTCCGTCACGCCGCGCGCCATCCGGACCTGGCCGACCACCACGGCCCCGGTGTTCACGACGAACAGCACTCCCACGATCCAGGTTGGCGCATCGGTGCGCTCGACGATCCACAGTGGAACGACGAGGCTCAGCATCGGCATGTACAGCAGCAGAACGGCGTTCAGCAGCGCCACCAGCGCATAGGGCCGGTCCCGCAGCACGCCCAGCCGACGAGGCCCGCTCACGGCCGCCACCACCTCGGGCAGCCCCCACAGCACGGCCGCCGCGACGAGGAACCCGAGCGCGTCGACCGCGAACACCACCAGATACGCCTCGGCGGCGTCCAGGTGCAGCGCCACCCCGCCCAGGCCGGCTCCGACCGCGAGCCCGGCGTTCAGCACGGACTGGAGGAGCGCGCGCACCCTGGTCCGCCGCCCCGGCTCGACCAGCCCGGCGAGCAACGCCTGCCGCGCGGCCTGCAACCCGCTCTGCCCGCACGCGTAGACGGCCGCGATCAGCAGGAACGCCGGCAACGACCGCACCACCAGGAACGACGCCAACGCGCCCGCCGTGACCACCGCCAGCACGACCGCGAGCCGCTTCGCGCCGAACCGGTCGGCGAGGTGCCCCAGCGGCACCCCGGCCACCGCCCCGACCGCCCACGCCAGCGTCAAGGCGAACCCGACCTGCGTGGGCGACAGCCCGACGACCCGCGTGAAGTACAGGGCGGAGGACACGTAGAACGCGCCGTCCCCGACCGAGTTGGCCACCTGCGCGACCGCGAGCCGCTTCGTCGTTCCCATGAAGACGACGTTAGGAACCGGATTGGCCCATGGTAAGAGCCAAGGACGAGCCGATTGGTTGGGCCAATCAGTCGTGCTCGATCTCGCCGACGATCTCGCCTTCCAGCACCTCGTGCTCCACCAGCCGCCCGTCGACCACCCGCGGCGTCTCCGGCGGGGTCGCGAAGAAGCGGCGGGCGAAGCCGCCCACCGCCCGCGTGGTCACCGCGTCGAAGCCGCCGCCGATCACGCCGCCGACCAGCGGCACGCCCTTGGCCAGCGTGATGCCGGCCTTCGACGTGCCGTACTTGGCCAGCAGGGTGAACCCGACCCGCTTGTTCACCTCGCGGATGAGCTGCGCCGGAATGCGCTCGATCAGGTTCATGGTGAGCTTCGAGCCCACCCTGATGCCCGCCTTCTTCAGCAGCTCGGTGCCCGCGTTGCCCAGCAGGCACAGCAGGATCGCCGTGCGCACCTCGTCGCTCTCCAGGTCGTGCCCCTGCACCGCGGCGATGGACGCGATCAGGTGCGTCTGCACCAGGTAGGAAGCGGCGACGTTCGCGGGCAGCGTCACCGGCAGCGTGATCAGGCCGCCGATGTTCATCGCGAAGCCCTGGATGCCGGCCGCCGCGACGTGCGTGCGGATGAGGCTGCGGATCGCCTCGTCCCTGGTCAGACCGCCGTCCAGCAGGTCGCGGGCCATCTCGCGGGCGCTCTTGAACGGCCCGAAGCCCTCGATGCCGACCCGCAGGAGATGGTCCACCGCGCCTTGCTGCGCCTTCACCAGGGCACCGGGTTCCTCGGCCATGCGTCCGAGGTTACGCGGTGCCGTCGGGGGTAGCCGTGAAGTATGGACATGTCCACCTTGGGAGAGCTGGTCCGGGAACGCGGCCCGTTCGCGTCGGTCTACCTGGACGCCTCACACGACACGGAGGACGCGGCCAAAGCGCTGGAGCTGCGCTGGCGCGGGCTGCGCGAGGACTTGGCGCGGCAGGGAGCGGACCCCGACACGCTGGCCGCCATGGACGCGGCGGCGCGGGAGCCGGTCGTGGGCAAGGCCGGCCGGGCGCTCATCGCCGCGCACGGCACGCTGCTGCTCAACCGGGTGCTGCCCCGGCCGCCCGCCGCCGACTCGGCCCGCTGGTCGCGGCTGCCGAACCTGCTGCCGCTGGCCAGCCTGCTGGGGCCGGAGCTGCCGCACGTCGTGGTCGTGGTCGACCGCGCGGGCGCGGACCTGCACGGTTACGACGGGCGCGGTGAACTCGCCACCGAGGTGCAGGGCGACTCGCACCCGCTGCACAAGGTGCGCGGCGGCGGCTGGTCGCACCGGCGGATGCAGAACAAGGTCGAGGAGACCGCCCACCACAACGCGGCGCTGGTCGCCGAGGCCGCCGACAAGCTGGTGACCACGCTCAACGCCCGGCTGCTGGTGCTCGGCGGCGAGGTGCAGGCCCGCACCGCGGTGCGGGAGGAGCTGAGCACGCGCTGCCGGGACGTGCTGATCGAGGTCGACGGCGGCAGCCTCGCCGACGGCGCCGACGACGAGTCGTTCGACGCGTCGGTGCGGGCGCTGGTGACGCAGTACCAGTACGACCTGGACAACGACGTGGTGGAGGAGTTCGCCACCGAGTCCGGCCGGGAGCAGGGCCGGGCGGTGCAGGGCATGGAACGCGTCGTGGCGGCGCTGCGCGAGGCGAACGTCGCCACGCTGCTGGTCGCCGACCAGGCGCTGGGCGACCGCACGGTGTGGGCGGGCGACGACCCGGCGCTGGTGGCGATCAGGGAGTCCGACCTGCGGGCGCTCGGCGTCGACCACGTGGCCGAGCAGCCCGCCGACGAGGCCTTGGCGGGTGCGGCGACGGCGACCGGCGCGCAGGTGCTGGTCACCGACGAGACCAAGCTGTGGGAGGGCGTCGGCGCGCTGCTGCGCCACTGACCTACGGGACGGGAAAAAGGGGGGAGCGCGGCGCTCCCCCCTTTCGACGGACCAGCCGCTACAAGCCGGACGCGTTGGTCAGGACGACCTTCTCGATCTCGTCCTTGTTCTCCGGCGCCACGACCTTCTTGCTGCGCCGGTTGCGCTTCTCCAGCCACACCGCCACCCGCGTGAGCAGCAGGCACAGCGTGATGTACATCGCGGCGACCACGATCGTCGTCGGCACCAGCGGCCGGCCGAACTGGCCCTGGCTGCCGATGTACTTCGCGTAGTCCAGCAGCTCGGGGTAGGCGATGATGAAGCCGAGCGCGGTGTCCTTGAGCAGCACCACGAGCTGGCTGATGATGGTCGGCAGCATCGCCCGCAGCGCCTGCGGGAGCAGCACCAGCACCATGACCTGCGTCTTGCGCATGCCCAGCGCGTACGCGGCCTCGGCCTGGCCGCGCGGCAGGGACAGCACGCCGGCCCGGAACACCTCGGCCAGCACGGAGCCGTTGTACAGCGTCAGACCGACCACGACGGCCACGAACGGGGACAGCTTGACGTCCACCGCCGGCAGGCCGTTGTACAGGATGAAGATCATGATCAGCAGCGGGATGGCGCGGAAGATCTCGACCACCACGGTGGCGGGCGCCCGCCAGACCGCGTGCTCGGACAGCCGGCCCGCCGCCAGGATCGCGCCGAACAGCACCGCCAGCACGGCGGCGACCGCGAACGCCTTGAGCGTGTTGCCCAGCCGGGTCAGCAGTTCGAGCTGGACCGTCTCGTACTGGAGCCACTCCCACATGCGTGGCTCGAACTGGCCGCTGTCGTAGAAGCGGTAGCCGATGAAGCCGAGCACGCCCAGCACCGCGAGCAGGCCCACCACGGCCAGCAGCCGGTGCCGCACCCGCGCCTTCGGGCCGGGGACGTCGAACAGGACGGAGCTCATCGGGCCACGCTCCAGCGCTTCTCTAGGGCGCGTTGCACCAGGGTCAACGGGATCACCAGGACGACGAAGAAGAACGCCACCCAGGACAGGCCGACCAGCATGTTCGCGCCTTCGTCGGCCAGCACGTAGCTGATCGAGCCGGCGTCGGACACCGAGAAGCCGGCCGCGATGGTGGTGTTCTTCAGCAACGCGATCAGCGTGCTCACCAGCGGCGGCACCACCGAGCGCATGGCCTGCGGCAGCACCACGCTGAACAGCATCTGGCCGAACGTCAGGCCCAGCGCGCGGGACGCCTCCGCCTGGCCCACCGGCACCGTGTTGATGCCCGAGCGGACCACCTCGCAGATGAACGCCGAGGTGTAGAGGGCCAGCGCCACCACCGCGCCCTGGAACGGGTCCAGCCGCACGATCTTGAGCAGCGGGTAGGCGAACGCGAAGAAGAAGAACACCAGGGTCAGCGGGGTGTTGCGGACCAGTGTCACGTAGGTCGCGCCGGCGGCGCGGAACACCGGCACCGGGCTGACCCGCAGCATCGCCAGGAGCGTGCCCAGCACCAGCGACCCGACCGCGGAGAACAGGAAGAGCTGGATCGTCGTGCCGAAAGCCTTCAGGAACAGGTCGGAGTAGGTGGTCAGGACGCTCATGGGACTTCCTCGCCGAGGGCCATCAAGGGCGGTGGCCGGCGACCCGCCGCGAACGGCGTGGTCACCGGCCACCATCAGTGCTGATCGGTGGCGCCCAGGTGGATCGGGGACGCGGGAGGCGGATCAGTAGCGCTCTAGCACCGGCTTCGTCGCCGGGGAGCCCGACTTGCCCAGCGTGGCGTCGTAGAGCTTCTGCCAGTCACCGCCGGTGATCGCGGCCTCCAGGATGTCGTTCACCTTGTCCCGCAGCGGCTTGTCCTCCTTGGGCAGGCCGATGCCGTACGGCTCGACGGAGAACGGCTTGCCGACGACCTTGAACTTGTCCGGCTCGTCCGCCGCGTAGCCCTTGAGGATCGCGTCGTCGGTGGTCACCGCGTCGACCGCGCCCTCGGCGAGCTTCGCCACGCACTGCGAGTAGTTCTGGTACTCCGAGATGTTCTCCGGCTCGGTGTACCCCTTGTCCTTGACGTTCTTGATCGGGGTGGAGCCGGTGACCGAGCAGACCTTCTTGCCCTTGAGGGTCTCCGGGCCGGTGATGGAGTTGTCGTCCTTGCGCACCAGCAGGTCCTGGCCCGCGGTGAAGTACGGGCCGGCGAAGCCGACCTTCTCCTTGCGGCCGGCGTTGATGGTGTACGTGCCGACGTAGTAGTCCACGTCGCCGTTGATCAGCGCCTGCTCACGGCCGGCGGACGCGATCGCCTTGTACTCGATCTTGTCCTCGCCGAAGCCGAGCTGCGCCGCGACCAGCTTCGCGATCTCGACGTCGAAGCCGCTGTACTTGTTGGTCGTCGCGTCCTTCAGGCCGAGGCCGGGCTGGTCCTCCTTGACGCCGATGACGACCTTGCCCCGCTCCTTCATCCTGTCGAACGTCTTGGAGCCCTCGACCTTGACGTCGGCGGCGACCTTCTGCGAGGGGGCCGGGTTCGACGCGCCGGGGCTCCCTTCCTTGCCGCACGCGGTCAGGGCGAGGCCTGCTGCCAGCAGCGCCACCGCAAGGGTGCGAACCCTCATCGTCCTTCTCCTGCTCTTCTTCGGGGGTCTGGCGGCGCCAGGCTCAGCGCCGCGGTCACGGGACTTCAGTGGGTCAGGATCTTGCCAAGGAAGTCCTTCGCGCGGTTGGACTTCGGCGCGGAGAAGAACTGCTCCGGCGTCGAGTCCTCGACGATCTCGCCGTCGGCCATGAAGAGCACGCGGTCGGCGGCCTTGCGGGCGAAGCCCATCTCGTGGGTCACCACGAGCATGGTCATGCCCTCCTTCGCCAGCGTGGTCATCACGTCCAGGACCTCCTGGACCATCTCCGGGTCCAGCGCGGAGGTCGGCTCGTCGAACAGCATCACCTTGGGGCGCATCGCCAGCGCGCGGGCGATCGCCGCCCGCTGCTGCTGCCCGCCCGACAACTGGGCGGGGAACTTCTCCGCCTGGTTAGCGATGCCGACCCGCTCCAGCAGCTCCATGGCCGTCTTGCGGGCCTGGGCCGCCGGCATCTTGCGGACCTTCACCGGCGCGAGCATCACGTTGTCCACGATGCTCTTGTGGGCGAACAGGTTGAAGGACTGGAACACCATGCCGACGTCGGCGCGCAGCCGCGCCAGCTCCCTGCCCTCGGCGGGCAGCGGCCGGCCGTCCACCTCGATGGCGCCGTCGTCGACCGGCTCCAGGCGGTTGATCGTGCGGCAGAGGGTGGACTTGCCGGAGCCGGACGGCCCCAGCACGACGACGACCTGGCCCTTCGGCACCTCCAACGTCACCTTCTTGAGGACGTGGAGAGGCCCGAAGAACTTGTCCACGCCCACCATCCGGATCATCGGCGGAGCAGGTGTGGAAGCGGTCATCCGTTCCTCCAGGGGGTTCCTTCGAGCGATGGCGGAAACCTAGGTGCGCGTCACCACACCAGTCCAGGCGGTTGAGCAAGACTTAGGGTCTCAATGCTGTCACAGGCAGGCGACAATAACTCGGGAGGACGCCGGTGCGCGTGCTGTTGGTCGAAGACGACGACCGCGTCGCGGAAGCGCTGGTCCCGGCGCTGACCCGACGGGGTTTCACAGTAGACCGACAAGCCACTGGTCGGGGGACGCTCGATCGGCTGGCCGAGGTCGACGTGGTGCTGCTCGACCTGGGCCTGCCCGACATCGACGGCGTCACCCTGTGCCGGCAGATCCGGGCCGCGAGCGACGTGGCGATCATCGTCGTGTCGGCGCGCGGGGAGATCGACGACCGGATCCTCGGTCTGCACGCGGGCGCGGACGACTACCTGGTCAAGCCGTACGACGTGGGCGAGCTGGTGGCGCGGGTGCACGCCGTGCGGCGGCGGCGCGGCGACCCGGTGGGCGTCGGCGGCACCGGCACCGAGGTGTTCCAGGCGGCCGACGTGCGGGTCGACCTCGGGCGGCACGAGGTCACCGTGGCGGGTGAGCCGGTCTCGTTGTCCCGCAAGGAGTTCCAGGTGCTGGCGCTGGTGATGGCGGCGGGCGGCGCGGTGTGCACGCGGGAGCGCATCCTGGCCGAGGTGTGGGGCCGCACGTGGGCCGGCGCGAACCGGACCCTGGACGTCCACGTGGCGACGCTGCGCACCAAGCTGGGGCGGCCCGCGCTGCTGGAGACCGTGCGCGGCGTCGGTTACCGGCTGAGTTCGATCGGGGGCTGAGTGCGTTCACGGCTGCTGGGCATCGTCCTGACCCTGGTGGTGTTGGTGCTGGTCGGCATGGGTGTGCCGCTCGGGCGCGGGGTCGCGGCCACCGAGCAGCAGGAGATGTTCCTGGACCGGCTGACCGACACCGCGCGGTTCGCGTCGGTGGCGCAGCGCCCGCTGACCGACGACCAGCCCGTGCTGATGGAGCGCGAGCTGGCCCGCTACCAGGACCTGTACGGGATCAAGGTGGCGCTGCTGGACCGGTCCGGGCTGGTGGTCGCCGCGTCCGGGCCGGGCGTGGACGTCACCTCGGCGACCGTGTCCGACCTGGTCCGGGGCGCGCTCGCGGGCCGGCAGCCGGCGGCTCCGGGGCTGCTCATGCCGTGGGACTCGACGGAGCTGGTGCTGGCCGAGCCGGTGCTGGTGGACGGGGAGGTGCGCGGCGCGGTCGTCACGTTCTCGCCCACCACGAAGACCCGGTTCGAGGTGCTGGTGTGGTGGCTCGTGCTGCTCGCCGCGAGCCTGCTGGTGCTGGCGCTCGCGGTGCTGGCCGCGCTGCCGCTGGTGCGGTGGACCCTGCGGCCGGTGCGCCGGCTGGACGACGCGACCGGCGCGTTGCTGGCGGCGGTGGTGTCCGGACGGCCCGTGCAGCCGGTCGGGTCTTCGTCGGGGCCGCCCGAGCTGCGGCAGCTCTCCCGGTCGTTCGACCAGATGGCCGCGAACGTCGGCGACGTGCTGGCCGCGCAGCGCGCGTTCGTCGCCGACGCGTCCCACCAGCTTCGCAACCCGCTGACCGCGCTGAAGCTCCGGCTGTCCAA
Organism: Actinosynnema sp. CS-041913; assembly: GCF_050942485.1. Classification (NCBI taxonomy): domain Bacteria; kingdom Bacillati; phylum Actinomycetota; class Actinomycetes; order Pseudonocardiales; family Pseudonocardiaceae; genus Actinosynnema; species Actinosynnema sp. CS-041913. The sequence goes on along the minus strand of NZ_CP192037.1, from coordinate 1,846,475 downwards.
CCTGGAGGGGCACGTCTCCGGGGACGCGGTGGTGCACCAGGTCGCGGCGCTGGACGAGGCGGACCGGCTCAACCGCATCCTGGAGGAGCTGCTGTCGATGGCCCGTGCCGGGTCGCCGTCGGTCGACCCGGTGGCGGTCGACGTGGACCGCGCCGTCGCCGGGCGGCTGTCCGCGTGGCAGCCCGCCGCCGCGTCCCGCTCCGTGCAGCTGGTGCTGGACGGCGAGCCGGGCGGTCAGGCGTTGGCCCCGCCGCGCGGTGTGGAGGCCGTGCTGGACGCGCTGCTGGACAACGCCCTCAAGTTCGCGCCCGACGAGACGCTGGTCCGCGTGGACGTGCGGCGGCACTCGTCGTTCGTGCACCTGTCGGTGCGGGACGAGGGGCCCGGACTCGCGCCGGAGGAGTTGGAGCGGGCCACGGACCGGTTCTGGCGCTCCCCCGCGCACCAGAACATCCAGGGCTCCGGCCTGGGCCTGGCGCTGGTGCGGCAGATCGTGGAGCGCGTCGACGGCAGCGTGCGGCTGAGCCTTCCCGAGGGCGGCGGGCTGTGCGTGGCGGTGACGTTCCCGGCCGTCTAGACCTTCACGTCCCGGTAGTAGTTCTTCGCGCCGGGGTGCAGCGGCAGCGGCGTCGTCTCGATCGCCGATCTGACCTCTATCGACCTGGCCACCGGGCTGGCCGCCACCAGGTCCGGCTGCGCCCGGAACAGGCCTCTGAGCAGGGCTTCCGCCACGTCGTCCGGCATGTCGTCGGTGACCAGCAGGAAGTTGCGCACCACCAGCGTGGTGATCGGGGTGGTGATCGGGCCGCCCGGCAGCTCGTAGGCGGAGGCGGGCAGCGTCGCCGACCCGTACACCGGGTAGAGGCGGCGCAGGTTGGGCAGCACGTCGGTGAGGTCCAGCATCCGGATCTTCACGGTCGTGGCCAGCGTCGTCACGCCGGTCGTCGGCACGCCCCCGGACCAGAAGAACGCGTCCAGCGCGTTGTCCCGCATCGCGTCCGTGGTCGCGTTCAGGTCCAGGTACCGGACCTTCAAGTCGTCGTCGGGTGACATGTTCGCCGACCTCAGCAGCCGTTCGGCGATCAGCCTCACGCCGGAGTCCGGCGCGCCGAGGGACACCCGCAGGCCCTTCAGGTCGGTGAGGCTGGTGGCCGGGATGTCGGCGCGCACCGCCACCTGGAGGTAGTCGTCGTGCATCCGCGCCAGCGCGAGGAGCCGGTGGCCGTCGGGGGTGGCCTGCGCGTCCTCGGCCGCGTCGGCCGCCGAGAACCCCACCTGCGCCTGCCCGGTCCGCAGCCGTTCGAGGTTGTCCACCGAACCCGCCGTCACCACGACCTGGGGCCGGGGAATGCCCGGCTCACGGGTCCAGCCGTCGGCCAGGGCGGTGCTCAGCTTGTGGTAGACGCCGGTGTCGCTGCCCGCCGCCATGGTGAGCTTGACGTGGTCGAAGTCGTCGCCGCAGGCCGTCACGGACAGCGCGGCCAGGGCCAGCACCGCCCCGGCCGCGTGCACTCGCAGCAGCTTTCCCGGCATTCGCGCATCGTCCCACGTCCACGCCCCGCGCCGGACCCGGCGGAAGGATCGGGGCGCGGTGGCCGGCCGGTGCGGAATCGACCGAGGTCCACGGGCCGCGCGCCGTGCGTTCGGATGGTGCCTAACATGGACGGAGGGCCGGCGGCAGGGGCGCACGCAGGGTTCGGCCGGCGGGCGCACCTGTGGACAGGGGTGGGAGCCTCGTGGCGACCGTGCTCCCGACCGGCCACTGACCAGGGGATATGGTAACCAGGTGAGCACGTTGCAGGTTCCGAGGACTTTCCAGATCCGCACGTTCGGCTGTCAGATGAACGTGCACGACTCCGAGCGACTCGCGGGCATGCTCGAAGAGGCGGGCTACGCGCCCGCCGAGGGCGACACCCCACCCGACGTGGTGGTGTTCAACACCTGCGCGGTCCGGGAGAACGCGGACAACAAGCTCTACGGCACCCTCGGCCACCTCGCGCCCGCCAAGACCGCGAACCCCGCCATGCAGATCGCCGTCGGCGGCTGCCTGGCGCAGAAGGACCAGGGCGAGATCGTCAAGCGCGCCCCGTGGGTCGACGTGGTCTTCGGCACGCACAACATCGGCTCGCTGCCGGTGCTGCTGGAACGCGCCCGCCACAACCGCGAGGCCCAGGTCGAGATCCTGGACTCGCTGGAAACCTTCCCGTCGACCCTGCCGGCGCGCCGTGACTCCGCCTACTCCGGGTGGGTGTCGGTGTCCGTCGGGTGCAACAACACGTGCACGTTCTGCATCGTCCCGGCACTGCGCGGCAAGGAGAAGGACCGCCGCCCCGGCGAGGTGCTGGCCGAGGTGCAGGCGCTGGTCGACGAGGGCGTGCTGGAGGTGACGCTGCTCGGGCAGAACGTCAACTCCTACGGCGTGGAGTTCGGCGACCGGTACGCGTTCGGCAAGCTGCTGCGCGCCGCCGGCGACATCGAGGGCCTGGAACGCGTCCGGTTCACGTCGCCGCACCCGAAGGACTTCACCGACGACGTCATCGCCGCCATGGCCGAGACCCCGAACGTGTGCCACCAGTTGCACATGCCGCTCCAGTCCGGCTCCGACCGGGTGCTGAAGGAGATGCGCCGCTCCTACCGGTCGGGGAAGTACCTGTCCATCCTGGACAACGTCCGGCAGGCCATGCCCGACGCCGCGATCACGACGGACATCATCGTCGGCTTCCCCGGCGAGACCGAGGAAGATTTCCAGGCCACCCTGGACGTGGTCCGCGCGGCGAAGTTCTCCAGCGCCTTCACATTCCAGTACTCCAAGCGCCCCGGCACACCCGCCGCCGAACTGCCCGACCAACTGCCCAAGCAGGTCGTGCAGGAACGCTACGACCGCCTGGTGGCCCTGCAGAACGAGATGTCCTGGGAACAGAACAAGCTCCAGGTCGGCCGCACGGTCGAGGTCCTGGTAGCACACGGCGAGGGCCGCAAGGACGCCGAAACCCACCGCTTGTCCGGACGCGCCCGAGACGGCCGCCTGGTGCACTTCGCCCCCGGTGAGGCGAACATCCGCCCCGGTGACGTGGTGGAAACCGTGATCACCTACGCCGCGCCCCACAACCTCATCGCCGACAGCCCGCTGATCAGCCACCGCCGCACGAAGGCAGGCGACCGCTCCGAAGCCGGCATCAGGCCGAAGACCCCCGGCGTCACCCTGGGCCTGCCGAAGTTCGGCGCACCCGACCCCCTACCGGCTGCGGTGGGCGGGTGCACGGCCGGATGAACGCCGATCCCGACGACCTGGCCGGCCTCCGCGACGAGATCGACGGTGTGGGCCGCTCGGCAGCCAAACGCTTCGACCCCGGCACCGGCGCGCTCACCATCGCGGTGGCCGTGCTCGCGATCCTGGTGTCCATGGTCTTGCCGTGGGTCGATGGTGACACGGGCCTGCGCGTACTGCTCGGCGAAGCCTCCGCAATGCCGAAGTTCTTCTCCTACGCCTCACTCTTGGCAGGCGTGCTGCTGCCCGCGATCACCCTGGCAACACGGCGCTGGGCCCTGGCTTGGACTTGCGCACTGGCGTCATTCGCGGCATCGGTGAGCGGCGTGCTGTCGATCTGGATGACCCAAACGACAACCGGCCACCATCCAGGCCCAGGACCGGGCGCGGGACTCATCCTGGCCGTCGTGGCAATCGTCGTGCTCTTGGTGAAGTGGCTACGCATCGCCGCTTCCCGAGCAGGAATGCAGTAACCCCAAAGCCTGCGCGAGCACCACGACCTAAGGCCTGCGCGAGCACACCGACCAGAAGCCTGCGCGAGCACAAAGAAGGGGCCTCGTGTTCTCCCCGTATGGCCTGCCCGCAGGGCAACCGCGCTTGTCAAGGAGGTGCAAGCACGCTTTTCGCTTGCGCCTCCTTGACAAGTGTGGTGGTCTTTGACCAGGTCATACGGGGAGAACACGACGCCTTGCCCTTCCCCTCCCCGGAGGCCTGCCAAGCGGCGAGCGTCGCTTTTCGCTTTTAGACGAAAAGCTACAAGCGTCCTCGCCGGACAGGCAGGCCGCCAAGGATGTACACAAAAGTAAGACTCGGGCGTCGTGCCATCCCCGCATAACCTGGTCAAAGACAACCACCCTTTTCCTGGGAACGCAAGCGAAAGGCGTGCTTGCATTCCCAGGAAAAGCGCGGTTCCCTGCGGGCAGGCCATACGGGGATGACACGCAGCCCACCGACAGGTGTGGCGCTGCGCGCCCGTTGCTCGGTGCGTGAGTGTGCTGAGCGCGCGACTGCTGAGCGAAAGGCCGGGCCCCTTCCTCTCGTGGAGAAGGGGCCCGGCCGTTGTCCGGCTGTTTCTTACCGCGAGGCGACCGCTTGTTCGGCGGCGGCCAGCCATTCGCGCCATTGCTTGGCCTGTGCCTCGGCCTGTTCTGCTCGGCGTTTGTCGCCGGCCGAGCGGGCCTTGGCTGCCTGGGCCTCGAACTGTTCCACCCGCTCCCGGAACTGCGCCACGCGGGCCTCCGCCTCCGGGTCGGAGCGGCGCCATTGGGCGTCCACGGCGCCGCGTACGCGCTCCTCGATGGTGCGTAGCTTGCCTTCCAGCTCACGGACCCGCTCGCGGGGGACCTTGCCGATCGCGTCCCACCGCTCCTGGATCTTGTAGAGCTGCTGCCGCGCCGCTTCCAGGTCGTGTGACGGGTCGATGTGCTCGGCCTCGGCGAGCAGTTCTTCCTTCAGCTTCGCGTTGGTCGAGAACTCCGCGTCGCGTTCCGAGAACGCCTCCGAGCGCTTGGCGAAGAAGGCGTCCTGCGCGGCCCGGAAGCGCTGCCACAGGGCGTCGTCGGCCTCCTTCGGCGCACGGCCGGCGGCCTTCCACTCGACCATCAGCTCCTTGTAGCGGCCGGCGGTGGGGCCCCAGTCGTCGGACTCGATGAGCTTCTCGGCCTCTTCCACCAGCTCCTGCTTGCGCGTCTTGGCCACGCCGCGCTGTCGGTCCAGGTCCGCGAAGTGGGAGCCACGCCTGCGGTTGAACGCGTCCCTCGCCTTGGAGAACCGTCGCCAGAGCTGCTCGTCGGTTTTCCGGTCGACGCCGCGAATGGTCTTCCACTCGTCCAGGATCGCCCGCAGCCGGTCGCCCGCCGCCTTCCACTGGGTGGACTCGTTGGCCAGGACCTCGGCCTCCTCCACTAGCTGGAGCTTGCGCGCGCCTGCCTGGGCCCGCGCCTCGTCCTTGGCCGCCTTCGCCGCCTCCAGGCCCTCCTCGGCCTTGGCCAGCACGTGCTCGACCCGGGCGGCCAGGGCCGCCAGGTCGCCCACGACGGCCGCGTCCGCCAGGCTCTCCTGCACGTGCTTCGCGCTGGCCAGCGCGTGCTTCGGGTCGCCCGCGCCGGACGACAGCCGGGTCACCAGCAGCTCGACCTCGGTGCGGATGTCGTCGAACCGGCGCGCGAAGTGCGCCAGGCCCTCGGCCGGTTCACCCGCCTGCCAGGAACCGACGACCCGCTCCCCGTCGGCCGTCTTGACGTAGACGGTGCCGTCCGCGTCCACGCGCCCCCAGCGGTCAGGGTGGTCCGACGCCACGGGGACCGGCGGAGGCGTGGTTTCCGTCCGCGTCTCCTCGACCACCGCCCCTGTGCCACTGTCACCAGTGGCTTCCGGTGTCGTCTCGTGCTCCGTCATCGCCGGCTTCCTCCTCGCCTGCCCACTTCGTGGTGCCCGTGCCGACCACGGGCGCCCCGCCGATGGCGGGGCCCAGCACCCGAGTACCTGGGGTGGTCGGCTCGACCCTGCAAGCAGGTCTCGCGGACGCATCCATAGTCCCCAGTACCCCGCGCGCATTCAAACAGGTCAGGGCTCGCATCGGTACTGGTGGTGGCCGATGAGTAGCGTGCGTTGCCATGATCTCGCGTGTCGCCGTGGTGCCGCACCCTCCGCTGCTGGTGCCCGAACTGGTCGGCGGGGCGGTCGCCGAGACCGCCGCGGTGCGGGCCGCGTGCCTTGCCGCAGCACGGGATCTGGCGGCGCACGACGTCGACTGGACGGCCGTGGCGGTCGACCCGACCGGCCCGCGGACCCTGGAGGACGTGTCCGGGACTTTCCGCGGCTTCGGCGTGGACGTGCCCGTCTCGCTCTCCGAACGGCCGTCCTCTGTGGAGCCCGGCCTGCCCCTGCCCGCCCTGGTCGCCGGATGGCTGCGCGAACACGCAGGGGCACGCAGCGTGCGGGTGCACCTCGTGCCGCCGGACCTGCCGACGGCGGACTGCGTCTCATTCGGGTCTCGATTGACGGGACGGGCGCTGCTGGTGCTCGGCGACGGGTCTCATCGGCACGGCGAGCTGGCCGTGGGGCGGCCCGACGACCGCGCCGGGCCGTTCGACGAGGACGTGCGCAGGGCGCTGGCCGCGGCGGACGTCAAGGGCCTGGCGGACCTCGACCCGGCGCTGGCGGACGAGCTGGGCGCCCGGGGGCGGGCGGCCTGGCAGGTGCTGGCGGGCGTGCCCGGCGCGTGGCGGTGCGCGAGGTCGGAGTTCCTCGTGCCGTTCGGCGTCGGCTACCACGTGGCCGTCTGGGAGGCTTGACCGCGTGACCGCCCCGATCGCCGTCGTCGGCCCCACCGCCACCGGCAAGTCCGATCTCGCCGTGCGACTCGCCCTCGCGCTGGGCGGCGAGGTCGTCAACGCCGACTCGATGCAGCTCTACCGGGGCATGGACATCGGCACCGCGAAGATCACCCCGGAGGAGCGGCAGGGCGTGCCGCACCACCTGCTGGACGTGCTGGACGTGGCCGAGACCGCCTCGGTGGCCGTCTACCAGCGCAAAGCCCGCGAGGTGGTGGAGTCGGTGCTGGCCACCGGGCGGGTGCCGATCCTGGTCGGCGGGTCCGGCCTCTACGTGCAGGCGGTGCTGGACGACCTGGTGTTCCCGGCCTCCGACGACCGGATCCGGGCGCAACTGGAGAACGAGCTGGCGGTGTTCGGGGCGGAGGTCCTGCACGCGCGGCTGGCGCAGCTCGACCCGGCCGCCGGGCTGGCGATCCTGCCGTCCAACGGGCGGCGGGTGGTGCGGGCGCTGGAGGTCATCGAGCTGACCGGGCAGCCGTTCTCGGCGACCCTGCCCAAGCCGGGGCCTGCCCGCTACGGCACGGTGCTGGTGGGGCTGGACCGCGAGGTGTCCGAACTGGACGCGCGGGTCGACCTGCGGGTGGACCGGATGTTCGAGGCGGGGCTGGTGGACGAGGTGCGCGCGCTGGAGGCGGCCGGCCTGCGGGAGGGGCGCACGGCGTCGCGCGCGCTGGGGTACCAGCAGGTGCTGGCGGCGTTCGACGGCGAGCACGACCTGGCGACGGCCGCGCAGGAGACCGCGCAGGCCACCCGGCGGTTCGTGCGCCGGCAGCGGTCCTGGTTCCGGCGGGACCGGAGGGTCGTCTGGTTCGACGCGGGCGCCGACGGGCTGGTCGACGACGTGCTCACGCTGGTCGCGAAGTAGCCTGGCGACCGTGGGAATCGAGTTTCTCAAGGGTCACGGCACCGAGAACGACTTCGTGGTGCTGCCCGACCCGGACGGCCTGCTGGACCTGACCGAGTCGCGCGTGCGGGCGCTGTGCGACCGGCAGCGCGGGCTGGGCGCGGACGGCGTGCTGCGGGTCGTGCGGCCGGACATCGGTCCCTGGTTCATGGACTACCGCAACGCGGACGGCTCCATCGCCGAGATGTGCGGCAACGGCGTGCGCGTGTTCGCCCGCTACCTGGTGGAGTCCGACCTGGCGCCGCTCGGCGCGTTCGAGATCGGGACGCGGGCCGGTCGGCGGGAGGTGGTGGCGCACGAGGACGGGACCGTGACCGTGGACATGGGCCGTGCGCTGGTCACCGGCACGTCGACGGCGGTGGTCGGCTCCGCGTCGTTCGACGGGGTCGCCGTGAACGTCGGCAACCCCCACCTGGCCTGCGTGACGACCACGCCGGTCGGCTCGCTGGACCTGCGCGACCAGCCCGGCTACGACCACGAGGTGTTCCCGCACGGCGTGAACATCGAGTTCGTCAACGTGGTGGGCGACGGAGCGCTGCGGATGCGGGTCCACGAGCGCGGCGTGGGCGAGACGAGGTCGTGCGGCACCGGGATCGTCGCGGCGGTGGCGTCGTGGCTGCACGGGACCGGTCAGCGCACCGGGAAGGCCACTGTGGACGTCCCCGGTGGACAGGTGTCCGTGGTGGTCGAGGAGGACACGTCGACCCTCACCGGCCCGGCCGTGCTGCTCGCCCGCGGTGAGCTCGACCAGGCCTGGTGGGACGCCCTCTAGAGGTCGAACACCTCCAGCTTGCCCAGCCGGTCCACGCTGACCACCTCGGGCTGCGAGCTGGGCGCGGTGCAGCAGACGAGCCGCCGCCCGATCAGGGCCACCGCGAAGCAGTTCTGGCTGGTCTCGACCTTGTGGGTGATCTCACCGCCTTCGCGCACGCGGAACACGGATGGCTGGAGCGCGGGGGCGACCCACACGCCGCCCTCGTCGTCGGTCGCGATGCCGTCCGGGGCGATGAAGTGCTCCCGCAGCGACGCCCAGACGCGCCGGTTGGACAGCGTGCCGTCGGCCGCGACGTCGAAGGCGGTGAGCCCGAACGCGAGCGTCTCGGCGACGATGAGCGTCCTGGGCTCGCCCTCCCGGCTCGGCAGGAAGCCCATGCCGTTGGGGAACTTGAGATCGTCGGCGGCTTTCGACACCGTCCCGTCGGGCTGCACGAGCGCCAGCGGCGTGCCCGGAGCCACCCACCCCGGCTCCAGCATCGGCGCCTCGCCACCGGCGGCGATGGCGCTGTGCAGGTCGAACCCGAAGTTGCCGACGTACGCGCGGCCCGCGCCGTCGACCAGCATGTCGTTGGCGTGGAACGTGGCGATGCCGCCCAGGTCGGCGTGGAGCACGAGCGCGCCGCCTTCCAGCCGGCGCACCGTGCGGTCCTTCATGGATACGACCAGCAGCCGCCCGTCCGGCAGCCACCCCGACCCGGACGGCTGCTCGGGCACCGTGCACACGATCTCCTCGGCCCCGGTGTCGAGGTCGAGCGCCCGCACCTCGTGGGCGTAGAAGTCCGAGTAGAACAGCCTGCCGTCGGGCCCGTGCCGAGGCGCTTCGCCGAACCGGAGACCGTCACGCAGCACGGTGGTGTCAACCATGGTCGTCGACGCTAGTGATCACCGGAACATCCCGCATCGCCCGCAGTGGTGACACCGACAGCCGGAAGTCACGCGGGAACGGGATCGCGGGTCCGCAGCGGCGAGAACACCACCCACAGCACGGACAGCGTGCGTCCCACCACGGCCACCCACAAGGTCGCCATGATGCCGATCCCGGAGCCCAGCAACCCGCCGATCAGCCCACCCACCGGCAGCGCGCCCCACACCACGAACCGGATCGACGCGTTCATCCGCCCCAGCAGGTGGTCCGGGCAGATCGCCTGCCGGTAGCTCACCTGCGCGATGTTGTAGACGATCGCCCCGTACGCCAGCACGAGGTCGGCGACCACGATGAAAGCGAGCCGCCAGTCGGCCTCCGCCAGCGGCAGCAGCAGTCCGAACGGCTGGGTGACCAGCATGGACAGCCAGATCACCCGGTTCTGGCCGAACCGGTTGTTCCACCGGTTCGCGGTCAGTGCGCCCAGCACCCCGCCCGCGCCCGCGGCGCTGAACAGCAGACCGATGACACCGTCCGACAGCCCCAGGCCGCGGGCCAGGAACAGCACCATCACGGCCATCCCGATCCCGTCGAAGAAGTTCGACGTCCCGGTGGTCCCGATGATCGCCCGCAGCGACCGGTTCCCGAACACGAACCGCAGGCCCTCGGCGATCTCGGACACCAGCCCCGGCTTCTCCGCGGCTCGCGGCGCGGGCTCCTCGGTCCGGATGCGCAGCAGGAACAGCGCCGAGCACAGGTACCCGACGCCGGTGGCCAGGATGCCGTTGGCCGCGCCCAGCGTCTGCGCGATGCCGCCGGCCGCCGCGGGCCCGGACACCTCGGCCACGGACTGGCTCGCGGTGAGCTTCGAGTTGCCCTCCACCAGTTGGTCCCGCCCGACCAGCGCGGGCAGGTAGGACTGGTAGGCGATGTCGAACATGACGGTCGCCGCGCCGACCAGCAGCGCGACCACGACGAGGTGCGCGAACGTCAGCGTGCCCAGCCACCACGCCACCGGGATGGACAGCATCAGGGCGGCGCGCACGAAGTCGGCGGTGAGCATCACCGGGCGGCGTCTCAGCCGGTCCACCCACACCCCGGCGGGCAGCCCGATGAGCAGGAACGCGGCCGTGTTCGCCGCGGTCAGCAACCCCATCTGGAACGGGGTGGCCGCCAAGGTGCCGGCGGCGAGCAGGGGCAGCACGGTGCGGCCGATCGTGGAGCCGAACTGGCTGATGGTGTCGCCCAACCAGAGCAGGCGGAAGTCACGGTGAGACCAAAGGGACACGATCGGGGAGTCTCTCCCGAGTGATTGGAAAGTGTCAATCACTTATGCTCTGGACATGCACCGACGGCCGGCCACCGAGGCAGAAGCCGCCGCACTCTCCTCCGCCGTGCGGCTGCGCATCATCCGACTCACCTACGACCGCGCCCTGACCAACCAGGAACTCGCGCAACGGCTCGGCAAGGACCCCGCCACCACCCTCCACCACGTGCGCAAACTCGTCGCCACGGGCTTCCTGGAGCCCCAGCCCGCGCGCACCGGCAACCGGGGCGCGCGGGAGATCCCCTACCGGTCCACCGGCCTGTCGTGGAAGCTCGCCGGCGACCAGAGCCCGTACGCCCGGGAGGCCGGCGAGGCGATGATCGAGGCGTACCTCGCGGAGGTCGCCGAGCTGGAGCCGGGCCGCCTGGACCAGACCAGGCTCGTCGTCCGGGTGAACCCGGGGGAACTAAACCGGCGCCTCCGTTCGTTGTTGGATGAGCTGGCAACCGAGCCGGACGACCCGGAAGGTGAGCGTGTGGCGATCTACCTCGCGGTGTACCCCGGCGATTAACCACTCGGCTCGGGCTGCCGGACATGCGACGATGAAGGGCAAATGACGGAAAACACGTACAACGGCAACGACTGGCTCGACCACGACGACGAGCTGTCCACCGGCGAGCTGGCCCTCGCCGAGCGCGCCGCGCTGCGCCGCGTCGCCGGATTGTCCACCGAGCTCCAGGACGTCACCGAGGTCGAGTACCGGCAGCTCCGCCTGGAGCGCGTCGTGCTGGTCGGCGTGTGGACCGAAGGCACGGCGGCCGACTCCGAGGCGTCCCTGGCGGAACTCGCGCTGCTCGCCGAGACGGCGGGCTCCGAGGTGCTCGAAGGCCTCGTGCAGCGGCGCGACCGACCCGACCCGGCCACCTACGTCGGCTCCGGCAAGGTCACCGAGCTGCGCGACATCGTGATCTCGACCGGCGCGGACACGGTGATCTGCGACGGCGAGCTGTCCCCCGGCCAGCTTCGGCAGTTGGAGGAGAAGCTCAAGGTCAAGGTCGTCGACCGCACCGCGCTGATCCTGGACATCTTCGCCCAGCACGCGTCCTCCAAGGAGGGCAAGGCGCAGGTCGAGCTGGCGCAGCTCCAGTACCTGCTGCCGCGCCTGCGCGGCTGGGGCGAGTCGCTGTCCCGGCAGGCCGGTGGCCGGGCGGGCGGCGGCAACGGCGGCGTGGGTCTGCGCGGCCCCGGTGAGACGAAGCTGGAAACCGACCGCCGGCGCATCCGCGCCCGGATCGCGAAGCTGCGCAGGCAGATCGCCGCGATGAGCGTCATCCGGGACACCAAGCGCGGCGCGCGGGTCGCCAACGCGGTGCCCAACGTGGCCATCGCCGGCTACACCAACGCGGGCAAGTCGAGCCTGCTCAACGCCCTGACCGGGGCGGGTGTGCTGGTGGAGGACGCGCTGTTCGCCACGCTGGACCCGACCACCAGGCGCAGCCAGACCCCGGACGGCCTGCCCTACACGCTGACCGACACGGTCGGCTTCGTCCGGCACCTGCCCCACCAGCTCGTGGAGGCGTTCCGGTCGACGCTGGAGGAGGTCGCCGACGCGGATCTGCTGATCCACGTGGTCGACGGCTCGGACGGCATGCCGGAGAAGCAGGTCACGGCGGTGCGCGAGGTGATCTCGGAGATCAGCGAACGCCGCGACGACCCGATGCCGCGCGAGCTGCTGGTCGTGAACAAGGTCGACGCGGTGGGCGAACTCGGCCTGGCCCGGCTGCGCCACCTGTTCCCGACGGCGGTCTTCGTGTCCGCGCGCACCGGCGAGGGCATCACGGAGCTGAGGGAGCGCATCGCGACCCTCATCCCGCGCCCCGAGGTGGTCGTGGACGCGCTGGTGCCCTACGCCCGGGGCGAGATCGTGGCCCGCATCCACCGCGAGGGCGAGATCATCAAGGAACGGCACACCGAGGAAGGCACCGAACTCAGCGCCAGGGTCCGCCCGGACCTGGCCGGAGTCCTGGAGCAGTTCGCGGTGAACGGAAGCCGCGCCTAGACCTTGCACGCGGTACTGCTGACCCTGGCCCTGACGGCCGGTTCCGCCCTGGCGGAGCCGGCCGTCGCCGACGTGTGCCAGGTGACCGACCAACGCCTTGAAGAGCTCTCGGGCCTGGCCTCCGACGGCGACCGGTGGTTCGCGGTCAACGACAGCGACCCGGGCCGCGTCGAGATCCAGGTGATGGACCGGACCTGCGAGATCGCCCGCACGATCACCGCCCGCACCAACCCGTTCGACGTGGAAGACCTGGCCCTGGCGCCCGACGGCACGCTGTGGCTGGCGGACACCGGCGACAACGGCAAGTCCCGGGAAACCGTCGCGCTGCACGCGATCGCCCCGGACGGGACGGCGAGGCTCTACCGGCTGACCTACCCGGACGGGAAGCACGACGCCGAGGCGCTGCTCCTGGACGCGAGCGGAGTCCCGCACATCGTCACCAAGGAAACCCTCGGCTCACCCCTCGTCTACCGCCCGACGGGCGCGTTGGACGAGGGCGCCCCGACGCCGCTGGAGCAGGTGGCGAAAGTCCCGATCAGCGGTTCGAGCACCCCCGGCGGCCCACTCCAGAGCTCGGTCGTCACCCGCCTGGTCACCGGCGGCGCGATGTCGAGGGACGGCAAGGTGGCAGCCCTGCGCACCTACACCGACGCGTACCTGTTCCGGGTGCCCGACGGCGACCTGGCGAAGGCCCTGGAATCCGACCCGGTGCGCATCCCGTTGCCGAACGAGCGGCAAGGCGAAGCCCTCGCCTTCGACCCGGACGGCACCCTGCTGTCGGCCTCGGAGTTCGGCGACCAGGGCACCAGCTCGACGGTCCGCGCGGTAGCCGGCGCAACGTCCCTGGCCGCCCCACCACCGACGACCACGACACCACCGCCGCCCCAGGGCCAGGGCGACACGACGGCAGCTCCCGCCCCTTCGGACGACGACCGACCACTGTGGCCGGTGGTTGGCGCCGGCGCGGCGGCCTTGGCCCTCGTAGGCCTCGTGGTCCGCCGCACCCGCAAACGCAAAGCCTGACCCAGGGTCAGAGGCGCCTCAGCACCGCCACCACCTTGCCCAGGATCGACGCCTCGTCACCGAGGATCGGCTGGTAGGCGGCGTTGTGCGGCAGGAGCCACACGTGCCCGTCCCGCCGCTTGAACGTCTTCACGGTCGCCTCCCCGTCGATCATGGCCGCGACCACGTCGCCGTTGTCGGCGGTCGGCTGCTGCCGCACCACCACCCAGTCACCGTCGGTGATGGCGGCATCCACCATCGAGTCACCCACGACCTTCAACAGGAACACCTCCCCCTCGCCGACGATCTCGCGCGGCAGCGGGAAGACGTCCTCGATCGCCTCCTCGGCCAGAATCGGCCCACCCGCGGCGATCCGCCCCAGCATCGGCACGTAGGCGGGCGTGGGCCGGGACGCGGGGTCGAGCCCCGTCACGATCTCGGTGGGCAACACCCCCACGGCCCGAGGCCGGTTGGGATCCCGCCGCAGGAAGCCCTTCCGCTCCAGCGCGCGCAACTGGTGCGCCACGGAGGACGTGGAAGTGAGCCCCACCGCCTCCCCGATCTCCCGGACGCTGGGCGGGTAGCCGAAACGGTCCAGCCAGTCCCGGATCACGTCGAGCACCTTGCGCTGCCGCAAGGTGAGCCCGGCGTTCCCCGCGATGTCCGCGGGTTCGGGCACGGAGGGCGCATCGGCGGCGATGCGCAGGTCGTCATTGGTCTTGCGAGCCACGGTGCTTTCCCTCCTCACCGGTCCCGATTGCCCAGGCCGGCTGTACGTCGATCTTCAGTTGTCGAAGGTAGCCGCACTCCACGTCCAGATCAAACACCTGTTCGAAGTAAGTGTCGGCGTGTCCTTCCGGTTTCACCGGTTGAAGTGGTAGACATTCGCACGGACGTTCGATCGAACAGAAGTTCGATCATGATCGGATGACCTGCGTTGGAGGGCGTCATGGCGGTGGTCATTGGCACGCGCACCGGCTTCGAACTGGTAGCCGGCGCGGCGGCGGAGGACGTGCGCCGGGGCGAGGCGCTACGCCCCGGCCCCAGAGTCCTGCGCAGCTTCGAGGACACCCGCCGCCCCACCACTCCCCGCCCCCGTCCGCTGGCAGTGCCCGCCACCCCGGACCCGGCGGCGTGCCAGGTGCGCGAGGACACCCGCCACCCGGTCGTCCAGTTCGCCCTCTACGCGGCGATGGCCGTGGCGGCGGCTGTGACCCTGAGCCTGCTCTACCTGTACGGCTCCGGCGCGACGACAGTCCCCGAACGCACCAGCGTCATACACGTCCAGGTGGGTGAGACCCTGTGGGACGTGGCAGAGCGCAACGCTCCGGACAGCAACCCGGAAGCCGTAGTCGACCGCATCAAGAAGCTGAACAACCTGGACAGCCCGTCCATCAAGCCGGGTCAACCGCTGGTGGTCCCGGACGGTCGCACCGACCCGCCGAAGTAGGCCCCCGCGAACCCACCGCGACCACCCCATCGCAGTGAGTCCCACCCATCCGTGGGTTCCTGCGACACGCCCGCGACACGCCGACCCGCAACTTGCACCATGTGGGCCGCAGGCATAGGTTTACCCCTACATCTAGTGGTTACACCGTCGTAGTTAGTCCACAGGTTGGGTTATTCCCGGCAACGTGGCTAGCTGCGGTGGATGCTGCGCCGGGGAGGGGTGACCAGACGTGCGCTGTCCGTTCTGCCGCAACTCGGACTCCCGCGTGGTCGACTCGCGCGAGGTGGACGAGGGCCAGGTGATCCGCCGGCGGAGGTCCTGCTCAAGCTGTGGCCGCCGCTTCACCACCGTGGAAGAAGCCGTGCTGGCGGTGGTCAAGCGGTCCGGGGTGACGGAGCCCTTCAGCCGCGACAAGGTGGTCAACGGCGTCCGCCGGGCCTGCCAGGGCAGGCCGGTCGACGAGGACGCGTTCCACCTGCTGGCCCAGCGCGTGGAGGAGTCGATCCGCTCCACCGGGTGCGCCGAGATACCCAGCCACGAGGTGGGCCTGGCGATCCTCGGCCCGCTCAGAGAGCTGGACGAGGTCGCGTACCTGCGCTTCGCCAGCGTCTACCGCTCGTTCTCCTCGGTCGAGGACTTCGAAAAGGAGATCGCGGACCTGCGCAACGCGCAACGCGACTGAGCGGCAGCACAGCGTCACCGACGCGACACCACAGCCGGCGGCACGAATCGCCCGGCACACGAACTTGCCGCGACCGCCTCGGACGGGAGCCCGGACGTCGGTCGCACACCGGAATTTCGACAACGCGCGGAAAGAGGAACGGGGAATGACGGAGACCGTTGGTGGCTCCAGCAAGAAGACGGCCACCCGCAACGGTGCGGGGGAAAAGCGCCTCACCGTGAACCGGGTGTACACCACCGAGGGCGTGCACCCGTACGACGAGGTGACCTGGGAGCGCCGCGACGTCGTCATGACGAACTGGCGCGACGGCTCGATCAACTTCGAGCAGCGCGGCGTCGAGTTCCCCGACTTCTGGTCGGTCAACGCGACGAACATCGTGACCAGCAAGTACTTCCGCGGCGCGGTCGGCACCCCGCAGCGGGAGCACAGCCTGCGCCAGTTGATCGACCGCGTGGTGAAGACCTACACCGAGGCCGGTGTGAAGCACGGCTACTTCTCCACCGACCAGGACGCGCAGGTCTTCGAGCACGAGCTGACCTGGATGCTGCTGCACCAGGTGTTCAGCTTCAACTCCCCGGTGTGGTTCAACGTCGGCACCAGCTCCCCGCAGCAGGTGAGCGCCTGCTTCATCCTCGCGGTGGACGACACCATGGAGTCGATCCTCAACTGGTACCGCGAGGAAGGCCTGATCTTCAAGGGCGGCTCGGGCGCGGGCCTGAACCTGTCCCGGATCCGGTCCTCGAAGGAACTGCTCTCCTCCGGCGGCACCGCGAGCGGCCCGGTCTCGTTCATGCGCGGCGCGGACGCGTCGGCGGGCACCATCAAGTCCGGTGGCGCGACGCGCCGCGCGGCGAAGATGGTCGTGCTGGACGTGGACCACCCGGACGTCGAGGAGTTCATCCAGACCAAGGCGCGCGAGGAGGACAAGGTCCGCGCGCTGCGCGACGCCGGGTTCGACATGGACCTGGGCGGCAAGGACATCGTGTCCGTGCAGTACCAGAACGCGAACAACTCGATCCGCGTGTCGGACGAGTTCATGCACGCCTACGAGAACGGCGGCCAGTTCGGCCTGCGCGCCCGCCAGACCGGCGAGGTCATCGAGACCGTCGACGCGAAGAGCCTGTTCCGCAAGCTCGCGCAGGCCGCGTGGGAGTGCGCCGACCCCGGCATCCAGTACGACGGCACCATCAACGACTGGCACACCACGCCGGAGTCGGGCCGGATCACCGCCTCGAACCCGTGCTCGGAGTACATGCACCTGGACAACTCGAGCTGCAACCTGGCGTCGCTGAACCTGATGAAGTTCCTCCAGGACGACGGCCTGTTCAACGCCGAGCTGTTCGCGAAGTCGGTCGAGCTGGTCATCACCGCGATGGAGATCTCGATCAGCTTCGCGGACTTCCCGACCGAGCCGATCGCGGAGACCACCCGCAAGTTCCGGCAGCTCGGCATCGGCTACGCCAACCTCGGCGCGCTGCTGATGGCGACCGGCCACGCGTACGACTCGGAGGGCGGCCGGGCGCTGGCCGCGTCCATCACCTCGCTGATGCAGGCGGTGGCGTACAAGCGTTCCGCCGAGCTGGCGGGCATCGTCGGGCCGTACGAGGGCTACGCCCGCAACGCCGAGGCGCACCAGCGCGTCATCCGCAAGCACGCGGCGGCGAACGACCTGATCCGCACGTACCACGCGAACGACGCGGCGGTGCAGAAGGTCGCGACCCGCGCGTGGCAGGAGGGCATGCAGGTCGGCGCGCGCAACGGCTGGCGCAACGCGCAGGCGTCCGTGCTCGCGCCCACCGGCACCATCGGCCTGATGATGGACTGCGACACCACCGGCATCGAGCCGGACCTGGCGCTGGTGAAGTTCAAGAAGCTGGTCGGCGGCGGCTCGATGCAGATCGTCAACCAGACGGTCCCGCGCGCGCTCAAGGTGCTCGGCTACCAGGACGAGCAGATCGAGGCCATCGTCGAGTACATCTCCGAGCACGGCCACGTGGTCGACGCCCCCGGCCTGCGCCAGGAGCACTACGAGGTGTTCGACTGCGCCATGGGCGACCGCTCCATCGCGCCGATGGGCCACGTCCGGATGATGGCGGCGGTGCAGCCGTTCATCTCGGGCGCGATCTCCAAGACGGTCAACATGCCGGAGACGGCGACCGTCGAGGACGTCGAGGGGATCTACTACCAGGGCTGGAAGCTGGGCCTGAAGGCGCTCGCGATCTACCGCGACAACTGCAAGGTCGGCCAGCCGCTGTCCGCCGGCAAGTCGGCGAAGCCGTCGGGCGAGACCAAGACCGAGACGGTGGTCGAGTACCGCCCGGTGCGCAAGCGCCTGCCGAAGAAGCGCCCGTCCCAGACGGTGTCCTTCACGGTCGGCGGCGCGGAGGGCTACCTGCACGCCGGCTCGTAC
Organism: Actinosynnema sp. CS-041913; assembly: GCF_050942485.1. Taxonomy (NCBI): domain Bacteria; kingdom Bacillati; phylum Actinomycetota; class Actinomycetes; order Pseudonocardiales; family Pseudonocardiaceae; genus Actinosynnema; species Actinosynnema sp. CS-041913. Next base: position 1,828,456 of record NZ_CP192037.1, on the reverse strand, counting down.
CCCGACGACGGCCTGGGCGAGATCTTCGTCAAGCTGGGCAAGCAGGGCTCGACCCTGGCGGGCGTGATGGACGCGTTCTCCATGTCGATCTCGGTGGGCCTCCAGTACGGCATCCCGCTGGAGTTCTACGTCTCGAAGTTCCAGAACCTCCGCTTCGAGCCGGCCGGCATGACCGACGACCCGGACGTCCGCATCGCGACCAGCGTCCTGGACTACCTGTTCCGCCGGCTGGCGCTGGACTACCTGCCGTTCGAGAAGCGCGCGCAACTCGGCATCTTCACCGCCGACGAGCGCACGGCCCAGGTCGCGCAGGACTACGGCAACGGCGACGTGGACCTCGAAGGCCTGCGCACGTCGGTCGACGCGACGCCGACCAAGGCCACGCCGGAGGTCGAGCAGAAGAAGTCCGCGCCCCAGGACGTCCGGGTCGGCAGCTCCACGGAACTGCTCGAACTCCACCTGGGCACGACCGCCGACGCGCCGCTGTGCATGACCTGCGGCACGAAGATGCGCCCCGCCGGCTCCTGCTACCTGTGCGAGGGCTGCGGCTCGACGTCGGGCTGTAGCTGATCGCGAGCGCGACTGCAGGACGAAGTGCCTGATCGGACGGGGTGTCGGCGACTGGCCGGCACCCTGTCCGATCACGACACAACTCCGAGGCTGCCTTGAATGCGGACTCGGATGATCAACCATCCCCAGGTTGCTACCGCTGGTAGCATCAACGTATGACCGCGCTTCCGCACGAGCCGACAAGCGACGCGCCAGGTCCGCTCCCGTCGCACCTGCCGTCGGGGCTGGACTTGGCGCGACGGCTGATTTCACACCATGATGTGGGCAAGGTGACATCTGGGCTGGAAGCGCTTCTGGAATCGAAGATTGCCGCTGCGGCAGCCGCGAGCAATCCCCGATCACTGGGACGAGCCCGGAAGGTCAGCGTCTCGCTGCCTGAAGGATTGACGGCAGCCGTCCAGCAACGGGTCGGGAAGGGCGAGTTCAGCCACTATGTGACCGAGGCCGTTGCCCGGCAGTTGGAACTGGACCTTCTGGTTGAACTGTCCGAACTGCTCGATGCCGACCACGGCCCGATTCCGGAGCAGTACTTGGCGGAGGCCAGGGCGGCATGGCCGGACGTCGAGTAGCGGCGGGTGGGACTCTTGTCTTGGACAGTGAGGGGCTGTCCAAGCTGGCGGCGGGCGATGCGCGCGTCCGCGCCCACCTGGAAACCGCACGGGTTCGTGGGGCGCGAGTTGTTGTCAGTGCAATCACATTGGCCGAGGTTCTCCGGGGCGGGTCTCGCGATGCATCCGTGCACCGCGTGCTGTCCCGGATCGTGACCCTGCCCGTCTCTCCCGAGCTTGGGCGGGCCGCCGGCGAGTTGCTTGGCGCAACAGGGCTGTCCGGTCATCGATGCGCCATCGATTCCGTGGTAGCCGCTACGGCGCTGATCATGGCTCGACCGGTCGTGCTGCTCACCAGCGATCCCGATGACCTGAGTCAGCTTGTCGAGGAGCCTGATAGCCCCAAGGACCAACGAGTTGTCGTGATCCACGTGTGAGGTGCGCTGCCGGTTCATGCCGAGGCGCGCAGGGATAGCGCACGATACGAAAATGGTGGGCCGCGGTGCGGGTGGGGTTCGTCCGGACGCCTGCGGTCGTGTGCCGGCCGGCCCGCGAGGTCTGGTGGTGCTGTCGGTCGGCGCGACGATCACGGTCCCTGGAACCACGGACCCGCGTTGCGCCACCTCAGGGGGACGCAACGCGGGTTCGTGCTCGACGTGGCCATTCTTCTTGGTTCAGGACCGCCGGAACAGCTTGTTGCCCAGCCAGACGATCGGGTCGTAGCGGCGGTCGGCCACCCGTTCCTTCATCGGGATCAGGGCGTTGTCGGTGATCTGGATGTGCTCCGGGCACACGTCCGTGCAGCACTTGGTGATGTTGCACAGCCCGAGCCCGTGCTCGGACCGCGCTTCGTCCACCCGGTCGGCCGTGTCCAGGGGGTGCATCTCCAGCTCGGCCACCCGCATCAGGAACCGGGGACCGGAGAACGCCGCCTTGTTCTCCTCGTGGTCGCGGATCACGTGGCAGGTGTTCTGGCAGAGGAAGCACTCGATGCACTTGCGGAATTCCTGCGAGCGCTCGACGTCCACCTGGGACATCCGGTAGTCGCCCGGCGCGACGCCCTTCGGCGGGCTGAACGCCGGGACTTCCCGTGCCTTCACGTAGTTGTACGACACGTCCGTCACCAAGTCCCGGATCACCGGGAACGTGCGCATCGGCGTCACGGTCACGACCTCGTCCTCGGCGAACACCGACATCCGGGTCATGCACAGCAGCCTCGGCTTGCCGTTGATCTCGGCCGAGCACGAGCCGCACTTGCCCGCCTTGCAGTTCCACCGCACGGCCAGGTCCGCCGCCTGGGTCGCCTGGAGGCGGTGGATGATGTCGAGCACCACCTCGCCCTCGTTGACCTCTACGGTGAAGTCCTCCAGACCGCCTCCGTCCGCATCACCACGCCACACCCTGAAGTGCCCCTGGTACCCCATGTCAGCCCTCCAGCTCGTCGGCGGTCAGGTACTTCTGGAGTTCGGTGAACTCGAACAGCTCCAGCAGGTCCGCCCGGATCGGGATCTGCGGCTCCTCGGCGACCGTCACGCCGTCCGGAGTCGCCTTGCAGACCAACAGCTTCCGGCGCCACTCGGCTGCCATCCCCGGGTAGTCGTCCCGGGTGTGGCCGCCGCGCGACTCGGTGCGCAGCAGCGCCGCCCGTGCCACGCACTCGCTGACCAGCAACATGTTCCGCAGGTCCAGCGCCAGGTGCCAGCCGGGGTTGAACTGGCGGTGGCCTTCCACGGTCAACGACAGCGCACGGCGCTTCAGGTCGTCCAGCCGCTTCAGCGCCTGGTCCATCTCGTCGGCCCGGCGGATGATGCCCACCAGGTCGTTCATCGCCTGCTGCAACTCCATGTGCAGCGTGTAGGGGTTCTCGCCGCCGTCGGTCGAGAACGGCGCCAGGGCAACACGTTCGGCCTCCGCGATCGTCTCGTCGGAGCAGACCGGGCGGTCCGAGAGCCCCGACACGTACGTCGCCGCGCCCTCACCCGCACGCCGGCCGAAGACCAGCAGGTCGGACAGCGAGTTGCCGCCCAGGCGGTTCGAGCCGTGCATGCCGCCGGACACCTCGCCCGCCGCGAACAGGCCCGGCACCGACGACACCCCGGTGTCCGGGTCGACCTGCACGCCGCCCATCACGTAGTGGCACGTCGGCCCGACTTCCATGGGCTGCGCGGTGATGTCGACGTCCGCCAGTTCCTTGAACTGGTGGTGCATCGACGGCAGCCGGCGCTTGATCTCCTCCGCCGGCAGACGGGTCGACACGTCCAGGAACACGCCGCCGTGCTCGGAACCCCGCCCCGCCTTGACCTCCGAGTTGATCGCCCGCGCCACCTCGTCGCGCGGCAGCAGTTCGGGCGGGCGGCGGTTGTTGTCCGGGTCCGCGTACCAGCGGTCGGCTTCGGCCTCGTTGTCGGCGTACTTGTCCTTGAACACCTCGGGGATGTAGTCGAACATGAACCGCTTGCCGTCCGAGTTGCGCAGCACCCCGCCGTCGCCGCGGACCGACTCGGTGACCAGGATCCCCTTCACCGACGGCGGCCACACCATGCCGGTCGGGTGGAACTGGATGAACTCCATGTTGATCAGCGACGCGCCGGCCCGCAGCGCGAGCGCGTGCCCGTCGCCGGTGTACTCCCAGGAGTTCGACGTCACCTTGAACGACTTGCCGATGCCGCCGGTCGCCAGCACCACCGCCGGGGCCTCGAACAGCACGAAGCGGCCGGACTCGCGCCAGTAGCCGAACGCGCCGGCGACCCTGCCGTGCTCCCCGTCCCCGGCCGAGTCCTGCACCAGGTCCGTGACGGTGAACTCCTGGAACACCTTCAGCCGCGACTCGTAGTCGCCGGTCGCCGCGAAGTCCTCCTGTTGCAGCGAAACGACTTTCTGCTGCAACGTCCGGATCAGCTCCAGGCCGGTGCGGTCGCCGACGTGCGCCAGGCGCGGGTACTCGTGGCCGCCGAAGTTGCGCTGGCTGATCCGCCCGTCCTTGGTCCGGTCGAACAGCGCGCCGTAGGTCTCCAGCTCCCACACCCGGTCCGGGGCCTCGCGGGCGTGCAGCTCGGCCATCCGCCAGTTGTTCAGGAACTTCCCGCCGCGCATCGTGTCGCGGAAGTGCACCTGCCAGTTGTCCCCCGCGTTGGCGTTCCCCATCGCCGCGGCGATGCCGCCTTCGGCCATCACCGTGTGGGCCTTGCCGAACAACGACTTGCACAGCACCGCCGTGCGCATCCCGTGCTCCCTGGCCTCGATCGCCGCGCGCAGCCCGGCGCCTCCCGCGCCGATCACGAGCACGTCGAACGAATGCCGTTCCACCTCGGGCAAAACCAGCTCCTCAGTTGATGATTCGAAGGTCGGAGATCGTCCCGGAGGCGACCAGCGCGACGTAGAAGTCGGTGACGCAGACGAAAATCAGCGACGCCCAGGCAAGCTGCATGTGGCGGGCGTTCAGCTTGGAGATCCGCGTCCACATCCAGTACCGCACCGGATGCTTGGAGAAGTGCTTCAGCCGCCCGCCCGCGATGTGCCGGCACGAGTGGCAGGACAGCGTGTACGCGCCCAGCAGGCCCACGTTCACCAGCAGCACCAGGTTGCCCAGCCCGACACCGGTGCTGAACGCGTAGACCGCGTCGTAGATGTTGATCAGCAGCAGGAGCGAGGCCGCGTAGAAGAAGTAGCGGTGCAGGTTCTGCGCGATCAGCGGGAAGCGGGTCTCGCCGGTGTACTTGGCGTGCGGCTCGGCGACCGCGCACGCGGGCGGGGACATCCACGCCGCCCGGTAGTACGCCTTGCGGTAGTAGTAGCAGGTCACCCGGAAGCCCAGCAGGAACGGGATGATGACCACCGGCGGGGTCAGGAACCCCGGCAGCTCCGGCAGCGGGCGGCCGAAGTGCGCCGCCGCCGGGAGGCATTCCTCGCTCAGGCAGGGTGAGTACATGGGCGTCAGGTAGCGGTACTCGTCCACCCAGTAGTAATCACCCATGAAGGTGCGCACCGCCGCGTAGATCGAGATCAGCAACAGGCCGGCGAACGTGACCAGCGGCGGCAGCCACCACCGGTCCGTGCGCAACGTGCGCTGGGCGATCTGCGCCCTCATACCTCACCTCGGTTCCACTTCGTTGTGGCGGGAGTTCGCGCCAGTGGCAGGGACGAACAGGACAGTCGTGGGGATTCGGGACGGTCGTGGGGACGGACGGGGGAAACTGACCGGGAAAAACCGAGCCGGCCCCCGCGTGGTGACGCGGGGGCCGGCCTGCGGTCGTTCAGGTGTGGCGGTAGCCGCCGAGACCTTCGTCGTCGGCGTCGTGCCAGAGCTTGGGGTCGTACGGCGTGTCCGGCACGACGACGACCTCGCGCTCCACTCTGGGCGCCTCACGCTGCCGGGGTGTGCTGTCCAAATCGATCAGCTCGGTCGCGTCGATGTCCATCCGCTCGACGTCGTTGGCCAGCCGCTGCACCGCGGCGACATCGCCGTAGCGCGAGCGCAGCGAGCCGACGCAGTGGCGTAGCTGACCCAGCGCTCGACGCAGCTCCACGATCTCCGAGGACGTCATGGCAGCACCTCCCTTGGGGGTCCGTGTGCCGACTCTGCCTGGTCGACGCGCTTGTGACAAGCACCACAAGGCACCGCGTCGCGTCTCAGTCACTGAATCGTTTTTGTGGCGATCAGGCGTCGTGACATAGTGTGGGTGCTGTCACGTCCGTACGTGCGACGCCAGCGCTGTCGTCCCACCGGGCCCACCACGGCCCGTGATCACCACCGGAGACAGCGAACCATGAGCGTGCATCCCGTCGTCGCCGGAGTGACGGCTCGTATCGCCGCCCGCAGCGCCGCCGGCCGGTCCGCCTACCTCGAACGACTCGCCGAAGCGCACGCCGAGGGCCCGGTCCGCCGGGACCTGGCGTGCAGCAACCTCGCCCACGGGTTCGCCGGCATCACCGGCGGCGACAAGGAGGCGCTGCGCGCGCTCCGCCGCCCGAACGTGGCGATCGTGTCCGCCTACAACGACATGCTGTCCGCCCACCAGCCGATGGACGAGTACCCGGCGTGGATCAAGGACGCGGCCCGCGCGGCAGGTGGCGTCGCCCAGTTCGCCGGCGGCGTGCCCGCGATGTGCGACGGCATCACGCAGGGCCGTGCCGGCATGGAGCTGTCCCTGTTCAGCCGGGACGTGATCGCGATGGCCACCGGCATCGCGCTGTCGCACGACATGTTCGACTCGGCGCTGCTGCTCGGCGTGTGCGACAAGATCGTGCCGGGCCTGCTGATCGGCGCGCTGTCGTTCGGACACCTGCCCGCGATCCTGGTGCCCGCCGGCCCGATGCACTCGGGCCTGCCGAACTCGGAGAAGGCCCGCGTGCGGCAGTTGTTCGCCGAGGGCAAGGCGTCCCGGGAGAACCTGCTGGAGGCCGAGGCCGCTTCCTACCACAGCCCTGGGACCTGCACTTTCTACGGCACGGCGAACTCCAACCAGCTCGTCGTGGAGGTGATGGGCCTGCACCTGCCGGGCGCGAGCTTCGTCCCGCCGGGCACCGCGCTGCGCCGCGCGCTGACCGAGGAGGCCGCACGGCGGGCCGTGGTGATCAGCCGAGGCGGCGAGTACACCCCGATCGGGCAGGTGGTGGACGAGAAGTCCGTGGTCAACGGCGTGATCGCGCTGCTGGCGACCGGTGGCTCGACCAACCACACCATGCACCTGGTGGCCGTCGCGTCCGCCGCCGGCATCGAGCTGGGCTGGGACGACTTCGCCGACCTGTCGGCGGTGGTGCCGCTGCTGGCCCGCGTCTACCCCAACGGCGGCGCGGACATCAACCACTTCCAGGCCGCCGGCGGCGTGCAGTTCCTGGTCGGGACGCTGCTCGACGCGGGGCTGCTGCACGCCGACGTGCGCACCGTCGCGGGTGCCGGGCTGGACCGCTACCGGCAGGAGCCCGCGCTCGTCGACGGCGTGCTGACCTGGCGCGACGGCCCCGGCCGTTCGCTGGACCGGGACGTGCTGCGGCCCGCGTCGGAGCCGTTCGCCGCCGACGGCGGGCTGCGCATGCTGGCCGGCAACCTCGGCCGCGCGGTGATCAAGGTGTCGGCGGTCAAGCCCGAGCACCGGGTCGTGGAGGCCCCCGCGCGGGTGTTCACCTCGCAGGAGGCGTTCAGCGCCGCGTTCAAGGCGGGCGAGCTGGAGCGGGACGTCGTGGTCGTGGTGCGGCAGCAGGGGCCGCAGGCCAACGGGATGCCCGAGCTGCACAAGCTGATCCCCGCGCTGGGCGTGCTGATGGACCGGGGCTTCCAGGTCGCGCTGGTCACCGACGGCCGGATGTCCGGCGCGTCGGGCAAGATCCCGGCCGCCATCCAGCTCACCCCGGAGGCCGCCGTGGGCGGTCCGCTGGCCCGCGTGCGCGACGGCGACGTGCTGCGCGTCGACGCCGAGACCGGCACGCTGGAGGCTCTCGTGGACCCGGCCGAACTCTCCGGACGCGACCTGGTGGACTTCCCACCGGACGCGCAGGCGTGGACCGGCACGGGACGCGAGCTGTTCGCCGCGCTGCGCCGGTCGGTCGGACCCGCCGACCGCGGCGCGAGCGTGTTCGGCCCCATCGCGGCCTCGCACTTCGCGGGCCGCGCGAACCAGGAGGTAACTCGGTGACCACCAGCGCGGATCTGCTGGAGCTGTCCCCCGTCATCCCGGTCGTCGTGCTGGACGACGCCGACCGGGCCGTGCCGCTGGCGCGGGCGCTGCTGCGCGGGGGCATCCGCGTCATCGAGCTGACCCTGCGCACGCCCGCCGCGCTGCCCGCGATCGAGCGGATCGCCGCCGAGGTCCCCGACATCGTGCTGGGCGCGGGCACCGTGACCGCGCCCGAACACGCCGAGCAGGCCGCCAAGGCCGGGGCGTCGTTCCTGGTCACGCCCGGTTCGACGGACCGGGTGCTGGACGCGGTGGAGGACACCGGCCTGCCGTTCCTGCCGGGCGCGGCGACCGTGTCCGAGGCGATGCGGCTCGCCGAACGCGGCCTGACGGCGCTGAAGTTCTTTCCGGCCGAGGCGGCGGGCGGCGTCGACTACCTGAAGTCGATCGGCGCGCCCCTGCCCGGCCTGCGCTTCTGCCCGACCGGCGGCATCTCGGTCGAGACCGCGCCGCGCTACCTCGCGCTGCCGAACGTGGGCTGCGTGGGCGGGTCGTGGCTGACGCCGAAGGACGCGCTGGCGACCGGTGATTTCGACCGGATCGAGGCCCTGGCCAAGGCCGCTGCGGCGCTGTAGGACCGGTCAAGCCGCAGGGCGTCGGAGTCGATCTCGGCGCTGCGCAGCCCGTTCCGGTCCGGCACGCGGTCCCCTCCAGACGGTTCCGGGCCGGCGGGACGGCTCCCCGGGTGCGGTAGGTTGGCTGCCGCACTTGGGGAGGGTGTTGGGGATGAACGCGCGACGAACCACGGTGGTGGCCGAGCCGGGCTGGCAGGTCGGCTTGGTGTGGGCGGGTTTCCCGGTGCTGGGCGCGGCGTTGCTGTGGGGTGTGCAGGCCATCGCGGACTGGGTGGTGTCACTGCCGTGGGCGCCGCTGCGCGGCCCGTTCCGGCTGATCGCCTCCATCCCGGAGCCGCAGGCGACGCTCGGCGCACTCGGCTTGGGCGTGCTCGCGGGACTGGTGATCGCGTTCATCGCGGAGCAGGAACGCCTGTCGGTCGAGGTGGCCGACGAGGCGCTGGTGTTCAGCCGGGGCGGCGCCGAGTACGCGCTGGACCGGACGCAGGTCTCCGGGGTGTTCCTGGACGGCAAGAAGCTCGTGGTGCTCGGCTTGGACACCGAGGAGCTGGCGCGGGAGAACTCGGACCTGCACGACACCGACCTCGCCGACGCCTTCCAACGCCACGGGTACCCCTGGCTGCCCGGCGACCCGTACCGCGACGAGTACCGGCGTTGGGTGGAGGACATGCCCGGCCTGCCACCCGGCGCGAACGCGCTGCTGCGGGCGCGGGCCAAGGCGTTGAAGAAGGACGACACCGAGGACGTGAAGCAGCTCCGCGTCGAACTGGCGCGGCTGGGCGTGGTGGTGCGAGAGGACCGCAAACGCCAGTTCTGGCGGGTCAGCAAGCAGGAGTAGCCCCCGCACCGGTCGAACTGCCTGGCCAGGCAGGCATCGGTCGGGCAGTCGCTAATCGGGCAGGCGCTAGTCGGGCAGGCGCTAGTCGGGCAGGCGCTAGTCGGGCAGGCGCTAGTCGGGCAGGTAGTCGTCCAACGGGGACTCGATCTCCGCGTTGCGCAACTCCTCACGCACCACCCGGTAGGCCATGCCCTCGGCGTAACCCTTGCGCGCCAAAGCACCGACGAGCCGACGGATCTTCGCCTGATCGTCCAACCCGGACATCGCACGGAGCTTCTTGCGCACCAACTCCCGCGCCCGTTCCTGCTCCGCCTCGTCGTCCACGGCGGCCACGGCCTCGGCGGCGACGTCGTCGGCGACACCCTTGCGCCGAAGCTCCACCGCCAACGCCCGCCGCCCCAGCCCCTGGTAGGTGTGCCGGGAACGGACCCAGACCTCGGCGAACGCGGCATCGTCGATCAGGCCCGCGCGGTCGAACTTGCCGAGGACCAGTTCGGCGGTCTCCTCGCGGATGCCCTTGCGCAGCAGGGCGCTCTTGAGTTCGACGCGGGTCCGGGCACGAGCGGTGAGCAGCGCGTAGCAGATGTCGGTCGCCTTGCGCTGCTCCTGCATCGGGTCGACGGGCTTGGCGGCCTCCGCGTCGACGTCGGTGTGCGGGCCGGTGCCGGTGTGCGGGCCGGTGCCGGTGTGCGGGTTGGCACCGGTGTGCGGGTCGGTGTCCCCGGCACGTCCGGCGCTCCGCGAACCAGCCCGACGCCGACCGCTGCCCTTGGCCCGACGCGAACCACCTTCCGCACCGGACTGCCCCCGACGCTCGGCAACCTCGAACGGATCCGCCGCCACCGGGGCATCGCCACGGGCATCCGCCACCGGCACCGCTTCGCCCGACTCACTCCGGCGGCGGCCAAGGGTCTCGAACGGGTCGTCGTCCGCCGAAGCCTCGGCACGGCCACCGGCGGGCGCGACCCGGACAGCTTCGCCCGAAGCGCTCCTGCGCCCACCCCACGCCTCGAACGGATCCGTCTCCGCCGAAGTAGGCCCACCCCGGCCCGGCTCTGTCGGAACGGCCCCGGCCACGCCCGGCTCTGCCTGGACAGCCCCGCCCAGGCCCGGCTCTGCCTGGACGGCCCCGCCCTGGCCCTCGGCAGGGCTCGCGAACGGGTCGGCCGAAGGGTCGCGGGGTGTCCCGCGACCACGGCCGCCTTGCCCCGCCACCGCTAGAAGTCGACCGGCGCGGGTGCGGAGTCGTCGGCGTCGAGGGTCGCCCCGATGCCGAGCTTGTCCTTGATCCGCTTCTCGATCTCGTTGGCCACGTCCGGGTTCTCGCGCAGGAACTTGCGCGCGTTCTCCTTGCCCTGGCCCAGTTGGTCGCCCTCGTAGGTGTACCAGGCGCCCGACTTGCGCAGGATGGCCTGGTCCACGCCCATGTCGATGAGCGAGCCCTCACGGCTGATGCCGTGGCCGTAGAGGATGTCGAACTCGGCCTGCTTGAACGGCGGGGCCACCTTGTTCTTCACGACCTTGACGCGGGTCCGGTTGCCGACCGGCTCGCCGCCGTCCTTCAGCGTCTCGATGCGCCGCACGTCCAGCCGCACCGACGCGTAGAACTTCAGCGCCTTGCCACCGGTCGTGGTCTCCGGCGAGCCGAACATCACGCCGATCTTCTCGCGTAGCTGGTTGATGAAGATCGCGGTGGTGTTGGACGTGCTCAGCGCACCCGTGATCTTCCGCAGCGCCTGGCTCATCAGCCGCGCCTGGAGACCGACGTGGTTGTCGCCCATCTCGCCCTCGATCTCGGCCCGGGGCACCAGCGCGGCCACCGAGTCGATCACCAGGATGTCCAGCGCGCCGGAGCGGACCAGCATGTCCGCGATCTCCAGCGCCTGCTCGCCGGTGTCCGGCTGGGACACCAGCAGCGCGTCGGTGTCGACGCCGAGCTTCTTCGCGTAATCCGGGTCCAGCGCGTGCTCGGCGTCGATGAACGCCGCGATGCCGCCGTTGCGCTGGGCGTTGGCCACGGCGTGCAGCGCCACCGTCGTCTTACCGGACGACTCCGGGCCGTAGATCTCCACCACACGGCCACGCGGCAGGCCGCCGATGCCGAGCGCGACGTCGAGCGCGATCGCGCCGGTGGGGATCACCTCGATCGGGGCGCGGCCTTCCTCGCCGAGCCGCATGACCGAGCCCTTGCCGAACTGCTTGTCGATCTGGGCCAGGGCCAGTTCGAGGGCCTTGTCCCGGTCGGGTGCCTGTGCCATCTGGAGTCCACCTCGGTTTGTCTTGGGTCGCTGAGCGATGTCGGGGCCGACGTTACGGGCGGGGTACGACATTTCTCGGCGGTGGCCGGGTCACCAGCGGGGTTCGGTCACCCGGTCGTGTCGGGGACTATAGCCGAACAGGTGTTCGACCGCCGGGTCGACACACCGGGTCACCGCCGGTGCTCCGGCACTTCGAACGCGTCGCACACGGCGAGCCACACCTCCTTGGGCGGCACGCCGTCCTCCAGAGCCTGGTCCGCGGTGCGCCCGCCGAGGGCGGACATCACGTGGTCCCTGGCCACCATCTCCGCCCTGACCTGCCCGAACTCGTTCGCCATCAGCTTGCGGAACACCGTATTGCGCATCGCGCCCAGGCTAGCGCGCCGCTTTCCAGGCCGGGCTGTCGACGTAGTGGTTGTCGTAGAGGTCCTGCGACGCGCCGATCTCCGCCGGGTCGGCGAGGCCGCGCTGCACCCGGTCCAGCAGGCGGTAGTAGTCGAACCGGCCCATGCCGGGCGTGAAGACGAACAGGACGTCGGCGTCCGCGCCCTTCAGCGCGCCGAACGCGTGCGGCACGCGGGGCGGCACCACGAGGAAGTCGCCGCGCTCCAGCGTGATCACGTCCTGGTCGAGCAGCACCTGCAAGGTCCCGTCGAGCACGAAGAACAGTTCCGACGCACGGGTGTGGAAGTGCGGCGGAGCGCCGTTCGCGCCGTCCAGGAACGTGGAGCGGTTGCTGGTCAGCCCGTCCAGGTCGGCGAGCAGGGTGACGACGGCGGTGGGGTCGGCGGTGAGCTTCTCGGCCTTCTCGGCCCGCACGAGCAGCGTGTTTTCCATGAGTAAGACGATCGCCGGATTCGACACGCCCAACAACGGCGGAGATCGTATCGAACGATAACCTGTGCGTTATGGAACGGCGGGACATCGAGATTTTCCTGACCTTGGCCGAGGAGTTGCACTTCAGCCGCACCGCCGAACGCCTCCACGTGTCGCAGGCCCGCGTCAGCCAGACCGTCAAGCAACTGGAACGCCGCATCGGCGCGCCCCTGTTCGAGCGCACCAGCCGCCGAGTCGCCCTCACGCCCATCGGGCGGCGGCTCAAGGACGACATCGCTCCGGCCTACCAGCGCATCGTGGAAGGCGTGGAACGAGCCATCGCCGCAGGTCGGGGCATGGGCTTGCTCCGGGTCGGCTTCGAAGCCCCGGCCGTCGCGGACCTCATCCCGGACGTCCTGGCCCGCTACCGGACCCGTCACCCGGGCAGCGAGCTGCGGGTCCGGGAAGCCGGCTTCGTGGACCCGTTCGCGCTGCTCCGGGACGACGAGGTGGACGTGCTGGTGACGCTGTTCCCGGTGGACGAGCCGGACCTGACGACCGGTCCGGCGGTGTTCTGCGAGCCGATGGTGCTGGCCGTGGCCGACACACACCCGTTCACCAGGCAGGACCACGTGACGATGGAGGACCTGGCCCGCGACACGGTCTTCCGCGCCGCCTACTGGCGGGACACGACACCTCTGGGCCGCCCTGTCGAGCGCGGACGTGCCCTTACGACGTTCCAGGAACTCATGACGGCGATCGCGGACGGCGAGGGCGTGTGTCCGCTGGGCGCGCACGCGGCCGGCTACTTCGCCCGCCCCAGGATCGCGTTCCTGCCGCTGCGCGACGCGCCGGAGGTCGTCTGGGGCATGGTGTGGCGCACGGCGGGCGAGACCAGTCGTGTCCGCGAGTTCGCCGCCGCCGCGCGCTAACCTCGGACCATGGATGACCCAACAGGCCTGTCGTCGCCGCTCGGCCAGGTCGTGATCATCGCCGGGCTGGTCGCCGCGCTCGTGGTCGGCATCCGCGCCTGGTGGTACCACCGCAAGCGCTGATCAGCGCACCCGCTGCAACGACGTGAACAGGCACACCACGAGCAGCGGCAACGCCGTGAACCCCACGAGCAGCCCCAGCACGGCGTAAGACCACGCCGTCACCACGACGCCCGCCGCGACACCGCCGACCGCGCCGCCGATGTTCATGCACAGGTCCGACAGGCCCTGCGCGGCCGGCCGGTCCGCCGTCGCGACCGACTCGGTGAGCAGCGCGGACCCCGACACCAGACCCGCCGACCAGCCGAAACCCAGGAGCGCCAGACCGACCGCGAGCTGCGGCGCGTCGTGCGAGGTCGCCATGCCCGCGACGCCGGACGCGGCCACCACCAGCGCCGCGCCGATGGCCAGCACGGGCACCCGGCCCAGCCGGTCGGCCATCCACCCGAACAGCGGGCTGGCCGCGTACATCGAGGCCACGTGCAGGCTGATCACGACACCCACGACCCGCAGCGACGCCCCTGCGTGGTCCATGTGCACCGGGGTCATCGACATGAGCCCCACCATCGCCGTGTGGCACAGCGTGATGCCGCCCAGCGCGAGCTTCCCGGTGCCCGGCAGCGCGCGCCACACCGCGCCGGAGCCGCGTGTGTCGCCCACTCCCCCGGCGCAGTGCGCGGGCGCCACGGGGGCGGCCGACTGCGCGACGGTCAACGGGTCCGGCCGCAGGTACCGCAGCACGACCAGCGCGGCCAGCCCGAACAGCACCGCCGACAGCAGGTACGGCCCCGCGCCCACCGGCAGGCCGAGCCGCTCGGCGGCCTGTCCGGCCGGGTCGGCCAGGTTCGGCCCGGCGACCGCGCCGATCGTCGCCGCCCAGACCACGATGGCCAGCGAACGTGCCCGCCGCTGCGGGTGCGCCAGGTCCGTCCCGGCGTAGCGCGCGGCGAGGTTCGCGCTGCTCGCGGCCCCGAACAGGACCAGTGCGACCAGCAGCACGTGCCACGAGCCGAGCACCACGGCGCACGCCGCGGCCAGTGCGCCGACCGTGCCCGCGCCGTACCCGAGGATGAGCGCCGGACGGCGTCCCTTCCGCGCGGCGAGCCGTGCGGCGGGCAGGGCGAACACCGCCGCGCCGAGCACCGCGCTGGTCTGCGCGAGCCCGCCCACGGCGTCCGAGTCGGACAGCGCCGCCGCGATCAGGGTGGAGACCGCCAGGCCGATGGTCACGCCCGCCGCGCCCAGCACCTGGGTGGCCCCGAGCACGCGGAGCACCCTGCGCTGCACCACTTCGACGGCGGTCATGATCATGATCGTGCCAGGGCGGGGTGCCCCGCACAGCCTCCGTAAGAGTCAGAGTCAGGTACCCGGCTGAACAGCGTTTTCGAAGAAATCCGCGACCGCGTCGGCGGTCAGGTCGCCGCCACCGCTCTTGGTCACGATGCCCAGCAGCGGACGTTCGTCGGCGGTGAACACGAGCAGCCCCACCCCGCCGTCCGCGGCGGCGCGGTACTTGCCCTTGAAGCCGTTGCCGGCCCACTCCGCCTCGACCATGTCCGTCTTGAGCGAGCGCACCACCGCGTCCGCGCCCTGCTGCGCGCCCGTGACGGTCTCGGTGAGGATGTACTGGACGGAGTAGTCGTCCTTGACCGCGCAGCTCACCACGGTGCCCTTGATGGCGCTGATGCCCGACACACCGGCCGAGCCGCCCGCCTTGCAGGTGTTGCCGTCCGGCACCTTGCCCGCGAGCTGGCGCAGGCACTGCGTGAAGCCCTGGGCGTCCTTCTCGGTGTCGTTCTTGCAGTCCTGCGCGCTGGGCACCCCCGAGCCGCCGAACGCGAAGATGCCGCCCGCCACGGCCAGCACGAGCACGACGGCCGCGCCGACCGCGATGAGCAGGTTCTTGTTGGGCTGCTTCTTCGTCGGGGGTTGCTGGGTGCGCGGGGTGACGCTCGGGAAGTTGAACTGCTGCGGCCCGGTCTGCGGGTAGTTCACCTGGTACGGCCCGCTGACCGCCGGGTTGTTCACCTGATACGGCCCGCTCATCGCGGGATTGTTCACCTGATACGGCCCACTGACCGCAGGGTTGACCTGGTACGCGCCGCTCACGGCGGGGTTCTGGACCGGATTCGGCCCGGTCACCGGCTTGGTGACGACCGTCGGCGGCTCGTTGGAGGCCTTCACCGGCTCCTTGGTGCGCGGCGTCACGCCGTCCTTGGGCACGTGGTGCGCGCCCAGCGCCACCGCCGTCTCCGGCTGGTCCAGACTGGTCGGCACCACCCGCACCTGCTCGGCGATCATGGTCGCCACCAGCGGAATCCGGCTCGACCCGCCGACCAGGTAGATGCCCGCGAGCTGGTTGGGCGCGAGGCCCGTGGAGCGGATCGTGGACGCCAGCAGCTCCACGCTGCGCAGCATGCTCGGACGGACCAGCGCCTCCAGGTCCGAGCGGTTGACCAGCACGTCTTCGAACGGCTCCGGCATCGGAACCTCGGTGTGCGCGTGCCGGGACAGCGACTCCTTGGCCGCCTTCACGTCCTCCTGCAACGCGCGCCGGGCCCGGCGGTCGGCCGTCGACTCGGGGCGCAGCAGCCGCTGCCAGGTCGCCGGGTCGCGGTGCGACACCTGGCGCCCGACGTGCTCCAGCAGCGCCTGGTCCACGTCCAGGCCGCCCAGGTCCTGCAAGCCGTCTTCGGCGAGCACGGTGAAGCCGTTCTGCGTCGCGCCGACGATCGCCACGTCGAACGTGCCCGCGCCGAGGTCGTACACGGCCAGCGCCTGGCCCACCGACAGCGACGCGTAGTGCGACGCGGCTGCGACAGGCTCGGGGACCAGCACGATGTCCGTGGTCACACCCGCGAGCCGGGCGGCGGACAGCAGCACGTTGCGGCGGGTCGGACCCCACTGGGCGGGGTGGGTGAGGCGGACCTCGTCCACCGGCTCGCCGCCGAGCTGGCGGGTGGTCTCCTCCAGCACGCGGCGCAACACGGCGGCCAGCGCGTCGGTCACCGGCACGACGTTGTCGCCGAGCAGCAGAGCGCCGTCGTCCACCCGGCGCTTGGGATTCGGCTCGAACCGCGACGGGTCGAGCCGGGCACGCCGCTCGGCATCCCGACCGACGACCAGCGAGCCGTCCTCTTCGCAGTACACGGCGGAAGGCATCGTGGCGGACCCGTCCACCTCGACAACCCGAGGCGGCCGACCATGCGCGGCAAGCACCGCCACAGTGTTGGAAGTGCCCAGGTCAACGGACAGGACGCGCACAGCCACCCCTTAACTCTCCGAACCGCGCTGATCCTGTCACAGCCCCCTGACCCGCGAGGTCGCGTCGGTGGTTCGTGACTCATTTCTCCTCGATCACGCTTTTCGATCGAGGAGAAATCAGGCACGAGCCGCCGACTCCCCGGCGACCGAGCCCGCCGCCTGCGAAGCAGCGGCCATCCAACACTGTCGTACCCCTGGTCCACTATGAATGCATGGACGCCATGGCAGCTTTCTCCCCCGCGACCCGGCAGTGGTTCGCCGGGGCCTTCGCCGCGCCCACGGCGGCGCAGGCCGGCGCGTGGGAGGCGGCGTCCGCGGGCGAGCACGCCCTCGTCATCGCGCCCACCGGTTCGGGCAAGACCCTGGCCGCGTTCCTCTGGGCGCTGGACCGGCTGGCGTCGGAGCCCCTTCCGGACGATCCCCGGCACCGCTGCCGGGTGCTCTACGTCTCCCCGCTGAAAGCCCTGGCAGTGGACGTGGAGCGGAACCTCCGCGCGCCCCTGGCGGGCATCCGGCAGGCCGCCCACCGGCTGTCGCTGCCGGAACCGCAGATCACGGTGGGCATGCGGACCGGCGACACCCCGGCGGAGGACCGGCGGGCGTTCGTCCGCAGGCCGCCGGACGTGCTGGTCACCACCCCGGAGTCGCTGTTCCTCATCCTCACGTCGTCGGCGCGCGAGTCGCTGCGCGGCGTGGAGACGGTGATCGTGGACGAGGTGCACGCGGTCGCGGGCACCAAGCGGGGGGCGCACCTCGCGCTGTCCCTCGAACGGCTGGATTCGCTGCTCGACAGCGGGTCCGCGGGACGTCCGCGCCACGCCCAGCGGATCGGGCTGTCCGCGACGGTCCGGCCGGTCGACGAGGTGAGCGCGTTCCTGGCCGGCGGGCGTCCGGTGAAGGTCGTGCAGCCCAAGACCGCGAAGACCATCGAGGTGCAGGTCGAGGTCCCGGTCGAGGACATGTCCGTGCTCGGCGAGCCGACCGGCGAGGTGTCCGGGTCGGCTTCCGGCGCGGAGCAGCGGTCCTCGATCTGGCCGTCGGTGGAGCGGCGGGTGCTCGAACTGGTCCGGGAGCACCGGTCCACGATCGTGTTCGCCAACTCGCGCCGGCTGGCCGAGCGGCTCACCGCCCGGCTCAACGAGCTGGCCGAGGAGGCCGCCGAGATGGAGCGGTTCCCGGCGGAGGCGATCGGGCAGTCGGGGCTCACCACCCAGCGGACGGCGACCATCGCCCGCGCGCACCACGGCTCCATGTCGCGCGAGCAGCGGACCGCGGTGGAGGAGGAGCTGAAGTCCGGGCGGCTGCCGTGCGTGGTGGCGACGTCGTCGCTGGAGCTGGGCATCGACATGGGCGCGGTCGACCTGGTGGTGCAGGTGGAGGCCCCGCCGACGGTGGCGTCCGGGCTGCAGCGCGTCGGCCGGGCCGGGCACCAGGTGGGCGCGGTGTCGCGTGGGGTGATGTTCCCGAAGTTCCGGGGCGACCTGGTGTCCTGCGCGGTGGTCGCGGAGCGGATGCGGGACGGCGCGATCGAGGCCGTCCGGTACCCGCGCAACCCGCTGGACGTGCTGGCGCAGCACGTCGTCGCGATGGTGGCGATGGAGCCGTGGACGGTGGAGGCGCTGGCCGGGCTGGTGCGGCGGGCCGCGCCGTTCGCCGCGCTGCCGGAGTCGGCGTTGCAGGCGGTGCTGGACATGCTGGCGGGCCGGTACCCGAGTGAGGAGTTCGGCGAGCTGCGGCCCCGGATCACGTGGGACCGGGTCAACGGCGAGCTGCGCGGCCGGCCGGGGTCGCAGCGGCTGGCGGTGACCTCCGGCGGCACCATCCCGGACCGGGGTTTGTTCGCGGTGATGACACCGCCGTCGGAGCGCGGTCCCGGCTCGCGGGTGGGCGAGCTGGACGAGGAGATGGTCTACGAGTCGCGGGTGGGCGACACGTTCCTGCTGGGCACCTCGTCGTGGCGGGTGGAGGACATCACGCACGACCGGGTGATCGTGGTGCCCGCGCCCGGCCAGCCCGCGCGGATGCCGTTCTGGAAGGGCGACGCGCCGGGGCGCCCGCTGGAGCTGGGGCGGGCGCTGGGGAAGTTCCTCCGCGAGGTGTCCACCATGGACCACGAGGACGCGGTGCGCCGGGCCGCGGACGCGGGGCTGGACGCGTGGGCGACGTCGAACCTGCTGGCGTACCTGGGCGAGCAGCGGGAGGCGACGCGGCACGTGCCCAACGACCGCACCGTGCTGGTGGAGCGGTTCCGGGACGAGCTGGGCGACTGGCGGCTGGTGGTGCACTCGCCGTTCGGGGCGCAGGTGAACGCGCCGTGGGCGCTGGCGATCGCGGCCCGGCTGCGGGAGCGGCGCGGCATCGAGGTGCAGGCGGCGCACTCCGACGACGGGATCGTGGTGCGGCTGCCGGACGCGGTCGACCTGGACGGCGCGCAGGTGGTGGCGGGCGCGGAGGACGTGCTGCTGGACCCGGAGGAGGTCGAGCAGGTCGTGGTCGCCGAGGTGGGCGGGTCGGCGTTGTTCGCGGCCCGGTTCCGGGAGTGCGCGGCGCGGTCCCTGCTGCTGCCCCGGCGTGACCCGAAGCGCCGGACACCGCTGTGGCAGCAGCGGCAGCGGGCGGCGCAACTGCTGTCCGTGGCGGCGAAGTACGAGAGCTTCCCGGTGGTGCTGGAGGCGATGCGCGAGGTCCTCCAGGACGTGTACGACGTGCCCGGCCTGCGTGAGCTGATGACCGACGTGCGGGCCCGCCGGGTGCGGGTGGTGGACGTCGAGACACCGGGTCCGTCGCCGTTCGCGCGGAGCCTGCTGTTCGGGTACGTCGGGATGTTCCTGTACGAGGCGGACGCGCCGCTGGCGGAGCGGCGGGCGGCGGCGCTGTCGCTGGACTCGGCGCTGCTGGCGGAGTTGCTGGGCTCGGAGGCGATCCGGGAGCTGCTCGACCCGGAGGTGGTCGAGGAGGTCGAACGCGCTCTCCAGCGGCTGACCCCGGACCGGCACGCGCGGGACGTCGAGGGCGCGGCCGACCTGCTGCGGTTCCTGGGCGACCTGTCCGAGGCGGAGGCCCTGGAGCGGGGCATCCGACCGGAGTGGCTGACCGAGCTGGTGGCGCAGCGGCGGGCGATCCGGGTGCGGATCGCGGGCGAGGACCGGGTGCTCGGGATCGAGGACGCGGGCCGGGTGCGGGACGCGCTGGGCGTGGCGCTGCCGGTGGGCGTGCCGGAGGCGTTCACCGAGCCGGTGGCGGATCCGCTGGGCGACCTGCTGTCCCGTTACGCGCGGACGCACGGGCCGTTCCCGGCGATCGAGGCGGCGGCGCGGTTCGGGCTCGGCGTCGCGGTCGTCACCGGCGTGCTGGAACGCATGGCGGGCACCGGTCGGCTGGTGCGCGGCGAGCTGCGTCCCGGCGGCACCCACACCGAGTACTGCGACGCCGAGGTGCTGCGCCGGCTGCGGCGGGCGTCGCTGGCCCGGCTGCGGGCCGAGGTGGAGCCGGTCGAACCGGCCGCGCTGGGCCGCTTCCTGCCTAGTTGGCACGGCGTGGGCCGGCGGCTGCGCGGCGCGCCGACCGTGGACGACGTGTACTCGGTGGTCGAGCAGCTCGCGGGCGCGCCGCTGCCCGCGAGCGCCGTGGAGTCGCTGGTGCTGCCCGCGCGGCTGCCCGGCTACCACCAGGGGCTGCTGGACGAGCTGACCGCGTCCGGCGAGGTGACGTGGACCGGCTGCGGCTCGCTGGCGGGCGGCGACGGCTGGATCGCGTTGGCGCCGACGGACGTGGCCGACCTGCTGCTGCCCGACCTGGTGCCGGAGGCGATGCCGGACTCGTCGCTGCACACCGCCGTGGTGGAGGCGTTGGCGGGCGGGGCGCTGTTCTTCCGGCAGCTAGTCGACCGCGTGTCGCTGCAAGGCCCGACCACCGACGGCGAGGTCGTGGGCGCGCTGTGGGACCTGGTGTGGGCGGGCGTGGTCACGAACGACACGCTGTCGCCGCTGCGCGCGCTGGTCTCCGGCGGCGGCGCCGCGCACAAACCACGCCGCACCGCGCCGCGCGGCCGGTACGCGCGGATGCGGACCGGCCGGCCCGACATGCCCAGCCGCACCGGCCCGCCGACCGTGGCCGGCCGCTGGTCGCTGGCGGTGGTGCCCGCGTCCGACCCGACCCGGCGGGCGCACGCCAGGGCGGAGGCGTTCCTGGAACGGCACGGCGTGCTGACCAGGGGCGCGCTGGACACCGAACGGGTGACCGGCGGGTTCAGCGGCGTGTACCGGGTGCTGCGGGCGATGGAGGAGTCCGGCCAGGTCGTGCGCGGTTACGTGGTCGAGGGCCTGGGCGCGGCGCAGTTCGCGGCCCGCGGCGCGGTCGACCGGCTGCGCGCCCTGTCCCGGCCGCCCGGCCAGGACCACGTCGGCACACCGGAGGCGGTGGTGCTGGCCGCCGCCGACCCGGCACAGCCGTACGGCGCGGCCCTGCCCTGGCCCGACCCGCTGGGCGAGGGCAAACACCGACCGGGGCGCAAGTCCGGCGCGCTGACCGTGCTGGTGGACGGCGTGGCGGCGCTGTACGTGGAACGCGGCGGCCGGTCACTGCTGTCGTTCAGCGAGGAGGACGAGGTCCTGCACGCCGCCGCGCAGGCGTTGAGCCGTGCGGTGCGCGACGGCTGGCTGGGGCAGTTGGCCGTGCAACGGGCGGACGGGGAGGTGGCACTGGGCTCCAGGCTGGCGGGCATCCTCCAGGATGCAGGCTTCCGCGCCACCCCGAAGGGCTTGCGACTGCGCGCCTGACCCGACATCCCGCGCCGAAGCACCTGACGGAGCGGCACCACGCGGCCCGAACCGAACCCGCCGCCGGCCGGGGCGGCGCTCGAAGCCGAAGCCGCCCCGTCAACGCCACAGCCACTCGCCAACGCCACAGCCGCCGTCGACGCCACAGCCGCCGTCGACGCACAGCCCTGCCGACGGCGGCCACCGGCCATCAGTGGAACAGGCTGCTGTAGGCGTTGAGCGCGGGCTGCCCGCCGAGGTGTGCGTACAGGACGGTCGAGTCGCGGGGGATTTCGCCGGAGGACATCAGTTCCACCAAGCCCGCCAACGACTTCCCCTCGTACACCGGGTCGGTGATCATGCCTTCGAGGCGGGCGCCGAGCTTCATTGAGTCCACAGTGGACTCGCCCGGCACGCCGTAGGTGCCTTCGTGGAAACGCTCGTCGAGCACCCGTCGGTGGCCTGCACCTCGACCTCCAGCAGCAGCGCGGTCTGCCGCGCGATGCGGGTGATCTGGTCGCGGGTGTCGGCCGGTTCGGCCGAGGCGTCGATGCCGATGACCCGCCGCCCGCTGCCCGCGAACCCGGCGACCATCCCGGCCTGGGTGCTGCCGGTCACCGAGCAGACCACGACGGTGTCGAACCGGACGCCGAGTTCGGCTTCCTGCCGTGCCACCTCGACCGCCCACCCGGCGAACCCGAGACCGCCCAGCCGGTGGTCCGACGCGCCCGCCGGAATCGGGTACGGCCTGCCGCCGGCCGCGCGGACGTCCTCGATCGCCTGCTCCCAGGCGGGTTTCACGCCGATGCCGAAGCCCGCCTCCACCAGCCGCACGTCCGCGCCCATCAGCCGGCTGAGCAGGATGTTGCCCACCCGGTCGTAGCCGGCGTCCGGCCAGTCGACCCAGCTCTCCTGCACCAGCACGCACTTCAACCCGGCCCGCGCCGCCGCGGCGGCGACCTGGCGGGTGTGGTTCGACTGCACGCCACCGATCGACACCAACGTGTCGCACCCGGTCGCCAACGCGTCCGCCACCACAGTTCTCCGACAACGGGGAAACCGTGGTCATCGGGCGCTCGCACGACCGTGCCAGGCGACGAGCCCCTAGGACGACCAAAGCCTCCGCATCCCGGATCTTCGGACTACCGGGCATTCGAACCCGGTTCAGTCGAGGACCGCCGTGGCCTCCACCTCCACCAGGTGGTCGGGGAAAGCCAGCGCCGCGACACCCAGCAGCGTGCCCGGCGGGACCGGGGTGACGCCCAGCTTCTCGGCCGCCCGAGCGGCGCCTTCCAGGAACAGGGGCATCTTGTCGGGGGTCCAGTCCACGATGTAGACGGTCATCTTCGCCACGTCGTCGAAGGAGCCGCCGACCCCGGCCAGGGCGGTGCCGATGTTGAGGTAGCACTGCTCCACCTGGGCGGCGAGGTCCCCGACGCCGACCGTGGTCCCCTCGGCATCCCAGGCGACCTGACCGGCGATGAAGACCAGTTTCGACCCGGTGGCGACCGAGACCTGCCG
Organism: Actinosynnema sp. CS-041913; assembly: GCF_050942485.1. Lineage (NCBI taxonomy): Bacteria > Bacillati > Actinomycetota > Actinomycetes > Pseudonocardiales > Pseudonocardiaceae > Actinosynnema > Actinosynnema sp. CS-041913. The sequence continues at coordinate 1,805,643 of NZ_CP192037.1, read as the reverse complement.
GTAGGCGTCGACCTTCGGCAGTCCTTCGGGGTTCACCAGCGTGATGGCCATGCCAACTCCTCGTCATGAGAGCCCGTGGGCTCGCGTTCTCCAAAATAGATCTCAGCGCGGGGTCAGCACGCAGAACTCGTTGCCCTCCGGGTCCGCCAGCACCACCCACGACACGGCGCCCTGCCCCACGTCCGCGCGCACCGCACCCTGCGCCTCCAAGCGCACCACCTCGGTGGGCAGATCCCCGTCCGCAGGCGGCACGACGTCCAAGTGCACCCGGTTCTTCACCGTCTTCGCCTCGTCGACCCGGACGAACTCCACCCAGCAGCCCGACTCCTGGCGCAGCGACGCGTACTCCGCGTGCTCACGGGTCACCGGCAGCCCCGTCGCCCGCGACCAGAACGCCGCCTGCGCACGCGGGTCCAGCGCGTCGACCACCACCGCCGCCACCGGGCCGAGGCCCAGGTACTCGTCGCGCGGCTCCAGGACGCAGAACTCGTTGCCCTCCGGATCGGCCAGCACCACCCACGGCACGGAGCCCTGTCCGAGGTCGACCGGCTCGGCCCCCAGCTCACGCGCCCGCGCGACGAGCGCCGCCTGGTGCTCCGCGGAAGTCGAGGCCAGGTCCAGGTGCAGGCGGTTCTTCACCACCTTCGGGTCGGACACCGGCACGAACACCAGTCCCATGCCCGGACACAGCGTCATGTCCACCTCGTCCGCGCTCTCCCCCGTGATCGGCTGCGCCAGCAGCGCCGACCAGAACCGACCCAGCTCGACCGGGTCTGCGGCGTCCACGACCACGTCGTACAACCTGGTAGCCATGATCCGAAGGTAGCGTCTCCGCATGGCCGAACTGGTGCTTGGTCCGGTACTGCGACACGTCGACGCCACGTCGGCCACCGTCTGGGTGGAGACCGACGCGGCTTGCGAGGTGACCGTCGCGGGACACCGTGCCGCGACGTTCCAGGTGGGAGAGCAGCATTTCGCGCTGGTCGTCATCGAAAAGCTCGAACCCGGTACCAGCACGCCTTACGACGTGCGGCTGGACGACCGGGTCGTGTGGCCGGAGCCCGGCTCGTCGTTCCCGCCGCCGCGGATCCGCACCGGCGAGCTGCGGAGGATCGTGTTCGGCTCCTGCCGGGCCGCCAAGGCGGGCGGGCCCGACCAGCGGGCGCCCGACAAGCTGGGGCCGGACGCGCTGGACGCGTTCGCGCTGCGGATGGCGGACTGGCCCGAGGAGCGGTGGCCGGACGCGTTACTGCTGCTCGGCGACCAGGTCTACGCGGACGAGCCGACGCCCCGGATCAAGCGGTGGCTGGCCGAGCGCGGCTCCGAGCCGGTGGGCGAGGTGGGGTCGTTCCGCGAGTACGCCGAGCTGTACCACGAGTCGTGGGCCGACCCGGAGATCCGCTGGCTGATGTCCGTCGTGCCGACGTCCATGATCTTCGACGACCACGACATCCGGGACGACTGGAACACCTCGCGGGCGTGGCGGGTGCGGATGGCTCGCACACCGTGGTGGCGCGAGCGGATCCGCGCCGGGCTGGCGTCGTACTGGGTGTACCAGCACCTGGGCAACCTCGGGCCGGACGAACTCGCGCGGAACGAGCTGTTCGCGAAGGTCCGGACCGCCGGGGGCGACGTGCAGGCGCTGCTGGAGGACTTCGGCGAGCAGGCCGACCAGGAGGTCGACGGCCGCAAGCCGACCCGGTGGAGCTACCGGCGCGACTTCGGCCGGGTGCGGCTGCTCGTCGTGGACACCCGCAGCGGACGCATCCTGGACGGCCCCGAGCGGTTGATGGTCGGCGACGAGGAGTTCGACTGGATCGAGCGCAACGCCGAGGGCGACGTCGACCACCTGCTGATCGGCTCGTCGCTGCCGTGGCTGATGCCGCACGCGCTGAGCCACTTCCAGTCCCTCAACGAACGCGCCGCCGCCCGCCCCGGACGACGCGGCCGGGTGGCCGAGAAGGTGCGCCAGGTGGGCGACCTGGAGCACTGGCCCGCGTTCCGGGCGTCCTTCGAGCGCCTGGCGCGCCTCATCCACCGCATCGGCACCGGCCCGGCCGCGCCGGGCACCATCTGCGTGCTGTCCGGCGACGTCCACCACAGCTACGCGGCCCGCGTCGACTTCGCCGAGCCGACGCGGTCCGAGGTGCGGCAACTGGTCTGCTCGCCGGTGCACAACGACCCGCCGTGGATCTTCCGCCCGATCTTCCGCCTGTCCTGGTCCAAGCCGCTGGCACGGGCACTGCGCCGCTGGGCCGACCGCGCCGGCATCTCCCCCGACCCGGTCACCTGGACCAAGATCAGCGGCCCGCACTTCGGCAACTCGGTGGCGGTGCTGGAGATCACCGGCCGCACCGCCCGGTACCACCTGGAGACCGCCACACCGGACGGCGGCCTGGTGGAGAGCGCCGATCTCACCTTGTAGCGCGACGAACCGGGCCGGGGATCACTTCGTCGCCAGCCGCAGCAGCGCCCATAGCTGCGCGATGGCGTCGTGGTCGCCCGTCATCTCCACCTCGCGGTCCGGGATGCGGCCCCACAGCCACCGGTACACGCGGATCGGTGGGCCGGTCACGTCGCCGTCCGCCGACTCGGCTTCCTCCGGCGACGCCTGCCACGACGTCGCCGGCTCGGGTCCGGTGCGGGCGATCCACACCCGGCGGCCGGTGCGGACCGCCACCGTGCCCTCCCGGGTGCCCCGCACGCCCAGCACGTCCAGGCGGTGGCCGAGCCACAGCGTCAGCACCTCGTCCACGCCGTCCTCGGCCACGTCGTCGGGCACCGGGTCCAGCGGCAGCCCGGCCGCCGACTGCACGTCCATCCGGTGCACGGTCGACTCGTGCGCGAGCCGGCGCGCCCAGAAGCCGCAGGTCCGCTCCGCCGGCCACCACGTCTCGCACGGGTCGTCGGCCTCGCGTTCGGACAAGGCGTCCACCAGCGGCTCGACGCCCGCCCGCACGTAGTCCGACAGCGTCTGCCCGTGCGCCGGGTCCTGCTGCCAGCCGACGGGCTGCCGTCCCTCGCGGACCCACGCCGCCACCATCCGGTACGTGCTGCCCACGTGCCGCGCGGTCTCGCCCAGGTTCAGCCCCGGGCACGCGGGCACCTGGCGGTCCGGGCGCTGCCCTTCCGCCGACGCCGCCAGCAGCTCGGCTTCCGCCGCCACGGTCTCGATCAGCCTGCCGTAGCCGGCCAGTCCCCTGCTCACAGTCTGTCCTCGTACATGATCTCGTCGACCAGCTCGGTGAACTGCGCCGCTTGGCGCACCAGGTCGTCGGCACTCCGTCTGGTCACCTGCCGGGTGATGCCCGCCTGCACGGCCGCACGGGCCGCCGAGCAGGACGCGAAGTACGCCGCCCACTCCCGCAGTTCGGGCGCCAGGGCCGGCAGCAGCACCCACACGCTGGTCGGCTTGGCCCGCCCCCGGTGGGGCCGTCCACGCAGGGCGAGGACGGCCGCCGCGGCCCGCATGGCGCCCAGGTAGGCGGTCGCGTACCGGTCGGCGGGCTCGGTCTCGCGCTCGGCCTCGCGCACGCAGTCGCGGGCTTGGGCGAGCAGACCGACGGCCGACGTCGGCGGCAGGGGCAACGGAACCCGTCGGGTGCTGGGGAAGTCGGTCGAAGTCGACATCGGCGGCCTCCTCGCGGCGTCGGGACAGCGACGACCGCCGCGGGGAGACGGCGGCACTTGGTGGTGGGGCGCTTCCCCCGCCCCACCACCAAGGCATAGCTCGAACAGACGTTCGAACCTGGTCAGCGTAACCCGTGAACCCGGCACTCCTCAACCCGACCGGACGTGGTCTTATGAACAGGTGAGCGCACTTGACCACCCCGGCATCCGCAAGGTGGCGGCGGCCCTGTCCGAGGCGGGCCACCACGAGGCGGCGGACGGGATCCGCGTGCTGGCCGACGCCGTCCGCACCGCCGTCGAGGCCGCCCGAGCGGTGAACGTGCCGGTCGGTGCCATCGCGAACAGCCTCGTGTTCGCCGCGATCCGGGACGGCGCGGCCAGTCCGCTGCTGGTGCTCACCTCCGGCGCGCACCGGGCGGACACCGGTCTGCTGGCCGGACTCGCCGGGGCCGACCGGATCGAACGCGCCAAGCCCGACTTCGTGCGCGAGCACACCGGCCAGGTCATCGGCGGCGTCTCCCCCATCGGCCACCCCGCGCGGATCCAGACCTTCGTGGACGTCGACCTGGAGCGGTACGAGGTCGTGTGGGCCGCCGCCGGGCACCCGCACGCGGTGTTCCCGACGACCTACGCGGGCCTGGTGGACCTCACCGGCGGCACCCCGGCGAAGGTGGCGCGATGACCGCCGCGCCGTCGCAGCGGCTGGTCGAGCTGTCCTCCCGGGAGCTGAACTCCCGGCTCGGCGAGGCGCTCGCGCTCTACGTCAGCGCGATGAACTACCCGCCCGGCACGGCCGAGCAGCGCGCGCCGATGTGGTTGGCGCACATGCTGCGCGACGGCTGGCGCTGCGTGGTGGCGCTGGGCGAGGAGGACGAGCTGGTCGGCATCGGCTACGGCTACCGGGGCTCGGTGGGCCAGTGGTGGCACGAGCAGGTGCGGCACGGCCTGACCCTGGTCGCCGGGCCGAACGCGGTCGAGGAGTGGATGCACGACTACTTCGAGCTGACCGAGCTGCACGTGCTGCCGCGCGCGCAGGGCCGGGGCATCGGCGAAGGCCTGCTGCGCGACCTGCTGGCGGGCGTGCCGACGTCGCGCGTGCTGCTGTCCACGCCCGAAGGGCCCAGCAAGGCGTGGCGGCTGTACCGGCGGCTGGGGTTCGCCGACGTGCTGCGGCACTACCAGTTCACCGGCGACCCGCGCCCGTTCGCGGTCCTCGGCCGCTCCCTGCCGCTGGACTGAGCTAGAACGGCGACACGAACCCCGACACCTTGAGGCCCGCGCCCGTGTCCAGGTCGGAGAGCTTGCGCCACTTCGTGTAGACGACGCGGTCGCTCACGTTGCCCTCGACCGTCCGCACATGGGTGGCCTTGCGTCCGGACCGGTCGTAGTTGACCTCCACCACGACGCCGACGTGCGCGACCATCGACGGGTAGGTGCCGTAGACGATGGCGTCGCCCATCTCCACGTCCTGATCCGCCAGCGGCTTCCAGCGGCCGTTCGCCTGGCCCCACTTCTGCCAGTAGGTCGCCCAGTGCCCCTGGTCGACGGCGGGCGCGCCGAGCGCGGCCTGCATCGACGGGCGGTCCGGCACGCCGGCCTTGGTCCACGTCCAGTTCACGAACACGCCGCACCACTCGACGGGACGCCGCACGGCCGGGTCGACGGCCTGGTACCGCTGCGGGTAGCCGTTCACGCCGTTCTCCCGCGCCCCGATCTGGCTGAACGCGTAGTCCACGATCTCCTGCCGCACCCGCCACTCGGCCGGGTCCGCGATGTCGTCCTGGGCCTGCGCCGGAGCCGTGCAGAACAGCAGCGCGCCCACCGTGACGACAGCCGACGCGGACCTCCTCAGACGTCTGGCCATCCATCCCCCTCCCCTTGTGCCCGCAGCATATGCAACAGAAGCCCCGGTGACGACGCCGTAAAGGCAGTCACCGGGGCACTGTTCACCGCTCGGCCGTTCACAGTTCCGCGAGGCGCTCCCGCAGGGTGTCCAGGCCCATCGCGCCCATCTCCAGCGCGTTCTTGTGGAACGTCTTCAGGTCGAACGCCGCGCCATGCCGGGCGCGCGCGTCGTCCCGCGCCGCCAGCCACAGCCGCTCGCCGAGCTTGTACGACGGGGCCTGGCCGGGCCAGCCCAGGTAGCGGTCGATCTCGTCGCGCACGTGCACCGGGTCGGTGATGGTGCGGGTGAGCATGAACTCCAGGCCCAGGTCCGGCGTCCAGCGCTCGCCCTCGTGGAAGCCGGTGCCCTTCGGGATCTCCAGCTCCAGGTGCATGCCGATGTCGACGATCACGCGGGCCGCGCGGAACAGGTGCGCGTCCAGCATGCCGAGCAGGTCGCCGTCGTCTTCCAGGTAGCCCAGCTCGCGCATCAGCCGCTCGGCGTACAGGGCCCAGCCCTCGCCGTAGCCGGACACCCAGCACATCATCCGCTGGAAGTTGTTCAGCTTCTCCGCCTGGTAGACGGCGGTGGCGACCTGGAGGTGGTGGCCGGGCACGCCCTCGTGGTAGACGGTGGTGACCTCGCGCCAGGTGGAGAACTCGGTCTTGTCCGCGGGCACCGACCACCACATCCGGCCGGGACGGGAGAAGTCCGGGGTGGGGCCGGTGTAGTACGCGCCGACGCCGCCGCCGGGCGGGGCGATCCGGCACTCCAGCTCCATCAGCTCGTCCGGCAGCTCGAAGTGCACGCCGCGGACGTCCAGCAGGGCCTTGTCGGACAGCTCCTGCATCCACGACTGGAGCCCGTCCTGGCCGTGCACCAGGTAGCGCGGGTCGGCGTCCAGCGCGGCGGCGGCCTCGGCGAGCGTCGCCCCCGCGGTTGTCCGATTGCCGCCTCCGGCGCCGGTGATCCGGTTCGCCACCTGCTTCATCTCGGTCTCGATGCGGGTGAACTCGGCCCAGCCCCACTCGTAGGCCTCGGCGAGGTCCAGCCGCGCGCCGGTGAAGTACCGCGACCACAGCCGGTACACGTCCTCGCCGACCGCGTCCTTCTTCGGCGCCTTCGGCGCGAGGTCGGCGCGCAGGAACGCGGCCAGGTCGGCGTACGCCTCGGCGGCGGCCTTCGCGCCCGCTTCCAGGTCGGTCCGCAGCGCGGTGTCCGCCGGGGCGTTCGCGACCAGCGACGCGAAGAAGGACTTGCCGCCCGACCGGCCGGACCAGGTGTCGCACTGCTCCGCGACCCGGCTGACCTGCCGCAGCGCGGCGACCTTGCCCTGGTCGGCGGAGTAGGACAGGCCCGCGCGCAGGTTCGCCACCGCCTCCGGCATGGCCGCGAGCCGCTTGGCGATGGTCGCCCACTGCTCGGGGGTGTCGGTCGGCATCAGGTCGAACACCTCGCGCAGGTTCTGCACGGGCCCCGCGATGACGTTGAGCGCGCCCTCCCACAGACCGGCCTCGTGGATCTCGACGTCCAGGCCCACCCGCTCCAGGAACACCGACTTGGCCGCGACCTCGGACTCGTCGGCCGGCTCGGCTGCGGTGATCCCGGCGACGGCGCGCTCGGCCAGTTCCCTGCGGGCGCGGTGGCCCTCCGGCGAGTAGTCGGTCAGCTTGTCGTCATAGCCGGGGGTGCCGATGAAGGTCGCCGTCAACGGGTCGGCCGCCGCGTATTCGGCTACGAACTGGTTGCTGATGCCGTGCACGCCGGCCGCAGAGGTGGACATGAGCCGCACGTTACCTTCGGGTCACGTCCCTCCAACAGGTATTTAGCCAGGCTCACGACCGTGCTCGGCCGGTCAACTTTTGACCCGGCCGGCAGGATGGCGAGGTGCCCAGGGCCTCCGCGCTCCTCCTGCCGGTGTTCCTCCTCGCGGCGTTCTCGCTGACGGGGTGCGTCCGGCTGCACGCCGCGATGGCGTTGTCGCAGGACGACCGCGTCTCCGGCGAGATCGTCGCCGCCACCCCGCTCACCGACGACAACGACACCGGCCCGCAGCTCAAGGTGCCGAACGAGCTGGCGGGCCGGGTCACCACCAAGCTGTACCGGGCGGACAACTACACCGGCACGCAGCTCTTCTTCACCGGCCTGACCTTCGAGGAGGTCCGCGCCCTGTCGATCGCAACCAGCGCCTCCTCCAGCCGCTACCAACTGGGGTTCCGGCGCTCCGGCGACCTGGTGACGATGTCCGGCTCGGTCGACCTGACCCAGGTGCCGATCGACCGGGCGGACATCCAGGTGAAGATCAGCTTCCCGGGTGAGATCGTCGACACCAACGGGAGAGAGGAAGAGCCGACCACCATCGCGTGGTCGCCCAAGCCAGGCCAGGCGTCGATGCTCACCGCCACCATCCGGTACGCCGGGGAGAACTCGCCGTCGTACTTCGCCTGGACCATGCTGGTGGCCGGGCTGACCGGCGGGGCGGCGCTGATCGTGCTGGTGCTGGCGATCGTGGCGCACCGCCGGAGCCTCGTGGCGTAGGCCACCGTCACACTCCGCCGGGCCGCCCCGTCCTCCCGGCATGAGGATGAACATGGCAGACGTGGCGCCAGAGGTCTACCGGCTGCTGATCCAGCTCGACGGCTACGCCCACAAGCACATCGACCCCACGCTCGCGCACCTGATCAAGCTGCGGGCTTCGATGCTCAACAACTGCGCGTTCTGCGTGGACCTGCACTCGACGGACGCGATCAAGGCCGGGGAGAACGCCCAGCGGCTGTTCGCGGTGTCCGTGTGGCGCGAGTCGCACTTCTTCACCGAGACCGAGCGGGTGGTGCTGGCGTTCACCGACGCCGTGACCAGGCTCGGCGAGCACGGTGTGCCCGACGAGCTGTGGGAGGAGGTCCGGGCCGCGTTCGACGATCAGCAGATCGCCGGGCTGCTGACGCAGATCATCGCGATCAACGCCTTCAACCGCATCGGCGTCACCATGGACTCCGCCACCGAGGCTCACCTGCACTAGCCGTCGTTCCAGGGCGCGAACCGGTCAGGCTCGGGCCGGCACCAGTCCGAGTCTGGCCACCACTTCGCGGGTCGCCTTGGAGCGGTTCAGCGTGTAGAAGTGCAGCCCCGGCACGCCCTCCGCCAGCAGCCGCTGCCCCATCTCCGTCACCAGGTCGATCCCCGCCTTGCGGAACGCCACCGGGTCGTCCGCGTACGGGTCGAGCCGGCGGGCCACCACATCGGGCACCGGCGCGCCCGACAGCTCGATGGTCTTCGCCAGGGTGCGCGGCGTGGTCAACGGCATCAGGCCCGGCAGCAGCACGGTGTCGCAGCCCAGCGCCGCGACCCGGTCGCGCATCCGCAGGAAGTCCTCCGGCTGGAAGAAGAGCTGCGCGATGGCGAAGTCCGCGCCCGCCCGCAGCTTGCTCACCAGGTACTTGGTGTCGGTGTCCACGTCGGCCGAGCGCGGGTGCCCGTACGGGAACGCCGCCACGCCCACGCAGAAATCGCCCAGCTCACGGCACAGCCGCACGAGTTCCTCGGCGTAGGTCAGGCCGGACGGGTGCCGCACCCACTCGCCGTTGGGGTCGCCGGGAGGATCGCCCCGCACCGCCAGGATGTTGCGCACGCCGACCGCCGCGTACCAGCCGATCACGTTGCGCAACTCGGCCACCGAGTGGTCCACGGCGGTGAGGTGCGCCATCGGCAAGAGGGTCGTCTCCTGCGCCACCCGGCCGGTGGTGCGGATGGTGCGGTCGCGGGAGGAGCCGCCCGCGCCGTAGGTGATCGACACGAACGCCGGGTCCAGGGCTTCCAGCTCCCGGATCGCCCGCCACAGGACCAGCTCGTCAGCGGCGTCCCGCGGAGGGAAGAACTCCACGGAGAAGGCGGGATTGCTCCCGTTCAGGCGTTCGACGACCGACGTCATGCCGTCCAGCCTAGTGCCCGTGCCGGCCTGTGGGAGGACCGGTTCACTTCATGGGAGCAGCCCCCCGGTTGGGCGGGCGTCCGCGCCAGAGGTGACGATAGACGGGTGCCGCCCCACCCGTTGGACCAGGAACTGCCCAAGCACGTCGACGCAGCGCTCGCAGGCTATCTCGCCGACCGCAGGACCCTGGGCGCACGGATGGAGGAGAACTTCGGGGGCGTGGTGGACGCGCTGGCCGATTTCATCCTCAACGGCGGCAAGCGGGTGCGCCCCACGTTCGCCTGGTGGGGCTGGCGCGCGACGGGCGGCGACCCGGACAGCCCGCTCGCGCAGGCCGTGCTCACGGCGGTCAGCTCGCTGGAGCTGATCCAGGCCTGCGCGCTGATCCACGACGACCTGATGGACGCCTCGGAGACCCGGCGCGGGATGCCGACCGTGCACGTGCGGTTCGCGCACCGGCACCGGCACGAGGGCTGGCTGGGCGAGCCCGAGCGCTTCGGGCTGGCCGCGTCGGTGCTGATCGGCGACGTGGCGCTGGCGTGGGCGGACGACATGCTGTTCGCCGCCGGCCTGCCGAACGAGGCGCTGCGGCGGCTGAGCCTGCCGTGGCGGGACATGCGCACCGAGATGCTCGCGGGCCAGTACCTGGACGTGCTCACGCAGGCCCGCGGCGACGCCTCGCCGGACGCCGCGCTGCGCATCGACCGGCTCAAGACCGCCGCGTACACCGTGGAACGGCCGCTGCACATGGGCGCGGCGATCGGCGACGGGTCGCCGGAGCTGGTCGACGGGCTGCGGTCGTTCGGGACCGACATCGGGGTGGCGTTCCAGCTCCGGGACGACCTGCTCGGTGTGTTCGGCGACCCGGCGGTGACCGGCAAGCCCGCCGGCGACGACCTGCGCGAGGGCAAGCGGACCCTGCTGGTGGCGCTGGGCATGCAGTTCGGCGCGGACGTGCTGCACGACGCGCTGGGCCGTCCGGACCTGGACGTGGCCACCGTGGACGTGGTGCGGGCCAGGCTGGTCGAGGTCGGGGCGGTCGCCGCCGTGGAGGAGCGGATCGCGGAACTCACCGAGTCGGCGCTGACCGCGCTGGACAAGGCCCCGGTCGCCGAGCCCGCCGCCGCGGAACGGCTCGCCGAGCTGGCGATCAGCGCCACGAAACGGACCTACTGACCATGCGCACGGTCACCGGTCGCACGGACCACGTCGTCGTGGTGGGCGCGGGTCTCGCAGGTCTGTCCGCCACGCTGCACCTGCTCGGCGCGGGTCGCCGGGTGACCGTGGTGGAGCGCGACGACGTGCCCGGCGGCCGGGCGGGGCGGCTGGACCTGGGCGGCTACCGGTTCGACACCGGCCCGACCGTGCTGACCATGCCGGAGCTGGCCGACGAGGCGCTGCACGCGGTCGGCGAGAGCCTGCGCGACCGGCTGGACCTGAGACCGGTGGAGCCCGCCTATCGGGCGCGGTTCGCGGACGGCGGCGTGCTGGACGTGCACGCGGACGCCGACGCGATGGAGGCCGAGGTGCGGCGGTTCGCCGGGCCGGCCGAGGCCGCCGGGTACCGGGCGCTGCGGGCGTGGCTGAGTGACCTGTACCGGGCCGAGAAGGACACGTTCATCGGCGCGAACTTCGACTCGCCGCTGAACCTGCTCACGCCGCATTTGGCGCGGCTGGCGGCGTTGCGCGGGTTCGCCCGGCTGGGGCCGTCGGTGGCGCGGTACCTGAAGGACGAGCGGTTGCAGCGGGTGTTCTCGTTCCAGTCGCTTTATGCGGGCGTTCCGCCGCGTAAGGCGCTCGCCGCCTATGCCGTGATCGCGTACATGGACACCATCGCGGGCGTTTACTACCCGCGCGGTGGGATGCGCGCCCTGCCCGACGCGTTGGCCGCCGCCGCCGGGAACGCGGGTGCGGACCTGCGCTACCGCACCAAGGTGGCGTGGCTGGAACGGATCGGCGGGCGGGTCACCGCCGTGCGCACGACGCAGGGCGAACGCATCCCGTGCGACGCCGTGGTGCTCACGCCGGACCTGCCGATGTCCTACCGCCTGCTGGGCTACCGCCCGCGCCGCCCGGTGCCGATCACGTGGTCGCCGTCGGCGGTCGTGCTGCACGCGGGCGTGGACCGCACGTGGCCGGACCTGGCCCACCACACGCTGCTCTTCGGCCACGAGTGGGACCGGACGTTCGACGAGCTGACCCGCCGGGGCACGCTGATGAGCGACCCGTCCCTGCTGGTCACCAGCCCGCCGGGACAGGGCATGTTCGTCCTCGCCCCGGCACCGAACCTGCGCGTCGGCCCGATCGACTGGACCCGCGTGGGCCCCGCCTACCGCGACGAGCTGGTGCGGGTGCTGGAGGCCCGCGGCCTGACCGGGTTCGGCGACTCGATCGAGGTCGAACGGCTGGTCACGCCGAAGGACTGGGCCGCTCTGGGCCTGGCGGCCGGCACGCCGTTCTCCGCCGCGCACACGTTCGCGCAGACCGGGCCGTTCCGACCGCGCAACCTGGTGCTGGACAACGCCGTGCTGGCGGGCTGCGGCACGACGCCGGGCGTGGGCGTGCCGCCGGTGCTGATCTCCGGGAAGCTGGCGGCGCAGCGGATCACGGGGTCCGTCGGCGCGAGGTGGCGGCGGCCGGCCGCGAAGCCGCGAGCGCACAGCCCACGATGACCGGCACGGTGGCATCGGCCGGGGAGTCGCCACACCGGCACAACCGCCGCCCCGACACTCCCGTTGTGCGACGATGTCGCCGCGATGGCCGCGACCGTGTCCACACCCAGATCGAGCGCCGCACCTGTCGAGTCGGCGCGGTCCGGTGCTACCCGGGAGCCGGGTAGGCGCACATGACCGACCTGGCCGCGGCTTATGCCCGGTGCCGCGAGCTGAACGCCCGGCACGGACGCACGTTCTTCCTCGCCACCCGGCTGCTCCCACCCGTGCAACGGCCCGCCGTGCACGCCCTGTACGGCTTCGCGCGCTGGGCCGACGAGATCGTGGACAGCGGCACGTCCGCCGATCCCGCGGGCGAACTGGACGTCCTGGAGCGTCAACTGGCCGACGAGCTGGCCGGGCGTCCCACCGGGCATCCGGTGCTCGTGGCGCTGGCCGACACCGTAAGGCGCTACCGGATCGACACCCGACTGTTCACGGACTTCATGGCGTCCATGCGGATGGACTTGGACGTGACGGAGTACGCGTCGTTCACAGAACTGGACAGGTACGTACACGGTTCCGCGGCGGTCATCGGGCTTCAACTACTGCCCGTGTTCGGCACTGTCGCGCCGCAGCGGCACGCCGAGCCGTCGGCGGCGGCGTTAGGGCGCGCGTTCCAGCTCACGAACTTCCTGCGGGACGTCGGCGAGGATCTGGACCGGGGTCGCGTATACCTGCCACAGGACGTGCTGCGGGCCTACGGCGTCGACCGGGAGTTGCTGACGTGGTCACGGCGCACCGGAAAGCCCGACCAGCGGATCCGGCGGGCCGTGCAGCACGTCATGGCGGTGACGTTCGCGGTGTACCGGGAAGCGGAGAGCGGCGTGCCGCTGCTCCAGCCCGTCGCACGGCCGTGCGTGCGCACCGCGCTCACGCTGTACCGCGAGATCCTGGACGGCATCACGGCCGCCGACTACCACGTGCTGGACAAGCGCGTGGTGGTGCCGAACTCACGACGGCTCGCGGTGGCGCTACCAGGCCTGATGGCCGCGGTGACGGCCCGTGCGACGTCCGGGCGGCTCGTCTGGAACCGCCCGGACGTGCCTGGTCGGGACTAGAAACCCATCGCCTGGGCGCGCCGCTTCACCTCACGGCCACGGTCGCCGCGCAACGCCTCGATCGGCGTGCCGGGCAGCGTGTCGTCTTCGGTGAACAGCCAGCGAAGGATCTCATCGGTCGAGTAGCCGGAATCGCGCAGCACCGTGATGGTGCCGGGCAGCCCCTTCACCACGCCTCCGGCGGCGAGGAACTGGGCGGGGACGACGAGGACACCGTTCCGGCGCTCCGCGAGCAGTTGCCCGTCGCGCAGCAACTGGGGGACACGGTTGACCGGCAAACCAAGACGCTCGGCGACCTCGGACAGGTCCAGGACCTCCAGGTCGGGAGCCAGCACATCCGCAGCGGCAGGAATCGCACTCACGTGCGTCACGATGCCACAACGCAGGGAGCAACGCCCTGCGCCAACCGGGTGGTCGCGGTACACCCGCGGGTCGACTGCCGGACACCCCCTGTTTCATGGGACTTTGACACGGATCCCACGCGCCGGCCGGGATGCTCCAGCGCAGGGCATCGGTCGGCTCAACCCCACCGTACGATCCACGGCTGTGGAAAGGTCGGCGACGAACGTGATCGGCGGGCTGCTCGAACAGCGCTATCGGGTGGGCTCCCTGGTGGCACGTGGTGGCATGTCCACCGTGTACCGGGGTGTCGACACGCGCCTGGAGCGCCCGGTGGCGATCAAGGTCATGGACCCCAGGTTCTCCTCCGACCCGCAGTTCGTGGCCCGGTTCGAGCGCGAGGCGCGCGCCGCGGCCGGGCTGCACCACCCCGGTGTCGTCGCGGTGCACGACCAGGGCATCGACGAGGACCGCGTCTACCTGGTGATGGAGCTGGTCGAGGGCGGCACCCTGCGCGACCTGCTGAACGCGCGCGGCAAGCTGGACGCGCCGCTGGCGCTGACCTTGCTGGAGCGCGTCCTGTCGCCGCTGGCCGCCGCGCACAAGGCCGGGCTCGTGCACCGGGACGTGAAGCCGGAGAACGTGCTGATCGGGCGTGGCGACGTGGTGAAGGTCGCCGACTTCGGGCTGGTCCGGGCGGTGTCGACGCCGGGGGTCACCAGTGACACGACGATCCTGGGCACGGTCGCGTACCTGTCGCCGGAGCAGGTCGCCAAGGGCTCGGCGGACGCGCGCAGCGACGTGTACTCGGCGGGCGTGCTGCTGTACGAGATGCTGACCGGTGCGCCGCCTTACGTGGGCGACACGGCGATCTCCGTCGCCTATCGGCACGTGAACGAGGACGTGCCGCCGGTGACCGGGGTGCCCGCCGAGGTGGCCGAACTGGTGCGGCGGGCGACGCGGCGGGAGCCGTTCCTGCGGCCGGCGGACGCCGACGCGTTCCTGTCCGAGGTGGAGGCGGCACGCGCCCAACTCGGGCTGGCGACCGTGGACGTGCCGGCCGTGGAGTCCTCTTCCGCGCAGTCGGTGGAGCCCAAGACCGAGCGCGTGGTGCCCGTGGGCGTCGGGGCCGTCGCGTACGCCGAAGCGACCGTGCCGGTGCGCAGACCGACCCACACCGGGCCTCAGGGCACCCAGGCGATCCCCCTCGGCGTGCTGACCGAAGCCCCGCCCGCAGCCACGCAGACCGCTGTCGCGCCGCGTCCGGTCCGTCCCGCCCGGCCGAAGCGCCCTCCGAAGAAGAAGACGCCCGAGCAGCTCTACGAGGAGATGCGGGCGCGCAGCAAGAAGCAGTTCATCACGTGGATCAGCGTCGTGGTGGTCGCGGCGATCCTCATCGGCCTGGCGAGTTGGTGGCTGGCGATCGGCCGGGTCACCTCGGTGCCCGACGTGCTCGGCAAGGAGGAGAACGTCGCGGTCGCGGCCATCCAGGAAGCGTCCCTGAAGTCGGCGGTGAGCTCGGAGAACAGCGACAGCGTGCCCAGCGGGCAGGTGCTGCGCACCGAGCCGGCGGCCGGCGTGGAGGCCACCAGGGGCGACCTGGTGCGGGTGGTCGTGTCGCGCGGCAAGCCCGTCGTGCCGCTCGTGCAGCCCGGCGTCGAGGTGGCGGCGGCCGAGCGTGAACTCGCGTCCGTGGGGCTGAAGTCGCAGCTCGACGCGGGTGAGGACGCGTTCAGCGATCGCGTGCCCAAGGGCAAGGTGGTGACGCTGAAGCCCGCGCCCGGCACGCCGGTGCCCATGGGCAGCACGGTGACCATCGTGATCAGCAAGGGCATCCAGCCGAAGCCCGTGCCGAACGTGAAGGGCAAGACGAAGGACGAGGCGTTCGCGGAGCTGTCGGCGGCGGGCTTCGAGCCGATCGAGGGGCCGCAGGAGCCGTCCGGCGAGGTCGACGGCGGGCGGGTGATCCGCACCAACCCGGCGGCGGGGACCACGCTGGGCGCGGACAAGCGGGTGACCGTGGTGATCGCGGCGGACCGCGGTGTGACCGTGCCGAACGTGGAGGGCAAGCGGGTCAAGGAAGCGAAGGAAATCCTGGAGAAGGCCGGGCTGGAGGTGGACGTGCCGTTCAACAACCGCGATCGGGCGAGGGTCGTCAATCAGTCGATCAGGGAAGGCGAACGCGTTCCGAAGGGCACACGGATCACCATCATCGCGGTCTGAATCCCTGATAGGGGGATCTGCTGACACGATCGTGTCCAACGCTCGATTCGAACGCCTGTTCGCCCTACCGTAGCGGCATGAAACCGATCACCGCTCGCACACCGTCCCCGTCCCTGCCCCTTCGCCCGGCCGCGCTCGCGCGGAGAGCCGGCACCCGGCCTCAGGCCGTTCAGCAGTTAACCGGCGCGCGCCCGCCGGGCGGCCTGAGGCGACGACTCGACCGGCCCTCGTCGCACCCCGGTGCGCCCTTGGCCGTCCCATCCGCGGTCCAAGCACTTCCGACCGCGGTTCGCCCCTACACGCAGTTCGCCCACCCGCCGATACGACAATGCCCCGGCGGTCGAGGACTGGGTCCAGGCCCGCCGGGGCACGGTCGAGATCGGTCGGGTCAGCTTCGCAGCATCTCCGCGACCAGGAAGGCGAGTTCCAGCGACTGCTGGGTGTTCAGCCGGGGGTCGCAGGCGGTCTCGTAGCGGCCCGCCAGGTCGGTGTCCGAGATCTCCTGGGCGCCGCCCAGGCACTCCGTGACGTCCTCACCGGTCAGCTCGATGTGGATGCCGCCGGGGTGCGTGCCGAGCCTGCGGTGCACCTCGAAGAAGCCCTGCACCTCGTCCACGATCCGGTCGAAGTGCCGCGTCTTGTACCCGGTGGACGACTCGTGGGTGTTGCCGTGCATCGGGTCGCACTGCCAGATGACCTGGTGGCCGGACGCGGTGACCTTCTCGACGATCGCGGGCAGCACGTCGCGCACCTTGCCGTTGCCCATGCGGCTGATCAGGGTCAGCCGGCCGGCCTGGTGGTACGGGTCGAGCCGCTCGACGTACTCGACCGCCATCTCCGGAGTGGTGGTCGGGCCGATCTTGAGGCCGATCGGGTTGGCGAGCAGCTCGGCGAACGCGATGTGCGCGCCGTCCAGTTGCCGGGTCCGCTCGCCGATCCACAGGAAGTGCGACGACAGGTCGTACAGCTTCGGCTGGTCGCCGTTGGCGTCCAGGCGCAGCAGCGCACGCTCGTAGTCCAACAGGAGCGCCTCGTGCGAGGCGAAGATCTCCGTGGTGTGAAGGGAGCTGTCATCGACACCACACGCTGACATGAACCGCAGGCCCCGGTCGATCTCGCCGGCCAGCGCCTCGTACCTCTCGCCGGCGGGTGAGGTGCGGACGAAGTCCTTGTTCCACTCGTGCAGCCGGTGCAGGTCGGCCATGCCGGCCGTGGTCATCGCCCGCAGCAGGTTCATCGCCGCGCCCGCGTTCGCGTAGGCCCGGATCATCCGCGACGGGTCCGGGATGCGCGCCTCGGGCGTGGTGACCAGCGAGTTGACGATGTCGCCCCGGTAGGACGGCAGGCCGAGCGCGTCGATGTTGGACGAGCGCGGCTTGGCGTACTGGCCCGCGATGCGGCCGATCTTCACCACCGGCAGGCTCGCGCCGTAGGTCAGCACGACCGCCATCTGGAGCAGCGTCCGCACGTTGGCCCGGATGTGCGGCTCGGTGTTGTCCGCGAACGTCTCGGCGCAGTCACCGCCCTGGAGGAGGAACGCCTCGCCACGGGCCACCTCGGCGAGGTTGTCCCGGAGTCGGTCGATCTCGGCGGGCACGGTGATGGGCGGCACGCTCTCCAACACGGCCCGCACCCGGCGCACCTGCTCGGCGTCCGGCCATTCCGGCTGCTGGGCAGCCGGGCGGCCCAGCGCGTCGTCCAGTCGCGTGCGGAGCTCGGGCGGGAGGGGCGGGAGCTCGGGAAGCGTGTCCACGGGCACGTCCACGGTCCAGTTCACGTGTTAAGGGTAGGCGGTCCGCACTGAGAGACGGGCGCGGGTTGGTCTGTGCATGATGTGGGTCATGTCCGCCACCCGAATGGATGACAGCACCGTGGACGACGACACGGCGGCCAGGCTGCTGTCGACGGCGGTGGCGAACCTCCGACGGGACTACCCGGTGCACTGGACGCACCTGATCACCGCCGACGGCGACCTGGTGCCGCAGCGGGCATTGCACCCGGTGTTCGCGGGCTCGCTCGACTGGCACTCGTGCGTGCACCAGACGTGGCTGGCAGTGCGAATGCTGCGCGTCCGCCCACACCTGGCGTGCGCCGACGAGGCACGGCAGGCGCTGGACGAGCTGATCACGCCCGAGGGCTGCCAGACCGAGGCGGACTTCTTCACCGGCCCGAGCGGCGGCTTCTGGGAGCGGCCGTACGGCTGGGCGTGGCTGCTGGTCCTGGACGCCGAACTGCGCACCTGGGCGACGCCATCCCACGCCGACCAACCCGCCGGGCCGCCGACCGAACCGCAAGCCGACCAACAGACCGAGCCGCAGCACACCGGGCGGCCCGTCGGACAGCCACGAACCGCACAGCCGCGAACCGAGCAGCCGACCGACCCGCAAGCCGAGCGGTGGGCACGGCACCTGCGACCGCTGGGCACCGTCCTGCGCGACCGGTACCTGGAGTGGGTGTCCTGCGCCCGACTGCCGGTCCGCGCGGGCACGCACACGAACACCGCGTTCGCCACCGGGATGGTGCTCGACGCCGCGAACGCGGTCGGCGACGCGGAGCTGTCGCGGGCGTGTGTCGAGGCAGCCTTGCGCTGGCACCGCGACGACCGGGACTACGGCGGCTTCGAGCCGGACGCGGCGGACTTCCTGTCCCCCGCGCTGACCGAGGCCGACCTGATGCGCCGGGTGCTGCCGGACTTCCCGTCGTGGTTCGAGGCGTTCCTGCCGAACCTCGGCGAGGCCAGGTGGAAGGTCCTGCGGGAACCCGTACCGATCGACGACCCGGGCGATCCGCACGGCTCACACCTGGCAGGCCTCGCCCTGTCCCGGGCGTGGAACTGGCGGTCGATCGCCGACGCGCTGCCACCCGACCACCGCTACGCGGACCTGGCCCACACCGCCGCGTCCGCGCACGAGAAGGCCGGCCGCCGCTACGTCTTCGGCCACGGTTACTACGCCGAGCACTGGCTGGGCACGTTCGCGGCCTACCTGAGCCTGAACGCGTTCTGACCCACACCGACCCACAGCTCACCCGCCGACCAGCCGGTCGCCCCACCTGCCGAGCAGCCCGTCGCCCCGACTGGCGAGCAGCCGGTCGCCCCACTCGCCGACCAGCCGGTCGCCCCGACTGGCGAGCATGTCCGAAGCCCCTGATGGCGAAGGCGCTCCCAGGCGGATCGGGGGTCCGTCCGGGAGCGCCTTCGGGTCTGCGTCAAGCCCAGCGCAAGCTCCGCACCGGTCTCTGCACCGGCCTCTGCACCGGCTCTCAGCCGAAGAAGACCTCGGCCTCGGCGTAGCGCTCCAACGGGACGGTCTTCAGTTCGGCCGTCGCCTCGGACAGCTTCACCCGCACGATCTCGGTGCCGCGCAGCGCGACCATGACGCCGAAGTCGCCCTCGGCGACCGCGTCGACGGCGTGCAGGCCGAAGCGGGTCGCCAGGACGCGGTCGTACGCCGTCGGGATGCCACCGCGCTGGGTGTGGCCGAGCACGACCGCGCGGGACTCCTTGCCGGTGCGTTGAGCGATCTCCTCGGCCAGCCACGTGCCGACGCCGCCCAGGCGGACGTGGCCGAAGGCGTCCTTCTCGCCCGAGTGCAGCACCTCGGCGCCGCCTTCGGGCACGGCGCCCTCGGCCACGACGATGATCGGCGCGTACTGCTTCTCGAAGCGCCGCTCCACCCACTCGACGACCTTGTCCACGCTGAACTCGCGTTCCGGCACCAGGATCACGTTCGCGCCGCCGGCGAGGCCCGAGTGCAGCGCGATCCAGCCCGCGTGCCGGCCCATGACCTCGACCACCAGGGCGCGGTGGTGGGACTCGGCGGTGGTGCGCAGGCGGTCGATCGACTCGGTCGCGATGTGCACGGCGGTGTCGAAGCCGAACGTGTAGTCGGTCGCGCCGAGGTCGTTGTCGATGGTCTTCGGCACGCCGACCACACCGATGCCGTCGTCGGTGAGGCGCTTGGCGACGCCGAGGGTGTCCTCGCCGCCGATCGCGATCAGCGCGTCGACGCCTTCGCCCGCCAGCACCTTGCGGATCTTGTCGACGCCGCCGTCGACCTTGTACGGGTTGGTGCGCGACGAGCCGAGGATGGTGCCGCCCCTGGTCAGGATGTCCTCGACGTCCTTGAGCCCGATCGGCTTGGTCAGGCCTTCCACCGGGCCCTGCCAGCCGTTGCGGAACCCCACGATCTCCCAGCCGTGGACCTCGACGCCCTTGCGGACCACCGCGCGGATCACCGCGTTCAGGCCGGGGCAGTCACCACCGCCGGTGAGCACACCAATACGCATCTGCTTAGCCAATCTCTTCGTGGCGTGGGTCACCCAAGACTGGCACGACCTGGATCGGTGCAGCAAGCGAGGGGTCCACCTAGCGGACGGCGAATCCCCGGCGCAGCCGTTCGCTCTCGATCACCTTCCAGCGGGCCAGGTTGTGGCGCGCGTCGGCGAGGGCGTCGTGGGCGTCGGCGGGTGGCGTGGGCAGGCGGGGCTTGCCCACGTCCTCCCAGCGCTGGCGCAGGTCCCGGGTGAACCGGGGCAGGCAGCGCGGCAGCGCGGGCATCGGACCCCATAGCTGGGCCAGCGCCACGTGGTCGTAGGCGGCGAACCACGCCCACAGCTCGACGTCGTCCCGGTTGGCCTTGGGGCCGCCGAGGAAGTCCAGCAGGTCCCGGCGGATGCGTTCGCGGCTGCGCCACGACTGGTCCGCGGGCGGCGGGAGCTGGTTGAGCACGTTCGCCCGGACCCACGGTCCGGCTTTCTCCGGGTCGAACTCGGTCGACACGGCGTAGAACTCGCGGCCTTCCTCGTCCACCACCCCGATGGAGACGAGGTCGATCGTCACCCCGTCCTCGATGAACTCACAGTCGTAGAAGAACCGCACCGCGCCAACCTTAAGGTGCGGTTCAGCCGGCCTTCGTCCCGGGCAGGCGATCGACGTCCTTCGCGGGGCTCGGCTCGCCCTGCTCCTCCTTGGCCTTGGCGGCGTACACGTCGACGTACTCCTGGCCGGACAGCTCCATGAGGGCGTACATGATCTCGTCGGTGATGGACCGCAGCACGAACCGGTCGCCGGACAGCCCGGCGTAGCGGGAGAAGTCCAGCGGCTTGCCGATCTTGATCCGGATCGGGTAGGGCCGCCACATCCTGGAACCGATCGGGTTGGCCTTGTCGGTGCCGAACATGGCGATCGGGATGACCGGCGCGCCGGACTCCAGCGCGATCCAGGCGACGCCGACCTTGCCCTTGTACAGCCGGCCGTCTGGCGAGCGGGTGCCCTCGGGGTAGATGCCGAGCAGCTTGCCCTCCCGGACGATCCGCACGCCGGTGTCCAGCGCGCCCTGGGCGGCCGACGCGGAGGACCGGTCGATCGGCACCTGGCCGACGCCGGCGAAGAACCAGCGCTGGAACGCGCCCTTGAGGCCCTTGCCGGTGAAGTACTCGATCTTGGCCGGGAAGGTGACCCGCCGGGAGAGCTTCAGCGGGAGGAAGAACGAATCGGAGACGGCGAGGTGGTTGGACGCCAGGATCGCGCCGCCCTCCTTGGGGATGTTCTCCGCGCCCTCGATAATCCGGGGGCGGAAGAACAGCTTCAGGAGCGGCCCGAGAAAGATGTGTTTCATCAACCAGTAGAGCACTGCTGGGAGCGCCTCCTCGACGTGCCTTGATCCCCGCGGGCCAGCCTACGGAGCCAACCGCACCAGGCACAACGAAGACCCGCGTTCGGGCGGTACGGTCGCAAGTGCCACCGGCTGCCGTAATCCGCAACACAACGGCCTCGTGGGACGATGAAGCCTGGCAGAGGATTGGCCTTCACGACCGGAGGGCTGGAGCACGCCGATGAACTCCCGACGCGACTCGACGGACGGCCCGGAGGACGTGGACGCGACCTTCGCCGAGATCGTGGCCGGCCTGGAACGCGAGGGCGTCGGCAAGACGTGGCCCGACGACGAGGCCGAGGCCCAGGACGACGACGAGGCGGAACCCGCCAAGCCGACCCGCCCGGAAGGCCAACCGGCCGTGGCGACGGCCGAAGAAGACCCGGACGACGATCCGGACGACCACTTCGTCCCCCCGGAGCCGCCCCCGCTGCCGGCGCTGCGGGCAGGCACCATCGCCGCCCTCGTGCTGATCGCGGTGGGCGTGGTCCTGCTGGTGGTGCCCAGCCTGTTCGGCCTGGCCCCGAGGATCGGCACCCCGCTGGCCCTGATCGTGCTGTGCTCCGGCGTCGGCTGGCTGGTCCTGCGCATCCGCAACGGCCCACCGCCCGACTCGGGCTGGGACGACGGCGCGGTCCTCTGACCAGCGCCCGCGGGTCAGCGGCGGCCGTTGCGGGACGAGCGGGAGGTGGCCAGTTCGCGGGCCAGGGTCGCTACGCCGACGATGCCCGCGTCGTCGCCGAGCTGCGCCGTGCGGATGCGGGCCAGTGGGCGGTGGCCGGCGCCGGTCACCACGGTCGCGTAGCGTTCGCGGGCCTCGTCCAGGAACATCGGCGCGGACTCCGAGACCCCTCCGCCGATGACCACCATCTCCGGGTCGTAGACGTCGGCGACCAGCGCCAGGCCCTCGCCCAGCCAGCGGGCCAGGTCGGACATCGCGCGTTTCGCCAGCGGGTCGCCGTCGCGGGCCGCGGCGGCCACCCGCCGGCCCGTCACGACGCGGGAGTCGCTCAAGGCCTCACGCGCCAGCAGGGTCGACCCGCCGGGGTGCCGGGCGAGGAGTTCCACGGCGGTCGTGGTGAGGGCCGTGCCGCTGCAATAGCGCTCCCAGCAGCCGCTCTTGCCGCACGGGCACGGCCTGCCCTCCGGCACCAGGCGCAGGTGGCCGAGTTCCGGCGCCACGCCGTGCGCCCCGCGGAAGACCTTGCCGTCGATGAGCAGCGCACCGCCGATGCCGGTGCCGATGGCGACCAGCGCCACGATCCGGGCGCCCCGCGCCGCGCCGAAGCGGTGTTCGGCCAGCGCCGCCGCGTTGGCGTCGTGTTCCAGCACCACGGGCAGCCCGACGCGCTGCGAGATGCGCTCGGCGACCGGGGCCTGCCGCCACGCCAGGTGCGGCGCGAAGCGGACGGTCCGGCGGTCCGGCGCGACGAAGCCCGCCACGGCCAGTCCGACCGCCGCCACGCGGTGGCGGGTGGCGACCTCCGCCACGGCCGCGCCGATGGCCTCCTCCAACGCACCCTCGCCGGACGGGGTCGCGGCGCGGGCCGTGTCGAGGATCGCCCCGTCGGCGTTCACCACGCCGGCTCGCACGCTGGTTCCGCCGACGTCGACGCCGACAGTCAGCACGGCGTCCGCTTCGTCCCGGGTGACCTGACCACGGGGATGTGCTGCACGCGCGGCCGTGCCGCCGGCGGCTCCTCGCCGGACTCCGAGCCAAATCCCGAGGCGGGTTCCGAGGCAAATCCCGAGGCGGGTTCCGAGCCAAATCCCGAGGCGGGTTCCGGGGCGGAACCCGAGGCGGGTTCCGAGGCGGACGCCGGGGCTGCCTCGGGCTCGGCGAAGGCCGCGCGCAGCACGGCGATCAGGCCCGCCGCGTGCTCGGCGGCACGGGCCGCGAGTTCCGAGCGGTCGCCGCTGACCAGGGCCATCGCGTTGCACAGCGGGCACCAGCCGCAGGTCCGGGAGTCGTGCCCGCCGTCGGCGGCAGCCAGTCTGTGCAGCCACGGCTGGGCGCGGTCGGCCGCCGCGTCCAGCAGCAGGCGCAGTTCCTCGGCGAGTTTCGCGTCCACCGTGCTCACCGCATCCACAGGTCGGGGTCGGGCCGGAACCGTACCGCCAACCCGGTGTCGTCCAGTTCCGCGCCGACCACCACGCACCGCCGCAGCAGCGACGGCAGGCTGATCAGCTTGCGCCGGCCGTCCACGGTCACCGCCAGGTCGTCGCCCACGCGCGCCAGGTCCAGGTCCGAGTCGCCGACCGCCACCGCCAGCCTCAGCTCGTACTCGTCGCCGACCCGCACGACGTCGATCAGCGGCCCGTCCGCGCCGACACCGGCCAGCGGGTCCGCGCCCTGGTAGAGGGCGTCCGCGACCTCCAGCAGCGCCGCCGGCCCGACCGGCTCGCCCGCCCGGTGCTCGACGGTCCGCACCGGCCCGAGGTCGAGGGTCGCCAGCACCGCCTCCTGCTCGGCCCGCCGGGTCCGCAGCCACGTCGCCGCCGGGCCGCGTCCCTCGCCCGGATGCGGCACCAGCCGGTTGGCCACCACCCCGTCCACGCGGATGCCCTGCAACGCGAGCGCGGTCACGGTGCGCCGGGTCTCGGCCGCCACCACCCGTTCGGGGGTGAGCACCAGCCGCACGCTGGTCGATGACGAGGTGAGCAGCCCGCGCAGCTTGTCCAAGCTCTCCGCGAGCCTGCCCAGGGCGTCGGCGGTGGCATCCCACCGCTCGGCCGACGGGGCGCCCGCCAGTCCGGCCAGCAGTCCGCGCACCACCCGGCGGTGGGTGGGGAACAGCCGTTCCAGGTAGGACGAGACGGCTTCGGGCAGCGCCAGCAGCCGCAGCGTCTCCGCCGTCGGGCCGCAGTCCACGACCACGACGTCCCACGGCCCGCCGTTCGCCAGCCGCTGCACCTCGGCGAGCGCCAGCAGCTCCTCGACGCCCGGCAGCACGGTCAGCTCTTCGGCGTCCAGCTCGTCCACGCCCGCGCCGGCCAGCACGGTCCGCAGGTGTCCGCGCAGCTCCCGCCACGTGTCGTCGACCAGCGCGCGCGGGTCGATCTGCGCGGCGTGCAGGCCGGCGTCGATTTCGGTGGCGGTGGAGCCGAGCGCGATGCCGAACGCGTCGCCCAGCGAGTGCGCCGGGTCGGTGGACACGACCAGCGCCTTGCGGCCCCCGGCCGCGAGGGCGACCGAGGTGGCGGCGGCCAGGGTCGTCTTGCCGACCCCTCCCTTGCCGGTGAACAGCAGCAGGCGCGCGCTCATCCAGCGTTTTCCACCCGGCGCTTGAGTTCCTTCAGCGCGGTATCCATGATCATCTTCTCGGCTTTGCGCCGGAACAGGCCGATCATCGGCACCACGAGCTGCACGGACAGCGTGTAGGTCACCTCGGTCGAGCCGCCCCGCTCGGTGAACGCGTAGCTGCCCTCCTGGGACTTCTGCATCTGCCCCTTGACCAGGTGCCACGAGATCCGCTCGGTGGACCACCGGTCGTAGGCCAGCACGTACTCGTCCTTGATCGGGCCCTGGTCGATGTTGAACCTGACCTGCGCCGCGTAGCCGTCCGACCCGGTCTCCAGCACCTCGGTGCGCTTCACCCCGTTGGCCCATTCGGGGTACGCGGCGAAGTCGGCGATCACCGCCACGATCCGCGCAGGCGCCGCGTCGATGACGATGGACTGGGTGGACTCGTCGGCCATGCCGGGCAGGCTACCCGGTGGTTCTGGTCACCAATGC
Organism: Actinosynnema sp. CS-041913; assembly: GCF_050942485.1. NCBI lineage: Bacteria > Bacillati > Actinomycetota > Actinomycetes > Pseudonocardiales > Pseudonocardiaceae > Actinosynnema > Actinosynnema sp. CS-041913. The sequence goes on along the minus strand of NZ_CP192037.1, from coordinate 1,780,476 downwards.
AACACGTGGGGCGTTCCGCTGCGCTGAAAGTGACCGACGTTGACGCATTCAGTCCACCCGACGCGCACCCTGCGCGCCATCGGCTGGTGCACGTGGCCGAACACCGACCAGCGCGGCCGGTCCCGCTCGATCACCTTCAGCAGCGACGTGGAGCCCAGCTCGGGCCGCCGCGCCACCACGTCGTAGGTCAGCTCGGCCACGGCCGGCGGGATGTGCGTGCACAGCACGTCCACCTCGCCCAGGCCGGCCAGCGCCGCGCCGTACTCCTCCTCCGTGCGCAGGTACGGGTACCAGGGCGCGCCGGGCCGCCGCAGGTAGCCGGGCGCGAGCAGCGCGCCGCCGACGAACCCGAACCGCAGGCCGCCGATGTCCGCCGACCCGCCGTCGAGCACGTGCACGCCGTCGTGGGCGAACCGGGGCCACAGCTCGGGGCTGTCGACGTTGCCGGGAGTGGCGTAGGTCGGGGCGCTCATCGCGGCGAACAGCTCGGTGTACTGCTCCAGCACGGCCTCGCGGACCACCGACGCGGCGTCGTCCAGGCTGTCCCACAGCGAGCGGATGTAGCGCACGGTCTCCATGCCCATCCGGCCGCGCCGCAGCCGGGCGAACACCTCGACCTTCTCCGCGCCGAACACCCGGCCCAGGATGCCTTTGCCGTGGTCGTGGTAGTCGACGAAGTCGACCAGGTCCCCCAGGACCACCAGGGCGTCGGCGCCGTCGCCCGCTCGGGCGAGGGCCTCGGCGTTGCCGTGGACATCCGAGACGACGTGAACCCGCACCCCTCGAAATCTACGGCAGCGCGGGCGGGACGCCCGGGGCGCGCCCGCCTTCCAAGGTCGTCTTCAGGCCCAGCGACACCTCTTTGGCGGCGAGCTGGCGGCGGCGCACCTCCCGCCGGACGCGCTTGGGCGACGGCTCGCCGGGCAGGTCCGCGCGGAGGAAGTAGTGCAGCAGGGTGCCGTCGAGCATCGGCTCCAGCCACACCTCCATGGTGCCGACCAGCGCGCCCGCCACGGTCCAGCGCAGGCCCTGCGCGCCCCGGTCGAGGTACACGTCCAGAATGAGGTCGGGCCAGTACGCGGCCCACGCCGACGGCGCCGCGAAGGCGGCGGCGACCACCTCGGGAGGCACTGCGAGAAAGGTCTCGTCCACGACGTCCACGCTCGGCACGGGTGGGAAGAGTGCCACGACACGGTCACGGAACCGCCCACCGGCCTGGTGTATCGCCGGAATCACAGGCTAAGTTTCCCCACCGGTAACAACAACCGTCCGGAGGTCGACGTGCGCGAGTTCAGCGTCCCCGCCACAGCCACTGTGGCTGCCGAGGAGAACCTCACCGACATGGTGTGGGCGAACGCGGAGCGCTTCGGCAACGCCGTCAGCTTGCGCCGCCGCGTGGACGGGACCTGGGTCGACGTGACCGCCCGCGACTTCGCCGCCCAGGTGCTGGCGGTCGCGAAGGGGCTGATCGCGGCGGGTGTCCAGCCCGGCGAGCGGATCGGCCTGATGTCCAAGACGCGGTACGAGTGGACCCTGCTCGACTTCGCGATCTGGCACGCGGGCGGCGTGGTGGTCCCGATCTACGAGACGTCCTCGGCGGAGCAGGTCGAGTGGATCCTGTCCGACTCGTCGGCCAAGGCCGTGTTCGTGGAGACCTCCGCGCACCACGCGACCGTCGACTCGGTCGTCGCGGGCCTGCCCGAGGTGCGCAACGTGTGGCAGGTGGAGGGCCCGAGCGCGGACGTGGCGGGCGCGATCGACGAGCTGACCGCGCTCGGCGCGGCGGTGACCGACGACGAAGCGCGGGCGCGGCGCAAGGAGGTCGGCGCGGACGACACCGCGACCATCGTCTACACCTCCGGCACCACCGGCCGGCCCAAGGGCTGTGAACTCACCCACCGCAACCTGCTGTCCGAGGTGCGGGGCGCGATCGCGGCGTTCCCGCAGCTCATGCAGGCGGGCAACTCGCTGCTGGTGTTCCTGCCGCTGGCCCACATCCTGGCCCGCGCGATCGCCGTCTGCGGCCTGTACACGCGGGTCACGCTGGGTCACACGGCGGACGTCACGCACCTGGTGGACGACCTCCAGTCGTTCCGGCCGACGTTCGTGGTGGCCGTGCCGCGCGTGTTCGAGAAGGTCTACAACGGGGCCAAGCAGAAGGCGCACGCGGCCGGCAAGGGCAAGATCTTCGACGCCGCCGAGGCGACCGCCGTGGCGTACAGCCAGGCGCTGGACTCGGGCAGCGTGGGGCTGGGGCTGAAGCTCAAGCACGCGTTGTTCGGCAAGCTCGTGTACTCGAAGCTGCAGGCGGCGCTGGGCGGACGGTGCATCGCGGCGGTGTCCGGCGGCGCGCCGCTGGGCGAGCGGCTGGCGCACTTCTTCCGGGGCGTGGGCGTGCCGGTGCTGGAGGGCTACGGCCTGACCGAGACCAGCGCGGCGGCGTGCGTGAACACCGAGACGGCGTTCCGGGTGGGCACGGTCGGGCGGCCGGTGGTCGGCACGTCGGTGCGCATCGCGGAGGACGGCGAGATCCTGATCAAGGGCGGCGTGGTGTTCCGCAGCTACTGGAACAACGCGACCGCGACCAAGGAGGCGCTGGAGGACGGCTGGTTCCACACCGGGGACATCGGCGAGCTGGACGGCGACGGCTTCCTGAAGATCACCGGGCGGAAGAAGGAGATCATCGTCACGGCGGGCGGCAAGAACGTGTCGCCGGCGGTGCTCGAAGACCGGCTCCGCGCGCACCCGCTGATCAGCCAGTGCATGGTGGTGGGCGACGCGCAGCCGTTCATCGGCGCGCTGATCACCATCGACCCGGAGTTCTTCCCGTCGTGGAAGGAGCAGCACGGCAAGCCCGCGTCGGCGACCGTGGCGGACCTGGTCGACGACGAGGCGCTGCGCGGCGTCATCCAGGCGGCGGTGGACGACGCCAACCAGGCGGTGTCCAAGGCGGAGGCGATCAAGAAGTTCCGCATCCTGCCGGTCGACTTCACCGAGGCGGGCGGCGAGATGACGCCGAGCCTGAAGCTGCGCCGCTCCGTCGTGGCGAGCACCTACAAGAACGACATCCAAGCGATTTACGCGAACTGAGCCACGGCCCGCTCCGGCGGGCCTACAGTTCCCCGATACAGACGAGTGGCCCGCACCGGCATGGTGCGGGCCACTCGACCCCCAGTGATCGTTATCCGCTGGCGCGGATTCGAGAAGTTTGTTGTCCCGGTCCCCCAACCGGGACGTTGCCAAGACTGCCCGAACGCGCTGTCGTATCGCTGACGCGGCGATGACTCGCGCCGTCAGCGGGCGCTGGGGTCGGGGCCCGCAGGACGGTTCAGTCGAGGGGACGAGGATGGGGTCGGGGCCGTTGTTCGGGCTGCTCGGTCCTCTCGAAGTGCGCATCGACGGCGGCCCCGTGCCGGTCCGCGCGGGCAAGCACCGGGCGTTGTTGGCGGCGTTGTCCCTGCGTGCGGGCCGTGTGGTGGCGGTGAACGAGCTGGTCGCGTTCCTCTGGGGCGACGATCCGCCCGCCCGCACCAGGGGCACGCTGCAGACCTACGTCATGCGGCTGCGGCAACTGCTGGGCGACCCTTCGCTCATCCGCACCACCTCCGACGGCTACCGCCTGGTGGTGACGCCCGAGCAGGTCGACGTGCACCGCTTCACGACCGCCGCCGGTCTGGCCCGCCAGGCCGCGCAGGCCGGTGACCTCCCCCGCGCGGCGGACCGCTACGCCGAGGCGCTGAGCCTGTGGCGCGGCCCGGCGCTGGCGGACGTCCCGTCCGAGGCACTGCGGAACGACGAAGTGCCCCGCCTCGCCGAACGCCTGATGGTCGTCCACGAGGAGCGCAACGACGTCGAACTGGCGCTGGGCAACCACGAGCGGCTGGTGCCGGTGCTGCGCGGCCTCACCTCCGACCACCCGCTGCGGGAGAGGTTCTGGGCGCAGCTCATGGTCGCCCTCTACCGGGGCAGCCGGCAGGCCGAGGCGCTGGAGACGTTCCGCCGGGTGGACCGGATGCTGGCCGGCCAGTTGGGCATCGAGCCCGGTCCGGAGCTGCGCCGGCTGCACCAGGCGATCCTGGTCGGCGACCCGACGCTGGCCGCGCCCGCCGAGCCGCCCGACCCGGACGTGCCCGACGAGCTGCCGCCGGACGTGCCGGGGTTCGTGGGCCGCGCCGAGGTGGCCGACCGGATCACCCGGCTGATCGCGCCGGACGAGACCGGGACGGCGGTGCCGATCGTGGTGCTGACCGGGGTGTCCGGCGTGGGCAAGACGGCGCTCGCGGTGCGGCTGGCGCACCGGCTGCGGCGGCGGTTCCCCGACGGGCGGCTGTACGTGGACCTGCGCGGCTACCCGCCCGGTCCGGCGCTGGCCGTGGTGGACGTGCTGACCAGGTTCCTGCGGGCGCTGGGCGTGCCGCCGGAGCAGATCCCGGTGGACCCGGACGAGCAGAGCACGCTGTTCCGCTCGCTGCTGGCGGGCCGCCGGATGCTGCTGGTGCTGGACAACGCCGCCGCGCCGGACCAGGTCCGCCCGCTGCTGCCCGGTGCGGCCGGCTGCCCGGTGCTGATCACCAGCCGGGACGACCTGCGCGGCCTGATCGCCGTGGACGGTGCCCGCCGGGTGGCGCTGGGCGAGCTGACCGCGGCCGAGGCCCTGGAACTGCTGCGCCGCACCGGCCCGGCCGCCGGCGAGCTGGCCGAGCGCTGCGGACGCCTGCCGCTGACGCTGGCCGTCGCCGCCGCGGCGGTGGGCGGCGGCTCGGTGGCCCGCTACCTCGAACGCCTCGGCGACCGCCGGCCGGAGGAACTCGCGCACGCCGACCTGCCGCCCGCCGCCCGACGGCTGTTCCGCCTGCTCAGCGCCGTGCCGGGACCGGACTTCACGGCCGAGGCCGCCGCGAACGCCGCCGACCTGCCGGTGGACGCCGCCGCCGCGCTGCTGGCCCAGCTCGCCGCCGCGCGCCTGCTCCAGGCCCACGGCGGCCGGTACGCGTTCCACGACGAGCTGGCCCGGTTCGCCGCCGAACTCGCCGAGGACACCACGCAGGCGCGCATCCGGCTGCTCCGGTTCTACGTGCGCGCCGTCGACCAGTGCGCCGAACTGCTCTACCCGGACCTGATGCGGCTGCCCCCGACCGACGGCACGGCGGTGCGGCTGCCGCGCATCGAGACCGCCGCGCAGGCCAGGACGTGGCTGGACGCCGAGCGTGCGAACCTCACCGCCGCGATCCGGTCGGCCGCCGAGCACGGTCCGGCGGAGATCTCCTGGCGGCTCGCCGACGGCCTGCGCGGGTACCTGTGGATCGGCAAGCACGTCACCGAGTGGCTGACCACCGCCCGCTACGGCCTGGACGCGGCCCACGAGCAGCGCGACCGGGCGGGCGAGGCCGCGATGCGGCAGAACCTCGGCACCCTGCACTGGCGGCTGGGCGACTTCGAGACGTCCGTCGCGCACTACACGCGGGCCGTCGAGCTGCACCGGGCGTCCGGCGACCTGACGTCCGAGGCGGGGGTGCGCGGCGCGCTGGGCCTGGTGCGGCTGGACGCGGGCGACCTGGCGGGCGCGCGCAACGACCTGGAGACGTGCCTGGCCCTCCAGCGCGAGTCCGGCGGGCCCCGGTCCGGTGAGACCGGCGTGCTGACCGGTCTGGGCGTCCTGGCGATCGACACCGGCGAGCTGGCCGAGGCGGAGGACCTGCTCGGCGAGGCGCTCGCGGTGAGCGTGGCGAACGGCCTGCGCGCCGGCGAGATCTCCGCCCGCACCCTGCTCGGCATGACCGCGCAGCTCATGGGCGAGCCGCGGCGGGCATTGGCGCAGCTCGCCGAGGCGCTGCGGCTGAGCCGGGAGTCGGGGTTCCGGGCGTCCGCCGCGCGGGCACTGGAGACCATGGCCGGCGTGCGGCTGGACCTCGGCGAGCACCTGGCCGCGCTGCGGCTGGCGGAGCAGGCGCTGGCCGAGCTGAAGGACGACGGCGACCAGCGGGTGACCACGAACGTGCTGGTGGTGATGGCATCGGTGAACCGGGGGCTGAACAACCTGCGCACCGCCGACGAGCAGTTCCAGCAGGCGCTCACCAAGGCACGGCACATCGCGTACCGGTTCGGCGAGGCCAGGGCGCTGGTGGGGCTGGCCTCGGTGCGGCGGCTGCGGGGCGCGGCGGCCGAGGCGAAGTCGCTGTGCGAGCAGGCCTTGGCGCTGACCGTGTGGCAGGGCCTGCGGATCGTCGAGGGGACGGCGCGGGCGGAACTCGCGGCCGTGCACCTGGCCCTGGGCAACCACACCGCGGCGGCCGAGCAGGCAGAGCAGGCGCGGGAACTCCAGACCCAGACCGGCCACCGCCGGGTCTAGCCGGCAGGTCGGCGCGTCAGCCCTCGCGACAGCCGGCGAGTCGGCGAGTCAGCCGCCGATCAACCCCGCGAGCCGCGCGGCCAGGTCGTCCCAGCGCCACTCGCGGGTCACCCACTCCCGGCCGGCCTGCCCCATCTTCGCCGCCAGGTCCGGGTCCGCCAGCAGCCGGCCGACCTCGGCGGCCACCGCGGCAACCGCACGGCCGTCCACCACGGCGCCGGTGATCCCGTCCCGCACGGTCTCCGGCGCGCCACCGGACCGCCCGGCCACCACCGGCAGCCCGGTCGCCGAAGCCTCCAGGTACACGATCCCGAGACCTTCGACGTCGAGCCCGCGACCGCGGGTCCGGCACGGCATGGCGAACACGTCGCCGGCGTTGTAGTGCGCGGGCAGCTCCGACCACGGCACGGACCCGGTCAGCACCACGTGGTCCTCGACGCCGACGGCGGATGCCAAGCGCGCCAACGACTTCCGGTACGGGCCGCCGCCGACCAGCAGCAGTGCGGCGTCCGGCGCCCGCCGCCGGATCTCGGGCAGCGCCCGCACCAGCACGTCCTGCCCCTTGCGCGGCACCAGCCGCGACACGCACACCACCACCGGCCGGTCGCCCAGCCCGTACCGGGCGCGGATGTCCTGCCGCGCAACGGGATCCGGTGCGAACACCGACGTGTCCACCCCGGACGGCAGGTGCTCCAGAGCCGCCATCGGCCCGAACGCGGCGGAGAACCGGGAACGCGTGTACCGGCTCACGAACGTCACCACGTCCACAGCGGACCCGATGGCGCGCAACGACTGCCGGGCCGCCGGCAGCATCGACCAGCCGACCTCGTGCCCGTGCGTGCTGGCCACCACCCGCTGCGCGCCCGCGTCCCGCAGCCACGGCGTGAGCAGCGCCAACGGGGCCGCCGCGCCGAACCACACCGCCTCGCACCGGTTCGACCGCATGATCTCCGACGCCCGCCGCAGCACGTCCGGCGTCGGCAGCATCAGCGTCCCGGGGTGCCGCACCACCTCGAACGGCTGCGCGGCGTCGAACTCCGGGTGCGACCCCGCCGGCGACTCCCAGGACGGCGCGTACACCACCAGCTCCGGCAGCCGCGTCGCCAGCGCGTGCAGGTAGGCCTGGATGCCCCCGGGGCGGGGCGGGAAGTCATTGGTCACCAGGAGGGTCCGACGCACGGCCCCACGTTACGGGAACGTCGCCCGCAGGAATTCCCGCCAGCCCCGCACCAGTTCCGCGACGTCCACCCCGGCCGTCTCCAGCACCAGGGCGTCCATCCGCGGCCCGGTCAGCCGCCCCGCCCGCGCGATCCGCCGGTACATGTCCACCAGCCCCGGCTCGCCGAGCCGCTGCGCCAGGTACAGGTTGAGCGACCACGACTCCTGGTAGGCCAGCTCCATGGTGGGGCCCCGGAACCGCGCGTCGGACGGCAGCTCCGCCGGCGGCGCGGTCCGCACCTGAGCGGCCAGCGCGGGCGCGGCCTTGTGCGGCGGCACGTCGCTGCCCCGGTAGCCCACGTAGTCCGCGAAGCCCTCCAGCAGCCACATCGGGGCGCCGTCCACGGTCTCGCCGCGGGCCGCGATGTGCGTGATCTCGTGCCGCAGCAGCACGCGCAGCGACAGCGGCGACAGGGCGCTCGCGCCGGCCACGTTCAGCACCACCCGCTGGCCCTGCGCGGTGTGCGTCTGCGGGTCCACCCGGTCGGCCACCGCGACGCCCGCGATGGACCCGTCCGCGAACCCCGGTCCCACCAGCGCCTGCAACTCCCGCGCGTCGGCCGGGATCAGCACGGCCACCTGGCGCGCCCACGCCGGACCCCACACCTCGGTCACGGTGGCCACGGCGGTGTCCAGCTCGGCCAGCACGCGCGCGGCCAACGCCTCGCCGCCGGGGTGGCTGAGCACGAACCCGCCCGTGCCGGTCAGCACGTGGCACGGCCCGAAGTCCCACGGCCCGCGCCAGGTGCGCTTGCCCACCGCCTCCAGCGCGGTGTCCGAGTTGAGGTACCACCGGTCGCCGCGCCGGGTGAACAGGTAGGCCATGGCCTGCGTGCTGGACGTGGCGTCGACACCGCGCAGCCGATAGGCGAGCCGGACACCGGGCGCCCACGACTCGTCGGCGGCGGGCAGCCGGACGGCGGCGAGGTTCGTCTCGCCCTCGATCCGGTACTCCCAGTCACCCAGCGGCACGGCCGCGAGGTTGCGGAACAGGTCGCGCTGCCGCTGTCGGAAGTCCGCGTCGGCCGAAGGGTCCAGGTCGGCGGTGAACGCCGTCTCGTCGCGCTCCAACACAGCGCGGGCCCGGCGGTCCAGCAGGTCGCGGATCGCGGGCTCGCGCGGGTCCACGACGGTCGCGGACGAGGCCGGCGGGTCGCTCGGCGCCACGGCCAGCGTCAGCCCGGACAGGAACGCCACGGCTGCCAGCGCGGCGAGCAGGACCCGGAAGCGGCTCACGCTTCTCCAAAGTAGTCGGCAGGGCCGTCCCGGGTCGGGGCGGCCCTGCCGGCTCCGGTCGGCTCTCGGCGCGGGGCGTCGCGGAACCCGCTACGCCCCGCGCCGCTCCGGAACGTCAGCCCTCGATGCGGCGCATCGCGTAGATGGAACCGGGGTTCTCCAGCGGCACGATCTTCACCGGCACGCCTTCGGTCGACGCGTGCACGACGCTGCCGTTGTCCACCGCCATGCCGACGTGGTTGCCGCCGTTGTAGATGATCAGGTCGCCCGCCCTGACCTCGGCGCGGGTCACCGCGCGCCCGGCGCCCGCCTGGCCGTTGCTGGTGCGCGGGATGGTCACGCCGGCCGACGCGTAGGCCTTGGAGGTCAGACCGGAGCAGTCCCACTGGTCCGGGCCGGTCGCGCCGTACCGGTACGAGTCACCGCGCTGATCCAGCGCGAACGCCAGCGCCGCGCCGGCCGTGCCGGACGGCACCGAGATGTCCGACCGGTCGCCGGGGTCGTTCAGCACCGCGCGCTCGCTGCTGTTCAGCCGGTTGAGCTGCGTGCGCACCTCTTCGATCTGGCCGTTCAGCTCGTCCTGGCGCTTCTTGACGTCGTCGGCGATCTTCGTCGACTCGTCGGTCGCCCGCTGCGCGCGCCCCTGGGCGTCCGCCGCCGCCGACTTCGCCGCCTCGGCCGAGTCGACCGCGCCGGCCAGCTTGTCCAGCGCCTCGCCGTTGTCCGCGGCCAGCACGCCCAGCGCGGACATCCGGTTCAGGAAGTCCTGCTGGGAGTCGCTCACCAGCAGCGCCGAAAGCTGGTTGAACCGCGCGCCCTCAAAGGACGCCTCGGTCAGCTTGTCGACCTGGACGCGGAACGTCTCCTCGTCCTGCCGGGCCTGGTCACCTGCCTGGGCGGCCTGCGCGAGATCCGCGTTCGCCTGGTCGAGCAGGCCCTGGTTGGTGTCGCGCTGCTCTTCCGCGCGCAGCAGCTCCTCGTTGAGCTTCGTGGCCTGTTCGGCCAACTCGTTGTACTTCTTGAGCGCATCGGAAGCCGTGTTCGGCTGAGCTCCGGCGGGTACGGGCATGACGCCCACCGCCGCGGCGGCCACCGCCGTGGCCGCGATCGCCCCGCGCACACCGCGCTTGAGTCGTTGCGACGCCACAGTCGCGTGTCACTCCTAACGTATGAACCGCCTGCCGGTCGGGCGTGCGTGTCCGCACCTGCCCGACTGATCTGGCTAGTTGCTCCGGCTCGGCACCCCGACAGGCCGATTCGGCGGTGAACTCGCGTCGCCGGCCAGGATGGACGGCTGCCCGCCGCGAGATCTCGGCTAGGTTACGAAAGGTGAGGCCCTGCGTCCACCCACAGGTGCCGGAAATCCTTCCGAGTTGGCAACGATCCTCGTTCGGTCGACGCCTGACCTCGGGGTGTGACCATTTGTGGTGTCAAAAACACGATGTGTGTCACACCCTGCCCAATCGGGCCAACAGCACGGCGGACGGCACCGGGTGCGCGCCCCGCCGTCGGACGGAGTCCGCGACCGCCCGGTCGGACGTCACGACGACCACCGGACGGCCCTCCGGCTCCGCCGTGACAAGCGCGCGGATCACGTCGTCGGCCAGCACGCCGGGATCGCTGAACAGGACCCGGACGCCCCGCGGCGCGCTGGTCGGCACCGCGACCACGCCCGCGCCGTCGAACACGAGGGTCACCTCCGCGCCGGTCCGGGCCGCCAGCACCGCCAATTGGTGCACCAGGCGGTCCCGTTGGTCGGACAGGGAAAGCTCGGGATAGCCGGTCTTCGTGACGTTGTAGCCGTCCACGATGAGGTGCACGGCGGGGAGCGCCAGGAGGCGGTCCAGCGCGGCCGGGGCCTCGACCCGGCCCACCGCGCCCTGCGCCGCGCTCGCGCCGCGCACCAGGTCCGCCGGCCGCGGTCCCGCACCGCCCAGGGCCAGTTCCCGGCGCAGGCCGTTCACCGCGCCGTCCAGCGTGTCGACCAGGAGCGCCAGCCGGACCTCGTCGGCCTGGCGGGCCTCCTTGGCGGACTGGCGGGCCACCTCGGCGTCCGACTCGGCGCGCTGCGCCTTGGCCCGCTCGTGCTCGGCCCGCTCGCGTTCCCGGTCGCGCTCGGCGGTGAGCCTGCGGACCTCCGCCTCGGCCTCGACCCGCGCCCGGTCGGCTTCGGCCTGCGCCAGCTCGGCCCGGTCCTTCGCCTCCCGCAGGCGCACGCCCTGCTCGCGCAGGCGTTTGCGGAGCCGTTCCAGCTCCACCTCGGCCTCTTCGCGGATCTTGTCCGTGACGCTGGTGGACTCCGCCCGCTCCGCCTGGAGCCGCTCCAGCTCCTGTTCCAGCCGTTCCGCGCGCTGCACGGCGCTGTCGCGCTCGGTGCGGAGGGTCGCCTCGGTGGCGCGCCTGGTCACCAACTCGATGAAGTGCGCCGCGACCTCCTCGCCCTGCAGGACGGCCGCCGCGCCGGCCGCGACCGGGTCCGGCGAGGTGACTTCCAGGGCGGCGGGGCGGTTGCGCTGCAACCACTCCACCACGGCGGCCCGGAAGTTGGACGAGCCGCGGAGGCCCGCGATCAGCGCCCCGCCGCCGAGCCGGGCGCGCTTGGTCGGCGCGAACCGCGCGACCGCCCGGAGGTGTTGGGGCACGTCCACTTTCGCCAGGTCGCCCAAGGCGTCCGCGCTCAGTTCGGCCAGGCGGGCGCGCAGCGGCTCCGGCAGCGCCCCCCAGTCCACAGTGGACTCGACGGGCGGGTCCGGCTCCCCGGTCACGAGCTCGTCGGAAGGCGCTATCGGGTCTTGCACCCGTACAGGCTACGGCCCCGTGACCGTTGACACCGACTCCGACGTCGCGGTGGCCGGCCTGCGGGAATCGAAGATTGTCGTACCCCGTCGCTACGGTGCGCGGCGATGACTACTCCGGCACCCGCCCAGCTTTCGTTCGACGAGCTGGGCACCCCGTTGCGGGACACCACTTTCGTCGTGTTCGACCTGGAGACGACGGGTGGCAGCGCGGCCGAGGACGCGGTCACCGAGATCGGCGCGGTGAAGGTCCGGGGCGGCCGGGTGCTGGGCACGTTCTCCACCCTGGTCGACCCGGAGCGCGGTATTCCACCGCAGGTGGTGGCGCTGACGGGCATCACCCAGTTCATGGTCACAGGTGCGCCACGATTGTCGGCGGTGCTGCCGGCGTTCCTCGAATTCGCCGCCGGGGCGGTGCTCGTGGCGCACAACTCGGGGTTCGACGTGGGGTTCCTGAAGGCCGCGTGCGAGCGGCACGGCTACCACTGGCCCCGGCCCACCGTGGTGTGCACGGTGAAGCTCGCCCGCCGGGTGCTGTCCCGCGACGAGGCCCCGAGCTGCCGCCTGTCCGCGCTCGCCGAGCTGTTCCGCGTCGGCACCGTCCCCGACCACCGCGCGCTGAACGACGCGCAGGCGACCGTGGAAGTCCTGCACCACCTGCTGGAGCGGGTCGGTTCCGTCGGCGTGCACTCGCTGGAGGAACTGGTCGCCTACCTGCCGGAGGTGACGCCCGCCCAGCGGCGGAAGCGGGAACTCGCCGCGCACCTGCCCTCGTCACCCGGCGTGTACCTGTTCCGCGGCCCGAACGAGGAGGTGCTGTACGTCGGCACGGCTTCGGACCTCCGCAGGCGGGTGCGGCAGTACTTCACCGCCGCCGAGGGCCGGCGGCGGCTGCGCGAGATGGTCGCGCTGGCGGTCCGGGTCGACGGGGTGGTGTGCGCGCACTCCCTGGAGGCGGAGGTGCGGGAGCTGCGGCTGCTGACCGCGCACAAGCCCGCGTACAACCGGCGGTCCAAGAACGCGGGCGGGTGGTGGTGGCTGACGCTGACCGACGAGCCGTTCCCCCGGCTCTCCCTCGTCCGGACGCCGCGCTCCGGCGCGATCGGCCCGTTCCGGTCCCGGAGGCTCGCCGAGGCGGCCCAGAACGCCCTGCTCGAAGCCGTGCCGCTGCGGGCGTGCTCCCAGCGCATCCCGGCCCGGAACCCGAGCGGCACGCCCTGCGCCCTGTACGAGCTGGGCCGCTGCAAGGCGCCGTGCGCTGGGCGGCAGTCGGTGGCCGAGTACTCCCCCGCCGTGGTGTCGCTGCGGGCGTTGGTGGCCGGGGACGACACGACACCCCTCCGGACCATGGCCGCCCACCTGGAGACGCTGTCCGGGACGCACCGCTTCGAGGACGCCGCCACCCATCGTGATCGGCTGGCCGGTCTGGTCCGGGCCCTGGACCGGGGTCAGCGCCTGGCCGGGCTGGCGGCCCTGCCGGAGCTGGTGGCCGCCCGCCCGGACGGCTCCGGGGGCTGGGAGTTCGCGGTGGTGCGGCACGGGCGGCTCGCGTCCGCCGGGGTGGCCCGCCGCGGCACCCGGCCGATGCCCGTGGTGGACGCCCTGGTCGCGTCCGCCGAGACCGTCCAGCCCGACGACGGGCCGCTGCACGGCGCGCCACCCGAGGAGACGTCGGTGGTGCTGCGCTGGCTGGACCGGCCGGGCACCCGCCTCGTGCACTGCGACCGCCCGTGGACGTCCCCCGCGCACGCGGCGGGGGCCTGGCGGTCCTGGGTGGAGCGCGCGGAGGCCGGCCGGGACCAGTACCGGATCACGGGCCACTAGCATGTGGACACCCCGACCTTGACCGAGGAGGACGCCGTGATCACCGCGATCGTGTTGATCCAGGCCGCTGCCGAAACCATCCCGGACGCGGCGCAGGCGATCGCCGACATCGAAGGCGTCACCGAGGTGTACTCCTGCGCCGGTGACGTGGACCTGATCGCCCTGGTGAAGGTCGCCCGCCACGAGGAGCTGGCGGAGCTGGTCCCGGGCCACATCTCCAAGGTCCCCGGCGTGCTGAACACCGACACCCACATCTCGTTCCGGTCCTACTCGAAGCGGGACACGGAAGCGGCGTTCTCCATCGGCCTGGACGACGCCTGACTCCCGGGCCGGCCTGGTACCGGCGCAGCCCGGCCCCGGAACAGTCCGACCTCCGGCACAGCCCGGCTCCCGGAACACCGAGAAGGCCCCCGCACCGGATTCGCGTGCGGGGGCCTTCTCGTAGCTGTCTCAGCTTTCGGTGGCTCAGTCCTCCGGCTGCGCGGGCTTGCCCGCCAGCTCGCCCGCCGGCTTGTTCTCCGCCGTGAGCGCGTCCTTCGCCCCGCCCGTCTCCTGGCGGGCACGGGCCAGGGCGGCCGTCTCCTCCGGGGCGTCCGGCGTCAGGAAGCTGCCGGGCACCGGGTGGCCGGCCGAGCCGAGCTTGTTCATCTTCTTCGGCACCGGGGCGCCCTGGTAGGCCAGGGGCAGCGGGTGGCCGTGGTCGTCCACCGGGCCCAGCGGCTGGTGGACCTCGATGAACTCGCCGTGCGGCAGGCGCTTGATGATGCCGGTCTCGACGCCGTGTTCGAGCACCTCGCGGTCGGCGCGCTGGAGGCCGATGCAGATCCGGTAGGTCAGGAAGTACGCGACCGGCGGGATCACCAGGAGCCCGATGCGGCCGATCCACGTCGTCGCGTTCAACGAGATGTCGAACTTGAACGCGAAGATGTCGTTGGCGCCCATGACCAGCAGGACCATGAAGTACGAGATGGCCATGACGCCGAGCGACGTCCGGACCGGCACGTCGCGCGGCCTCTGGAGCAGGTTGTGGTGCGCGTAGTCCTTGGTCATCTTCCGCTCGATCCACGGGTACACCGCCGCGATGCCGGTGAGCAGCGGCAGGCCGAGCATGAACGGCAGGAACGGCGCGGGCACCGTGTAGTCGCCCAGGTACAGCTCCCAGGCGGGCCAGATGCGGACCAGGCCGTCCGTCCAGCCCATGTACCAGTCGGGCTGCGAGCCCGCCGACACCTGCGCCGGGTTGTACGGACCCAGGTTCCAGATCGGGTTGATCTGGAAGATGCCGCCCATGATCGCGATGACCGCGACGACGACCGCGAAGAAGCCGCCGCCCTTGGCCGCGAACACCGGCATGATGCGCACGCCGACGACGTTGGTCTCCTTGCGGCCCACGCCGGGGAACTGGGTGTGTTTCTGGTACCAGACCAGGCCCAGGTGGACGGCGATCAGGGCGAGGATGATGGCCGGGATCACCAGGATGTGCAGCGTGTAGAGCATCGGGATCAAATCGGTGCCGGGGAACTCGCCGCCGAAGGCCAGCCAGTTCAACCAGGTGCCGATGACCGGGATCGAGATCAGCAGGGCCGCCATCACGCGCAGGCCGGTGCCGGACAGCAGGTCGTCGGGCAGCGAGTAGCCCAGGAAGCCCTCGATCGCGCCGAGCATGAACAGCAGGATGCCGATGACCCAGTTGATCTCACGTGGACGCCGGAAGGCGCCGGTGAAGAAGATCCGGAACATGTGGATGACGATCGCGCCCATGAACAGCAGCGCCGCCCAGTGGTGCACCTGGCGCACGAACAGACCGCCGCGCACCTCGAACGAGATGTCCAGCGTCGACTCGTACGCGCGGGACATCTCGACGCCCTGGAGGTTGGCGAAGGCGCCCTGGTAGGTGACCTCCTCCATGGAGGGGTCGAAGAACAGCGCCAGGTACGTGCCCGACAGCAGCAGCACGATGAAGCTGTACAGCGCGATCTCGCCGAGCAGGAACGACCAGTGCGTCGGGAAGACCTTGTTCAACTGCTTGCGCATGCCGCCGGCCATGTGGAACCGGTCGTCCGCCCACTTCGCCGCACCACCCGCCGCGCGGGCGGCGGCGCTCTGCCGCTTTGTCGGCGTGGTGATGCCGCTCATGACTTACGCTCCCAGAACGCCGGACCCACAGCCTCGATGAAGTCGCCGCGGGCAATCAAGTATCCGTCCTCGTCCACCGTGATGGGAAGCTGGGGCAGGGCACGGGTTGCCGGGCCGAACCGGGGCTTGCCGTAGTGGAAGACGTCGAACTGCGACTGGTGGCACGGGCACAGCAGCAGACCGGTCTGCTGCTCGTACAGCGAGGTCGGGCAGCCCAGGTGGGTGCAGATCTTCGAGTACGCGTAGAAGTCGCCGTAGTTGAAGTCCTCTTGGCCGTCGCGCTTGACGACCTGCTGGCCGGGGCGCAGCCGGATGAGCATCACCGGGTTGTCGGACCGCTTCAGCGCGTGGACCAGGGCTTCCGCGTCGTGCCGCTCGGACTCGCGGAACGGGAACACCGTCTCGAAGCCGCCCGCGTCCAGGTCCTCCGGGCGGACCAGCTCGACCTCGTGGAACTTGCCGGTGTGGCGGCGCAGGTAGATCTTCTCGCCGTTCTCGGCCTTCCAGCCGGTGTGCCACAGCGAATCCTTGGAGTCGCTGTGCGCCCACGGGTTCTTGACCAGCGCGCCGAGCGGCACGGCCAGCACGCCCAGGCCGAACACGCCCGCGCCGAGGCCGGCGGTGCGCTTGATGAGCGACCGGCGGGCGATGCCGGAGCGGTTGCCCGCGTCGGACAGCTCGGCGAGCACCGTGGCCTTGTCGACCTCGGGCGAGCCGCCGTCGTGGCGCTGCTGGACGGCCAGCTCCTCCGGGATGAACTTCTTCGTGTACAGCAGCGCGCCGACGCCCAGGGCGAGGATCGACAGGCCGAGCGTGAAGCCGATGACCGGCGTGTACAGGCTGTACAGGAAGTGGGACTCGGACTCCGGGGCCTTGTAGCGCCACGGCCAGAACACGAACGCGACGAGGAACGCCAGCCCGGAGAGGGCGGCGATGGCGAACCAGAGGGCCACGCCGCGCTCGGCGCGCCGCTCCGCGCGGGTGCCCTTGACCGGCCACCGCTCCTCGTAGTGCACCAGCTCGACGCCGTCGAGGTTCGTGCCGAGCTTGACCAGCTCGTCCCGGTTCATCCCGGCGAGCGCGGCCTCGTCGGGCAGATCCTTCGGCTTCTCGCCGCTCATGCCTTGGCTCCGATCCAGAGGGCCACGCCGATCAGGGCGGCGATACCCACGATGAACGCGATCAGACCCTCCGATACCGGCCCCAGGCCGCCGAGGGGGGCGCCGCCGGGGTTGTTGTTCCCGTCGGTCACCGACTTGATGTAAGCGATGATGTCTTCCTTCTCCTCCGGCGTGAGCTGCCGGTCGGAGAACTTCGGCATGTTCTGCGGGCCGGTGAGCATCGCCGTGTAGAGCTGCTCCTCCGACACGCCGTCCAGCTCGGGCGCGAACTTGCCGGACGACAGCGCCCCGCCGCGACCGGTGAAGTTGTGGCACGCCGCGCAGTTGAGCCGGAACAGCTCGCCGCCGCGGGCCGGGTCCTCGCCGCGCAGCGCCTCGCCCCGTTCCCCGGGGGTCTGCGGGCCGCCGCCGCGGGACTGGATGAACGCGCCGAGCGCGTCGATCTCCTCCGGGGTGAACACGGCGGGCTTGCGCTGGGCCTGGGCCTCCTGGCGGGCCATCGGCATGCGGCCGGAGGACACCTGGAAGTAGACGGCCGCCTCGCCGACGCCGATGAGGCTCGGGCCCCGGTCCTGGACGCCGTCGAGGTTCTTGCCGTGGCAGGAGATGCAGGTGTTGTTGTAGAGCTGCTCGCCCAGCCGCACCTGCGCCGGGTCGTCCTGCGCCTGCGCGGTCTGCGGCTGCGGCGCCAAGGCGCTGAACAGGAAGCCCGCGGACAGCAGCGCGAAGCCCAGCGCGAGCAGGCCCGAGATCCGCCTGCGCAGCTTGGTGCCGCGCTTCCGGGCCCGTGTGGTGTTGGTGGTCATGTGTGCGGCAACCCTTGCTGGTGTGAGTTCGGGGTTCGTGCTGGTCGTCAGGGCACGATGTAGATGACGGCGAACAAGCCGATCCAGACGACGTCGACGAAGTGCCAGTAGTAGGACACGACGATCGCCGAGGTCGCCTGGGCGGGGGTGAACTTGCTCAGCTTCGTGCGGACCAGCAGGTAGCCGAACGCGATCAGGCCGCCGATCACGTGCAGGCCGTGGAAGCCGGTCGTGAGGTAGAAGACCGTGCCGTAGGCCGAGCCGGGGATGGTGGTGCCCTCGTGGACGAGGTTGATGTACTCACCGGCCTGGCCGGCGACGAAGATCGCACCCATGACCAGCGTCACCAGGTACCAGCGGCGCAGACCGAACACGTCACCGCGCTCGGCGGCGAACACGCCCCACTGGCAGGTGAACGACGAGGCCACCAGGATGATCGTGAAGAACAGTGCGTAAGGCACGTTCAGGTGGGTCGGTGCCGGGGGCCACGGTCCCTCGTTCTGGGCCTTCACCGTGAAGAACATGGCGAAGAGCCCCGCGAAGAACATGAGCTCACTGGACAGCCAGACGATCGTGCCGACGCTGACCATGTTCGGGCGGTTCAGCGAGTGCACGCGCTGGCCGATGGAGGGCGCTGCCGTTGTCACACGACGCATTATTGCTTGCAGGTTTTCGCTCCGCCCATCGGGTCCGGGGCTGTTCGGCGGGTCATCCTGGTCACACGGGCGGTGAGGTCGTCATGGGGTTGTTGCGCCGGTGGCGTGATCGACGTGCGCGTCGGGGCGAATCCGCACTGGAGATCGATTCACCCGACCTGGTGGTCGTGGTCGAGGCGTTCGACGTCGCGGAGGCCGATTCGGCGGCGCTGGCGCGGTCGCCGCGGTGGCGGCCGTCGGCTCCGGCGGTGCTCCGGCACCACCTCGTGCTGCCGCCTGACCAGGCCGAACGTGCTCGGGAGCTGCTCGCGCCGGACGGCTGGGAACTGCGCGACGGTGACGTTTCCCACGCGCTGCGCGTGCAGGTGCTGACCGCGCTGTCCTGCGCTCAGGAGCGGTCGCGGATGGCGAGCCTCGCGCAGCGGCTGGGCGGCGACTGGATCGGCTGGGACGCTCTCCAGGTCCCGCAAGGGTCCGCATAGGTGGGCCGGATAACATCACCCCACCTGGCACCCGACCCGGCCGGAGGATCACGAGATGAGCACGCAGACGACCAGGATCCTGGTGTTCAGCCACCGCCCCGAGGTGCGTGAGACGATCATCACCGCGGTGGGCCGCCGTCCCGCGCCGGACCTGGGCCGGGTGGAGTACGTCGAGGCGGGCGCGATCGCCGACGTCCTGTACGAGATGGACAACGGGGGCGTCGACCTGGTGATCCTGGACGGCGAGGCGCAGCCCACCGGCGGCATGGGCCTGTCCCGCCAGCTCAAGAACGAGATCACCGACTGTCCCCCGATCGTGGTGGCGGTGCGCCGCAAGGACGACCGGTGGCTGGCGACCTGGTCGCAGGCGGACGCGGTGCTCGTGCACCCGCTGGACCCGCTGGCCGCCGCCGAGACCGTGGCCGAGGTGCTGCGCTCGACGGTCGTGCCCGCGGTGAGGGGCTGACCGCCATGACCGAGCGGACGTGGCCGTTACTGCTCAACCAGCTCATCGACCGCGTGGACCTCTCGGAGGACGACACGGGCTGGGCGATGGACCAGATCATGTCCGGCGCGGCGACCCCGGCGCAGGTGGGCGGCTTCGCGGTGGCGCTGCGGGCGAAGGGCGAGACGCCCGAGGAGGTCGACGGCCTCGCGACCGTGATGCTGAAGTACGCCCGCCGGTTCACGGTGGACGTGCGCGCGGCGGACATCGTCGGCACCGGCGGCGACAGCTCGGGGTCGGTGAACATCTCGACCATGGCGACCCTCGTGACAGCGGCGGCCGGCGTGCCGATCGTGAAGCACGGGAACCGCGCGGCGTCGTCCAAGTGCGGCACGGCGGACGTGCTGGAGGCCCTCGGCGTGGCGATCGACCTGCCACCGCTGGGCGTCCGGACGACCGTGGAGGAACTGGGCATCGGCTTCTGCTTCGCCCCGGTCTTCCACCCGGCGTTCCGCCACACGGCCGCGCCGCGCCGCGAACTCGGCATCCCGACGTCGTTCAACCTGCTCGGCCCGCTGACCAACCCGGCGCAGCCCGGGGTGGGCCTGATCGGCTGCGCCCGCGCGGCGGCGGCCCCCCTGATCGCCGGCGTGTTCGCCCGCCGCGGGAACACCGCGCTGGTGGTGCGCGGCGACGACGGCCTGGACGAGATCACCACGACGACGACCACATCCGTGTGGGTGGCCGACGGGGGGACGGTGCGGACCGATCGGATCGACCCGTCCGCGCTGGGCGTGCGGCCCGCGCTGCCGGACGACCTGAGGGGCGGGGACGCGGCGGTCAACGCCGAGGTCGTGCGGGAACTCGTGGCCGGCAAGCCCGGCGCCGTGCGGGACGCCGTGCTGCTCAACGCGGCCGGTGCGATCGCCGCGCACAGCGGGTTGAGCGGTGACCTGCACGCCGATCTGGCGGCTTCGCTGGGCAGGGCCGGGGAGGCGGTCGACTCGGGTGCGGCGGCGGATCTGCTGCGGCGCTGGGCGGCTCGTTCGACGGAGCTGAAGGCGCAACTCGCCGACGCCTGACGGCCCCGACCACTTTGCGCTTCCGGCACTTGCGCCTCCGGTCTGCGAGCACCACAACACCCGAACGCGCAACTCGCCGCCAACACACGACTCGCCCGAGCCCGAACGACCAACACGCCGTCAACAGGCAACTCGCCGAGCCCGAACGCGCAACTCGCCGTCAACGCGCAACACGCCGAGCACAAACAACCAACTCGCCGCCAGCTCACAACACGCCGAGTCCGAACGACCAACACGCCGCCCCAAACACTGCGGCGACCTGCGACCTGCGGCCTCAGCTCGAAGCCCAGGAATTGTCGGTGCCCCGTGGGACGATGGAACCGGGGGCCGGAGGCCAAGCCCGGCACCGAACCAGCCGAGGTGTGAGGTTTCAGCCACCTTTTTACCGGCGAGTAACACGTTCGGGGGATGCTGTCCCCATGCTCTACACGGTGATGAAGCGGGTGGTGGCGCCGACGGCGCGCCTGGTCTGGCGGCCCGAGGTCGAGGGGCTGGCGAACGTCCCGACGAACGGCCCCGTCATCCTCGCCCCGAACCACCTGTCGTTCATCGACAGCATCGTGATCCCGATGGTCGTCCCGCGCCGCGTCTCGTTCCTCGCCAAAGCCGAGTACTTCGAGGGCACCGGCATCAGAGGAACCCTTTCCCGGTACTTCTTCGGCTCCCTGGGCCACGTTCCGGTACGCCGGGGTATCGGAAGGGCTGCCAGGGCCTCCCTGGACACCGCGGCGGACATCCTGGCCGGCGGCGGTGCGTTCGCGATCTACCCGGAGGGCACCCGTTCACTGGACGGCCGCCTGCACCGGGGCCGCACGGGCGTCGCCCGCATGGCGCTCGAATCGGGCGCGCCGGTCGTCCCGGTAGGCCTGATCGGCACCGACCAGGTCCAGCCGGTGGACGCGAAACTCCCTCGCATCCGTCCCGTGACCATCAGGTTCGGCAAGCCGCTCGACTTCTCCCGGTACGCCGGGATGCACGAGTCGCTGCCCGTGCTCCGCTCCGTCACCGACGAGATCGTGTACCGGATCCTCGAACTCTCCGGCCAGGACTACGTCGACCGCTACCAGGGCTCCGACAAAGCCGCCTGACAAAGCCGCCTGACAAAGCCACCCGGAACGAAGCCGCCGGAACGAAGCGCCCGAAAGCAACGGGGCCGCCTCCCCCGAAAGGAGAGACGGCCCCGCGAAAGATCAAGCTCAGTCGTGGCTCGGACCGGTGTGGTACTCGAACACCAGGCCGCCGACCGCGATCAGCACCAGCACCACGCCGATCACCAGCAGCCACACGTGCCAGAACGCCAGCGCCACGCCCGACGTCGCGGCGGCTGCCGCCAAGGCGATCGGCCAGTACGAGCCGGGGCTGAAGAAGCCCAGCTCACCGGCACCGTCGGAGACCTCCGCGTCCGCGTTGTCCTCGGGCCGCACCTCGATGCGCCGGGCCACGAAGCGGAAGTACGTGCCGACGATCAGCGCCAGGCCGCCGGTCAGCGCCAGGGCCACCGTGCCGGTCGGCTCGACGGCGCCCGTGTCGGCCCACGTCCAGTAGCCGTAGACCACGGCCACCAGGAACGAGAACGCCATCACCAAGTCGAAAATACGGGCTTCGACCTTCATCGCAGCGTCCTCCTACTTCCCGCCGCCGGACGCCTCGCGGACGGTCCGGTCGGTGTCGAAGGGCTTGGTCGTGACCGCGTGCGGCGTGCACAGCTCGCCGCAGTCCAGCTCCGTCAGCGCCTCGGCGGCGGTGTACGGCTGGCCCGTCTGCGGGTTGTTCTTCGCGCGCAGCGACATGTACCGGTCGAACACGGCCGGCTCCAGCGCGCGGACCTCGAAGTTCATCACCGCGTGGTACGTGCCGCACAGCTCGGCGCAGCGGCCGACGAACGAGCCCGTCCGGTCGATCTGGCTGATCTCGAAGACGTTGTCCTGGTTGTTCTTGCGCGGCGCCGGGAACACGTCCCGCTTGAAGTGGAACTCCGGCACGTAGAACGAGTGGATGACGTCGGTGGACTCCAGGTTGAACCGGACCGACCGGCCCTGGGGCAGCACCAGCAGCGGGATCTCACCGGACGAGCCGACGGTGCTCACCGCCTGGCCGTCCCGGTCGGTCTTGAACTCCGGGTACTGGAACTCCCAGTTCCACTGGAACGCGATCACGTCGACCGTCACGTCCGGGTCGTCGGTCTTGTTCGTGACGTAGTTCTGGGTGACCGCGGTGAAGTAGAACAGCACCGCGACGATGATCGTCGGCACGACGATGAGGACGAGCTCCAGCGGCAGGTTGTAGGCCACCTGGCGGGGCAGTTCCTCGCTCTTCTTGCGGTGGAACGCGATCGACCAGAGGATCAGCCCCCAGACGATCACCCCGACCGCGAGCGCGGCGACGACCGACCAGGTCCACAGCTCGCGCATCCGCTCGGCCTGCGGCGTCACGGCCACCGGCCAGCCGAAGCGCAGCACCTCTTCCGTGGAGCAACCCGTGGCCCCGACGCCGACCAGGCCGACCAGCCCGACGACCTTCGTCAGCCGCGCTGCCCTGGTGCCCTCCTTCAGGCCCACTGCTCGCCGCCTCCTCGTTGAAAGCTCACCGCCGCCAGGAAGCGGCAACCAGACGCAGGCAAGGGCGAACCTCGACCCCTTGCCGGATCATGCGGGAGCGTAACTCAGCCAAGGGGTGGGCACCCCTCGGGGGCGGCACCGTGCGGTGCAGTTTCGGTCACACGACAGGGCCCCGGCATACTGGGAGCTTCTCCACACCCCACGAAAGGTGCGACGGCGTGTGCGGCCTGGTTGGACTGGTTTGCCCTGGCGAGAACGAAGCCGAGCAGGGGCGCTCGGCGGTGGCCGCCGCGATGCGCTGCCAGCGGCACCGCGGCCCCGACGAGACGGGCACCTGGCAGGGCGGCGAGGTGGTGTTCGGGTTCAACCGGCTGGCCATCATCGACATCGAGCACTCCCACCAGCCGCTGCACTGGGGCCCGCCGGAGCTGCCCGGCCGGTACACCATCAACTTCAACGGTGAGATCTACAACTACCTGGAGCTGCGGGCGGAGCTGACCAAGCAGTTCGGCGCGGTGTTCGCCACCGACGGCGACACCGAGACCATCGTCGCGGCCTACCACTACTGGGGCCCGGCGGCGGTGGCGAAGCTGCGCGGCATGTTCGCGTTCCTGATCTGGGACTCCGAGCGCAAGGTCGTGTTCGGCGCGCGAGACCCGTTCGGCATCAAGCCGCTGTACTACGCGTCCGGCCCAGGCGGGGTGGCGTTCTCCAGCGAGAAGAAGTCGGTGCTGGAGCTGGCGCCGACCCTGGGCATCCGGCCCGAGCTGGACCGCAAGGCGCTCCAGCACTACCTGATCCTCCAGTACGTGCCCGAGCCCGAGTCGCTGCACGGCCAGATCCGCCGGGTGGAGTCGGGCACGTCGTTCACCGTGCGGCCGGGCAGCGAGCCGGTGTTCGAGCGGTACTTCCCGGCCACGTTCCGGCCGCGCGTCGTGCACGGCGACGCGGACGCGAACCGGCTGTACGACGAGATCACCGAGGCGCTGCGGGACTCGGTGGCCAAGCACATGCGGGCGGACGTGACGGTCGGCTCGTTCCTGTCCGGCGGCATCGACTCGACGGTGGTCGCGGCGCTGGCCAAGGAGCACAACCCGGACCTGATCACGTTCACCACGGGGTTCGAGCGGTCCGGGTACTCCGAGATCGACGTGGCGGCCGAGTCGGCGGCGGCGATCGGCGTGAAGCACGTGGTCCGGGCGGTGACGGCGCAGGAGATGATGGACGCCCTGCCGCTGATCACCTGGTACCTGGACGACCCGGTGGCGGACCCGGCGCTGGTGCCGCTGTGGTTCATCGCCCGCGAGGCGCGCGAGCACGTGAAGGTCGTGCTGTCCGGCGAGGGCGCGGACGAGCTGTTCGGCGGCTACACGATCTACCGCGAGCCGCTGTCGCTGGCCCCGTTCGAGAAGGTGCCGGGCGCGCTGCGCAAGGCCATGGGCAAGGTGTCCACGAAGATCCCGCAGGGTGTGCGCGGCAAGGACCTGCTGCGGCGGGGCGCGCTGACCCTGGAGGAGCGCTACTACGGCAACGCCCGGATCTTCCTGGACGACCAGTTGCGGCAGGTGCTGCGCACCTACGACCCGAACGTGTCGCACCAGGACGTGACCGCCCAGCCGTACCGCGAGTCGCAGGGCTGGGATCCGGTGACCCGGATGCAGCACGTGGACCTGTTCACCTGGCTGCGCGGTGACATCCTGGTCAAGGCCGACAAGGTGACCATGGCGAACTCGCTGGAGCTGCGGGTGCCGTTCCTGGACCCCGAGGTGTTCCGGATCGCGTCCCAGGTGCCGTCGGAGCTGAAGCTCACCCGGGAGACGACCAAGCACGCGCTGCGCCGGGCGATCCGCGACATCGTGCCCGCGCACGTGCTCAACCGGCGCAAGCTGGGCTTCCCGGTGCCGATCCGGCACTGGCTGAAGGACGAGATGCACGAGTGGGCGATCGACATCGTGCGCAAGTCGCAGACCGAGCAGTACCTCGACAAGGGGGCCGTGCTGCGGGTCATCGAGGAGCACCGGTCCGGGGTGGCGGACCACAGCCGCCGCATCTGGGCGCTGCTGGTGTTCATGATCTGGCACGGCATCTTCGTCGAGGGCCGCATCCGCCCGGTGGTGCCGGAGCCGCACTACCCCGTCAAGCTCTGACCACGTCCGGCTGAGCAGCCCCCGGCACCCGCGCCGGGGGCTGCTCCCGTTCCGGGCTCACACGCCGGCGGTCACGCCCGCAGGCGTTCCGGCGGTCACACCGGCAGGCGCTTCGGCGGGCACTGCCGCGCACTCCTCCGGCAGGTGCGCGGCCCGCTTGGTCCGCATGATCACCTCGATGTCCGCGACCAGCCGGGACAGGTGCGTCCGGCTGCGTTCCAGCGCCTCGATGCGCTGGTCGACGGTGGCGAGTTCGTCCTGGAGCATGTCCAGCAGCGGCACGCAGCCCGCCTCGTCCTCCGGCAGCTCGACCTCCTCGCCGAACGCGTGCGCGAGCACCAGCCGCGCCAGCCGCACGTTGAGACCGGAGGCGATCAGGCAGCGGACGCTGCGGACCCGTTCGACGTCGGCCTCGTCGTAGACGCGGTAGCGGGATTCGGTGCGCTGGGGCCTCAGCAGGCCCTGCTGGTCGTAGTAGCGCAGCATCCGCACGGTCGCACCGGTCCGCTCACTCAGCTCGCCGATCAGCATGTATTCCCTCCCGGGGGCAAAAGAGCCGTCGATCACCCAAGCTTGACCCTGACGTCAGTGTCACACTTTACGTTCAGTCCCGTGATCGCTCTCGTCCTGATGCTGTGCGCATTCGCCGTCGGCACCTCGGAGTTCATCGTCGTGGGCGTGCTGCCCGAGGTCGCCGCCGACCTCGACGTCGCCCTGCCGACCGCGGGCCTGCTGGTCACCGCGTACGCCGTGTCCGTCGCGATCGGCGGACCCGTCCTCACCGTCCTCACCGGCCGCCTGCCGCGCCGGTCCCTCCTGATCGCCGTCATGGCCCTCGCGCTGGTCGCCACCGCGGCGTGCGCGCTGGCCGGCGACTACACCACCCTGATGGCGGCCCGCATGGTCGCGGCGCTCGCCCAGGGCCTGTTCTTCGCGGTCGCCTCGCAGGTCGCGGTGGCCGCCGTGCCGCCGGAGAAGCAGACCGCCGCCATCGCCAAGGTGGTCAACGGCGTGGCGCTGTCCACCATCCTCGGCATCCCGATCGGCACGCTGATCGGCCAGAACTACGGCTGGCGGGCGTCGTTCGCGCTGGTCGCCGCCCTCACCCTGGTCGGCCTCGTCGGTGTCGTCCTGGGCGCGCCGAAGGTCGAGCACGAGCCCGACGCGGGCGTGCGGGCCAGCCTGTTCGCGTTCGGCAAGTCGACGGTCCTGCTCGGCCTGCTGACCACGATCCTGTCGTTCACCGGCATGATCACCGCGTTCACCTACGTCGCGCCGGCCCTGCGGGACGTCACCGGCTTCAGCCCGGCCTGGGTGACCGGCGTCCTGCTGATCTACGGCCTCGGCACCATGGTCGGCAGCACCATCGCCGGCCGCGTCCCGCCGGGCGCCATCGCGAAGGTGCTGCCCATCCCGCTGGCCGCGCTGACCGTGCTGCTGCTCGCCCAGGGCTTCCTGCTGGAGACGAGGGTGACGGCCGTCGTGGCGCTGTTCGTGCTCGGCGCGAGCGCGTTCGCGTCCGGCCCGCTGCTGCACACGTTTCTCATGGGCCAGGCGGGCTCGGCGGCAGGCCTGGTCGCGTCGGTGAACATCTCCGCGTTCAACGTGGCCGCGGCACTCGGCCCGATGATCGGCGGAGCGGTTATCACCAGCGGCCTCGGCCTCCAGTGGATCGCCGCCGTGGGCGCCGTGCCGACCATCCTCGGCGTGCTGGTGGCCCTGGTCATCGGCCGCCTGGTGCGCCGGGGCGCCGCACCGGCCGAACCGGCGCCGGTGGCCCTCGCGCACGTGTGACGGAAGACGACAGCCCTACCGCGCGGCTACCGCTCGGTAGGGCTGTTGTCAAGGCAAAAACCGGCTTACGGTCCCAGCGTGAGGAACACTGAGGCGGACACGCTGGACGAGTTGATCGACGACTGCACCGCGATGCCCGCGGAACTGCGCCCGACGACGGCCAAGGCACTGCCCGAGCCGAGGGCGGCGTCCCCGTGGCAGGTCACCGACGCCTGTGCCGCGCAGGTGGACGGCCTGGACGCCTACGTCTGACCCCGAGCACGACGACAAGGAAACGCGAACGGCCCCCGCCACCAGGCAGGGGCCGTTCGCGACAGCTCTGTCGAGCCGGCACCGCGTCGGCTCGGCTCGGACTCAGTGGAACGAGTCGCCGCAGGCGCACGAACCGCCCGCGTTCGGGTTGTCGATCGTGAAGCCCTGCTTCTCGATCGTGTCCACGAAGTCGATCACCGCGCCCTCGACGTACGGGGCGCTCATGCGGTCCACGGCCACCTTGAGGCCGCCGAAGTCGCGCAGGGCGTCGCCGTCCAGCGTGCGCTCGTCGAAGAACAACTGGTAGCGCAGGCCCGCACAGCCGCCGGGCTGCACGGCGATGCGCAGGTGCATGTCATCGCGGCCCTCCTGGTCGAGCAGCGCCTTGGCCTTCACGGCTGCCGCGTCGGTCAGCTTCACGCCGTGGGTGGGCGGTGCGTCAGGAGTCGAGGTGGCTGCATCCTGAGCGGTCGTCATGGCTCTCCCTCAGAGGTCCTTTGCGGGCATCTATTCCCAGCAAACACGGGTGGTACCCGCTTTGTTCCTTACCCCATGGTCCCACAGACGTCAGGACCGGGAGTGTGACCACTGCCTCGCCACGTCGGAGGCGAGGTCGGCCAAGGTCCCGGCCGGGTCACCCATGGACCGCGCCACGGACCCGGCGTGCTCGGCGACCGAGTACGCCTCCTGCACCCCGACCGCACCCGCCTCCCGCCGCCCCACGCTGACCTGCCCGGCGAGCACCAGACAGGGCGCCCCACGCTCGGCGGCCCCGCCGGCGACGGCTGTGACGAGCTTCCCGCGCAGCGACTGCCAGTCGAAACTCCCCTCCCCGGTGACGACGAGGTCGGCGCGGTCCAACGCCTCGTCCAACGACGTCAACCGCCGAACCACCCCGGCCCCCGACGTGACCTCGGCCCCCAACGCCATCAACGCCGCCCCGAGACCAC
This sequence comes from Actinosynnema sp. CS-041913, assembly GCF_050942485.1. Lineage (NCBI taxonomy): Bacteria > Bacillati > Actinomycetota > Actinomycetes > Pseudonocardiales > Pseudonocardiaceae > Actinosynnema > Actinosynnema sp. CS-041913. The sequence goes on along the minus strand of NZ_CP192037.1, from coordinate 1,752,625 downwards.
CCGCCGCACCCGCCCCGGGCAGGTCCTTCACCCGGTCGAGGACAGCCATCCCGGCCAGCCGAGCCTCCAACCGCGCCACGACCTCCGGCGAGGCCCCTTTCTGCGGCCCGAACGTGTGCGCAGCGCCATGGGGCCCGAGCAGCGGGTTCTCCACATCCGAAGCAGCCACCAACCGGACGTCCACACCACCACCGACCACGCTCAGCAACCCCGCGCCACCGTCCGTGGTTGCCGACCCGCCAAGCCCCACGACGACCGTCCGAACCCCGGGAACCCCGGCCGCCGAGGCCACCAGCTCACCGACCCCCGTGGTGGTCCCGCTCTCGACTGTGAGAGCGCGCAGGTCTTCGGGAACGAGGTGCAACCCACAGGCCTGAGCCGACTCGATGTAGGCGGTGCCGTCGTGCTCCAGCCACACGGCAGCCACCGACTCACCACGGGGCCCGGAGACGGTCACCTCGTGCAGGACGCCACCCAACGCGGCGTGCAACACGTCGACGAACCCGGGCCCACCGTCAGCCAACGGCCGGAGCACCAGATCGTCGGCAGGCGCGGCCCGCCGCCACCCGGAGGCGATCGCCGCAGCAGCCTCGCGAGCACTCAACGTCCCACCGAAGCAATCCGGAGCAATAACAACTCGCACCTCGCGAAGGGTACGTAACCGACCATCTCCTACTCTGGGGGTGTGAGGTTCCTGCGCCGCAACGCCGACGAAGCCACCCCGACCGCCGATGACACCCCGGCGGAGGTGACGGCCGCCGACCCGGCGCGCACCCCAGGCAAGGGCAAGCCCACCCCGAAGCGCCGAGAGGCGGAGAGCAAACGCCGGGGCCCGGTCCCCCCGCCGCCGCGAACCCAGCGCGAGGCGCTCAAGCGGATGCGCGGCAACAAGAGCAAGGTCTCGAAGGAAGAACGCCGAGCCGCCGCCGTGGAACGCCGCCAACGCATGATGGCCGGCGAGGACAAGTACCTGCTCCCCCGCGACCGGGGCCCGGTCAAGGCGTACATCCGAGACCTGGTCGACTCCCGCCGCAACCTCATGGGCCTCTTCATGCCCCTGGCGATCCTGGTCTTCGTGGCCCTGCTGGTCCCGATGCCCGCCATACAGCAGTACGCAACCCTCGTGACGACGTTCATGCTGCTCGCGATGGTCGTAGAGGGCGTCGTCCTGGGCCGCCTGGTCACCAAGCGAGTAAGGGCGAAGTTCCCCACCGACACGAGCCGAGGCCTGTCGATCGGCTGGTACTCGTTCATCCGAGCCAGCCAACTACGCCGCCTACGCGTCCCCAAGCCCCGCGTCACCTACGGCGCGAAGGTCTGAAGCTTGACTCCGTCGGGAATCTTGGAGCAGCCGGCGTGTCGCGAAGGGTGACCGGTAGGTAACAGCAAGGCTTCCGGGGGTCGGTGAAGTCACATCGCCCCGAACACCGGGGATCTCGGCCCGACCAGCACCTGGTCGACGGCAGCTACACAGCCCTGGCCCACTTGGAGCGGGCCGAGCGCGAACACCGGATCACAGTCGTCGGATCATCCGGTCCAGGGCATCTCCCTGTCTCGCACGTCATCGAATGTGCCCGGGCAGAATAGCGGCTCCGCCATCGTGCTTTCACTGCATTCTCCACCGTACATCAACCGCAATTCTGCGGGCCCGCGAAGCGCGACGCGCCTCCGATAAGGAGGGATCATCAACCATCCGGCGGAGTATGCGGCTCGCTCATGTTGCGTGTACGCAACTACAGCAGTACCCTCGAAATCTCAAGCGGTGATCGTACACAATCTCGCAGGAGGACTGGGATTCGGTTGGGTGAGCGAGGTCGAATCGAAGGTCAAGTCGGCCTGATCGTCGTACTGGAGGCCACGCAGGCGAAACACCAACTGGTCCGCTTCACCAGGAATGGCCTCGACCTCATCAAGACCGATAAAGCTGCCTGGGATCCGGCGCTCTACGTACATGAATCCACTGGGACGCGACTGGCGGAGGAAATGGTCCGCCGAGCCCGGCGCACCATCGACTCGTTCGGCGCGCCGGTCGACTCGGTCGCCGTGACGCTTCCCGGTACATTGTCCGGCACGTCCACCGTAATGAGGTCGACCAGACTGGGAATCTACTCGCCGGTCAATCTCACCGAGGAGTTCCATCGGCTCAACGCACCGCCGTGTCACGTCTTCCACGACACCGAATGCCTGGCGATCGGCGAAGCGCGCCAAGGTTGCCTCCGCTACGACACTTCCGTGGCCGAACGGCGAGACAGTTTCGCATACGTCCTGGCGGATGAGGGAATCGGCTCGTCGTTGTTCGTCGACGGCCGGATACTGCGCGGTGCGGGTTCGGCCGGACATCTCGGCAGACTGGTGGTGGAACCCCGCGCGGCCTACCACCAGAAAATGGTCACCCGGGGTGCGCTGGAGGTTTTCGCGAGCCGTCCGTGGATCAGTCACAACATCGTCAGCGAATACGTCGCCGAACAGGGGAAGTCCGACCGCCCCATCAGGTCGAACTTCCGCTCCGCCGTCGCCGTCGCCGCGACGACCGACTGGAGCCGCCTCGGCATCGAGCAGATTGCCGAAGGGATCACCGACCGAGACCCGATCGCCCACACGGTGCTCGACGACGCGGCTCGCTACCTCGGCATCGGCCTGAACTCGCTCATCACCATCGCCAACCCACCGAGCATCGTGCTGGGTGGAGCGCTGATCGAGGGCATCGAGAGCTTCTACGAGATGACGGTGTCCTACGCCCGCCGTTTCACGTGGGCGCTCGCTTGGAGCCGGACGCGGATCGTCCGAGCCGAACTCGGCCGCCGAGCCCAGCTATTCGGCGCGGCCGAACTGTTGAGGGAGCGTTTGGAGGAGCAGTAACGCAGCACAGCCGGTCACCGGACGACCGCACACACCAATTGGAGAGCCAATGATCAGAGTCGCCATCAACGCCGACGACTACGGGCTGAGTGACGGCATCTGCCGGTCCGTGCTCGAACTCATCGACGCGGATGCGGTCTCCAACACCACGATCATGATAGCGGCCGAGGACTCGGGAATGCGGTGCGCGCGGTTCGGGCTGGAGAACATCGAGGGAAGGGCCGGCGTGCATCTCCAGTTGTCGGGCGGGCGTCCGCTGTCGCCGGTCCGCGAAGTGGACACCCTGGTGGATACGACCGGGCGCTTCAAACAGCGCGACGACATCGCCGACGGCCACCCGGACCAGGTCAGGGCCGAGTGGCGGCGGCAGATCCTCGCTGTGGCCGACCTGCTCGGCACGGCCCCCACCCATCTCGACAGCCACCACGGCGCCCACCGGCACCCAGGTTACGCACAGGTCTACCTGGACCTGGCAGAGGAATTCGGGCTCCCCGTGCGAGGCGGCGTGACGCCCGAGTTCACCCGACTGATGGCCGAACGCGGCGTGCGGGGCAGCCACGCGATCATCCGGGACTGGACCGGCCGGGACCTGGGCATCGCGGACCTCAGGGACCGGTTGGCTCGCTCCGCCGCCACCCGAGAGCCTCACGCCGACCTGATCGAGGTCGTCACCCACCCGGGGTTCGACGATGCCCACCTGAGGCAGGTGTCGACCCTGAACTCGGCCCGCGAGGGCGACCACCGCGTCCTGCTCGACCTGGCTCGGAGCGACTGGTTGCGGGAGAACGGATTCGAACTCGTGCGATACCCCGATGTCTAGACGAAGGGCGAGCCCGGCACATGGCGTCCTCGGAAGCACTGGATTGCCTCAGATCAGGTGGAGCCGCCTGGTCGGACTACCGCACCACCACGCCCGGCCGGATCGACCTCACCTTTGCCGACCTCAAGGAGTGCGACCTCCAGCGCCGGGAATTCCGGGACTGCGACTTCACCGGAGCACTTCTCGACCATTCCGACTTCGACGGCTCGTCGTTCTCCTCCTGCGACTTCAGCGGTGCGTCCGTGATGAACGCCAGCCTGGTCGGAATCACCATGGAAGACTGCACCTTCCGCCACAGCAACCTGTCGAAGGCAATATTCCGCCACTGCACCCTCCGCGACATCGTCATGTCGGACACCAAGCTCGACACAGTGCTCTTCGAGCGATGCGGACTGACCGGTTCGACGATGCTCGATGTACAGGTTGACAATTGCCTGATCGAGGCGTGCAAGGTGGTGACGAGCAGGTTCATCCGGTGGCGCGGAACTGGCTCTCGTATCCTGGACTGCAACTTCCAGGACTGCACGATTGAGCACATAGACCTGTCGCGGGCGAGTCTCAAAGGAGTGCACACCGTCTCGTCCACCATCTCGTTCCTCACGGTCGCGGGCTCCGTCCGGAGCAACAGGTTCCAGGACTGCCGGATAACCACCTTGTCGTTCCGCTCGGACGACGTCGGACAGCTCGACTTCAGCGGGAGTCGGCTGGCGGACACCGACATGGAGTGCGTCGGTATGAGATCCGCGACCCTGACCGATGTGTCCGCGGTGAACTGCCGTTGGCCACGGCAGCGCGGATGTGTCACCTGGGCCGGCCGGTACGTCCCGAGCAGTACCCTCCTGGGGCATCCTGTCCAGGACGTGAAGGGATTGACCCCCGTACTGCGGCGGGAGATCGCGGACGCGCAGTTCCTGGAATACAAGGTACGCACCGTGGGGTCGCTCGGAGGGCGCATCCTCCTCCGGTTGTGGGGCATCACGTCGGCCTACGGGCAGAGCCTCACTCGGTTGGGGGTATGTTCCGCCCTGGTCATCATCGCCCACTCGATCGCACTGCTCTTCACCCGCAACCTGTTCGCCTGGCAACTCGACGCGCTCGGTGCTCTGTGGTCGATAACAAGGGCCACCGCCATGACCTTCCTCGCGCTGGGCCCTCCGATGCCCCCGGACGCCGGAGTCGCCGATCAGGCGATCAATACCAGTATTCGACTGATCGGGTTCCTCAGCCTCGGCTTGTGGATCGGCGTTGCCGCCCAGAAACTGGGCCGACTGTCCCGCGACTGACCAGCTTGTCACGACCGCTACGATGGATACTCCAACTCTATAGCCGAAAGAGGTCGGTCGTGAGGGTGTACGCATTCGACATTGGCGGATCGTCCATTAAGCATGCGCTGATCCAGGTAGCGAACGGCAACGCCAGTATCACCGACCGATTCCCGTCGATCCAACTCGACACGTTCACTTTGCGTGAACTGGTCACCAGGCTGACCGCCGCTCTGCACGGCCATTTCGAATCGACCGGTGAGCCGCTTTCCACGATTGGGATCAGCACGACCGGGTCCGTGGACGACTCCGGCCGCGTGCTGCGCGCGGGTCATTTCCAGGACTACCAGAACACCTCGTGGTCGGAAATTCTCACGGACCGCTTCCAGCAGGTGGAGCACGTGCTGACGATCAACGACGGCAGGGCTTCGACATGGGCGGAGTACACCCTGCACCGGTCTGGGAGCGCGCCGTTCGTCCACTTCGTGCTGGGCACGGGGATCGGTGGCGGGATCGTGTCGGACGGCGCCCTCGTGCCCGGGGCCGACAGCGCCGCCGGCGGGTTCGGCCACATCAAGGTCAGCCAGACGAGTGACATTCCGTGTAGCTGCAAGCGGTTCGGATGCGTCGAGACGTTCGCCGCAGCACCTGCGATCGTCAGGTCCTACGTGAAGAAGGCCGGGATCGACCCGGAATCCGTCCAACTGGCCCAGGTGGTGGCGGCGAGCAGGGATGGCAACACGGCGGCGAAAGCCGCCTTCGAAGAAGCCGGCGAGTGGCTGGGCATGGCGATCTCGAACGTGATGAACATGTTGAACCCGTCCGCGATCACCTTGGGTGGCGGCCTCGCCCTGGCCGCGAGCGAAGCGATCGAGGACACGCCCGACAGCGGATTCCTGAAGGCCGCAGTGGAGACGGCGCGAGGCCTGGCACTGCCGCGCATCGCCACGAAGACGGTGATCAAGCCTGCCGAATACGGCAACGACGGAGGGCTCATCGGCGCCGCGCTACTCGCAACGTCCACTGGTCGCCGAAAGTAGTTCAAGCCGCTGGCCGCGCCGGCCGATCCGCAGCCACGGTTGGAGAACTCAGGTGATCATCGTCGGAGCGTATCCCGACACGTTCGCGCACTACCGTCACAACGGCACGCCGCTGAGCCTCCTGGCCGACCGGATCGAACGCACGTTCCCCGCAGAGGTCGCGGTGCACCTGCTCCCCTTCCTCCGCAGCGACGGTGACTGGGGGTTCGCACCGAACGACTGGTACGCGGTCGACGAGAACCTGGGCAGTTGGGACGACGTACGCAGGATCGGCTCCGCACGTCGGCTCATGGTCGACGGGATCTACAACCACGTGGGCGTCACGCACGACTACGTCCGGGAGTTCCTGGCAGCCCCGACTGCCGACAGCGAGGTGATCCGGGGGTACCGCGCCGAGACGGTCGATCCGGAGGCGGTCCCGAGGTCGCCGCGGGGTGGCCCGGTGCTGAGACCCTGGCGGATAGCCGGCGAGAACTGGTTGCTCTGGCAGACCTTTTCCGACTACGCGGTCGACATCCAGTTGGACCACAGAGCCGTGCGCGACGCCATCGAGAAGCAGTTGGGCGCCCTGCGGGAGAACTCGGTGTGGGGCGTGCGGGTCGACGCCCCCGCCTACTACTCGACACGGCTCGATCCCGTCCACCGACACCATCCCGATTCCTATCGACTCGCCAGGGCGACGGTGTCGCTCATCCGGAATTCGGGCTTCCACGTGATGGCCCAGCTCGACTGCGATGAGCACGGCCTCCGGTACTTCCCCCCGGCGGGGATCCCGGACCTGCCGATCGTCGACTACGCGTACTCGGCGCACCTGGTGCTGGCGCTCGTGTCCGGGAGCGCCGAAACCCTCGCCGTCCACCTCCGGAACACCTGGACACTGCCCTGCCCCGTCATCCGCGCGCCGCGGACGCATGACGGTATTCTGCTCCGATCCAAGCTGCTGCCCGAAGAAGAGCGCCACCGGCTGGTCGAAGCTCTCTCCCGTCACGGCGTTTTACCACGGTCGATCTCCGGCACCAGCTATGAGTTCAACAGCTCGCTGCCGTACCTGTACGGACTCGGCGTAGACGCGCCGGGCAAGGCGGCCCGGATCGAACTGTCCATCGCACTGTCCGCGATCTTGCCCGGTGTCTGCTACCTCTACCTACCCGCCGTCCTGGGGTTCACACCGGAACTTCAGTCCGTGTCGTCCGATTCGACCGACCCGCGCTCGCTCAACCGACAGCCACTTCCCGTCGGATTTTTCGAGCAGCAGGTAAGTACTGGGTCCGTCAGCCGCATCTTCGACCTGTTGTCAGCGCTCGTCACGACCCGGCGAGGCTCGCTTGCGGTGCTGGGGAATCCACAGGACGTAGTCATCGGTGTGGAAGGTGTGCTGCTCGTCGAGCGACCGGAAGCCGGGCTACGAGCGGTGTTCAACCTTCATCCGGAGCATACGTACGTGGTTGCGGAAGCGCCGCCAGGCGACGCTCCCATCAGTCGGCGGATGAGAGGGAACAGCATAGGACCGTTGGGTTTTGCGGTCTGGCCACGCCCATGACCGTGTACTGGGCCGAATGGCTCTCGTGCAGGTGAGGCGACGTGGTGGTACTCGTTATCCTTATCCAGCGGCTGGCGTGCTCGATGACCGCGCGGCGTGATGAGTGCCCGTTGCCGAATTAGTGCGAGTGAGCCAGCCGAGTGTGGCGCGTGCCCAGTCGAGCAGGGTGCCGCCTTCGGCCTATACTCGCGCGCCCCCGCTCGCCGGCGGTGTCGTGCAGGCGTCGTAACGGGCTGCGCGCGGCGGCCCGGTCCTGTGTCGACGCAGGCGACATCAGCAATCCGGCCCACGGTTTCTGCCGCGCGCACCGACTGCGAATCCATGACCGCCGCGGGCAGCGCGCACACCTGCGGTCGGGCTGCGTTTCGCCCGAGTCTAGCCTTTGTGATCATCCTTGGCGGCCTGCCCGGCGGCGAGCGCGCTCTTCGACCCAACCCCAACGCGCTCCGCCCACCGCAGTTCATTAGCAACCCGAACGATCCACCACTAGACTCGCCTGCATGGAGTTCCGACGCCTCGGCCGCAGCGGCCTGAACATCAGCGAGATCTCGTACGGCAACTGGCTCACCCACGGCTCACAGGTAGAGGAAGACCAGGCCACCGCCTGCGTCCGCGCCGCACTGGACGCCGGGATCACCACCTACGACACGGCCGACGTGTACGCCAACACCAAGGCGGAAGAGGTCCTGGGCCGGGCGCTGAAGGGCGAACGTCGGGAATCGCTGGAGATCTTCACCAAGGTCTTCTGGCCCACCGGCCCGGGAGGCCCCAACGACAAGGGCCTGGGCCGCAAGCACATCAAGGAGTCGATCGACGGTTCCCTGAAGCGCCTCCAGACCGACTACGTGGACCTCTACCAGGCGCACCGCTTCGACCGCACGGTGCCGCTGGAGGAGACCATGCTGGCCTTCGCGGACATCGTGCGCCAGGGCAAGGCCCTCTACATCGGCGTCTCGGAGTGGAACGCCGAACAGATCGCCAGGGGCGCGGCCATCGCCCGCGAGCTGAACGTCCCGTTCATCTCCAACCAGCCCCAGTACTCGATGCTGTGGCGGATCATCGAACCGCAGGTCATTCCCACGTCGGAGCGCGAGGGCATCAGCCAGATCGTGTGGTCGCCCATCGCACAGGGCGTCCTGACCGGCAAGTACCTGCCGGGCCAACCGGTCCCCGCCGGCTCCCGGGCCACCGACGAGAACGGCTCGAAGTTCATCGCCCGCTTCCTGAGCGACGAGGTGCTGGAAAAGGTCCAGCAGCTCAAGCCGCTCGCGGCCGACGCCGGCCTGTCCCTCGCGCAGTTGGCGGTCGCGTGGGTGCTCCAGAACCCGAACGTGGCCTCCGCGATCATCGGCGCGTCCCGTCCCGAGCAGGTGCACGAGAACGTGAAGGCAGCCGGCGTGAAGCTGGACGACGAACTCCTGAAGAAGATCGACGCCGTCCTGGAGGGCATCGTGGAAACCGATCCCCGCCTGACCGTCACGCCCTGACTTTGGCAAGGGCTGCCTCCGCCCGGACACGGACGGGCGGAGGCACAGGGCTAATCACCGAGAATCGGCGCCAAGCGCTGAAGCAGGTAGCCGGCGCACCAACGCGATTCGGTGTCCTTCGGATCGATCGCTTCCTTGGCCAGCTTGACCGCGAGCCTTCTGGGCTCCGGCGCGGTGGCGGGATCGTCCGCAACCTGAAGAGCGACGTCCCAACCCCACTGTGTCAGCCGGGAGACTTCCGAAGCCAAGCACAACCGCCGCACAACGGCATCAGAATCCAACACATTGACCACGACGTCAGCATTCGCGCGCCCTGGCAGGAACCCCAGGATGCTGACCGCATTGGCCCGCAGCGTCGAAGTCTCCCCACGCACAGCCCACTGCCGAAAGTTCTCGATGGCCGCCGGCCCCAGATTCGGAGCCACTGCCGCGTCAATGGAACTCGACGTCGGACCTTGAGCGAAAATATCCGGATCTCCGGCCTCCACCGCCTCCTTGATGTGCCGCAGGTGCTCGGGGCCTTCGATTTTGATCAGTCTCGGGTGATTGATGTCCGGACGATACACACCGACTCCCAATGCTCGTTCATACGCCGCTACCACCTCATGGGTGACCGGGTTTATCCCAGTTTCAACGAGCCCGAGGTACGACTTTGAGTAGTTGGTCGCTTGTGCCAAACGGGTGAGCGAGTAGCCCGCGTACTTCCTCGCAGCTCTCAGCCGCCCACCATCCACTTCAAGAGCTTGCGACAAGATCAAGCACCTCCCGCTCATGCCCGGTCATACCAGACGGTACCGCATTCATACCAGACACCCCCTGGCTACGCAGACCAGACACCACCAGACGTCCGACCAGACAGCACCAGACGCGTCGATCGAACGGACGGCTCGGCGAAGCGAGTAGGAACAGGAAGTCAGCGCGGACCGCGCAATGATCGACCCGTGATGGAAGGAAGTTGCTCACAGATGACGATGCACAGCGAGAACGGCGTCAACCACTCTTCGTACATCAAGGTCTACAGCGATGCCACGTTCAGGTCCCAGATCAACACCGACGGAATCTTCGAACTCAACTTCGACGGAGTCGTGGATCTCGCACTGACCCCCGATGCAGCGGAGAAGGTGTACGCGATGCTCGGCGAAGCGCTCCCCGAACTGCGCGAACTAGCCGAAGCGCAGTTGGTCGGCTAACGCTTCGGAGACCCACCAGGTGCTCAACAGCGAACTTCGACCCGGTCCGACCTTCATCGGAGGCGCACTGGTGGCCTGAGCACCGCTGTAGTTCAGCGACTTATTCGAGATCGCCTGACGGTCACCCCGTCGAACGAGATAACCCCCGGCCCCAAACGGGCCGGGGTCTCACTCGACCGGCGCCAGCGACATCGGCCCATACACCTCGGACTCACTGCGCAACAACGTCACCTGGACCACCCCGGCCTCCCGCAGCGACGACCACACCGAGCTGAACCAGTCCTCAGCCGCCGTCTGGTCCGGAAAGGTCTCCGCAGGCCCGTCGATCTCCCGACCCTGCTCGTCCTGATACCGCCAGCGGTACTCCATGACGGCCTCCTCGCGTGTCTTCCAGGTAACGTTCCCGGTCAGGCTATGTCGTAGAAATCCGGATGGAGTGCGGTGTGACGCGTCGGACACTCGTCCTGGGCGGCGCGCGCTCAGGCAAATCGGCACACGCCGAGGGCCTTCTCACCGACGACGTGGTCACGTACGTCGCCACCGCCCGCCGCTACCCGGACGACGCCGACTGGGAGCTGCGCATCGCCCAGCACGTGGCCCGCCGCCCCGCCGCCTGGCACACCGTGGAGGCCCCGGCCCCGAACGACCTCCCCGCCCTGCTCACGGCCACCGCCGACACCGATCCCCCGATCCTGGTGGACGACCTGGCGACGTGGCTGGCCGGCGCGCTGGACGACGCGGGCGCGTGGGAGGGGCACGGCATCGGCGAGGTCGAGCAGCAGTGCACCGCACTGGTCGACGCCGTGTCCCAGGCCCGCACCCGGCTGGTGCTGGTGAGCGCGGAGGTCGGCCTCGGCGTCGTGCCGAGCACCCACTCTGGCAGGCTCTTCCGAGATCACCTCGGTTCGCTCAACGCGCGGCTGGCCGAGGTCTGCGACGAGGTGTTGCTGGTCGTCGCCGGAATCCCACTGCGACTGCGCGAAGCCGGAGGTAGTCGGTGACCATCGAATTCCCGCCCGTCGAACCGCCGAACGACGACGTCCGCCGCCAGGCCGTCGCCCGCCAGGCGGTGCTCACGAAGCCCGCGGGCTCGCTGGGCAAGCTGGAGGAGCTGGGTGTGTGGGTGGCCGCGTGCCAGGGCGAGTGCCCGCCCCGGCCGTTCAGCCGGCCGCGGGTGGTCGTGTTCGCGGGCGACCACGGCGTCGCCGCGCACGGCGTGTCGGCGTACCCGAGCGAGGTCACCGGCCAGATGGTGGCGAACTTCCTGACCGGCGGCGCGGCGGTGAACGTGCTGGCCACGGTCGCCGGCGCCACCGTGCGCGTGGTCGACGTCTCGGTCGACTCGGACACCGCGGTCGGCGACCACAAGATCCGTCGCGGCTCCGGGTCGATCGACCGCGAGGACGCGTTGACCCGCGAGGAAGCCGAACGGGCCGTCGACCTCGGCCGCAGGCTGGTGGACGAGGAGGTCGACGGCGGGGCGGACCTCCTCATCGCCGGGGACATGGGCATCGGCAACACGACTCCCGCCGCCGTGCTGATCGCGGCCCTGACGGGTTCCGAGCCGGTCGCCGTCGTCGGCCGCGGCACGGGGATCGACGACCGGGGCTGGATGCGGAAGACGGCGGCGATCCGGGACGCCCTGCGCCGCGCCCGTCCGGTGCTCGGCGACCCCGTCGACCTGCTGGCCACCGCCGCGGGCGCGGACCTGGCCGCCATCGCGGGCTTCCTCGCCCAGGCCGCCGTGCGCCGCACCCCCGTGATCCTGGACGGCGTGGTGGTGGGCGCGGCGGCGATCGTGGCGGAGGAGTTGGCGCCGGGCGCCCGCGAGTGGTGGGTGGCCGGGCACAAGTCCGTGGAACCCGCCCACGCCCTGGCCCTGGACCACCTGAGCCTGGAACCGCTGCTGGACTTCGAGCTGCGCCTGGGCGAGGGCTCGGGCGCGCTGGCCGCGCTGCCGCTGGTGGCGATGGCGACGAAGATCCTGGCGGAGATGGCGACCTTCGAGGGCGCGGGCGTCTCCGGACCGGCCTGATGCGGCTGGCGCTGTCCTGGCTGACGGTGCTGCCCCTGCGGGTCGACGCCGTCGACGCCGGGGCGGCCCGCCGGGCGATCACCGCCGCCCCTCTGGTCGGCGTCCTGCTCGGCCTCGCGGCGGCGGGCGCGCTGCGCGGCCTCGGGTGGCTGGGCGCGCCGGCCCTGCTCGCGGGCTTCCTCGTGGTGGGCGGCTTGGCGCTGGCCACCCGGGGGATGCACCTGGACGGCCTGGCCGACACCGCGGACGGCCTGGGCTGCTACGGCCCGCCGGAACGCGCCTTGCAGGTGATGAAGGACGGCGGCGCGGGCCCGTTCGCGGTGGTGGCGTTGATCGTGGTGCTCGGCGCGGAGGCGGCGGCGCTCCCGGAAGTCTCCTGGGGCGCCGTGGTCCTGGCGCTGACCACGGGCCGCGCCGCGTTCGTCCTGTGCTGCCGGCACGGCGTCCCATCGGCCCGGCCGGAGGGGCTGGGCGCCCTGGTGGCGGGCACCCAGCCGCCGCACGTCGTGCTCGGCTGGTGGATCGCGCTGGCCGTGGCCGGGTTTTTCGTCGCGCCCTGGCACGGCCCGATCGCGGTGATTCTGGCCGGTGCGCTGGTGTTGCTGCTGGTCAGGCACACCCGCCGCCGGTTCGGCGGCATCACCGGCGACGTGCTGGGCGCGGCCTGCGAGACGGCGAGCCTCACCGTGCTCGCCGTCTGCGCCCTGTCCTGAAACCTCGTCCGGAACTCCTGGAACCCCGTCCGGGAACGCGAGGCGTCAGTCCAGCTTGGCCATCCACCCGTGCGGGTCCTCGACCAGGCCCTGCTGGATGCCCGTCAGCCGCTCACGCAGCCGCAGGGTCACCTCGCCGGTGGCCCCGCCGGACACGCTGAACTCGCCGCCGGCGTGCTTCACGTGCCCGACCGGGGTGATCACGGCGGCGGTGCCGCAGGCGAACACCTCCGTCAACTCGCCCGACTCGGCCTTCTTCTCCCACTCCTCGGTGGAGAACCGTCGCTCCTCGACCCCATACCCGAAGTCAGCGGCGAGCCGCAGCAGCGAGTCCCGCGTGATGCCCGGCAGCAGCGCGCCGGACAGCTCCGGCGTGACGACCCGCGCGCCCTCCCCGGAGCCGAGCACGAAGAACAGGTTCATCCCGCCCATCTCCTCGACCCACCGGCGCTCCACCGCGTCCAGCCACACCACCTGGTCGCAGCCCTGCTCGGCGGCCTGGGCCTGGGCGACCAGCGAAGCCGCGTAGTTGCCCGCGAACTTGGCCGCGCCCGTGCCGCCGGGCGCCGCGCGCACGTACTCGGTGGACAGCCACACCGTCACCGGCTTGAGGCCGCCCGCGAAGTACGAGCCGGCGGGCGAGGCGATGAGCACGTACAGGTACTCGGTCGCCGGCCGCACGCCCAGGCCGCGTTCCGTCGAGTACATGAACGGGCGCAGGTACAGCGACTCCTCGGCGACCGAGGGCACCCACCGGCTGTCGACGGCGAGGAGTTCGCGGATCGAGTCCAGGAACACCTCGTCCGGCAGTTCGGGCATGGCGAGGCGGCGGGCCGACGCGCGGAAGCGCTCGGCGTTCGCCCCGGGGCGGAAGGACGCGATCGAGCCGTCGGGCCGGCGGTACGCCTTGAGCCCTTCGAAGATCGCCTGGCCGTAGTGCAGCACCATTGCCGCCGGGTCCAGTTCCAGCGAGTGGTAGGGCTCGACAGCGGCGTCGTGCCAGCCCTGTTCGCGGTTCCAGCGGATCGTCACCATGTGGTCGGTGAAGTGCTGCCCGAAGCCCGGCTTCGCAAGTACCTCCGCGACCCGCTCCGGGGTCGCCGGCTGCGGGTTGGTGGTCCGGGTGAAAGGCAACGCGGTCGTCATGACAGCACAGTAGCTCGCGCTGGGACATCGGAAAATCGCTGTCCCGACGCTCGGACGTCCGACCATCCCGGCGGGGCTAGGTCGCGGGCTGCCGGATGCGGTTGAGCCCGAGCAGACCGGTGCCCACCGCGAGTCCCACCGCGGTGAGGAGCAACGCGTCGGCGGGCGCGCTCATCCCCAGCAGCACCGACATCCCGAGTCCCAGGCACGCCGTCCGCATCGGCCAAGTCCGGTCCTCCTGGAGCAGCACCCGCGCCGAGGCGTTGGTGAAGCCGTAGTAGAAGGCCGTGCCGCACGCGCCCACCGCCAGCGCCGTGGCCGGGGTCAGCGCGAGGTACGCGGCGGAGGCCAACAGCACGCCGATGACGTCGAGCCGCCACCGGGCGCGGATCACCGGCAGGTCGCCGCTCTCCACCAGCCCGGTCAACGTCCGCCGGGCCCCGGCGAGCACGAACGCCAGCGACGACACCCCGGCGACCGCCGCGCCGACGGCGAGGACCGGCACCAGGGCACGACCGTCGGCGGCGATCAGCGCGTCCCGCAGCGGCGCGGGTGAGAGCGCGAGCCGGGCCGCCCCGAGCTGGCGCAGCACCGCCGCGCCGACGCCCAGCGCCACCACCAGGGCGAGCCCGATCACCACGGGCACCGCGAAGTGCAGCACGCGGGCGGGGAAGACCTGGTCGCCGTCGACCGGCGCGGTGATCCGCTCGAAGCCGGTGAACACCACGAACAGCACGGCCGCCGCGCCCATGATCCCGTCGAACCCCGGACCGCCGGTGGCCGGCGGGTTGGCCGGCGGCGTGACCGAGAAGCACACCAGCACGACCATCGCGAGCACACCCAGCACGACCAGCGCCGACGCCCAGGCGATCCGCCCGTGCAGCCGCCGGCCGAACGCGGCCGTGGCCACCAGCAGGACCAGGCCCGCGAGCACGCGGTCCTCCGGGAACACGTACGCGCCGAACATCCCGGCGAGCGCGGCGGCCACGCCCGCGCGGCCGACGAGGTGCGCGCTCGCGCCGATCCGGGCGGGCCACGGGCCGAGCTGGTTGCGGATGTAGGCGTAGCCGCCGGCGGCGTCCGGGTAGGCGCGGTGCTGGTCGGCCGTGGAGAACGCGCAGCAGAGGGCGGCGATCGCCGCGACGGCCGGCGCGAGGAGGAACCAGGGGCCCGCGACCGCGGCGGCCGGGGCGAATCCGAGCAGGGTGCCGGCACCGAGGGTCGCGCCGAGAGCGAGCACGACGGCCGCGGCACGGGGCGTGACTGTCACCGGTACACGGTGGCACACAGACCGGGTGACCACTAACGCCCGCCCGGTCGACCTTCGATCGTGTTAATTGTTACTCCCCGCTATCGAAGGTGCGGCGGTCACCAGCGTGAACAAGACCTTTAGCATTCGTCACGATCCACCCACGTTCCCGCCGCACGACCAGGAAGTGCCGGGAGGACCCCGTCAAGGAGCCGCAGTGACCGCGCCCAAGCTGGCCATCACCGACAGTGACCCGAGCACTACCGCCGCCGATGTCATCGTGGTCGGCACCCTCCAGGGCCCGGACGGGCTCGTCCTCGCCGACTCGGCCGGGGCGGTCGACGCCGCGTTCGACGGCGGCCTGGCGGACGTCCTCGGGACCGTGGGCGCCACCGGCAAGGCCGACGAGGTCGTGACGCTGCCGACGTTCGGCAAGCTCGCCGCGCCCGTCGTGCTCGCCGTGGGGCTGGGCAAGCCCGCCGACGGCGCGGTCGGCGAGGAGCAGGTGCGCCGCGCGTCCGGCGCCGCCGCCCGTGCGCTGACCGGCAAGAAGCGCGCCGTGACGACGTTGTCGGCGCTGCACCTCGGTGCGGCCGTCGAGGGCACGTTGATGGGCGCGTACCAGTTCACCGCCTACAAGTCGGCCGCGGGCGACGCGCCGGTGGCGCGGGTGGACCTGGTCGCTCCGGCGGAGGGCACCACCAAGGCCCACCGCGCCGCGGTGAAGGCTTCGACCGCGATCGCCGAGGCGGTCACCGCGACCCGCGACCTGATCAACACCCCGCCCAACGACCTGTTCCCGGCCTCGTTCGCGGAGCGGGCGGTCGCGCTGGCCAAGGGCCTGGACGGCGTCGAGGTGGAGGTGCTGGACGAGAAGGCGCTGCGCAAGCAGGGCTTCGGCGGCATCCTCGGCGTCGGCGGCGGCTCCTCCCGGCCGCCCCGGCTGGTCCGGATCACCTACCGGGGCGCGAAGGCGGCCAAGAAGGTCGCGCTGGTCGGCAAGGGGATCACGTTCGACACCGGCGGCATCTCGATCAAGCCCGCCGCCGGGATGGACGAGATGACCTCCGACATGAGCGGCGCGGCGGCGGTCGTCGCGACCGTGCTGCTGGCGGCGAAGCTCAAGTACCCGCTGGAGGTCACGGCGTGGGCCCCGCTGGCGGAGAACATGCCGTCCGGCACCGCCTACCGGCCCGGCGACGTGCTGACCATGTACGGCGGCAAGACCGTCGAGGTGCTCAACACCGACGCCGAGGGCCGGCTGGTGCTGTCCGACGCGATCGTCCGGGCCTGTGAGGACGAGCCGGATTACCTGATCGAGACGTCCACGCTGACCGGCGCCCAGGTGGTGTCGCTGGGCAGGCGCACCTCGGGGATCATGGGCGCCGACGAGTTCCGGGACCGGGTGGCGGCGCTGGGGCGCGCGGTGGGCGAGCAGGCCTGGGCCATGCCGCTGCCCGACGAGCTGCGGGCCGACCTGGACTCGCGGCTCGCCGACATCGCGAACGTCACCGGGCACCGGTTCGGCGGGATGCTGGCGGCCGGGGTGTTCCTGCGCGAGTTCGTCGCGGACGGTGTGCCGTGGGCGCACGTCGACATCGCCGGGCCCGCGTACCACCCCGGCGCGCCGTACGGGTACACGACCAAGGGCGGAACCGGTGTGCCGGTTCGGACGCTGGCCGCCGTGCTGGCGGACATCGCCGCGAACGGCTGATCTCTCCGGTCCGGATGCCGGGGGCTCGTGGGTGGGAACGACGCCACCCACGAGTCCCCGTTCCCGCGTTGACGACGGCTAATAGCCGATCGCGATCGACTGGCCGATGGTCGCCGGGTCGCCGAGGCAGGCGACGATCAGCGTCGCGAGATCGGCTCGCGAGATGTTGTTGCCGCCACGCAGGTTCGTGCCGGTCGCGGTCCGGAACTCGTCGGTTCGCGGGCCGTTCGTCAGCCGCGGCGGTCGGGTGATCGTCCAGTCCAGGTTGCTCGAACGCACGATCTCCTCCATCTCCGCCATGTCCGCCCACGGGTGCTTCAGCACGCGCCGGAGGATGGGCTTGGCCACGTAGCGGCTCAGCGCGTTGTCCTGCTCGTCCACCGTCATGCCTCTGTTGCTGACCACGACGAGGCGGCGGACGCCCTGCGCCTTCATCGCCAGGACGATGCTCCCCGTGCTGTCCGCCTGCACGGTGGTCGGGCCGGTGCCGCCCGCGCCGATGGCCGTGACGACCGCGCCCGCGCCCGCGATCACCGGGCCGATCGAGTCCGGATCCATCACGTCGGCCACCACGTCGTCATGCGCACCAAGGGGCTCGCGCGGGCGACCACCAAGGAGATCGCCAAGGCTGCGGGCTTCTCGGAAGCGGCGCTGTACAAGCATTTCCAGGACAAGACGGAACTGTTCCTGGCCGTGCTGAAAGAACGCGTGCCGAGTGATCTCGGCTCGTTACTCGGCAGTTTGCGGGCGGGCAAGGGCGACCTCCGGCAGACGCTCGTCAAATTCGCCGAGATCGCCCTGGGGTTCTACACCGACACGTTCCCGATCGCCGCGTCGATCTTCTCCGAGCCCGCCTTGCTCGCCGCCCACAACGAAGCCCTGCGCCAACGTGGCACCGGCCCGCACCTGGTGGTGAAAGCGCTTGCCGGCTACCTCTCCGCCGAGCAGGAAATCGGCCGGCTGGCGCCGGAGGTCGATGCCGAGACCGCCGCCGGCCTATTGCTCGGAGCGTGCCACTACCACGCGTTCCTCGGGTTCTTCGGCGACTGGCGCGCCGACCCCGAAAAAGTCGTCGCCACGCTCTGGAGCGGGCTGGGCGACGGAATTCGCGGCTAGCCGCTCTGGTTCTTCCGGCGTGAGTACTCGCGCATCCGCTTCGGGTAGCCGACGATGCCCGCGTCGTAGATCGGGATGCCCAGCTTCTTCGCCAGCTTCTTCGCGCCCTCGGCGCCGTCGATGCGCCGCCGCGTCCACTCGCCGTCGTGCGCGACCAGCACGACCGTGGTCTCCGTCACGGTCGTCTTCGGCTCGACGTACGCCTCCACGCCCCGCCGCGCCGCCGCCCACTGCTCCAGGTGACCGGTGTCGGTGGACGTGGCCGACCGCAGCACGCCGGGGCGCTGCTTCCTGCGAAAACGGTCGAACAGGCCCACCGGGCCACCTCCTGTTGCGGCTGCTCCCGCCCATGGTGCCGGCGCGGGTGTTAAGGCGTGGCCAAATCCTCCCAAGAGGACACCGCGTCGCCGTCGTCCCCGAAGTAGTGACAAGATGGCAACCACCCGCGCGCACCCGCGCGAAGTAAGGCATCAAGCTCTCCAGGGAGATCCCGTGACCGACACCTCCGCCGACCTTGTGATCCTCGGTGGCGGCTCGGGCGGCTACGCCTGCGCGTTCCGCGCGGCGGAGCTCGGCCTGTCCGTCGTCCTGGTCGAGAAGGACAAGCTGGGGGGCACCTGCCTGCACCGCGGCTGCATCCCGACCAAGGCGCTGCTGCACGCGGCGGAGGTCGCGGACAACGCCCGCGAGGGCGACCAGTTCGGCGTGAAGTCCTCGCTGGAGGGCATCGACATCGCGGGCGTCAACTCTTACAAGGACGGCGTGGTCAGCCGGCTGTACAAGGGACTCCAGGGCCTCGCGAAGGCGAACAAGGTCACCCTGGTCGAGGGCACGGGCAAGTTCGTCGGCCCGAACGCGGTCGAGGTGGACGGGCAGCGGTACACCGGCAAGAACGTCGTGCTGGCCACCGGCTCGTACGCGCGCAGCCTGCCCGGCCTGGAGGTCGGCGGCCGGATCATGACCAGCGACCAGGCGCTGAACCTGGACTTCATCCCGGAGAAGGTCGTCGTGCTCGGCGGCGGCGTCATCGGCGTCGAGTTCGCCAGCGTGTGGGCCTCCTTCGGCGCGGACGTGACCATCGTGGAGGCGCTGCCCCGCCTGGTCCCCGCCGAGGACGAGTACGCGTCCAAGCAGTTGGAGCGCGCCTTCCGCCGCCGCGGCATCAAGTCCAAGACCGGCGTGAAGTTCGCGGGCGCGACGCAGACCGACTCCGGCGTCTCGGTGACGCTGGAGTCCGGCGACGTGCTGGACGCGGACCTGCTGCTGGTCGCCGTCGGCCGCGGCCCGAACACCGCCGGCCACGGTTACGAGGAAGCCGGCGTGCGGATCGACCGCGGCTTCGTCATCACCGACGAGCGCCTGCGCACCAACCTCCCGAACGTCTACGCCGTCGGCGACATCGTCCCCGGCCTCCAGCTCGCGCACCGCGGCTTCCAGCAGGGCATCTTCGTCGCGGAGGAGATCGCCGGGCAGCAGCCGAAGGTCATCGACGAGGCGGGCATCCCGCGCGTGACCTACTGCAAGCCGGAGGTCGCCTCGGTCGGCCTCTCCGAGGCGGCGGCCAAGGAGAAGTACGGCTCGGTCGAGACTTTCGTGTACGACCTGGCGGGCAACGGCAAGTCCCAGATCCTGAAGACCGCCGGCGGCGTCAAGCTGGTCAAGGCGCCGGACGGCCCGGTGGTCGGTGTCACCATGGTCGGCGAGCGGGTCGGCGAGCTGATCGGTGAAGCCCAGCTCATCTATAGCTGGGAGGCCTACCCCGAGGACGTGGCTCCGCTGATCCACGCCCACCCGACCCAGACAGAAGCCCTCGGCGAGGCCTTCCTCGCCTTGGCCGGCAAGCCGCTGCACGTGCACGGCTGACCGTCGCACCCCAGTCAGCCGATCCCCGACCCACGCACGAGGAGTCAGCGAACGATGGCCTTCTCCGTCCAAATGCCCGCACTCGGCGAAAGCGTCACCGAGGGCACGGTCACCCGCTGGTTGAAGCAGGAAGGTGACCGCGTCGAGGTCGACGAGCCGTTGCTGGAGGTGTCCACCGACAAGGTCGACACCGAGATCCCCTCCCCGGCGGCGGGCGTCCTCCAGAAGATCGTCGCCCAGGAGGACGAGACCGTCGAAGTCGGCGCCGAACTGGCCGTCATCGGCGACGGAGCCGACTCCGGCGCCGACTCGACCTCCGGCGACGGAGCCGCGCCGGCCGAGGAAGCCCAGCCGGAACCGCAGTCGTCCCCCGAGCCGCAGCAGGCCCCCGAGCCGCAGCAGGCCCCCGAGCCGCAGCAGGCCCCCGAGCCGCAGCAGGCCCCCGAGCCGCAGCAGGCCCCGGACCCGCAGCCGGAACCCCAGGCCGAGGCCCCGGCCCAGTCCGGCGGCGCGGCCGAGGGCACCCCGGTGACCATGCCGGCCCTGGGCGAGAGCGTCACCGAAGGCACCGTGACCCGCTGGCTGAAGCAGGTCGGCGACCAGGTGGAGGTGGACGAGCCCCTGCTGGAGGTCTCGACCGACAAGGTCGACACCGAGATCCCGTCCCCCGTGGCCGGCACCCTGCTGGAGATCAGCGCGGGCGAAGACGAGACCATCGATGTAGGCGGCCAACTGGCCGTGATCGGCTCCGGCTCGCCGTCCACCCAGGCACCGACCCAGGCACCGGCACCGGCCCAGGCCCAGGCTCCGGCCCAGGAAGCCCCGAAGCCCACCCCGGCCCCGGCTCCCGCCCAGCAGGCACCGGCCACCCCCGCTCCCGCCAAGGAACCCGCGCCGGCCCAGCCCCAGCCTGCCGCCCAGCCGCAGCCTCCCGCCGGCGGTGCGACCGGCTCCGGCGACGAGACGAACGGCGCGCCGTACGTGACCCCGCTGGTCCGCAAGCTGGCCTCGGAGAACGGCATCGACCTGGGCACGCTCAAGGGCACCGGCGTCGGCGGCCGAATCCGCAAGCAGGACGTGCTGGCCGCCGTAGAAGCCAAGAAGGCCCCGGCACCGACCCCCGCCGCACCGGCGGCGTCGGCCCCCGCCCAACGAGTCGCGAGCACCCCCGCCGCCGACAACAGCGGCAAGCGCGGGACCGTGCAGAAGCTGCCCAGGCTCCGCCAGATCGTCGCCCAACGCACCCGCGAGTCGCTCCAGGTGTCGGCGCAGCTCACGCAGGTGTTCGAGGTCGACGTCACCAAGATCGCCCGCCTGCGCAACAAGGCGAAGGCGGCGTTCGAGCAGCGCGAGGGCACGAAGCTCACCTTCCTGCCGTTCTTCGCGAAGGCGGCCGTCGAGGCGCTCAAGCAGCACCCGGTGCTGAACGCGTCCATCGACGAGGAGAAGAAGGAGATCGTCTACCACGGCGCCGAGCACCTGGGCATCGCGATCGACACCGAGCGCGGCCTGCTCAACGCGGTGATCGCGAACGCGGGCGACCTCAACCTGGCCGGCCTGTCCCACAAGATCAGCGACCTGGCGACCCGTGCCCGGAGCAACAAGCTGACCCCGGACGAACTGACCGGCGGCACGTTCTCGCTGACCAACCTCGGCAGCAACGGCGCGCTGTTCGACACGCCGATCATCCAGCAGCCGCAGGTGGGCATCCTGGGCGTCGGCGTGGTCAAGAAGCGCGCCGTGGTGATCACGGACGAGAACGGCGACGACACCATCGCGATCAGGTCGATGGCCTACCTGGCCCTCACCTACGACCACCGCCTGGTGGACGGCGCAGACGCCGGCCGCTTCCTGACCACCGTCAAGAACCGCCTGGAAGAAGGCTCCTTCGAGGCGGACCTAGGCCTGTAGCCACACACACCACAGCAGCCGAACGGGGCCGCTCCGGACACCTCCGGAGCGGCCCCGGCCTTTGAGCACCGCACGAACCCGCCGTGCGCCGGCACACAAGCCGGGCCCTTCCCCCCGGAGGTCTGCCCAGCGGCGAGCGCCCGCTTTCAATCCTTTGGACCAAGAGCAGTCGCGATCGCTCCCCCCAGTGGCACCCATGACACGTCCGCCGCTGTGCAACACCCCACCCACTGCGAGACGATCAACCCATGCGGGTAGTAGTCGCGGGTTCCTCAGGCTTCATCGGCACCAGCCTGGTAGCCGCCCTGCGCGGCGCGGAGCACGAGGTGATCCGCCTGGTCCGCCGCCGCCCCGCCGCCCCGGACGAGCGCGCCTGGAACCCGCCCGCCGGCAAGATCGCCCCGGACGCCCTCACCGGCGCCCAAGCGGTGATCAACCTCTGCGGCGCGGGCATAGCCGACAAGCGCTGGAACCACGCCCGCAAGCAAGTCCTCCTGGACAGCCGCACGATCCCGACCGAAGTCCTCGCCACAGCCGTCGCCGACCACCAGATCCCCACCCTGATCAACGCGAGCGCGGTGGGCTACTACGGCGACACCAAGGACGAGATCGTGGACGAGTCCACCCCGTCCGGCACCGGCTTCCTCGCCGACCTGTGCCGCCAGTGGGAAGCCGCCACCCGCCCGGCCGACCGCCAGCGCGTGGTCAAGCTGCGCACCGGCCTGGTCATCAGCCCTTCGGGCGGCCTGTTCGGCAAGCTGAAACCGCTCTTCCGGTTCTTCCTGGGCGGCCGGCTGGGCGACGGCAGCCAGTACATGCCCTGGATCTCCCTGGACGACGTGATCGCCGGCATCCTCCACGTCCTCGACCACGAGGCGATCGACGGCCCGGTCAACCTGACCGCGCCCAGCCCGGTCACGAACGCCGAGTTCACGCGGACCATCGGCCACGCCCTGCACCGCCCCACCCCCTGGGTGGTCCCGGCCTTCGTCCTCAAGGCGGTGCTCGGCGAGATCGCGGAGGAGGGCATCCTGGCCGGCCAGCGAGCGGTGCCGAAAGTCCTGGAGCGCAACGGGTTCCGGTTCCTGCACCCGGCCCTGGGCGCGGCGGTGGCGACGGCGGTGAACAGATGACCGGGACGGCCTGAGCCATGACCGGGCCGACGAGGGCAGTCCTGGCCGGCGTGGGCCTCGTGTTCGCGCTGGCGTCCGTCGTGCTGGGTTTCTCGGTGCACCGGACCATCCCGGAACTGGACGCCACGCTCCACGAGACCGCCCTCGCGCTGGGCCCGAACGTGGTGCCGGCCGCCGCCGTGGTCAGCTTCCTGCTGAGCCCCGGCCTGGCCGTGATCGCCCTGCTCTCCCTCACCGTGAGGGCCGTCCTGGCCAGAGACCCGCTGATCTTCAAGGGCGCGGTCCTGCTGGCCGTCTCCTGGTCCACCGTCCTCGCCCGCTACACCTACGACCGGGTGCGCCCCGTCGAGCACCACCTGCCCGCCTACCCGAGCGGGCACGTCACCGCCGTCACCGCCGTGGCGTTCACCGGCGTGGTGCTGTGCGCCCACCTGGCGCCCCGCCACGTGCGCACGGCCGTCGTGCTCGCCACGACCGCCATCACCCTGACCGCGGCCAGCCGGGTGGTGCTGGAGAAGCACTGGTTCACCGACACCGTGGGCGCGGTCCTGGCCACGACGGGCGTCGGGCTGCTCGCAACCCTGGCCTTACGATTGACACCGGTGGGCGTAGGGTCGAACCGTGAGCAGTCTTGAACTCTCCTGCCGCACCTCGACGGACCCGATCGACGTGCGTGAGCTGGGCACCATCGACTACCTGGCCGCGTGGGAACTGCAACGCGAACTGGCCGAAGCCCGCGCGGACGGCCACGTCGGCGACACGATGCTGCTGCTGGAACACCCACCCGTGTACACCTGCGGCCGGCGCACGGAGGCCGAGGAACGGCCCAAGGGCGGCGACATCCCGGTCATCGACGTGGACCGGGGCGGGAAGATCACCTGGCACGGTCCGGGGCAGTTGGTCGGGTACCCGATCGTCGGCCTGGCCGAGCCGCTGGACGTCGTGCAGTACGTGCGCCGCCTGGAGCAGGCCCTGATCCACGTGTGCGACCAGCTCGGCGTGCGCACCGGCCGGGTCGAGGGCCGCAGCGGCGTGTGGATCGCCGCCGACGACCGGGGCGTCGAGCGCAAGATCGCGGCGATCGGCATCCGGGTGCAGCGCGGCGTGACCATGCACGGCTTCGAGATCAACTGCAACGCCGACCTGGGCGGGTTCGGCGCGATCATCCCGTGCGGCATCCGGGACGCGGGCGTCGCTTCGCTGTCGCAGGAGCTGGACCGCGACGTCACGGTCGCCGAGGTGCTGCCGCTCGCCCGCCAGGCGGTGATCGACGCGCTGAACGGCGACCTGCCGTTGACCGAGCGCACGCTCATCCGTCAACAACCGGTGGCCGCCGGCGTCACGTTCGCCGTCCAAAGCCGCTGACACACCCGACTCCTCCCCTCTAGTATTCCGGAATTACGGACTACCAGAGGGGAGATTCGTCGTGCTCCTGACCCGACGGCACCTGCTCTCCGCCTGCGGTGTGGCGGGCGGCGCCCTGCTGCTGCCTTCCGCGCCCGCGGCGGCTTCCACGACGGTGCAGCCCGACGACTGGCTCGGCTGGTTCCGCGCGAACCGCCGGCACGTCGCCGCGGTGGTGGACGACGGCAACGGCGGCCGGGTCGCCCACCGACCCCACGAGCGCCAACCGCTCGCGTCCGCCGTGAAGGTCCTGCACCTCGCCGGCTACGCCTCGGCGGTCGACCGGCGCCAGGTCGAACCGGGCGAACCGGTCACGGTCGGCGACTGGGAGAAGTTCTACCTGGCCCTGGACGGCGGCGCGCACCAGCAGGCGCTCAAGGCCCTGGGCATCAAGTCCACCAACGGCCACACCGCCGACGACCCGCACGCCAAGGTCACCCTGGACGACCTGGCCGCGGTCATGATCCGGCACAGCGACAACGCCGCCGCCGACTACCTGCGCCGCCGCCTGGGCGACGACACGATGCGCCGGGCCGCCATCCGAGGGGGCTGGCCGGACGCACCCGTCCCCTCGTTCCTCGGCGAATGGCTCCGGCTCGTCCTGAACCGGCGCGTCGACCCCGAGCGCTACCTCGCGGACCCGCAACTCCAACTGGAGGTCATCGGCCGCTTCCCCGACGTCCCGAAGACCTACGACGGCCAGCGCCCGTGGGCCCGCGGCACCTGGCAGGGCACCGCGGCGGGCCTGCACCGGCTGCACCGGGCGATGGACCGCTTCCCCGGCGCCCCGGCCCACCTCGAACAGCGCCAGGACCTGCCGGCGGGCGTGGCGGGCATCGGCTTCAAGGGCGGCTCGCTGGCCGGCGTCATCACGGTCGGCTGCCGGGTCCGGTGGCACGACGGGCGGGTGGGCACGGCGGCGGTGCTGACCGAGGAGGTCGACGAACAGCGGTTCCACACCGCTCCCGCCCTCGTCGGCCTGGTGCGGCAGGCCTTGCTCGACCCCGCTGCGCTGCGGGAATTCCAGGTCAGCCTCTCGTAGGATGACCACGGTGGACCTGGTGCAGCGACTTGCCGAGCTGGAGCAGCGCGTGGCGGCCCTGGAGGGCGACGAGCGCGAGACGCTCGCGCTGCCCGAGACGGAGGACGGCGGCGGCGCGTTCGGCTACGGCGGGCGCGTCGCGCTGGGCGGCGGCCGGGTGACGTGGCAGGTCGACGTGACACCGGAACGCGCCCTCGCCCTCGCCGACCGCCCGCGCATCGAGGTGCTGGCCGCACTGGCGCACCCGGTCCGGGTGGACATCGTCCGCTCGCTGCTCGCGCAGGGCCCGCAGCCGGCGGCGGCGCTCCAGGAAGCCGCCCGGCTCGGGTCGACCGGCCAGCTTTACCACCACCTGAAGGCGCTCACCGGCTCCGGCGTCGTGGAGCAGGACAAACGCGGGAGCTACCGGCTGCGGACCGCCGCGACCATCCCCGTGCTCGTCCTGCTCACCGCCGCCTCGGACGTGGCCGGTCAGCTACGCGGCTGAACGCCCCGCCCCGACCGCGCGGCCTGAGGTCGGGGCGACGCGGCCGGGGCCCGACCTCGCCACGACCATCGGTCACCGCAGCGCAGGCGCGACCTCCGCCGCGACCAGCTCCAGGTGGTCCAGGTCCGCCAAGTCCAGCACCTGGAGGTAGACCCGGCTGATCCCGGTCTCCTCCCGCCACCGCCCGAGTCGCTCGACCGCCTCGGCGGGCGTCCCGGCGAGCCCGTTCTCCTTCAGCTCCGCCACCTCACGCCCGATCGCGGCAGCCCGCCGCGCCACCTCGGCGTCGTCCCGCCCGACGCACAGCACGAGCGCCGCGGACCGGGTCATGGTCGCCGGGTCGCGCCCGATCGCCCGGCACGCCTCGTCCACCCGCTCGAACTGCCGCGCCGCGGACTCCGCCGGCACGAAGGGCAGGTTGAACTCGGTGGCGTGCCGCGCGGCCAGCGCGGGGGTGCGCTTCGCGCCCTTGCCGCCCACCACGACCGGCACCGGGGACTGCGCGGGCTTGGGCAGCGCGGGCGAGTCCGCCAGCGTGTAGTGCTTGCCGTCGAACGAGTACGTCTCGCCCTCCGGCGTGCCCCACAGCCCGGTGATGATCTCCAGTTGTTCCTCGAACAGCTCGAACCGCTCCCCCAGCGGCGGGAACCGCAGGCCGTACGCGGTGTGCTCGTCCTCGAACCAGCCCGCGCCGAGGCCGAACTCCACGCGTCCGCCCGACATCCGGTCGACCTGCGCGACGGAGATCGCCAGCGGTCCGGGGTGGCGGAACGTCGCGGCCGTCACGAGAGTGCCCAGCCGGATGGTCGTGGTGTCCCGCGCCAGGCCGGCGAGCGTGATCCACGCGTCGGTCGGTCCGGGCAGCCCGTCGGCCGGGCCCATCTTGAGGTAGTGGTCGGAACGGAAGAACGCGCCGTAGCCCGCGTCCTCGGCGGTGCGTGCGACACGCAGCAGGTCGTCGTAGGAAGCCCCCTGCTGGGGCTCGGTGAAGATGCGCAGTTCCACGGAGCACAAGCTAATCGCCCGCGGCCGGGACGGTTGATCCGGCTAGCGCCGACGCGACCGCGACCGGTGCTCCGACCGCGCCTCGACCACCCGCGACGGGGCCTCGCTCACCCGCAGGCCCTCCACGACCCGCACGATGGTCCGCTCCACCTCGGCGCTCGCCTTGCGCGGGTCGGCCGCCCCGGCGATCGTGCTGGCCCCGGCGGACAGCGCGCCGAACAGCAGCCGGGCCATCGTCTCCACCGGTAGCTGCTCCAGCTCGCCGCTGTTGATGAGCACCTCGATGGTCGAGCGCAGCAGCCCGTAGCTGAAGTGCTCCTCGGCCTCCCGCCAGCGCTCCCAGCCCATCACCACCGGGGCCTCGTGAATGACGATCCGCTGGTAGGAGGGCTCCAGGCACACCCGCACGTACGCCCGCAGGCCCGCGATCGCGGTGTCCCACGGGTCGCCGGGCGCGCTGACGATCTCGCCGAGCCGGCGCATGAACGCGTTCTCGACCGAGTCGAAGGCGGCCTCGAACAACGCCTGCTTGCCGCTGAAGTGGTGGTAGAGCGCGCCCTTGGTGAGGCGGGCCCGCTTGGCGACCTCGTCCAGCGACGTGCCCGCGTAGCCGCGTTTGGTGAACAGCTCCACGGCACTGTCCACGAGGGCCTGCCTCGTGGACTCGGAGTACTCGACACGCCTCGACCGCACTGTCACCACGTTCACAACCGTACGACATACCGACGGTACGTACTCGTGGTATGTTCGCCCCATCGGCCATACCGACGGTATGCCAAAGACCTGAAGTATGACGCCGATCACGAGAGAGGGAGGCGTGATCATGAGTTGGACCGACTTCTACCGACGGCGTGACGCTCTGGACGCCGTGCTCCGCGCCGCGGCAGGGGAGCCCGCGGCGGCCCTGGCCTACGACCGGGACGTGTTCGCCGACGAGGACGAACTGCTCCTGGCCCTGCACTACCGGTGGATGCAGCAGCTCACCGGACGGCTCGGCGCCGCGCTCCAGGACGACGACGCCGACCGGGTCGAGATCGTCACGCGCACCTGGCGGGCGCTGGCCGCCGAGCAGCCCGTGCTGCGGGCCGTGCTGGACGAGCACCTGACCTCCACCGAGGCCGTCGAGCGCGAGGAGCGCCTGCTGGCCCTCACCGCGGGCCTGGCCGAGCTGTCCGAGCCGAGCGCGGACATCGCGCGCGTCGGCGCGGCGTTCGCGACCCTGATCCGCACCGGCCCGGCGGTCGCGGCTCCGGCCCGGCGCCGGCTCGCCAAGAGCGCCTGACGCCGGTTAGGTGGGCACCATGAACCGGACCGGAGCGGACATCCCCGACTAGGTGGGCGCCATGAAGTGGACCGAAGCGGACATCCCCGACCAGGCCGGCCGCACTGTGCTGGTCACGGGGGCGAACTCGGGGTTGGGCCTGCGCACCGCCGAAGTCCTCGGCGCTAAGGGCGCCCGCGTCCTGCTCGCCTGTCGGTCCCCGGAACGCGGGCGGCGCGCACTGGAGCGCGTGCTCGCGGGCGGTGGCTCCGCCGAACTCGTCGCGCTCGACCTGGCCGACCTGGCCTCGGTCCGCGACGCTGCCGCGGCGGTGCGGGAACGCGCCGACAAGCTCGACGTGCTGGTCAACAACGCCGGGGTGATGGCGGTGCCGCTGGGGCGCACCGCCGACGGCTTCGAGCGCCAGTTCGGCACCAACCACCTCGGCCACGCCGCGCTGACGTGGCAGCTCATGCCGCTGCTGCGCGCGACGCCGGGCGCACGGGTCGTGACTCTGTCCAGCCTCGCCCACCGCATCGGCTCCCTCGACCTGGCCGACCCGGACTACGAGGTGCGCCGGTACTCGCCCTGGGGCGCCTACGGCCAGTCCAAGCTGGCGAACCTGCTGTTCGCGCGCGAGCTGGACCGCCGCTGCCGGTCGGCGGGCGCGGACGTGACGTCCGTCGCGGCGCACCCCGGCCTGACGGCCACCGAGCTGAGCACCAACATGGCCCGCGCGCACCGCAACCCGCTGCTGTCGCTGGGCGCGCGGATCAGCGACCTGATCGCGCAGAACGTCCGGATGGGCGCGTTGCCGCAGCTCTACGCGGCGACTTCGGCCGACGTGGAAGGCGGCGCGTTCTACGGCCCGGACGGCTTCCGCGGCACGCGCGGGTACCCGACCCGTGCGGGCTCCTCGGCGGCGGCCCACGACGAGTTGGCGGCCGGCCGGCTGTGGGACCTGACGGCCAAGCTCACGGGCGTCGCGCCCGACCCCTCGTGACGTAGGGTTGGACAGGTGACCGTCGTACCTGAGGGTCGGAAGCTGCTGCGGCTCGAAGTCCGCAACAGTCAAACGCCCATCGAGAAGAAGCCCTCGTGGATCAAGACCAAGGCGAAGATGGGCCCCGAGTACCGGGAGCTCAAGGGCCTGGTCAAACGCGAGGGCCTGCACACGGTGTGCGAAGAGGCCGGCTGTCCCAACATCTACGAGTGCTGGGAAGACCGGGAGGCCACCTTCCTGATCGGCGGCGAGCAGTGCACCAGGCGCTGCGACTTCTGCCAGATCGACACGGGCAAGCCCGCCGACCTCGACCGCGACGAGCCGCGCCGGGTCGCCGAGTCCGTCCAGGCGATGGGCCTGCGCTACTCGACCGTGACCGGCGTGGCCCGCGACGACCTGGAGGACGGCGGCGCGTGGCTGTACGCGGAGACCGTCCGCCAGATCCACGCGCTCAACCCCGGCACGGGCGTGGAGCTGCTGATCCCGGACTTCAACGCGGTGCCCGAACAGCTTGCCGAGGTCTTCGCCTCCCGCCCGGAGGTGCTCGCGCACAACCTGGAGACCGTGCCCAGGATCTTCAAGCGCATCCGGCCGGCGTTCCGCTACGAGCGCTCGCTGGAGGTCATCACCCGGGCCCGTGAGGCGGGCCTGGTCACCAAGTCGAACCTCATCCTCGGCATGGGCGAGACCCCGGACGAGGTCACCGAGGCGCTGCGCGACCTGCACGAAGCGGGCTGCGAGATCATCACGATCACCCAGTACCTGCGGCCCTCGCCGCGCCACCACCCGGTGGAGCGCTGGGTGAAGCCCGAGGAGTTCGTGACCCACAAGGAGACCGCCGAGGAGATCGGCTTCTCCGGCGTCATGGCCGGCCCGCTGGTCCGCTCCTCGTACCGCGCGGGACGGCTCTACGCGCAGGCCGTGCAGAAGCGCGGCGACGTGCTGCCGGAGAACCTGCACCACCTCCTGGCGGCAGGCGGGGCGGCACAGGAGATCACCTCTCTGCTGGCTCGCTGAAAAACCTCCGGAAACGCCCGGCCCCATACCCCGGGGTCGGGCGTTTTCCCATTCACTCAGCCGGAAGACCGCCGCCGCGCGATGACACCGCCGACCACCAGCAGCAGCCCCACCACGGTCACCGGCGCGGCCCACGTCAGCCGCTCCCTTTGCAACCGCTCGCAAATCCCGACCAGCGCGGGCCCTTCCGCCTCGACCGCGACTTCGTCGAATCCCATCCCGACGCTGTTCCCACAGGACACCGCGAAGCCCGAGGGCGAGTCCGCGGCCAACGGCAGGAGCATGATCAGCAAGCCCGCCAAGAAGAACGCGACCCCCACCACCACGGCAACCGTCCTGGGCGACATGGCGACAAGCTACGTGCTCCAACGTCCCTCGGCATAGGGGGACACGGCCCGTACGGGCCCCGCGGGAAGCCCCTAATCGTCGGCGTCGACCGGGCCGGCGCCGATCAATTGCGCGCTCACGTCCGGCACGCCCCACAGTTCCAGCAGGCTGGACACGGCTTGGCGAATGCCCTCGTAGCGGTCGCTCGGCAGGTCGGGAGGAAGCTCGACCAGTAGTTCCGGGTTATGCATACGACCAGCGTCCTCGGCCCGCCGACGGGCCCGCGATACCTCGATCGGGGAGTTCCCGATTAATTGATCGCACAAAAGAAAATGGCCGGCGCGATGACCTGCGGCGACTACCGCGCGATTCCGATCAATCCGGCGCAAACGTGAAAAGGAACACAGTGGTGCGAAGCGGAGCCTCCGCCGCCGGGCAGGCCGCAAGGCACAGTGGGCGCGACAGGATTCGAACCTGCGACCGCTCGGGTGTAAACCGAGTGCTCTTCCGCTGAGCTACACGCCCGCCGACGCCGCCCCCGAGGAGCGACGCCGAAACGCTATCAGGCCTTCAACGCGGCCACGGCCTTCTTCCACGACTCCTGGTCGCGCGGCTCACCGGGGGCGTTGACCTCGGCGTACCGGACGACCCCGGCGACGTCCACCAGGAACGTGCCGCGGTTGGCCAGGCCCGCCGCCTCGTTGAACACGCCGTACTCCGCCGCCACCTTGCCGTGCGGCCAGAAGTCCGACAGCAGCGGGAAGCGGTAGCCCTCCTGCTCGGCCCACGCCTTCAGGCTGAACGGGGTGTCCACGGACACGCCGATCACCTGCACGTTCTCGTCCTCGTACGCCGCCAGCTCGTCCCGCACCTGGCACAGCTCGCCGGTGCAGATGCCGCTGAACGCGAACGGGTAGAAGACCAGCAGCACGTTGCGCTCGCCGCGGAACGACGACAGCGTCACCGGTTGCTTGTTGTAGTCGTTGAGCGTGAAGTCCGGAGCCTCCGAACCAACTTCGACCGCCATGCCCGCGCCCTCCCGCTGAAACCCCGTGCACCCGAAAGACGGGCTCCACCCGTGCGGAGCCCGCCGTCGAGCCTAGCGGCACGGGGATCCGGCGGTCCGGTCAGCGCTTCGTCTTGGCCGACTTCGGGGACACCAGCCTGGTGGCCGTCCAGTCGGCGCTCAGGTTGATGTTCGAAGTCTGGGCGAGACCCGCGGTCGACACCGATTCGGAGATGTCACTCGGCTCGACGTGGCCGGCCCGCCCGGTCTTGGGCGTCAGGACCCAGATCACGCCTTCTTCGGCCAGTGGGGTGGTGGCGTTGATCAGAGCGTCGACCAGGTCGCCGTCGCCCTCGCGCCACCACAGCAGGACCACTTCCACGACCTCGTCGGCGTCCTCGTCGAGCAGATCGCTGCCGATGCGCTCTTCGACCGCGGCACGCAGGTCGTCGTCGACGTCCTCGTCCCAGCCGATCTCCTGGACCACGCTGCCCGGTTCGATCCCGAGCCTGTCGGCGACACCGATCTTGCCGGCGTCTTCCGCGGCGACCACGGCTTCCACTCCTCCAAGTACACAAGAGCGGCAGCCGGGTTCGACTGCCGCGCGATGTCACTACCAGTCGCGGCTAGCGAACACTGTCGGGCCTGCTGAGCGCAACCGTAAGGCCTGTGACACGCCGTATCGGGTACCCCCGGATGCGTTCCGCCATCCGGATGAGGCACGCTCTACATACCTCCTATTCGCGCGCGCGAGGGACACGATCCAGAACTACCCACCGGTAGCGATGACGGGATCGAGCCCCAGCGGCGACGATGGGAGTCAGAGACCCCGGAACGAGGAGATCCCTTGAGCCCCCAGAACACTCCCGAACGGGTGCACGTCATCCGTGACGGCCTGGCCGCCCACCTCCCGGACATCGACCCGGAGGAGACCGCGGAGTGGCTGGAGTCCTTCGACGCGGCGCTCAAGGGCGGCGGGCAGCAGCGGGCCCGCTACCTGATGCTCCGGCTGCTCGAGCGGGCACGGGAGAGCCACGTCGGCGTGCCGTCCCTGACCAGCACGGACTACGTCAACACCATCCCCACCGAACGTGAGCCGTGGTTCCCCGGCGACGAGGAGGTGGAGCGCCGCTACCGGGCGTGGATCCGGTGGAACGCGGCGATGACGGTGCACCGCGCGCAGCGGCCGGGTGTCGGCGTCGGCGGCCACATCTCGACCTACGCCTCGTCCGCGAGCCTCTACGAGGTCGGCTTCAACCACTTCTTCCGGGGCAAGGACCACCCCGGCGGCGGCGACCACGTGTTCATCCAGGGCCACGCCTCGCCCGGCGTGTACGCGCGGGCGTTCCTGGAGGGCAGGCTGTCCGCCGAGCAGCTCGACGGCTTCCGCCAGGAGTACTCGCACGCCGGCCCCGGCGGCGGCCTCCCGTCGTACCCGCACCCGCGGCTGATGCCGGACTTCTGGGAGTTCCCGACCGTCTCCATGGGCCTCGGCCCGATGAACGCGATCTACCAGGCGCGGTTCAACCGCTACCTGCGCGACCGGGGCATCAAGGACACCTCCGACCAGCAGGTGTGGGCGTTCCTCGGCGACGGCGAGATGGACGAGCCGGAGTCGCGCGGCCTGCTCCAGATCGCCGCCAACGAGCAGCTCGACAACCTGACCTTCGTGGTCAACTGCAACCTCCAGCGCCTGGACGGCCCGGTCCGCGGCAACGGGAAGATCATCCAGGAGCTGGAGGCGTTCTTCCGGGGCGCGGGCTGGAACGTCATCAAGGTCATCTGGGGCCGTGAGTGGGACGCCCTGCTGCACGCCGACCGCGACGGCGCGCTGGTGAACCTGATGAACACCACGCCGGACGGCGACTACCAGACGTACAAGGCGAACGACGGCGCGTACGTCAAGGAGCACTTCTTCGGCCGCGACCCGCGCACCAAGGAACTGGTCGCCCCGATGACCGACGACGAGGTGTGGAACCTCAAGCGCGGCGGCCACGACTACCGCAAGGTCTACGCGGCGTACAAGGCGGCGGTGGAGCACCACGGCCAGCCGACGGTCATCCTCGCCAAGACCATCAAGGGCTACGGCCTGGGCCCGCACTTCGCGGCGCGCAACGCCACGCACCAGATGAAGAAGATGACCCACGAGGACCTGAAGCTGTTCCGGGACAGCCTGCGCATCCCGATCTCGGACGCCGACCTCGACCCGTACCTGCCGCCGTACTACCACCCCGGCCAGGACTCCCCGGAGATCCAGTACCTGCTGGAGCGCCGCAAGCAGCTCGGCGGCTTCGTGCCGGAGCGCCGCACCAAGTCCAAGGCGCTGGTGCTCCCCGGTGACAAGGTCTACGACGCGGTCCGCCGGGGCTCGGGCAAGCAGGAGGTCGCCACCACGATGGCGTTCGTCCGGCTGGTCCGGGACCTGGCCAAGGACCCGGAGATCGGCGGCCGGATCGTGCCGGTCATCCCGGACGAGGCGCGCACGTTCGGCATGGACTCGATGTTCCCGGCGCAGAAGATCTACAACCCGAACGGGCAGTTGTACACGTCCGTGGACGCACAGCTCATGCTCGCCTACAAGGAGTCCGAGCAGGGCCAGATCCTGCACGAGGGCATCAACGAGGCCGGGTCCACGGCGTCGTTCACGGCGGCGGGCACCTCGTACGCCACGCACGGCGAGCCGATGATCCCGATCTACATCTTCTACTCGATGTTCGGGTTCCAGCGCACCGGCGACGGCCTGTGGGCGGCGGCCGACCAGATGGCGCGCGGCTTCGTGCTGGGCGCCACCGCGGGCCGCACCACGCTGACCGGCGAGGGCCTCCAGCACGCCGACGGGCACTCGCTGCTGCTCGCGCACACCAACCCGGCGGTGGTCTCCTACGACCCGGCGTGGTCGTTCGAGGTGGCGCACATCGTCCGGGACGGCCTGCGGCGGATGTACGGCGAGAACGCCGAGAACGTCTTCTACTACCTGACCGTCTACAACGAGCCGTACCAGCAGCCCGCCGAGCCGGCGGACCTGGACGTGGACGGGCTCCTCAAGGGCCTGTACCGCTACCAGGTGGCGGCTGCCGGGGCGGGGCCGCGGGCGCAGATCCTGGCGTCCGGGGTGGCGATGCCGTGGGCGATCAAGGCGCAGCGGCTGCTGGCCGAGGACTGGGGCGTGCAGGCCGACCTGTGGTCCGCGACGTCGTACTCGGAGCTGCGGCGCGACGCC
The DNA here is from genome assembly GCF_050942485.1 of Actinosynnema sp. CS-041913. Classification (NCBI taxonomy): domain Bacteria; kingdom Bacillati; phylum Actinomycetota; class Actinomycetes; order Pseudonocardiales; family Pseudonocardiaceae; genus Actinosynnema; species Actinosynnema sp. CS-041913. Next base: position 1,717,775 of record NZ_CP192037.1, on the reverse strand, counting down.
GTGGAGGTGGACCGGCACAACCTGCTGCACCCCGACCAGGAGCCGCGGGTGCCTTACGTGACGCAGGTGCTGTCCGAGGCGGCGGGTCCTGTCGTGGCCGTGTCGGACTGGATGTCGGCCGTGCCGGACCTGATCCGGCCTTACGTGCCGACCGACATGACGACGTTGGGCACGGACGGCTTCGGCTTCTCCGACACCCGGCCGGCGGCGCGGCGGCACTTCCTGGTCGACGCGGAGTCGATCACGGTGGCGACGCTGGCGGCGCTCGCCCGGCGCGGCGAGGTGCAGCAGTCGCTGGTCGTGCAGGCGGCGCGCAAGTACCGCATCGACGACGTGAACGCGGCCGGACCGTCCACGTCCGACGCGGGCCTGGCCTGAGAGAGATCCGCCGTCACGTGGGGCTCCACCCGATCGGGTGGGGCCCCACGCGCCTTTTTGCGGTCTTCGGCGGTCGGGGCGCTCCTACGATCTGCGGCACACGGCTCGGGAGGGAACGACGTGATCGTCGTGAGCCCTCCCCACAGCGCCGTAGCGGCCCCTGAAGGGCGCACAGGCTCCGCGGGGGCGGTGTCGAGGGGTCCGCGGTGGCACCCGGCCGCAGCGGCGGTCTCAGCGGCCAACCGGCGCGAACCCGGCGGCGGGGATCCGGGCAATCGCGCCCGACCTGGCCGATGAGACCCGCCGCGTGTGATCAACACCATAGAATCGGCGGAAGACTCCGACGAGGGGGGCAATGGGTACGCCGCGGCCCGCGGTCCACCGGACGATACTCGCGGTGGACGTGTCCGGCTTCGGCACGCGCGCCCTGAGCCAGCAGCAGGCCATCCGGCACGGGCTTTACGAGGCGCTGAAGGCCGCGTTCGCCGAGTGCGGCATCGAGTGGACCGACGACTGGGACGGCACCTACCACGAGGACCGGGGCGACGGGCTGTTCGTGCTCGTGCCGGCCGGGGTGCCGAGCAGCCGGGTGGTCAGCGCCCTGCCGCACGCCCTGGTCGGCCAGCTCCGCCGGTACAACGCCATGTTCACCCCGCAGGCCGGCATCCGGCTCCGGGCCGCGATCACCGCGGGCGAGGTGCTCAACGACGGCAACGGCGTGATGGGCGAGGGGCTGGTGCTGGCGTTCCGGCTGCTGGAGGCCGCCCCGCTGCGGGCCGAGCTGAAGCGGCGGCCCGGTGTGCTCGCGCTGATCGTGTCCGACCGGTACTTCCAGGACGTGGTGCGGCACGACCCGGGGTGCGACCCGGACTCGTACCGGCCGGTCGCGGTGGACGTGAAGGAGGTCCACGGCACGGCCTGGATCTGCCGGCCGGACCACCCGGCCACACCCCCGAAGCCGCCGCGCCCGCTGCCCCGGCCGAGGTGGTCCGTGCCGGTGCTGGCCGTGCTGCTGGCCGCTCCCCTGTTCTCCGACGCGCTGCTCGGCACGCCCGCCGCCACCCCGCCCTGCCCGGAGCCGGTGCAGCTCAACGTGCTGGCCTCGACCGAGAAGGCGGACGTGGTGCGCGCGCTGGCGGCCGAGTTCGAGGAAGGCTCGCGCGGGTTCGACGGCAGCGGCTGCAAGCAGGTGGACGTGCACGTCACGGCCCGCCCGTCGGCGGCGGCGGTGGCGGTCCTGGGCCGGGGCTGGCCGGACGGCGACCTGGCGGTGATGGGGCCCGAGCCGCACGTGTGGCTGCCGGACACCCGGTGGGAGGTGGCCGAGGTCCGGAAGACCCTCGCCGGCAGCGGGCGCTCCGACGTCGCGCTGGCCGACGAGGGTTCCATCGCCTACTCGCCGCTGGTGCTCGGCGTCGCGCCCGCGCGGACCCACGAGCAGTCCTTCCAGTGGCGTGACCTGGCGGCGTTCCGGCCGCTGGCCGCGATCGACGCGGACGACTCGGGCGCGGGGCTGGCGGCGGCGGTGGCGGTGGCGCGCGTGGAACTGGGCGTCGACGTCCTCGGCACGGTCACGCTGGGCGTGCCGGACGCGGTGCGCGCGCTGCGGGACGCGGCCCTGCGCACCAGCCCGGCCGGCACGCCCGCGTGCCCGGCCGCCGACCGGGCCGTGCTCGCCTCCGAGAAGGCCGTCCGCGACCTGGCCTGCCTCAAGCCGCTGTACCCGGCGGAGGGCACGCTGCACCTCGACCACCCGTTCATCTCCGTGCGGCGCGCGCACCTCCCGCCGAACGTGCGGCGGGACCGGGTGGTCGGGCTGTTCCTGGCGCACCTCCGCGCCCGGCCCGCCCAGGACGCCTTCCAGCGGGCCGGCTTCCGGGACCGGGACTGGGTGCCCGAGCCGCACGAGGGCATCCGGCCCGAGCGCCAGCCCGAGCTGCCGGTCGCGACCGACCCGGCGAAGGTCGACACGGCCGCCGTGCGGGCGGCGTGGCAGGCGGCGAACCGCCCGACCCGCGTGGTGCTCGCGGTCGACGGCTCCGAGCGCGCCACCAAGCTGGCGGACCTGCTCACCGAGCGGGTCGCGGCGCGCGGCGAAGTGGTCCGCCTGGACTTCGCACCCGGCGACCTGGGCCTGGTGGTCGAGCGCGCGGTCGCGGCCCACGGCCCGGGTCAGCCGATCGTGATCCTGAGCGGCGCGGCGCAGGCCGTCGCGCCGGGGCCGGCGGTGCAGAACGCGCCGGTGACCGTCCTCGGTGTCGGGTTCACCGCCGGCGCGTGCTCGGCGGTCACCCAGCTCGGCGCGTTCCAGGCCGCCTACCGGGGCGACTGCTACGAGGAGCCGGACGTGGGCCGGGCGCTGGACCTGGTGGCGAAGGGGTTGTGGGGTGCTCATGGCTAGGGGACTGGCGTGCCTGTCGGTGCTGTGCCTGGTGGTGGCGTGCACGAGCCCGGCGGTGGACCCGGCGCACGAGGGCCGCGGCCGGATCACGTTCGTGGACAGCGAGGACCTGTCCACGGACCGGCAGATCAAGCAGCTCGTGGACCAGTGGAACGAGAGCGCCGGCCGGATCGACCAGGTCAACTACGTGCCGATGCCGACGCCCACCGACGCGTACCGGGCGCAGCTCATGGCCCGCGCGCAGGACCTGGCGGGCGCGCGGGGCGACGTCCGGTCGCAGTGCTACGACGTGGTGACCCTGGACGCGGTGTCGACGGCGGAGTTCGCCGAGGCCGGCTACCTCGCCCCGCTGTCCCCCGCCGAGTTCGGCGCCGACCGTTTCATGCCGGCCGCCCTGGAGTCCTCGACCGTCGACGAGGAGCTGTGGGCGGTGCCGTGGCGCGCGGACGTCGGGGTGCTCTACTACCGCTCCGACGTGCTGGCCGCCGAAGGGCGCGGCTGGCCGTCGACCTGGGGCGAGCTGGAGGAGATGGCCGCCACGATCGCGCCGGAGCACCGGCTGAACGGCTACGTGGGACAGCTCGGCCAGTACGAGGGCCTGACGGTCAACGCGCTGGAGGCCGTGTGGGCGCACGGCGGTGACGCGGACGAGTTCGGCGGGCCGGGTGCCAGGGCGGGCGTCGGGATGCTGGCGCGCGGCATCGAGCGGGGCTGGATACCCCGCGCCGCGCTGGCCTACGACGAGACGGCCTCCCTGACCGAGTTCATGGAGGGCCGGGCGCTGTTCATGCGCAACTGGCCGTACGCGCGGTCGCAACTGGAGGCGTCGCCGCTGAAGGGCCGGTTCGGCATGGCCGCGCTGCCCGGATCCGGCGCGCTGGGCGGCTGGAACGTCGCCGTGTCGCGGTGCTCGGCGCACCAGGCCACCGCGCGGAAGTTCATCGCGTTCCTCACCGGTGACGACAGCCAGCGCGTCCTGCTGGAGCGGGCCGGGTACCCGCCGACGCTGCACGCCCTGTACCGGGAGCCCGACCTGAACGGCCGGCAGCCGCACCTGGGCGTGTTGCGGACGGCGGTGGAGAACGCGCGCAACCGGCCGCCGTCCGCGCACTACGACGAGGTGAGCCGGGTGATCCAGCGGGCGCTGCACAGCGCCCTGCGCAACCCGGCGTCGCTGGACGCCGAGCTGGGACGGCTGGACGCGGACGTGGCCAAGGCGCTCAGCGGGCGGTAGCGGCCACCGCCGCCCGCTTGGCCTCGCGGTTCCAGTCGATCCAGCCCCGGATGACCAGGATCGCGAACACCGAGTAGACCAGCGCGCTGAAGTACAGGCCGGACTGGATCTGCAGCGGCACGCCGATCGCGTCCACCACCAGCCACACCAGCCAGAACTCGACCAGGCCGTAGCCCTGCAGCGCGAACGCCAGCACCGTGCCGACGAAGATCGCCGCGTCCGGCCAGGGCGCCCACGAGGCGTCCAGCGCGTCCAGGGTCAGCGCGAACGCGGACGTGCCGAGCACGAACGCCGCCGCCACCGCGACGCGTTCCCGGGTGGTGCCCTTGCGCACGACGACGCCGAACACCGGGTCGCGGCGGCGGGTCCACGCCCACCAGCCGTACACGGTGATCAGCGCGATCACGACCTGGCGGGACGCGGTGCCGCCGAGGTGCGCGGACAGGTACACGACGAACAGCAGGGTGACCGACACGAGTTGCACGGGCCAGGTCCACAGCGACCGCCGTTGCGCCAGGTACACCACCACGAGGGCGAACACCTGGCCGATGAACTCGGCGTAGGAGACCTTCTGGCCTAAGACCGTGAAGCCGTGGTCCATCAGGGCGTGCATCGCGTTCTCCCATCGTCTCTTCGCGGGCAACACCGGTCCGTGGCGTCGGATTCCCGACGTAACGTGCCCCACAGAGCCGGTGGACACCTTGACTTCAGGCGGAGTACACCCCCGCGGCCTAGCTTGCCCGGCTATGAGAGCCGTCGCGCTGGCCTTCGTGCCGTTGTTGGTCGTCAGCCACCCTTATGTCGCATCCGCCTCCGATGAGGTCGTGCCCGTCGCCCAGACCGGGGCGTTCGTGGACGACCCGGCCGGCAGCCCGGCCAACGCCGACGCCGACGACCCGGCGGTCTGGGTGCACCCGCGCTCGGCGGACCGCAGCGTCGTGCTGGGGACGTTGAAGGAGGGCGGGCTGGCGGCGTTCGACCTGGAGGGGCGGACGCTCGGGGTGTTCCCCGCGCCGGCGCCCCCTTCGCCGGACGCCAAGCCCGGCCGGTTCAACAACGTCGACGTGCTCAGCCGGGTGCCGGTCGGCGGTCGGGCGCGGGAGCTGGCGTTCGTCAGCGACCGGGGACGGGACCGCATCCGGGTCTACGAGGTGGACGGGCGCGGGGCGGCGGCCGGCTCGGCCGTGGTGCGGGACGTGACCGATCCGGCGGCCCGGCCGGTGTTCTCCGCCTCCGAGGCGGAAGTCGACGACCAGCACACCGCGTACGGGCTGGCCGCCGGGTACGTCGGGCGCACGCCCGTCGTGGTCGCGAACCGGCGCAGCGAGACCCGGGTGGCCCTGCTGCACGTCGTGCCCGCGACCGGCGGGACGGTCGGCACCCGCGTCGTGTCCACTGTGGACCTGCCGGCTACGTTCCCGTTGCCCGACGGCACTTCCTGGACGCCCTGTGGCGAGCCGGGCGAGGGGCCGCAGTTGGAGGGCATGGTCGTGGACTCCGCGCACGGGGTGCTGTACGCCGCGCAGGAGGATGTCGGGATCTGGCGGATCCCGCTGCGAGCCGACGGGTTCGGCGAGCCTCGGTTGATCGACAAGGTGCGGTCGTTCGGCGTGCCGCAGACGTACGACCCGGAAACCGAGGAGTGCTTCGTGTCCGGGGCCGATCCCGGGTTCGGCGGGCGGCACCTGGCGGCCGACGCCGAGGGGTTGACGGTGGGTGACGGGTACCTGATCGCGTCCAGCCAGGGTGACTCGCGGTTCGTGGCCTACGAGCGGGGTGGCCGGAACCGGTACGTCGGCGAGTTCGTGGTAGGGCGCGGGCGGGGGAACGACTCCGTGGAGCACTCCGACGGCGCGCACCTGGTGACGGCCGATCTGGGCGGCGCGTACCGGGAGGGGCTGCTGGTGGTGCACGACGGGGAGCGGCGGCCGGCGGTGGGTGATTCGGCCACGACCGGGTTCGCGTACGTGAGCTGGGACGACGTGCTGGACGAGCTGGACTGAGCGGTACCCGCGAGCGAAGCGCCGGAGCCCCGACCGAGCGGTTCGGTCGGGGCTCCGGCGTTGCGTGCGACCGGTGGGTTGCATGCGACCGGTGGGTTGCATGCGACCGGTGGGTTGCGTACGACCGGTGAGGCGCGTGCGACCAAGGCGCTGCGAGCCACCGGCCGCGTTGCACGCCTCGGGGCGTTGCGTGCGACCGGTCGTTTTCGTGCTGAAGCGCTCAGCGACCCTCGGTGGGCGGGATCGGCATCCCGGCCGGTGGCGTGGGCTGGTCCATCGACGACTGGCGCGACGAGGCCCACGCCGGTGCCGTCGGAGCGGTCGCCGGGTCCTGGGACTGGCGCGGAGCGGGCGTGCGGGCGGCGGTCTCCTCCTGCATCCGCCGGAGCCAGCCCTCCCACCGCTGCTGCATCGGCCGGACCAGACCGCCGCCGACGCCGACGACGATCACGCCCGCCACCGTGGCCAGCACGGTGATCAGCACCGGCATGGTCACCGAGACCGCGATGCCGAGCTGGTTCAGCGCCGCGATGACACCCAGCGCGACGATGAAGCCGTACGTGATGCCGCCGAGCACCCTGGTGTACGGCCGGTTGCCCAGCGCCCCGGTCACCAGGCCGCGCAGCGCCTTCCCGATCGCCGCCGCGACCAGCACCAGGATGATCGCCACGACGATCCGCGGCAGGTAGGCGATGACCTCGTTGAGCAGGTTGCTCACCGCGTTGCCGGTGCCGAACACGCCGAACGCCAGTTGCAGCGCGATCAGCAGCACGAAGTAGTAGACGATCTTGACTATGAGGTTCGACGCGTCGATCGGCGACCGGGACATGGCGCCGCCCAGCCCCGACCTCTCCACCAGCCGGTCGAAGCCGACCCGCTTGAGGAGGAACCCGACCGCCTTGGCGAGCGCCTTGGCGATGAGCCAGCCGATGAACAGCACCAGCAGGAAGCCGAGGAGCTTCGGCACGAACGTGGCGATCATCGTCCACGCCTGACCGAGCCCATCGGTGATCTGGGAGCCCACGACGCCCCTCCTCGCATGTCGCACGGTGTCGCTTGGGGAGATCGTTTCCCAGCCCGCATCACCCGGCAACCTGAAGCAGTGGCACGAAAGAGTGACTCACGTGGCGCGTGCGGCGGGAACAGTCCAGAGTGGAATCACCGGTGGGGACCGGGGAGAGGGAAACGCCCGACGCGCTTCGAGCGCGTCGGGCGTTTCCGGTTCCGGGGCTCGTTTGTCGGGAGGGTCAGCCCTGCTGGTTCCAGACGGCGAGCCCGCGACCGTCCAGATAGGACTTGGTGTGCTCGGCGGAGGTCGGGGTCTCGGGGGTCGGCCGGGGGTCGCCCGCGCAGGTCGTGCTGCTGCCCGGCAGCACGCCGTCCACCAGGTAGCGGTTCACCTTCCGGTTGACGCACTTGTTGCCGCTGCCGTAGAGGCCGTGCTTGCCCTCGTCCCGGACGGTGATCAGGCTGTGGCCCAGCCGCGAGGCCATCGCGGGGCCGCTCTCGTACTGGGTCTGCGTGTCACCCTCGGCCTGCACGACGACCCCGATCGGGTAACCGTCGCGCTTGAGCGCCGTGGCGGGCTCGGGAGGCGTGAAGGTGCGGAAGGCGCAGGTCGTCGGCGCGGCCCGGAGCACGCCGAAGCCGTACGGGTAGCGCTCGCGGAACACCCGCATGTCCTCGAAGTAGGTGTGCACGTCGGTCGGCCAGTCCACCTCGCAGGTGACCGTGTTGAACACCCCGGAGACCAGGTCGCCCTGCGCCGCCTGCGCCATGAGGAGGCCGGACTGGCTGGGCGTGCCCGCCTTGAGCTGGTTCACGGCCGCCGCGATGTCCGCCCACAGTGGACGGAACCGGGCGCCCACCCCCACCGCCGCGTCGAACGTGGTGCGGGTCTGGTCGCCGACCGGGTTGACCGCCAGCCGCGCGGCGATCTGTTCCAGCGTGGCCATCACCTCGGTGGCGGTGGAGCCGAGCGCGAACTTGTCGTGACGACCGGCGACCCACGACGCCCAAAGCTCGACGTTGCGACGGTAGGCGACGGCCTGCGCGCGGAACTGCTCACGCCAGATCCACTCCGGGTGCACAGCGGAGTCGAGCACACTGCGGTCGAGACGCTGCGGGAACAGGCTCCCGTACACCGCGCCCAGGTAGGTGCCGTAGGAGTAGCCCAGGTAGTTGAGCTTCTCCTCACCCAGCACGGCCCGCACGACATCCAGGTCACGCGCCGTGTTCGCCGTGTTGATGTACGGCCGGATAGCGCCACCCATGCGCTGACAGGCGTCCTCGGCAGCCCGCGCCTCAGCCGCCCACTTGGGGAAATCGGCGTCCGTCGGCCGACTGTCCACCTTGGCGATCTCGGGCGACGTCCGACAGTTCAACTGCGTCGACCCACCCACACCTCGCGGGTCGAACCCGATCAGGTCATACACGGCAGCCGGCGCGGACGGGGCGAGGAACCGGGGCATGGCAAGCCCCGACCCGCCCGGGCCTCCGGGGTTGAGCACGAGGATGCCCCGCCGGCGCGCGGGGTCGGATGCCTTGAGCCGGCTGATGCGAAGGGAGATGCGGTCGGCGGTGGGACGGGTGTAGTCCAGCGGAAGGATGACATCCGCGCACTCGAGCGTGTTCTGACACGGAGTCCAGGAGAGCTGTTGGCTGGTGAACGGGGCCAGCGGATCGGTCGACCCGAACGAAGGCGCGGTCGCTGCCGACAGCGCCGCGGTCACCGCCAAGCCGACTGACACGTACCTGCGCACGGGCAACCTCCCGAGTGGTCGTGATTTGCCTCGAACGTAGGACGGTTCCAGGACAACGTCAGGCTGTGTCACTCGTTGGTGTGGGGCTCACCCGAGGGCACATCACACTCAGGTAGGACCTGCCGACCGACGGCACGGCAGCCCAACGACCGAGGCCGACGCAGGCACAGCAGCCCGAGGCTTGCGCGAGCACCGCAGCCCAAAGCCTGCGCGAGCACAAAGAAGGGGCCTCGTGTTCTCCCCGTATGGCCTGCCCGCAGGGCTACCGCGCTTGTCCAGGGAGCGCAAGCACGCTTTTCGCTTGCGCTCCCTGGACAAGGGTGGTGGTCTTTGACAGGTCATGCGGGGAGAACACGACGCCTTGGCATTTCCTCCCCGGAGGCCTGCCCAGCGGCGAGCGTCGCTTTTGATCTTCTCGACTCAGAGCGGTCGCGATCGCGCTGAGTCGAGAAGCTACAAGCGTCCTCGCCGGACAGGCAGGCCGCCAAGGATGTACACAAAAGCAAGACTCGGGCGTCGTGTCATCCCCGCATAACCTGGTCAAAAGACAACCACCCTTTTCCTGGGGATGCAAGCGAAAAGCGTGCTTGCATCCCCAGGAAAAGCGCGGTTCCCTGCGGGCAGGCCATACGGGGATGACACGCAGCCCACCTGGGGGTGTGCGCGCTGCGCGCGCCACGGCAAGAGCGCGGAGCTTGCCGGGGCTTCGAGCGTGGAGCGTGGAGGCCGGCTTCAGGTTCGGAGTGCGTTGGTGGTGGGTGGTGGGCTGGTTGTGGTGGGTCTTTGCGCCTTTGCGGTCCGGCCGTGCGATCGTGGGGGTATGAGCAGCTCAGCCGAGGTGTTGCCGACGCTGTCCCGGGAGACGTTGCGGACTTTGCAGCGGGCTTCTGGGGATCTTGCTTCCGCCAGTGTCGCCGAGATGGAGGCGCGGCTTCCTTGGTTTCGGCGGATGCCTGCCGATCAACGGGCCGGGGTGCTGTTGTTGATCCAGAACGGGGTGGCTGGGTTCGTTTCGTGGTTGCGGGATCCTCAGCAGGCTATTCGGCTTACCGCCGAGGCGTTTCGGGCGGCTCCTAAGGATATTTCTCGTTGGGTCAGTCTGCGGCAGACCGTCGAGTTGGTTCGGATTGCGCTGGAGCTGTTCGAGCAGCAGTTGCCCAAGCTTGCCGCTGATGAGGCCGAGCGTGCGCTGCTCACCGAAGGTGTGTTGCGGTACGGACGGGAGATCGCGTTTTCGGCTGCCACGTCCTACGCGGCTGCGGCGGAGGCTCGGGGCGCTTGGGACGCTCGGCTTGAGGCCTTGGTCGTGGACGGGATCGTGCGGGGGGACGCGGAGGAGTCGTTGCTGTCGCGGGCCACCGCGTTGGGGTGGGATCCGGCGGCTGAGGCGACCGTGCTGGTCGGCAACCCGTCGTCCGACGACCCGCCTGCCGTGGTGTTCGAGGTGCGCAGCCGGGCGGCTCGGATTGCTCGGCCGGTGTTGCTGAGCGTGCAAGGGTCTCGGCTTGTCGTGGTGCTCGGCGGGGAAACCGAGACGGGGGACGCGTTGGTCCGGTTGGCGGACGCGTTCGGGGCCGGGCCGGTGGTGGCCGGGCCTACCGTGTCCAGCCTTGCCGACGCTCATCGGAGTGCCAGTGACGCGTTGTCCGGGCTTCGGGCGGTCGTCGGGTGGCCGGCCGCGCCGCGACCGGTGCGGTCGTTGGACCTCTTGCCCGAACGGGCCTTGGCCGGTGATCCGGAGGCCGAGTGGCAGTTGGTCGACCGGGTGGCCCGGCCCCTGGAGGAAGCGGGTGGGTCGCTGTTGGAGACGGTGGACGCGTTCCTGGAGGTCGGGGGTGTCCTGGAGGCTTGTGCGCGCAAGTTGTTCGTGCACCCGAACACGGTCCGGTACCGGCTCCGCCGTGCGACTGAACTCACCGGGAGGAACGCGAACGACCCCCGTGACGCTCTGGTGCTCCGTGTGGCACTGTCCGTGGGGCGGCTGGCCCGCGCTCGCGGGTTGTGGTGACCATCGTTCGGGTGTGATGGAGAACGCACGTCCCATTTGGGCCGCATTGGGTCGTCATCGACAACACGGGACGTCGTTCTACGTTCATCTTTGAGTCACATTTGTAGGAACCCTACAACCGATGTCCTCTGGTTTCGTCAGCGGCGGCATCCCTGGAGACCGCCGAAAACGTGTTCAGTGAGCGGGTGATCGCGCTCCTCGCCCCCGGACAGGGGTCTCAGACACCCGGCATGTTCGCCCCCTGGCTCCACCTGGAGGGGGCCGAGCAGCGCATTGCCGCGTGGTCGGACGCGACGGGGCTCGACCTCAAGCGGTTGGGCACGACGGCCGAGGCCGAGGAGATCAAGGACACCGCCATCACCCAGCCGCTGGTCGTGGCGCTCGCGCTGCTGGCCTACGAGGAGCTTCGGCGGCGGGTCGAGCTGCCGGGCGACACGGTGGTCGCGGGGCACTCGGTCGGCGAACTCGCCGCCGCCGCGATCGCGGGCGTGCTCAGCACCGACGACGCGGTGGCGCTGGCCGCCGTGCGGGGCGCCGAGATGGCCGCCGCCTGCGCGCTGGAGCCGACCGGGATGGCGGCCGTGCTGGGCGGCGAGGAGGACCAGGTGCTGGCCCGGCTCGACGAACTCGGCCTGGTCGGCGCGAACCGGAACGGCGCGGGGCAGATCGTCGCCGCCGGGGCGGTGGACGCGCTGGACAAGCTGGCCGAGAACCCGCCGGAGCGGGCGAAGATCCGCAGGCTCCAGGTCGCGGGCGCATTCCACACCCGGTACATGGCGCCCGCCGAAGAGGCGTTGCGGGCCCGTGCCGCGACCATCGCCGTGGCCGATCCCACGCTGCCCCTGCTGTCCAACGCCGACGGCGCCGTGGTGACCTCCGGCGACGACGTGCGGAACCGACTCATCTCCCAGGTGACCCGCCCCGTGCGGTGGGACTCCTGCCAGGCGACGCTGGGCGAACGCGCCGTGTCCGCGGTGGTGGAACTGCCGCCGGCGGGCACGCTGACGGGCCTGGCCAAGCGTGAACTGAAGGGCACCCCCACCTTGGCTCTGAAGACCCCGGACCAGCTCGACCAGCTCGTGGCGCTGCTCGGGGAGGTCGCGGAATGACCTCGCTGGCCTCCCGCACCGGCTCCGCCGGCACCCGCATCGTCGGCCTGGGCAGCTACCAGCCGGAGACGATCGTCAGCAACGACGACCTCGCGCAGACCATGGACACCTCCGACCAGTGGATCCGGGAACGCGTCGGCATCGCCAACCGGCGGTTCGCCAAGCCGGACGAGCGGCTGGTCGACATGGCGGTCGAGGCGGGCTCCAAGGCCGTCGCCGACGCCGGTCTCTCCCCCACCGACATCGACGCGGTGCTGGTCGCGACCTGCACCATGCCGTCGATGATCCCGAACGCCGCCGCGCAGGTCGCGGACCGGATCGGGGTGCTGGCCGCGCCCGCGTTCGACCTGAACGCCGCGTGCGCGGGCTTCTGCTACGGCCTGGCCACGGCCTCGGACCTGGTCCGCGCGGGCTCCGCCCGGCACGTGCTGGTGATCGGCGCGGAAAAACTCACCGACTGGGTGAACCCCACCGACCGGTCCACCGCGATCATCTTCGCCGACGGCGCGGGCGCGGCGGTCGTCGGACCGTCCGACGAGACGGGCATCGGCCCGGTCGCCTGGGGCAGCGCGGGCGACCTGGTGGACATGATCCACGTGGCCGACCGCAACTCGTTCGTCTTCCAGGAGGGCCAGTCGGTCTTCCGCTGGGCGACCACGCAGATCGCGCCCATCGCGCTGCGGGCCGTCGAGCTGGCCGGCATCGACGTGTCCGAAGTGGACGTGTTCGTGCCGCACCAGGCGAACCTGCGGATCGTGGAGGCGATCGCGAAGCGGTTGCGTGCCAAGGGTGCCCGTGAAGACCTCGTGATCGCCCGTGACATCGTGGACTCCGGCAACACGTCCTCGGCGTCCATCCCGCTCGCGCTGGACCACATGCGCGCGGCGGGCGAGGTCCGCAGCGGGGACGTGGCGCTGCTCGTCGGCTTCGGGGCCGGGCTGTCCTACGCGGGACAGGTCGTCCGACTGCCGTGAACCAACACCAGACTCCGGTGGGACAGCCCAGCCGGCGGGAGCACGAAGGAAGGGATTTTCAGTGAGCAACGAGGACATCCAGAAGGGGCTCGCCGACATCGTCGAAGAGGTCGCCGGCGTCGAGGCGGCGGATGTGACGGTCGACAAGTCCTTTGTGGACGACCTGGACATCGACTCGCTGTCCATGGTGGAGATCGCCGTGCAGGCCGAGGACAAGTTCGGCGTGAAGATCCCGGACGACGAGCTGGCCAACCTCAAGACCGTGGGCGATGCGGTGAACTACATCGCCAGCAACGCATGACCACTGGCAACGACGTCGTCGTCACCGGGCTGGGTGCCACCACCCCGCTCGGTGGCGACGTCGCCTCCACCTGGGATGCCCTGCTCGCCGGCCGCAGCGGCGTGACGCCGCTGGAGACCGAGTGGGTGGAGAAGTTCGAGCTGCCCGTGCGGATCGCCGCGCGGCTCGCGGTCGAGCCGACCGAGATCCTGCCCCGCGTCGAGGCACGCCGGCTGGACCGCTGCGAGCAGGTCGCGGTGGTCGCCGCCCGCCAGGCGTGGCAGGACGCCGGGCTCGGCGACGACGGCGTCGAGCGGGAACGGCTCGGGGTCGTCATCGGCACCGGTATCGGCGGCGCGATGACGCTGCTGGACCAGGACGACCTGATCGAGACCGCGGGGCTGCGCAAGGTGTCCCCGCTGACCGTGCCCATGCTCATGCCCAACGGCCCGGCCGCGCACGTCGGCCTGGACCTGAAGGCACGGGCGGGCGTGCATGCGCCGGTGTCGGCGTGCGCCTCCGGCGCGGAGGCCCTGGCGTGGGCGTGGCGGATGCTGCGCGCCGGCGAGGCCGACGTGGTGGTGGCGGGCGGCGCGGAGGCGTGCATCACCACGATCACCATGGCGGGCTTCATCCAGGCCCGGACGATGAGCACCCGCAACGACGACCCGGAGCGGGCGTCCCGCCCGTTCGACGTCGACCGGGACGGTTTCGTGCTCGGCGAGGGCGCCGGGATCATGGTGCTGGAGCGCGGCGACTTCGCCCGCGCGCGCGGCGCCCGGATCTACGGCACGCTGGCGGGCATCGGCACCAGCTCGGACGGCCACCACATCACGGCGGCGGACCCGGAGGGCATCGGCCAGTCCCGGGCCATCGCGGCGGCGATCCGCACGGCGGGCGTCGACCCGGCCGATATCGGCCACGTCAACTGCCACGCCACGTCCACCCAGGTGGGCGACGTGATCGAGCCGCAGGCCGTGCGCCGGGCGATCGGCGACCACCCGGTGCTGACCGCGCCGAAGGGCAACCACGGCCACCTGCTCGGCGCTTCCGGCGCCGTGGAGGCGATCACCACGCTGCTCTCGGTGCGCGACGGCATCGTGCCGCCGACGCTGAACCTGGTGAACCAGGACCCGAAGGTGCAGTTGGAGGTGGTCACCGGCGAACCGCGCAAGATCGACCTGGTCGCGGCGGTGAACAACTCGTTCGGGTTCGGCGGGCACAACGTCTCCCTCGTCTTCACCGGCGCCTGAACACCCCCGGGCCAATTCGCTCACAAGGAGCCTCGCGATGACTGCCCTTGCCACCCGGCCCACCACCCCGGAGGCCGACGGCGAACCCGATCCACGTGACCCCGAGGTCCGGCTGGCACAACTGCTGGACCCCGGTTCGATCGCCCCGCTGCGCCCGCGCGACGGCAGCGGCATGTTCACCGTGCGCGGCCGGATCAACGGCGCGAAGGTCGTGGCGTACTGCAGCGACGCCACCCGGATGGGCGGCGCGCTGGGGTCGGAGGGCTGCCGGCACATCGTGGAGGCGATCGACACGGCGGTGCGCGAGCGCACCCCCGTGATCGGCATCTGGCACTCGGGCGGCGCGCGGCTGCCCGAGGGCGTGGAGTCCCTGGACGGCATGGGCCAGATGTTCGCGGCGATGATCCGGGCGTCCGGCCGGGTGCCGCAGATCTCGGTCGTGGTCGGCCCGGCGGCGGGCGGCGGTGCGTACGGCCCGGCGCTCACCGACGTGGTGATCATGGCCCCGGCCGGGAAGGTCTTCGTGACCGGCCCGGACGTGGTGCGGTCGGTGACCGGCGAGCAGATCGACATGGACGGCCTGGGCGGCGCGGAGGCGCACGGCCGCAAGTCGGGCGTGGTGCACGTGATCGCGTCCGACGAGCCGGACGCGTACACGCGGGCCCGGCGGATCACCGGGCTGTTCGCGCAGCCCGGTGTGTTCGACCTGCACTCCGTGCCGGACGGCGAGGACCTGCGCGCCCTGCTGCCCGAGCAGCCGCAGCGGGCGTACGACGTGAAGCCCTTGGTGTCGGCGATCCTGGACGACTCGTCGTTCGAGGAGTTGCAGGCCAAGTGGGCGCCGAACGTCGTGGTCGGCCTGGGCCGGCTGGGCGGCCGGACGGTCGGCGTGATCGCGAACAACCCGATCCGCAAGGGCGGGTGCCTGGACTCGCTGTCGGCGGAGAAGGCGGCCCGGTTCGTGCGGATGTGCGACGCGTTCGGCGTGCCGTTGCTGGTGCTGGTCGACGTGCCGGGGTATCTGCCCGGTGTCGGGCAGGAGTGGGACGGCGTGGTGCGACGCGGCGCGAAGCTGCTGCACGCGTTCGGCGAGGCCGTGGTGCCCCGGGTGACGCTGGTGACCCGGAAGTCCTACGGCGGCGCGTACATCGCGATGAACTCGCGGTCGCTGGGCGCCACTGCGGTGTTCGCGTGGCCGATCGCCGAGGTGGCCGTGATGGGCGCCAAGGCGGCGGTGGGCATCCTGCACCGGAAGAAGCTCGCTGCGGTGCCCGATGATGAGCGGGAGGCCTTGCACGCCAAGCTGGTCGAGGAGCACGAGCGCATCGCCGGCGGGGTGGACCGGGCCATCGCGATCGGTGTGGTGGACGAGGTGATCGAGCCGACCAAGACCCGGCGCAAGCTGGCGGAAGCCTTGGCCGCCGCACCGGCCGGGCGTGGCGCGCACGGCAACATCCCGCTGTAGCCACGAGTTGCTGTAGCTCCGAACTTCGGAGAGGCCGTTCCCGGACCGGGGACGGCCTTTTCTCTTTCTACGCAGCTTGACGGCAGAAGAGTGACCACGGAGCAAGGCGACCAGTACCTGAGCAGGTCTGGGCTCAAGCCGGGAACACTACGAAGCCGGACCACATCATCGGGAGCCCTAAAACCTGCCGGGGGACCGGTGTCCGCGCAACACGCCGCCCGCAGAGCGACCCGCCCAGCGTGCCAAGCCGCGTGCCTTCGGCCCGAGCACGCGACCTGGCAGCCGCAAGTGCACGTTCCGTAGCGCGCGTTGCGTTCCAGCCGGTCCCTGGCAGCCCCAGGGCTTATCGATGATGTGGTCCCGTTGCTTGGTGTTCCCGGCTTGAGCCCAGACCTGCGTAGGTCGGCCGGCGGTGGCGTCGTGGTCACCCTTCTGCCGTCAAGCTGCGTAACAAGCCTTGAGAACTTCTGCTCTGTTCTGTGCCTCTGGCCGGGTCAGCAGGCGGTGGACTGGGAGCTGGAGCCCTCGGTGCCGAAGTCGACGCGCAGTGCGTTGCCCTCTGCTTGCAACGGGTAGACGACTCGCCACGTGATGCAGTCGGCCTGGAGGTCGGCGGGTGCCTTGGCGATGGCCTGGGTGCTGACGAACGTCATCATCACGCGCAGCCTGATCGGTGACACTGACTCGATGCGGTGCACCAGGATCGTGCCGTTGCGGGAGGTCTCGTAGTCGGACTCCCAGCGGGTGCGGGCGGTTTTCGTGACGCGGTCGCCGGTCACCGTTCTGGTCCACTGGTCGTAATCGTGGGCGTTGATGGCGTCGAAGTACCTCTGGAGCACCTCGCGCACGCGTTCGCCGTCGGGGTGCAGGGCGGCGTCGATGCTGAGCTGCACGGTGGAGCTGCCCGGCTGCTCCTCTCGCGGCACGGGGGACGACGCGGACGGCACCGCGATCCGGTCGCCGACGGCCTGCGCGGGCCGTTGGTAGACCTCGCGGGCCAGGAAGCCGACGGCTGCCGTCAACGCCGCGAGCACCAGCACGGCGGGCAGCAGCAGGCGGGACGACACGGCGCCGAGCGTGCCACATGCCGCCGAACGCGCGCATCACTACCCGAACGGAGTAGCGCTTCACCCGATCGGTGCGGTTTAGCCTGGCGGTCATCATCAGCCACAAATAGGTAAACCCGATTTTCGGCGTATATTCCACCTCCCATTGGCGGAATAAGGCACCAGCCGAGGCACCTTCGCCCAAAGAGACCAATGAGCCACCGGACGTGACCGAGGCCGCAATACAGCGGGTCTCCCGGCGATTCCGCAGGCCATCTCGGGTGCTTCTCTTGAACGTTCCGGTACCGTTTAGCCGTCACCCACCCGGCCTATCCGCAGAACGACGCTCAAACCTGGCAAACGGGTGGTACCGCTCCTGCCTATGCCACCGAAAGTGCTGGTAAGCCCAGTCCAAGCCACCACGAATGGCCCAATCGGCTCCCCGGTTCGGCGGATTGGCTTCGTCCCATCGGCGTGCGGGAATATCCCGGTCGCATCAATTAACGGGAGGCGAATTCCGGTGGATCTCCGATATGAGGCCTACTGCTTCGCCGACCGCCTCTTCTACGACGTGCAAAGCTCCACGGAAACCGCCGAGGACGATTTCTCACACGTCCTGCCGGCACTTCCGGAGGACTGGGCGCAGACCGACCTCACGATCTGGCGATACCTCCAACCGGCGGGTGCCGTGGTCCCCCGTCAGGGTTGGAAGATCCACGTCTCGGCTACCGTGCGCAACGCCGGTGAGGTGCTGCTGACCGTCTACAACCACCTGGTGGAGCGCCGCGTCCCGTTCAAGTACCTGCGCACCCAGGCGATCGTGCTGGCGCGGAACTCCAAGTACGCCCCCCGCGAGGCGAGCGGCAAGCTGATCACCGCCTACCCGGCCGACGAGGCCGAGTTGGAGACCGTCCTCCGCGAGCTGGACGCCCTGCTCTCGGGCAGACCGGGCGCATACATCCTCAGCGACCTGCGCTACGGCGCGGGTCCATTGTTCGTGCGGTACGGCGGTTTCGTCGAGCAGTGGCTGGAGGTCGACGGCAAGCGCGTGCTGGCGATCGGGGGGCCGGCCGGCGAACTGGTGCCCGACCAGCGCAAACCCACGTTCTGGGTGCCGGACTGGATCACCCTGCCCCCGTTCCTGGAGGAGCACCTGGCCGCGCGCAAGGCGGGCGACGCCGAGTCGTTCCCGTACCGGGTGACCCAGTCGCTGCACTTCTCCAACGGCGGCGGCGTGTACCAGGCGACCCGCAAGTCCGACGGCGCGCGGGTGGTGCTGAAGGAGGCCCGGCCGCACGCCGGTCTGGACCGGGAGAACGTGGACGCCGTCGCGCGGCTGCGCCGGGAGCACGGGATCCTCACCCGCTTGGCCGGCGTGCCGGGCGTGCCGGAGGTCTACGAGCACTTCACCGCCTGGGAGCACGAGTTCATCGCGATGCAGCCGGTGCCGGGCCGCCCGATCGGCCAGTGGCTCGGGCAGCACTACCCGCTGACCCACCACGAGGTCGGCGACGTCACCGCGTACGCCGCGCGGGCCATGCGGATCATCGAGGCCGTCGAGCGGATCGTGGAGGCCGTGCACGAGCGGGGTGTGGTGTTCAGCGACCTGCACCCGCTCAACGTCCTGGTGGACGACGACGACGCGGTGTCGCTGATCGACTTCGAGCTGGCGTTCCCGGTCGAGGACGACCGCAAGCCGACGCTGGGCTCGCCGGGCTTCCAGGCCCCGCCGGACCGGTCCAAGTTCGAGATCGATGAGTACGCGCTGGCCGCGCTGCGGCTGTACGTGTTCCTGCCGCTCAACGCGGTGATCGAGCTGGCGCCGGTGAAGCTGCGCACGCACGTGGAGTTCATCCGCCGCCGGTTCGGGCTGCCGGACGAGTACTGCGACCGCATCCTTGACGTGCTCACCCCGCGGGTGGACCCGCCCGCGCAGGTCGGCACGGCGCTGGACGAGCCGGAGCCGGACTGGAAGGTGGTCCGCAAGTCCATCGCCGCCGCGATCGTGGCCAGTGCCACCCCGCAGCGCACGGACCGGCTGTTCCCCGGTGACGTGGAGCAGTTCGAGGTCGGCGGCGCGTGCTTCGCGTACGGCGCGGCGGGTGTGCTGCACGCGCTGGACGTGGCGGGCGAGGGCCGGTACCCCGAGCACGAGCGGTGGCTGCTGGACTCGTTGCGGCGTGATCCGCCGAAGGAGCCCGGTTTCTTCACCGGGGCGCACGGCATCGCCTACGTGCTGGAGAACTTCGGCTACCACGACGAGGCGGACGAGCTGGTCCGCGCGTACGCCGAGATCCTGCCGACGACCAAGGACCACGGGCTGAACGCCGGCTTGTCCGGGGTGGCGTTGAACCTGTTGCACTTCGCCGCGAGCCGCGACGACGAAACCTATGCGGCGCAGGCGATCCAGCTCGGAGAGCGGCTGGTCGGGATGCTCGCGGACGCCCCGCCGCCCGGCGACAAGGCCCGCGCGGGCCTGCTGCACGGCTGGTCCGGCCCGGCGCTGCTGTTCGTCCGGCTGCACGAGCGGACCGGTGACCGGCGGTGGCTGGTCGAGGCCGAACGGGCGCTGGAACGCGACCTCGCGGAGTGCATGACCGCGCTGGACGGCTCGACGCAGGTCCGGGACGGCAACTTCCGCACCCTGCCGTACGTGGGTGTCGGCAGCGCCGGCATCGCGTTGGCGCTCAACGAGTTCGCCCGGGTGGCGCCGGCCGCCGACTGCTCGGCGCGGCTGCCCGAGCTGGTCTCCTCGCTCACCGGCGAGTTCGTCATCCAGCCCGCCCTGATGCTGGGCCGGGCGGGTCTGCTGGCCACGCTCGCGCACGCGGGCGGGTCACCCGAGGCCATCGACCGACACCTGGCCGCGCTGGCCTGGCACGCCGTGCCCTACCAGGAGGGCCTGGCGTTCCCCGGCATCCAGCTACGCAGGCTGTCGATGGACCTCAACACCGGCGGCGCGGGCGTGCTGGTGGCGATCGCGTCCATCGTGGACGGTGCGCCGGCACTGCCCTTCCTCAAGTCTCCGGCCCATTCGGGTCGGTCGCAGTAACCCCGATTCCCCCGAGAAGGAGTTCGACATGGAATTCATCCTCGACCTGCAGGACATGGAGACCCCCGAGGTCCAGGCGAACGCGATGGCGAGCGGCGGCAGCAGCGGTGGCGGCGGCGGCAGCACGACCGCGTCCAACGCCTCGCTGCTGCTGCCCTGCAGCCACTCCACCGTGAGCCTCATCCTCTGCTGACCAGCGTCACGATGAGGACGGGGTGAGCGGCGCAGGCGAAGTGCGCCGCTCACCCAGCCACACACAGGGTCCGGCGGCGGCCTCCCGGCTCACATCCGGGTGGCCGCGCCGGGCCCTCGCCCATGATGCGCCCCTGAACGCGCTGGAGCACGAATGCTGCTGAGAACGGTCGTCCTGCGCGATCCGCGCTGGCTGCTGCTGGCCGGCAACGCCCTGGTCGCGACCACCGCCGGCCTGCTGCTGCCCACCGCGCTGGCCGGGGCGGTCGACATGGCGCTGAGCGGACGGCTGGACACCGCCACCGTGCTCTGGCTGGTCGGACTCGCCGGCGTGGAGGTGGTGGGCGACGCGATCGGCGTCGTCCTGGCCGCCGCGATCGCCGCGCGGGGCACGGCGTGGC
Organism: Actinosynnema sp. CS-041913; assembly: GCF_050942485.1. Classification (NCBI taxonomy): domain Bacteria; kingdom Bacillati; phylum Actinomycetota; class Actinomycetes; order Pseudonocardiales; family Pseudonocardiaceae; genus Actinosynnema; species Actinosynnema sp. CS-041913. The sequence goes on along the minus strand of NZ_CP192037.1, from coordinate 1,697,217 downwards.
TGCGTCGCGGGCTCACGGCCAAGCTGCTGGGACTCGGGCACCCGGGCCGGTTCGAGGCCGGCGACGCGGTGAGCAGGCTGACCGGGGACAGCGCGATCGCGGGCGGTTTCGCCGTGCTGCTGGTGAACCTGGGCATCACGGTGCTGACGGCGTGCGGCGCGGTGGCGGCGTTGGCGTTGCTGGACTGGCGGCTCGCCGTGGTGTTCCTGCTCAGCGTGCCGCTGGCGTTGCTGCTGGTGCGGTCGCACCTGAAGCTGACGGCCGACGACGTGGCCACCTACCAGGAGGTTTCCGGCGAGCTGTCGGCACGGCTGCTGGACGCGGTCGGCGGGCTGCGCACGATCGCCGCGTCCGGCCGGGCCGACCAGGAGGCGGCGCGGGTGCTGCGGCCCCTCCCCCGGCTCGCGGCGGCGGGCATCGGGATGTGGCGCACCCAGGCGAGGATGATCTGGCGGGCCGGGCTGCTGCTGCCCGCCGTGGAACTGGCCGTGCTGACCGCCGCCGGGTTCGGCGTGGTCGCGGGCCGGTTGACCGTCGGCGACGTGCTGGCCGCGCTCGGCTACGCCGGGCTGGGGATGGCGGTGGTCGGACAGGCGACCGTGCTGACGGCCGTGCAGCGGGCGCGGGCGTCGGCGCAGCGGATCGACGAGGTGCTGACCACCGAACAGGCTCCCGTCGGCACGCCCGGGTACGCGGCCCCCGGCTCGGTGGAGCTGCGTGGCGTGTCGGTGTGGGACGCCCTGCACGACGTGGACCTGGTGGTGCCCGCCGGGACGTTCCTGGCCGTGGTCGGCCGGTCCGGCGCGGGCAAGTCGGCGCTGGCGTCGGTGATCGGCGGCCTGCGCGCGCCGTCATCGGGACAGGTGCTGCGCGGCGGGTCGGTGGGGTACGCGTTCGGACGTCCCGCGCTGCTCGGCGCGACCGTCGCGGACGCCGTCGGCTACGGCACGTCCCTCGGCCGGGAAGAGGTGCTGGCCGCGTGCCGGGCCGCGCAGGTGCACGACGTGGTGGTGCGGCTGCCCGGCGGCTACGACACGCCGATGGCGGACACGCCGCTGTCCGGCGGTGAGGCGCAACGGCTCGGGCTGGCGCGGGCGGTGGTCCGCGATCCGCAGGTGCTCGTGCTGGACGACGCGACGGCCAGCCTGGACACCGTGACCGAGTCCACTGTGGAGCGTGCGGTCGAGTCGGCGCTGCCCGGTCGCACCAGGGTCGTGGTGACCCACCGGGCGGCGACCGCGCGGCGGGCGGACGCCGTGGTGTGGCTGGAAGACGGGCGGGTGCGGGCGGTGGCCCCGCACGGTTCGCTGTGGGAAGACGCGGAGTACCGGGCGGTGTTCGGCTGATGGGACCTTACCTGCGGGCGTTGGCCGGGCGGCGCGGCGCCGTGCTGGCGTTGCTGGGCTGGTCGGTGCTGGAAGGCGTGCCGGCGCTGCTGTCCGGGCGGCTGGTGGGGCTGGCGGTGGACCGGGGGTTCGCGGTCGGCGACGTGTGGACCGGGGTCGGCTGGCTGGTGGCGTTCGCGCTCGTCGCGGTGCTCGGCGGGTTCGGGCTGCGGCAGGTGTTCACGCGGCTCGGCGATGTCGTGGAGCCGCTGCGGGACGCCCTGGTGACCACCATCGTGCGCGGCGTGCTGCACGACAGCCGGTCGCACCGGCGGCAGCCGGACGCGAGCGCCGTCGCGCGGATCACCCGGCACGTGGAGGTGGTGCGCGACGCGACCGCCGGGCTGCTGGTCCAGGCGCGGGCGCTGCTGGTGACCACGACCGCCGCGCTGGTGGGACTGGCGACGACGGTGTCCTCGCTGGCGTGGCTGGTGGTGCTGCCCGTGGTGGCGGCCCTGGTGCTGTTCGGCGCGCTGCTGCCGTCGCTGGCCCGCGGTCAGCGGGCGCTGGTGATGGCCGACGAGAACACCGCCGAGGTGGCCGGGACCGTGCTGCTGGGCATGAGGGACGTCGTGGCGTGCGGTGCCCAGGCGCACGCCTCGGCGGACGTCCTGCGGCAGGTCGACCGGCAGGCGACGGCGACCGTGCGGATGGCGTGGGCCTCGTCGCTGCGCGGGATCGTGATCTCGGTCGGCGGGTTCCTGCCGTTGGTGCTGCTGCTGGTGATGGCGCCGGGGATGGTCGCGGCCGGTTCGCTGACCGTCGGCGAGGTGCTGGCGGCGGTGGTGTACCTGAGCACGAGCGTGCAGCCGGCCCTGCGGCGGCTGGCGGACACGACGAGCACCGTCGTGCTGCGGCTGGCGGTGGCGCTGCGGCGGCTGGCCGAGGCCGCGCCGGAAGTGGTGGAGCAGACGGGTGATCTCGTTCCGGGGGGTCACGAGGTCGAGTTGCGCGGGGTGACGTTCGGGTGGGGCGAGCACGCCGAGCCGGTGGTGCGCGACCTGGACCTGACGCTCACGCGCGGGTCGCACCTGGCGGTGGTCGGGCCGAGCGGGATCGGGAAGTCCACGCTGGCCGGTCTGATCACCGGTCTGATGCCGCCGCAGGCCGGGACGGTGCTGTTCGGGGGCGTGCCGGTGCGGGAGGTGGTGCCGGCGGAACGGCATCGGCGGATCGCGCTGGTGCCGCAGGAGACGTACCTGTTCACCGGGACCGTGCGGGACAACCTGGCGCTGTTCGCGCCGTCGGCGTCCGACGCGGTGTTGACGGCGGCGGTCGAGGCGGTCGGCGCGGCGGACGTCGTCGCGCGGCTCGGCGGGCTCGACGGGGCGGTCGGGCACGCGGGCGGGAGCCTGTCGGCGGGTGAGGCGCAGTTGCTGGCCGTGGCGCGGGTCTACGCGTGCGAGGCGGACGTCGTCGTGCTGGACGAGGCGACCTCGAACCTGGACCCGGCGGCGGAGGCCGTGGTGGAGCGGGCGTTCGCGGCGCGGGGCGGGATCCTGATCGTGATCGCGCACCGGCTGTCGTCGGCGCTGCGGGCCGACCGGGTGCTGGTGATGGACGGCGGTGCGCCGCTGCTCGGGTCGCACGAGCGGCTGATGGCTGATTCGGCGACTTACGGTGAGCTGATGGCCGCCTGGAAACCGGCCGTGGCGGCCGGCTGAGCCGCCTGGAAACCGGCCGAGGCGGCTGGTTGTTTACGGCCGTTTTGCGGGCCGCGGCCCCCGGTAACAATTCTACCGACGGGCACCGACAAAGTGGGTTTCGCGGGTTTGGGAACATCGTTTTGTGGGTAAGGCGCGGCTCCGTCCGCGTCCGCGTCCGCGTCCGCGTCCGCGTCCGCGTTCGTGCCGTGTCGTTCGGCCGCCGGTTCCGGGCGTGACGGGGCCATCGGTGGGCCCGGAGGCGCGAGCCGGCCGACCACTCGCGCCGCGGGGGCACGGGTGGTCGGCGTGGCTCAGCCGACGCGGTGGAGCCAGGTGACCGGAGCGCCGTCGCCCGCCCGGCGGAACGGTTCCAGGGCGTCGTCCCACGCCGCGCCGAGGATCTCGTCCACGCCGTGGGCGAAGGACTCGCCGCCGCGACTGCGGGCCGCCAGTGCCCGCAACTGGTCCTCGGACACGACGATGTCGCCGTTCGCGCTGGTCCGGGCGTGCCACAGCCCGAGAACCGGCGCGAAGCAGTAGCGGACGCCGTCGACCCCGGGGCTCGGGTCCTCGGTGACCTCGAACCTCAGCATCGGCCACGCGCGCAGCGCGGACACGAGTCGGGCGCCTGTGCCGGCGTCTCCGGTCCAGGCGCATTCGGCGCGCAACTGCCCTGGCGCGGCGGGCTGCGCCGCCCACTTCAGGTCCGCTCGCTCGCCGAGGGTGCCCGAGATCGCCCACTCGACGTGCGGACAGACCGCAGACGGCGACGAGTGGACGTAGACCACGCCACTGGTGCTGCCACGGGTGCTCACAGCTGACCTCCGCTACTCGACGAGGGACGTCTTCCCCTACGGCCTGTCGCAAGCGGACGATCCGGTGAATTCCCGACTTGGTCATTCTGCCCGCTGTCGCAGCGGTCCGCCAGAAGAACCAGCACGTTCATCACCCGAGCGGGTCAGATACAGGACTTTCGACCCTAAAGTCGGACCCCGCGGCCCATCCTGCGGGCCACGGGGTCACATTCCGAGATCAGTCCGACACTCTCACGTGATCAATGCGCGCCCAAAGCCGCCGCGGCGGCGATGACGTCCACCAGACCGGTGCCCCGGTCGTGGCTGCTGGTGTGCGGGCCGACGGCGACGTACCCGCCGCCGTACTTGTGCGCGGTCGACTTCAACGCCGCCTCGATCTGCGCGGGCGTGGCCGACGGGTTCGCCTGGAACAATTGGGCGACGATGCCGGCGATGTGCGGCGCGGCCATCGAGGTGCCGGAGATCGTGTTGAACGTGCCCAGGTCGAGCGGTCCGGGGCCGTTCTGCGGCTTCAGACCGGTCGCGCAGACCACCAGGTACGGCCGGCACGCCGAGGTGATGTTCTCGCCCGGCGCGGAGATGTCCGGCCACGTGGACGGGTCGGTCGCCAGGCCGCGGGACGAGAAGTCGGACACCGCGCCGTCGCGCGTGCCGGTCTCCTGGTCGTTGTAGGACGCGACGGAGATCACGCCGGGCGTCGGGTCCTGGCCGGGCGGGTTGGACAGGCTCGCCGAGCCGTCGCCGCCGTCGTTGCCGTTCGCCCACACCGTGACCACGCCCTCGGCGGCCAGCGCCCGCTGGAGCTTCGCCGTGGTGGAGGCCGGGTCGAACGCGCCGCCGCCGGCCGGGCCGTAGGAGTTGTTGACGACCTTGATCGGCGGGCAGGTGGCGGCCGGCACGCCCGCGCCGCACGGTGCGCGGTGGTTCTCCAGCACCCAGTTCAGCGCGGCGTCCGCGCCGATGATGAACAGCACCGCGCCGGTCGAGATGACCACGGCCTTCGCGCCGGGCGCAGCCCCGTGGACGGTCGTGCCGTCGGTCAGCGCCACGTCGCCGCCGACGGCGATGCCGGTCACGTGCGTGCCGTGGCCGCCGCCGGACAGCAGGTCGGTGTCGACCGATGTCGGCACGTCCAGGATGCAGCCGGTGCCGGCGGACTCGTCCAGGCAGACGCTCTTGAGGCTGCGCACGACCTTCGTCCGGTCCCCGGTCCGGAACGCCGGGTGCGTCGGGTCCACCCCGGAGTCGATCACGGCGACCGAGACGCCGCTGCCGTCCAGCGGCAGGCCGTTCGCACCGGTGAGGGTCCGGCGCGCGGTGAGGCCGCGGGTGGCGTCGTGGGAAGTGGAGCCGGTGAACCGGATCGGCCGGTCGGCCTCCACGTAGGTCACGCCGGACGCGGCGCGCGCGGCGTCGATCTGGGTGGCGCTGCCGTGCGCGGCCACGACGCCGATGCGCGCGAAGCTCGTGACCCGGCGGAGGCCGGACAGCCGGACCGCGCGTTCGGCGGCGGCCAGGTCCGTGCCGTGGACGAACACGGTGCCGGCGTAGCCGGGGGTGAGCAGGGTGGAGGCCGGGGCGAGCGGGCCGGCGGACGCGGGGGGCGCGGCGATCGCGGAGAGCGCCAGGGCGCCGGCCGCGAGCAGGGTGGTGGTGCGCATCGCGATCAAACCTCTCAGGCATGGCCACCGCGGAGCGGCGTCCGCTGACAGAGCAATGCGTCCAACGAGTCACACCCATTCCGGTGATGGCGATCACTGAAAGTGCCAACTCGCCGTCCTTGCCACCGAGCCACCCCCTACGGCGCTACGGTGTTCGACCGTGTGGAACGGTGTGGTCTTGTGCGGCTGATCCGGCTCGGCCCCGAGCCGTCCCAAGTCGGTGTGGACGTGCGGGCCGCGTTGAGCACGTGGGGCACCGGCGACGCGGTGCTGGGCGGCGTCGCCATGCTCGGGGTGACCCCGCCGGACTGCCCGCGCCCGCTGGACGCCCTGATCGTGCTGCCGCGCGGGGTGCTGGTCGTGGTCGGCGTCGACCTGCCGGACCCCGCCATGCGGTTGGAGGCCCCGCTCGCGGGCCAGTGGAAGATCGACGGCTGGCCGCTCACCCGGCCCGACGGCGCGACCAGCCCGGCCGCCGAGGCGCTGGAGGCGACCACGGCGGTGGCCCGGCGCATCCAGGACATGCGCGGCGAGCCGCTGCCGGTGACCACGGTGGTGGCCGTCGGGCCGTACGTGGCGCACGTCGTGCAGCCGACCGTGGACCTCAACCGGGGCGTGCGGGTGCTGCACCCCAAGCCGACCACGCTGCTCGCGGCGGCGCGCGAACTGGCCACCAGCGACCGGCCCTGCTCAGCCGACCACGCCGCCAAGCTGCTGGCCGTGCTCGCGCCCACCGGCAGCCCGCCGGACCTCCGGGAGCTGCGGGCCGAGGGCTTCCCGGACGCGGCGGCGGACCTGGCGTCGGCCAGCACCATGCTGCTGCCCAGGATCCAGCCGGCCCGACGCCGCCCGAAGTGGCCCGCGTACGTGGCGGCGGCGGTCGTCGCCGTGCTGCTGGTGGTGGCGCTGATCATCACGCTGACGTCCGGCGGCGCGCCGGAGGCGGCGTCGTCCAGCAGCCCCGCGGCGGAGCCGACGACCGTGGTGGTGGACGGGCGGAACTTCTCGCCGAAGGGCGCGGACCGCTCGGAGGACTGCGCGAAGCACGCGTTCGGCGACGTGCAGGCGTGGCTGGCCGGGCACATGTGCCTGCAACTGCGGCGGGCCCAGTACGAGACCACGGTGGACGGCCGGAAGGTCGGCATCGCGGTGGCCGAGCTGAACCTGCCGGACGCGACGCGGGCGGGCGAGCTGCACAAGGTCACGTCGACGGCCGGCTCCGGCGGGGTCACGGCGCTGGTGAAGGAGGGCAAGGCGTGGGCGGGCGGACCGGTGTCGTTCGACCGCTCGGCGATCCGGGCCACGCTGAAGAACGCCCAGGTGCGCATCGCGCAGGCGGTGTGGGCCGACGGCGAGTCCGATCCCGCCGACCCCCAGTTGGCCGCGCTGGTCGACCAGGCGCTGCGGCTGCCGGTGACTCAGTAACCCGTGCGCACGAGGCCGACGGCGATCAGCCCGAAGGCCACGTGCAGCACGATCACCAGTCCGGCCACCGTGCACAGCATCTCGGTGCCCGGCCGGCCGCCCAGCGCGCCGCAGGAGAACAGCCAGCCCGCCACGGCGATCGCGAAACCCAGGGCCAGCACGGTTTTGGGCACGTGCGCCAGGCACAGCAACGCGTTCTTGCGGGCCCGCGACAACGTCAGCAGCACTACCGGCACCACCAGGAAACCCGGCAGGTACACCGCGATGGGCGCGAAATCGGGCGGGCTGGGCAGGAACGCGGTGCCGATGAGGAACGCGCACCAGAGGACCGCCGCGGTCGCGAGGGCAACGGTTCCTCTGGTCACCACCACAGTGTAATGAAATGAAGCCGCACATTTGGGATCTGACACCCAATGGGGCAGGGACCGTACGGCACTTGGCGTACCGCCGACTTCGCTGCGTGAGCGGTGGTCGACCGATGGTCAGAGCCCGTAGGCCTCCAGCAGCCGCAGCCACACCTCGCTGATCGTCGGGTACGCCGGAACCGCGTGCCACAAGCGGTCCACGGTCACCTCGCCCACGATCGCGATGGTGGCCGCGTGGACGAGTTCCGCCGTGTCCGGACCGGCGAAGGTCACGCCGACCAGGGTCCGGGTCCGCTCGTTGACGATCATCCGCGCCTTGCCGCGGTACCCGTCGGCGTGCAGCGAGGAGCCCGCGACCGCGATGTCCAGGTCGACGACCCGGATCTCCAGCCCCTTCTCCCGCGCCTCGGCTTCGGTCCAGCCGACCGACGCCACCTCGGGGTCGGTGAACACGACCTGAGGCACGGCGGTGTGGTCGGCGGTCGCCACCGGAGCGGTCCAGGGCTCGGGCGAGGTGGCGTCCGTGAGGATCGCCGTGCCCACCGCGCGGGCCGCGTACTTCCCCTGGTGGGTGAGCAGCGCTCGCCCCGTCACGTCGCCGGCCGCGTACAGCCACTCGACGCCCTCCACCCGACCGGTGTCGTCCACGGGCAGTGCGTCGCCCTCCGCGAAGCCGAACCGCTCCACCCCGAGGTCGAAGGTCGCGGGCTGCCGGCCGGTCGCGATCAGCAGGTGCGCGCCGGAAACCGAGGACCCGTCGGACAACGACAGCGTCGGCTCACCGTCCACAACGGACGCACCGGTCGCCTTCACGCCGGTGCGCAGGGTCACCCCGTCCTCGCGCAGCCCTTCGGCCACCAGGTCGCCCGCGAACGCCTCGGCCCTCGGCAGCGGGCGCTCGCCGGAGACGATCAGCGTCACCGCCGAACCCAGCCGCGCCCAGGCCTGCGCCATCTCCACGCCGACCACGCCGCCGCCCAGCACCACCAGCGACGTGGGCACCTCCTGCGCCGAGGTCGCCTCCCTCGAAGTCCAGTACGGCACGTCGGAAAGCCCTGGCAGCGAAGGGATTCGCGGCACGCTGCCGGTGCACACGACGACCGCGCGGGACGCCGTCAGCACGCGACCGCCGACGTCGACCCGCCGCTCGCCGGCCAGCCGGCCACGGCCCCGGATCACCTCCAGGCCCGCGCCGACCGCCCACCCGACCTGCCCCGAGTCGTCCCAGTCGGACGTGAACTCGTTGCGGCGCTTCAACACGGCGGCCGGATCCAGCCGCTCGCCCACCGGCACGCCCGGCACCCGCCGGGCGGCGGCGAGCGCGTGACCGGGCCGCAGGAGCGCCTTGCTCGGCATGCAGGCCCAGTACGAGCACTCGCCGCCGACCCGTTCGGCCTCCACCAACGCGGTCTTGAGGCCACCGGCGGCGGTCCGGGCGGCGGCGTTCTCGCCCACCGGTCCGCCGCCGATCACGATCACGTCGAAGTCGTCCACCGGTCCACCCCACACCACCCGGACCGGTGCGGCAAGTCACGCCGGGTCGAACACTCCTGCCAGCATGCGCAGGATCACGCCATCGGTGGTGCGGAGAACCACCTGGCGTTCAGCGGGCTCGACCCGTTCGGCGAGCTTGTACATGGCGTCGGCGGTCTGGGTGGCCATCCGGAACGTCAACGCGACCGGTGCGTCGCCACGCACCTTGAACCGGTCGACGAACAGGTCGCGGAGCCGTTCCGCCATGAGGTCGTACTGGTCGACGCTGGCGTCGAGGCGGTGCCCGTCGAACAGGTCGCTGAACCGCACCCTTCCGAAACCGGGCAATTCGGCCAGCATCCGCAGGTAGACGCCGACGACTTGCTGCACCGCTTCCCGCCAGTTCGCGGCCAGTTGTCCTTCCTTGAACAGTGTTTCGACCCGTGTGAGGTACTCCTCCATGCCGCGCAGCGCCAACGCGTGCACAACAGAACGCTTGTCCGGGAAGTATTGGTAGAACGAGCCAATTGGCACGCCGGCGAGCTCGACGATCCGGGCTGTGGTGATGTCGTCGTAGTCGTACTCGTTCAGCAGCTCCGCACAGGCGTCGACAATGGCGGTCACCGTGGCCGCGCCACGCTGCTGGACAGGCTGACGGCGCATCACCTTGGCTAAGCGGTTTTCGGCGGGATTTTCATGCACTCCGCCATCTTGATGGATACGGACCAGTAAGCCCAAACACAGGATTGGCGACAGCTTCATCACGGATCGTCGCACGTACCTGCACGACTGCGGTCGACCATGTGAGACACACTCACTTTCATCCGGTCCGCCCCGAATAGACCTGGGCCTATGCCGGCCAGGTGGCAAAGTAATTGTCGGCAAAACGATTGACCGCCGGACAATCGCCGGTACCCGCCGGTAGCCGGAACTACCCGTTCGGCCGCCGGGAAGTCGCGGGCGCGGGGGTCCGGACCGTCCCGCGGGGCGCGGGCAAAGCGTGATCGAAACTTGACTTCGCCCCGTCCTCTTTCGGTTCAGAACGCGAGCGTGGCGGCTTCGTCACATACGGTTTCAGCAATCCCGCGATGGCCAAGCCTGGCGCGATCAACGGCACCACGGCGGACAACGCGACCGCCGTCGCGGCGGCCCGTGCGACGTCCTTCGGGATGATCGCGATCCGGTCCACCACGAACGCGCGCCGGCCCGGAATCGACAACAACCCCACGACCACCAGGAACACCGCGAACGTGAGCAGCGCCCGGTGCACCGCGGCATATCCGACCGACTCCGCCGCGCACATCACCGCGAGCCACCCGAGCAACGCGGTCGACTGCTGCCGCGCGCCGGTCATCGCCCACAGCAGGCCGCCGGCCACCGCGAGCCACCCGGTCCGGTCCGCGCACCACGCGCCGGCCGCGTCCAGCCACCCGGTCGGCACACCGGCCCACGCCGGCAGGGCGCCCGCCACGTCCAGCGGGCTCGGCGCCCCGAACGGCTGCGCCACCACCCACGCCAGCGACCACGCCGACACCAGCGCCGCGCACGCGAGCTGCCACGGCGGCCGGTCCACCACGATGCGGCTCAGCCGGACCAGTTCCCGGCGATGCTCCCTCACCCTCCCCAGGGTGCCGGGTCGGTCCGCCGCCCGCGCCGGCTTTCACCCGCGTGCCCGCGGAGTGCCGCTCATCGGGTGTCCCGACCCTCACCCGCCGTGCCGCCGCTGCCCCGGATGCGTTGCAGGCCCACAGGTTTCGCCGGCCGCGCCGCAGTTCGGCGGATTCAGCGCCGGCTCGACCGGGTGAGCGCCTCGTACACCTGGTAGACGCCGCTGTGGTCGTCGTCGCCGAGCCCGAGCGCGCACATCGCGGTGTACATCTGCTCGACGGCGGCGGTCACCGGCAGCGGCACGCCCGACTCCCGGCCCGCCTCGATCGCGAACACCAGGTCCTTGAGCTGGTGCCGCGCCCGGCCGCCCGGCGTGAAGTCGTGCGTGAGCCACTTGTCCCGCTTCATCTCCAGCGCCGTGCCGCCCGCCAGGCCGCCGCCCAGGACGTCCAGCACGGCGGCCGGGTCCAGGCCGTTGCCGACGGCCAGCGCGAGCGCCTCGGACACCCCGTTCAGCACGGTCGCCACCACGATCTGGTTGCACGCCTTGGCCAACTGGCCCGCGCCGAGCGGGCCCATGTGCCGGACGGTCGTGCCCAGCACGCTGAAGTACGGCTGGAGCCGCAGCACGTCGTCCGCGTGCCCGCCGGCCATGATGCTCAACGTGCCCGCGTCCGCGCCGACGTCGCCACCGCTGACCGGGGCGTCGACCAGCCGGACGCCCACGTCCTCCAGCCGCGCGCCGAGCGCCTTGACCGCCCCCGGCGCGTGCGTGCCCATCACCACCAGCAGCGGCCGTGCCACGCCGCCCTCGCGCCAGCCCGCGAGCAGGCCGTCCGGGCCGGCCAGCACCTCCTCCACGTCCGGCAGGTCGGGCAGGACGGTGAGGACGGCGGGCAGCGCGGCTTCGGCGGGTGTGGCCGCGGCCCGACCGCCGGCGGCGCGGACCTCGCCGTCCCGCTCGGGCGTGCGGTTCCACACGGTGACCGGGAAGCCGGCGCGGGCGAGGTTGCGGGCCATCGGCCGGCCCATCGCCCCGAGGCCGAGGACGGAGATCGGGTCATGGCGCATGAGCGCATCCTGGCCCGCGTTCAGCGGCACTGCCACCAACGCGCGGTTCCTATGATTGGGCGATGAGCCACCGCCGGGCCGACGCGGTCGGCCGGGACCTGGAGGCGCGAGACGTGGAGGCGCGGCGGGGAGAGACCGTGTAGATTGGACGTTCTGCGCGCACAGGGAGAGGTCAGGCGAAAAGCGGCACAGCCTGATAAACCACGCTATCCAGAAAAGAGGCACGTTGTCAAGCCCCTCCGATGACCTCCGACTCGCGGATATCGCGGCGGAGCAGGAATACGTGTCGATGCTGTACGGCAGGCTGGACGACCTCCGCGAACAGAGCTCGAAGCGGCTGGCGGGAGCGCTCCGGGAAACCGGCGGCACCCACCAGATGCGCTCCGAGCGGGACACCTCGGTGGCCATGTACTCCGACCAGTTGGCGCAGTACAGCGCGGTGGAGAACGGGCTGTGCTTCGGCAAGCTGGACTTCCACACCGACGACCGCTTCTACATCGGCCGGATCGGCTTGTTCGACGAGGACAAGGAGTACGAGCCGCTGCTGATGGACTGGCGCGCGCCCGCCGCGCGGCCGTTCTACCTGGCCACCGCGGCCTCCCCGGACGGCGTGCGCCGCCGCCGGCACCTGCGGACCAAGCAGCGCAAGGTCGTCGGTTTCGACGACGAGGTGCTGGACATCGACTCGGTCGACCTGGCGCGCCCGTCGGAGGGCCTGACCGGCGAGGCGACCCTGCTGGCCGCCGTGAACGCGAGCCGCACCGGCCAGATGGGCGACATCGTCGCCACCATCCAGGCCGAGCAGGACAAGATCATCCGCACCGAGCTGAACGGCGTCGTCGTCGTGCAGGGCGGTCCGGGCACCGGCAAGACGGCGGTCGCGCTGCACCGCGCCGCGTACCTCCTCTACACGCACCGCAGGCAGTTGGCGAAGCGCGGCGTGCTCGTGGTGGGGCCGAACCCGACGTTCCTGCGGTACATCGGGCAGGTGCTGCCGTCGCTGGGCGAGACCGGCGTGCTGCTGTCGACCGTGGGCGAGCTGTTCCCCGGTATGACGGCGGTGGGCCGCGAGTCCGCCGAGACGGCCGCGCTGAAGGGCCGCATCGAGATGGCGGACGTCGTGTCGCACGCCGTCAAGGACCGGCAGGAGGCGCCGTCCCTCGTCGAGGTCCCGTTCGAGCAGGACGTGCTGCGCCTGGACCGCCGGGCGATCACCGCCGCGCGGGGCCGCGCCCGCCGCACCCGCCGGCCGCACAACGAGGCGCGCCGGACGTTCCAGCGGGAGATCATCTCGACGCTGGCGTCCCAGGCCGTCGCCCGACTGGGCCGCCACCTGCTGGACCAGGCCGACATCGACGACATCCGCCGCGAGCTGCGCGAGGACCCCGGCGTGCAGGCGGCGATCGAGCGGCTGTGGCCGACGCTCACCCCGCAGAAGCTGCTGGAGGACCTGTACTCGTCACCGAAGCTGCTGGCCAAGGCCACCCCGAAGCTGACCGCCGGTGAGCGCGCCCTGCTGGCCCGCCCGCGCGGCGCGGAGTGGACGCCCGCCGACGTGCCGCTGCTGGACGAGGCGGCGGAACTGCTCGGCGAGGACGACACCGAGGCCAAGGCCCGCGCCGAACGGCAGCGCCGGCAGGCCATCGACTACGCGCAGGGCGTGCTGGACATCCTCGACCTGGAGGACGACGCCGACCCGGACATCCTGATGGCGACCGACCTGGTGGACGCCTACCGGCTGGCCGAGCGGCACGGCGCGGAGCGCTACGAGACGGCCGCCGAGCGCGCGGCGGCGGACCGGACGTGGACGTTCGGGCACATCATCGTGGACGAGGCGCAGGAGCTGTCCGCGATGGCGTGGCGGACGCTGATGCGGCGCTGCCCCAGCAAGTCGATGACGGTGGTCGGCGACATCGCGCAGACCGGCGACATCGCCGGCGCGTCGTCGTGGCACGAGGTCCTGTCGCCGTACGTGATGGACCGCTGGAAGCTGACCGAGCTGACCGTGAACTACCGGACGCCGTCGGAGATCATGGCCGTGGCCGCCGACGTGCTGGCCTCGGTGGACCCGGCTCTGGAGCCGCCGACCTCCGTGCGGGACAGCGGCAACGAGCCGTGGAGCGCACGGGTCGACTCGGTGCCGTCGGCGCTGCCGTCCGTGGTGTCGGCGGAGATCGCGGCGATCGGCGACGGCAAACTGGCGGTCATCGTGCCCGCCGCGCGGGTGTCCGCGCTGCGCGCGCTGGTGCCGGGCGCGTCGGACGACCTGGACGCGCAGGTCGTCGTGCTGGGCGTGACCGACGCGAAGGGCCTGGAGTTCGACTCGGTGCTGGTGGTCGACCCGGCGGGCATCCTCGCCGAGTCGCCGCGCGGGGCGAGCGACCTGTACGTGGCGCTGACCCGTGCCACGCAGCGGTTGGGCGTCGTGCACGAGGACGAGCTGCCGGCCGTGCTGGGGCGGTTGAAAACCACCGTGTGAGGTGGGAGCCACCGGGTGAACGGTGTCCGGCACCGAGGCGGCGGCGGGCCTTACCGCCGCCACCGTGGTGTTCGGCCAGTACCGCGACCACGCGCGGGTCGAAGGGATGCGGGGGCCTGACGACTGCGCAGGTCCAAGCTCATCGGGTGATCGCATACCCGGCAGCGGCGGCAGCGACCCCGGCGACGACACTCACCGTGACGTTCGCAAACGCTTGCTTGTACGCGCCGTCCTCCAGCAGGCGGACGGTTTCGAAGCTGAACGTGCTGTACGTGGTGAGGCCGCCGCAGAAGCCGACGCCGATCAGCGCGGTCCAGACCGGATCGGCGCCGGCGACGCAGCCGAGGATGAACGAGCCGGCCACGTTGACGGTGAGCGTGCCCCACGGGAACGTCGAGTCGTGCCGGGCCTGCAAGAACCGGTCCACGAGGTAGCGGCCCACCGCGCCGGCCGCCGCGCCGACGAACACCAGCAGGGCCGTCACCCGATCACCTTCCGGGTGACGGCCATGCCCAGGGCGGTGGCGGTGAGAGCCAGGAGGACGACGACGATCAGGTAGAGGACGGCGCGGAGGCCGCCGAGTTCCACCGCGTCCAGGGCGTAGGCGGAGAACGTGGTGAACCCGCCCAGCACGCCGACGCCGAGGAACGGTCGCGCCAGCGGGTGCAGGCGGGGCACGAGGACCATCAGGACGCCGATCAGCGCCGAGCCGAGCACGTTGACGGCGACCGTGCCGGGCAGCCCGAGGCCGGCGAAGGCGTACCGGGCGAGGCCGCCCAGTCCGCCGCCGAGCGCGATGGCGAGCAGGACGGGTGCTGAGACCTCCCGGCGCTGTACCGGGCTGCGGAGGCCGACATCGGGGTCGACCGGCGCTGCCGGCGCAGACTCGGGGTCGGGATCGACCGGCGCTGCCGGCGCAGACTCGGGGTCGGGATCGGTGGGGTCAGTGGGCACGCAGGTGGTCCACCAGGTGGTCGAGCGCGGACAGTGCCCGCACCACGTCGGCCCGCTCCCCCGGCTCCAGCCGGTCCAGCGCGGAGCCGATGCGCTTCTCGTGCGCGGCCTGCCAGACGGCCAACTGCTCGTGCCCCTGCCGCGTCACGGACAGCCGCGCCACGCGCCGGTCCGACGGGTCGCCGCCGCGCGCCACCAGACCGCCCTCGATGAGCTGGCCCACCAGCCCGCTCACCGTGTTGGGCGCGAGCCGCAGCTCCGCCGCCAGGTCGCCGACCCGCATCGGCGGACGCTCGGCCAGCGTCTGGAGCAGCTCAACCTGGGCCATCGGCAGCGAGTCCCACGGCCATTCCGAGCGGATGCTGGTGCGCAGCGCGCGGCGCAGTCTCGTGACGACGTCGGTCAGCGTGCGTGCCTCGTCTGACATGCGCGAATGGTACTGGTTCCGGTCGCTCCGGACGCCGTGTCCGCATGGCGGGACGGCCCCCTCGCCAGTAGGCCGTTCGAGGGAGTAGCACGCTCGGGCACTGCCTTCCGCAGGCTCGGCTCAGTAACCTCCACGCGGGCACTGGGACCTGTCCCTCCTACGTGGAATCGAGGATGTGCGCGGTGGCGGAGAGCACGAATCCGATGTTCCCACGCACCCACGTGGAGATCACGGAGCTGCTCGCCGGCTTCCGGCTCGCCGGACCCGGAGTGGCGCCGCGGTGGCAGCCGGAGGCCGGCGCGGTCGAGGGCGGCGACCCGGCGCGGCTGGGTAGCCTCGCCGGCGCGGGCCACCGGGAGTGAGACCGCATGGCGCTGCCCGCTAGACCTCGGCGACGGGAACTCGCGCGGGACTGGACGCGGGCCGTGCGCCCGACGGCCTACGTCCCGCCGTCCCCGGCCGAGATCGGGCTGTTCCTGCTCGCCCCGGTGGACGTGATCGCCGACGCCGTTCGGGCGGAGCCGTTCACCGCGGTGTCGGTGGTCGGCGAACGGTTGGCGGAGGCGCGCTTCACCGGTCCGGAGACGTTGCGGCGCACGGTCGACGTGCTCGGCCGGCAGCGTCAGCACGAGCTTCGCCCAAGCCGTGCGGCTGGACGCGTTCGACCGGCAGGAAGAGGCCAAATGAGGGCGGAACAGCGAGTGGAGCGGGTGTGAAGGTCAGCGAGGGGCGGTTCCGCGAACTCTTCTCCGCAGCGGGGTTCGGAATCGTCATCACGGATTTGCAAGGCGTGTGCGTGGAGGCGAACGAGGCGCTGGGCGAGATGCTCGGCCTGCCGCACGACGAGCTGGCCGGGCGACGGCTGATCGAGCTGTTCCACCCCGCGGACGCGGAGATGCTGTCCGCCGCATACCGGGCGGCCGGCGCGGGCCGGGTGGACCGGTTCCGCGATCAGCGCAGGCTGGTGCGCGGCGACGGTGAGCCGGTGTGGGTGCACCTGGCGGTGTCGCTGCTGCGGGACGAGGACGGCACACCCGCGTACCACGTGACGATGACCGAGGACGTCACCGAACTGCACCTGTTGCAGAAGAACCTGGACTTCCAGCTTCTGCACGACTCGCTGACCGGCCTGTCCAACCGGCAGCACTTCGTCACCCGGCTGGAGGCCATGCACGGCGCCTCACGCGGCGGGATCACCCTCTACCACCTGGATCTCGACGCGTTCTCGGTGGTGAACAACGGTCTCGGGCACGCGGTCGGCGACCAGGTGCTGCGCTCGGTGGCACGGCGACTGGAAGGCGTGGTGTCACCGGAGGACGCACTGGTCGCCCGGATCGGCGGCGACGAGTTCGCGATCGTCGTGGCCACCTCCCCGACCACGCCGAAGGTGCCGGACATGGTCGAGCGGATCAACGACGTGCTGGCCGCGCCCCTGGAGTGCGGCGCGGCGCTGTCGGCGAGCATCGGCGTGGTCGACCAGCCCGCCGCCGACTGGGGCGCGGACGAACTGCTGCGCGCGGCGAACGCGACCCTGCACCGGGCCAAGGCCAACGGCAAGCGGCAGTGGCTGCCCTACGACCGGCACGAGGACACCCGGTCCCGAACCCGACTGGCACGGGCGGCCCGCATGCCCGGCGCGCTGGCCGGGGGAGAGCTGGAGGTCGAGTACTTACCGGTGGTGGATTTGGTGTCCGGCAAGCCGTCCGGCCACGTAGCCCGGCTGCGGTGGGACGAGCTGGGCCACGACGAGTGCGTGGACCTGGCCGAGGCCAACGGTTTGTCGCTCACAATGGGCCAGTGGGCGCTGCGCGAGGCAGCCGAGGCGGCGGCAAGCTGGTCGGGCGGCACACTGCACGTGGAGCTGTCCCCGATGCAGTCGCGCGACGAGGACCTGGTCGGCACCGTGAAGCGGGCCCTGGAGGAGACCGGCTTAGCAGGCACCGGCCTGCGACTGTTCCTGGACACCCGGTCGATGCTCACCGCGGACGGTGACAACGCGCAGGTGTTGCGGGACAACGGGATCGCGGTCGGACTGGCCCGGTTCAACGGCGGGCAGGCCGAACTGTCCCTGCTCGGCGAGCTGTCCGTGGACGCGATGGTGCTCGCGCCATCGGTCGTGCGCCGACTCGCCGAGCAACGGGAGTCGTTGCCGCACAAGGCGATCGGCCAGATGGTGGCGGCCATCCGGGAGTCCGGGGTAGCCGTGTTCGTGCCGGACATCCCCACCGACGACCTCGCCGGCTGGTGGCGGAACGTCGGGGTGGACGGCGCGTTCGGCGCGTTCACCGGACCGGCGGTGCCCGGCTACGAACTCTGAGGCACGGAACGGCACCTCACCGCATCGCGACCTAGACCTGCTTCACCGCCGCCAACAGCTTGGTCAGCGAATCCTTGGCGTCCCCGAACAACAACGTCGTCTTAGGGTTGTACAACAAGCTGTTGTCCACACCGGCGAACCCAGGCCGCATCGACCGCTTCATGAACACCACGGCCTTGGCCCGATCCACATCGAAGATCGGCATCCCGTAGATCGGGCTGGACGGCTCATCCCGCGCCCCCGGGTTGACCACGTCATTCGCCCCGACCACAAGCACGACGTCCACACTCCCGATACCGGGGTTGACGTCGTCCAACTCCTTCAAGTTCTCATACGGCACATCGGCTTCGGCCAGCAGCACATTCATATGACCGGGCATCCGGCCGGCAACCGGATGGATGCCGTAGTCGACGCTGATCCCCCGCGACTCCAGCAGCAGGGCCAGCTCCCGCGCCGCGTGCTGCGCCTGCGCCACGGCCAGCCCGTAACCAGGCACCACGAGCACGGAGTGCGCGTAGCCCAACAGGATCGCCACGTCCTCGACCGTGCCGGACCGCACCGTGCGCTGCTCGTCGGTCGCGGCGGCAGGCGGTGTGGCCTTGAACGCCCCGAACAGGATGTTGGCCAGGGAACGGCCCATGGCCTGCGCCATCAGCCGGGTCAGGATGGTGCCGGACGCGCCGACCAGCGTGCCCGCGACGATCAGCAGCGTGTTGCCCAGCACGTACCCGGACGCGGCGACCGCGAGGCCGGTGAACGCGTTGAGCAGCGAGATCGCGATCGGCACGTCCGCGCCGCCCACCGGCAGCACGAACAGCACGCCCAGCGCCAGGCCGGCCAGCGCCAGCAGCACCAGCAGCACGTTGGAGTCGGTGAACAGCACGGCCAGCGCGAGCAGCCCGCTGAGCGCCGCCACGCCGATGGCGAGGACCTGCCCCGCCGGCAGCAGCACCGGCCGGGTGGTCATGATCTCCTGGAGCTTCAGGAACGTCACCACGCTGCCGGAGAAGCTGACCGCGCCGATCAGGACGGTGAGCACGGTCGCGATGGCGAACAGCGCGCCGGTGTCGTGGCCGGCCAGGAACTCGGTGAGCGCGACCAGCGCCGCCGCCGCGCCGCCGACCCCGTTGAACAGGGCCACCATCTGCGGGATGGCGGTCATCTTGACCTGGCGGGCGGCCGGGATGCCGACGACCGTGCCCACCACCACGGCGACCAGGATGAGCAGCCCGTTGCGGTCGACGGTGGTGTACGAGGTGACCACGGCCAGCGCCATGCCGGCCGCGCCGATCAGGTTGCCCGCACGGGCGTACCTGGGCGTGCTGAGGCCCTTGAGCGCCAGGATGAAGCACAGCGCGGCGGCCAGGTAGGCGAGCTGTTCCCAGGTCATCGCTTGTGCCCCTTGAACATCTCCAGCATCCGGTCGGTCACCACGAAGCCGCCCACCACGTTCACCGTGGCCAGGAAGACCGCGAGCAGGCCCAGGACGAGCGCGATGCCGCCGTCGGCCTGGCCGGTGATCAGGATCGCGCCGACCAGGATCACGCCGTGGATCGCGTTCGCGCCGGACATCAGCGGGGTGTGCAGGATGGTCGAGACCTTCGAGACCACCTCGAAGCCCACGAACACGGCCAGCACGAAGATCGTCAGCAGCTCGATCACAGCAGCTCCCCGGTGGGCGCGTGCCGGACCTCGCCGGCGTGGGTGAGGCACGCTCCGCGGAGCACCTCGTCGGTCAGGTCGGGCTCGACCCGGCCGTCCTTGATCATCATCTGGAGCAGGTTGGCCACGTTCTTGGCGTACAGGCGGCTCGCGTGCACCGGCATGCTGCTCGGCAGGTTCCGCACGCCGTGCACCAGGACTTCGCCGACCCACACGTCCTCGCCGGGCGCGGAACCCACGACGTTGCCGCCCGACTCGGCGGCGAGGTCGACCACCACCGAGCCCGGCGTCATCGCCTTGAGCATGTCCGTGGTGACCAGCACCGGGGCCTTGCGGCCCGGCACGGCGGCGGTGGAGATGACGACGTCGCTCGCGGCCACCCGCTCCGCGATCAGCTCGCGCTGGCGTTCCAGGAAGGCCTCCGACTGCTCGGCGGCGTAGACGCCCTCCTGGGTCTCCAGGTTCAGCTCCAGGAACTTCGCGCCGAGGCTCCGCACCTCCTCGGCGGCGGCCTTGCGCACGTCGTAGGCCTCCACCACCGCGCCCAGCCGGCGGGCGGTGGCGATCGCCTGGAGCCCGGCCACGCCCGCGCCGAGGACGAGCACCTTGGCGGGCGGCACGGTGCCGGCGGCCGTGGTGAACATCGGCAGGAAGCGGGGCAGGTGCTGGGCCGCCACCAGGACGGCCCGGTACCCGGCGACGAGGGCCTGCGAGGACAGGGCGTCCGCGCTCTGGGCCCGCGTCACGCGGGGCAGCAGGTCCAGGCTGAACGCGGTGACCTTGCGCTCCACCAGCACCCGGACGAGGTCGAGTTCGTTGGCCGGCTGGAGGAAGCTGACGGTGATGTCGCCGGCGCGCAGTTGCCGGGCCTGGTCCAGGTCCAGCGGCTGCACGGAGATGACGACGTCGGCTCGGCCGGCGGGGTGGTCGGGAACGATCTCTGCGCCCGCCGAGCGGTAGGCGGCGTCCGAGGCGTGGGCGTGCGCGCCCGCCCCGGACTGCACGTCGACCGCGAGGCCTGCGCCGATCAGCGAGGCCACCGTGTCCGGCAGGCCTGCCACGCGGCGCTCAGCGGGCCGCGATTCCGCGGGGATGCCCACTTTCACAAGACTCACCGTAGTCGATCAAAGGTGATCCACACCACACCACGCCGTTGACGTTAACCGTACAGACGTACTGTCGTCGCCCTAGTGGATGACCGGGCAGATGCCGCGGGTGTCGGCCGGGAAGAAGTTCGGCACCAGTTCGCGCTTGTCGTAGTACCGGTGGAACACGCTGGTGATCCCGCCGGACATGGGCGGCACGATCCACGTCCAGTCGGCCGGGCACGACCGGCCCGCCGCCTCCTCCTTCTTCAGGTGGGTGAGGAACCGGTCCGACTCGGTGTGGTGGTCGGTGATCGTGACGCCTGCCTGGTCGAACGAGTGCAGGACCGCCCGGTTCAGCTCCACCAGCACCCGGTCCCGCCACAGGGTCTGCACCCGGGAGGTGTCCAGGCCCATCCGCCTGCCCAGGTACGGCAGCAGGTCGTAGCGGTCGGTGTCGGCGAAGTTGCGGGCCCCGATCTCGGTGCCCATGTACCAGCCGTTGAACGGCGCGGCCGGGTAGTCGACGCCGCCGATCCGCAGCCGCATGTTGCTGATCGCGGGCACGGCGTGCCACTTCAGCCCCAGGCCCGCGAACCACGGGAACTCCGGGTGGCACAGGCGCACTTCCAGGACCGCGTCCCGGGGCAGCTCGACCACGGTGGCGTCGGCGTCCTCCCGTTCCACGACGAGCGGCAGCACGTCGAACGGCCCCCGGCGGGCCGGCGGGCGCCAGCCCAGGGCCATCGCGTGGTCGGTCAGCTCGGCGTTGCGGCGGTCGCCGAGGACGCCGCCGTCGCGGCCCCGGTAGCCGGCGTAGCGGATTAGCTGCTCGTTGTGGATCCGCGGACCGGGCCGCCCCGGCTCGTCCGGGGCGAAGACGGTGATGACGGGGCGGACCCTGCCGCCGTTGGTGGCCAGCCTGAGGTGTTCGACGCACTCGTCGGCGACCTCTTTCGGGTCGCGCAGGTCCCTCAGGTCGCGGACCTTGAGGCTGCGCCAGTAGAGGCGGCCGATGCAGCGCGCGCTGTTGCGCCACGCGACCCTGGCGCCGAACACCAGCTCGGCGGGCGTGTGGCGGTACGTGCCGGTCGCGGCGACCTCCGCGTGCACCTCGGCCAGGCGGTGCTCGACGGGACCTTCCTCGGGGTGCTCGGAGCGGTGCAGGCGGATGAAGTCGTCGGCCTCGGCGAGGGCGAAGTGGGTGCGGCGCAGGGGGATGGCTTCAGTCGGGCACGAGGGGACGGGGGCCATGGCGGGACACCGTAGTTGGAGTCCGGGGGGTGGTGCACCGCCGTGCCGGGCACCCGGGGGCCGCCACGCCCGGCGATCGATGGCGCACGGTGAGTGCTTGATCGGGCGAAAGGGTGACCGATCCTGCGAAAACGAGTGATATTGGATCGTTACCCGTCCGAATCACCGCAGTGATCAGTGATTTACGTCACGGTCCAGTTCTGCCCGATCGGGTGACAGGTTCGGCGCCTCCCACGCCATGAACTTCGTCATGCCCTTCAGGCTCACGCTCGGCGGCACCGCCCGCATGGCCGCGTCCCGCACCGCGACCGCCGCCCGGTTGCGCAGCTTGTGCCCCACCCGGCCCATCAGCCGCGAGGCCTTGACGATCGCCTGGGTGCGTGGCCGGCGTTCCCGGTCGTAGTCCGCGAGCGCTTCCGCGACGGTGTCGTTGCGGGCGCACGCGGCGGCCAGCACGACCCCGTCCTCGATCGCCATGCACGCGCCTTGTCCGAGGTAGGGCGTCATCGCGTGGGCCGCGTCGCCGAGCAGCGCCACCCGACCGCGCACGTAGGTCGGCAACGACGCGCCGAGTTCGTGGATGTCGTGCCGCAGCACGGTGTCCGGCGGCGTGGCGGCCAGCAGGTCCGGGATCGGCCGGTGCCAGTCACCCACCAGCTCGCGCACCAGCCCCAGCTCGTCGTCGGCACGCCCGCCCGCCGGCGCGACCGTCGCCGCGTACCAGCACACCCGGCCGTCGCCGAGCGGCAGCACGCCGAACTCGGACCCCGGACCCAGCGTCTGGCTGATTTCCAGGTCGCGCGGGAACCGGGCGGTGGTCACGCTCCGCCACGCCGTGGTCCCCGCGTACACCGGTTCGGGGAACGCGGGGAACAACGCCGCACGAATCCGACTCCGGATCCCGTCCGCCGCGACCACGAGGTCGGCGTCCAGCTCGTCCACCGACGTCACCTCGGTCGACGTGACCAGGCACCGCTCCGGCAGCGCCGACCGCAGCACCCGGTGCAGATCCGCCCGGTGCACGGCCACGACGTGCTCGAACGCGGAGGCGTCGACCCGCGTCGACGCCCGTCCCTTCGGATTCCGCACACCGCCCCCGACCCGAGGCGTCCCGATCGCCCGCACCTCGTCGGCCAGCCCCAACGCGCCCAACGCCCGCATCGCGTTCGGCATCATCCCCACACCCGCGCCGACCTCGCCGAACTCGGCCGCCCGCTCCAGCACGACGACCTCCCACCCGACCTTCCGCAACGCCACCGCCGCCGCGATCCCCCCGAGCCCGCCACCGACCACCACCGCGCGCATGAGCACTCCTTCTACACCTGTAGAGATCTCGTACTCTACAGGTGTAGAAGGAGGTGGTGCTTTGTCGGACCGTGTGGCCGTCCTCGCCGACGCGGCCATCCACGTGGTCGCGACCCGGGGGATGCGCGGCTTGACGCACCGTGCCGTCGACGCCGAGGCGGGCCTGCCGCAAGGCTCCACGTCGGCCTACTTCCGGACCCGGAAAGCCCTGGTGGAGGGCGTGGTGAAGCGGCTGGCCGAACTGGACCTGGCCGAAGCCGCCCAAGCAGACCTCCCCGGCGAACCGGACGTGGACGAACTGGCCCACGCCATCGGCCACGTGCTGGACCTGTGGATGACCACCGGCCGCGAACGCACCCTCGCGCGATACGCGTGCTTGCTCGAGGCAACCCGCCAGCCGGAACTGCGCGGCATCCTGGCGCACGGCGCACAGGCCCGAGCGCAGGCACGCGACCTGCTGGAACGGGCCGGCGTAGCCGACGCAGACCGCCAGGGCCGGGCCCTGGTGGCGTTCCTGGACGGCCTGCTGTTCGACCGCCTGGTGGGCGCGGGAGCCATGTTCGCGCCCGAGCCCGGCACCCCGGAAAGCCGAGCGGAGCTGGTGGACGCCGTCCGCACCGCACTGCGAGCAGTGCTCGGAAACTGACTCGACGGACCCGCTAGGGTTGATCACATGTTCGCGTACAAGGTCTTCTACCTCTGATTCCGGCTCAGCCGCCCGCCCCCGCGCTCCCTGCGTGACGGGGCACCTGAGCCAACCTCGGAATCACCGGAGAAACCCTTGTCCCACATCGCTTTCCTCAACATCCCCGGCCACGGCCACGTCAACCCGACGCTCCCCGTCGTGACGGAACTGGTCGCACGCGGCCACCGGGTCACCTACGCGGTCCCGTCGGACTTCACCACGTTGGTCGAACACGCCGGCGCAATCCCGGTCGTCTACCCGACCACGCTGCCGACCGAGGCCGAGGAATGGCCGACCGAGATGGCCCCGGCCATGAAACTGTTCCTGGACGAGGCAGTCACCGTCCTACCGGTACTCGAAGCGGCCTACGCCGACGACCGCCCCGATGTGGTCGTGTACGACATCGGCGCATGGACAGCCCGCATCCTCGCCGCCCGTTGGGGCGTCCAGGCGATCCAGTTCTCCCCCACCTTCGTCGCGTACGAGGGCTGGGAGGAGGACATGGGCGCGATCAACGACACGCCGGAGATGAAGGCCACCTACGCCGACATCGACGCGTGGCTCAACGCCGAGGGCTGCACCACCCCCGCGCAGACCTACGTAGGCCATCCGGACCGGGCAATCGTCAGCATCGCCCGTTCGTTCCAGTACGGGGAGACGGTGGCGGACAAGTACACCTTCGTAGGCCCCTGCATCGGAGACCGATCGTTCCAGGGCACGTGGCAGCCTCCGACGGACAACCGTCCGGTGCTGCTGATCTCGCTCGGCTCGGCCTACACCAACGAACCCGCGTTCTACCGGACTTGCCTGAAGGCGTTCGGAGGCCAGGACTGGCACGTGGTGATGAACATCGGCAAACACGTCGACCCGGCGTCGTTGGGCGAAATCCCGACCAACGTAGAACTACACGGCTGGCTCCCCCAGTTGGAAATCCTTTCGCACGCGAAGGTGTTCATCACACACTGCGGCATGGGCGGCACCATGGAAGGCCTCTACCACGGCGTACCGATGATCGGCGTCCCGAACATCGGCGAACAGACAATGAACGCCCAGCGCCTGGCCGAACTGGGCGTGGGCAAGCACCTGCCACGCGAAGAGGTCACGGTAGAAGCCCTACGCGAAGCCGTACGGGAATTGACCGACAACGAAGAAGTCACCACCCGCCTCACAACAATCCGAGACGAAATCCGCTCGGCCGGCGGCACGAAGGCAGCGGCAGACGTAGTGGAAGAAGCCCTGCGCTAACCCCTGCGCTAACCCCTCCGCACAACCACCACACGCCCAAGCCCTGCGCCAGCAGACACGAGGGGCCTCGTGTTCTCCCCGTATGGCCTGCCCGCAGGGCTACCGCGCTTGTCCAGGGAGCGCAAGCACGCTTTTCGCTTGCGCTCCCTGGACAAGGGTGGTGGTCTTTGACAGGTCATACGGGGAGAACACGACGCCTTGCCCTTCCTCCCCGGAGGCCTGCCCAGCGGCGAGCGCCCGCTTTTGATCTTCTCGACCCGAAGCGGTCGCGACTGCCCATAGACGAAAAGCTAAAAGCGTCCTCGCCGGACAGGCAGGCCGCCAAGGATGTACACAAAAGCAAGACTCGGGCGTCGTGCCATCCCCGCATGACCTGGTCAAAAGACAACCACCCTTTTCCTGGGAACGCAAGCGAAAAGCGTGCTTGCATTCCCAGGAAAAGCGCGGTTCCCTGCGGGCAGGCCATACGGGGATGACACGCAGCCCACCGGCAGGTGTGGCGCTGCGCGCCTGTCACTCGGTGCGCGTGCCTCGGCTTTGGTGCGTCGCGTGCCGGTTGTCCGGCCTTGTCTCAAGCGGATCGTTCTTCGCTGCCCAGCCGGGGGAACGGGTCCGTCGAGAAGACGACCTCCACCGGCACCTCGAAGTACTGCGCTATCCGCAGTGCGAGGTAGAGGCTGGGGCTGTACTCGCCGCGTTCCAGGTAGCCCACGGTCTGGTAGTGGATGCCCAAAGCCTCGGATAGCTGCCGGCGCGAGACTCCGCGTTCCGCGCGCAGCATCGCGATCCGGTTGTAGACGGTCTCGCTCACCCAACGCCCCTCTGTAGCGCTGCTTGGCGGCGCTGCTCCATGTCGGAGCCCGATTCCCGACGGGCCATTCGACGGAGGATGGTAGGCGCGACGAGGAAGCCGACCACCGCCCACACCCCCAGGACGCCGAACATCTCCAGCGTCCGCCACGAACCGCCGATCTCGGCGGCCACCGCCGAGTCCGGGAGCAGGGCCGAGCGCGTGCCGAGGCCCAGCCAGTACACCGGGAACGCCTGGGCGACCACCTGGAGCCAGCCGGGGATGGCGGAGATCGGGTAGAAGATGCCGGAGATCGCGATGATGCCCATCATCGGCAGCATGGTGAAGCCCATGGCGCCCCCTGGGCTCTTCGTCACCGAGCCGATCACCGCGCCCCACGGCAGGGTCGCGAGCAGGCCGGCCACCAACACCACGATCACGTAGAGGAAGCCGCTGACCCCTGCCTGGGCGAATCCCTGGACCAGCAGCAGGCCCGGGATGAACACCACGAGCAGGCTGAAGAACGTGTCCAGGGACGTCTGCACGACCCGGCCCACCAGGTAGCCGACCATCCCGTTCGGCACGGCCTTGGCGCGCAGCAGGGTGCCGTCCTCGCGGTTGACCGACAACTGGCTGGCCGGGCCCACCACGCCGCCGAACGCGACCGACATGCCGATCATGCTCGGCAGCGTCAACGCCGCGAGGGACAGTGTCGTGCCGTCCACCTTCGAGTCGCGCTGGAACCACAGCACGGTCAGGTAGGCGACGGTGATGAAGACGGTGTACCACTGGTCCGAGCTGCCCAGGGACTGCCGGAACTCGCGCCAGCCCCGTTCCAGGCCTAGTCGGACCGCGTAGGTGCCGGGGCTCACAGCGCGGCCACCTCCTCCTCGTTCGCCTGGCCGCTCTCGTGCCGCTGCACGAGCGCCAGGTAGGTGTCCTCCAACGTGCTGCGGCGCACTTCCAGCTCCGAGATCCCGGTGCTGTGCTGCGCCAACAGCCCCCGCACGAACGCCGTGGCGTCCTCGGTGGCGTGCACGTGCCGCTGGCCGCCCTGGGTCCAGCGCACCTCGGCCTGCCCCTCGACCTGCCTGCCGAGCTGGTCCGGACTGCCGTCGGCGATGATCCGTCCGCCGGCGAGCACCAGGATGCGGTCGGCCAGCTTCTCCGCCTCGGCCAGGTCGTGCGTGGTGAGCAGGATGGTCATGCCCTCCAGGTCGGCGAGCCGGTGCACCAGGTCGTGGAAGTCGCGGCGCGCGTGTGGGTCGAAGCCCGCCGTCGGCTCGTCCAGGAACAGCAGTTCGGGTTTGCCGACGATGCCGATCGCCACGTCCAGCCTGCGGCGCTGGCCGCCGGAGAGCTTGCCGGACTTCTTCAGCGCGTGCTCCTCCAGCCCGACGGTCCTGATCAGCTCGTCGGTGTCGAACGGCCGCACGTGGTCGGGCGTGCTGTAGGGCACGTAGTACCGGCCGAGGTGGTCCAGCAGGTCGCGCACCTTCCACCGGGAGTGGTCGCGCCACGACTGGAGCACCACGCCCAGCTTGGCCCGCCACAGCTCGTCGCCCTTGGCCGGGTCGACGCCGAGCACGCGGACGTGCCCGGCGGACGGGATCCGGAAGCCTTCCAGGATCTCGATGGTGGTCGTCTTGCCCGCGCCGTTGGGTCCGAGCAGTGCGACCACCTCGCCTCGTGCGGCGGTGAAGTCCACCCCGTGCAGCACGTCGAGCGTGCCGTACCTCATGCGCAGATCGCGCACGTCGATGATCAAAGCACTCACCTCCCCCTGTCAGAGTCCTCGGCCATTTTGTAGCACACCTACTACATCCCGTACTAGTAGGAATGTACTTACGGCATATTTACTTCACGGGTTCGTGAATCTTCTGTAGCTTGCGAAGAGGTCCCTTTACGCACTGGGAGGTGTGCGAGATGACCGGAACACTGCACGAGGAGCTGCCGTTAGAACGCAGCTCCATCCTGGAACCACCCGCGGAACTGGGGGCGCTCCGCGAGACACAGCCGATCAGCAGGCTGCGCTACCCGGACGGGCACCTGGGGTGGCTCGTCACGAACCACGCGCTGGCCCGCGCGGTCCTGGCCGACCGCCGGTTCAGCAACCGCTCCGAACTGATGCACTCGCCGGTGCGCGTCGGCGGCAAGGTCGCGCCGGCGCCGCCACCGGCCAAGCCGGGCATGTTCATCAACATGGACGGCTCGGAGCACTCGAAGTACCGCAAGCTGCTCACCGGGCAGTTCACCGTCCGGCGGATGAACCAGCTCGTGCCCCGGATCGAGCAGATCGTGGCGGACCACCTGGCGGCGATGCGGGCGGAGGGCTCGGGGGTCGACCTGGTGTCGGCGTTCGCGCTGCCGGTGCCGTCGATGGTGATCTGCGAGCTGCTCGGGGTTCCCTACGAGGAGCGCGCGTCGTTCCAGCAGGACTCGAAGACGGCGTTCAGCCTGACGAACGACTTCGACGACATCATGGCGGCGGTCGAGCGGATCGAGGCGTTCGTCGCCGACCTGGTGCGGCGCAAGCACGAGACGCCCGGCGACGACATGCTGACCGGGCTGATCGAGACGGGCGAGCTGACCGACGAGGAAGTCGCCAACATGGGGCTCCTGCTGCTGATCGCCGGTCACGAGACGACGGCGAACATGCTCGGCATCGGCACGCTGGCGCTGCTGGAGAACCCCGAGGAGCTGGCGGCGCTGCGGGCCGACCCGTCGCTCATCGACAACGCTGTCGAGGAGCTGATGCGATACCTGTCGATCATCCAGATCGGCCCGATGAGGGTCGCGACGGAGGATCTGGAACTGGGCGGGGTGCAGATCAAGGCCGGCGAGTCGGTCACGATCTCGGTCCCGGCCGCCAACCGCGACCCGAACCGGTTCGACCGGCCGGACGAGTTCGACATCCGCCGGCCGGCCACCGGGCACATAGGCTTCGGCCACGGGGTGCACCAGTGCCTCGGGCAACAGCTTGCGCGCATCGAGATGCGGGTGGCCTACAACGCGCTGCTCCGCGAGTTCCCGGACCTGCGAATCGCGGTGCCGGTCTCGGAGGTGCCGATGAGGAAGGACATGGGCATCTACGGTGTGCACAGTCTGCCAGTGGAGTTCACATGAGGATCGAGGTCGACCCGGACCGGTGTGCCGGATCGGGGATGTGCGCGCTGACCGACCCGGCGGTGTTCGATCAGGACGAGGTGGACGGCACGGTCGTGCTGCTCGACCCGACCGCGGTCGGGCATGAGAAGGAAGCCAGGGAAGCCGCGCACCTGTGCCCCGCCGGGGCCATCAAGGTGATCGAGTAGGGGAACGCGTTCGCCGGGGGTCGTCACCAGGCGGCCCCCGGTGGGCTCGGCCGTGCCCCGCTCGTACCGACCGCGGAGGACTCGCGCGGGTCAGAGCGACAGGTGCACTCGCAGCGCCTCGTCCAACTGCTTCAGCACCGCCGGCGGGAGACCGCCGATCCGGGCGCGCAGCCGGGCCGCCGCGACCGTGCGCACCTGCTCGGCCTGCGCCTTCGAGTCCGCGCCGAGCCCGCAGTCCTTGGCGGGCAGCAGAACCTGGAACGGGTACACGCGGGTCGTGTTGGAGGTGATCGGCACGATGGTCACGACACCTCGGCCACCCCGTCCGGCGGCCCGGTTCGCCGCGTCGTTGCTCACGACCACGGCCGGTCGGATCTTGTTCGCCTCCGCGCCCAGCGCGGGCTCCAGATCGACCCAGTAGATGTCACCTCGACGCATCGACGACACCGTCTGGCGCTGTCACGTCCCACATCTCGGCTGCACCGTCGGCTTCCCACTCGTCCCACGCGCTGGCGTAGGCGTTCTCCAGTCCGGCCTCTCGCAACAACAGGATCGCCTGGTGGATCACCGACGACCGCGAGGAGCTGCGATGTTGCCGGAGGTAGCGATCAACGAACTCTACGTCCTCCTCGGGGAGGCTCACACTGATTTTCATACCCCCGATGCTACCGGCGGTACTACCGGGTGGCCACCTCGGCCGACCCGGCTCATCGCACCGGCCGACCCCGACCACCAGCCCGTCCACCGCCAACGACATTCCGTGCGTCAACTGACGTTCCCGGCGGCGGATAGCTGCATGTCCGGCCGGGCCGAGCGGCTGGTGTACTCGCCGCTGCCCACCTGCCCGGCCACTGCGGGCAGGGACGACGACGGTGCCCGCGTGGAGTACTCGCTGACCGAGCCGGGCGTGACGCTCGACGAGGCGCTGGGCGAGTGGGGCTCGCGGAACCGGTCCCGGATCGAGCCGCTGCGCGCCGGTCGCTCACCTGAACGTGTGAACACGGCGGAATCCCGCCCATCGGACGGATGACGATCGGCACGATGGTGGGCCATGCCCGACCACGCTCCCGACCGGGGCCGTGCGGTGATCCGCGCCGCCGGGCGGCCCGCGCCGTTCCGCAAGGGCGAACGGCTGATCATTGCCGGCACCGCCAGTGACGAGGTGCTGCTCGTCGAGGCCGGCCTGCTGAAGGCGCTGCTCCCCGGACTGGGGGTGGAGCCGCTGGTCAGCCTGCTCGGACCGGGCGACCTGATCGGCGAACTGGGCGTGATCAACGAGCGCCCGCGCAGCGCGCACGTCGTCGCGCTGTCCGCCGGCCGCGCCGTGCACCTGGCCGCGAGCGCGTTCCTCCGGCTGCGCGCGCAGAGCGACGACGTGAACGCGTTGGTCGACCAGACCGGCCTGAAACGGCAGCGCGACGCCGACGAGCGGCAACTGGCGCAGACCCGCGAGGTACCGGCGCGGGTGGCGGCGTTGCTCCTCAAGTGGGTGACGGAACTGGGCCGCCCGACCGACGCGGGCCTGCGGCTGGACGGCCTGAGCCAGCGCGACCTGGCGGACGCCGTCGCCGCGTCGGAGAAGAGCGTGGAGACGGCGCTGGGCGCGCTGCGCGCGAGGGGCCTGCTGCGCACGTCCCGGCTGAGCTTCACACTCCCGGACCCGGCGGCCCTGGCCCGCTCCCTGGTCCGCTGAACCCGCAGTTTCCGGGAGTACGACCACCCGACCGCGCGGAACATCACCCGCATGGAGGTTCCTGAGCACCGGGTGTTGCTGGGCGTCGACGTGGTGGGTTCGGCGCGGAACGAGGGTTACCACCTCAACACCGTGCGCGGTGCGGTGGACGGGATGGTCCGCGACGCGCTCGCCGTCGCCGGGATCGGCCGGCTCGACGTGGTGGAGTGGGAGCCGACCGGGGACGGTGCCCTGCTGACGCTGCCGAGCAAGCGGCTGGGCGCGGTGCTGGACGCGGCGCACCACCTGGACGGGCTGGCGGTGGAGCACAACCGGCACCGCAAGCCCGACATCCGGCTGCGACTGGCCGTCGAGATCGGTCCGGTGGGGGCGCAGCCCGGGTTGTACGCGCCGAAGATCGCGCTGTGCCGGCTGCTGGAGGCGTCGGCGTTCAAGGAGCTGGTGCGGCGGTGCGCCGGGATGAACACCGCGCTGATCGTGTCCGACGGGGTGTGGCGGGCGGTGTTCGGCGGTGACTACACCAGGCACGTCCGACGCGCCGAGTTCAGCCCCCTTGCGGTGCGCGACAAGGAATTCGCCGAAACGGCGTGGGTCCGGGTGCCGGGTTTCGCCCTGCGGAGCCCGCAGCCCTCGCCGGCCGTTGCCGAGCCGACGGTTGTCGAGCCCGCAGCCTTCGAGCCGGCCGGGCGGGTGGTGAACGTGGTCAACGGGTCGGTTAGCGGCGTGCAGGCAGGCGTCGTGCACGGCGGCGTCCACATGGGCGGCCCGACCGGCTGAGAGCGTCGAGGGGTTCCGCCCGTAATGTGGGTCAAAAGGGTGGCGTTGATCATGCCGGGGTTTCATCGCCACCCACCTGACCAGGGCGAGAAGTGGGGCCGGTGGGGTTCGAACCCACGACCTGACGGATTATGAGTCCGCTGCTCTGACCAACTGAGCTACAGCCCCCGATGTGCGGTTCAGGAGAGTACAGATCAGCGGTCCCCGCGTCTCGGCAACCCGGCAGCACGTGACCAAGCCGTGTGCAACCGCCTACGGGGCACCGAGGTCCGACGGCTGGTAGCCGGTCGGGTAGCCCGGATAGGTGCGGTTGCGCGGGTCGTTGGTCAGGCGTGGGGTGGTGCGGGGCGGCAGGTGCTTCACGACGCGGGCTCGGAGGCGTAGGGCCTGCCGTGCCACCGTGCCCAGCCACGTCGGGGGCGCGGTGAAGCCGAAGGCCTTGATCATGCGGTCGTCGAGCAGCGCCAGGACGGCTCGGGACGTCGCCGCGCGGGGCGCGGGGTACCAGGAGCAGAACAGGTCGACGGTGTACTCGCCGATCCGGCAGTTGGTGTCGCTGTAGACGAAGTGCCGCTCCTCGTACGCCTGCTTGAACGACCGGAACTCCTCGTAGCCGTCCGGGACGTCCCTGATCGCCATCCGCGCGCCCACGGCGCGGTAGAAGTGGAACGCCGCCAGGCGTTCCTGGTCGGTCAACGGACGCCACCCGTACCTCGCCAGCCAGTCGATGGGCTCGTAGACGAACGTCGACAGCACGTACTTCATGTCGTCGTTCGCGATCCCGTACCGGCCGTGCAGGCGGTTCACCACGCGCAGCGCCTCCTTGCCGCGCGGCGAGTCGTAACCGTGGTCCACCAGCTCCGCCATGAGCAGCGCGGTGTCGTCGTAGCGCTTCTGAGCACGCCGCTCGAATTCGCCGGTCTTCGCCAGCAAGCCGGAGATCGACGGCACGCAGTACGTCTTGAACAGCGCGAACTCCAGCGCCCGGACGTAGTCCCACGGGAACTCGTAGCCCGAGGACAGCCGCATGATCCGCTGGTGGTCGCGGACGGGGTCCAGGGAGGTGATGAGGCGGCGGTTGGCATAGCGGTCCGGCATGTCGACCAGCGTGCCGCAAAAGCGTCCGCTCGCACGTGCGTCAAACGGGTGGCGCCCTCGACGCGGTGCAACGCCGACCGCTTCGCCGAGTTTCCGCGGGGTTTTCGCGGGGTAAACGGGGCCATGACCTCTGAGACGACAGCGGCCCAGGTCTTTGACCTGGGCCGTGGCTCCCCCTACTGGATTCGAACCAGTAACCCTTCGATTAACAGTCGAATGCTCTGCCATTGAGCTAAGGGGGAATGTTCGGTTGTCTCGCCGGGCCTCGTCGGCCTGACAGGGGACAACTCTAGCGCATCCGGAACAGTGCTCGCGCACACCCCCTCCCCCCGTGCGGCAGGATGGGATGTGACCAGGCACTACGGGACGAGAGGAGACGTCATGAAGGGCATCCTGCTGGGCGTGGCCGTCGGCTACGTGCTCGGCGCCCGGGCCGGACGTGAGCGGTACGACCAGATCGCCCGTGCCTGTCGGGCGTTGGCCGACCACCCGGCGGTGCAGGGCGCGGCCGGGATCGTGCGGGCCAAGGTCGGCGAGAAGACCGGGTTCGGGCGGTCCGCCGCCAAGGCCAACGGGCACCGCCGCGACCCCGTCATCCCGCGCGCGAACGCCACCTGAGACGGCCGGTCAGCGCACCCTCGCCACGGCGAAGACGCGGCGGAACGGGAACCACGTGGTCCCGTCCGCCCGTTCCGGGTAGGCCTCGCGCAGCAAGGGCGCGAGCT
The DNA here is from genome assembly GCF_050942485.1 of Actinosynnema sp. CS-041913. NCBI lineage: Bacteria > Bacillati > Actinomycetota > Actinomycetes > Pseudonocardiales > Pseudonocardiaceae > Actinosynnema > Actinosynnema sp. CS-041913. The sequence continues at coordinate 1,663,958 of NZ_CP192037.1, read as the reverse complement.
GCGCCCGGAACTCCGCCCACGAGGCGTCGTCCAGCGCCGCGCGGACGGGCCGCAGCGTGGTGCCGGCGATCCACTCCAGCACGGCGTCCGGCCCTTCCAGGTGCTGGAGGTAGGTCGTCTCCCAGGCGTCCACCTCGGCGGCGCCCAGCACGTCCGCGTACCCCGCCGGGTCGAGCACGGGCGACACCCGCAGCAGGCCCGTCAGCGCCGGCCACGACGACGCCACCAGCGCCCGCGCGATCGAGTGCGAGGGCCCGGCGAAGTTCCCCGGCACCTGCATCGCCAGCCACGCCCCGGACGGCAGCGCGGCCAGCCAGCGCCGCAGCAGGTCCTCGTGTCCGGGCACCCAGTGCAGCACCGCGTTGGTCACCACCACGTCGGTGTCCGGGGAAGGCTGCCAGGAAGCCACGTCCGCCACGCGCGCGTCCAGCCCGCGCTCCCGTGCCACGGCCACCATCTCCGGCGACGAGTCCAGCGCCTCCACCACCGCCGAAGGCCAGCGGTCGACCAGCGTGGACGTCAGGTTCCCCGGCCCGCAGCCCAGGTCGACCACCCGGCGCGGCGAGTCCGCGCCCACCCGCGCCACCAACTCGTGGAACGGCCGCGAACGGTGGTCCGCGAACGACAGGTACTTGACGGGATCCCACATGCGCGCTCCCAGCAGCAGTACGGACGTACTGCTACCGTACGCGCGTACTGCTATTAGTCAACAGCACGCAACGCGGCGATCTTCGCCGCGACCTCGGCGGCGACCTTCCGGACCCGCTCCACGTCCGCCCCCGCGTCGGGCCGCACCTGGAGCACGACACCGTCCCGGCCGGCCACCTTGCGCTGCACGAACCACGCGCCCAGGTCCTCGTTCCGCTTGCTCGACCTGATCGACCCGGTCACCCGCGCGTGCACGACCTCCGGCACCTTGCCCGGCGAGGGCAGCGGGAACCGCTGCGGCGGCAGATCGCGCAGCAGCACGGCCTCCCCCGCCTCCCCGTCCTCCTCGGCCTCGATCACGGCCAGCGCCGTGCCGCTCCACGAGGCCTTGCTGACCAGGTGCCACCCCACCCGGCGCGGACCCGGCAGCCACAGCCCCAGCGTCGTCGCGACCAGGAAGCCGTCACCGGACGCGGCCGACGCCAGCACGTGCTCGTCCTTCGCCAGCTCGCCGGAGAACCCGGCCGGCGCACCCGAGCCGAACAGCCTGCGCCACAGTCCCATCACAGCCCGCCCACCGCTTGCTCGCCCAGTTCCTTGTGGTACGCCTCCAGCGCGATCAGGTCGCCGAACAGCGCCCGGTACTCGTCGGCCTCCTCGACCGGCGACACCCGCCGCAGCCGCGACTTGATCTCCACGATCTGCCCGGCCACCAGGAGCTGCTGCAACCGGGTCAGCACGCTCTGCACGTACCGGTACTCGTCGTCCGCCCGCACCTGCAACTGCTCCACGGACAGCTCGGTCAGCACCGACCGCACGGCCTGCTGGTCGCACCGCTTGCTCACGGCGTCCACGAACGCGGGCCCGGACAGGCCCCCGGACGCGCCGCCCGCGTCCCGGATCGCCCGGTGCAGCGCCTGGTACACGGGGTGCGTGAACGCCTCGTCGGGCAGCGAGTCGTAGTACGGCCCGGCCATCTCCGGCAACTGCAACGCGGCCTTCAACGCCTCCCGCTGGTGCCACAGCCGGGGGTCGCGCGGATCGGGCCTGGCCGGTCCGTCCACCTCCACGGCGAGCGCGCCCTGGTTCGGGTCCACCGGGCGCGGACGGCCCTTCGCCGGCGCGGCCCGCCCGGTCGCCGTCTCGCGCACCCGCCGCACCACGGCCGACTCGTCGTCCCAGCCGACCCACCAGGCGAGCTTGGTCGCGTACCCGTCCCGCTTGGCGCGGTCCTTGATCTGCGCGACGAACGGCACCATCTTCTTCAGCGCCTCGACCCGGCCGTCCACCGAGTCCAGGTCGTAGGCCTGCAACTGGGTCTTGATGGCGAACTCGAACAGCGGCGTGCGCCGCGCCACCAGGTCGCGCACCGCCACGTCGCCCTTGGTCTGGCGCAGCTCGCACGGGTCCATGTCGTCCGGCGCGATCGCGATGTAGGTCTGCGCGGAGAACTGCTGCTCGCCCTCGAACGCCTTCAGCGCCGCCTTCTGCCCGGCCGCGTCGCCGTCGAAGGTGAAGATCACCTCGCCGTTGAGGTCGTCGTCGATCAGCAGCCGCCGCAGCACGGTCATGTGCTCGACCCCGAACGCCGTGCCGCAGGACGCCACCGCCGTGGGCACGCCCGCGAGGTGCATGGCCATCACGTCGGTGTAGCCCTCGACCACGACCGCCTGCCGCCGCTTGGCGATCTCCCGCTTGGCCAGGTCGAGCCCGAACAGCACCTGCGACTTCTTGTAGATCGGGCTCTCGCTGGTGTTGAGGTACTTGGCCTGGATCTGGTCGTCGTCGAAGATCCGGCGCGCGCCGAAGCCCACCACGTCCCCGCCCATGTCCCGGATCGGCCACAGCAGCCGGCGGTGGAACCGGTCGATCGGACCCTGGCGGCCCTCCTTGGAAAGCTGCGCCTTGATCAGCTCGGTCAGCTCGAAGCCCCGGCCCAGCAGGTGCTTGGTGAGCCGGTCCCAGCCGGCTGGCGCGAAGCCGCAGCCGAACGTCCGGGCGGCCGACTCGTCGAAACCGCGCTGCGCGAGGAACTCGCGCGCGGGCATCGCCTCGGGCGTCGCGAGCTGCTCGGCGTAGAACTCGGCGGCGGCCCGGTGCGCCTCGATGAGCCGGCTGCGGGTGCCCCGGTCGCGCTGGACGGTCGCGCCGCCGCCCTCGTAGGTGAGCTGGATGCCGGCGCGGTCGGCGAGCCGTTCGACGGCCTCCACGAAACCCAGGTGCTCGATCTTCATCACGAAGGCGATCACGTCGCCGCCCTCGCCGCAGCCGAAGCAGTGGAACGTGCCGTGCGTGGGGCGGACGTTGAAGCTGGGCGACTTCTCGTCGTGGAACGGGCACAGGCCCTTCAACGCGCCGCCGCCCGCCCGCCGCAGCGAGACGTGGTCGCCGACGACCTCGTCGATCCGGCTGCGGTCCCGCACCAACGCGATATCGCTGTCCCGGATTCGTCCTGCCACGGTGCGCGAGTCTAGTGCCGGCAGACTGGAGGGCGTGACCGCAGCCGAGCAGACCCTGGCCGCAACCTTCACCGAGCACCGGTCGCACCTGATCGGCGTCGCCTACCGGCTCACCGGCAGCGTGGCCGACGCGGAGGACGCCGTGCAGGAGTCGTGGTTGCGGCTGACCAGGCTGTCCGACCAGGCGCGCGCGGAGATCCAGGAGCTGCGCGGCTGGCTGACCACCGTGGTGGGGCGGATCTGCCTGGACCGGCTGCGGTCGGCGGCCGTGCGGCGGGAGAGGTACGTGGGCCAGTGGCTGCCCGAGCCGCTGGTCACGTCGGCCGAGGACGACCCGCTGGAGGCGGTGGTCCGGGACGACGGCGTGCGGATGGCCGCGCTGGTGGTGCTGGACAGGCTCACGCCCGAGCAGCGGGTGGCGTTCGTGCTGCACGACGCCTTCGGGGTGCCGTTCGAGTCGATCGCCGAGACGTTGGGCTGCGCGGTGGCGACCGCCCGCCAGCACGCGTCCCGGGGCCGTCGCGCGGCCTCGGCCGCTCCCCCTCCGCCGCGCGTCGCGCTGGACGAGCAGCGCGAGGTGCTGGAGCGGTTCGTAGCGGCGATGGCGGCCGGTGACGTGGACGCGGTGGTGGGCCTGTTGCACCCGGACGTCGTGGTGGTGGGCGACGGCGGCGGCAAGGTGAGCACCGCGGTCAACGTGATCACCGGCGCGGACAAGGTGGCCCGCTTCATCATGGGGCTGCTGCGCAAGTACGGTGGCCTGCCCGACGGCGAGCCGGTGCTGGTCAACGGCGAGTTGGGGGTCAAGTTGCCGGCGCAGGGCAGGCTGACCGCCCGCGTCAGCACGTTCGTGCTGCGCGACGGCAAGGTGGCGGCGTTCTACGACTTCGCCAACCCGGACAAGCTGACCCACGTTCGGTTCTGAAACCCGGGCCGCGCGGCTACCCTTCGACTGCGCTGCCACGCGGAGCAACCGCCCCTCCACAGGGAGTGAACTGAACGGCAGATCCGCGTTGGTCTAGACCACGCTACCGTGAATGGCGCCGCCTTTCCCACCAGGAAGGAACGCCTCACATGACCGAAGAGTTCAAGGACGACGGCCCGTCACGCCGGTCGTTCATCGCCACCGGTTCGGCCGCCGTGGCGCTGACCGCCGCCGGCGTGGGCCTGGCCGGAAGTCCGGTGGCGGAGGGCGAGACCCTGCCCCTGACGCCGCAGTGCACGGACGGCGATGACACCCCTCCCGTCATCGAGGGTCCGTACTTCCGGCGCGACTCGCCACTGCGGACCAACCTGCGCACGACAGGGGTGTCGGGTGTGCTGCTGAGCCTGACCGGTTTCGTGTACGACGTCCGGTGCCGCCCGCTGGCCAACGTCCTGCTCGACTTCTGGCAGGCCGACCAGCGCGGTCAGTACGACAACACCACGGCCGCCTACCGGATGCGGGGCCACCAGTTCACCGACGCCGGCGGCAGGTACACGCTGGAGACCATCGTCCCGAAGGACTACCCCGGACGGACACCGCACATCCACGTCAAGGTGCAGGCCCCGCGCGGGCCGGTGCTGACCACGCAGCTCTACTTCCCGGACGACACCAGGGCGTACGGCATGAACATGGGCGCGCTCAACCGCCGTGACGCGTACTACATCCGCGACACGGTGATCAAGCTCGGCCCGCTCACCGGCAACCGCTACCAGGGCACGTACGACTTCGTCGTCCGCACCGCCTGAGCCGGGCGGATGGCCGTCCGGGAGACACGGCCATCCCCGCCGAGCCGCTCAGGGCACAACACGCTCAGGGCATCGGCACCCGGCACGCGTCACCGGAGGTGAACCCCTGGTCGGTGATGCCGAGCGCAGAGTTGAACCGGCCGCGCTGGTTCTCCAGCGCGATCAGGTAGGTGAGTTCCACCAGTCCCGCGTGCCCCAGCCGCCGGTCGAGTTCGGCGACCTGCTCGTCGGTCACGGTGGTCGGGGTGTCCGTCATCGCGTCGGCGTAGGCGAGTGCCAATTTCTCCAGTTCCGTGTACTTGTCCGAGGATTGGTACACGTGGATCTCGCGCAGCCGCGCGACGTCCAGCCCCTCGTGCTTGATCAGCATGGTGCTGAAGTCCACGCACCACGAGCAGCCGAGCTTCACCGCCGTCGCATACACGACCAGCTCGCGCAGCGACACCGGCAGCGTCTTCGCGCCGCGTTCGACACCCAGCTCGTGCCGGGCGCTCGCCATCATCAGCTTCCGGTGGTGCGCCGACACCGCGACCGGCTCCGGCACGGCGCCGAACTTCCGGCGTGAGAACCAGTACGCGACCTTGACCAGCGGGTTCGCCTGCTTGGTGGTGACCATCGGAATCCTGGCCATGTTCCCTCCTCGGGTCGGGCTACCCACCGGGGACGAGACGGCCACGCGGAACGTGACACCTTCGAGTGACTGGGTCCGGCGTGACGAAGGGCATAGCGTCGAGGGCCATGACCAGCCTCACCCTGGAACTCGACGCCGAAGCCGCCGGCCTGCTCGCGGGCACCCTGCTGACCGGCGACTCGTGCGCCGTCCGGGTCCGCCACGGCGAGTGGGGCACCGTCCTGCTGTGCGCCCTGCCCGGCCGGGGCGGCGAGGGCATGCGGCTCCAGCTCCGGTTCTCCGATCAGGGCGCGACGACCTGGGCCAGGAAGTAGACCGCGCCGGTCTCGGCGTGCCGGACCAGCAGCAGGTAGGGGCGGTCGACCCGGACCGTCAAGGGCGGCGGGTGCTCGACGAAGGACGTCAGGCGCATCATCACGGCGGTCGCGGCGGCGCCCTCGAAACCCTGTTCGTCCAACCGCAGCACGGCTTCGTGCACCACCTCGTCCACCAGCAGCCGCGGGTCCGGGCTCAGCCCGGTCAGGTCGGCCTCCTGCGTGAACACCTTCCGCACGCCGACCTCCCGCAGCGCGTCGCCCAGGACCGCCGGCACGGTGAGGTCCAGCTTCGGCAGGAACAGCTCGATCCGTTGCCACTCAAGGCTTTCCAGCGCCTCGGGCACGCCTTCGGTACCGGTGAGCTGATCGGACGGCAGCAACACGACCGCTTCGACACCGCCCCGCGCGGCCAGCGCGACGGCCTCCCAGCCCGCGGCCTGGCCGTAGCGCAAAGTGGACTCCAGCCGCATGGTCGGCACGTCACCCACACCCCGGAACGGCCGCGGCGCGGTGTCGTGCGCGGGGAACTCCTCGGTCCAACCGCACTTCAGGTACAGGGCGTTGACCAGCGACGCCACCGTCTCCGTCGTCACCGTGCCGGGCGGCAGCAACTCCGGGATCAGCCCACGCGTGGTGTCGGCGACGTCGGCGTTGATCAGCTTGCGCGCGCCGTCCGGGTCCTCGGCGAACGGCGCCGGCCGCGACTTCCCGCCGGGCCACCCGCCGAGTTCCACGAGGAAGTCCTCGTTGAGCGGCAACGCGTCCCACGACCACAGCGTGTTGGCGACGGCGAACTCCGCGTCGTCACCCACGTCGGAGGCCTTGAGCAGCTTGGCGTTGTCCGAACCGAGCAACGCGACCAGCTCGCGCTCCGTCTCGCCACGCGCGGCATGGGCGAGCATGCCGAGCGCACTGGCCACCGAATACGGCGACCAGCACGCGTTGCGCGTCGGATCGGATGCGATCGCGCCGTGCAGGGTCAGGGCGAACGTCAGGTGCTCTCGATCAGGCACTGGGTCTCCTTCAGCACTACCGGGTCGTCCGGGATCGGGCGCTCCCCCGCGCCGCTGGACGGCCCGAGCGGCTTGGGGTACCGGGGTTCACGCACCCCGGCGGACCCGTCGTCGGGATCTTCGGTCCACCCCTCGTCGGGGAAGTCCCCGGCGTACACCGGTTCCCGACTGGGTCTGCGCCACGGCCACGGGCGGCCTGGCGGTCGTGTCGACTCTTCGGCCATGCCACCGAGTGTGCCACCGGTCACAGGGTTTCGGGTGAGCCGTTCGCCGCGTGCCAGGCGATGGCCTGCGCGTCGGTGAGCAGCGCGACCTGGTCCACCACGACCCTCAAGCGGGCAGCGTCGTCCGAAGCGTCCCGCCACGCGGGCGCGAACGCGGGGTCCAACGTCCCGGGCGCACCGGCGAGCAGTCGCTGCACCAACTCGGCGATCAACTCCCGTTGCCGCTCCTGGAGCCGGAGCCGTTGCGGATCACTCATGACGTACCGGACGGCAACGGCCTTGAGCAACGCCACTTCGGCGGCAACCAACGGCGGGACGACGAGATCGGCCTCGTAACGCGCCAACGGCCCGTCCCCGTGGACTTCACGGGTGGCCCCGACAGCAGCCGAGGCGAACCGCCCGACCAGTTCACTGGTAAGGCGCTTGAGCGCGACCTGCGCCCTCAACGACCCGTCGTAGTCCGCCAACGCCGCGATGACGGGCAACCGCGACAGTTCCTCGGCAGTGGCTTCGAGCACCGACACCGGCTGGTCCGAGAAGTGCTTGGCGGCAAGCTCGGCGACAGCGGCCCGCTCCTCGGAATCCCCCAACGACGCCAACGTGATGCGGTGGGCCAGCACCCCGTCCTCGACGTCGTGCACGGAGTAGGCCACATCGTCCGCCCAGTCCATGACCTGCGCTTCGAGACAACGCCGATCACCCGGCGCCCCGTCCCGCATCCACGCGAAGACGTCCAGGTCGTCCTGGTAGACCCCGAACTTGACCACCCCGGGCCGCCGAGGCCACGGATACTTGGTAGCCGCATCCAGACAGGCCCGAGTCAGATTGAGCCCCCGCTCGGTCTTGGGCTCCAGCCGGGTGAGAATCCGCAACGTCTGGGCGTTGCCCTCAAACCCCCCACACCCACCGGCAAGCTCATCGAGCGCACGCTCCCCGTTGTGCCCGAAGGGAGGATGCCCGATGTCATGCGCCAGACCCGCCGTGTCCACGACATCGGGATCACACCCGAGCTCCTCGCCAATCCCCCGCCCGATCTGGGCAACCTCCAACGAGTGAGTGAGCCGGGTACGGGGCACACCGGTCACCTCAGCCCCTTCACCGGGCCCGACAACCTGAGTCTTGCCGGCCAACCGCCGCAACGCGGCAGAGTGCAGAACCCGAGCCCGATCCCGAGAGAACGGAGTCCGCCGTTCAGCCCGAGCCCCGGGCAACACAGCCCCCTTGGGCCCCTCGACCACCAACCGAGCCGACTCATGCCTGGTGTAACCACGACTCATCGACCCAGCGTAAGGAACCAGACCCCACCACGCACACACCACGCTCCACGCTTGACCCCCCACCGCGCTCCGCGCTCTTCACCCCCTACGCGCTTCGCGCTCTTCGCAATGGCGCGCGCAGCGCGCACACCTCGCGGTGGGCTGCGTGTCATCCCCGTATGGCCTGCCCGCAGGGAACCACCCTTTTCCTGGGAATGCAAGCACGCTTTTCGCTTGCATTCCCAGGAAAAGGGTGGTGGTCTTTGACCAGGTCATGCGGGGATGGCACGACGCCCGAGTCTTGCTTTTGTGTACATCCTTGGCGGCCTGCCGGTCCGGCGAGGACGCTTGAAGCTCTTCGACTAAAAGCGAAAAGCGACGCTCGCCGCTAGGCAGGCCTCCGGGGAGGAAATGCCAAGGCGTCGTGTTCTCCCCGTATGACCTGGTCAAAGACCACCGCGCTTGTCAAGGAGGCGCAAGCGAAGAGCGTGCTTGCGCCTCCTTGACAAGCGCGGTTGCCCTGCGGGCAGGCCATACGGGGAGAACACGAGGCCCCTTCTTTGTGCTCGCGCAAGCCTCGGGCTGCTGCTGTGCTCGCGTCGGCTTTGGGCGAGGCTGGCGTCAGAGGACGATGCCGTCGAAAGCGTCCACCGGGGCCTTCATCAAGTGGTAGTACAGCAGTGCGCCGGTTTCCCGTCTGATGTAGAACAACTGCGTCTCACGGGTCTGCACATTGGGCCCACTGCGAGTGGGCGAGGTCCACGCGTCCAAGCCCTCGTCCTCGGCCATTGTCCGTGCCCGCAGAGAATGCCAGGGATCGGACACGATGACGGCGGTCTTCAGTGAACGGCCGCGCGCCTCCGAGGCGAGTGCCCGGATGCTGCCCAGGGTGTCGGCGCCCTCTCCGATCTCCAGGATCCGGTCCTCGGGCACGCCGTGCTGTTCGAGCCACATCTTGCCTGCCTCGCCCTCGGTGAAGTTGTCACCGGGCTGCCGCCCGCCGGTCGTGGCGATGTAGTTCACGACACCCTGCTGGTACAGGCGTCGGGCGTGTTGGAGGCGTGCTTCCAATACCTCCGAGGGCACCCCGTTGTACTGCGCGGCGCCCAGTACAACCGCCATGTCGGCGTGGGTCCGGTCGTCTTCGCGCGCCACCTGCCACACCCGGAACGCCGTGCCGCCCACGACCAGGAATCCGACTACCAGGGCTCCGATCAGGGTGCGTTGGACCAGTCGGCGGAGTCGGGCCAGGAAGGTCACGGCGACGATGATCCCATACCTGCCGCGACTGCTGCGAGGATCACGGAATGCCCGCAGAGCAGCCCACGATCCTGGCCACTTCCGGCGGTTTCAAGGTCGGTCGCCGCACCAACCTGGAGTTCCACAAGCTGGTCCACTACGCGGTCGAGTTGTCCGGCGCCGGGAAACCCAGGCTGTGCCACCTGGGCACGGCCAACGGGGACCAACGGTCGTTCAACGCCGACCTCGACGAGGCCGGTCGGCTGGCGGGCTGGGAGGTCAGCCACCTCAACCTGTTCACGATGCCACCCACCGCCGACATCGCGGGTTTCCTGCTGGAGCACGACGTGGTCTGGGCCGGCGGCGGGAGCGTGGCCAACCTGCTCGCCGTGTGGGAGGTGCACGACGTCGGCCAGGCGATGCGCCGGGCCTGGGAAGCGGGTGTCGTGCTGGGCGGGGTGTCGGCCGGGTCGATCTGCTGGCACGTCGGCGGTGCGACGGACTCGTTCGGGCCGGAACTGCGGGTCGTCGCGAACGGGCTGGCGTTGCTGCCCTACGGCAACGGGGTGCACTACGACACCGAGGAGCAGCGGCGGCCGACCATCCACGCGGCGGTCGCGAGTGGTGTGCTGCCGCTGACGTACTGCACCGACGACGGCGCGGGGCTGCTGTACCGGGGCACGGAGTTGGTCGAGGCCGTTTCGGAACGCCGAAGCGGTGGGGCGTACGTCGTGCGACGTGACGGTTCTTCAGCAACCGCACAGGAGGAATCGCTCGACATCAGGCGGTTGTGAAACTACTTCTAAAAAGGTGGGGAGACACGGATGGGTGACATCGTTAGCAGTGGCCGTCGCGGTGACGACGGCGGCCTGCACAGCACACGCTGACGCGCCACGCACCAACATCCCCACCAGCACCACGAAACCCACCACCGTCGCCACGACGCCGAGGCCCACCACCACGGCGAGGCCCACCGCCGCACCGACCGTGGAAGCAGCCACGCCGTCCGCGGACAACACGCTCAGGCCAGCCGTGCCGCGCGCGGCCGAGCCCGCCGCGCCGGACCTCTCGGCTGCGGTGGCACGGGCGGTGGAGGAAGCCGGGCACATCGACCTCGCGGTGTCCGTCCTCGACCTGACGACCGGCGCGCGGGCGGGCCACCAGGACGACGTGCCGTTCCGCTCGGCGTCGCTGAGCAAGCTGATCGTCGCCGTCGACCTGCTGACCGGTGGCAAGATCGACGACGAGGACCGCGACCGCCTCACCCGGGCGTTGAGCGCGAGCGACGACGACGCCATGAACACCCTGTGGACCCTGCACGACGGCATCGGCGCGGTCCGGCGGGTCGCCGAACTCGTCGGGCTGACCACGACGCACGCGCCGGAGGACGCGTCCCAGTGGGGCGACGTCGAGACGTCGGCGGACGACCTGACGCGCCTCTACCAGTACATCCTGACCACGCTGCCGGAATCCGAGCGGGACTTCGTGGTCACCGCCCTGTCGACCGCGCCCGATACCGCCGCCGACGGTTTCGACCAGGCGTTCGGCCTGCTCGCGCCGGACCTCGACGCGTACGCCAAGCAGGGCTGGATGTGGTACCTGCCGGCCGAGCTGTACCTGCACACCGCAGGCGTGGCGGCGAACCGCTACGCCGTGGCCCTGCTGTCCGTGCAGAGCAGCGCGAGCACCGACCAAGCCCGCGAACAACTGACCGACGTCACCCGAACCCTGCTGGCCGCGCTCGCCTGACATCCCGGAGGACCACGCCGTCCTCCGGGACTCCGCTCGTCTCAGGCACCGCTCAGCCGACCGCGACGCCGATTCCGCATCGGCCGATCGAAATCCGGCCGGGCACGGTCAGCTCGAAGCCGGTCGGATCAGGTCCACGGTGCGGCCGGCCGTGCGGTGGGCCGCGGCCCACTGCTCGATGGCCTGCCGGCAGGCCTGGTCCAGGTGGCGCAGGCCGCTGAGGTCGACCCGCACGTGCTTGGTCACCGGCAAGGACTCCAAGGTCTCCAGCAGGCGCGGCAGCCGCAGGAACGTCGCGTTCCCGCGCAAGGTCACGTGCTCGTGCTCCTGCCCGTCCGGGGTGACGGTGACGGTCAGCCGGGACACGTCCCACGCCGTCTTCACCACCGCGGCCAGCAGGCCGACCACGGTTCCGGTGAGCAGGTCCGTCGTCACGATGAGCCCGGCCGTGAGGAGCAGCACCACGCTCTCCGCGCGGTCGGTCCGCACCAGCTCGACCACCCGCCGCGGCTCCAGCAGCTTCCACCCCGCCTGCACGAGGATCGCGGCCAGCACCGCCAGCGGCACGTACGACAGCACTCCGGGCAGCGCCACGACGAACACCAGCAGCCACCCGCCGTGCAACACCCGCGACAGCTTGGTGCGCGCACCGGCCCGCACGTTCGTCGCGCTGCGCACGATCACCGCCGTCATCGGCAGCGCGCCGAGCACGCCGCACACCGCGTTGCCGACGCCCTGGGCGACCAGTTCCTGGTTGTACCGGGTGCGCGGTCCGCTGTGCATCCGGTCCACGGCGGCGGCGCTGAACAGGCTCTCCGCCGACGCCACCAGCGCGAACGTCACGATCGCGCCGAGCACGCCGGCGTCCACCAGGCTGACGTCGACCGGTGCCACGACGTCGGCGAGCGGCCCGACCTGGATGCGCGGCAGCGGCAGCAGCAGCCCGACCGCGCTCGCCGCGACCACCGCGACCAGCACGCCGGGCACGACCCGCAGTCGCGACCGGTTCCACAGCGCGGCGACCGCGAGCGTGAGCAGGCCGACGCCGATGCCGGCGGGGCTGCCGACCGCGTCGACGACCAGGCCGGGCAGGCCGACCACCTTCTCGCCGGTGGTGGCGGGCGCTTCCCGCCCCGCGAAGGGGTAGAGCTGGCTGAGCACCAGCACCAGGCCGATGCCCGCGAGCATCCCCTGCACCACGGCGGGCGAGATGGCGCGGAACCAGCGGCCGAGGCGGAGCAGCCCCATCAGGACCTGGAGCAGGCCCGCGCCGAGCACGATGACGCCCAGCGCGGCGAGCCCGTGCGCGGCCACCGTGTCGGCGACCAGCACGGTGAGGCCGGCGGCGGGGCCGCTGACCTGGAGCGAGCTGCCGGGCAGCAGCCCCACGACGAGGCCGCCCACCACGCCGGTGATGATGCCCAGTTCGGCCGGGACGCCGGAGGCCACGGCGACGCCGACGCAGAGCGGCAGCGCCACCAGGAACACCACCAGCGACGCCCCGACGTCGGGCCAGTAGGAGGTCCCGCCGGGCGAGCGGGACACGGGTTCTTCGATGTGCATGGTCACGCCAAGCTCCTAGAGCGGCTGGAAGCGGTCGGCGGCGAACGCCGACACTTCGCCGGACTCGATGTCGTAGAACCAGCCGTGGGTGCGGAGATCGCCGGTGGCGATCCGCTCACGCACGAACGGGTAGTCCTCCAGAGTGCGCAGTTGCGCGAGCACGTGGTCCTGCCCTTCGACGCGCAGGCCGGGGTCGTTCGACGCCGCGGTGCGGAACGGGGCGTGCGTGGCGAGCCAGCGGAGCATGGTCGGCAGGTGGTCCAGCGCCCGCCGCCCGCTGTGCAGGGCGTTCACCGCGCCGCAGTGCGAATGGCCGCACACGACGATTTCGGAGACGCCGAGCTGCACCACGGCGAATTCGATGGTGGCCATCTCGCTGGACGCCGAGTAGGGCGTGAACGCGGGGATCACGTTCCCGGCCGTGCGCAGCTCGAACAGGCTGCCGGGTTCCGCGCCGGTGATGGCGGCGGGCACGATGCGGGAATCCGCGCAGGTGATGAACAGGGCGGTCGGTGACTGGCCGGCCGCGAGTCGACGTCCCGTTTCCGGGGAGCGCCGCTGCGAATGCGTCCGGGCATGCTGAACTAGGTGACGGAATTCCATCGGATTTCCCCACAGGTCAGTAGTGGCGAGGATGCGGTTGTGGCACAGCGACGGTGATCAGTTGCGGAACACCTGGAGGCTCGACGGTGTCAGCCGGGTGTGCAGGTGGTCGGTGGCCGCGCCGAGCAGCACGGGCTCGGGCAGCCGGGCGGCCGGGTACGCGCCCGCCGCCCGGTCGGCCTGGCCGGTCTGGCGCTGGTGGCCGAACCGTTGGCCGGCAGCCGAGAACGCGCGCGGCTCCGGCCCCTTCCGGCACTCGCGGTTGGGGTCCTCTTCGGACAGCGCCTCGACGGGCACGCCCGTCCGGTGGGCGGTCACGGCGACGGCCACGACGTAGTCCGCGCCGGCCGGCGACGGTGTGAGCACGGCGACGAGCGCCAGCAGTACCGCGGTGACGACGACACGCGCCATGACACCCCCCGAAGAGCCGCGCTTGTGGTACCAGTTTCACAGCGCGGGGTGACATCAGGGTTAATGGTGAAGCGGCTTCGTGACTTCGACCAGATATTCACTCGTTCGTGCGTGATCTATGTCATCCGAAATCGTGAACCTTACTGAGCGTGACGCATCTCAGAGCTGCGTCGCGGCAAACGTGAAAGCCAGTGCGGCACCGAGACAGGCGATCGCGCGCACGTGGTTCGCCGGCACCCATTCCCGCAAGTAGCGCGTCCAGTACTCGGGTGTGCCCTGCTGCTCCAATGCGTTGTTGCGCGGAATGTGGTAGGCGGCCGTGAGCACGATGCCGCCGAGCACGTACAGCGCCGCGCCGACCCAGCCGGCCGTCGTCCCGCCGAACGCGGCGGCCACCGACACCGCCGCCGTGCCCAGGAACACGCCGACGAACGCCGGGTTCACCACGGCGATGTTGATCGCGCGCATGGCCGCGATGCCCTCGGCGGGCGTCGCCCGGCGCAGACCGGGCATGACCATCGCCGAGAACGCGAAGAACACGCCTGCCATCAGGCCGCAGCCGAGGGCCGCGATGATCGTCAACGTGAAGAACATGGCGACAGTCAAGTCCGGGCGCGCGAGTCTTGCCATCGTTTTGAGGCTCGATTCCATATCCGATCGTCTCTACGCTCCAGGGCGTGGATGCACTAGCCGGTCTCCTGGACGGTCCCCGGGCACGCGGGGCGTTCCTCCTGCGCACCGTGCTGGATCCGCCGTGGGCCCTGCGCATCGAAGACCGCGCACCGCTGTCCGTGGTGGCACTGGTGCGCGGCGACGGCTGGGTCCTGCCGCACGCGGGCGACCCGGTGCCGCTGAGGTCCGGCGACGTGGCCGTGCTGCGCGGCCCCGACCCGTACACGCTGGCCGACGACCCGTCGACACCGCCGCAGGCCGTGATCCACCCCGGCGAAGTCAGCACGACCCCGGACGGCTCGGCGCTGTGCGACGTGTGGGACCTGGGCGTGCGGACGTGGGGCGGCAACCCGGACGGTTCCGTGCTGCTGCTGTCCGGCACGTACCAACTGGACGGCGAGGTGAGCCGCCGCCTGCTGTCCGCCCTGCCGCCGTTGCTGGTGGCACCGCAGTCCGACCTGCCGCTGGTGCCACTGCTGGCCGCCGAGGTGGCCAAGGACGAACCGGGCCAGGAAGCCGTGCTGGACCGTCTGCTCGACCTGGTGCTGATCTCCGTGCTCCGGTCGTGGTTCTGCCGCCCGGAAGCGAACGCCCCCGGCTGGTACCGCGCACACGGCGACCCGGTGGTGGGCCGCGCCTTGAAACTCCTGCACGGCGACCCGGCACGGCAGTGGACAGTGGCAACCCTGGCCACCGCGACCGGCGTCTCCCGAGCCGCGCTGGCGCGACGCTTCACCGACCTGGTGGGCGAACCCCCGATGGCCTACCTGACGAACTGGCGCCTGACCCTGGCCGCCGACCTCCTACGAGAACCGTCCGCAACCGTCGCCTCCGTAGCCAGACAGGTCGGCTACAGCACCCCGTTCGCTTTGAGCACGGCGTTCAAGCGGGTACGCGGCATCAGCCCCTCCGAATACCGCACAACCGCCTGACAAAAACGCCAAGACGGCAAGACGGCAAGACGGCAATCTTTTTTTCCTCAAGGCTTTTACGCAAAAAGACGGCAGAAGAGTGGCCACGAAGCAGGGCGACCAGTACCTGAGCAGGTCTGGGCTCAAGCCGGGAACAGCACGCAAAAGGACCACATCATCGAAAGCCCTAAAGGCCGCCGGGGGACCGGTGTCAGCGCAACACGCCGCCCGCAAAGCAACCCGCCCAGCGTGCCAAGCCGCGTGCCTTCGGCCCGAGAAGCACGCGACCTGGCAACCGCAAGTGCACGCTCCGTAGCGCGTGTGGCGTTCCAGCCGTCCCTGGCAGCTTCAGGGTTTATCGATAATGTGGTCCCGCTGCTTAACGTTCCCGGCTTGAGACCAGACCTGCGTAGGTACTGGTCGCCTTGCGTTGTGGTTCCTCTGCGGTGGTGTCGTTGCGTATTTTTCTTTTTTTGAAAGATTATTCGAGGTTAGGCGCCTACCAGTCGGGCAGCTAGGTAGCCCTCCAACTGGTCCATCGAGACGCGTTCCTGGGACATGGTGTCGCGTTCCCGGACTGTCACCGCGTGGTCGGTCAAGGTGTCGAAGTCGACTGTCACGCAGAATGGCGTGCCGATTTCGTCCTGTCGGCGGTAACGGCGGCCGATTGCGCCGGCGTCGTCGAAGTCGACGTTCCAGTGCTTGCGCAGCGCGTTGGCCAGGTCCTTCGCTTTGGGTGACAGGTCGGCGTTGCGGGACAGCGGCAGCACGGCCGCCTTCACCGGCGCGAGCCGGCGGTCCAGGCGGAGCACCACTCGTTTGTCCACGCCGCCCTTGGCGTTGGGGGCCTCGTCCTCGGTGTAGGCCTCCAGCAGGAACGCCATCATCGGGCGTCCCACGCCGGCCGCCGGTTCGATCACGAAGGGGCGGTAGCGGGAGTTGGTGGCCTGGTCGAAGTACGACAGGTCGATGCCCGAGTGGTCCGAGTGGGTGTTCAGGTCGAAGTCGGTGCGGTTCGCGATGCCTTCCAGCTCGCCCCACTCCTGGCCGCCGAACCGGAAGCGGTACTCGATGTCGACGGTCCGCTTCGAGTAGTGCGACAGCTTTTCCTTCGGGTGCTCGTAGTGCCGCAGGTTCTCCTGGGAGATGCCCAACTCGTGGTACCAGCGGGTGCGTTCGTCGATCCAGTACTGGTGCCATTCCTCGTCGGTGCCGGGCTCTACGAAGAACTCCATCTCCATCTGCTCGAACTCACGGGTCCGGAAGATGAAGTTGCCGGGGGTGATCTCGTTGCGGAAGCTCTTGCCGATCTGGCCGATGCCGAACGGCGGCTTGCGCCGTGACGTGGTCTGCACGTTCAGGAAGTTCGTGAAGATGCCCTGCGCGGTCTCCGGGCGCAGGTAGTGCAGGCCCTCGTCGGTCTCCACCGGGCCGAGGTGGGTCTTGAGCAGGCCATTGAACATCTTCGGCTCGGTGTACTGGCCGCGCGTGCCGCAGTTCGGGCACGGCACGTCGGACACGTCGCCCTCGGCGACGTCCTTGCCGGTGCGCTCGGCGTACTCCTCGGACAGCGTGTCCTGGCGGAACCGCTTGTGGCACGAGTTGCACTCCACCAACGGGTCGACGAACGCCTCGACGTGCCCGGATGCGACCCACACCTCGCGCGGCAGGATCACCGACGAGTCCAGGCCCACGACGTCCTCACGGCCTCGGACCATGAAGTTCCACCACTGCCGCTTGATGTTGTCCTTGAGCTCCACGCCCAGCGGGCCGTAGTCCCAGGCCGACCTGGTGCCGCCGTAGATCTCGCCGCAGGGGTAGACGAACCCCCTGCGCTTGCACAGGCTGACGACGGTCTCGATGCGATCGGCTGCCACGGACACTCCATCGGAGGGGCGAACAAACGGGCTTGCCAGCGTAGTCCTCGGCTCCCCGCCGCCGTCCGGCGACCACGGTGGGGCCATGCCAGCCTTGCGGATCTAACGCGGTGTCGTCGGGCCTGCCGCCTCGCCCAGCCGGACCGTGCCCGCGTCCCGTGCGACCAGGCTGGTCAGCTTCTCCACCGCGCCGTCATCGGCCACCAGCAGCGGCTCGTAGGCGGCGGGTTCCGCCGAGGACTCGGACAGCAGCGGGATGACGTGTTCGCGGACCTCGAACGGGGACAGGGCGCGGCGGTAGGCGACCACCGAGTCGAAGTCCACCGTCAGCACGAACAGGTCGGCCTCGTCGGTGGACCGGCTCAGCGCGCCGCGCCGGCAGCCCGGTTGCGCGGTGAGCAGTTCCAGCGCCCTGGCGGTGCGCGCCGTGAACTGCTCGACGTCGGATTCGGGGACGGTGAACCGGCACACGAGGAGCACGGTGCAAGGATGCCACGGTGGCGGATTCGAAGCGGACGCTGATCCCCGGCGCCGGACCGTTGGCCCGGGTGCCCGGCCCGGCGGCGTTCTTGCTGGTCCTGGCGTTGTTCGGGCTCGGAGTATGGTTGCGGGGCACGGTCGGGGCGGTGCTGCTCGGCGTGCTGGTCCTCGGCGTGGCCGCGCTGCTCGCCGCGACCTGGCGGCTGCTGACGCCGAGCGCCCGGGTGCTGCGGCTCTTGGTACTTGCGGTGCTTGTGCTGGTCACCGTCTCTGTGCTCGGAACGTAGTATCGGTGGTGAAAATCCATACCACCTGGAGGCGCCGTGACGGTCGAAGTGCGGAGCGAACACGTGCACTCCCCCATGCGCGGCGCCGCTGCGCCGGTTCCGCCCCGGCCCGCACCCACGCTGTCGGCCGCCGGGGAGCTGCTGCGCGCCCTGGCCGCGCCGGTCCGGATCTCGATCGTGCTCCAGCTCCGTGAGGCCGACCGGTGCGTGCACGAGCTGGTCGAGGCGTTGGGCGTGGCCCAGCCGCTGATCAGCCAGCACCTCCGGGTGTTGAAGGCGGCCGGGGTCGTGCACGGCGAGCGACACGGGCGCGAGGTCGTCTACCGGCTGGTGGACGAGCACCTGGCGCACATCGTCGTGGACGCCGTGACGCACGTCGAAGAAGGCCCGCGTGGTATCAACTCCGGAGGACTCGGGACGGAGGACCTGTGACTACGAGCGAGCGCCCCAACACCGCTGTGCCCGGCCTGCGATCCACCAAGCAGCGCACGGCCGTGTCCAAGCTGCTCGACTCGCTGGACGAGTTCCGCTCCGCGCAGGAGCTGCACGAGGAGCTGCGCAAGCGCGGTGAGGGCATCGGCCTCACCACCGTCTACCGGACGCTCCAGTCGCTGGCCGACGCGGGCGAGGTGGACGTGCTGCGCACCGACTCCGGCGAGGCCATCTACCGCCGCTGCTCCGCCCACCACCATCACCACCTGGTGTGCCGCAACTGCGGGCGCACGGTCGAGGTGGAGGGCCCGGCGGTGGAGAAGTGGGCCGACCGGGTGGCGGCGGAGAACGGGTTCTCCGAGGTCAGCCACACCGTGGAGATCTTCGGCACCTGCGCGGACTGCTCGAAGGCGACCTAGACCCGCCGACTCGCGCACGCCGCCGGTCCACCAGTGCACCGGCGGTGTGCGTCAGCCGTCGAACCGACCGCGCTAGCTAGCCCTCGTAGGTGTCCTCCGGCGGGATGATCGGCGTGATCTCGCCGACCGTGAACGTCGGCACGTACGCCGTCTCCTTGGTCGCCGAGCCGGGCACCACCCGGCCGGTCGCCTCCACCCACTGGTCGGTCGGCAGTCCGCTGAAGTCCTGGCCCACCATGAGCGTCTTCACCGGCGCGGCGTCGGCCGCGCAGCACGAGATGGTCAGCCGGGCGAGGTAGACGTTCTGCTCCTTGCGCACCACGAAGCCGGTGAGCTTGACCGTCCGGTCGTTCAGCGATCCCGAGTCGTCCCACGCGGTGCGGGTGACGAACTCCGTGATGGTCAGCGGGATCACCTCGTCGCCCGGCAGCGGCGCGAACCCGTTGCCCGCCCTGGACTCCTGCGCCGCGTTGCGGTCGGAGCGGTTCACCGTGTCCGCGCCCAGCGCGGGCGGGCTGATCAGGAACACCGCCAGCACCGGCAGCAGCAGCATCCACGGGCTGCGGGAGCTGTGCTCGTGCCCCTCGTGGGGGACGGCGGACGTGCCGGTTCCGGCCGGCGCGGTCTCGTTCGGCACAGGCTCGTTCGGGGCGGTCTCGTGCCGGTGGACCTCCTGCCGCGCGCTCCTCAGGTCACGGGCGATCGCGACCACGGCCAGCACGATCATGACCGCCCCGGTCGCGACCAGCCACGGCTGCAACGACTCCTTGACGTACCGCAGGTAGGTGCCGGTCAGCGCGAGCTTCAGCAGCGCGCCGCCGAGCAGCACCAACAGGATGTTCTGCGTTTCCCGCCTCATAGGAACACCGCTCCCGCCGCCAACGCACTGCCGATCGCCACCACGAACGTCACCGGGGCGAACCGCGCCGCGAACGACTTGCCGAACGCGCCCGTCTGCAACGCGATGAGCTTCACGTCCACCGCCGGCCCGACCACCAGGAACACCAGCCTCGGCAGCAGCGGCAGCGCGGACATCGAGACCGCGACGAACGCGTCCGCCTCGCTGCACAGCGCCAGCACGACCGCCAGCAGCGCCATCACCAGGATGCCCAGCACGAGCTGCGCGCCCAGGGTCTCCATCCACGCCGCCGGGATCAGCACGTTGAACGCCGCCGCGAACACGCCGCCGAGCACCAGGAAGCCGCCCGCCTCCACCAGGTCGTGCCGGGCGGTCTCGGCGAACACCACCCACCGGGACGTGCCGTCGTTGTCCGGCAGCCGGCGCAGGGCGCGTTCCGCGATCCACTCGGCCTTGCCGAACCGCGTCCACAGCCAGCCCATCACCACTGCCGTGAGCAGCGAGCCGACGAACCGCGCCGGGACCATCATCGGGGCGTCCCGGAACGCCACGGCGGTCGACACCAGCACGATCGGGTTCACCGCCGGCGCCGCCAGCAGGAACGACAGCGCCACCGCCGGGGCCACGCCCTGCTGCATCAGCCGGCGCGCGACCGGCACCGACGCGCACTCGCAACCGGGCAGCGCGACACCGGCCACGCTCGCCACGGGCACCGCCAGCGCGGTCTTCTTCGGCAGCAGCCTGCGCAGGGTGCTCGCGGGCACGAAGGCGGCGATGGCGCCGCTGATCAGGACACCCAGCACCAGGAACGGCATCGCCTGCACGCAGACCGCCACGAAGACCGTGGACGCGGTCCGCAGCACCGGCACGTCCAGCGCGGCCACCAGCCAGTCCTGGAAGACCAGGGCCACCACCAGCAGCACGCACAGCACTTCCAGCGAGGTGACCCGCAGGCGTGGCGGGGTGCGGCGCGGGCGTGACCCCCGGAGTTCGCCAGTGATTGTCACTTTCGAGATGATGCCAGGATCCGCGCGCGCCGCCGAACCGACCTACGTCGGGTCTTCGACCTCTTCCCGGAGTTCGTCGATCGTGGACAGCACGTCCATCGCGCTGCGCACCGGCAGCAGCGGCTCCACGACGGCCGTGACGCCCCGGCCCTCCTGGATCACCGACTCGGCCAACGCCACCGCCTCGTCACGCTCGTACGGCCCGCACACGAACGAGTCCCAGTCCTCGCCCGCCGACGCCTCGAAGGTGATCGCCCACGGCAACCCCTCGATCTCGGCGTCGTCGTCCGGCTCGTACACGATCACGCCGCCCATCAGGCACCGCCTTCCGCGCTCGCCAGCAGCTCAGTGCGAAGCTGGGACGCCGTCGAGACCACCAGCATGAGCAGAGTGCTCAGCGGTTCCGTGCGCAAACCCTCCGCCGGGAACGCGTACCGCAGGGTCACGTCCATCCCGCGTCCGGTGTGCACCACACCCAGCGTGCCGAACAGGCCCTGACCTGCCCGTTCAGCGGCCGAGACGGCCAGTTTCGGGTCCTCCGGGAGGTCCCACGCCACGACGCAGGTCAGGCTCAGCACGGTCAGCCCTTCGGCAAGCCGCATCGCCTGCACCGCGCAGGGCACCTCGCCGTGCCGGAAGCTCAGCGCGCCGTCGTCGTCCACGTGCACCTCGTGGAACATCTCCAGCGCCTCGCGGGCGGCGGTGAGCAGCCGCGCCGTCACCGCGGCGTCGTCGTCCTCGGTCACCGGGTCTCCTCGGGATCGGCCGCCCGCTCGTCGTCGGCGGACTCGTCGAACAGGTGGTCGTCGGGCAGGTGGTCGTCGGGCAGGTGGTCGTCGGGCAGGGCGTCGTCGGGCTTGTCCACGGCGCCGCCGAAGCGCCGGTCGCGGCGGGCGAACACCTCGCACGCCCGCCACAGGTCCAGCCGGTCGAAGTCGGGCCACAGGATGTCCTGGAACACCAGCTCCGCGTACGCCGACTGCCACAGCAGGAAGTTCGACGTGCGCTGCTCCCCCGACGGGCGGATGAACAGGTCCACGTCCGGCATGTCCGGCTGGTAGAGGTACCTGCCGATGGTCCGCTCGTCCACCTTCTCCGGGTTGATCCGCCCGGCGGCGGCGAGCCGGGCGATCTCCCGCGCGGCGTCGCCGACCTCGGCCCGGCCGCCGTAGTTGATGCACATCGCCAGGTTCAGCACGGTGTTGTCGCGCGTGCGCTCCTCGGCGACCTCCAGCTCCTTGATGACGCTGCGCCACAGCCTCGGCCGCCGGCCCGCCCAGCGCACCCGGACGCCCAGCTCGGCCAGCTCGTCCGTGCGGTGGTGGATGACGTCGCGGCTGAAGCCCATCAGGAAGCGGACCTCTTCGGGGCTGCGCCGCCAGTTCTCGGTGGAGAACGCGTACAGCGACAGCCACTTCACGCCCAGCTCGATCGCGCCCTTCGCCGCCTCCACGACGACGGCCTCACCGCGCTTGTGCCCCTCGATGCGGGACAGGCCGCGTTGGTTGGCCCACCGCCCGTTGCCGTCCATGACGATCGCGATGTGCTTGGGCACGAGGTCGGCCGGGATCGCGGGCGGGGTGGCGCCGGAGGGGTGCGGTTCCGGGGGTCGGGCAACGCGCTGGACGCGTTCGGCCCGCCGTCGGCGAAGCATGGCGGTCCTCTCGGAGGTGGGTGCGGCGGTGTCCCTGTGCGGCAGGGCGGTGCCCGCGCGAGTGGCACTTGCGTGCGGCAGGCGACTCTATCCGTCGGCCAAGGGCGCCTTGCGCTCGACCAACGGCAGGGATCTGAGCTGCCGTTCCAGGTGCCACTGGAGGTGCGCGGCGACCAGGCCGCTGGCCTCGCGGCGCGGGCCGTTCGGGATGCCGTCCACGACGTCCCACTCGCCGTGCAGCAGCGCGCCGAGCAGCAGCAGCGTGTCGTGGTTGGGCGTGGCGCTGCCCGGCGGACGGCAGTTCGGGCACACCAGACCGCCCGCGTGCACGTTGAACGCCCTGTGCGGCCCCGGATCGCCGCAGCGGGCGCACTCGTGGACGGCCGGCGCCCAGCCCGCGAAGGACATGGCGCGCAGGAAGAACGCGTCGAGGATGAGCGACGGGTCGCGCTCCTTGGCGGCAAGGGCCCGCAGGGCGCCGGTCACCAGCAGGTAGAGGCGCAGGACGGGCTCGCCCTCCTCGGCGGTGAGCCGATCCGCGGTCTCCAGCACCGCGCACGCGGCCGTGTAGCGCTGGTAGTCGTCCACCAGGTCCACGCCGAACGCGTCCAGCGTCTGCACCTGCGTGACGACGTCCAGCGAGCGGCCCGGGTAGAACTGGACGTCCACGTGCCCGAACGGCTCCAGCCGCGCCCCGAACCGGGACGACGTGCGCCGGACGCCCTTCGCCACGGCACGCACCTTGCCGTGCTTCTGGGTCAGGAGCGTGATGATGCGGTCGGCCTCACCGAGCTTCTGCACCCGGAGGACGACTCCCGTGTCCCGGTACAGGTTGGCCATGGTCGGTCTCGCAGCCCCAGTCGCGGTCGGCGGTCGCGACCCGAGTCGTGCCGCTAGAAGCCCAGTCTACGGAGCTGCTTGGGGTCGCGCTGCCAGTCCTTGGCGATCTTGATGTGCAGGTCCAGGTAGACCCGGGTGCCGAGCAGCTTCTCGATGTGCCGGCGGGCGGTGATGCCGACCTGCTTGAGGCGTTCGCCCCGGTGGCCGAGGATGATCGCCTTCTGGCTCGGCCGCTCGACGAAGACGTTGGCGTGCACGTCCACGAGGTCGTCGCGGCCCTCGCGGGGCAGCATCTCCTCCACGACGACGGCGATCGAGTGCGGCAGCTCGTCCCGCACGCCCTCCAGCGCGGCTTCGCGGATCAGCTCGGCGACCAGGGTCAGCTCGGGCTCGTCGGTCAGCTCGCCGTCCGGGTAGAGCGCTGGGCCTTCGGGCAGCTTGCTCACGAGCAGGTCGGCGAGCGTGTCCACCTGGTAGCCGTCCCGCGCGGACACCGGGATGAACTCGGCGAACTCCATCACCTGCTGGAGGGCGAGGAGCTGCTCGGCGACCTGCTGCTGGCCCACCAGGTCGGTCTTGGTGACGATGCCGATCACCGGCGTCCGCTGGGCGATCTTCGCCAGCTCGGCGGCGATGAACCGGTCCCCCGGCCCGACCTTCTGGTCGGCGGGGACGCAGAAGCCGACCACGTCGACCTCCGTCCAGGTCTCGCGGACGAGGTCGTTGAGCCGCTGGCCGAGCAGCGTGCGCGGCCGGTGCAGTCCGGGCGTGTCCACCAGCACGAGCTGCGCGTCCGGCCGGTGCACGATGCCGCGGATGGTGTGCCGGGTGGTCTGGGGCTTGCTGGACGTGATCGCGACCTTGGTCCCGACCAGCGCGTTGGTCAACGTCGACTTGCCGGCGTTGGGGCGGCCGACGAAGCACGCGAACCCGGAACGGTAGCCATCCATCCGCCCATTGTCCCTGGCCACCCGGAACCCGCCGCGCCCAGCCCTCGCTCCCGTCGCGCCCGGTAGGTCCGCCGAGCGGCGCGGTGCTCTACACGGTGTCCTGGAGGGTGCCCGACGCGTCGGCGCGGAACACGGGCGCGTCGGCGGTCAGGTCGCGGACGGCGGCCACGGAGGAGGCGTCCACGGTGTCGGCGGCGGTCACCACGGCGGCGGCTTCCAGGCCTTCCGCGCCGCTCGACACGGCTGCCGCGACGGCCGCCTGCAACGCGGTCAGGCGGAGCGACGGCAGGGCCACCGTGGTCGCCGCGTAGGTCCGGCCGTCCGTGTCGCGGACCGCCGCGCCCTCGGCCGCCCCGCTGCGGGCGCGGGCCGAGCGGGCCAGCGTGATGATCTTGGTGTCCTCAGGGCCGAGGTCAGTCACCGGGGGTTCCCTCCGTGCTGTGGTCGCCGTTCACCGGGCGGACGAGCACCGTGGTGATGCGCATCCGCCCGCGTTCGTCCTTGCCGCCTTCGGCCCGCATCCGCAGGCCCGCGATCTCCGCCTCGGTGCCGGGCAGCGGCACGCGGCCCAGGCGCTGGGCGAGCAGCCCGCCGACCGTCTCCACCTCGTGGTCGTCCAGCTCGGTGCCGAACAACGCGTCGAGGTCGTCCACCGGCAGCCGCGCGCTGACCCGCACCGAGCCGTCGGTCAGGTGCTCGACCGGCGGGCGGTCGTCCGTGTCGGACTCGTCGGTGATCTCGCCGACGATCTCCTCCAGGATGTCCTCGATCGTCAGCAGCCCCGCCGTGCCGCCGTACTCGTCCACCACGACCGCCAGGTGGTTGCGGGACAACTGCATCTCGCGCAGCAGGTCCGCGATGGGCTTCGAGTCCGGGATGAACGACGCCGGCTTCATGACGTCCGCCACGACCGTCCCGTTCGGCTCCTCGGACAGCGTCAGCCGCACCAGGTCCTTCAGGTTCACCACGCCGACGATGTCGTCCACGCTCTCGCCGATCACCGGCACCCGGGTGTACCCGGTGCGCAGCGACAGCGCCAGCGCCTGCCGCACCGACTTGGCCTGCTCGATCCACACGATCTCGGTGCGCGGCACCATCACCTCGCGCGCGATGGTGTCGCCCAGCTCGAACACCGAGTGGATCATCTCGCGCTCGCCCTCGTCCACGACGCCGCGCTCCTGCGCCATGTCGACCAGCTCGCGCAGCTCCACCTCGGACGAGAACGGGCCCTCGCGGAAGCCCTTGCCGGGGGTGATGGCGTTGCCGACCAGGATCAGCAGCCGGGACAGCGGACCCAGCACGCGGCCCAGCACCCGGATCGGCCCGGCGGCGAGCAGGCTCACCGCGTACGGGTGCTGGCGGCCGATCGTGCGCGGCCCGACGCCGACCAGCACGTATGACACGACCAACATGCTCAGGCACGCGACCAGCACCGCGACCGCCGGCGTGGCGATCAGCCGCAGGCACACCGCGGTCACCAGGACCGTCGCCGACAGCTCGCAGCCCAGCCGCAGCAACAGCAGCAGGTTCACGTGCCGGGGCCGGTCGGCCAGCACCTGGATGAGCTGCCGCGCGCCCGCCCGGCCCTGCCGCTGCAACGCCTCGACGCGAGCCCGCGACACCGTGCCGAGCGCCGCGTCCGCGCCCGCGAACGCGCCCGCAGCCAGCACCAGCAGGACGGCCAGCACGATCAGGCTGGTGGAGTCCCCCGTCACCGCCGCCGCCTCAGGCGGTCGGGTCGGGCCTGTCGGAATCCTCCAGGCCCACCGCCCCGAGCAGTTTCGAATCGGCCTCGCGCTGCGCGGCGGTCCGCTCGGCCTCGGCCGCGGCCGTGCGGAAGTCGCCCAGGATGCGGTTCTGGAGGGTGAACATCTCACGCTCCTCGGCGGGCTCGGCGTGGTCGTAGCCGAGCAGGTGCAGCACGCCGTGGACGGTCAGCAGGTGCAGCTCGTCGAGCAGGCTGTGCCCCGCCTTCTTCGCCTGGTCCCGGGCGAACGCCGGGCACAGCACGATGTCGCCGAGCAGCGCCGGGCCCAGGCCCGCCGCGTCGGGACGGCGGGCCGAGTCCAGCTCGTCCATCGGGAACGCCATGACGTCCGTCGGTCCCGGCAGGTCCATCCAGCGCTGGTGCAGGTCGGCCATCACGTCCAGCTCCACCAGCAGCACGGACAGCTCCGCCAGCGGGCTGACACCCATCCGGTCCAGCGCGAATCGGGCGGCGGAGACGATGGACGGCTCGTCCACGGTCACGCCCGACTCGTTCGCGATCTCGATGCTCACGGCGCCTATCGTCCCCGGCGGTGCCCTCGCGACCGCGCACCGGGTCCGGCGTGCTGCTGCCGGTCGTCGCCCAGATCGCGTTCGTCCTGCTCGACCTGCCACTTCTCGTAGGCGTCCACGATGTCCGCGACCAGCCGGTGGCGGACCACGTCGCTGCTGGTCAGGATGGAGAAGTTGACGTCCTCGACGCCTTCGAGGATGTCCCGGACGACCTTGAGCCCGGACCGCTGCCCGCCGGGCAGGTCGACCTGGGTGATGTCGCCGGTCACCACGATCTTGGAGCCGAAGCCGAGCCGGGTGAGGAACATCTTCATCTGCTCGGGCGTGGTGTTCTGCGCCTCGTCCAGGATGATGAAGGCGTCGTTCAGCGTGTTGTGCGTCAGCAGGTAGTCCTCGGTGACGTAGAGCGAGTCGGCCGCCGCCACCTGGATGCACACCGCTTCGGCCCGCCCGGCGGGCTCGATGCTGTCGATGAACCGCATCGGCCGCCCACCGCCGCCGGCCGCCTGGTACTTCTGTCGCTTGCGGCTGAGGCGGAACGGCTCGACGCCCTCGGGCAGCCGGATGTCGATGATGTACGCGTCGTGCCGGTGCGAGACCGGCCGGCGGCGGGCGTAGGCGACGCCGCCGAGGGATCTGACCAGCGTGAGCACGCTGTCCCTCAGCGCGGAGGACGTGGTCGTGTACTGGACGCGGCAGGTGCGGCCGTCTTGCGCCACCGGCTCGCCTTCGGCGTCCAGCAACCCCTGGAGGACGGCCAGCCGCACCTCCGCGGTGTTGTCGAGGTAGGCGTCCGGGATGGATTTCGTGTGCTCCAGCGTGAGGACGTCACCGGCGGCCCGCACGCGGTTCGGGGTGGCGGCGGGTTCCGCATCCTCGGCGGCGATCGACGGCGTGGTCGGGCAGTCGTCACCGAGCAACAGACCGAGCGCGTAAGGGTCCACGGGGACCTCGCGCTCCGGCAGGCGGGCCGGAGCGGAGAGCAGCGGCAGCTCGTACCCTGCTTCCGGATCGGCGATCATCTCCTTGGTCTCCAGCACCCGCCACGGCTTGGCACGGCGGCGGTCGGCGGCCGTCCGGACGGTCCAGAGGTGATCGCCGCAGCACAGGGTCGACGCCCCGTCCTGCGCGGTGACGCGGTAGATGTCCTTCTCGCCCTGCGGGTACACGCCCAGCACGGGGGTCGGCTCGCCGTTCGAGCCGACCACCAGGTCGCCGACCGCCAGCTCGCCGATCGGGCGGAAGCCGTCGGGCGTCAGCACGTTCGTGAACACCGGCTGGGCCCTGCCCCGCATGTAGGCCAGCGGGGCGACTTCGATCGTGCCCGCCTGGGTCAGGCGCGGGATCGACTCCGGGTCGACCATGTCGTGCAGCGCGTCGTACAGGGGGCGCAGGTACGGGTCGATCTTCTCGTACAGGGTGCCGGGCAGGTAGCCGAGCCGCTCGCCCGCCTCCACCGCGGGGCGGGTGAGGATGATGCGGTTGACCTGCTTGGCCTGCAACGCCTGCACGGCCTTCGCCATCGCCAGGTACGTCTTGCCGGTGCCCGCCGGGCCGATGCCGAACACCACGGTGTGCTGGTCGATCGCGTCGACGTAGTGCTTCTGGTTCAGCGTCTTCGGCCTGATGGTGCGCCCGCGCCGGGAGATGATGTCGAGGCTCAGCACCTCCGCGGGCGACTCGCTGGTGCCCGCGGACAGCATCGCGACGGTGCGGCGGACCGTGTCCGGGCCGACCTCCTGGCCGCGGCTGGCGAGCGTGACCAGCTCGGTGAACACCCGCTCGGCGAACGCCACGTCGGCGGGTTGGCCGGACAGCGTGATCTCGTTGCCGCGCACGTGCACGTCGGCGTCGAGCAGCTCCTCCGCGAGCCGGAGGTTCTGGTCGCGCGAACCGAGCAGGGCGAGCACCGCGCCGTCGGGCACGGCGAACTTGGACTGGGCGTCAGCCGCGGCGTGGCCTGCCTGCGGCGTGGTGTCAGCGGTGTCGGCCACGTGGCCTCGGGCCTGCTTCCTGCGCGTTCGCGCCGAATTTGGGGTGCCGGTACGTATTTCCACCGATGCTAGCCGCCCCCACCGACACTCCGCACCGGAGTAAGAAACGGGTTGGACACGGCGTGTCTACTCGTCGGCGTGGAGATCTTGCGCGCCCTCACCCCCGCCGACGTGCCCGCCTGCGTCAAGCTGGCCGCCGACCGGGACTGGCCGCCGGAAGAGGCCAAGTGGCGGTTCCTGCTGCGGGTCGGGTCGGGGTTCGGCGTGTTCGTCGGCGACGACCTGGTCGCCACCGCCATCGTCACCCGATTCGGTGACATCCACACGGCGGTGAGCATGGTGCTGGTGGCCCACGGCCACGCCGGGCGCGGGCTCGGGCGGCGGGTCGTGGAGCACGCGCTGGCGTTCGCGGACACGCCGGTGGCGTCGCTGTGCGCGACGTCGTTCGGCAGGCCGCTGTACGAGAAGCTCGGGTTCCGGGCGGTCGGGAGGCTGGCGGCGCACTGCGGCACGCTGACCGCGCCTCCCCAGGGCGTGAGCAGGCCGTGCGGACCGGCGGACCGGGCGCGGCTCGTGGCCGAGGACGCGGAGGTGTTCGGCGCGGACCGGTCGGCGATGTGGGCGGCGCTGTTCGACTTCGCGCACGAGGTCCGGGTGGCGGACGGCGGGTTCGTCGCGTCCTGGCACAACACCGACCGGCTGATGGTCGGGCCGGTGGTCGCGGACTCGGTCGCGACCGCGCGGGCACTCATCGCGGACGCGGCGGGGGCCGGTCCGGCGCGGGTGGACGTCGCCGACCCGGAGCTGGCGGCGTGGCTGTCGGCGCACGGGATGCCCGCGCGGTTCGAGGTGGACGAGATGGTGCGCGGCGAGTTCACCGGCCGCCGTGACCTGCTCTACGCGCCGGTGATGCAGGCGCTCGGATGACCCGTTAGACGGCTGTGTCGGACGTCACATCGGTTCACCATTGTGGGTGGGGGTGGACGTCGTGGAGTTCGACCGCAGGACGTTTCTGGGAGCCACCGGTCTCGCGGCTCTGGGCACGTGGGACCGGGACTGGAACCGGCTGCGCCGGGTGCTGAACGGACGGCTGGTGTTACCCGGTGACGCCGACTACGACACCGTTCGGCGTCCTTACAACCTCGTGTACGCGCAGCGCCGTCCGGCAGCGATCGCGTTATGCGCGGACGAGGCAGACGTGGCCCGCTGCCTGGAGTTCACGTCGGCGCACCGCGTTCCGGTCGCCGCGCGGGCCGGTCGGCACAGCTATGCGGGCTACTCGGTGCCCGAGAATGGGCTGGTGGTCGACCTGTCGGCGTTGAGCGGGGTGCACGCCGGACCGGTGTCGACCGTCGGCGCGGGCACCTCGATGATCGACCTGTACGAGGGGCTGGGCGCGGCCGGCCGGCTGCTGCCCGCCGGGACGTGCCGCAGTGTCGGCATCGGCGGGCTGGCGCTGGGCGGCGGGATCAGCGTGGTGGGCCGGAAGTACGGGCTGACCAGCGACCGGCTGCGCGGGGCGCGGGTGGTGACGCCGGACGGCTGCCTGCGCCGGGTGGACGCGGAGCACGAGCCGGACCTGTTCTGGGCGCTGCGCGGCGGCGGTGGCGGCAACTTCGGGATCGTCACGTCGTTCCGGTTCGCCACCGCCCCGGCCCGCGACCTGGCGCCGTTCGAGCTGCGCACCCCGCCGGGCGCGGCGGTGGACGTGTTCGGCGCGTGGCAGGAGTGGATGGTCGACTTGCCGGACGGGTTGTGGTCGGCGTGCCGGCTCGATTCGGGCACGCCGACCCGGGCGCTGGTGTCCGGCTGCTGGGTGGGCACGCCGGAGTCCCTGACACCGCTGCTGGACCGGTTGGCGGCGAAGGTCCCGGTACTGGCGCGGGATGTCCGGCCGATGGACTCCCTGACGGCCATGCGGTACTACGCGAACTGCCTGAACGGGTGTCCGCCGTTCACCGGGCTGCCGTTCGTGGCCTCGTCGCGGATGGTGCGGCGTCCGCTCGACCCGGCGCGGGTGGTCGGGCTGCTGGACGGCGAGCGGGCGACGGCGATCCTGTGCGACGCGCTCGGCGGGGCGATCGGGCGGGTCCGGGCGGAGGACACGGCGTTCCCTCACCGGGACGCGATCGCCGCCGCGCAGGTCTTCGTCGAGGCGGCCGGGGTGAGTGAGGCGCAGGCGCGACGGGAACTGGCCGTGGTGCGCGACGGGCTGGGCCTCGGGACCGGGTACGTGAACTACATCGACCCGGAGATGCCGGACTGGCGCACGGCCTACTACGGCCGCAACTACCCGAGGCTGCGCCGGGTGGCCCGGCGCTACGACCCGGACCGCGTGCTGGCGTTCCCGCAGTCCGTTTAGGGACTCATCGCGATCGGGGCCCCGGGCGTCCACACGCCGCTGTGCGGCGGTGGGCCGGCGCCGACCCACCGCCGCCCCGCTCACGGCACGAGCACCGGCTGGTCCACGGCCCACAGCCACGACCCGTCCGACTGGCGACGGGCGACCTCGACGGTGATCTCACCGGTGGTCAGCGTGGACGCCGTGAGTGCCAGGTCGCCGCTCACCAGCGCCGGGTGCTGCCTACCCGGCGAGAGCACCGGCGCGGCGGCGAGGAACTGCTCGTACACTTTGCGGATCTCCGCATGTCCGGTCGCGAGGTTGCCCGGCGGGAACGCCAGCACGGCGTCGGGCTCGTACAACGCCACCAGCCCGTCGACGTCGCCCGCGTTGGCGCGCTCGATGAAGTACTTGCCCAGGTCGTTCGGCTCGGTGGCCAGTGTCTTGCTCGTCATGCCGATGAGCCTGCCAACGAATCACGACACCCTGTGTCGTGTATTCCGGTAAAGTTCCCGTGTGCGCGCCGACCGGTTGGTGTCGCTGGTGCTCCTGCTGCGCCGGCACGGTCGGCTGTCCGCGACCGCGCTGGCCCGCGAGCTGGAGGTGTCCACCCGCACCGTGCTGCGCGACATCGAGGCGCTGTCCGCGGCCGGCGTCCCGGTCTACGCCGAACGCGGCCGGCACGGCGGTTTCGCCTTGCTGCCCGGTTTCCAGACCGAACTCACCGGGCTGAACCACGACGAAGCACTCGCCCTGCTGGTCGCCGGATCGCGGCGCGGCGCGCAGGCGTTCGGCCTCGGCTCGGCGCTCGCGTCCGCCATGCGCAAGGTGGTCGACGCGCTGCCGGAGAGCTATCGGGCTACCGCGGCCGGCGCGGCCCGGCGCTTGCTCATCGACCCGGAGACCGACCTCCTCGCCCGCCGGCTGGTCGCCGAGGAGGTGCCCGACGCCGTAGTGGCCGAGGTCCGGCGCGCGGTGTTCGCCGGGCACAAGCTGCGCATCCACTACGCGGCGGCGGGCCAGACCCCGAAGTGGCGCACGGTGGACCCGATCGGCCTGGTCACCGTGCGCGACCAGGGCTACCTGCTGGCCACGAGGTCCGGCGAGGACCGCACGTACCGGCTGTCCCGGGTCCTGGCCGCCGAGGAACTCGCCGAACCCGCGCAGCGACCGGACCGGGTCGACCTGGACCGGGCCTGGCAGGAACGCAGCACGCGGTTCCGGGCCGGCGACGACCAGGTCACCGTGCTGGTGCGGGTGCACCCGGCGCGGCGCGAGGACCTGGTGCGCACCGCGGTGGCCGTCCTCGCCGAAGAAGCCGACGCGGAAAGCTGGCCGCGGCTGGAGGTGACCTTCCAGGACCCGAGGCACGCCGAATGGGCGTTGTGGCAGCTCGCCGCGAACGCGGAAGCCCTGGCCCCGCAGTGGTTGCGCACCTCCCTGCGCAACCGCGCCGCCGCGGTCGCCACCTGCTACGGGGTGTCCGGCGAAGAGCCCGTCTAGGGGGCGGAACGCCGAAGAGCGCAGGTCCGGCGGGTGGTCCGGTCGGGCCGCGGGTCCGGTCGGGCCGCGGGTCCGGTCGGGCCGCGGGTCCAGCCGGACGCGGTCCGAGCCGGGCGCGGATCTAGGCGAGTGCGCCGAGCGCGCGTCCGCCGAGCAGGTGCAGGTGGGCGTGGAACACGGTCTGGCCCGCGTCCGCGCCGGTGTTGAACAGCAGGCGGTAGCCGCTGTCCGCGATGCCCTCGGCCTTGGCCACCTCGCCCGCCGCGACGAACAGGTCGTCCAGCACGCCCGGCGCGGCGACCGCGAGCGCGGCGGCGTCCGGCGAGTGCAGGTGCGGTACCAGCACGACGTGCGTCGGCGCCTGCGGCGAGATGTCGCGGAAGGCCGTGGTCGTCTCGGTCTCGTGCACGATCGTGGCCGGGACCTCGCCCGCGACGATGCGGCAGAACAGGCAGTCGGACATGCACCGCAGGCTAGCGGGCCAGCCGGACCGCGGCGTCCCGGCACACCGCCCACGCCGCCGTGCCGGGCGTGATCAGGTCCAGGTGGCCGACACCGGGCAACGTGACCAGCTCCGCACCCGAGGCCTCGGCGAACGACACGCTCTGCTCGACCGGCACGTCCTCGTCGTCCTCGCCGTGCACCAGGACCAGGGGCTTGTCGATCGGCAACAACGCCGCGGGCGACGCGTCCGCGTACCGCTCGGGCACCTCGTCGGGCAGCCCGCCGAGCAGTTCGGCCGCGCGCCGGGTGATCTGCGGGTGCCGGCGGAAGTCCAGGACACCGGCCTGCGCGACGGCCCCGACGACCCGGGGGTGCCGCGCCGCCGCCCACACCGCCAAGTGGCCGCCCGCCGAGTGCCCGAGGGTCACGACGTCGGCGTCGAGCACGTCGATCGCGGCCAGCACGTCGTCGCCGGTTGCCGGCCACCCGCCGCCACCGGCCACCCGCCGGTACTCGATGTTGTAGGCGGTGACGCCGTGGGCGACCAGGTCGGCCGCGAGCGGGCGTCCCAGCTCCAATCCATAACGCTGATGCCAGAAACCGCCGTGGATGACGACGACAACAGGAAACGAGCCCGAACCGTCGGGTGACGACAATTCACCGAACTGGCTCGGGTGGCTGCCGTAAGGAACGCGCAAAGAAACCCCCTGACATGAAAGGGCCGCGTCGCGATGGGACCTGGGGGTCGCCCCACCGCGACGCGGCGACGCCGGACCGAGGGGGGAGGTGTCCGGCGAGTCTGGTGGTCTGAAGGGCCGATTCCGACTAGACCAATGCAACCCCTCAGGCCATGAGGGTAACCCCTATTCCGGAGGTTCGCCAGAAGGGATCAGCGCCCATTACCCCCAGCGATCGGTGAGCACACCCACAGCTCCCAACGCCACCGCCGCCGCCGTCGACGCTCGCAGAACGGTAGGGCCCAGTCGCACCGCGTGCGCGCCTGCCTCGGTCAACGCCGCCAGCTCGTCGTCGGTGATGCCGCCTTCCGGCCCCACCACCAACAGCACCTCGCCCGCGGCGGGCAGCGGCGCCGACTTGAGGGTCACCGACGCCGATTCGTGCAAAACCAATGCAACTGTGGCGGATTCGACCAAACGGGCCAGCGCGCGGGTGTTCACCGGCTCCGCGACCACCGGCACGCGGGCCCGCCGAGCCTGTTTCGCGGCCTCCCGCGCGGTGCTGCGCCAGCGTTCCAGCGCCTTCGCCCCGCGGGGGCCGTCCTCCCACTTCGTGACGCACCGCGCGGCTTTCCACGGCACCACGCCGTCGACACCCGCCTCGGTCGCCAGTTCCACGGCCAATTCGCCGCGGTCGCCTTTCACCAATGCCTGCGCCACCACCACCCGCACGGCGGGCTCGGGCACCACCCAGCGTTCGACGACGCGCAGCCGCAGCGAATCCTTCAACGCCTCGTCGACCACGCACCGCACCTGCGCGCCGGTCCCGTCGGAGAGCACCAGCTCCTCCCCCGCGCGCAGCCGCCGCACGGTGGCCGCGTGCCGCCCCTCGGGGCCGTCCAGCACGGCTTCCGCGCCGGACGGCAGCGCCGGGACGAGGAAGACCGGCAGCGTCACCGGTGGGCGCGGCCGGACCGCAGCCGCGAGAACAGGCCGCCGCCACCCTTGCCGTTGTGCGCCAGCGTCGGCTCCTCCTCGCCGCGCACCGCGGCCAGCTCCCGCAGCAGCTCGGACTGCCGCGCGTCGAGCTTGGTCGGCACCACGACCTCCAGGTGCACGTGCAGGTCGCCGCGCCCGTCGATGCGGCCGGACGACCGCAGCCTCGGCATGCCCCGGCCGGTGAGCACCAGTTCGGTGTTCGGCTGGGTGCCGGGCTCGATCTCCAGCTCCTCCTCGCCGTCCAGGGTCTGCAACGGCAGCACCGCGCCCAACGCGGCCGTGGTCATCGGGATGCGCACCGAGCAGTGCAGGTTCGCCCCGTCCCGCTCGAACACCTCGTGCGGGATCTCCTCGACCTCCACGTACAGGTCGCCCGCCGGGCCGCCGCCGGAGCCGACCTCGCCCTGGCCGGCCAGCCGCACCCGCATGCCCTCGGCCACGCCGGCCGGGATCTGCACGGAGATCGTCCGCCGCGACCGCACCCGGCCCTCGCCCGCGCACTGGAGGCACGGGTCGGGGATGACCTCGCCCAGCCCCCGGCACACCGGGCACGGCCGGGCCGTGACCACCTGGCCGAGGAACGAGCGCTGGACCGACTGCACCTCGCCGCGCCCGCCGCACGTGTCGCAGCGCACCGGGGACGAGCCCTCGGCGCAGCCGCTGCCCACGCACCGGTCGCACAGGATCGCCGTGTCCACGGTCAGCTCCCGCGACGCGCCCGCCGCGCACTCCTCCAGCGTCATGGACAGCCGGATCAGCGCGTCCGAACCGGGCTGCACCCGGCTGCGCGGCCCGCGCCCGCTGCCCCCCGTCGCCCCGAAGAACGCGTCCATGATGTCGCCGAGCCCGAAGCCCGCGAACGGGTCGTGCATCCCGCCGCCACCGCCACCGGACTGGAGCGGGTCACCGCCCCGGTCGACGAGCTCGCGCTTCCTCGGGTCCGACAGCACCTCGTAGGCGGCCGTCACCTCTTTGAAGCGCGCCTCCTCGTTGGGGTTGACGTCCGGGTGTAGCTGGCGCGCGAGCTTGCGATAGGCGCGTTTGATCTCCTCGGGCGTCGCGTTCCTGGAGACCCCGAGCGTGCCGTAATAGTCCCTCGCCACCGTGTGTCCTCCTGCGGGCGCGCCGAGCGCGCGCTCGCTCGCTTGCGAAACGTCCTGTGGGCGTCCGGTGTTCCCCGGCTACCGTGAAGTCAGGATGTCCCCCACGTAGTTGGCCACCGCGAGCACGGCCGCCATCGTTCCCGGGTAGTCCATGCGGGTCGGACCCACCACTCCCATGCCCCCGAGCAGGTTGTCCCGGCTCCCGTAGCCGATGGACACGACCGAGGTGCTGCGCATCTCGGCCGCCTCGTTCTCCTCGCCGATGTGCACCAGGACCGTGCCGGGATCGCGGGCCGCGGCCAGCAGTTTCAGCACGACGACCTGCTCCTCCAGCGCCTCCAGCACCTGGCGCAGCGAACCGGGGAAGTCTGCCACGTTGCGGGTGAGGTTCGCGGTGCCACCCAGCACCAGCCGCTCTTCCGGGTGCTCCACCAGCGACTCGATCAGCACCGTGCTCACCCGCAGCACCACATCGCGCAGCTCTTTGGGCGCCTGGTCGGGGAGCTGCGCTACCTCGGCGGACGCGTCGGAGAGCCGCTTGCCGACCATGGCGGCGTTGAGCATGGACCGCATCCGGCCCACGTTCTCCTCGGTGATCACGTCCCCGAGGTCCACGGACCGCTGGTCGACGCGGCCGGTGTCGGTGATCAGCACCAGCATCAGCCGGGCCGGTGTGATGGCGAGCACTTCCAGGTGCCGCACGGTGGACCGGCTCAGCGTCGGGTACTGCACGACCGCGACCTGGCGGGTTAGCTGGGCGAGCAGGCGGACGCTGCGGCGCAGCACGTCGTCCAGGTCGTACGCGCCTTCGAGGAAGCTCCGGATGGCCTTGCGCTCGGGCGAGGACAGCGGCTTGACCTCGCTGAGCCGGTCCACGAACAGCCGGTAGCCCTTGTCGGTGGGCACCCGGCCCGCGCTGGTGTGCGGCTGGGTGATGTAGCCGTCCTCCTCCAACGAGGCCATGTCGTTGCGCACGGTCGCGCTGGACACCCCCAGGTTGTGCCGATCCACCAGCGCTTTCGACCCGACGGGCTCCTGGTTGGAGACGTAGTCGGCAACGATCGCGCGCAGCACTTCGAACCGGCGCTCATCGGCGTTCACCGCGCGTCACCTCCACTACGACGACCTGCTTCACCATGAGTTTACGGAGGTGGTGGTCCCGGAAGGGAAAGTCGGTGGCACGGGTTCGCGCGGGTGGATAGCTTCCACTGTGCTCGCCGACATCCAGGCCTCCCTGCGCGACTCGATCCGCGCCCACTCCGAACGCGTGGGCCCGTTCCTCGTGCGCTTCGACGCCCACAGTGACAACGTGTTCATGAACTACGCGGTGCCCGACGCCGCCGCGGCACCGACCGCCGCGCAGGTCGCGGAGCTGGTCGAGGCGTTCCGCGCCCGGTCCCGCACCCCCAGGCTGGAGTACCTGCGGCCGTTCCCGGCGGTGGACGCGGCGCTGGCCGAGGCCGGTTTCACGGTGGACCAGCTACTGCCGATGATGAGCGTCGACCCGGACGACCTGCGCGTCCCCGACGTGCCGGACGGGGTGACGGTGGTCGAGGCGACGTCGGACGACGAGCTGGTGGCGGTGTCCGAGGTGCAGAACACGGCCTTCGGTGTGGGTTCCCTCACCCGGGAGGCCGCGATCGAGCGCCAGCGGGCGCTGCTCGACCACGGTGGGCTGCTGCTGCTCGCGTCGGTCGACGGCGAGCCGGTGGGCGGCGGCGTGTCGACCGGGCCGCAGGGCGGCTGGTCGCAGGTGGCCGGGATCGCCGTGGTGCCGGGGTTCCGGAACCGGGGCATCGCGTCGGCGGTGTGCGGCGCGCTGACCGCGCGGGTGTTCGCGGCGGGTCACCGGCCGTTCCTGGAGACGGAGCCGGACGGCAAGGCCGGGCGGCTGTACGGGCCGATCGGGTACCGGACCATCGGCGAGTCGGCGGCGATCTCGCTCAAGTGAGCCTGCGCACCACGGCGTCGGCCAGCAGGCGGCCCCGGTCGGTCAGGACGCAGCGGCCCCGGTCCAGGGCGTCCGGGTCCAGCAGGCCGTCCGCCGCCGCGACCTTCGCCTCCGACTGGCCCTCGGCGTCGAGGACGTCGACGGGCAGACCGGTGGCCAGGCGGAGTTCCAGCAGGACGCGCTCCACCCGGCGGTCGTCGGCCGCCAGCACCTCGCGGCCCGCGGCCGGGGAGCGGCCGGCGGCCAGCAGCTCGCTGTACTTGGCCGGGTGCTTGACGTTCCACCAGCGCACGCCGCCGACGTGGCTGTGCGCGCCCGGTCCCGCGCCCCACCAGTCGGCGCCCTGCCAGTAGAGGATGTTGTGGCGGCACTCCGCATCCGCGTCCGCCGCCCAGTTCGACACCTCGTACCAGCGCAGGCCCTGTGCGGTCAGCGCGGCGTCGATCAGCTCGTACTTGTCGGCCAGCACGTCGTCGTCGGGCATCGGCAGCTCGCCGCGCCGCACCCGGCGGGCCAGGGCCGTGCCCTCCTCCACGATCAGCGCGTACGCCGACACGTGGTCCACGCCCGCCTCCCGCACGGCGTCCAGGGAGGCGCGCAGGTCGTCGACGGACTCGCCGGGCGTGCCGTAGATGAGGTCCAGGTTCACGTGGTCGAAGCCGGCCTCGCGGGCTTCGCGCGCCGCCGCCACCGGGCGGCCCGGCGTGTGGGCCCGGTCCAGCACGGCCAGCACGTGGCGGGCCGCCGACTGCATGCCCAGCGACACCCGGGTGTAACCCGTGTCACGGAGGGCGGCGAAGAACCCGGCCGAAGTCGATTCGGGGTTGGACTCCGTAGTGACTTCCGCACCTTCCGCGAGCCCGAACGAGGACCGGACCGCGGCCAGCACGTCGGCCAGGCCGTCCGCGCCCAGCAGTGACGGAGTGCCACCGCCGACGAACACCGTGTCGGCCGCCGGGGCGTCGCCGAGCACCGCCGCCGCCAGGTCCAGCTCCCGCCGCAGGCCGTCCAGCCAGGACGCCGGCGAAGCGGAAGTGCCCAGCTCACCGGCGGTGTAGGTGTTGAAGTCGCAGTAGCCGCAGCGGGTCGCGCAGAACGGCACGTGGACGTAGACGCCGAACGGGCGGGAGCCGAGGCCCGCCAAGGCGGCCACGGGCAGTGAGCCGTCGGGCGGCGCGGGGTCGCCGATCGGCAGGGCGGAGGGCATGTCCCCATTGTCCCAGTTACCAGGACCGGGAACCCCGTCCCAGCATGCGGATGGCGGTGGACCACGGGGTGGACGCGTGGCACGCTGACAACCATGACGTCGAACGGAGTGCGCTTGGTGGTCCGCCGCCACGTCGACTTCCGTCGTGTCTCCAGCGCGATGTGCCGTCCTTCGGCATAACCCGCGCCCGACTGTTTGTTCCCGTCGGCGCCGGGTGCGCTGACGAGACCCCCACCACAGCCCCACCGGGACTCGCACGCGCACCAGCGCCCCGAAACCCCGGAGGACGAGGATGGTCCCCCCGACGACGACGCCTCAGCGTGCCAAGCAGCGCCGAGGTGAGGGGCAGTGGGCGCTGGGCTACCGCGAGCCGCTGAACCCGAACGAGCGGAGCAAGAAGGACGACAACCCGCTCAACGTCCGCTCGCGGATCGAGAACATCTACGCCCACGGCGGGTTCGACTCGATCGACCCGGCGGACCTGCGCGGGCGATTCCGCTGGTACGGGCTCTACACCCAGCGCAAGCCCGGCATCGACGGCGGCCGGACGGCCACCCTGGAGCCCGAGGAGCTGGACGACGAGTACTTCATGCTCCGCGTCCGCATCGACGGCGGCCGGCTGACCACGTCCCAGCTCGCGCTGATCGGCGAGCTGTCGCAGACCTACGCGCGCGACACCGCCGACATCACCGACCGGCAGAACGTGCAGTACCACTGGATCCGCATCGAGGACGTGCCCACCCTCTGGCGGAAGCTGGAGGACGCGGGCCTGACCACGATGGAGGCCTGCGGCGACAGCCCGCGCGTGGTGCTCGGCTCCCCGGTCGCCGGCATCGCCGAGGACGAGGTCGTCGACGGGTCGCCCGCGATCGACGAGATCCTGCGCCGCTACATCGGCGACCCGCGCTTCGCGAACCTGCCGCGCAAGTTCAAGACCGCCATCTCCGGCCTGCCGGACGTGGCGCACGAGATCCACGACGTCGCGTTCGTCGGCGTGGACCACCCCGAGCACGGCCCCGGCTTCGACCTGTGGGTCGGCGGCGGCCTGTCCACCAACCCGATGATCGGCAAGCGGCTCGGCGCGTGGGTGCCGCTGGACGAGGTGCCGGACGTGTGGGAAGGCGTGATCAGCGTCTTCCGCGACTACGGCTACCGCCGGCTGCGGCACCGGGCGCGGATCAAGTTCCTGGTCGCCGACTGGGGCCCGGAGAAGTTCCGCCAGGTGCTGGAGACCGAGTACCTCAAGCGCGAGTTGGTCGACGGCCCCCCGCCGGAGGTGCCGGAGATCCCGCACGACCACATCGGCGTGCACCGGCAGAAGGACGGCCGGTACTACGTCGGCGCGGCCCCGATCGCCGGGCGCGTGTCCGGCTCCACGCTGGTGGAGGTCGCGAAGGCGGTCGAGCGGTCCGGGTCGAACCGGGTTCGCCTGACGCCGCAGCAGAAGCTGATCGTGCTGGACGTGCCCGAGGCGGAAGTCAAGGCGCTGCAAGCCGATCTGGCGAAGCTGGGCCTCCAGACCGAGCCGTCGCCGTGGCGGCGGGGCGTGATGGCGTGCACCGGCATCGAGTTCTGCAAGCTCGCGATCGTCGAGACCAAGGCCCGTGCGGTCGAGCTGGTGACGACGCTGGAGACGCGGCTGGCGGACATCGTGTCCGGGGTGACCGCGCCGATCTCCGTGCACATCAACGGCTGCCCGAACTCGTGCGCCCGCATCCAGACCGCCGACATCGGGCTCAAGGGCCAGATCGTGACCGACGCGGACGGCAACCAGGTCGAGGGTTTCCAGGTGCACCTCGGTGGCGGGCTGGGCCTGGACGCCGGATTCGGCCGGAAACTGCGCGGCCACAAGGTGACCGCGGCCGAGCTGTCGGGCTACGTGGAACGCGTGGTGCGCAACTTCGTGGCCAACCGCAAGGAAGACGAGCGGTTCGCCCAGTGGGTGGCTCGCGCCGACGAGGCGGATTTGAAATGAGTGAGAGGGCCACACCTTTTTATTGCCCTTATTGCGGTGACGAGGACCTACGGCCGCAGGAGGAGCCCAGCTACTCGTGGCTGTGCGCCTCCTGCCGCCGCGTGTTCACCGTGAAGTTCGTGGGTCTCAACCTTCCTCAGGAGGTGCAGCGATGACCGCCCCCACCAGGGTCGAGGAACTGAAGGTGATCGCGCAGGCCGCTTCGGTCGAGTTGGCTGACGCCACCGCCGAAGAGACGCTGGCGTGGACCGCCCGGACGTTCGGCGAGAGCTGGATCGTCGCGTCGAACATGCAGGACGCCGTGCTGATCGACCTGGCGGTCAAGGCGAAGCCGGACATCGACGTCCTGTTCCTGGAGACCGGCTACCACTTCGCCGAGACCATCGGCACCCGGGACGCGGTGGACCTGGTCTACCCGGACGTGCACATCGTGAACGCCGCCGCCGAGCAGTCGGTCGCCGACCAGGAGGCGCAGTTCGGGCTGCTGAACCGGACCGACCCGAACCGGTGCTGCCAGTTGCGCAAGGTCATCCCCTTGCAGCGCACGCTGAAGAACTACGACGCCTGGGTCACGGGCGTGCGCCGGGTCGACGCGCCGACCCGCGCGAACACGCCGGTCGTGCAGTGGGACGACCGCAACGGGCTGGTGAAGGTCAACCCCATCGCGGCGTGGTCCGACGACGAGTTCAACGCCTACATCGCCGAGCACGGGGTCCTGGAGAACCCGTTGGTGCAGGCGGGTTATCCCTCCATCGGCTGCGCGCCGTGCACCGCGAAGCCGCTGCCGGGCGCCGACCCGCGCAGTGGCCGGTGGGCCGGGCAGTCGAAGACAGAATGCGGGTTGCACGGATGACGACGACCGAAGACTTGCTCGCCGGGCCTGGCACGGACACCGGAGGTCCGCGCACCACGGCGCTGGACACGTTGGGACGCCTGGAATCCGAGGCGATCCACATCTTCCGCGAGGTGGCGGGCGAGTTCGACCGGCCGGTGATCCTGTTCTCCGGCGGCAAGGACTCGACGCTGCTGCTGCACCTGGCGGTGAAGGCGTTCTGGCCCGCGCCGGTGCCGTTCCCGCTGCTGCACGTGGACACCGGCCACAACTTCGAGGAGGTCATCGACTTCCGCGACCGCGTGGTGGCGCAGCACGGGCTGCGGCTGGAAGTGGCGCGCGTGCAGGACTACATCGACGACGGGCGGCTCGCGGAACGTCCCGACGGCACGCGGAATCCATTGCAGACCGTTCCATTGTTGGACGCGATCACCTCTCACAAATTCGACGCGGTGTTCGGCGGCGGACGCCGCGACGAGGAGCGGGCGCGGGCCAAGGAGCGCATTTTCAGCCTGCGCAACGCTTTCGGTCAGTGGGAACCGCGGCGCCAGCGTCCCGAATTGTGGAACCTCTACAACGGAAGGCACCGTCCGGGGGAACATGTGCGGGTATTCCCGCTGTCCAACTGGACCGAGCTGGACGTCTGGCACTACATCGCGCGAGAGGGGATCGAATTGCCGTCGATCTACTACGCGCACCAGCGTGACGTCTACCTCCGTGACGGCATGTGGCTGGCCGAAGGCCCGTGGGGCGGACCGCGTGACGGGGAGACCCTGGTCTCCAAGACCGTCCGCTACCGCACCGTTGGCGACGGCTCGTGCACCGGCGCGGTGGAGTCCGACGCCGCCGACATCGAGACCGTGATCGCGGAAGTCGCCGCGTCCCGGCTCACCGAGCGCGGGGCGACCCGCGCCGACGACCGGCTGTCGGAAGCCGCCATGGAAGACCGCAAGCGGGAGGGCTACTTCTAAATGAGCGACCTGTTGAGGCTTGCGACCGCGGGCAGCGTGGACGACGGGAAGTCCACGCTCGTCGGCAGGCTGCTCTACGACACCAAGTCCGTGCTCGCCGACACGCTGGACGCCGTGCACCGCGCGAGCGCGGACCGCGGCCTGGCGACGCCGGACCTGTCGCTGCTGGTGGACGGCCTGCGCTCGGAACGCGAGCAGGGCATCACCATCGACGTGGCATACCGGTACTTCGCCACCCCGAAGCGGTCCTTCGTGCTCGCCGACACGCCGGGACACGTGCAGTACACCCGTAATACGGTCACCGGAGCGTCCACGGCCCAACTGGGTGTGCTCCTGGTGGACGCGCGCAAGGGTGTGGTGGAGCAGACCCGCCGCCACGCCGCCGTGCTCGCGCTGCTGGGGGTGCCGCGCTTGGTCCTCGCGGTGAACAAGATCGACCTGGTCGACTACGACGAGGTCACGTTCTCCCGCATCGCCAAGGAGTTCACCGCGCACGCCACCGCGCTCGGGTTCGCCGAGGACGCGGTGGTGGAGATCCCGGTGTCCGCGCTGGCGGGCGACAACGTGGTGGACCGCTCGGCGCGCACCCCCTGGTACGCGGGGCCGACCCTGTTGGAGCACCTGGAGACCGTGCCGGTCGACGCGGACCCGCACGACGCGCCGTTCCGCTTCCCGGTGCAGTACGTCATCCGGCCGCGCACCCCCGACTTCCCCGACTACCGCGGCTACGCCGGACAGATCGCCGCCGGCACCGTCCACGTCGGCGACGCCATCACCGTCCTGCCCATCGGCCTGCGCAGCACCATCACCCGGATCGACACCGCCGACGGCCCACTCGACCAGGCCGCCGCCGGCCAATCCGTCACCCTCCTCCTGGAACACGACCTCGACATCTCACGCGGCGACCTGATCACCGGCGGAGAACCGCCGACCGTCACCGACGAATTCGAAGCCACCGTGTGCTGGCTGGCCGAGAAGCCGCTGACGCCCGGCGCGCGGGTGCTCGTCAAGCACGGCACGCGCACCGTCCAGGCGATCGTCACCGAGCTGCGCAACCGGTTCGACGAGCAGAAGCTGGCCAGCACGGAAGGCCCCGGCTCGCTCAACCTCAACGAGATCGGCCAGGTCGTCGTGCGCACGGCCGAGCCGGTCCCCGTCGACGACTACACCCACAGCCGCCGCACCGGCGCGTTCCTGGTCATCGACGCCTCGGACGGCAGCACGCTGGCCGCGGGTCTGGTCGGGGCGCCGCTGCCGGTGCCCGACGGTGTCGCCGGCTGTACCGAGGGCGGGAGCACCGCCCAGACCGACAGCCACGCCCTCGTCTCCCCCGGTCCCTGATCCCCAGAAAGGCCACCGCCGCCGTGAGCAACAGACGCAGCATCCTGACCAAGTCACTGGCCATACTGACCGCGTTCGCGGCACTCGCCGCGTGCTCACGGGCGGGCGGCGGCGACAACGCCGGCACGCCCGCCGACGACAAGGGCCCGGCCGCCGAAGTCCGGCTGGGCTACTTCCCCAACGTCACCCACGCCGCCGCGCTGATCGGCGTGGACAAGGGCTACTTCGCCAAGGAGCTCGGCGGCACCAAGCTCACCACCCAGACCTTCAACGCGGGCCCCGAGGCGGTCAACGCGCTGCTGGGCGAGTCGCTGGACGTCTCGTTCATCGGCTCCGGCCCGGCCATCAACGCCTACGCCAAGTCCAAGGGCGAGGCGATCCGGCTGGTCTCGGGCGCCACCTCGGGCGGCGCGCAGCTCGTGGTCAAGCCGGACATCGCCGCGCCGGCGGACCTCAAGGGCAAGATCATCACCACTCCGCAGCTCGGCAACACGCAGGACGTGGCGCTGAAGAAGTGGCTGTCGGACCAGAAGCTGGCCATCGGCACGGGGCCCGACCAGGTCAACGTGACCAACACCGAGAACGCGCAGT
Organism: Actinosynnema sp. CS-041913; assembly: GCF_050942485.1. Classification (NCBI taxonomy): domain Bacteria; kingdom Bacillati; phylum Actinomycetota; class Actinomycetes; order Pseudonocardiales; family Pseudonocardiaceae; genus Actinosynnema; species Actinosynnema sp. CS-041913. The sequence goes on along the minus strand of NZ_CP192037.1, from coordinate 1,619,517 downwards.
CGCTCGACCTGTTCAAGAGGGGCGACGTGCACGGCGCGTGGGCGCCGGAGCCGTGGTCGTCGCGACTGGTGCTGGACGCGGGCGCGAAGGTGCTGCTGGACGAGGAAGCCCTGTGGGAGGGCGGCAAGTTCCCGACCACGGTGCTCATCGTGCGCGCGAAGTTCCTCCAGGAGCACCCGCAGACCGTGGAGGCGCTGCTGCGCGGCCACCTCCGGGCGACCGACTACGCGCTGGGCAACAAGGCCGAGGCCAAGCAGGTCGTCAACAACGCGCTCAAGACGCTCACCGGCAAGTCGCTCGGCGAGCCGGTGCTGGACCGCGCGTTCGACAACATCGAGCTGACGCTGGACCCGCAGGCCAAGACGTTCCCCCGGCTGGCGGAGGACGCGGTCGTCGCGGGCGTCGCCAAGGAAGCCGCGGACGTGGCCGGGCTGGCCGACTTCACGCTGCTGAACAAGGTGCTCTCGGCCGCGGGCAAGCCGACCGTGGACACCGCCGGACTGGACAAGAAGTAACTCGGGAAGGCAGGCACACCATGACCGCCACGCTTGAGCCCGCCGCGCAGTCCACTGTGGACGCGGCGGTGACCTTGTCCGGGGTGCGCAAGGCGTTCGGACACGGCACGAACGCGGTGCTGGCGCTCGACGGCGTCGACCTGCAAGTCGCGCCGGGCGAGTTCGTGTGCCTGCTGGGCGCGTCCGGCTGCGGCAAGTCGACCTTGCTGAACCTGGTCGCCGGGCTGGACGCGCCCACCGCCGGCTCCATCGAGCTGACCACGTCCCGGCCCGCCGTGATGTTCCAGGAAGCCGCCCTGATGCCGTGGCTGACCGCCGCGCGCAACGTGGAGCTGCCGCTGCGGCTCGCGGGCCTGAAGCGGGGAGCGCGCCGGGAGAAGGCCAGCGAGCTGCTGTCGCTGGTGCGCCTGGCCGAAGCGGGCCACAAGCGCCCGCACGAGCTGTCCGGCGGCATGCGGCAGCGGGTGGCGCTGGCCCGTGCGCTGGCGTCGACGCTGGGCAGCGCCGAGGAGGGCACGCCCGGCCTGCTGCTGATGGACGAGCCGTTCGCGGCGCTGGACGCCATCACCCGCGACGTGCTCCAGGCGGAGCTGGTGCGGGTGTGGCGGGAGACGTCGACGGCGATCCTGTTCGTCACGCACGACGTGCGCGAGGCGGTCCGGCTGGCACAGCGGGTCATCCTGCTGTCCTCGCGCCCCGGCCGCGTGGTCCGCGAGTGGGCCACCGTGGACGGTGACGAGCCGGCCCTGATCAACGACATCACCAGCCACCTGCGAGAGGTGATCAGTGGCCACGCCGCGGCTTGACAACGACCTGGCGGCGGTCGGCGCGGGTCTGGACGCGCTGGACGCGCCGTCGCAGGAGCAGCGCCCGTCGCTGCGCAAGCGGTTCCTGCGCACCGCGGTGCCGCCGCTGATCGCGTTCGCCCTGCTGCTCGGCGTGTGGCAGGGGCTGTGGGCGGCGGCGTTCTGGCCGGAGTACCAGCTTCCGTCCCCGGCGTCGGTGTGGGCGGCGGTGGCGGAGGCCATCGAGTCCGGCCGCGCGCTGGACGTGCTGTGGACGTCCGTGCACCGGGCCGTCCTCGGCTTCCTCACGGCGGTCCTCATCGCCACGCCGCTGGGTCTGCTGATCGCCAAGGTGCGCGTGGTGCGGGCGGCGATCGGGTCGCTGCTGACGGGTCTCCAGTCGCTGCCGTCGGTGGCCTGGGTGCCGGCGGGCATCCTGTGGTTCGGCGCCACCCCGTCGACCATCTACTTCGTGGTCCTGATGGGCTCGGTGCCGTCGATCGCCAACGGCCTGGTCGCCGGCGTCGACCAGATCCCGCCGCTGCTGCCGCGGGTGGGGCAGGCGTTGGGCGCGGGCAAGCTGGCGGCGGCGCGGCACATCCTGCTGCCGGCCGCGCTGCCGGGCTACCTGGCGGGTCTGAAGCAGGGGTGGGCGTTCTCGTGGCGCTCGCTGATGGCGGCGGAGATCATCGCGACCTCGCCGCAGTTGGGCGAGGGTCTGGGGCAGTACCTGCACAACGGCTCGTCGCTCAACGACATCTCGATGGTGATCGCGGCGATCTTCCTGATCCTGCTGGTGGGCGTGGGGATCGAACTGCTGGTGTTCCGGCCGCTGGAGCGGGCGGTGTTGCGGGCGCGCGGATTGACGGGTGCGCTGTGACCGCGCTGGTGGCCGTGGCGCACGGCAGCCGCGACCCGCGTTCGGCGGCAACCGTGCACCAGTTGCTGGACGTGGTGCGGGCGTTGCGGCCCGCGCTGGACGTCCGGGGATCGTTCCTGGACCTCTCCGCGCCGCGGCTGGGTGACGTGCTGCGGGCCGTGCACGGCGACGGCCACCGGTCGGCCGTCGTCGTGCCTCTGTTGCTGGGCAAGGCTTTCCACGCCCGGGTGGACGTGCCGGGCGCGGTGGCGGAGGCTCGGCTGCCTTCGCTGGACGTGACGATCGCGGACGTCCTGGGCCCCGATCCGCGCCTGGAGTCGGCGGCGCTGCGCCGGCTGGCTTCGGTGGGCGTCCGGTCCGGTGAGCGCGACTGGGGCGTGGTGCTGGCCGGGGCGGGCTCGTCCCATGCCCCGGCGAACGCCCTCGTGACCTCGATCGCCCGGCGTTGGGCGCAGGGCTCGGGCTGGGCGGGTGTGGCGGCGGCCTTCGCGTCCACCGCGTCGCCCGACGTGCCCACCGCCGTGGCGCGGCTGCGGGCGCGGGGGGCGCGGCGGATCGCGGTGGCCTCGTGGTTCCTGGCCCCGGGGCTGCTGCCGGACCGGGTCGCGGCCCTGGCGGGCGAGGACGCCGTGATCGCGCCGCCGCTGGGCCCGGACCCCGAGGTGGCGGAACTCGTGCTGCACCGGTTCGAAGCGGCGGTGGGCGCCGAACTCGCGGTCCGGTCCGCCTGAGTCGCCATTCCTCTTCTCGCCGAGCGGGTCACCGGACGAAGTGGCCGGCCGCCGGTTCGACAACGCAGTAGAAGACGATCACGGACGACGACCGGCTGACGGCGCCGCGCCTGACAACGGTCATTCGGCGTCCAAGGCGGCGATGAGCTTGTCCATCACGGAGAGCGTGGTGCGCAGCTCGTCCAAGCCGATCCCGGCCGAGACGCGGTTCGTGAAGGCGTGCTGGGCCTCGGCGAGACCGCGGACCGCCTGGTAGCCCGCTTTCGTGGGCCGGAACAGCTTGGCGCGCCGGTGAGCCGGGTTGGGCAGGTACTCGGCCAGCCCCTTCGCCACCAACAGGTCCGCGATGCGCTGCACGCTCTGCCTGGTGAGGCTCATCTCGCGGGCGATGCCCGACACCGAGAGGGGCTCGCGCAGGACGGCGCCGAGCACCTGCCACCACGCCGCGGTGAGGCCCACCGGCTTGGTCATCCCCTCGGCGGCCTCCAGGAAGCCGCCGTAGAGGCGGAACGTGCGCATGATCACCTCGGTCAGCACATCGCCCGCCTCCGTGCGCGGCTCCACCGTCACGAGAGAGCCGCCTGGAGCTTGCCGAACCACGCCGGGTCGCCGGTGCTGAACAGTCCGTGCCACGCTTCGAGCACGGCGGGCTCGTACAGGTCGAGTTCGGCGAAGACCTCGCGGGCGAACTCGACCGCGCTGACCGCCCCGGCCGTGATGAGGCCGTCGGCGCGGACGGCTCGTTCGGCGCGGAAGTGGGCGCTGCCGGCGTAGCCCGCGACCGTCTGCAGCTCCTCGACCGCGTTGCCGGTGTGGGCGCGGTCGTCCAGCAGCCCTTCGGCGGCCAGGCCCAGGGTGCCGCCGCAGATCGCCGCCACCGGCACGCCGGCCTCCAGCCAGCGCCGGGCCGCCTTGGCGAACGCCGCGTTGCCGCCGTCCACCCAGCTCTCCGCCCCGGGCAGGATCAGCATCGCGCTGTCCGCCGGGTCCAGGTCCGCCAGCGTCAGGTCGGGGAGCATCCGCACGCCACCCATGGTGGTGATCGGGTCGAGGGTCTCGGCGACGGTCTTCACCTGGTAGCGGCCGGGCACCTGCTGGAACGCCGGGCTGTTGATGCGGGCGGTCGCGTAGCCGAACTCCCAGTCGGCGAGCGTGTCGTACAGGGCGAGGTGGACCGTCTGCGTTGTCATGACAGTATCCTGTCATTTTGACAGGATACTGTCAATGACGCCGCCTCGTAGAGTGCGGCCCATGGCAGACGAGTTGGTCCACTACGAGGTGCGGCGTGGCATCGCGACGATCACGCTGGACTCCCCCCGCAACCGCAACGCCCTGTCCGCGCAACTGCGTGCCGAGCTGACCGGGCACCTGGACACCGCCATCGCCGACGACGGCGTGCGGGTCGTCGTGCTCGGGCACACCGGACCGGTGTTCTGCTCGGGCATGGACCTGAAGGAGGCCGGCGGCGCCGGTGCCGACCAGCAGGGGGTCAACGAGTTCCCCGCCATCCTCGAACGACTGTGGACCAGCCCGAAGCCCGTCGTCGCCAAGCTGGCCGGCCCGGCTCGCGCGGGCGGGGTCGGACTGGTCGCCGCGTGCGACATCGCGGTGGCCGTCGACACGGCGACGTTCGCGTTCAGCGAGGTCCGCATCGGCGTCGTGCCGGCCGTGATCTCGGTGACCGTGCTGCCCCGGCTGCTGCCGCGGGCGGCGCACGAGCTGTTCCTGACCGGCGAGACGTTCGACGCCCGGCGGGCGGAGGAGATCGGGCTGGTCAACGCCGCGGTCGCCGCCGACGCGCTGGACGCCGAAGTCGACCGCTACACGGACATGCTGGCGCTGGGCGGGCCGAACGCCCTGGCCGCCACCAAGCGGATGCTCCAGGAGCCCCGGTCCACCAACCTCGGCGAGGTGTTCGCCGACATGCTGGAGCTGTCGGCGCGGCACTTCGGCGGTCCCGAGGGCCAGGAGGGCATCGCCGCGTTCGTGGGCAAGCGCAAGCCGTCCTGGGTGCCTGCCGGGGACTGAGACCACGGCCGGTCCCGGCGGTCTCCGGAACGGCCGGGATCAGTCCGGGTAGCGCACGGCGAACGTGCGGTCGCCCGCCGACATCGCCTGCTGGGCGTCGGCCAGCACGGACTCCACGTCGTCGTCGCCGCCCTCCCAGACCAGGACGTGCTTGCCCGGCGGCAGCCACGACAGGTCGGTGAGGCAGTCGTACAGCGCGTCCAGGTTCCGCCCGTAGTAGTCGGGGAACTCCATCGCCTCGCCGATCGCGGCGAGCGCGGCCGACTTCGACCGCGCGCCGGGGCGCACCACGTGCAGGTGGGTCATCGGGTCACGTCCACGACGACGAAGGTCGAGTAGTGGTCACCGGTGTAGTAGACCTCGTCACCCGACCCGGTGACGATCCGGCGGGCGCCCCGGTCGCCGCTGTCCGGCGTCGGCACGGTGTACTCGCGGTAGTAGTCGCCGGACTTCGCGGGCAGCCGCTTCTCCCGGTTCTGGAACGTCACCCCGTCGTTGCGCGGGTACGGGAACGGCCCGCCTTGCTCGATCAGCCGCCAGGTCGCCGCCGCCTCGGCGGGCAGGCCGGACAGCTCCTTCACCGGCAGCCCCGACGCGACACCGGGCACCTGGCGCGCCGACGGGCCGGCCGAGGCCGCCGCCGAACCGCCGGTCGAGAGGACGCGGGTGGACGCCGTGGAGGACGCCGTGGTGGGCGACGGTTCGGAGGAGCCGCCGAGGTCCTTGGCGAAGTAGCCGATCACGACCAGCGCGATCAGGCCCACGAGTGCGACGGTCAGGCGCCGGGCGGGAGTCACGTCCGCCAGCCTACGAAGGCCTGCCCGCGTCCACCTTCTCGGGCTCGGCGGCGGGCTCGGCGGGCGGCACCGGGTTGAACCGGGAGGACGCGTTGTCCACCAGCCGGTCGATCAGCCGCGCCGCGCCCAGGCACAGCGGCAGCAGGACACCCATGACCAGCGCGAACTGGAACGGGAACGGCAACTGGGCGAGCCACAGCTCCACCCCGTCCCACCACTGCGCGATCGCCTCCAGCACACCCCGAGCGTACTGCCGTGACGTGGTTCACCGCACAGAGATTCCTACCACTGGGTAAGTTCCGGGGCATGTTCGCCGTCTACGCAGCCGAGCCGAGCCCGCAGGACCCCCTCGCCGCACTGCGGGTGGGTGACCGCTCCGATCCCGAGGCGCCGGCCGGCTGGGTCCGGGTCGGCGTGCGGGCGGCCAGCCTGAACATGCACGACCTGTGGACGTTGCGGGGCGTGGGCATCAAGGCCGACAAGTTCCCGATGATCCTGGGCTGCGACGGCGCGGGCGTGCTGGACGACGGCTCCGAGGTGGTGCTGCACTCGGTGATCGGCGACCCGGCGTGGACCGGCGACGAGACGCTCGACCCCGGCCGCACGCTACTCACCGAGAAGCACCAGGGGACGTTCGCCGACTACGTGGTGGTGCCCGCGCGCAACGTGCTACCCAAGCCCGCCGGCCTGTCGTTCGCCGAGGCCGCCTGCATGGGCACGGCGTGGCTGACCGCGTACCGGATGCTGTTCGTGAAGTCCGGGCTGCGGCCGGGCCAGACGATGCTGGTGCAGGGCGCGTCCGGCGGTGTGTCGACCGCGTTGGTCCAGTTGGGCCGCGCGGCGGGCTACCGGGTGTGGGTCACCGGGCGCACCGAGGAGAAGCGGGCACTCGCGGAGAACCTGGGCGCGCACGCCACGTTCGAGTCCGGCGCGCGGCTGCCCGAACGGGTGGACGCGGTGTTCGAGACCGTCGGCAAGGCCACCTGGTCGCACTCGATGAAGTCGCTCAAGCCCGGCGGCATCGTGGTCATCTCCGGCGCGACCAGCGGCGACGCCACGGCGGCCGAGTTGCAGCGGCTGTTCTTCCTGCAGCTCCGGGTGGTCGGCTCGACCATGGGCACGCGGGAGGAGCTGGGCGACCTGCTGGCGTTCTGCGCCCTGAACGGCCTGCGCCCGCAGATCGGCTCGGCGCTGCCGCTGGAACGGGCCGAGGAGGGCCTGCGGGCGATGCTCGACGGCGAGACCGCCGGCAAGATCGTCTTCACCCGCTGACGAGACCTCACCCCACCGAGGCCACCAGCGCGGTCACCGCCGGGTGCCACTCGCGGCCCGGCGGACCGCTGACCACCAGCCGGCGGACCACCCGCCGGCGCAGCGGCACCAGCACCAGTCCGGGCGGCAGCATGGCCGCGATCAGGCCGGGCACGATGGAGATGCCGACACCGGCCCGCACCATCGCCAGCAGCGTCCCCAGCTCGCGCACCCGGTGCACGGGGTTGAACGGCAAGCCCTGGTGCGCCTGCCGGGCGTGCCGCTCGCACCCGCCGCAAGACAGCAAAAACGGGTCGTCCGCCAGCTCCGCGACGTCGACCGCGTCCTCCCGCGCCAACGGGTGGTCCTCGCGCAGCAACGCGTGGAAGGCGTCCTCCCCCACCACGACACCGCGGCCGGGCGGCGGGTCCACCACGACGGCGGCTTCGACGGTCCCGTTGCCCAGCCAGTCGGCGACCTCGTCGTCCTCGCCCTCGAACACCCTGATCCGCACGTGCGGGAACTCCGCCCGCCACCGGGCCAGCAGGTCCGGCAGCAGCCCCTGGCACACCGTGGGCGGCGCGGCGAGCTTGACGGTGCCCTGCGCCAGCCCGCCCCGGCGCGCGGCCAGGTCGGTGATCGCGACGGACGCGGCCACCGCCGACCGGGCGTGGGCCAGCACCTCCTGCCCGAACGCGGTCGGCCGGGGCCGGCCCTGCCGGTGCAGCACGGGGTGGCCGAGGGTGCGCTCCAGCGCCGCCACGGCGTGCGAGACGGCGGACTGGGTGATGCCCAGCGACTCGGCCGCAATGCCGAACCCGCCCTCGTCGACCACCGCGAGGAACGCGCGGAGCTGCGCGAAGTTCAGCGCCATGAGTCACTCTCATCTCGGATGACTGAGCACTTGTTGGACTCATCCTGCCTGGTCGGGTGATTCTCCCCCGGTGCGAAAGCGATGGGTGGGGAAGTTCGTCCTGCTGTCGGCCATCTGGGGCGGCAGCTTCGCCCTGATCAAGGTGGCGGTGGACGCGGGCGTGCCGCCGGTGTGGGTGGCGCTGTACCGGTGCCTGTTCGGGGCGCTCACGCTGTGGGTGGTCTGCGCGGCGCAACGGCGGCCCGTGCCGCTCGACCGGCGGACGTGGGGCCACGCGCTGGTGGTCGCCGCGCTGCTCAACGCGGTGCCGTTCACGCTGCTCGCGTACGGCGAGACGATGGTCAGCTCCGTCCTGGCGGGCGTTTTCAACGCCACCACACCGCTGACCACGCTGGTGTTCGTGCTGCTGATCGTGCCGCAGGAGCGGATCACCCGGACGAAACTGGCCGGGATCGCGGTGGGCTTCGCGGGCGTGCTGGTGGTGCTGAAGGCCTGGGAGGGCCTGGGCGACGACCTGCTCGCGGGCAGCCTCGCGTGCCTGGGCGCGACGTTCTGCTACGGGGCCGGTTTCGCCTACACCAGGCGGTTCTTCTCCGCCGGTCCGCACTCGGCGAGCGCCCTGTCCGCCGTGCAGATCACCTGCGCCACGGCTCAGCTCGCGCTCGCCGCCCCGGTCGTCGGCGGGCTCCCCGCGTGGCCCGGTCTGCCCGCCGCGGCGGCGCTGGTCGTGCTGGGCGCGGCGGGCACGGGCCTGGCGTACGTGCTGAACCTGGACGTGATCCGCGGCGCGGGCCCGACGATCGCCTCCACGGTCACCTACGTGACACCACTGTGGTCGACGGCGCTGGGCGCGCTACTGCTTTCCGAACCCGTCGGGTGGAACACCCTGACCGGTGGTGCGATCGTGGTGGCGGGTGTCCTGCTGGCCCGCAAGCCCGTCAATCATCCGATAGGACAACAGACGTCCGGTCAGGTGGTGCGATCGAACAAACCCGGTGACAGTTGACGCGCGTACGGTTCGCCGCACACAACCACCGAGGGAGCAAGCGAATGACCTCCGTGCAGGGCGGCTTCGGCCGGGGCTCGGGCATGTTCCGCCGCAAGCCCATCGAGCAGATAACCGAGGACAAGGGCACCGCGCTCACCCGGACCCTGGGCCTGTGGCAGCTCACCGCGATCGGCATCGGCGGCATCATCGGCGCGGGCATCTTCTCGCTGGCGGGCGCGGTCGCGAACAAGACCGCGGGGCCCGCCGTGCTGATCTCGTTCCTCATCGCGGGCATCGCCAGCGCGGCGGCGGCGTTCTCCTACGCCGAGTTCGCGGGCCTGATCCCCAAGGCCGGCTCCGCCTACACCTACGGCTACGCCGTGCTGGGCGAGATCGTCGGCTGGTTCATCGGCTGGGACCTGCTGCTGGAGTACACCGCGATCGTGGCGGTGGTCGCGATCGGCATCTCCGGCTACTTCAACGAGCTGTTGAACCTGCTCGGCCTGGAGCTGCCGGTGTGGATGCTCGGCGCGCCCGGCACGGAGACCGGTGACGTGGCGGCCGGCAGCTACAAGGTGAACCTGTTCGCGGTCGTCCTGTGCCTGCTCATCGCCTACGTGCTGAACATGGGCATGAAGAACGCGGCGCGCTTCGAGACCGTCCTGGTGTACCTGAAGGTCGGCATCGTCCTGCTGGTGATCATCGTCGGTGTCTTCCACATCAACACCGCCAACTACAACCCGTTCTTCCCGTTCGGCCTGTCCGGCGCGTTCACCGGCGCGGCCACGGTGTTCTTCGCGGTGTTCGGCTACGACGCGATGAGCACGGCCGCCGAGGAGTCCAAGGACTCGCAGCGGCACATGCCGAAGGCGATCATCTACTCGCTGGGCATCTCCATGGTGCTCTACGTGCTGGCCTGCCTCGTGCTCACCGGCATGGTCAACTACAAGGACGTGGACGCCGAGAGCGCGTTCGCCACGGCGTTCTCCGACGTCGGCCTTCCCGCGCTGGGCATCATCATCTCGGTCGGCGCGGTGCTGGGCATCACGACCGTGCTGTTCACGTTCCTGATGGGCGCGGCGCGCGTCGGCTACTCGATGTCCCGCGACGGCCTGCTGCCGAAGTGGTTCGCCAAGACCCACCCGGTCAAGCACGTGCCCACCCGCACCACGTGGGTGCTGGGCATCGCGTCCGCCGTGATCGCGGGCTTCCTGCCCATCGCGGAGGCCGCCGAGCTGACCAACATCGGCATCCTGCTGGCGTTCGTGGTGGTCTGCATCGCCGTGGTCGTCCTGCGCTACAAGCAGCCGAACCTGCCGCGCACGTTCAAGACGCCCGGCATGCCGGTGGTGCCGATCATCGGCGTGGTGTTCTCCCTCTGGCTGATCACGTTCCTCGCGCCGGAGACGTGGCTGCGGTTCGCCATCTGGTTCGCCATCGGTCTGATCATCTACTTCGCCTACAGCAAGCGGAACTCCGCGATGGAGAAGGCGCCGAGCGAGCCGCCGGCCGGCGGTTCGTCAGACTGAGTCGCACCACCCGTCGACCACGTCGGCGAGCACGGCCATCGGGAGCGGACCGCCGCCGAGCACGAGGTCGTGGAACGCCCTGATGTCGAAGCGGTCGCCCAGCTTGCGTTCCGCCTCACCGCGCAGGCGCTGGATCTCCAGCCGCCCCACCATGTAGGACAGCGCCTGCGCGGGGTTCTCGATGTACCGGTCCACCTCGGAGAAGATGTCCACGTCCGGCATGACGGCGTTGGCCCGCAGGTAGTCCACGGCCTGCTGCCGGGTCCAGCGCAGCGCGTGCAGGCCGGTGTCCACGACGAGCCGCGCGGCGCGCAGCGAGTCCGCCGACAGCATCCCCAGCCGGGCCACGTCGTCGCTGTACAGACCCATCTCGTCGGCCAGCCGCTCGGTGTAGAGGGCCCAGCCCTCCAGGTACGCCTCGATGGACGCGAACCGGCGCAGCATCGGCAGCTCGGTGAGCTGCTGCGCCAGCGCGATCTGGAAGTGGTGGCCGGGCACGCCCTCGTGGAACGCGGTCGCCTCGGCGCTGAACCGGTCGCGCTGCTGCGCCTCGTGGGTGTTGACGAAGTAGGTCCCCGGTCTGGAGCCGTCCAGCGCGGGGTCCATGTAGTAGGCCAGCGGCGCGTTCGGGGCGTCCGCCGCGGGCACCGCCTCCACCGCGCACCGGGCCGCCGGGACGGTGCCGAACCAGTCGCCCGCCACCTGCTCGGCGCGGGCGATGGTCTCCTTGGCCAGCACCAGCATCTCGTCGGCGGTGGCCCAGCGCAGCGCCGGGTCGTCCAGCAGCCGCGCCCGCACCTCGGCCGCCGGGATCGGGCCGAACACCCGCGCGCCGATCTCCTCGTACTCCCGGTCCAGCGCCTCGATCAGGTCCAGCCCGATCCGGTGCAGCCGCTCGGCGGTGTGGTCGGTCGTGGTGTACATCCGCACCAGTCCCGCGTACAGCTCGTCGCCGCCGGGCAGCCAGCACAGGCCCGGCTGGTCCGCGGAACGGCCGCGCGGCTCGATCTCGACGTGCAGGAAGTCCCGGTACCGGGCGAACGCCGGCCGCACCGAGCCGGCCAGCAGCTCGGTGCACTCGGCGGCGAACCCGGTGTCCCTCAACGGCGTCGCCAGCGGGTCGGCGTCCTCGGCGAGGTAGCGGTCCAGCCGGGCCACGGCCGCCGCCACCAGGTGCGCGATCGGGCGGCGGCTCGACTCGCGCTGCCGCTTCGCCAGCGCCTCCAGGTAGCGCGGCAGGCCGGCCAGCCGGGTCAGGTAGTCGCGTCGGCCCCGGTCGTCGGTGGGCCGGGTGAGCGGCAGGGCGTTCAGCAGCAACGCCACCGGCGCGTTCAGGCCCTCGGCGTGGGTGTGCTCGATGAGGTTGGCGTCGACCTTGCGGGCCAGCGCGGCGGCCTGCTGCACGACGACCGCGCGGGTCACCGGGTCGTCCTCGACGGACCGCGCACGGGCGGCGATCTCCTCGGCCCGGAGGCACACCGACCGGTCCGCCTCGGCGCTCGGGTCCGGCAGCTTGTCGTCCCAGCCGGGGATGCCCAGCAGGGTCGCCATCACCGGATCGGCGTCCAGGGCCACGGCCAGCAGGTCGTCGGCGAGTTCGCGCGCTGTCGTCACCCCGCCATTCTCACCCGCGGAACCGTTGCTACAGCGGCGGAATTCGCATGCTCGCGGCGGACAGCGCCTGCCTCGCCTCGGCCCGCAGCCGGGCCACCACCTCGGCGGCCGGAGCCGGTCGGACCAGCGCGTAGGTCTGCCCGGCCCACAGCGACATCAGCTCCGGGTCGCCGGTCGCGCGCACCGGTTTGGTCAGGTGGTGCACGTCCGGGTAGGCCGCCGGCGCGTGCGGGCCGTTGTCGACGAGGAACCGGTTCACCAGCCCGCGCGCCGGACGTCCGCTGAACGCCCTGGTCAGCGCGGTGCGGCGGGTGCCGTCGGCGAGCGCCTCGCGGTACGCGGCCGAGGTGCCCGCCTCCGGGCAGGACAGGAACGCGGTGCCGAGCTGCGCCGCCACCGCGCCCGCCGTGACCACCGCCGCCACATCCGCGCCGTGCACCAGGCCGCCGGTGGCGATCAACGGCAGGTCCACCCGGGCGCGGACCAGACGGAGGGCCGCCAGTACGCCGAACAGCTCGCCGCCACCAGGTGAGATCCCGTCGTCCGCGAACGTTCCGCGGTGCCCGCCGGCGTCGCAGCCCTGCACGCACAGCGCGTCCGCCCCGACTTGTGCGGCCTGGCGCGCCTCGGCGGGCGTGGTGACCGTGACCACGACCGTGGAGCCGGCCGCGTGCAGCCGCCGCACGTCGTGCGCGTCGGGCAACCCGAACGTGAACGACACCACCGGCACCCGCATCGCCATCACGAGTTCGAGCTTCGCCGCGTACCCGTCGTCGTCCCAGCGCGGCTCGCCCGGCTCCGCGCCGGACTGCGCCCGCACCCGCTCCCGGTAGCCGCTCAAGTCCACTGTGGACTGTGGTCCGGGCACGAACAGGTTGACCCCGAACGGCTTGTCGGTCAACGCGGTGGTAGCGGTGACCTGCGCGGCGACCGCCTCCACGGAGAGGTAGCCGGCCGCCAGGAAACCCAGGCCACCCGCGCGGCCGACTTCGGCGACCAGCTCCGGCGTGGACGCGCCGCCGGCCATGGGCGCGGCGATGACGGGCACTTCGAGTCGGTCGAGCATGACACCGACGATAACCCGCCATTTGGCGGAACTCCCGGCCGGCCTCCAGCGGTTCCCGGTGGCCGCGGGCCCTCCCCGCCACGCCGCCGCGGGCGTGGCGGGGAGGCCCTCAGATCACGGCAGCGTGTCGAGGTGAGGCGCCACCGTGTTGGCGAACCGCCAGCTCGCCGACGCGTCCCAGTTGATCGACCAGGTCATCGCGCCGCGGATGCCGGGCCAGGTCTGCGACGGCTTGAAGGAGCCGCAGCTCGTGCCCTTGGCGAGGCAGTCGAGCGCCGCGTTGACGTTGGCCGGGGACTGGTAGCCGCCGCCCGCGCCGGACGGCGAGGCGGGCAGCCCCAGGCCGACCTGGTCGGGCCGCAGGCCGTTCTGGAGCTGGATGCAGGCCAGGGCGACGAGGAAGTCGACCGTGCCCTGCGAGTAGACCTTCTGGTCGCAGCCGAGCATCGTGCCGGAGTTGTAGTACTGCATGTTGACCACCGTGAGGATGTCCTTCACGGCCAGCGCCAGCTTGAAGTACTCCTGCCCGGTCGACTGCATGTCGATGGTCTGCGGCGCCATCGTGATGACCTTGCCGCCGCCGGCGTGGATGCTGCGCAGCGCCGAGCCCATGTGGGTGGCGTTGATGCCGTTCTCCAGGTCGATGTCCACGCCGTCGAAGCCGTAGTTCGAGATCAGGCTCCGCACGCTGTTGGCGAACGCGCTGGAGGACGCCGAGTCGCCGACCCAGATGGTGCCCTTCTCGCCGCCGACCGAGATGATCACCTTCTGGCCGCGGGCCTGGAGGGTGCGGATGTCGGCCTTGAACTGGGCGTCGGTGTAGCCGCCGAGCTTGCTCGACAGCGTCGGGTCGAGGTTGAACGCGACCGCGCCCCGGGTGGCCGGCACGGCGTCGGCGAACGCGACCGCCACGATGTCGTACGTGGTGGGCACGTCGGCCAGCTTGAGCAGCCGCGAGCCGTTGTCGAAGTTGTGCCAGTAGCCGGTCAGCACGTGCTTGGGCAGCGTCGGGTCCGGCGGCCGGGTGGTCGTGGTCGTCGTGGTGGTGGTCGACGTCGTGGTGCTCGTGCTGGTCGAGGTGGAGGTGCTGGTGGACGTCGGCGTGGTGGTCGACGTCGGCGGGTTCCCCGGCCCGTCCAGGCTCACGTCGTCGATGTAGAAGGTGGGCTGGCCGTACCAGCCGTGCAGGTAGATCGTGACGCTGCTCGCCGACGCGCCGCTGGTGAAGTCGATGCTGAGCTGCGTGAAGCCGCTCGCGCCGGGCGTCCAGGTGCTCTTGTCGCCGCTGCCGGTGCCGGTCACGCCCATGTAGATGTAGCTGCCCTGCACCCAGGCGGTGAGCTTGTAGGCGCTGTTGGGCCGCACCTCGACGGTCTGCGAGCAGCGGGCGTTGTCCGAGCCGGCCGGGGTGGCCGACAGCGCGTGCGAGCCGCTGCGCTTGGGCGTGGTGACCACGCCCGCCGTTCCGGAGCACGTCCAGCCGCTGGTGCTGCCCGCGTCGAAGCCGGGGTTGGCGACCAGGTTGGCGGCCGACGCGCTGCCCGCGACCACCAGGGTCAGGCCGGCCACGGCCAGCACACCGGCCAGCACGGCGACCAGAGCGCGTCTAGTCCTCGAAGCCACGTCCACCTCCACGGAGTCCATCGGCGGCCTTGCCCAGCAGGTGACGTGGGCCACTGGCAAAATGGACTAGACCACTGTGACTTGTCAAGGGTGTGACCATGGGCGGCATGCCGTTCACCGTTGATGACGCCATCAGGATCGCCCGCGCGGCACACGACGGACAGGTCGACAAGTCGGGCCGGCCGTACATCGACCACCCGCTGCGGGTGATGGGCCGGGTGTCCGGCGAACACGCCCGGATGGCGGCCGTGCTGCACGACGTCCTCGAAGACACCGCCGTGACCGCGGACGACCTGCGGGCGGCCGGCTGCCCGACCGGCGTGGTGGACACCGTGATCGCGCTGAGCCACCTCCCGGACGAGCCCCAGGAGGACTACCTGCGCCGGGTCGCGGCCGATCCGGTGGCCGTGGCGGTGAAACGCGCCGACATCGCGGACAACACGTCACCGCCCCGCCTGGCCCTGCTGGACCAGCCCACCCAGGACCGCCTGCGAGCCAAGTACGCCCGCGCCCTGCACCTGCTCGACACGCTCACGTAGCGGTCGCTCACATAACGGTCACTTCAAGGACTTCACTTCAGGGAGCCGAGCAGTTCCACCGGCACGACCCGCACGGGGAACGGCCGCACCGCGTCGAATGGATCGTCCCCCTTGACCTCGGCCACCAACTCGTAACGGCCATCGGCGTCGAGTTCGAACACGGTGAGCTTCAGCTCTCGCGGGTCGATCATCCAGTAGCTCGGCACACCCATCCGCTCGTACACGGACTTCTTGAGGTTGGCATCGACCAGCACGGAGCTGGGTGAGAGCACTTCCACCGCGAGCAGCGGTGCGACCGGGAGCAGCTTGTCGGTGAGGTCGACGTCTCGCGCCACCAGGACGTCCGGCTGCAACTCGGTCGACGTGGACGGCCGAACCGCGAACGGCGCGGGCAGCACGTGCAAGTCGTCCGGGCACTCCGCGTCCAAGCGGACGACGAGCTTCGCGACGACCTTCTGATGCCGCAGACCAGGTGCCGGGCTCACCAGGAGGTGCCCGTCGACGAGTTCGTATCGGCGGCCGTCATCAGGCATCCCCTCAAGGTCGTAGACCGTGTAGGGACGTCCATCCATGTCTACTGGCATGGCAGTCATAGTCCCCCCTTTCCTGTCGGTTCGCCAACCATCCCAGAGGGGTAAGACAATTCCATTACCTGATCTGCGCACGTCACCCGAAAAGGTGTCGACGGGCTACTTCTTCTTGTCCTTGCCGGAATCGTCGGTCGACAACGCGGCCACGAAGGCTTCCTGGGGCACCTCCACCCGGCCCACCATCTTCATCCGCTTCTTGCCTTCCTTCTGCTTTTCCAGCAGCTTCCGCTTACGCGTGATGTCACCGCCGTAGCACTTGGCGAGGACGTCCTTGCGCATCGCGCGAATCGTCTCGCGGGCGATGACGCGGGATCCGATGGCGGCCTGGATCGGCACCTCGAACTGCTGCCGGGGAATCAACTCGCGCAGCTTGGTCGCCATCTTCGTGCCGTAGCCGTAGGCGTGGTCCTTGTGCACGATCGCGCTGAACGCGTCGACCGGCTCCCCCTGCAACAGGATGTCCACCTTGACCAGCTCGGCGTCCTGCTCGCCCGACTCCTCGTAGTCCAGCGACGCGTAACCGCGCGTGCGGGACTTCAGCGCGTCGAAGAAGTCGAAGATGATCTCGCCCATCGGCATGGTGTAGCGCAGCTCGACGCGGTCCTCGGACAGGTAGTCCATGCCGCCGAGCTGGCCGCGCTTGGCCTGGCACAGCTCCATGATGGCGCCGATGTAGTCGCTGGGCGCGATGATCGTGCACCTGGTGATCGGCTCGTACACCTCGGCCCGCTTGCCCTCCGGCCAGTCGGACGGGTTGGTCACGACGTGCTCGGAGCCGTCCTCCATCACCACCCGGTAGACGACGTTGGGCGCGGTGGAGATCAGGTCCAGGCCGAACTCGCGCTCCAGCCGGTCCCGGGTGATCTCCAGGTGCAGCAGGCCCAGGAAGCCGCAGCGGAAACCGAAGCCGAGGGCCGCCGACGTCTCCGGCTCGAAGGTCAGCGCGGCGTCGTTGAGCTGGAGCTTCTCCAGCGCCTCGCGCAGCAGGGGGTAGTCCGACCCGTCCACCGGGTACAGCCCCGAGTAGACCATCGGCCGCGGCTCGCGGTAGCCGGCCAGCGGTTCCGTCGCGCCCTTGCGCTCGGAGGTGACCGTGTCGCCGACCTTCGACTGGCGCACGTCCTTCACGCCCGTGATGAGGTAACCCACCTCGCCGACGCCCAGCCCGCGGCTCGGCTTCGGCTCGGGCGAGATGATGCCGACTTCGAGGATCTCGTGGGTCGCGCCGGTGGACATCATCTTGATGCGCTCGCGTGGCGTGATCTTGCCGTCGACCACCCGGATGTAGGTGACCACGCCCCGGTAGGTGTCGTACACCGAGTCGAAGATCATCGCGCGGGCGGCGGCGTCCGCGTCGCCGACCGGCGCCGGCACCCGCCGCACGACCTCGTCCAGCAGGGCGCCGACACCGAGACCGGTCTTCGCGGAGACCCGCAGCACCTCCTCGGGCTCGCAGCCGACGATGTGGGCGAGCTCCTTGGCGTACTTGTCCGGGTCGGCGGCGGGCAGGTCGATCTTGTTCAGCACCGGGATGATGGTCAGCTCGTTCTCCATCGCCAGGTACAGGTTGGCCAGCGTCTGCGCCTCGATCCCCTGCGCCGCGTCGACCAGCAGCACGGTGCCCTCGCACGCTTCGAGCGCCCGCGACACCTCGTAGGTGAAGTCGACGTGGCCAGGCGTGTCGATCATGTGCAGGACGTGGTTCGAGCCCTCGAACTGCCACGGCAGGCGGACGTTCTGCGCCTTGATCGTGATGCCGCGCTCCCGCTCGATGTCCATGCGGTCGAGGTACTGCGCGCGCATCGCCCGCTCCTCGACCACGCCGGTGAGCTGCAACATGCGGTCGGCCAGGGTCGACTTGCCGTGGTCGATGTGCGCGATGATGCAGAAGTTCCGGATGAGCTCCGGAGGCGTGAACGTCTGATCGGCGAACGTGCTCACTCAGGTTCCTCGCACGGGACGGACAAAGGGGATCGACCGAATCATCTCACGTCCCGCCGACCAGCAGTTCCCACCCGACGTGACCGAGGCCATAAGCTGCCCGCCGTGCGCACGAACGGTGAGGACCCGCGCCCGGCCAGGGGCGCGGTACGCGAAATCTACCCGACCGCCACGGCCGCCGCCTTGGCGTACTCCCCGGACCTGGACGGCCTGGCCGACCCCGGCGAGGTGGTCTGGGCCTGGGTTCCCTACGAGGAGGACCCGACGCGGGGCAAGGACCGCCCGCTGCTGGTGGTGGGCCGCCACCGCCGGGCGTTGCTGGCCCTGATGCTGACCAGCAAGGCCCCGGGCCGCCACGAGGAGGACGACCACCTCCCCCTGGGGTCGGGCCGCTGGGACCGCGACGGCCGCCCGTCCTACCTGCGGCTGGACCGCGTCTTCGAACTGGACGAGGACGACCTCCGCCGCGAGGGCTCGGTCCTGGAACCGGAGCGCTTCACCCTCGTGGTGGCCGCTCTGCGCCGCCTCGGCTGGCGCTGACCCGAACGCCGGCGACAGGGGACGGCTCCGGGCGATCCCCGATGCTGGAAGCGCCCGCGCCACCCACCCTGGAGGCATGGCGACGAAACTGATGAAGGCGCTCGACGTGGCGTTCGGGCACCCGCGGGGCAAGGTCGGCGAGCTGGGTGGCCGCGTCATGGCGAAGGTGAACGCGAAGGTCGAAGCGCACGCCGTCGACGTGCTGGGCCCGACGGCCGACGAGACCGTGCTGGTCGTCGGCCCCGGTCCGGGCGTGGGCCTCCGGCTGGTGGGCGAGCGGGCGTTCAAGGCGATCGGCGTCGACCCGTCCGAGGTGATGCTGGACAAGGCGCGGGAGCGCTGCGCGGACCTGATCGTCGCGAGCCGGGTCGAGCTGCGCGAGGGCACGGCCGCCCGCACCGGCCAGGAGCCGTCCTCGGTGGACGCCGTGGTGTCGGTCGACAACCTGCAGGTCTGGGACAACCGCCCGGCGGCGTTCCACGAGCTGTTCCGCGTGCTCAAGCCGGGCGGGCGGCTGATCGTCTCGGCGCACCGCTGGGCGCTGGGCGTGTCGGAGTACGACCTGATCAAAGAGGCGGAGGCGGCCGGCTTCACCGAGGTGCGCACGTCCCTCCAGCAGCACGGCGGCATGATCCCGCCCGCCGTGCAGCTATTCGCGAACGTCCCGGCGTAGCGGGTGCTCCGGGGGGATCTCGACGAGCGCGATGCGCACCCCGTCCGGGTCGGCGATCCACAGCTCGTCCAGCCCCCACGGCTCCCGCCGCGCCGGGCGGACCACGTGCCCGGCCAGTTCCTCAGCGGCTTTTTGCAGGTCACGAACCTGGAGCCAGAGCTGCACGGCCTCGGTGGGCGCGCTGTCGGACCGCCCCGACACCTCCAGGAACCCGGACCCGAGGAAGAACACCGTGCCACCGGGAAACTCCCGGTACACGGCCAGCCCCAGCACGTCCCGGTAGAACGCCCGCGCCCGCTCCGGATCGCGTGACCGCACCAGCACCCGGCTGCTCAGCACCTCCACCCGCACACCTCCGAACGCTCCACACCGGCGCCTCCACACCGGCGCCTTGCACCGCGACCCGATCACCGCCGCCACCCCGGCCACCACGATCACCGCGACCACACAGATCTCGCGCCAGTGCCGCCGAGCCAACAGCACCACATCCGCCCGCCGACGCAACGCGTAAGGCGCGAGCAACAGGGTCTCGAACACCACCACAGCCGCACCGACCAGGCCCAACGCATGCGGTCTCTCATCGAACAGGACGACCGCGAGCACCACCGTCAGCAACGGCCCGGTCCCCCGCGCGTACGCGTCAGCCGGGTTCCTCCAGGCTTTTGTCCCGTCAGATGACCGCAGGCCCGTCCAAGGCCTCCGGCGGTGCCGCTCGGACCAGCCCCGTCGCCCTGGTTGTGGGATCTTTCCAGGCGGACGACAGCGGAACCCTAGGCACTGTCGTACCCACCCCAACCAGTGGCGAACGCGCCGTCAGGCCGAAACGTCACACACCATCCGCACGTGCGGAAAGGGGCCGTCACCGACCTCGACCTCCCGCCAACCCCGCCCGGCGTAGAACCGGCGGGCACGCTCGTTGGGCTCGAACACGTCCAGGTAGGCCGTCGTCACGCCGGCCGCGCGCCAAGCCGCCACACAGGCGTCGTGCAGCGCACCGCCCACCCCACGTCCCCAGTGCGCCGGATCGACCTGCACCTGCAACAACTCGTCCCCCACCACCAGCGCGAAGCCCGCCACCACCCCATCCAGCTCGGCACACAGCCACACCCGCCCCGGACGGTCGAACCGGTAGCCGGTCGCCCGGGCCGTCGCCTCCCACTCGGCGAGTTCCGACTCGGGCAGATGACCCTCGTAGTAGCTGCGCCGCGCCTTCACGTGCACGTCGACGATGGCCGGCGAATCGGCTTCGACCGGCGGCCGGATCGCGATGCCCCCCATACGCCCCAGGACGCGCGACCCGCGATGAGGTTCACCGGACGAACCGCACCTCGTGTTTCGTGGCCTCGGGAGCCAGGAAGTCCAGCAGCGCACGCCCTTCCTTCTCGACTTCGTCCTCCGTGGACAAACGCTGGAACGGCCGCACCTCCAGCACGGTGACGTCCTTGGTCCGACTCACTTTCCAGTCGCCCGCCGTCACACCGTCGACCAGGAAGAACTGCGGCACCGGCCCGTGCGGGTCGTAGTTCTGCGCACGCACGTCGTCGGTGACGACCCGCCGGCGGTCCGCGTAGGACAGCAGCAGGTTGTCGAAGTCGTACAGGAACCGCACCGGGGCCGGGGTGTCCTCGTCGGGACGGAGCGCGTCGGGCAGGTCGAACAGCTCCTGGCCCTCCTCACCGGCGAACCGGATCAGCGGCAACTCCTCCACGACCTCGCGCAACCTGGTCAACCCGGACCAGGTCTGCACGTCCTTCACGGTCGCCGGGCCGAAGGCCGCCAGGTACCGCAGGACCATGTCGGACGCGGAAGGCCGGTCGGTGACGCTCGCGCCGAGCCACGTCTCGACGCTGGTGTGCGCGATCGGGCCGCTGCGCCCCCACAGCCCGCGCGGCGGGACCTGGACCAGCGGCACCTGGCAGCGGATCGCGTAGGCGAGCGCGGCGGGCGCCCGGTCCGACCACGTCCGGTGCAGCAGCGCGCCGAGTTCCTTGTTGGTGCGCGGCTTCTCGGCCAGCAACTCACGGCCGGCGGCGACCACGGCGGCGACGTCGAGCCCGCGCATGTCACGGCCGTGGGTGAAGTTCCGGAACAGGTCGCGGTCCAGCACGGGCTGGGCGAGGGGGCGCAGCGCCAAGGCGTCCGCCGCGGTGACCAGGTGGATGGTGGACCGCATCAGCGCGATGCGGACGAGTCCGCGGTCCACGAGCAGGTCGGCGGCGTCCTCGGGGCGGAAGCCGGCGATCCGCGTCCACAGGCCCGTGTACCAGGTGTGCGGCGTCTGGGCCTGGAGGCCGACCAGGTGGGAGACGACCTCCGGCACCGGCCGCGCGGCGCGTTCGAGCAGGAACTGGCGGGCCAGCGTGGCGCGGTTGAGGGCTCGACGGCTCAGTACCTCGGTCATGTCGTCCAAGGTAGAAGACATTGCGGACAACTTCTGTCCCTGTTGTCGGGCGACTTGCCTCGGCCGTGCGAAAAGTGATATCACTTTGCTAAGCAAGCGATAGACGAATGAGGGGTGTAGACGATGGATGCGTCGACCGAGGTGATCGTGCGGATGCCGGCGCCGGCCGTGCGGGAGCGGGAAGCGACGGAGGCGTCCGGCTGGACGATGCTGGTCGTGGCGGCGGGAGCGGTCCTGGCGGGCGTGGCGGTGGTCGTGCTCGGCTCACTGCCGGCGACCGGCGGCCCCAGCGTGCCGATGATCGTCGGCGGCGCGCTGCTGACCGGCGCCGGCGCCGTCCTGGGCAGCGGGCTGTTCACCGTCGCGCCGGGCGAGGCGCGGGTGCTCCAGTTCCTCGGCCGGTACACGGGCACCGTGCGCAAGGACGGTCTGCGGTGGGTGAACCCGTTCACCACGAAGGTGAAGGTGTCGACCAGGATCCGCAACCACGAGACGGCCACGCTGAAGGTCAACGACGCCGACGGCAACCCGATCGAGATCGCGGCGGTCGTCGTGTGGCAGGTGGACGACACGGCGCGGGCCATGTTCGAGGTGGACGACTTCGTGCGGTTCGTCGGCATCCAGACCGAGACGGCCGTGCGGCACATCGCGACCAGCTACCCGTACGACAACCACGACGAGACCGGGCTGTCGCTGCGGGAGAACGCGGACGAGATCACGGAGACCCTGTCGGTGGAGATCGCCGCCCGCGTGCAGGCGGCGGGCGTGAAGGTGATCGAGTCGCGGCTGACCCACCTGGCCTACGCTCCGGAGATCGCCCACGCGATGCTCCAGCGGCAGCAGGCGGGCGCGGTGGTGGCGGCCCGGCAGCGGATCGTGGAGGGCGCGGTGGGCATGGTGGAGCTGGCGCTGGCCAGGCTCGCCGAGCAGGAGGTGGTGGAACTGGACGAGGAGCGCAAAGCGGCGATGGTGTCGAACCTCCTGGTGGTCCTGTGCGGCGACCGCTCAACCCAGCCCGTCGTGAACGCCGGGTCGCTGTACCACTGACGTGGCGGAGCGCAAGAGCGTCCTGCTCCGCCTGGACCCGGCGGTGCACGACGCCCTGACCAAATGGGCGAACGACGAACTGCGCAGCACCAACGCGCAGATCGAGTTCCTCCTACGCCGGGCCCTGGCCGAATCGGGCCGCCTACCGTCAGGAACAGCAGCCCAACCCCGCCGGGGGCGTCCCCGCAAAACCCCCGACCCGGGCGACACACCCTCACCCACCCCACCGGACACCTGACCCACCGCTCATCGCCGCCCGGCCGTCCCAGCAGACGGCCGGGCGGCCTCACACCCGGGCCGACCCACCACGACCCAGCTCGACTCGCGGCCTGCGGTGGGCGGTGCGACCGTGTCCGGATGAGCGAGCTGAACGCCCCGTACGCGCCCGGCACCCCGGCGTGGGTGGACATGATGACCACCGACCGCGTGGCCACCATGGATTTCTACGGCGGACTGTTCGGCTGGGACTTCGAGATCGGCGGCCCGGAGACCGGGTACTACACGATGGCGCTGGTGCGCAAGAAGCCGGTGGCGGGCTTCGGCGAAATGCCGCCGGACGTGATGTTCCCGGTCGTGTGGACGACGTACCTGGCCACCGACGACCTGGACGAGACGCTGAACCTGATCAACTCCAACGGCGGCAAGCTGCTGGTGCCCGAGTTCGACACCGGAGGCCCCGGCCGGGGCGCGGTCGCGGTGGACCCGACGGGCGCGGCGTTCGGCCTGTGGGAGGCGGGCACGCACATCGGCGCGTACGTGGTGAACGAGCCGGGTGCGGTGGTGTGGAACGAACTCGCCACCCGTGATCCGGACGGCGCGGCCGAGTTCTACCGACAGGTGTTCGAGTCGGAGTTGGAGCCCCTGCCGGACCTGCCGTACACGCAACTGCACGTGGCCGGCCGCACGGTCGCCGGGATCTTCGGCATGGACGAGAGCATCCCGGCGGAGATCCCGCCGCACTGGATGACCTACTTCGCGGTGTCCGACGTGGACGAGACGGTCGACCGGGCACGTGACCTCGGCGGCATCCCGGTCGGGTCGATCGCCGAGTCGCGGTTCGGCCGGTTCACCACCCTGGGCGACCCGATGGGCGCGACGTTCAAGGTCATCCAGGTACCGCCGGCCAACCAGGGCTGACGCCAGGGCTCACCCGAGCGCCGCCTTCCAGCCGAGGCTGACCACCAGCGCGACCACGACGGTCAGGAACACCCGCCGCACGAACGCCGACCCCCGCCGCACCGCGAGCCGCGCCCCGAACACCGCGCCGGCGAGGTTGCACGCGGCGAGCACGAGGCCCAGGCCCCACAACACCTTGCCCGCCGGGATGAAGTACAGCAGCGCGCCCAGGTTCGTGGCGACGTTGACCAGCTTCGCGGTCGCCGACGCGCGCAGGAACGCGAACCCCAGCAAGCCGACGAGCAGGAACACCAGGAAAGCCCCGGTACCCGGCCCGGCCAAGCCGTCGTAGAAGCCGATCAACGCCCCGCCCAGCGCCATCAGGCCGATCTGCGCGACCTGCCGGAACCGCGGAGCTTCCGTGACGCCGAGTTCGGGCTTGCGCCACGTGTAGAGCCCGACGCCGACCAGCGCGACCAGCACGACCCCGTTGAGCACACCGGGCTGGAGGGCCCCGGCGAACGCCGCGCCACCCACCGCCCCACCGAACGCCGCGAAGGCCATCGGCAGCGCTGCCGGCCAGTCGATCTTGGTCTGCCGCGCGTAGGTGGTGACCGCGGAGGCCGTGCCGATCACCGACGCCACCTTGTTGGTGGCCAGCGCGTACAACGGCTGCCCACCGGGCCCGACGAGGAGCAACGCGGGCAACTGGATCAACCCTCCCCCACCCACCACGGCGTCAACCGCTCCGGCGAGCGCGGCGGCGAGGCAGAGGAACAGCAGGCCGGCGAGGGTGACCTGGCCGAAGCCCGGCCAGTCGAGAGCGGTCATCACCCGTTCAGCTTAATCGGACACGCGTACTGTTTAACGCGACGTTCACCACGCCGACGCGACCGCACAAGGCTCTGTCACGAGCCGGCGGCGGGCGAGCGTGAGCACCGGGTTCACGGTCGGATGAGCCGCCCTGATACCCTTCTCTGCCGTACCCGCGCGGCATTCCGCTATGGAGGAAACCCACCGTCAGGTGGGGCCGGTCACACAGCGCGGTACGACTCCGAGACCAAGGAAAAGGTGGCTTTCGCGTGGCGAACATCAAGTCCCAGTTGAAGCGGATCAAGACGAACGAGAAGGCGCGCCTGCGCAACAAGGCCGTCAAGTCGTCCCTCAAGACCGCCATCCGCAAGTTCCGTGAGGCCGCCGAGGCCGGCGACAAGGAAAAGGCCACCGCCCTCGCCCGCGAGGCCTCCCGCAAGCTCGACAAGGCGGTCACCAAGGGCGTGATCCACGCCAACCAGGCCGCCAACAAGAAGTCGGCGCTGGCCAGGCGCGCCAACCAGATCTGAGTCTGGACTTCCGACAGCGCCGCTCCCTCACCCGAGGGGGCGGCGCTGTCGCGTTCAGGCACCGTCGCCCCTGAGCGTTGTCGCGCTCGGACGCCAACCTTTTTCGGACGCCGACCCATTCGGGCAGCGCCCCAACACAGACCGCGAGCGCGAACGACAAACGTCGCGACGGAACGTCAGCGACGACCGTGAGCAGCGACGATCTTCAAAACCGCCCGCTCCAACGCGTAGCCGGAGTCCGCCGCGGCACCCTTGACGTCGGCGTTCAGATCCGCGACCACGGACATCACCGCCGCCAGGCCATCGCCCTCCCAGCCCCGGGCCTGCCCCTGCGCCTTCTTCACCTTCCACGGCGGCATGCCGAGTTCGCCGGCCAGCTTGAACGGGTCGCCCCGCCCCACCGCCGACACCCGTGCGATGGTCCGCACCGCGTCGGCCAGCGCGTCCGCCACCAGCACGTGCGGCACGCCGAGCTGAAGCGCCCAGCGCAACGCCTCCAACGCCCCGGCCCGGTCGCCCATCACCGCCTTCTCGGCCACCGCGAAGCCGGTCACCTCGGCCCGCCCGCGGTGGTAGCGGTGGACAGCGTCCGCGTCGACCTTGCCACCCGTGTCGGAGACCAGTTGGGACGCCGCCGCCGCGAGTTCCCTCAGGTCCGACCCGACCGCCTCGATCAGCGCACCCACCGCCTCCGCGTCGGCCTTGCCGCCCGCCGAGCGGATCTCGTTGCGGACGAACGCCTCACGGTCCGCCTGCTTCGTCAGCTTCGGGCACTCGATCACCGAGGCCCCCGCCTTGCGCAATGCCGTAGGAAGTTCCTTGGCCGCTTTGCTCCGCCCGCCACCGCTGTGGATGACGACGAGCGTCACCCCGTCGGCAGGCGCCTTGGCATAGGCGATGACGGCCTCGGCGATCTCCTTGCCGATGTCCTGCGCCGCCTCCAGAGCGACCACCCGCCCCTCGGCGAACAGCGACGGGCTCACCAGTTCGGCCAGCTCAGGCGGGGTGAGGTCAGTCACTTTGACCCGAGTCAGGTCGGCCTGCGAATCGGCTTCGCGAGCCACGTCCAGCGCCCTGCGCACAGCGCGCTCGACCAGCAACTCCTCCTCGCCGACGACCAGTTGTACGGAGTCTGGAGTGACTGCGGACGCGCTCACGACACCGATCCTCCCACGCCGCCGACAGCGTCCGGATGGTGGACGCATCTGGCTGCGGGTCGAGATCGTGCCGTAAGTTCGAGTCACAACCGAATACCGCTCATCCAGAGGGGCAGAGGGATCGGCCCGAAGAAGCCCCGGCAACCTGTCGCACAGCATCCGCTGGCGACCATGGTGCCAATTCCGACCCGCGACGCGGGAAAGATGAGGAGATACCTCGCGATGACTGCTGTGAGTGCGCCCTCGGCCACCACCTCCTTCAACCTCGGTCCGGCTCGCGCCCTGTCGTGTCGTGAGTGCGGCCACGAGACCCCACTCGCCCCGGAATACGCCTGTCTCGAGTGTTTCGGGCCGCTGGAAGTCGCCTACGACTTCGGCCGCGTCCGCCGCGAGGACATCGAGGCGGGCCCCCGGTCGATCTGGCGCTACCGCGGCCTGCTCCCGGTGCCCTCGAACGTCGAGTCGCACCCCAACACCAACCCCGGCCACACCCGCCTCGTCGAGGCCGACCGCCTCGCCAAGGCACTGGGCGTGCGCAAGGTCTGGGTCAAGGACGACACCGGCAACCCCACCCACTCGTTCAAGGACCGCGTCGTCGGCGTCGCCCTCGCGGCAGCCCGCGAGCTGGGCTTCAAGGTCCTCGCGTGCCCCTCCACCGGCAACCTCGCCAACGCCGTCGCCGCTGCGGCGGCCCGCGCGGGCTGGCAGTCGGTCGTGCTGGTCCCCTCCTCCCTCGAACAGGCCAAGATCCTCATGACCGCCGTCTACGGCGGCAACCTGATCACCGTCGACGGCAACTACGACGACGTGAACCGCCTGGCACAGGAGCTGGCCGCCGAACACGAGGACTGGGCGTTCGTCAACGTCAACGTCCGCCCCTACTACGCCGAGGGCTCCAAGACCCTGGGCTACGAGGTGGCCGAGCAACTGGGCTGGCGGCTGCCCGACCAGATCGTGGTGCCCATCGCGTCCGGCTCGCAACTGACCAAGGTCGACAAGGCCTTCCGCGAGTTCGGCGAACTCGGCCTGGTCGACGCCACCCCGTACAAGGTGTTCGGCGCCCAGGCCACCGGCTGCTCCCCGGTGTCGGCGGCGTTCAAGGAAGGCCACGACGTGGTCTCCCCGGTCCGCCCCGACACGATCGCCCGCTCGCTGGCGATCGGCGCCCCCGCCGACGGCCCCTACGTGCTCGACGCCGTCCGCCGCACCGGCGGCGCGATCGAGGACGTCACCGACGAGGAAGTCGTCGAAGGCATCCGCCTGCTCGCCCGCACCGAGGGCATCTTCGCCGAGACCGCCGGCGGCGTCACCGTGGCGACGGCGAAGAAGCTCATCGAGACCGGCCAGTTGGACCCCGACGCCGAGACCGTGCTGCTGATCACCGGTGACGGCCTCAAGACCCTCGACGCCCTAGGCGACCGCGTCGGCCCCCGCGCCAACGTGCCGCCGTCCGCCGAGGCCGTGTTGAACGCCCTCAAGGACTGACCGGGGCCCACGACCGGCTCATCCGCCACGACCGCCTGCCGAAGGCCGTTGGCGGGTGAGCCGGTCACCCGGCCGGCACGCTCACGAGGCTCCGCGGTGATCACGCGGATGGGCAGTGATCACAAGGCGATGCGGGACGAGCGCAACCAACCACTGCGCGGGAACGAGTTCAGCTCGGGCAGCACATAGGGACCGACCTCCTCGGTCTCGGCCCGCCAGGCCGTGAGCTGTTGTGGCCACGGCGCGGCGGACTTGTGCCCGTTGTACCGATTGGCGCGCCAGTCTTCCGGCGGGATGGTCAGGTCGTCGTCGAACAAGGTGTCGGCGATCTGCTGATAAGCCTCCTCGGGCGACTTCACCTCCATGGTGCGGACGTAGTTCGTGACCGTCGCCCGCGCCACGATCGCCCGTCCGCCCGCACTGATGTCCTGGCAGAGGTAGAAGGTGAACGCGGGCCGCAGTTCGTCGCGCGGCCAGGGATGGGCGACGTAGCCGGGCTGCCACAACGCCCAACCCACCTCGCGCGGCGCCCAGCCGGTGTGCAGTCGGATCCACGTGTCGTCGTTGCTCATTGGTTCTCTCCCTTTCGGTGTGTTCAACGGCTGTTCTTCAGCGGATCGCCCCGACGGACGACCCGAGGCCCCTCCGGACCTGGTAAGACGGCGGTGTCACCGTCCCGATCTGTGCGCAGCACCAGCACGCCCTGGCTCGCCAAGGCGTCGACCAGCACCCCGCTGGGGTGGCCATAGCGGTTGCCCGCCCCGACGCTCACCAGCGCGACTCGTGGCCGCACCGCCGCGAAAAACGCCGGCGACGAAGAGCGCGACCCGTGGTGCGGCACCTTCAGCACATCGGCCCGCAGGTCGACGTGGTCGCCGAGCAGCCCGGCCTGCCCGGCCAGCTCGACATCCCCGGTCAGCAACACCCGCCCGGCGGCGGTCGACGCCCGCAGCACCACCGACGCGTCGTTGACCGCCGTGTTCTCATCCCCTCGCGACACCACCCGCGGCCCCAGCACGTCCAACTCCAGCCCCGACCAGCTCAACCGCTGCCCGACACCCAGTTCGACCACCTGGACCCCGGCGGCCCGCGCTCGCGCACGCACCTCCTCCCACGCCCAACCCGGCCTCCGCGACGGCCCCACGGCCACCGCGCCGACACCCCGCTCCGCCAACACCGCCGCCAGCCCGCCGATGTGGTCGGCATGCAGGTGGCTCAGCACCACCAGCGGCACGCGCCGGACACCCAGCCGCCGCAGGCAGGCCAGCACCGGCACCGGATCCGGCCCGGTGTCGACCAGCACGGCCCGGTCACGCTCCGCCGTCGCCAGGACGACCGCGTCCCCCTGTCCGACGTCACACGCCACCACCGCCCAACCCGGCACCGGCCACCGAGGCGCGATCACCTCGACCGGCGCCAGCACCACGGCGACCCCGACGACGACAGTCACGGCCAACACCCGCAACCGACGCAGCCGCAGCACGCCGTAGGCCAGCAGCACCACACCCGCCAGCAACGCCCCGCCCAGCCAGCCTCCGGGCCACGCCACGGCCGCTCCCGGCACGGCCGCCGCGTGCCGCCCGACGGTGATCAGCCACTCCGCCGCCGGACCGGCCACCTCGGCGACGAAGCGAGCGGTACCCAGGTGGACCTGGGCGAGCACGGCCGCGAGCACCCCGAGCACCGTCGCCGGCGCCACGACCGGAGCGATCAGCAGGTTCGCCAGCACCGCGACCAGACTCACTTGGCCCGAGATCCCGGCGACCAGCGGAGCCGTGGCGAGGTGCGCGGCGGCGGGCACCGCCAACGCCTCGGCCAGCCCCACCGGCACGCCCCGGTCCCGCATGCCGGCCGCCCACCGAGGCGCGACCAACACCAGGGCCGCCGTGGCGACGACCGACAACCCGAACCCCGGATCGACAGCGAGCTGCGGGTCGTACAGCACCAACACGACCACCCCTGCGGCGAGCGCCGGCAACGCCGACCTCTCCCGCCCCAGCACCAAGGCGAGCAACGCCACGGCGCCCATCACCGCCGCCCGCAACACGCTCGGCTCCGGACCGGCCAACACGACGAACCCGACCAACGCGGCCATTGCGCCCGCCGCGCAACCCCGTGGACCGAACCGGAGCAGCCGCAGCACCAACAGCACCGCGCCGCACAGGATCGCGAGGTTCGCTCCACTGACCGCCAACACGTGGGCCAAGCCGGCGGTGCGGAACTCGTCCACGACTCTCGGTGCCAGGCCGGATGTGTCGCCGACCACCAGCGCGGGCAGCAGCCCGGCAGGCTCGGGATCGAGCGTGCCACTCGCGTCCCGCAGCCCTGCCCGCAACGACTCGGCGGCCCGCTGCCACACGGGTGCCGGCGTGACCTCGCGGGGCGGGCCACGAACCCGGAGCACGGCCACCGTCAGCTCGCCGGACTTGGCCGGCGCGAGCGTGCCACGAGCCAGCACCCGTTGGCCGGGCAGCAGTTCCCGCCAAGCCGCCGCCGGTGCGAGCACCGCGACCCGACCACCGTCGCCGTCGAGCGTCGCCTGGGCTAGGACCAGGTCGACACCGCTCGCCCGTGAGCCGAAACCACCGGCACGCAAACCACGCGGCCGGTCGGACAGTTCCAGTCGCAGGGTCGTCAGGTCGCCGTGTTCCGCCGCCGCACGCAGCGAGTGGTGGGTGGACTCGTGCACCTGCATGCCGATCCAGCACGCCGCGACCGGCCCGACCACCGCGACCGCCACGGCGGACGAACGCCAGTGGCGGAGGACTACGCCGCCGACCACGCCTGCGGCAAGCCCTACGGCGACCCCTGCCCACCAGGTCCAGAGCAGGCCGACCAACGCGGTCGCCCAGACCGCCAGCGCTGCCGGTACGAGATAGGCGCGGGGACTCACGGCCCGGTTCGCCGGTCAGGGCTGTGGTCGACGCCCTTGGAGTGGTGGTGGGTCCTTCGAACGGGCTGATGGGTGGTGCTCGGCTTGCTCTGTGTCATGGGTTTCCTCCTAGTCGGTCAGGTGTTGTGGCGGGTCGGGGCGATGGCGGTTGGGTGCGGCGAGGCGGTTGAGCGGGGCAAGGCGGTCGGGGTGGGATCAGAGGCGGACGAGGTCGCCCAGTCTGGCCAGCTTGGTGTCTCCTATTCCTTCGATCTCGCCGAGTTGGTCGATGGAGGTGAACGGGCCGCGTTTGAGGCGTCGTTCGACTATTCGTTGAGCTGTCACGGGGCCTACTCCGGGTAGTTCGTCCAGTTGCTCCTTGGTCGCGGTGTTGAGGTTGAGTGGTTGGGGCCGGGATTCCGGGCCCTGGACCGGGACTCCGACGGCTATCTGCTCGCCGTCGGACACCCGGCGGGCCAGGTTGAGGCTGCGGAGGTCGGCGTCGGGGTTGGGACCGCCGGCCGCCTGCACGGCCTCGGCGACGCGGGCGCCGCTGGTGACCGTCACCAAGCCAGGCTTGGGGACTTCGCCCACCACGTTGACGATCACGTGCTCGGGAAGCCTGGTCACCTCCGCCGCCGCCATCGGGAGGGCCGGCGGCGACTCGGGCTCCGGGCGCTGCCACCACAGGCTGAGCATGACGGCCAGCGCCACGCCGGCCAGCACGCCTACGTAGACCAGGGGACGACGGGGCAGCGGCACGCCGGCCAGCCGGTGGGTCAGCAGTCGGCGTGCCAGAGCACGCAGCCGGCCTGGCGGGTCGGCACCGCCCGCCGAGGACGCGAAGACGACCAGCGGGGTGTCCTCGGCTTGGTGTCTGCCCTGGGTCTTGGCGATCAGGGCGTCGAGTCGGGCTGATGTGGGATCCGGGTTGTTGTCGAACATGTGATCGAGACTAGGCCGGGTGGCGGAGTGGGCCCAGCGGCGATTCGGGATCTGTGGACAGATTTTCGGGCTGTGGATAACTCGCTTACTCGTAGCCGCCCGGCAGGACCACGACACCCAGCACTCCAGGGCCGGTGTGAGCGCCGATCACCGCTCCCACCTCGGAAATCAGGCATCCGTCCGAGCCGGGAACCCGCTCGTCCAAGCGCGTCGCCAGCTCCGCCGCACGTTCCGGAGCCGCCAGATGGTGCACCGCCAGCCCGACCGGACCGGAGCCCGCGGCGGACGCCGCCAGATCCACCAGCCGGCCGATCGCACGGCCCATCGTGCGCACCTTCTCCAGCGGCACGATCCGACCGTCGTCCACGTGCAGCAGAGGCTTGACCGCCAGCGCCGTACCGACCAAGGCCGCCGCCGCGCCGATCCGACCGCCCCGCCGCAGGTGGTCCAAGGTCTCCACGCAGAAGAACATCCGAGTCCGCTCGGCCGCACGGTTCGCGGCCTCCACGGCCCGCGTCCCGTCGCCGCCCGCCGCGCAGGCCGCAAGCACGGCAAAACCCAATCCCATCCCGGTCGCCCGGGAGTCCACCACCCGGATGCGCTCCGGATCAACCTCCTCGGCCGCCAGCCGCGCCGCCTCCCACGTCCCGGACAGCTCACGGGACAGGTGCACCGACACGATCTTGTCCGCGCCCTCGGCGAACGCCGACCGGTACACCTCGGCCAGCTCGCCGGGCGTGGGTCTGGACGTGGTGACGCGGCGGTGCTCCCCCAAGGCCGCGGCGAGTTCCGCGGGCCCGAAGTCGACACCGTCGAGCCTGCTCCGGCCGTCCACCGCGACATGCAGCGGGACGACCCGGATGCCGTGCCGCTCGGCGAACCCCTCCGGCAGGTACGCCGTGGAGTCGGTGACGATCGTGGTGGACACGAGTGCCGAGACTACGGCTCGCCCACACCCGAGGGGCTGACCGCCACGGACCTGACGAGATCGGCCATGGCCGCGCCCACCAGCGCGTGGCCCTCCCAGCCCCAGTGCATCCCGTCCGGGTTGCCGCGCCGGGCCCGGACGTGCTCGCCCACCAGCGCGGGCACGTCCAGCAGCGGAACGCCGGCCCCGGCAGCCCACGTGCGCACCGCGCGCTCGGCCGCCGGACGTCCGCTGTGCACGTTCGCGTACGCCGGGGAGCGGTGCACCGAGGGCGTCATCCCCACCGCCCGGATGCCGGGCTCGAACGCGTGCACCGCACGCACGCACGAGTCCAGGTACCGCACCGTGAGATGCGGCGGCAACGCCACCGGAAACCCTCCGAACAGGCGCGACAGCCCAGGCTGAAGGGCCCGATAGGCACTCCGGGCCCGCCGCCGGACCCCATCAGGACGCAGATAACGCAACCCTTGACGCAGGAACGTGGGCAACGGCGACGGCAGCGTGTCCATATGCCCCACGGCCAGCACGAGCACGTCGGTGCGCGGCAGCAGCGACCAGACACGCGGGTCACCGGTCAACGCCCACCAGGCGTCCCGCGCGGTCCACCCGAACCCCGCCGCCAGCTCCGCGTGCCCGCCCAGAGCGGCGGCAGCGACGTTCGGCCACAGCTCCGGGTGGTCTGCGGGCAGCGGCCCCTGCGGACCGTGGAACGTCAGCGAGTCACCCAGTACGAGCAGTCTCACCGGGTGGTTCCGGCGTTATACGACGACAGCCGCCAACGCCCGTCGCCCTGCGGACGCCGGGTGAACACCGTCCAGTGGCAGTTGCCGATGCCGCCCAGCAGCGCCCACCGGTCCACCGGCAGGTCCAGCAGCCGCCCGGTCAACGCGCTGATCAGCCCGCCGTGCGCGCACAGCAGCACGGTCCCGGAGAACTCCTCGTCCACCGCGTCGACCACCGCCGACGCCCGCTCGGCCACCTCGACCCGCGTCTCGCCGTCCGGCGGCGCGAGTGTCCCGTCGGCCCTCCACGCGTCGAGCAGACCCGGCCACTCGATCTCGATCTCGTCGCCGGTCAGGCCCTGCCACTTGCCGAGATTCGTCTCCCGGAGCCGTTCGTCGACCCGCAATCCGACACCCGTGGCGGACGTGAACACGGTCGCCGTGTCACGAGCCCGCCGCAGGTCGGAGGCAACCACCAGCTCGGGTGCGAACCCGGCGAGCACCGGCACCGCGAACCGCGCCTGGTTCCAGCCGGTCTCGGTCAGCGCCGAGTCCAGGTGGCCCTGCATGCGCCCGGTCGCGTTGTAGTCGGTCTCACCGTGCCGCCACAGCACGAGCCGGTTCAGGGTCATGCCTCGGCGACCTCGTCGGCCACAGGTCCCGCGTCGAACTCGATGCGCGGGCAGTCCTTCCACAGCCGTTCGAGGCCGTAGAAGGAGCGTTCCTCCATGTGCTGGACGTGCACCACGACGTCCACGAAGTCCAGCAGGACCCAGCGGCCTTCGCGCGCGCCTTCACGGCGGACCGGCTTGCGGCCGGCCTCGCGCAGCTTCTCCTCGATGTTGTCCACGATCGCGCCGACCTGCCGCTCGTTGGGAGCGGACGCGATCACGAACACGTCCGTGATCACCAGTTGGTCGGACACGTCGAGCACGATCACGTCGTGCGCCTTCTTATCGGCCGCCGCGTTTGCGGCGACCAGCGCCAACCGTCGTGCCTCGTCGGTGGCTGCCACGTTTCTCCTCATCACCTCGGCGGGCGCCGATACGTCCGCACGAGTCAATGAGGGTACCGGCGTCCGGCGTCAGTCCGGCACCGAGTAAAGCCTCCGCTTGGAGATGTACTGAACGACACCATCGGGCACGAGGTACCAGACGGGCAGGCCGGAGGCCGTGCGGTCCCGGACTGCGGTGGACGAGATGGCCATCGCGGGCACCTCCACCAGCGACACCGCGCCCGGCGGCAGATGGGTGTCGACCAGCTCGTAGCCGGGCCTGGTGACACCGATGAAGTGGGCCAGCCCGAACACGTCGTCGGCTCGTCGCCAGGACAGGATCTGTTCGAGCGCGTCGGCGCCGGTGATGAAGAACAGCTCCGCGTCCGGGTGCATGCCCTTCAGGTCACTGAGCGTGTCGACCGTGTACGTGGGGCCACCTCGGTCGATGTCCACGCGGCTGACGGAGAACCTCGGGTTGGACGCGGTCGCGATGACCGTCATGAGGTAGCGGTCCTCGGCGGGGCTGACCTCGCGTTCGCTCTTCTGCCACGGCTCGCCGGTCGGCACGAAGATCACTTCGTCGAGCTCGAACCGGGCCTGGACCTCACTGGCCGCGACGAGGTGGCCGTGGTGCACCGGGTCGAAGGTGCCACCCATGACGCCGATCCGGCGGTTGGACATGGGACGTGAGCCTAGTTCGGGTGGTGCGCGGGCGACCGGTCGCTCCCCGATCAGCCGCCCGCGCACTCGGACTCCCCGTCCGCGGCCCTGGGGGAGGAGGCCGCCTACGCGGAACGCGGCCCACCCCGAAGCAGAGCCGCGCGACAGTGGGACACAGCGCTCACGCAGGTATGACGCGATTGACTGAAGATTTTTAGTCCGATCGGAGTGACGCCGGTCACCCGGCGTCAGCTTTGCGGAGCGAGCACCGAACCGTCCGAGTCACGCAGCAGGATCGCCTCCATCGGACACGACTCGGCCGCGTCGACGACCACGTCGTCCGGGTCGACCGATTCGTTGACCGGCGTCGATGTGCCACCTTCGAGCCGGAAGTGGTCCGGTGCCATCCCGATGCACACCCCGGTGCCGATGCACGTGCCCCGGTCGACTTCCAGACTCCACTTGCCCATGGGAACCACCTCACCGGAAGACTGCGCTGTCCACGATCCAGTCTGCCGTTCCCGATGGTCACGTCATCGGCCAAACGGAGGTTCGGTATCCGCCGAAGCGAATGACGGCGACCGGAGGTTCCGGCCGGCACGGAACTCACGACGACGGGCGGACGTGCCCCTCTCCCCACGCGATCCACTTCGACGAGGTCAGTTCGGACAACCCCATCGGGCCGCGCGCGTGCAGCTTCTGGGTGGAGATGCCGATCTCGGCGCCCATCCCGAACTCCGCGCCGTCGGTGAACGCCGTGGAGACGTTGACCATCACCGCCGCCGCGTCCACCCGCGCGGTGAACTGGCGTGCGGCCCGGACGTCGCCGGTCACGATCGCCTCGGTGTGACCGGAGCCGTGGGCCGCGATGTGCCGCACCGCCTCGTCCAGCGAGTCCACCACGCGGGCCGCGATGTCGAGCGACAGATACTCGGTGTCCCAGTCCTCGTCGGTGGCCTGCTCGACGCCGTTCTGGCGAGCGAAGGCGTCGTCGCCGTGGACGGTGACCTCCTGGGCCTGGAGCGCGGCGGTGATGCGGGGCACGAACTCGTCCGCGATGGCGGCGTGCACCAGCAGCGACTCGGCCGCGTTGCACACGCTCGTGCGGCGGGTCTTGGAGTTGAGCACGATCCGCTCGGCCATGTCGAGGTCGGCCGCCGCGTCGACGTAGACGTGGCAGTTGCCCACGCCGGTCTCGATCGTCGGCACGGTGGCCTGCTGCACGACCGCGTTGATCAGCCCGGCCCCGCCGCGCGGGATCACCAGGTCGACCAAGCCGCGGGCGGTGATCAGGTGGGTGACCGAGGCGCGGTCGTGGCACGGCAGCAGTTGCACGCAGTCGGCGGGCAGCCCGGCGCTCTCCAGTGCGTCGCGCAGGATCGCGACCAGCGCGGTGTTCGAGTGCTCGGCGGAGGACGAGCCGCGCAGCAGGGCGGCGTTGCCGGACTTCAACGCGAGGCCGGCGGCGTCGACCGTGACGTTCGGGCGGGCCTCGTAGACCATGCCGACCACGCCCATCGGGACACGCACCTGCCGCAGCTCCACGCCGTTCGGCAGGACCGAGCCGCGCAGCACCTCGCCTACCGGGTCGATCAGGCCGGCCACCGTCTCCAGGCCCTTCGCCACGCCGTCGACGCGCTTCTCGTCCAGCGCCAAGCGGTCCAGCAGGCCTTCGGACAGGCCCGCCGCGCGGCCGGCCTCGATGTCCTTGGCGTTGGCTTCCAGGACTTCGTGGGCACGGGCGCGCAGCGCGGCGGCCATCTCGTGCAGCGCGGCGTCCTTGCGCTCGCGGGTGGCCAGGACGAGTTCGTCGGCGGCGACGCGGGCGCGCCGGGCGGCGGCGTGCACCTGTTCGCGCAGGTCGTCAGTCACGTGAACCAGACTACGGTCACCCGTTGGTGGCTGTCGCCGAGGTTCCCAGCGGCCGGGACTCGATCCGCTTCGGCCAGGGGTGGCAATGGGAAACTGTCGTACCTCTCTGCCATGGTGGTCCCGTGGATGAAATGGCATTGCGCGCACTGGCCGATGAGCGACTGAGGGCTTTGGCGGGTCCTCAGGCGGTGTTGCGCGATGACCAGTGGACAGCCATCCACGCGCTGGTCGCCGACCGGCGGCGGGCGTTGGTGGTGCAGCGGACGGGTTGGGGCAAGTCCGCTGTGTACTTCATCGCCACGGCGTTGCTGCGAGCCCTGGGCGAGGGGCCGACGGTGATCGTCTCGCCGTTGCTGGCCTTGATGCGCAACCAGGTCGACGCGGCGGCGCGCGCCGGGGTGCACGCGGCGACCATCAATTCGGCCAATACGGATGAATGGCAGGACGTGCAGGACCGGGTGGCGGCCGGCGAGGTCGACGTGCTGCTGGTTTCACCGGAAAGGTTGAACAATCCGGATTTCCGTGACTCGGTGCTCCCTTCACTGACATCATCGGCAGGGCTGCTGGTGGTCGACGAGGCGCATTGCATTTCGGATTGGGGCCACGATTTCCGGCCCGACTACCGGCGGCTGCGGACGTTGCTGACAGAGCTTCCGGCCGGGGTGCCGGTGCTGGCGACGACCGCGACGGCCAACGACCGGGTGGTGCGGGACGTGGCCGACCAGCTCGGGTTGGGGGCCGGTTCGGACACGCTGGTGCTGCGCGGGCCGCTGGACCGGGAAAGCCTGCGGCTGGCGGCGGTCCGGTTGCCCAACGCCGAGGCTCGGTTGGGGTGGCTGGCCGAGCAGCTCGACCGGCTGCCGGGGTCGGGGATCATCTACACGCTGACGGTGGCGTCCGCCGACGACGTGGCGGCGTTCTTGCGGGAGCGCGGCTACCCGGTGGCGGCGTACTCGGGCCGCACCGACCCGGCGGAGCGGCAGCGTGCGGAGGAGGACCTGCTGGCGAACCGCGTCAAGGCGCTGGTGGCGACATCGGCGCTGGGCATGGGGTTCGACAAGCCGGACCTGGGGTTCGTGTTGCACCTCGGCGCGCCGCCCTCCCCCATCGCCTACTACCAGCAGATCGGGCGTGCGGGCCGTGGTGTGGAGCGGGCCGAGGTGCTGCTGCTGCCGGGGCCGGAGGACCGGGACATCTGGGCGTACTTCGCGTCGCTGGCGTTCCCGCCGGAGCGGGTGGTGCGGCAGGTGCTGGACGCGTTGGCCGAGGCGGGGCGGACGTTGTCCACGGCGGCGCTGGAGCCGATGGTGGAGCTGTCGCGCACTCGGCTGGAAGTCGTGCTGAAGGTGCTCGACGTGGACGGGGCCGTGCGGCGGGTGCGTGGCGGTTGGGAGTCGACCGGGCGGGCGTGGTCGTACGACGCGGAGCGGTACGCGCGGATCGACGCGGCGCGGAAGGTCGAGCAGCAGGCGGTGCTGGACTACCTGACCACGACCGGGTGCCGGATGGAATTCCTGTTGCGGCAGTTGGACGATCCGCACGCGGCGCCGTGCGGCCGGTGTGACAACTGCACCGGGCAGCGGTGGTCGGCGGAGGTGTCTTCGGACGCCGCGTCGGCGGCGCGGGAACGGCTGCTGCGGCCCGGTGTGGAGGTCGAGCCGCGCAAGCAGTGGCCGACCGGCATGGCGGCGGTCGGAGTGGGGCTGTCCGGACGCATCCCGGCGGGCGAGGCGGCCGAGACCGGGCGGGCGTTGGGGCGGCTGACCGACATCGGGTGGGGCAACCGGTTGCGGTCGCTGTTCGGCGGGGACGACCAGGAGGTGCCGGAGGACGTCTTCGCGGCGTGCGTGAAGGTGCTGTCGGCGTGGGGGTGGCCGGAGCGGCCGGTGGGCGTCGTGACGGTGGGTTCGCGCGGCCGTCCGGAGTTGGTGGGCAGCTTCGGACAGCGCATCTCGGCCATCGGGCGGCTCCCGCTGCTCGGCCAGGTGTGGCTGGGCGAGTCCGTGCGCCGGGCGAACAGCGCGCAGCGGCTGGCCGGTCTGGTGCGGTCGACCGAGGTTCCCGATCTGTCCACTGTGGATGGACCGGTGCTGTTGGTGGACGACCAGATCGACACCGGCTGGACGATGACGGTCGCGGCACGGCTGCTGCGGCAGGCGGGCGCACGTGCCGTACTGCCGTTCGCGTTGGCGGTGACGGCGTGACACTGACAACGGAACGGTTGGCGCTACGACGTTTCCGGCCGGGCGACGCACCCGCGTTCGCGGCGTACCGGTCGGATCCGGAGGTGGCTCGGTACCAGTCGTGGGAACCGCCGTTCCCGCTGGCGCTGGCCGAGGAGTTCATGCGGGAGATGGCTGTGCTGGACCCGGCCGAGCCGGGCTGGTTCCAGTACGCCGTCGAGGTGGACGGGGCGCTCGTCGGCGACGTCGGCGTGAACCTGCGCGAGAACCGGAGACAGGCGGACATCGGCTACACCATCGCGACCGCCCACCAGGGCAACGGGTACGCGACGGAGGCCGTGGGCCTGATGCTGGAGCACCTGTTCGTCGAACGCGGGCTGCACAAGGTGTCCGCCGAGTGTGACGCGCGCAACGAACCTTCGGCGAAACTGTTGGCACGGCTGGGTTTCCGACGTGAAGGACACCTGGTCGAACACACGTGGATCAAGGACGAGTGGACGGACGACCTGCTGTTCGGCCTGCTCGCCCGGGAATGGAGGCCTATCGGACGAATTCGGTGAGGGATCTACCGACTGCGAACGCTTTGTGGTTGTGTCCCACCATGGCAGCCGTCGAGGTCAAGCACCGACTACCGGTCCGCAAGCTCATCGCGGCGAGCATCGGGAACGCCATCGAGTGGTACGACTGGACGATCTATGCGACGTTCAGCATCTACTTCGCGACGCAGATCTTCCCGAAGGACAACGAGCAACTGGCGTTGATCAACACGTTGGCGACGTACGCCTTGGCGTTCTTCTTCCGACCTCTCGGTGGCTACCTGCTCGGCCGTTTCGCCGACCTGCGTGGGCGGCGGACCGCGATGATCCTCACCATCGTCCTGATGGCGGGCGGGTCCGTGGCGATCGCGGTGTTGCCCACCTATGCGCAGGTCGGGTGGTTGGCGCCGGTTCTGCTCGTGGTGGCGCGGATCGCCCAGGGGCTTTCGCTGGGTGGTGAGGTGTCGAACGCGTCGGCCTACCTCGCCGAGATCGCTCCGGCGGATCGGCGAGGGCGGTATTCGGCGTTCTTCTACATCTCGACCGGTGTCGCGCTGCTGGTGGCGTCGTTGCTCGGGTTCACGTTGGCTCGGACGATGAGCCAGGCCGACCTGGCGAGCTACGGGTGGCGGATTCCGTTCCTCGTCGGCGGGGTGTTGGGGCTGGTCGGGCTGTGGTTGCGGCGGAACCTGGAGGAGACGGAGCAGTTCGCGCAGAACAAGGTCAAGGCCGAGCAGCTCAAGGGGCCGTTGCGG
Source organism: Actinosynnema sp. CS-041913 (assembly GCF_050942485.1). Classification (NCBI taxonomy): domain Bacteria; kingdom Bacillati; phylum Actinomycetota; class Actinomycetes; order Pseudonocardiales; family Pseudonocardiaceae; genus Actinosynnema; species Actinosynnema sp. CS-041913. The sequence continues at coordinate 1,579,534 of NZ_CP192037.1, read as the reverse complement.
ACGACGTTGCGGGAGCACCCGAAGGCCGTGGGGCGGTTGGTGGGTTTCACCATGCTGTCCACGTTGTGCTACTACACGTTCTTCAGTGCGCTGACGCCGTTCGCGGTCACCACGCGCAAGGCGGACGCGGTGGACGTGTTCCTGGCGTTGTCGATCGCCACCGTCCTGTTCATCGCCCTCCAGTACCCGATGGGGGCGTTGTCCGACCGGATCGGGCGAAAGCCTCAGCTCTTGGTGTGGTCGGCGGCCACCGCGGTGCTGGTGGTGCCGTTGTCCACGCTGATCGGTCCCGGACTGGGCGGGCTGATCGTCGTGTTCTGCGTGGGGCTGGGGTTCTACACGGCCATGACGTCGATCGCGCCGGCGGTGATGAGCGAGCTGTTCCCGACGGAGTTGCGCGGGCTGGGAATCGGGGCCTGGTACAACCTGACAGTCGCGTTGTTCGGCGGAACCGCTCCGCTGGTCATCAAGATCCTGCCGGGCACGACGTTCTTCTGGTACGTCGCGGTGGGAGCGGCGGTCGCGTTCGCGGTCATCGTCACGTTGCCCGAGACCAAGGGCAGCGAGCTGCGTTAGAACGGGACGTGACGGCAGCGAGCTGCGTTAGGGCGGGGCGCGAGCTGCGGTGCCGGGACGCCGCTGTTGCCGGGACGCCGCTTCAGTGCGTGGGCAGCGGGACCAAGTCGTCGGCGTGCACGACTTCGCGGCGCTGTTCGGCGGGTAGGTCGTGGCTGGAGCGGCCGATCAGGGCGGGCAGTTCGCCTGCGTCGAAGCCGACGACGCCGCGTGCGACCACGTGGCCGGACAGGTCGACCAGCTCGACCACGTCGCCGGCCTCGAACACGCCGTCGACCGAGGTGATGCCTGCCGCCAGGAGCGAACGGCGGCGGCCGACGACGGCCGCGACGGCACCGTCGTCCAGGGTGAGCCTGCCGGTCGCGTCGGCGGCGTGACCGAGCCAGAAGCGGCGCGCGGTCAGGCGTGGGCCGGTGACGGCGAAGGCCGTGCCCACGTCGGCCGTGCTCAGCGCGCGCGCGGCGTCGGTCGCGCCCGCCAGGAGCACCGGGATGCCTGCCGACGCCGCCAGGCGGGCAGCGGCGAGCTTGGACGCCATGCCGCCCGTGCCGAGGCCGGACGCGCCGACCGAGCCGGCGCGGACGCCGTCGACGTCGGCCGCGCCGGCGACCTCGGTGACGCGTTGCGCGCCGGGGCGGCGTGGGTCTCCGTCGTACAGGGCGTCGACGTCCGACAGAAGGAACAGGGCGTCCGCGCCGACCAGGTGTGCCACGAGGGCGGCCAGTCGGTCGTTGTCGCCGAACCGGATCTCCTCGGTGGCGACGGTGTCGTTCTCGTTCACGACCGGCACCGCGCCGAGTGCCAGCAGGCGGGAGAACGTGCGTTGGGCGTTGCGGTAGTGCGACCGCCGGACGACGTCGTCCGCGGTGAGCAGGACTTGTCCGACGGTCAGCGCGTACCGGCCGAACGAGTTCGCGTAGGCGTGTGCCAGGGTGAGCTGCCCGACGCTGGCCGCCGCCTGCTGGGTCGCCAGGTCACGTGGCCGACGGGTCACGCCCAAGGGCGCCAGGCCGGCGGCGATCGCGCCGGACGACACGAGGACCACCTGGCTGCCTGCCGCGCAGCGGGCCGCGACGGCGTCCACCAGGGCATCCAGCCGGGAACGGTCCAGGCCGCCCTCCGCTGTGGTCAGCGACGACGACCCGACCTTCACCACGACCCGGCTCGCCGCCGAGACCGCTTGCCGAGCCTGCGACAACACCGAGCCGATCACTCGTCCTCTTCGAAGTCCTCGGAGCCGCCGGGTAGCCGCCGCGCCTTCTTGGCTGCCAGCCGCTCGGACGCGCCGACCCGGTTGCCGGCTTCGAGGCGGGCATCCGTGCCGCGACCGGTCATGGTCATGGCGATGCCGGCCGGGGTGGACGGTTCCCAGTCGAACACCAGGTCGCCGATGGTGACCTGGCAGCCGGGCAGCGCGCCCATCTTGACCAGCACGTCCTCCACGCCCAGCCGGGCCAGGCGGTCCGCCAGGTAGCCGACGGCCTCGTCGTTGCTGAAGTCCGTCTGGCGGATCCACCGCTCGGCCCGTTCGCCGCGCACGATGAAACCGCCTTCGACCTGCGGGTCCTCCACCACGGTGAAGCCGGCGTCGTCCACGGCGGTCGGCCGCAGCACGATCCGGGTCGACTCCTGCTTGGGCCGCGACGCCCGGTACTCCTCGACCACGCGGGCCAGCGCGTAGGTCAGCTCGCGCAGGCCTTCCCGAGTGGCCGTGGACACCTCGAACACCGGCAGGCCGCGGGCCTCGATGTCCGGGCGCACGATCTCCGCCAGATCCCGCGCCTCCGGGATGTCGATCTTGTTCAGCACCACGACGCGTGGACGTTCGGCCAGGTCGTCGGCCAGCGACGGCGTGTACTTCGCGAGTTCCTGTTCGAGCGCGTCGATGTCGGACAGCGGGTCGCGGCCGGGTTCGTAGGTGGCGCAGTCGACCACGTGCACGAGCACCGCGCAGCGTTCGATGTGCCGCAGGAAGTCCAGGCCGAGGCCCTTGCCCTCGGACGCGCCGGGGATCAGGCCGGGCACGTCGGCCATGGTGAAGATGGTCTCGCCGCCGGTGATCACGCCCAGGTTCGGCACCAGCGTGGTGAACGGGTAGTCGGCGATCTTCGGCTTGGCCGCGGACAGCACCGAGATCAGCGACGACTTGCCCGCCGACGGGAAGCCCAGCAGGCCCACGTCGGCGACGGACTTGAGCTCCAGCACCAGGTCGTGCTGCTCGCCGGGTTCACCGAGCAGGGCGAAGCCGGGAGCCTTGCGGGCCTTGGACGCCAGGGACGCGTTGCCGAGGCCGCCACGCCCGCCCTGGGCGGCGATGAGCCGGGTGCCTTCACCGGTGAGGTCTGCGACGACCTCGCCCTCTGGCGTGAGCACCACGGTGCCGTCCGGCACGCGCAGTTCCAGGTCGGCGCCGTTCGCGCCGTCGCGGTTGCCGCCTTGGCCGCCCTTGCCGTTGCCGGCGGACGCGTTCGGGCGGAAGTGGAAGTCCAGCAGGGTGTGGACCTGCGAGTCGACGATCAGGACGACGTCGCCGCCTTTGCCGCCGTTGCCGCCGTCCGGGCCGCCCAGCGGCTTGAACTTCTCCCGGTGGACGGAGGCGACCCCGTTGCCGCCATCGCCGGCGGCGACGTGGATCACCACCCGGTCGACAAAACGGGACACGGGGAATCACTTCCAAGCGCTAGGTGCGGACGAACTCTCTGAACACTACTGAGCGCCGTGGTCCGCGCATTCCCGCGGACACACGGCGCTCAGGAGGGACGTACTCAGGCGGCGGACTCGACCGGGACGATGTTCACGGTCTTGCGGCCGCGCTTCATGCCGAACTCGACCGCACCGGGGGTGAGGGCGAACAGCGTGTCGTCCTTGCCACGCCCGACGTTGACGCCGGGGTGGAACTTGGTGCCGCGCTGGCGGATCAGGATCTCGCCGGCCTTGACGACCTGACCGCCGAACCGCTTGACCCCGAGGTACTGGGGGTTCGAGTCACGGCCGTTGCGGGAGCTGGACGCGCCCTTCTTGTGTGCCATGGCTAGTCAGATCCTCACTTACCGGTGATGCCGGTGACCTCGACGCGGGTCAGCTTCTGGCGGTGACCCTGGCGCTTGTGGTAGCCGGTCTTGTTCTTGAACTTGTGGATGCGGATCTTGGGGCCCTTGGTCTGCTCGACGACCTTGCCGGTCACCGAGATCTTCGCCAGGGCGTCGGCGGCGGAGGTGACGTCAGTGCCGTCAACCACGAGAAGCGGCGCCGCGAACGTGATCTCGGTGTCCGGCTCGCCCTCGAGCTTCTCGACCTCGATGACGTCGCCGACAGCCACCTTGTACTGCTTGCCGCCGGTCTTGACGATCGCGTACATCGGGACGGAAGTCTCCTGCTACTCGACGGGACGGGGCCACGCGCGCCTCAGTGCCACTGGATGACCGTGGACTGGGCTTCGCACGACAGGGCCCACCGGACGGCGGGCCGTGTATCAGGTTACGTGGCGGTGGACTGCGGGGTCAAACCGGGGTCGGTGCGACCTGGTTTCGCAGCTCACCGCCGGTGTGACCCCGGAGTCCCGGGGTCACACCCGACGGCGGATCAGCCTTCTTTGACGACGCCCAGCGGCGGGCCGGCGGGCCGTGAGGCGGCCCGGCGGGTGCGCCGGCGGGTGGCTGCCACGGGCTCGGGGTGGCCGTTCTGCGACTGGTCGGCCGCGTTGGCCTCCGCCGTGCCGACCTGGGTGGGCGGCTGGACGAGGGGCTCGTCCGCGGGCTCGGCCGGTGTGGACGGCGCGGGCTCGGACGGGGCTTCGGCCGCGGCACGAGGTGCGGACTGCTCCGCGGCCGGCACCGGACCGGACTGGACCGGATCCGACTGGGTCGGACCAGCCTGGACCGGGCCTGCGTCAGCCGAGCCAGACCGACGTCGACCCGACCGGGTCGACGCGCGCCCCGTCGAACCGGACTGGGGCTGATCGGAGGGCGCGGAAACCGCCTGGGCGACCGTGTCGGCACCGGACTCGGCGGGCTCGCCGTGCGTCGGGGCCGTCGGCTCGCTGTGGGCGACTGCACGCGGAGTGGCGGGCTGCTCTTGGGCCGGGGCGGTGTCGGCGTGGCCACCGGTGTCGCCGCCGTTGTCGGGGCGGGTCACCGCACCGGCTTCGCGGCGGGCGCGGCGGCGTTGGCGGCGTTCGCGCTTCGGCTCCGTCACCACCTCCTCCTCGACCACGGCCGCGAGCGGCTCGTCCGATGTGGACTGCTCGGTGACCGCCTGGGGCTCCTCGGTCGGCTCGACCACGATCTCGGCCACCGGCTCGGGCGTTTCCGCGCCCTTGCCGCGCCGCGACTTGCGGCTCTGCTGCTGCTGTTGCTGCTGGCCCTGGCTCTGGCCGTTCGACGGGCCGTGCGAGTGGACCGGCTCGGTCGACACGATCAGGCCCCGGCCCCGGCAGTGCTCGCAGGTGGTCGAGTACGCCTCCAGCAGGCCCGTGCCGACCCGCTTGCGGGTCATCTGGACCAGGCCCAGCGACGTCACCTCGGCCACCTGGTGGCGCGTCCGGTCGCGGCCCAGGCACTCCGTCAGCCTGCGCAGCACCAGGTCGCGGTTGGACTCCAGGACCATGTCGATGAAGTCGATCACGATGATGCCGCCGATGTCCCGCAGCCGGAGCTGGCGGACGATCTCCTCCGCCGCCTCCAGGTTGTTGCGGGTCACCGTCTCTTCCAGGTTTCCACCCGATCCGGTGAACTTGCCGGTGTTCACGTCGATGACCGTCATGGCCTCGGTCCGGTCGATCACCAGGTACCCGCCGGACGGCAGCCAGACCTTGCGGTCCAGGGCCTTGAGCAGTTGTTCGTCGATGCGGTGCTCGACGAAGACGTCGCTGTTGCCCACGTGCCGGCGCAGGCGTCCCTGGAGGTCCGGCGCGACGTGGCGGACGTAGGCCTCGATGGTGTCCCACGCGTCCGAACCCTGGACGATGAGCGCCGCGAAGTCCTCGGTGAACAGGTCGCGCACGACCTTGACCAGCAGGTCTGGCTCTTCGTACAGCAACTGCGGAGCCTGGGCCTTGGGTGTGTCGGCCTTCTCCTTGATGACCTGCCACTGCGCCTGGAGGCGCGTCACGTCGCGGCCCAACTCGTCCTCGGCGATGCCCTCCGAGGCGGTGCGGATGATCACGCCCGCGTCCTCGGGGACGACGCGCTTGAGGATGTCCTTGAGGCGCTTGCGCTCGTTGTCGGGCAGCTTGCGGCTGATGCCCGTCGCGCCGCCGCCCGGCACGTACACCAGGAACCGGCCGGGCAGGCTGATCTGCGTGGTCAGCCGGGCGCCCTTGTGGCCGACCGGGTCCTTGGTGACCTGCACCAGGACGCTGTCGCCGGAGGAGAGCGCCTGCTCGATCTTGCGGGCCTTGCCCTCCAGGCCGGCCGCGTCCCAGTCGACCTCGCCCGCGTACAGGACGGCGTTGCGCCCGCGGCCGATGTCGATGAACGCCGCCTCCATGGACGGCAGCACGTTCTGCACGCGGCCCAGGTAGACGTTGCCGACCAGGGAGCCGCTGCCCGACGAGGTGACGAAGTGCTCCACGAGCACGCCGTCCTCCAGCACACCGATCTGCGTGCGCTCGCCGCGCTCGCGCACCACCATGGTGCGCTCGACGGCTTCGCGGCGGGCCAGGAACTCGGCCTCGGACAGCACCGGGGCACGACGGCGGCCGGCCTCGCGGCCATCCCGGCGGCGCTGGCGCTTGGCCTCCAGCCGGGTCGAGCCGCGCACGCTGCGCACCTCGCTCTGGGCGGCCTCGGAGTCGGCCTTGTCGTCGCGCGCGTCGCGGACCTCGCGGACGTGCACGACCGTGTTGGGCGGGTCGTCCTCGCCGGGGGCAGCTTCTTCGTCCGCGCCCACCTTGCGGCGGCGACGGCGACGGCGACGACGGCTGGTGCCCCCGTCCGAGTCCTCGTCCGCGGGGCCTTCGTCCTCGGCGGGGACCTCCTCGGCCTCCGCCGCGGCCGGCTCCTCGCCGGACTCGTCCTCGCCGTGCCCGTCCTCGCCCACGCCCTTGCCGCGACCGCGGCCACGCCGGCCACGACGACGGCGGCGGCGGCCTTCGCCCTCGTCACCGGCGTCGTCGGCGGACGCGTCGTCGGCGTGCTCATCCTCGGGTTCCTCCTCCGCCGCGGCCGGCGCCGGGGCGACGACCGGGGCGGGCGGCAGGAACACCGCGGACGGCGGAGCGAACAGCGGTGTGAGAGCGGTCACCTCGCGGGCCGGCACGGCCGGTTCCTCGGTGGCTTCGTCGACGTCCCCGGTGACGATGTCGTCCCAGTTCAGCAGGCTCTCGGCGACCTTGATCGCCAGGTCGCGGCTCACGCTCGACTGGGCGCCCTTGACGGTCTCGCCCAGATCGGCGAGCGCCGCCACGACGTCCTTGCTGCTGGTGCCCAGCAGCTTCGCCAGCGCGTGCACCCTCAGTTTGTCCGGCAGATCCGCCAGTGCGGGGTGTGCGGATGTGGCGTTACCCCCGCCGGCGCCGGCGGGCTTGTTCGTGTTCGACATGCAGCTCCTCCGCCCCCGGGCGCGTCTTGGGCGACGCGGCCGCGCAGGGGCCTCTCTTGTCCACTCACCGCCGCGGCTGGCGGCGGGAATCCTTTGCCTCGCGCTGTGCGCATGGCACAGCAGGTCCTCAATATCTCCCGCGACGACGCCGTCAGCGCCGCTCCGGCGGCAGTCCGGTCAGACCTCCGCCACCCGGTCAGGGGCCAGCGGGTCGACCAAACGGCCTTCTTCGTCGAGCCGCCCCTGCGCCATCCGGGTCGCCTTCGCGGGCACCGGCGGAACCAGGTCGGCGACGACTCGGAGCGCGCTCAGCACGTCGTCGGGTCGAACGGTAGGTGTTGTCTGCCGTACGACCGTAACGAGTATCCCACACGGTTGTGACAAATCCCGTGCATCGTGTCCCGCGTCGCTCGAATGCGTCCGGACGTGCGTCGGCTCGTGCTCCGTCCGAGCACGGAGCCGCACCTCGGCGGAGACCACCGCCGGCCGGACGTCGATCACCTTCCTGCCGTCCTTGGTGAGCCGTTCCACCTCGACCGACTCGGCCGCGAGGAACGCCGTCACGGCTTCGGTCAGCCGTTCGGGTGAAACGCCGGGCAGTTCCACCTGCCAGGCGCTGGCCTCGATGCGCTCGGGAAGTGTCCCACCCGCCGCCTCCACCACTTCCACCACGTCCAGGCCGGGCGGCAGCACGGCGTCCAGCGCGGTCCGCAGCGCGGCCGGGTCGACCCGGTCCACGACCTGGACCTCGACGTATTCGGCTTCGCTGGCCACGCCGGTGGGTGCGGCGCCGACCCAGGACACCTTCGGGTGAGGGCTGAAGCCCTGGGAGTAGGCCATCGGCACACCGGCCCGCCGGAGCGCGCGCTCGAAGGTGCGGGCGATGTCACGGTGTGAGGTGAACCGCAACCGTCCGCGTTTGGCGTACCGCAGCCGGAGCTTCTGGACCGGTGCGGCCGACGGGTTGGGCTGCTGCTGGCGGCTCAGTGCTACTCCCTTGGGTACCGGGTTGGGTTCCGTGGGGGTAAGCATCCCAACGGTCCACGCTTCTACTCCAGCAGGACGGTACCTTGGTGGCCTTCGACACCGTTGAGCTTGTCTGGTTCGGCCCGCCTGGCTACCGTCCGGCGACAGAGGTCCCATTGACGGAGGCCGCCGCGATCAACCGGCAGCCCAGCACTGGAGGTCCCCCGTGCCTCTGCTCCGCCGCGTCCAAGCGGTCGCGGTCAGCGCGGCGCTGCTCGCGACCGGCTGCCTCGCAACGTCCGCGCACGCCGCCGTGCCGGAGGGCGAGGACGCCGCCGTCTCCGACTGCATCCAGCCGGGTCCGACGCTGCGCTACCTGGTCGTGCTGGACGCCGGCACCAGCGAGCCGCTGGCCAACGCGTTGATCGCCGCCGCGTGCGGCACCACCACCGGCTACTACCCGCAGATCGGCGTGGCCGTGGCGGTCTCCGCCGACCCCGGTTTCGGCCGCAAGATCGGCCTGGACCGGTCCTACAGCGCCCAGGCGGACGGCCTGTCCAAGCGCACCGGCGCGCCCGCCCGGAAGAAGGACGACGAGACCTCGAGCACCCGATCGTCCGCGACCGGCGCGGCCGACCGCACCGCCGAGCAGTGGGACATGGAGCTGATCCGGGCCGCCGAGGCGCACGCGATCAGCAAGGGCAGCCGGGACGTGGTGGTCGGCGTGCTCGACTCGGGCATCGACCGCACGCACCCGGACCTGGTCGGCGCGCTGGACCCGACCTTGTCGGCGGGCTGCACGACGGGCGTGCCGGACCCCGCGCCGGCCGCGTGGTCGCCGACGACGTCCGCGCACGGCACCCACGTCGCGGGCACGATCGCCGCCTCCGACGACGGGCTGGGCACGACTGGTGTCGCGCCGGGCGTGCGGATCGCGTCGGTGAAAGTGGTGGACGACACGGGATTCATCTACCCCGAGTACGCGGTGTGCGGGTTCATGTGGGCCGCCGCGAACGGCATGACCATCACCAACAACAGCTACTTCATCGACCCGTGGGTGTTCACCTGCCAGAACAAAGTGGGTCAGGCAGTCGTATACGAGGCCGTGCGCCGGGCGGTGGAGCACGCGAACAAGCGGGGTGTCCTGACGGTCGCGGCGGCGGGCAACGGCGCCGCTGACCTGACCAAGCCGGCCACGGACGCACAGAGTCCCACCAACGCGGCCCCGGAGGACGTGAAACCACGTCCGGTGGACAGCACGTGTCTGGTGCTGCCGGCTCAACTGCGGAACGTGGTGGCCGTGTCGTCGGTCGGCGCGAACAAGGTGAAGGCCGGGTACAGCTCGTACGGGCTGGGCGCGGTGGACGTGACGGCGCCGGGTGGCGATCGCAAGCAGCAGCCGGACGAGGGCCAGGCGTGCGTGCTGTCGACCGTGCCGGCGGGCTACGACTACTCGTGCGGCACGTCCATGGCCGCGCCGCACGTGTCGGGTGTCGCGGCGCTACTCGCGTCGACGCACCCGGAGGCGACGGCGGGCGAGCTGAGCCGGATGCTGAACTCGCAGGCGGAGACCCTCCCCTGTCCTGCCGACTACGATCTCAACGGCACGGGTGTCCAGGACGCCTACTGCACCGGGTACTCGGAGTACAACGGCTTTTACGGCCACGGCTTGGTCAACGCCGAGGAAGCGGTGAAAGGCGGCCAGACCGAGGACGGCGGCAGGGGTAGCAATTAGCGGCGGCGGCGCAGCTTGTCGGCGCGGCCGGTGATGCCGAACTTTGCGGTACGCCCCGGCCACGGTCCTTTGGGTGAGGAACCTCGGCGATCTGGCGGTTTGGTCAGTCCCTGCACGGCCATGCCTGCGGCCCGCTTCTCCATGTTGGGTCAGGCCGTGCACGGTGTCTCACGGTGGCCGGTTCGCACATCTGTAGTTCTTCGGGTTGAGGAGCGCGCGGGGTACGGGTTCGTCGGTGGTTAGGCCGACGGGGATCGGCGCGGTGCCCATGGCGCGCGCACCGTGAGCGCCTGTCATCGCAGGATCGCCCGACTGTCCATTGTAGATGATTCGAGTTTTTGACCGCATACTCCTACGACACGTCTTGTTCCTGGGAGCTGAGTCTCGAGTTGCAGCCAATGGAGAGCGCGAGGCGTTGTAGCGGGCTCAGCAGCATGGTGACGGCTTCTCCGGCGTCGTCGGCGTGCGCAGGAGCGTCGCGGAGCAGCGCCATGCCCGCTGGCTGAACCGGAACGTGACGTGCACCCGTTCCTGTTGCACGGCAAGGCGTTTCGTCGAATGGGAGGCGTTCTTTCGTGGGGTAGCGGAATCTTCAGCCAACTAGGGACTGGCCGGTGGTTGAGCAGAGCGCCACGGCCGGTGGCGGGCCCGGTGCTCTCGCGTGCGGGCATCTGCAGCCATGGGGGCGCCGCCGTGGGATATCGCGGGTCGGTACCGAAGGGAGCGAATGGCCACCGAAGTGACCTGGATGGGATGACGCGAATTTTACCCACCGTAGAGAGCCGTGGACGAGCTTCGGCCAGACTTCGTGGTGAATTACCGGTCATGCAGTGCCAGGCACAACGCGCGGATCACTCTTTCATGGTTCCTGAATGCCGCCCAGCCGAATTCGTTCGACGCGCACAGGCCGATTGCACACTCCGACACAGATCTGACCTACAGTTCCACTCGTGCAAGGCGCGACGAAGGATCTTCATGGCGTTGTAAAAGCGACTTCACGATATCCTCGGGAATTCCCAGCACTTGCGTGACTTCGCGGATCGTCCGTTTGCGCACGTAGGTTCCGTAGATCGCGGCACGGTGCCCTCACCAAGTCGGCTCATTACGTCGGTGATCACCATGATGGACAGGCGTTGCTCGGTCTCGTCCTCGGTGCCGATGACGTCTGCCTGGTCAACTCGACTTCTTACGGTCTGAACTGACTGCTGCGCCAGCCGTCGATGACGATCCGACGAGCGACAGTGAGCAGCCAGCCGCGCAGCATGTGGGGTGACGGACGAGGGTCTCGGCGTTCTGCCACGCCCGGATGAGGTCTCCTGGACAACGTCTGCGGCGCATTGCCGATCATCGGTCAGGCCAAGCACGTGGACGAACAAAAATCCTCTGAACTACTCGTACAGCTAGATGACTAGTTGTATGCTGCGCCGCCGTTGATCGTCCGGCCACGCTCCACCCAGGGATTCATGGAGTACCAAGTCTCACGGAAGTTCACGCCGGTGGCTGCGTTGTTGGGGGCGGCCGTCGTGGGGGCTGTGTGGATGGTTGGGGCACGCGTTGGGCGGGCGATTGGGTAACGGGGTGGATGGATGGTGGGGTTGGTGGTGGTTCGCGCGGGTTCGTTGTCTCACCGAGTGGTGGGAGTGGGGTTTGCGTACTGGTTTTGGGGGATCTTCACCTGAAGGTGTGGTGGGTCAGGTTGTTGTTGTCAGGGTTGGGTTGCGTGTCGGGGAGCCCTTGCCTACCGGGGAGATCGGCAGCAGCGTTCGGCCGGTTGGGCCTACTTCGATGTCCGTGCCCATTGCCGGGCACACTCCGCAGTCGAAGCACGGGGTCCAGCGGCAGTCGTCTTGTTCTCGTTCGTCCAGCGCGTCTTGCCAGTCGGCCCAGAGCCATTCCTTGTCCAGGCCCGAGTCCAGGTGGTCCCAGGGCAGGACCTCCAGTTCCTCGCGTTCGCGCGTGGTGAACCAGGCCAGGTCTACGCCCAGCGGTGGCAGTTCCGCCTCGGCGGCAGCTACCCAGCGCTCGTACGAGAAGTGTTCCGACCAGCCGTCGAAACGGCCGCCTTCGCGCCACACGCGTTCGATGACCCGGCCGATCCGGCGGTCTCCTCGGGACAGCAAGCCCTCGATCAGGGACGGCTGTCCGTCGTGGTACCTCATGCCGATGTTGCGGCCCAGTGCCCGGTCCGAGTTGACGGCCTCGCGCAGTTTGCGCAGTCGACTGTCCACTGTGGCCGGATCGCACTGTGCCGCCCACTGGAACGGGGTGTGGGGTTTCGGGACGAAGCCGCCGATCGAGATGGTGCACCTGATGTCCTTACGGCCGCTCACCTCCCGGCCCGCGCGGATGACGTTCTTCGCCATTTCGGCGATTTGCAGGACGTCGTCGTCGGTTTCGGTGGGCAGGCCGCACATGAAGTAGAGCTTCACCTGGCGCCAGCCCGCTCCGAACGCCGCGCTGACGGTGCGGATCAGGTCCTCTTCGGACACCATCTTGTTGATCACTCGCCGGATGCGTTCGCTGCCGCCTTCCGGTGCGAACGTCAAACCTGAGCGGCGGCCGTTGCGGGACAGTTCGTTGGCCAGGTCGATGTTGAACGCGTCGACCCTGGTGCTCGGCAGCGACAGGCTGGTGTTGGTGCCCTCGTAGCGGTCCGCCAAGCCCTTGGTGATCTCGGCGATTTCCGAGTGGTCCGCGCTCGACAGGGACAGCAGGCCCACTTCTTCGAAGCCGGTCGCCTCCAGGCCGCGCTGCACCATCGCGCCGATGCCCTCGATCGAGCGTTCGCGCACCGGACGGGTGATCATGCCCGCCTGGCAGAAGCGGCAGCCTCGGGTGCAGCCCCGGAAGATCTCGACGCTCATCCGCTCGTGCACGGACTCGGCCAGCGGCACCAGCGGCTGCTTCGGGTACGGCCACGCGTCCAAGTCCATCGTGGTCCGCTTGAACACCCGGTACGGCACGCGTTCGCGGTTCGGCACCACGCGTTGGATGCGGCCGTCGGGCAGGTATTCGACGTCGTAGAACCTCGGCACGTAGACGCCGCCGGTCTCGGCGAGGCGGGTCAGGATCTCGTCCCTGCCGCCCGGCTTGCCTTCGGCCTTCCACGTCCGGACGAGGTCGGTGATCTCCAGGACGGCTTCCTCGCCGTCGCCCAGCACCGCCGCGTCGACGAACGGCGAGATCGGTTCCGGGTTGAACGCCGCGTGTCCGCCGGCCACTACGATCGGGTGGTCTTCGGTGCGGTCCGCCGCGTGGATCGGGATGTCCGCCAGGTCGAGGGCGGTGAGCAGGTTCGTGTAGCCGAGTTCGGTGGCGAAGCTGACGCCGAGCAGGTCGAACGCCTTGACCGGCCGGTGCGAGTCCACGGTGAACTGCGGCACGCCATGTTCGCGCATCAGCCGTTCGAGGTCGGGCCACACCGCGTAGGTCCGCTCCGCCAGCACGTCCGGCTGCTCGTTGAGGACCTCGTACAGGATCATGACGCCCTGGTTGGGCAGCCCGACCTCGTAGGCGTCCGGGTACATCAGGGACCACCGCACGGTGGCGGCGTCCCAGTCTTTGACGGTCGCGTTGAGCTCCCCGCCGACGTACTGCACCGGCTTGGACACCCTCGGCAGCAGGGGCTCCAACGCGGGGAAGACCGACTCGACACTCACGGTTTCCAGGGTAACGGCACCGCCGACGGCTAACCGAACAGTGGTCCGGTAATGGTGAGGCCCAGTTCGGAGCCGGGGCCCGCGTAGATGCCGAAGAACAGCAGGGCCGCGCCGGCCAGCGACACGTCCTTGTTGAACTGGATCATCTCCTGCTGCTTGGCCTGCGGGTCGGTCTGCGTCCAGAAGTTGTGCATCAGGAACGCCGTGGGCAGCAGGAACAGCGCGAGCAGCAGGGCACCGAGGTCCGCCCACACGCCGAGCAGCACCATCAGGCCGCCCACGATCATCACGGCGCCGCTGGCCTGCGTGGCGAGTTTGGGTGAGGGGACGTTCTTCGACGCGGCGTAGCCGGCCATGGCCTCGGTCTGGGTGAAGTGGCCCATCGCCGACCCGAAGAACAAGAGCACGAACAGGATCCGGCCGATCAGTGCGATCACGTCCATAACGACCTCCTGGTTGTGAGGTTCGTCCAGTGTTCAACCGGCTCAGGCTGTGAGCAACCGCCCGAGCCGGCGAGCTGCGATCAGTACCCCGATCGTGGCCATGACGACGAAGTACGCGACGTGCCCGAGCGCGCTCCAGCCGACGAAACCCGTGGTCAGGGCTCTTACCAACTCGATCGCGTGGTACAGCGGGGTCCACTGGACGATCGTCTGGAGGAACGGCGGGTAGACCGACAGCGGGTAGAACGTCGAGGAGAACAGGAACAGCGGCAGCACGAACACTTGGACCAGGTCGAAGTCCTGCCACGACCGCATGAACGTCGTCCCCGCCATGCCGACCGCCGCGAACGCCAGCGCCACCAGCAGGCACACGGGTAGCACGAGCAGCGCCCACCACGACGTGATCAGGCCGAACGCGAGCATCACGACCAGGAAACCGGCCGAGTACAGGCCGCCGCGCAGCAGCGCCCAGGTCGCCTCCCCGACCGCGATGTCGACCGGCCCCAGCGGCGTAGCCAGCATCGCCTCGTACAGGCGGGCGTACTTGAACTTGTAGAACAGGTTGTAGGTGGCGTCGAACACCGCGCCGTTCATCGCCGACGCCGCGAGCAGGGCGGGCGCGACGAACGCCGGGTACGTCATCGGACCGCCGGGGCCCTCGACCGCGCTGACCAGGGCCCCGAAGCCGAAACCGAGCGAAAGCAGGAAGAACAGCGGCTCGAAGAACCCGGAGACGACCGACAGCCAGGCCCGCCGGTTGACCAGGTAGGAGCGTTCCACCAGCACGTGCGACCGCCCCGCGTACAGGCCCGGCGGCACGATCCGGAACAGCAAACCCACGCCGGACTTCGGGGTGGCGCGGTCAAGGGTCCTGGTCATCGGTCACACCGCCAGTCGTCGGTGGAAGAAGCGGCGGCCCAGGACGACACCGAGGACGACCACGGTGGACAGGTAGGCGAGGTGCGCGAGCGCCGGCAGCAGGCTCAACGTGCCGGACGCGGCGCCACGTGCCAGCTCGATGCCGTGCCACGCGGGGGTGAGCCACGCGACCGGGTGCAGCCAGCCGGGCAGTTGGCTGATCGGGAAGAACGCCCCGGTGAACAGCGTCATCGGGATCAGCACGAACCGGTACAGCCCGTTGAACGCGTCCGGCTTCTCCCGGGTGGCCGTGAACGCGACCACGGGCGTGCTGAACGCCATCCCCGCCAGCACCGCGAACGGCACCGCGAGCACCGCCGCCGGACTGGCCACCGCCCCCAATGCCGCCGCGACCAGCAGGAACGCGGCGGAGCCGGCGGTGAGCTTCAGCGCGATCCACAGGAGCTGGCCGTAGAGCACCTGCGCGGGTGTGATCGGTGTGGACACCATGCCGAGGTAGGTCCGCTGCCACTTGAACGCCGAGAACACCGCGTAGGTGGACTCGAACATGGCGCTCTGCACGGCGGCCGTCACGATCAGCGCCGGGGCCAGGAACACGAGGTACCGCAGGCCGCCGGTGGCCTCGCCGGGCTGCACCTGGGAGCCGAACCCCACGCCCATGGCCAGCAGGAACAGCACCGGTTGGACGAAGTTCGAGATCGCCGTCGCCCGCCAGTTGCGGCGGTACCAGGTCCACTGGCCCTCGACCACGAGGAACGCGGCCTTCAGCGGGGTGACTGTCGGCCGGGTGACCGGCGTCCGGGTGGCCATCAGTCCACCAACGTCCGGCCGGTGAGGCGCAGGAACACGTCCTCCAGGGAGCTGCGGCGCACCAGGCTGGACGCCGGCCGCACGCCCCGCGCGTGCGCGGCGGACAGCGCGGCCTCGCCGTCGGACGTGTAGAGCAGGAGCCGGTCAGGCAGCACCTCCACCCGGTCGGCCAGCCCCGTGACCAGGGTCGGGTCCTGCCCGCCGGGCGGGAACCGCAGCTCCAGCACCTCCCGGGTCGAGTAGCGCCGGATCAGCTCGGCGGGCGAGCCCTCGGCCGCGATCCGCCCGCCGTCCATCACCACCAGCCGGTCGCAAAGCTGCTCGGCCTCGTCCATGTAGTGCGTGGTGATGACGAGCGTGACGCCGTTCTGCTTGAGCCGGAACAGCCGGTCCCACAGCAGGTGGCGGGCCTGCGGGTCGAGGCCCGTGGTCGGTTCGTCCAGCACCACCAGGTCCGGGTCGTTGACCAGGGAGCGGGCGATGGTGAGCCGCCGCTTCATGCCGCCGGACAGCGGCTCCACCTCGTCGTCGGCGCGGTCCCCGAGCTGCGCGAAGTCGAGCAGCTCGACGGCCTTGGCGCGGACGTGCGACCGGGACAGCCCGAAGTACCGGCCGTAGACCTCCAGGTTCTGCCGGACGGTCAGCTCGGTGTCCAGGTTGTCGGCCTGCGGCACGACGCCGAGCCGGGCGCGGATCCTCGGACCGTCCCGGTTCGGGTCCATGCCGAGCACGGTCAGCTCACCGCCGGTGCGCGGCGACACGCAGGAGACCATCCGCATGGTGGACGACTTGCCCGCGCCGTTGGGGCCGAGGAAGCCGAACGCCTCGCCCTTCCGGACCTCCACGTCGATGCCGCGGACGGCTTCGAACGTGCCGAAGTGCTTGGTCAGGTTCCTGGCTTCGACGAGGGCGGTGGTCACGGTTCTTCACGTTAGCCAGGGGGTACGACAATTCCGGAGCGGTTTTAGGGTGTGGCGGTGGAGATTCGTCTGGCCTGGCGTTCCGTGGCCGACGAGCGGCTGTGCGCCCGGGTGCACGAGGTGCTGCGCGCGGTGGCGGCGGGCGGGGCCGTCAGCCGGCAGTCGCCGCCGAGCCGGGCCGGGACCGGGTCCACCCAGCGTCCGAAGACGCGGAACGGCCCGGACCGCGATGTGGTCCGGGCCGTTCGGGCAGGCTCAGAGGTTGGGGAACCAGAGCTTGATCTCGCGCTCGGCGGACTCCGGCGAGTCCGACCCGTGGACCAGGTTGAACTGGACCTCCAGGCCGAAGTCGCCCCGGATCGTGCCCGGCGTCGCCTTGTCCACCGGGTCCGTGCCGCCCGCCAACTGGCGGAACGCCGAGATGGCACGGGTGCCCTCCACGACCAGCGCCACGAGCGGGCCGCCGGTGATGAACTCCACCAGGTCGCCGAAGAACGACTTGCCGTCGTGCTCGGCGTAGTGCTGCTCGGCGGTCGCGCGGTCCACGGTGCGCAGTTCGAGGGCGGCCAGGGTGAGGCCCTTGCGCTCGATGCGGGAGATGACCTCGCCGACCAGGCCCCGGCTGACGCCGTCGGGCTTGACCAGGACCAGGGTGCGCTCGCTCACGGCCGTCGGTGCTCCTTCGTACGAGTTCTTGCAGGAAAAGTCGCGACGGGTGAAGAGTAGCCGGAGGTGCGACAGTGCCCGCCGTGACCACCGAGGAGTCGCATCTCGGCTCCACGCTCACGGGGCCGCCGTAGTGGCGCTCCCTCTTCCCCCGTTCGAGCACATAGCGGCCGATTCACTCGCCACTGCGGTCCCGCTCGTCGGCGCCGCGCGTGTCGCCAAGTCGGAACTGACCCGGTCCAGTGGTACAGCGTCCAGTCCGAAGCCACCGGGCGGGTTGCACGGGCGGCGCGGCCACCAGCGTCAGCTCGGCGCCGTCCGCGCCCGGCGAACCCGCCGAATCCTTGGCCACGACCCGGATCTCCACCTTCTTGCCCACCGCCGCCCCGGGCAGTCGCGCCAGGTCGGCGAACACCCGGTACGGCGCGGTGTCGTCGGTGCCGAGGACGGTCCAGTCGGCGGAGCCCGCCACCTTCGCCGCGAACGTGGCCTGCGCGAAGGGCGACGTGACGCCGTCCGCCCGCAGCTCCACCCGGTCGTCCAGCACGGTGCCGGCCGGCGGGACGACCAGCGTCGGCGTGGGCGGGGAGGCCGCCAACCGGCTCGGAGCCTTGAGCACCAACGCCGACAGCGGCGGCACGGTGATCCGGACCCTGCCGCCCACGGCCGCGATCACAGCGCCGGCGGCAGGCCACACCGGGCGCAGCGCCGCACTGGCCACCGGCACGTCGACCGACGCGGCGGACGTGTCCGCGTTGGCCACCACCAGGTGCTCGGTCTGCTCGGCCGCACCCACCCGGCTGAACGCGATCACGTCACCGGAGGCGTACCGCAGGGTCTGGTTCCCCTTGCGCCACACCGGGTCCGAGTCGACGAACGACGCCAGGCCCCGCAACTGCCGGTACAGCGGGTGGTCGACGGAGAAGTTGTCCACCGCGCCCGTCCGGTCACTGCCGACCAGGTCCTCGGCCGCGTACTCGGGTGTGCGCGAGGCGAACATGTCCTGCCGTGCCAGCTTGTCGCCGCCGCCACCGGCGAAACCCTGCTCGTCGCCGTAGTACACCACCGGATTCCCACGCCACAGGTACATCAGGGCGTTGCCGAGCTTCAGGCGTGCCAACAGCTCGGCCTCGCTCAGACCGGGCCGGTTCTGCCGCACCATCCACGCGATGCGGCCCATGTCGTGGTTGCCCAGGAACGTCGGCAGCGACGAGGCGTTGGAGTCCGCGTCGGTGTACCGGTCGTCGTCCACCAGCACCTCGCCCAGCCGCGCCGAACCACGTCCGGACAGGAAGGACGCCGCGCCGCTCTGGAACGGGAAGTCCAGGGCCGCCTGCATCCCGCCCGTGGTGGTGTAGCGGGAGGTGACCGCCGGGTCCGCGTCGAACACCTCGCCGAACACGAAGAAGTCCTTCTTGCCGCGGCGCTCCGCGTACTTCTTCACGTGGGGCGCAAGCGCTTGCCAGAATTCCAGGTTCACGTGCTTGACCGTGTCGACGCGGTAGCCGTCGATACCGAGGGTGTCGATCCAGTTGGTGAAGATGCGCTTCATACCCGCCACGACGGCGGGGTGTTCGGTCATGAGGTCGTCCAAGCCGAAGAAGTCGCCGTACTCGTTGGACTCGCCGCTGAACGTCGAGTCGCCCCGGTTGTGGTAGAGCGCCGGGTCGTTGAGCCAGTCCGGTGTCTTCCGACCGCGCACCACGGGCGTGTAGGGGGCGGTCAGCTTCGGGAAGTCCTTCTGCCCGGCGATGGCGGCGATGTCGACGGGCCGCCCCTCGGGGTCCAGGTACGGCACCGCGTCCGTGGACACGTAGTCGTGCCTGCCCTCGGCGTAGTCGATCAGGTCGGCGGTGTGGTTGGCGACGATGTCGAAGAACACCTTGATCCCGCGACGGTGCGCGTCCCGGATCAGCCGCCGCATGTCGTTCGTGGTCCCGAAATGCGGGTCGAGCGAGGTGAAGTCGGTGGTCCAGTAGCCGTGGTAGCCGGCGGACGCGTCCGCGCCGGAGCCCTGCACCCAGCGGTTGCGGAACACCGGGGTCAGCCAGAGGGCCGTGACGCCCATGCCGTCCAGGTAGTCGATCCTGCCACGCAGGCCTTCGAGGTCGCCGCCGTGGTAGAAGCCCTTGTCGGACGGGTCGAAACCGGTCTTCAGCCGATCCCGGTCGGCCGATCCGCCATGGTCGTTGCGGAGGTCGCCGTTGGCGAACCGGTCGGGCATCGCGAAGTAGAACCGCTCGCCCGCGAGGTCGGTGCGCAACGCGTCCTTGGCCAGCACGCGGTCGCCCGGACGCACACCGGGTGCAAGGTCTGTCACCGCGCCGACCGCCAGACGTTCAGCGGGAGCGGCGGCGGCGGGCAGCGTCGGGGTCAGCAGACCGCCGACCAGCAGAGCGACCAGTCCCAGACGGCGACGCATGGGCGACCTCCCTGTCGCAAGGACTTGCGAGCCCTCGCCCGGCGCCGGACCGGGCGAGGGCTCACCGAACCACGACGATCTCGGGCCGACAAGCCGCCGAAGGGCGAAACCCTTGCAGGTGCTTACCGGCGCTGCGGCTGCAAGGTCTTCGACCACAGCGAAGCGCCCGTGGCGTCGCGCAGCCACACGGTCAGCTCGCCGTGCCGTGTCACCTCCACCTCGCCGAAGTGCTGGAACCCGTCCAGCGGCGAGGTGTTCGCGGCCGGCGGGGCGTGCACGAAGACCGCCTCCGGGCCGAACGTCGGGTCCAGCGTGTTCGGCCCGAACGCCCCCGCATGCGCCGGCCCCGACACGAACTCCCAGAACGGGTCGAAGTCGCCCACCGCCGCCCGCGCGGGCGAGTAGTGGTGCGCCGCCGTGTAGTGCACGTCCGCCGTCAGCCACACGGTGTTGCGCACCCGGCGCCTCCGAAGCTCCCGCAGCACCCAGGCCAACTCGTGCTCACGCCCACCGGGCGCACCCGGCAGGCCGTTCGCCACGCCCTCGATGTCCGCCCCGTCCGGCACGGTCAGCCCGATCGGCAGGTCGGCGGCGATGATCTTCCACGTGGCCCGCGACCGGTCCAGCGACTCGACCAGCCACCGCGCCTGCCGGTCCCCCAGCACGTGCCCGGCGCCGTCGCGCGGGGCGTTGTTGGCGTCCTTGTACGACCGCATGTCCAGGATGAACACCTCGACGTGCTGCCCGTACGGGAACTTCCGGTACACGCGCCCGTCGACCGCCTGCCGGGGGTCGATCGGCTGCCACTCGTGGAACGCCTGGAACGCCCGCGCCGCCAGCACGTCCACCCGCTTCTCGGTGTACTGCGGCAGGTCCAGAATCTCGCCCGGGTACCAGTTGTTGACCACCTCGTGGTCGTCCCACTGCACGAAGGCGGGCACGTCCGCGGCGAACGAGCGGTACTTCGGGTCGATCAGGTTGTACGCGAACTGGCCCCGGTACTCGTCCAGCGTCTCGGCGACCTTCAGCTTCTCCGGCGTCACGGTGTTGCGCCAGATCCGCCCGTCGGGCAGCGTCACGGACTCCTGCAACGGCCCGTCCGCGTACACCGTGTCGCCGCTGTTGATGAAGAAGTCCGGCCGGCGCGCGGCCATCGCGCCGAAGAGCGGCATACCGCCCAGGTCGGGGTTGCTGCCCCAGCCCTGCCCCGCCACATCGCCGGACCACGTGAACCGCACGTCCTCACGCCCGAGCGGCGCGGTGCGGAAGCTGCCGACCACGGCCTCGCTGCGGGCGCGGCCGTCCAGGTCCTCGGCCACCACGCGGTAGTGCGCGCGGCGGCCCGGTGGCAGGCCGCGCAGCCGCAGCTTGCCGGTGCCGCCCGTGGCCGGCGTGAGCACGGGGCCGCGCAGGCGGCGGGCGTGCCGGAACGACGGGTCCGACGACACCTCCACCAGCATCCGCGCCGGGCGGTCCGCCCGCGTCCACACCAGGCCGCCGTCGAACGTCACGTCACCGGACTGCACGCCGTGCGTGAGCACGGGCCTGCCCGAAGCCGCCGGCGCAACACCGGGCACGAACGCCGCCGCCGTGCCGAACGCTCCGGCGCGCAGCAGCGTCCGCCGGTTCACCACACCATCGGTCATGGCGGGTTTGTAGCCGCCGAACCCGAACTCCGGGTGAACTAGGCCTGCTGGCTGGGCAACCGACCCTCGGCCATCCGGCGTGCCACGTCCCGGCGCAACCACAGCAGGTAGGCCCACACCAGCGTGAACAGCACGCCGATGATGCCCAACGCGGTCATCGCGATCCACGAGGCGATCATCACCACGTGCAGCACGGCGATCACCCAGACCGCCCACGGGCGCTTCAGGATCGCGCACGTGCCGATCAGCGCGACGATCAGCGCCAGCACCAGGTACCCGGTGCCGGTGCCGATACCGCCGCCGAGGTTCACCACCACCGGCAGCGCCAGCGCGACGACGATCGCCTCCAGGATGAGCGTCCCGGCCATGATGCCCCGGAACGCCTTCATGGGGTCCTTCTTCGGCGCCGGCGCGGTCATGCCGGCGCCTTGCCGAACAACGCCCGCGCGTCGCCCGCGGTCACCACGGACCCGGTCACGACCACTCCGCCGCCGGACACCACGACACCGTCCTCGTCCTCCTCGGCCAGCCGCACGGCCTCCTCGATCGCGTCCGGCAGGTGCGGCCGCACGACCATCCGGTCCTCGCCGAAGATCGGGATCGCCACGCCCGCCAGCAGGTCCGGGTCCATGGCGCGCGGCGACGAGTTCGCGGTCAGCACGACCTCGTCCACCACCGGCTCCAGCTCGCCGAGGATGCCCACGGCGTCCTTGTCGTCCATCACGCCGACCACCGCGACCAACTTGCGGAAGCCGAACTCCTCGCCCAGCGCCTTCGCCAGGGCCTTCGCGCCGTGCGGGTTGTGCGCCGCGTCGACCAGCACGGTCGGCGCGGACCGCACCCGCTCCAGCCGCCCCGGCGACGCCACGGTGGCGAACGCCTCGCGCACCGCCTCCACGTCGAGCTGCCGGTCGGCCCCCGCGCCGAAGAACGCCTCCACCGCCGCCAGCGCGAGCACCGCGTTGGCCGCCTGGTGCGCGCCGTGCAGCGGGAGGAAGACCTCGTCGTACACGCCGCCGAGCCCCTGCAGCCGCAGCATCTGCCCGCCGACCGCGATGTCCCGCTGCAACACGCCGAACTCCGAGCCCTGCCGGGCGACCATGGCGTCCACCTCGGCGATCCGCCGGAGCAGCACCTGCTCGACCACCGGGTCCTGCTCGGCCAGCAGGGCGACCGCGCCGGGCTTGATGATCCCGGCCTTCTCGGTCGCGATGCCCTCCAGCGAGGAGCCCAGGTAGTCGACGTGGTCGAGGCCGATCGGCGTGATGACCGCGACCTTGCCGTCGGCGATGTTGGTCGCGTCCCACTCGCCGCCCATGCCGACCTCGACCACGGCGGCGTCCACCGGGGCGTCCGCGAACGCCGCGAACGCCATCCCGGTGAGCACCTCGAACTTGCTCAGCGGCACCTCGTGCCGGCTGTCCACGATGGACACCAGCGGCTCGACGTCGCGGTACACCTCGACGTAGCGCTCCGGGCTGATCGGCGCGTTGTCCACGTTGATCCGCTCGGTCACCCGCTGGAGGTGCGGGCTGGTGTACCGGCCGGTGCGCAGGCCGACGCGGGTCAGCAGGGCGTCGATCATCCGCGAGGTCGACGTCTTGCCGTTGGTGCCGGTGAGGTGCAGCACCGGGTAGGACGTCTGCGGGTCGCCCAGCAGCTCGGCCAGCGCCCGGATCCGCTCCACGCTCGGGTCGAGCTTGGTCTCCGGCCAGCGCTGGTTCAGCTCCGCCTCGACCTGGCGCAGCTCCTCCAGCGGATCGGGCGCGCTCACGACTGCGGCAGCGTGTCGAGGCGGGCGTGGATGCGCTCGATGTCGGCGTTCGCCGCCGCGAGCCGCGCCTGGATCTTCGCGACGACTTCGGCCGGCGCCTTGTCGGTGAACGCGGGGTTGTTCAGCTTGCCCTCGCACTGGGCCCGCTCCTTCTCCGCCACCGCCAGGTCCTTGGCCAGCCGCTTGCGCTCGGCCACCACGTCGATCGCGCCGGACAGGTCCAGCTCGACCTTGACCGCGCCCTTCGGCAGGCCGACCTCCAGCGACGCCGACGCCGCCCAGCCCTCGCCCGGCTCGGTCATCCTGGTCAGCGACCGCACGGCGGGCACCTGGTCGATCAGGTCGACGCAGCACGCGCCGCGCACCTTGCCCGCGACCTTCTGCGCGGGCTTGAGGCCCTGGTCGGAGCGGAACCGGCGGATCTCCGTGACCAGCTTCTTCAGGCCCTCGATGCGGGTCGCCGCAACCTCGTCGGGCGCGTCGCCGGTCGGCTTCGGCCAGTCCGCGACCACCAGCGACTCGCCGCCGGTGAGCGTCGTCCACAGCGTCTCGGTGATGAACGGCGTCAACGGGTGCAGCAGGCGCAGCACCACGTCGAGCACGTGCCCGAGCACCGCCTGGGTCGCCTCGGCGCGCGCGCCGCCCTCGGCGAGCTGGACCTTCGCCAGCTCCAGGTACCAGTCGCAGAACTCGTCCCACGTGAAGTGGTAGAGCGCTTCGGACAGCTTCGCGAACTGGAAGCCCTCGAACTGGCCGTCGACGTCCGTGACCAGCTCGTCCAGCAGGTCCAGGATCCAGCGGTCGGCGTCGGTCAGCTCCTCGCGCGGCGGCACCGGGCGGGCCACCGTCGCGCCGTTGTTCAGCGCGAACCGGGACGCGTTCCACAGCTTCGTGGTGAAGTTGCGGGAACCGGCCGCCCACTCCTCGGCGATCGCCATGTCCGAACCGGGGTTCGCGCCGCGCAGCAGCGTGAACCTGGTGGCGTCCGTGCCGTAGGCGTCCATCCAGTCCAGCGGGTCGATGCCGTTGCCGCGCGACTTCGACATCTTCTTGCCGTACTGGTCGCGGATCAGGCCGTGCAGGTACACGTGGTCGAACGGCTGCTTGCCGTCCATCGCGTACAGGCCGAACATCATCATCCGGACGACCCAGAAGAACAGGATGTCGTAGCCGGTGGACAGCACGCTGGTCGGGTAGAACTTCGCCAGGTCGGCGGTCGGCGTCGGCCAGCCCAGCGTCGAGAACGGCCACAGGCCCGAGGAGAACCACGTGTCGAGCACGTCCTCGTCCTGCGTCCAGCCCTCGCCGGGCGGCTCGTCGTCCGGCCCGACGCACATCACCTTGTCGTTGGGGCCGTACCAGACCGGGATGCGGTGGCCCCACCAGAGCTGGCGCGAGATGCACCAGTCGTTGAGGTTGTCGACCCAGTCGAAGTAGCGCTTCGCCAGCTCCGGCGGGTGGATCCGGGTGCGGCCGTCGCGCACCGCCGCGCTGGCCTCGCGGGCCAGCGGCTCGACCTTGACCCACCACTGGAGCGACAGGCGCGGCTCGATGACCGTGTCGCAGCGCGAGCAGTGGCCCACGGAGTGCTTGTAAGGGCGCTTCTCGGCGACGATCCGGCCCTGCTCGCGCAGCGCGGCGACCACGGCGGGCCGTGCCTCGAACCGGTCCAGACCCTCGAACGGGCCGTGCGCGGTGATCACGCCCCGGCCGTCCATGACGGTCAGCGCGGGCAGCTCGTGCCGCCGGCCGATCTCGAAGTCGTTCGGGTCGTGCGCCGGGGTGACCTTCACCGCGCCGGTGCCGAACTTCGGGTCGACGTGCTCGTCTGCCACGATCGGCACGAACCGGCCGGTCAGCGGCACCTCGACCTCGGTGCCGATGAGGTGCCGGTACCGCTCGTCCGCCGGGTGCACGGCCACCGCCGTGTCGCCGAGCATCGTCTCGGCGCGGGTGGTCGCGACGACGATCGAGTTCGCGCCCGAGCCGTAGCGGATGGAGATCAGCTCGCCGTCGTCCTCGGAGTGGTCGACCTCGATGTCGGACAGCGCCGTCTGGCAGCGCGGGCACCAGTTGATGATGCGCTCGGCGCGGTAGATGAGGCCGTCGTCGAAGAGCTTCTTGAAGATCGTCTGGACGGCGCGCGACAGTCCCTCGTCCATGGTGAACCGGACCCGGTCCCAGTCCACGCCGTCGCCGAGGCGGCGCATCTGGCCGAGGATCGTGCCGCCGACCTCCTCGCGCCACCGCCAGACCCGTTCCACGAACTTCTCGCGGCCGAGGTCGTGGCGGGACATGCCCTCGCCGGCCAGCGCGCGCTCGACGGCGGTCTGCGTCGCGATGCCCGCGTGGTCGGTGCCCGGCAGCCACAGCACCTCGTAGCCCTGCATCCGGCGGCGCCGGGTGAGCGCGTCCATGATGCTGTGGTTGAGGGCGTGGCCCATGTGGAGGCTGCCGTTGACGTTCGGCGGGGGCAGCACGATCGTGAACGGCGGCTTGTCGCTGTTCGCGTCGGCCGTGAAGTACCCGCGCTCCACCCACCGCTGGTACAGCCCGGCCTCTACCTCGGCCGGGTTCCAGGCCGGCGGGAGTTCGGTGCGCTGGGGTGTGGTGGGCGTTTCAGTCACGTGGGAAGTCTACGGAGCCTTGGGTATCGACTTCGAACCAGATACCTGGTAGCGCCCGCCCGGCGCGGACGCGTGCCGGACCGCGAACGTGAAACGGCTGTCAACGTCCGCGCTCGCTCATCCGATCGAGTGATCGGTGCAGTTGAGGAGGCCGGGGGGCACGTGGACACCGACGACATCGAGAACCACCCTGACCTGCGCGACGGGAAGTGGATCGCGGAGGCCGACAGACGGGCGCGGAAGGAGATCCGCCGGCAGCGGCGCAAGGCCCGCCGGAAGGCGAGCACCGGCAAGGTCGTCACGGCGGTGGCGGTGGTCGCGATCGCCGCGCTGCTGTACGGCCTGTACCGCGAAGGCGAGTTCGCCGGGATCGAGGAGGCGGTGAACACGCCCGCCCAGGAGGCGTTCGAGGTCGACTTCGAACGGCCGTTCCTGAACACGCCCGCCGCCGGGTGGGCGGACGGCGAGGCCGGGGTCGTCGCGCCCGAGGCGCAGGCGGTCGGCGGGTTCTCCGCCGAGCAGGTCGCCGACGCCTACGGCCGGGTGAAGCAGGCCGTCGTCGCCTCGCGGCTGGACCGCCGGGTGATCCAGGACCACGACGTCGAGCCGTACATCGGGCTGTTCGCCTACGACCTCCAGGACCACCTGCGGCAGCAGTTCGACGGCCGGCACGACCCCGAGGCTTCGATGGTGGTGACCAGGATCGCCAAGGGGCAGCGGCTGCTGCCGGTCGCGCCCAAGGTGAACGGGACCATGCGGGCCGAGGCGGGGCAGGACGGCGAGCTGTTCGTGCACACCGATTACGTGTTCGCGTACGCGTTCGCCACCGACAAGACGCCGTTCGGCCCGATGGACATCATCGCGCTCCGCCGGGTCGAGATGTCCTACGTGCTGCGGACCGGAGACGCGTTCAGCGCGGACAGCCGGGGCCTCT
The DNA here is from genome assembly GCF_050942485.1 of Actinosynnema sp. CS-041913. NCBI lineage: Bacteria > Bacillati > Actinomycetota > Actinomycetes > Pseudonocardiales > Pseudonocardiaceae > Actinosynnema > Actinosynnema sp. CS-041913. The sequence goes on along the minus strand of NZ_CP192037.1, from coordinate 1,552,937 downwards.
GGACGGACCAGACGGCGGGCTTCGACTACGCCATCGCCTGCACCGCGTCGAAGCAGGGCTTTCTCGCGCCGGGAATCAGCGAACGCGCCACCACCGACTTCACCGACGACAAGCCGTCCGAAGATTACTTCGACCTCGACCAATCGCTGGATGTCAAAGATGGATGCCCGGAATGAGGTCACCCGATCGGACGATTCTGCCAAGTAGTGGCGCCGATCACAATTGACGTTGATCGCCGGTCGCCGCAGGGGGACGCGCCGGATTCACGGGCCGTACTCAACCCCTTGGGGCCCGTGACAGCGGTCCCGCGCCACCCTTGCCGCCGACGTCGATCGCGGTACCGCTGGCGCGCTCGCGCGGGGCGCGCCAGCGCACAATGGTGGGCATGAGCAAGCCACCGGAGCAGGACATCGACGAGTCCCGGCTCGACGTGACCGGACCGAAGCAGTGGGCGGCGGGCATCCCCGGCGTGGCCGTGTCGCTCAAGCGCGGCGTGGAGCAGATGGGGCCGGCCCGGACCGTCCGCACGTTGCGACTGCTCAACCAGCGGGACGGCTTCGACTGTCCCGGCTGCGCCTGGCCGGAGCCGCAGGGGCACCGCAAGCTCGCCGAGTTCTGCGAGAACGGCGCGAAGGCGGTCGCCGAGGAGGCCACGAAACGCCGGGTAGGGCCGGAGTTCTTCGCCGCGCACCCGGTCGCCGAACTCGCCGGCAAGACCGACTACTGGCTGGGCCAACAGGGCCGGCTGACCGAGCCCGTGGTGCTGCGCGAAGGCGGCACGCACTACCAGCCGATCCCGTGGAGCGAGGCCTTCGACCTGATCGCGGGCACGCTCAACGGCCTCGCCGACCCGAACGAGGCCGTCTTCTACACGTCCGGCCGCACCAGCAACGAAGCCGCGTTCCTGTACCAGCTACTGGTGCGCTCGTTCGGCACGAACAACCTGCCGGACTGCTCGAACATGTGCCACGAGTCGTCCGGCGCGGCGCTGTCCGAGACGACCGGCATCGGCAAGGGCTCGGTCAGCATCGACGACTTCGCCCGCGCCGACCTCATCGTGGTGGTGGGCCAGAACCCCGGCACCAACCACCCGCGGATGCTGTCCGCGCTGGAGGAGGCCAAGAAGGCGGGCGCGAAGATCGTCGCGGTGAACCCGCTGCCGGAAGCCGGGCTGCTGCGGTTCAAGAACCCGCAGAACGTGCGCGGCCTGGTCGGCGCGGGCACCCAACTGGCGGACGAGTTCCTCCAGATCCGCCTCGGCGGCGACCAGGCGCTGTTCCAGGCGGTCGGGAACCTGCTGCTGTCCTGGGACGCGGCGGACGACGAGTTCGTGGCCCGCTACACCGACGGGTTCGCCGACTACGTGGCGCACGTGCGCGACCTCGACTGGGAGGCGGTGGACACCGCGACCGGCCTGCCGCGGGCGCAGGTCGAGCTGCTGGCCCGGATGCTGGCCGACTCGGAACGCACCATCTTCTGCTGGGCCATGGGGCTGACCCAGCACAAGCACTCCGTGCCGACGATCCGCGAGATCGCGAACGTGGCGCTGCTGCGCGGCATGATCGGCAAGCCCGGCGCGGGCCTGTGCCCGGTGCGCGGCCACTCGAACGTGCAGGGCGACCGGACCATGGGCATCTGGGAGAAGATGCCGGAGAAGTTCATGTCCGCGCTGGAAACCGAGTTCGGCATCACCGTGCCGCGCGAGCACGGCTTCGACACGGTGGCCTCGATCCGCGCCATGCGGGACGGCCGGGCCAAGGTGTTCTTCGCGGTGGGAGGCAACTTCGTCGCGGCCTCGCCGGACACGGCGGTGACCGAGAAGGCGATGCGGTCGTGCGAGCTGACCGTGCAGGTGTCGACCAAGCTGAACCGGTCGCACGTGGTGCACGGGCGGAACGCGCTGATCCTGCCCACGCTGGGCCGCACGGAAAGCGACCTCCAGCACAGCGGTGAGCAGTTCGTGACGGTCGAGGACTCCATGTCCGTCGTGCACCGGTCGCGCGGGCGGCTGGCGCCCGCCAGTGAGCGGCTGCTGTCCGAGGTGTCGATCGTGTGCCGGCTCGCGCGGGCGGTGCTCGGTCCCGCGCACCCGGTGCCGTGGGAGGAGTTCGAGAAGGACTACGACCTGATCCGGGACCGGATCTCCCGGGTCGTGCCGGGGTGCGCCGACTACAACGAGCGGGTGCGCCGCCCGGACGGGTTCGTGCTGCCGCACGCGCCGCGCGACGCCCGCGAGTTCAGCGGAACCCGGACCGGCAAGGCGCACTTCACGGCGAACGAGCTGACCGTGCTGCGGGTGCCGGTGGGGCGGCTGCTGTTGCAGACCATGCGCAGCCACGACCAGTACAACACCACCATCTACGGCCTGGACGACCGGTATCGCGGGGTGAAGGACGGCCGGCGGGTGGTGTTCGTGAGCCCGGCGGACCTGGACGAGCTGGACCTGCTGGACGGCCAGCACGTGGACCTGGTCAGCGAGTGGCCGGACGACCCGACGGGCGTGACCGAACGGCGGGCGGAACGGTTCCGGGTGGTGTCCTACCCGACGGCGAAGGGCTGCGCGGCGGCGTACTTCCCCGAGGCGAACTCGTTGGTGCCGCTGGATTCCACCGCGCAGACCTCGGGCACGCCGACCTCCAAGTCGATCGTGGTGCGGCTGGAGAGGGTGGCGGACTGACGATCACGGTGTGGTTGCCGCCGCCGGACTCGCCGTTCGGCGGCGGCGCGCCGGGGTGACGCGAGCCGTTCCGGCCGGGCGGGCGTCGCACTCCTCGCCGCCGGGCGCGCTCGTCACCCTGCCGATCGCTGCCAGGAGAAGCCGACGCTCGCGACCACCCGCCGCTGCTCCCGCACCACCTGCCAGTCGAGCTTGAGCAGTCCCGAGAACGCCTTGAGGCGCTTGCGCGTGAGCCGATGCCGTGCGGCGGCGTGCTCGTCGTCGTGCATCCGCTGCCGGGCGACGGCGAGCAGTAAATCTTGGTATGGCATGGAAATCCCCTAGTCGCGTCGTGGTGACGCCGTGGTCGCGAGGAAGAAGCGCACCGGCCGCGCACCCTCCGGCCGTTCCTCCGGGTGGTCGTGGCGGTCGGAGTACCGCTCGATGACCGCCATCACCTCCGCCGTGATCTGCTCGACTTCCCGCACGGTCAGGAACTCCATCCGGCCGCGCACGCCCAGCGCGTCCCGCCAGTCCTCGGCTTCCAGCGGGTTGCGGCGGGACTGCGCGCGCACCGCGGCGAACTCCTGCTCCAGGAACGCGTCGCTCGCCGCCTCGGCCGCCGACGCGCCCTCGTCGTCCAGGTCGGCCGACGACCAGGTCTGCGACTTGCGCAGCAGCCGCCACGGCTTCTGCCTGCCCTTGACGTCCGGCACCTCGCCCACGAACCCGTACTTGGCCAGCATCTTCAGGTGGTACGAGCAGCTAGCCACGCTCTCGCCGAGCGCGGCGGAGCACTGCGTCGCGGTGCGCGGGCCTTCCGCCAGGAGGAGGTTGATCAGCTTCCAGCGGAACGGGTGCGCGAGCGCCCGCAGCATCTTCGGATCGCGGATCAGGTCGTCGGCCACCACCTCAAGGTACCTTTATCAAGGACACTTTAGCAAGGTTCCTTGATATAGCGCTCCGGTAACGTCCCCACTCCTTCGGACGAACCTCCGTGCGACGGGACTTGGAGGACCAGTGACCATCGAGAAGGCGCTCGCGGCCGTTGTCGGGCTGGCGGTGCTCGCCGGCTGCACCTCCACACCCGACAGCGCGCCCGCGCCGACCGGCACCACGTCGGCGACACCGACCACCACGCCGACCGAGGTCGCCGGCATTAGCTGCGCCACCGCACCCGAGGACGTCGTCGGCGCGACGCTGCGGCTCAACCTCACCCACCCGCGCGAGACGATCGACGGCACCACCGTCACCTGCAAGTACGACGGCGGCGGCGCGGACACCGTGGTGCGGTTCCAGACGAAGTCGGACACCGCGGCGTTCGCCGCGGGCAAGCAGGGCTTCGGCACCGGCGGCCAGAAGGTCAAGGACCTCCCGGACTTCCACGACGAGGCCTACACCGGCACCCTCGGCACCGGCGAGGTCGTGCAGAACACCCTGGTCGCGCGCAAGGGTGCGGTCGAGATCCTGGTGACCTCGGGCGCGAACTTCGAGCAGGAGAAGAAGCTCGTCACCGAGCTGTTCGAACGCCTCTAACGCTCCAGCACCGCCATGGCCGCGTTGTGGCCGCCGATGCCGCTGACCCCGCCGCCACGCCGCGCGCCCGCGCCGCACACGAACAGGTTGGGCACGTCGGTCTCCACGCCCCAGCGCCCGACCTCGTCGTCGTTCTCGGCGAACGGCCAGGCCAGCTCGTCGTGGAAGATGTTGCCGCGCGGCAGGCCCAGCTCCGCCTCCAGGTCCAGCGGCGAACGCGCCTCCACGCACGGCCTGCCGTCGGCGTCCGTCGCCAGGCACTCCTCGATCGGCTCTTCGAGGTGCCGGTTCAACGCCTTGAAGTAGCGGCCGACCAGTTGGTCCCGCAGCCCCTCGTGGCCCTCGAACAACGCCGCCGGGGTGTGCATGCCGAACAGGGTCAGGGTGTGCCAACCGCTCTCGACCAGTTCCGGGGCGAGGATCGACGGGTCGGTCAGCGTGTGGCAGTACATCTCGGCGGGCAGCACGGACGGCACCTGCCCCGCCGCGCTCTCCCGGTACGCGGTCTCCAACTGGGTGTAGGACTCGTCCAGGTGCAGGGTGCCCGCGAACGCGAGCTTCGGGTCCACCCCGCCGCGCACCTTCGGCAGCCGGGTCAACACCATGTTCACCTTGACCTGGCAGCCGTCCGCGACGGCTCGGCTCTCCCTGCCGCGCAGAGCGTCCAACACCCGAGGAGCCACACCGGACAGCACGAACCGCGCGCCCACGGTCCGTCCGTCGAACTCCACCTCGGCGTCGGTGCCGTCGACGTCCACTCTGGACACCTCCGCGCCGGTGACGATCTCCGCCCCGGCCTCCCGGGCGGCCCGGAGGAGTTCCGCGGTCACCGCACCCATGCCGCCGACCGGCACCTTCCACTCGCCCGTGCCGTTGCCGACCACGTGGTACAGGAAGCACCGGTTGGCCTTGAGGTCGTGCAGCGACGTGTGCGTGCCGACCAGCCCGTCCGTCCCGACCACCCCGCGCACGACGTCGTGGGTGAACAGCTCCTCCAGCGTCACGCCCAGCGGACGCTCGAACACCTGCTCCCACAGCCGCATCCGCGCCACCGAGTCGACCCGGATACGGGCGTGCTCACGCGACACCAGGGGCTCCAGGAACGTCGGCGCCAGCGCCTGGGCGAGCGTCTCCAGGTCGGCGTGCCAGCGCTGCCACCGGTCGAACTCGGCGTCCGACCCGGTCAGCGCGCGGAACGACTCGGCCGTCGCCGGCCCCGGGGTGCGCTCCACCAGGAGGTTCCCGGCGGGCGTGTAGGAGGACGCGGCACGTGACTCCAGCGACACCTTCAGCCCGAGGTCGGCGACGATCCGGTCCGGCAGCAGGCTGACCAGGTACGAGTACCGCGACAGCCGGGCGGGCACGCCGGTGAACGCCGCCTCGCTGACCGCCGCGCCACCGACGTGGTCCAGCTTCTCCACCACCAGCACCGAACGCCCGGCGCGAGCCAGGTAAGCCGCCGCGACCAGGGCGTTGTGCCCGCCGCCGACCACCACCACGTCGTAGGAATCCACCCGACGACACTAGCCGGTGAACAGCGCGGTCACCTTGCGGATCAGCTCGACCAGGCCGTAGGCCAGCGGCAGCCCGACCCACAGCCACGCGAGCACCACCAGCGCGGTCCGGTTCACCGGGACACCCCTTCCGGCGTCGGCTCGTGGTGCTTCGCCGCCACCGGCCGGATCAGCTCGTTGGCCGCGAAACCCACCACCAGCAACGCGATCATGATGTGCAGCGAGGTCGTGTACAGGTCCGGACCGGACTTGCCGGCCGCCTTCTGGCTGTCCGCGATGGCGTTGACGATCAACGGCCCGAGCACGCCCGCCAGAGACCACGCGGTCAGCAGCTTGCCGTGGATCGCGCCCACCTGGTAGGGGCCGAACAGGTCCTTGAGGTAGGCCGGGACGGTCGCGAACCCGCCGCCGTAGAACGACAGGATCACCATCGCGCACACCACGAACAGCGGCTTGGACGCGTTGCCCGCCAACGCCAGCACCAGGTACGTCAGCGCGCCGACGCCCAGGTACAGCCGGTAGATGTTCTTGCGGCCCACCAGGTCCGATGTGGACGACCACGTGATCCTGCCCACCATGTTCGCCAGCGACAGCAGCGCCACGAACCCGGCGGCGGCCCCGACGGCGACCGGCGTGGACGTGTCGGCGAAGAAGTCCCGGATCATCGGCGACGCCTTCTCCAGGATGCCGATGCCCGCCGTGACGTTGAAGCACAGCACCACCCACAGGCACCAGAACTGCGGTGTCTTCACGGCGTTGCGGGCGGACACGTTGACCGCCGAGCGCACCACCCGCTGCTCGACGACCTCGGCGGGCACCCGCACCAGCAGCACGCCCACCGACATGAACACCGCGTACACCAGGCCGTGCACCAGGAAGGTCTGGGCGATCCCGGCGCCGCTGCGCCCGAACGACTCCAGCATCTGCGCCGACCACGGCGACGCGATCAGCGCGCCGCCGCCGAAGCCCATGATCGCGATGCCGGTCGCCATGCCCGGCCGGTCCGGGAACCACTTGATCAGCGTCGACACCGGCGAGATGTACCCGATGCCCAATCCGATGCCGCCGACGAACCCGTACCCCAGCACCACCAGCCAGTACTGCCCGGTCCACGCGCCGAGCGCGGAGATCAGGAAGCCGGACGAGAAGCAGGTGGCGGACACGAACATCGCCCAGCGCGGCCCGTTGCGCTCGACCAGCGTGCCGCCGAACGCCGCCGACAGGCCGAGCATGACGATGGCAAGCTGGAACGGCAGCGCGCTCTGCGTGCCGGACAGCCCCAACGCGCCTTCGAGCGGCGGTTTGAACACGCTCCACGCGTAGGCCTGGCCGATGGCGAGGTGGACCGACAGGGCTGCCGGCGGGACCAGCCACCGGTTCCAGTCCGGTGGCGCGACGGTTCGTGAGCGGTCCAGGAAACCCACTGGCCGACACCTCCGTAACCTGGTGGGCGGGTCACGCGGAAACTTAGCGTCGGGAAGGAGTTCCACGATGGGGCGAGTGACGGTCCGTCGCCCAGTGGTCACGTATTCGCGACGAACGCACCGTACGAGGATCGACTCGTTGGCGGCGGAGGAGCCGTTGGAGCTGCGCGTCGGCGGTTCGCCACTGACCGTGACCATGCGGACACCAGGGCACGACGTGGAGCTGGCGCACGGCTTCCTGCTCGGCGAGGGCGTGATCGGGGGGCTGCGCGACATCGCGGTGGCCCGGTTCTGCGAGGGCGCCGGCCCGGACGGGCTGAACACCTACAACGTGCTGGACGTGACGCTGGCCGACCACGTGCCGCCGCCGGACGCGAGCGTGGAGCGCAACTTCTACACCACGTCGTCGTGCGGCGTGTGCGGCAAGGCGGCGCTGGACGCGGTGAAGCTCAAGACCCGCTACTCCCCCGCCGACGACGCGGTCCGGGTCGACGTGGAGGTGCTCACCGGGCTGCCCGACGCGTTACGCGCGAAGCAGAAGGTGTTCGCGTCCACCGGCGGCCTGCACGCGGCCGGACTTTTCACTGCATCGGGTGACGTGCTGGTGGTGCGGGAGGACGTGGGCCGGCACAACGCCGTGGACAAGGTGCTGGGCTGGGCCGTGCTCCAGGACCGCGTGCCGCTGGCCGGGACCGTGCTGATGGTGTCCGGGCGGGCGTCGTTCGAGCTGGTCCAGAAGGCCGCGATGGCCGGTGTGCCGATGCTGGCCGCCGTGTCCGCACCCTCGTCGCTGGCGGTGGAGCTGGCCGAGGAGCAGGGCGTGACCCTGATCGGCTTCCTGCGCGGCGACTCGATGAACGTGTACGCGGGCGTGGAACGGATCGCCGGTTGAGACCGCTCGACGGCGTGCTGGTGGTCAGCCTCGAACAAGCCGTGGCCGTGCCCTACGCCGCCCGCCTGCTGGCCGACCTGGGCGCACGGGTGGTGAAGGTGGAACGCCCCGACGGCGGCGATTTCGCCCGGCACTACGACCACGCCTGCGGCGAGGTGTCCTCGTACTTCGCGTGGACGAACGTCGGCAAGGAGTCGCTGACCCTCGACCTGAAGAACCCCGCCGGCCGGGAAGTGCTCGATCGGCTGATCTCGCGGGCGGACGTGGTGCTGTGCAACCTGTCGCCCGGCGCGGCGCGCCGGATCGGCGTGGACGCCGACACCCTCCGTGCCGAACACCCCACGCTGGTGGTCGGTGAGCTGTCGGGTTACGGCGACAGCGGCCCGTACGCGGGACGCAAGGCGTTCGACGCGCTCGTGCAGTCCGAAGCGGGCTTGGTGGAACTCACCGGAGAGGGTGACGTCACCGCCCGAGCCGGCATCTCGGTGGCCGACATCGCCGCCGGCGTGCAACTCCACTCCGCCGTCCTCGCGGCCCTCCTGCACCGCGCCCGGACCGGTGAAGGCGCGACGCTGAGGCTGTCGCTGTTCGAGGCGATGGCCGAGTGGATGCACCAGCCGATGCTGTACGCGGCCGGCACCGGGGCCGCCGCGCCGCGCACGGGCGCGCACCACCCCAGCATCGCCCCGTACGGACCGTTCCCGTGCCGCGACGGGTCCGTGCACCTGGCCGTGCAGAACGATCCGCAATGGCGACGGCTGTGCACCGTGCTGGGCAGACCGGAACTCGCCGACGACCCGCGCTTCGGCACCGTCAGCTCCCGCGTCGGACACCGACCGGCCCTGCACGCCGAACTGGACTTCACCGACTGGACCGCCGCCGACCTGCTGGACGCCCTGGACCGGGCCGACGTGCCGGCCGCCCGCACCCGCAGCGTGGCCGACCTGCCGGACCACCCGCAACTGGCCGACCGCGACCGCTGGACGACCGTGCCGGTGCCCGGCGGCGAGACGGCGATGCTGCGCCCACCCGTCGACTCGACCGCTTGGAAATGGGCTCCGGGAGCGGTACCGCGCCACGGCCAGCACACCGACCACGTGCTGAGCACGCTCGGCTACGGGCCGGACGAGATCGAAGCCCTCCGGACGCAGTCAGCCGTCTAGAACGCCGAGCGTCAACGCGGCGTGAGCGGCGTCCGACCGCTCCGAACCCACTTCAGAATCGCGCCCCAGGACCCGTAGCCCGCGTCCACGTTCAGATGCGCCCCGCCGACGATGACATCCACGTCCACCCGCAGCGCCTCGGCCAGTTCCTTGCCCTGCTCCAGCGTGCAGTACGAGTCGCCCTCGCCCACCACCAGCCGGGTCGACACCGCCGCCCGGCGCAGCGCGGTCGGGTCCAGCGGCGCCGCCTGGAACTCGCTGATCAGCGGCTCACCGGTGAACCGCGGGCTCGGCGGCGCCACCAGCAGCACCCGGTCCACCCGCAGCGCCGGGTCGAACGACCCGGCCGCGTGGTGCAGCCAGAGCAGGCACGCCAGCGAGTGCGCGACCACGACCCGGTCACCCGAGGTGGGCGCGGCGGAGAGGTGTTCCCGCAGCTCGGCGAGCCAGACGTCGAGCTGCGGGGCGTCGGGCATGGTGAACTGGGGCAGGTCCACCTGCCCACCGTGGTGGGCGAGCTCGCCTGCCAGCCAGTTCTGCCAGTGCGTCGGCCCGGACCCGCCCAGGCCGTGCAGCAGGAGCGTGTACGGCAGCGACAACGCTCAGGCCGACTTCTCGCGGCGCTCCCGGCGGGACGGCTGCCGGGCCACGATGGTCGGGTTCACGTTCTCCTTCACCGTCTGCTCGGTGATGACGACCTTGGCCACGTCCGTGCGGCTCGGGATGTCGTACATCACCGGCAGCAGGACTTCCTCCATGATCGCCCGCAGGCCGCGCGCGCCGGTGCCGCGCAGGATCGCCTGGTCCGCCACCGCCTCCATCGCGGTCTTGGTGAACTCCAGCTCCACGCCGTCCATCTCGAACAGCTTTTGGTACTGCTTGACCAGGGCGTTCTTCGGCTCGGTGAGGATCCGGACCAGGGATTCCTTGTCCAGGTTCGTGACGCTGGCGACCATCGGCAGCCGCCCGATGAACTCCGGGATCAACCCGAACTTGATCAGGTCCTCGGGCATCGAGTCGGCGAAGTAGTCCGCCGCGTCGACCTCCGCCTTGGTGCGCACCTCGGCGCCGAAGCCCAGACCGCGCTTGCCGACCCGGTCCTGGATGATCTTCTCCAGGCCCGCGAACGCGCCCGCCACGATGAACAGCACGTTCGTCGTGTCGATCTGGATGAACTCCTGGTGCGGGTGCTTGCGCCCGCCCTGCGGCGGCACCGAGGCCGTCGTGCCCTCCAGGATCTTCAGCAGCGCCTGCTGCACGCCCTCGCCCGACACGTCCCTCGTGATCGACGGGTTTTCACTCTTTCGAGCGATCTTGTCGACCTCGTCGATGTAGATGATGCCGGTCTCGGCGCGCTTGACGTCGTAGTCCGCCGCCTGGATCAGCTTGAGCAGGATGTTCTCCACATCCTCGCCCACGTAGCCCGCCTCGGTCAGCGCCGTGGCGTCCGCGATCGCGAACGGCACGTTCAGCATCTTCGCGAGGGTCTGGGCCAGGTAGGTCTTGCCGCACCCGGTCGGGCCGAGCATGAGGATGTTCGACTTGGCGAGTTCCACGCCGTCGTCGCGCCCCTCGCGCCCGCGGTCGCCCGCCTGGATGCGCTTGTAGTGGTTGTAGACCGCCACCGAGAGCGTCCGCTTGGCCTCGTTCTGGCCGATCACGTACTGGTCGAGGAACTCGTGGATCTCGGCGGGCTTGGGCAGCTCGTCGAGCTTGACGTCGCCTGCCTCCGCGAGTTCTTCCTCGATGATCTCGTTGCAGAGGTCGATGCACTCATCGCAGATGTAGACACCGGGGCCGGCGATGAGTTTTTTCACCTGCTTCTGGCTCTTCCCGCAGAAAGAGCACTTCAGCAGGTCGCCGCCGTCACCGATACGCGCCATGACCGCTGACCTCTGTCCCCTCCGGCGCACGTCCTGGTGAGGTGCGCCTGACTGCTGGTTGGCATCCACCCGCTGGGTGCGGGGTCCGCCCGTTCCCCTCGACGGTACCTGTCCTACCCGCCTGTGCGGGAGGACCAGCGTGCCCCCGACACGCCGATCCCGGCAGGACCCCTGGTCGGCTCGGCGTGTCGGGCGTCACGTGGAGTTACTTCGCCGACAGCTTCCGGTACGGCAGGACGAGGTCCACGATGCCGTACTCCTTGGCCTGGTCGGCGGTGAGGATCTTGTCCCGCTCGATGTCCGCGCGGACCTGCTCGGCGCTCTTGCTGGTGTGCTTGGCCAGCGTGCTCTCCAGCAGCCTGCGCACCCGCTGGATCTCGTTGGACTGGATCTCCAGGTCGGAGACCTGCCCGTAGACGCCGTCGGTGGCGGGCTGGTGGATCAGGATCCGCGAGTTGGGCAGCGCGTGCCGCTTGCCGGGCGTGCCCGCCGCCAGCAGCACCGCGGCGGCCGAGGCCGCCTGGCCGAGGCAGTAGGTCTGGATGTCCGGGCGGACGAACTGCATGGTGTCGTAGATGGCCATCAGCGAGGTGAACGAGCCACCCGGCGAGTTGATGTACATCAGGATGTCGCGGTCCGGGTCCTCCGACTCCAGCACGAGTAGCTGGGCCATCACGTCGTTCGCCGACGCGTCGTCCACCTGCACGCCGAGGAAGATGATGCGCTCCTCGAACAGCTTGTTGTACGGGTTGGACTCCTTGATGCCGTAGCTCGTGCGCTCGACGAACGAGGGGAGCACGTACCGGGACTGCGGCGCGTGGAACTGGCTCACTGGTTGTCTCCTGGTCCTGTGCTGCCCGGTCAGTTGCTGTTCGCCTGGCTGGCGCGGGTGATCACCTTGTCCACGAAGCCGTACTCCAGGGCCTCCTGGGCGGTGAACCAGCGGTCGCGGTCGGAGTCGGCGATGATGCGCTCGACCGGCTGGCCGGTGTGCTGCGCGATCAGCTCGGCCATCTCCTGCTTGGTCCGGGTCAGCATGTCCGCCTGGATCGCGATGTCGGCCGCCGTGCCGCCGACACCCGCCGAGGGCTGGTGCATGAGGATGCGCGCGTGCGGCAGCGCGTGCCGCTTGCCGGGCGTGCCCGCCGAGAGCAGGAACTGGCCCATCGACGCCGCCAGACCCATCGCGTAGGTGGCCACGTCGGGTTCGATGAGCTGCATCGTGTCGAAGATCGCCATGCCCGCGGTCACCGAGCCGCCGGGCGAGTTGATGTAGAGGGTGATGTCCTTCTCGGGGTCTTCGGCCGCGAGGAGGAGGAGCTGCGCGGTGATCTGGTTGGCGATGCCCTCTTCGACCTGCGACCCCAGCACGATGATCCGCTCGCGGAGCAGGCGCTCGTAGACCGAGTCGTTGAGGTTCATCCCCGTGGCCGACCGCATCTCGGGCATCGGGAAGGAGTGCTGCGTCACGTCTGCCTGCCTAACTTTGCCGAAAAGAGTCTCGTAGCAACGACCTTAACGAAGGCGGGCGGCGTCGCCTTCCCGACACCGCCCGCGTTCGCTCAGGGCTTCAACTCCGGTGGAGATTCGACGGGCTACGCCGTCGGCTCGGCCGCCGATTCCTCAGTGGACTTCGTCTCGCCGAACAGCTCGTCCAGGTCGAGCGCGTTGCCCGCCTCGTCCGTGACGGTGGCCTGGCGCACCACGGACGCCAGCGCCTTGCCCCGGCGCACGTCGGCGAAGATCGCGCCGAGCTGGCCGGACTGCTGGGCGCGCTTGACGTACTCGTCCGGGCTGATGCCGAACCGCTGCGCCTGGTAGATGATCCGCTCGGTCAGCTCGCCGTCGGACACGCTGAGCTGCTCGGCGTCCGCGATGGCGTCCAGCACGAGCTGCGTCTTGACCGCCTGCTCGGCGGCGGTGCGCACCTCGGTGTCGAACTCCTCCTGGGTCTGGCCCTGCTCGACCAGCCACTCGGCGAAGCGGTTCTCGTCGTGGTCGAAGGCGTGCACGGCGTCGTGCGCACGGGCGTCCACCTCGCCCTGGACGACGGCCTCGGGCAGCGGCACCTCGACGGCGGCCAGCAGCGCCTCCAGCACCTTGTCGCGCGCCTGGACGCCCTGCTGCATCTTCTTCACCCGGCCGAGGCGGACCCGCAGGTCGTCCTTCAGCTCGTCCAGCGTGTCGAACTCGCTGGCAAGCTGGGCGAAGTCGTCGTCCAGGTCGGGGAGCTGGCGCTCCTTCACGGTGTTCACCACGACGGTGACCTCGGCCTCGCGGCCGGCGTGGTCGCCCGCCACCAGCGTGGTGGTGAAGGTCCGGGACTCGCCCTCGGACGCGCCGACCAGGGCCTCGTCGATGCCCTCCACGAGCTGGCCGGAGCCGATCTCGTAGGACAGGCCGGTCGTCTTGGCCTCGTCGACCTCTTCGCCGTCCACGGTGGCCGACAGGTCGACGATGACGAAGTCGCCCTCCTGCGCGGGGCGCTGGACGCCGGTCAGGGTGCCGAAGCGGGCGCGCAGCTCGTCGAGCTGGGTGGTCACGTCGTCCTCGGTGACCTCCTGCTCGTCCACGCTCACGGCCAGCTCGCCGAACGCGGGCACGGTGATCTCGGGGCGGACGTCGACCTCGGCGGTGAACGCCAGCGACTCACCGTCCTCGATCTTCGTGACCTCGAAGTCCGGGCGGCCCAGGGTGCGGATCTCGCCGGAGCTGACCGCCTCCAGGTACTTGGCCGGGATGGCTTCCTGGACGACCTCGTCCAGGACGGGCGCGCGGCCGATGCGGCTCTCCAGCACGCGGGCGGGGGCCTTGCCGGGGCGGAAGCCGGGGATGCGGACCTGTTTGGCCAGCTTGCGGTACGCGCGGTCGAAGTCCGACTTGAGCTCGTCGAACGGCACCTCGACGTTGATCCGGACCCGCGTCGGGCTCAGGTGCTCGACGGTGCTCTTCAACGTGGTCTCCTCGTAACGGGCAGGACGTGCGGAACACCCCGGAAACGCTCTGCCGGGCGCCGGGATTCCGTATGAGTCTAGGCGGTGGGCCGTGGCCGGGCGGCCGGCACCCCGGATCTTCCGCACGGGCGCCGGCGCGGAGATCGTCCCGGCGTTCGCCCGGGGTTCGACTCCGGCTCCGCTACGGGTTCTCCTTCGGGTTCCGCTACGGGTTCGCTTCGGTGCACCGCCGGGTCGGACTCCGGGGTCGGGCCGCGCATTCGGCAGCGGTTCACCCGCCCGCCCGTCGAACGACTCGCACTTCGCGAATTCCACGTCGGCGCAGAGCCATTTCCACTCGACCCGGTCGGTATTCGGCGTTCGGCGTAATCACCATTTTCTGGCGCAGTGGGTGGTTTTCACCTTTTCGAGCGACGGCCGGGCCGGCCGGGGCGGCGGCACGGGCTCCGGCCGGGGACGTCCGCAGCCGGTCGGGCCGACCCGCCGGCGACCCCGGTCGCCGGACTCGCGAGGGCCACTCTCCGCATCAATGCGGAGAAGCCAAGGAAGGGCGCACACCAGGTTGCCGGTGGGAGGTTGCGTCGGTTCGGCCGCAGTCTTGCCGTCCAACGGTCGACCGCGGACCGCTCGCACTAGACCGTTCGAGTGATGGCAACCATTGTTGACGCGGTGAAACCGGCGCGGGCCCAGCGCCACGGGGAGACGATGGTGTAACACGGATGCCGTAGCGACGACTAACCGTCGGCAACCACCGCGGAGAGGAGGTTCGGCACAAGGGGTGAATTGGGGCCGTTCGGAGTAGCGGTCGACGGAAAACTTTCACGTGTCGAGATGACTCCACTCGCCGTAGTCCATTAGTGTGGGTTTCAGGTAGCGTGACGCCCGGACCCGCATCGCTGGACCACAAAATAATTGACATTGCCGGACGTTCTGGGGGGTCAGCAGCGGACGCCACCGGCAACCGGGACCAGAGGGACGAGCGAAACAATGTCATCGAGCTCTTTAACCACCTACCAGACAAGGTGCCGATGACCCGATGAGAGCCATTCCGCCGCTGCCGAACAGTAACCCAGGACCTGCCCCCGACGCCGGCTCCCCGGAGCACCGCGCCGGATCCCGACAGGGCTTGGGAGGAACACGAGACCATCGGGTACCGCCCCTCACGGCCGAGCGGCGATGTTGATCAGCACCGAGCCGCGTCCGGTGACCCGGCGCAGCTAGGTCAACTGCCGCCACGCAACGAAACCCACGACGCCCGTCCTACACCGGTCGCTCGTGGATCACTTTCACGCACCGTTGGGGAGCTCCATGGAGACACGTCAGCTTTTGGCGTTCACAACTGTGGTTCAAACGGGCAGTTTCACCAAGGCAGCCGCCACGCTGAATTGCTCGCAACCCACCATAACCACCCGGATCAAGGCACTCGAAGAGACCCTTGGCGTGCCGTTGTTCCGCCGACTCCCACGCGGAATCCAGATGACTTCCGCGGGCGTCGAGCTGCTGCCATTCGCGCGCAACATCATCACGTTGACGGACAAAGCGCGAAAGGCCATCACGATGAACGGCGAGCCGCACGGCAAGCTGGTCATCGGCAGCGCGCAGAGCCTGACCGACTACCGACTGTTACCACTCATCGAGTACATGTGCTGGCGCTACCCGAGCGTCCAGATCTC
The DNA here is from genome assembly GCF_050942485.1 of Actinosynnema sp. CS-041913. Taxonomy (NCBI): domain Bacteria; kingdom Bacillati; phylum Actinomycetota; class Actinomycetes; order Pseudonocardiales; family Pseudonocardiaceae; genus Actinosynnema; species Actinosynnema sp. CS-041913. Next base: position 1,537,242 of record NZ_CP192037.1, on the reverse strand, counting down.
GCTGCACTCGCGCAACACCCAGACGAACCTGGCGTCGGTGCGCGAAGGCAGGCTGGACTGCGCTTTCTTCATCGGCTCAGTAGAGCCCCGCGAGGGCTTGGAGACGACCGTGCTGTGCCCGGAGCCGCTGGTGATGGTCGCGGGTCCGACGCACGCGCTGACGAGGCGTTCGGTGATCACCGAGGATGAGCTGCGCGGGAGCACCCTCATCCGGGCGGAGAACGGCGCGAGCTACTACGAGCAGTTCGAACAGGCGCTCGGCCTCCACGGCGCGGAGGCCAGGTCGCCGGTGCTGGCACTGGACTCGATAGACGCCGCCAAGCGCGCGGTCGCCTCAGGACTGGGGATCTCGTTGGTGCCCGAGGTGACGGTCGCGGCGGAGTTGTCCGACGGAAGGCTGTGCCGCCTGCCCTGGGTTCCGCCGTTCCGGGTGTACACCCAGTTCGCGTGGCGCCAGGACAACTCGACCAACCCGTCGGTGACGGCCCTGGTCTCGGCGGCGGCGCAGGTGGTGAGCGAACAGGTGGCGACACCTGCCTGAGACTTGGGGAAGGCCGTTCTTGAGCGCCCATGGCGCGGTGTGCTCAAGAACGGCGACAAGATCGGACCCAGCACGCGGCCCCCACCGGACTTAGGGGGCCGCGCCAACCGTCGGGGCGACAGGATTTGAACCTGCGACCCCCCGCTCCCAAAGCGGGTGCGCTACCAAACTGCGCCACGCCCCGGTCACCAACACCCTATCGCGACAGGCTAAGCTACCCCCGCGCCCACCCCCGGTGGACGCGGTGCGGGTGTAGCTCAATGGTAGAGCCCCAGCCTTCCAAGCTGGTCATGCGGGTTCGATTCCCGTCACCCGCTCTCGTACTTCCCTTGCAGGTCAACGACGGTGCCACCCCCGTCAGGCCGACACCGCCGCAGCACTCCGAGACCCCGTCGTGCGATTAGGGCTGCCCGCGCTTCCGCGCCGCCTCGACTTGCTCAGCTTCCCGGCGATCTCCCGGTCACGCTCGCTGGTCGCGTGCTGATAGATCAGCGCGGCCCTCATGCTCCCGTGCCCCAGTTGTGTGCACGCTCCGACATGACGTGCACACCGAACGTTCCACATTCGGTGCCTGTCCTCTGCGATCACGCCCACCGACAACACCAACCGCAGTAGCGGTCAAGCGGATTCAGGCGCGCCGATACGTTCCACAGCGCGCACGCCGTAACCATCGGCGATCTCCAGCAGCACTTCCCTCGACCGCTGCCGACCCACCGCGGCAGCCCGCAACCGGCGCAACCGGGCGCGATATGCCCGCACGATCTCGGGAGCGTCGAGCAGAACGCTGGCCGCCTCCAACTCCACGTGAACTACCGGCGGATACGCCCGGTGCTCCATCAACGTGAACGGGCCACCGAGCAGCACCCCCGGCGCCGAAACCACCCGGATGTCGAACTCGTCGCGGTGGGACAACAGGAGCAACTGCATCAACTGCTCCTCCATCGCCGCACGGCCACCGACCACCACCCGCAACACGGCCTCAGGCACCAGAACCTCAAGCGCCAACCCGGACCGCTCATACATCCGCCGCTGCCTGGCCATCCGCGCTTCCACCTGCACCGGATCGTCATCGCCGATCACCGCACGCGCATAGGCTTCGGTCTGCAACAACGCAGGTACACGTGACGGCTCATACGCAACGATCACCGACGCACTCGACTCGCAACGACCCAACGTCCACACTGCATCCGGCCAACCCGGCGCGTGCCGATGAACCAGAACGTCGCTGTCAACCTGGCGATGAACGTGCACAGCCCGCTCAAAGACATCCGGCGCAGCACCAACCATCCCGAGACACCGCGCCAAGTCCTCCGCGCTACACGCACGGGCCCCGCTCTCCACCCGCGACACCTTCGCCGGCGACCAGCCCAACAACCCGGCCAACTGGTCGCCGTTGAGCCCGCACAACAGACGCGCCTCGCGCACCGCCGCGCCGACCATCCTGTTCTGCACCCGCACGTGGCCGTAGGGCCCGTCACCGAGTCTCATCGCCCACCACCCCGACGACTTCAAACAGTTCCTCGAACACCCACGGCGCAAGCGCCTTCAACGCACCACCGATGAACGCCGAACCAGGCCGAAGCTCCCCACGACGAACCCGCGTGACCGTCGACCTGTTGACCTTCATCGCCTTGGCCAACGCATAGTCCGAGCGAAGTCCCGCACTCCCCGCCGCCTTGTCGAAGACGTTCCGCCGAAGCTTGACGCCGTACTGCACCACCGACTCGCGTCCGCTGCGAAGGCCCATCACTCGGTCCTCCCCGAGCGATCGACCGCACCGGACGAGTCCGACCGAGCAACCTGCTCGCCCTTCGCCCGCTCACGCGCCACCCAGTACAGGGCCTCGTGGTGATGCCCGCGATCAACATCCGCGATCCGCTCGTAAACCCCAACCGCACGACAATGGAACTCCCGCCACACCTCAGGTGTCGCATTCGGTGCAGGCATCAACTGCTCCACAAACTCGTGCGCGTCCTTCAAAGTCGTGGCAGACATCGCGTCCATCCAGCGCGCATCCACCGAACCACCGCGACCACGCCGCCTCATCCCACTTCGCCGCCCTTCCTGCCCGACGAAGCGTCCAACGCCACCTGTCCTTCTGCGATGGCGTTCAGCAACCGGGGCAACGCATCGCGGTCCACGACCAACACGGCGGGAAACGCATTGCCAAACCGCAGCTCCACCCGCCCAGCGAACACCAGCGGCTCGACCCGAACCGGCAGGTTCGCCGTCACATGCAGTCGCACCAAGTCCTGAGCCACCCCGTTCACGCGGCCTTGGACGAAGCCTTGACAACAACCGGCCCTATCTTCGGAGCCCGCAAGCTGTACCCGAGCCTCGGCCAGCACCGGTGACGCTCACTCCCGTGCGCACCCCGGCACGCCTTGTCGTTAATCCACGGCGTCACCGTCAACCCCTCGAACACGACCGGCCGCACGTCCGTGCCCGGAATAGCCTCCGGCGGCACCGGCTGGTGAGGCGCAGCGATCTTGACCGTCACCACCGCATCGGCCTTCCGCTCCGCAGCCTGGTCGATCACCAACACCGACCACACCAGCAGCCCGGACTCCTTGTCCGTCTCCTGCTGAACCGGCAGCCCCTTCGCCCGCTCCTCAGCGGACTGGAACTTGAGCACCGGCTCAACACCCATCACCAGCGCCCCACGAGGGAACACGAAGTCGTGCGACGTGGGGAGCCTGCTCCCACCCGTGATCGCCATCGCCGTTCTCCTGTCGTCAGCGTCGGCCGGACCCGTTGTCCGACATCTCGACACCAACCACTTTCGGCGGAAACGTAGGACGTCAGCACCGCATGGCGGGACATCTACAGACGTCCTTGCTACCTTGAAGACGTCCCAAGGTGTACCGAGGAGGACTCATGCCGAACCAGCGCCTCCGAGATTCGTTGCTGCGCAACGGTTTCGACTTCGCCCAGGTAGCCAAGGCGACCGGCGTGGACCCGAAGACCGTAGAACGCTGGATCACGCAAAACCGGACCCCGTACCCCCGGCATCGACGCACCATCGCGTCAATGGTCCGCGAAACGGAGACCTACCTCTGGCCGGACGCCATCGCCCCGGAGACCAAGAAGGAGATCGCCCAGTCCGAGGTGGTGCAGGTCTACCCGCACCGGCACTCCGTCCCCCAGGACGTGTGGGCGCACCTCTTGGACCAGGCCCGACTCAACATCTCCGTGCTCGTCTACTCAGGCATGTTCCTCACCGACAACCCAAGCTTGATCAAGTCCCTGCGCCGGAAGGCAGAGGCCGGCAGCAAGATCCGAATCTTGCTAGGCGACCCCGCCAGCCGCGAGGTAGCCCGCCGGAGCGAGGAAGAAGGCATCGGCAAGGGAACTCTCGCAGCCAAGGTTCGCAACGCCATGGCGTTCTTCAAGCCCCTGGCGGACAGCGCGCACGCCGAGATCAGGTGCCATCGGACCACGCTCTACAACTCGATCTACAGGTTCGATGACGAGATGCTCGTCAACACCCACGTACACGGCTTTATGGCAGCTCACGCTCCAGTGCTTCACCTGCGACGACTCTCCGGAGGCGACCTGTTCGAGACGTACGCGGAGAGCTTCCAGGGCGTCTGGGACGACGCCAAGCCACCCAAGTGGTAGGCAGGTAGCCATGGCGCGCACCGACCACTACAACGACCCGAACGCCCCTCGGGCGACCAACATCGTCGTGGCGGTGACCGCGTTCGTCCTGGACGACAGCGGCCGGCTGCTCATGATCCGCCGGACTGACAACGACCTGTACTCGATCCCCGGCGGTGCCCAAGACGTGGGCGAGACCATCGGTCACACGGTGGTACGTGAGGTCAAGGAAGAGACCGGCTTCGACGTGGAGCCGACCGACCTCATTGGCGTCTACTCGGACCCGGCGCACGTCATCTCGTACACGGACGGCGAGGTCCGCCAGGAGTTCTCCATCTGCTTCCGCGCCCGCCTGGTCGGGGGCGAGCTGCGCACCAGCAGCGAGTCCAGCGAGGTCCACTGGGTAGACCGCGAGGCGTTGGCCGCACTCAACGTGCACCCGTCGATCCGCCTCCGCATCGAACACGGTTTCGAGAACCGGGCAACGCCCTACTTCGCGACGTGACCGAGGCCCGCCGCCCGTAGCCGCTCTTCGGTCCGTTCAACAGCGGCGACCAGTTCCGGCCGTGCCTGGCGGATAAAGACCGACACCAGGTCTTGAGGCCCGTAGCGGTCCTGAATCTCCGCGATCCGGTCGGACACGTTCGTAAGCGTGCCATCCGGCGTCGTCGTCATGTCGGCCCACCAGAGCGCATCACGAACCGCGGTCTCTTCGTCTTCCCACACGGCCAGCTCCGCGGAGAGCTCCCGCAATCCGGCTTCCAGATACGCGCACGAGTGGTGGGCCACGAGCCCACACAGCCGCTCGGGGAAGCCCTGCCGTTCCAGGTACCGAGCGCCATCAAGCGGGTGGAACCCGGTCAAGGCAAGTTCCGGCGCGTACCCCACATCGTGCAGAACGGCCGCCGCCTCCAACAACTCCTGCTCCTCATGGACGAAGAGCCCAGCGGTTCGCCCCGTCCGCTCCGCAACGCCTCGAACGTGCGCCCACCGCCGGGGCAACGAATCGGCCAGTCGCCCTTCGGCTACGGAGTATGCCCACGCGACGAGATCCACACCCCCACCCTATGCACCCGCCCACCATGCCGACAGCGCCACCAACCTGACCTGCTGCGTTGCCGAATTCCGCTCTACGGGATCAAGGCGCGCCGCCTGCGGCTGCGCGCGGCCTGTCCCGGCGCACGTTGGCACCGACTTCCCGCATCCCGGCACGCCGGGCTCCCGCTCCGCTCCGCCCAGCGGCCGTGCGCGGAGCCGGTGCACGTGGCCGGGTGGCGGCGCTCAGAGGTATCGCGCTTGGGCGGGAGCTGCTTCCAGCATCCAGAGTCCGACGATCGCGCGGTCACAGAGTTGACAGCGCTGGGCACGGCGATCGGCTGCCGCGACGGCTCCGCCGCCTTGCCAACGGCTTTATAGTCGCGTCAGCACCGGCCACGTACCTTCCTCTGCACCTTCGACAGCTCTACTCAACCTCGCCCTCAATTCCTTCGACTACTTCAACGACAATGCGAGGCACTTCCTCAAGGGACAGCTCAAGTAGCTGCTCAAGCCCAACAGCCAATGCACTCAAATCAACATTTAGGTCATCGGTCCACGCGTTGGGCGCATATCGTGCGACCATTGAAAGTTGAAAAAGAATAGCCCACCAAAGACACAGCCGATGCACCGACTTTCCTTGATCCGGCAACGTGGGCTCAGTGATCGAATCAAAGGAATAGTAAGGCCGCCTTACTCGCAGCTCCTTCTCCAGTTGGGCGACTTCCGGGTCATAAGACTTGAAAAGATCCGCGCTTACCTCATGCACTACTCGCCTGGTTACACTCACCCAGCCCCGCCGCCCAATACTGTTGTGGCCATTTACACCATGAACAGTCCAGTCCTCACTGAACTGTGGAAAATAGAGACGGAGGTAGTTGGAAACCTCATTGGTGAAGTTGGCGGCCTTCAAGATGGACTGAGGAAACCCGTATAGACTTACGATGTCGAGACCGTTTGCGGCGCTCACAGTCTCGATAGACACCCCCAGAGGAGCCGGCTTATCTTTCAGCGGGGTGAAGAAGACTCCTTCTTGAGTTTTCGTACGAGTCCTACTCTCATCGAGCAGCGCCACAAGGTCGCCGAGCTGCACTTCGCATGTAAGGTCAGGGCTGTTCAGAATTTTCGCTATATTAGGAAACGCCTCATGCGCCCTTCCGGTACCCCGGATCACCCCATCCAAGAGGTTGGCACGAAGGACCCTCTCTGTACGATCCCGTTCGCTGAGCCCAGGAGCTTTAAGGCCATGTCCTTGAAGTTGCCACGGGGCAGCGGCGTCGGGATTCACTGCCGCAATTGCCCTCCCTGCCTGATAAATTCCATAGTACAGAAGAATTGGTTTTGATTCCATGTCGACGCGAGAAGCGGCTACGTATAGTTGTTCGGCTTGTTCGAGTGCGGCACTAAAAGTCCCTCGCCGCGCATCGCTGCCCCGCGTCGATGAAGGCGGTGCAGATCGCATTCTTCGTAGATACTGCCAATAGTTCTTTTGAGTTGTGAAGTACAAACGATTCTCCCACTATAAGATTACGGACACTATCCTTACAGACTCTTACATGAGATTGAGCAATTTCTAGCTATAGACCACCTCTTGATTACTTGACTGGGTCGCCGGTCTAACGATCCTTCGGACCGCCAGGGCGCGAACCCGACAGGTGGCTGACACGGTCTCCACTCCGCCTTGACACGCAGCATAGGTCCAAACGCATCCTGATGCTCGTGCCACTTTCGTGCCATATCTCGGGGTCAACAGCGGTAAGACAGGGACGCGAGCGGTCAAGGCGGCTACGTTAGCGCAGGCCAGAGGTCACGCAGGCCAGGGGCATGATCGCTGCCAGACCTTCCAAGCTGGTCATGAAACTTGGATCGCCGCCATCTCCCCTCCTCCGGACCGCACCTCTTGGAAACTGCCGCCTCGATGCACACTGTTGCGTTGCCATGACAGCTCCGGCATGACGACGAGGCCCCACCACCTCCGTCCCGTGCGATTAACGTGCGATTAACCCAGGTCAACCAGGGTCAATGGCGGTCACTCAGGACCGGTTCGAATGCTGGTCAGGGGTGGTTTGGCGGGGTTGACGCCGCACTTCCAAGCTGGTCATGCGGGTTCGATTCCCGTCACCCGCTCTCGTACTTCCCTTGCAGGTCAACGACGGTGCCACCCCCGTCAGGCCCGGTCACGCTCGCTGGTCGCGTGTTGGTAGATCAGCGCCACCCTCATGCTCCCGTGCCTCATGCGGTTCATCAGCTCCCGTGTGCCGGCACCTGCCGCCTCAGCGAGGTTGTTGCCGGTGTGCCGCAGGGTCGTGGAAGTGGAAGCCCTCCGGGAGTCCGGCCTTGGCCACGGTCTTGATCCACTTCGCGACCGGTGCCAGTTGCCCCGCTTCAGCGCCGCCCATCCCGCCGGTGAAGATCGGCGACCTGCTCTCCGCCAGCGACCTCTTCGAGGCCTAATCCGAGAGCCTGGAACCGTCTGGGCCAGCGCGAAGTGCGCGCGCCACCTTCTGCCAAGGTCCAACCATGACGCGCACCGACTACCTCAACGACCCGAACGCCCCAAAGCTCAACAGCATCCGCGTCGCCGTCAGCGCCATCGTCCAAGACGCCACCGGCCGCCTGCTGATGATCCGCCGCACCGACAACGACAAGTACGCCATCCCGGGCGACGGCCAAGACGTAGGCGAAACCCTGTCCCAAGCCGTCGTCCGCGAGGTCGAGGAGGAGACCGGCATCCACGTCGAGGCCACCGGTCTAGTCGGTCTGTACTCCAACCCCAACCACGTCATCGCCTACAACAACGGCGAGGTCCGCCAGGAGTTCTCCATCTGCTTCCGCGCTCAGCCCATCGGAGGCGAGCTGCGCACAAGCAACGAGTCCAAGGAAGTCCACTGGGTAGAGCTTGACCGCCTGGCCGACCTCGATATCCACCCGTCGATCCGGCTACGCATCGAGCAGGGCCTCGGCAACCGCGCCGAGCCCTACTTCACCTGACCTCGACCCCGGCGCCTCATAGCCGAGCCTCCGTACGCTCCACCGCAGCGACCAACGCGGAACATCGCGCGGTAACCCGGCCTGGTGGGACCGGGCACGGCGATCGGCTGCCGCACCGGCTTCGCCGCCTTGCCACCGCTTTGTCAGTGCTTGTCACGAGGCGGGTTGGGGTCGTTCGTCTTCGGCGAGGTGTCCCGGGAGCGAATGTAGAAGCCTCGGGGGCTTCACGAAGGGTCCGTCACGGCAACGGATCATCGGCGGCGGCGGCCCAATGTGGGCAGGCCTCCGGACACTGTCCGCACGCTGGTGCCACCGGACTCCAGCGGTCTGATCGTGGTTGCCGGGGGAGGATTGGCAGGCTGCTCCTCCTGTGCCGGCTGTACTGGTTGCAGCACCGCCTCGCCTTCGGGGTCCAGGACTTCCGAGCCGGACTCGAAACACGTTTTTGTCGAGCCCGGCTCCAGGTGTGAGTAGATTCGCCCGGTACTGCGGGTGACCTTTGTTTTCGCACCACACAGCGGACATTGGTACTTCACGGAGATGGCGTTGTGGACAGGCAACAGGACTTCAGGGGAATAGTCTTCATCGGGCTCCAGGACCTCCGAGCCCGACGCTGTGCACGACGTCCTGGTGGCAGGTCGGCTGTGCATGTTGATTCGACCTGTGCGGCGGTCGACCACGGTCTGTTTACCGCAGTCCGCACACTCGTGCTCCACCGCGTACGGGCTGCTCTTCGAGACCATGCACGCCATCCTCGCTCAGTCTCGGTTCTACGACCAGAGTCCGGCGGCGATGACCTTGCGGCCACAAGATCACGAGGGTCTGCCGGCGAACCGCTTGCGCCCATGCCCTTTGCGTGGCCCTCGGTCACAGCCGATCTCGGACTCGGCGTCGTCCGGTCGGCGACGTGTCGGTGAGTCCTCGGGTGTGCGTCGCCGGAGGTGTGCTTCGCAGGTCGCGGGCGTGGTCACTCGTTCGGGTGGCTTGGCAGGCGGGTTGGGGTGGGGGTCGTAGCGTGGGGTGGCATGGTCCGGTTTGTTGTTCAGGAGACGTCGGATTCCGTTGGTGTCTCGGTTGCCGTCTTCCTGGCTTTCCTCGCGTTGCTCCAGCTTGCGCTGTGGATTGCCGCCATCGTCTCGGTGTTGCGCAGTCAGCGGCTGACCGGTGGTGGGAAGTTCCTCTGGATCGTCGTCATCGTCGGGTTCCCGTTCCTCGGCAGTCTCGGGTGGTTCATCTTCGGGCGCACCGCCCGGTTGGTGAAAGCCGACCCCGTTCAGGTGCCCGGCACCAATGTGAAGTGAGCCGCCGGCTCGTCGGCCTTCTCGGCGTCGCGGACGCCTTCGACCTCAATCATCCTGATCCCAGCTACGCGATCAGTCCACATCGGACGGCTGGGTGCCGAACGGATTCCTGGTCGCAGGGGATGGGGTCACGAATTGCCGCGCGAATTCCTCGACGGGCCAAGGGTGAACTACCCACGGCGCGCGGCTCTCCGCATGCCGGACTTCGCGGGCTGACCGCGGCTAGGACGTCACCGCGCGCCACAGGGCCTCGCCGAAGCGGACCGCCAGCACCAGCATCAGGACGCCGATCGCGAAGCTCACCAGGCATCTCAGGATCACCCGAAACTTCGAGCGTGTCATCGTCCAAGTGTGCGCCTTACGATGGCACCGTGACCGCCGATTGCCTCTTCTGCCGCATCGTTGCGGGTAGCGTTCCCGCCCGCTTGGCCCACGAGACGGACACCGTGCTCGCGTTCCACGACATCAACCCGCAGGCGCCGACGCACGTGCTGGTCATCCCCAAGGAGCACCACGTGGCCGTGGGCGACCTCGACCCGGTGACGGCGGGCGAGGTGTTGCAGGTCGCGCATCACGTCGCGAAGGCCGAGGGCATCGCCGAGGACGGGTACCGGCTCGTGTTCAACACCGGGCGCGACGGCGGGCAGACCGTGTTCCACGTGCACTGCCACGTCCTCGGTGGCCGGCGGCTGACCTGGCCGCCCGGCTGAGGCCCCGCCGACCCGGTTGAGACCCGCTAGCCCGTCACGGCGGCGACGGCGGCCCGCAGCGCGTGTGCCACCGCCTCGTCGCCCTCGATCGACAGCTCCGACGCCGGAGCACGGCCCCACAGCCACAGGTCCACCGCCGACGCCGAGCCGGTGACCACGGCGGCCGGGTCGGCGTCCGGGCAGAAGTCCACCACCTGCTCGTGCAGCGCGACGGTCCACTCGCGGCCCGGCACGCGCAGGGTGATCGCGCGGCCGTCGGCGTGTGCGCCGGGCGGTAAGTGGCAGCCCAGCCACAGCTTCAGCACCTCGTCGATGCCGTCGGCGGCGAGCGCGGGCACCAGTGGCGCGGCCAGGCCTGACGCCGCCTGCGCGTCGACCCGGTGCACGGCTGTCTCGTGCGCCATCCGCCGCAGCCAGAACCCGAGCGTGCGGTCCCACGGGCACCAGGTCGCGGCCGGTTCGGCCGCTCGGGCCGGGTTCAGCACCGCGATCAGGGACGCCGCGCCGATCCGGTACCAGTCCACCGGGTCCGCGCCGTTCGGCTCGCGTGGCCACTCCGCCGGGCGGCTGCCGCGGGTGATCCACCGGGTCACCAGGCGGTGCACCGAGCCGACGTGGCGCACCAGCTCCGTCACCGTCATGCCGGGGCAGCCGGGCACCGGCCGGTTTCCCGGCACGAGGTCCGCTGCCACCGCGAGCGCCGCCGCCTCGGTCCGGAGCGCGCTGCCCAGCGCCTGTGCGTCCATCGGCGAAGCATGTACGAGCTCTCGCCTCGGGCGCGACCCCTGAAACTGAATCGCGCGCGGCGAGGTCGGCAGCGTAGGAACGCACTATGGCGCTTACCACCCGCACGCTCGAAGCCGACGAACTCCGCTCGTTCCAGCGCATGTTCGACAGTGCCTTCCTGCTCGACACCAACGAGGAACAGCTTGAGCGGTGGAATGGCTTGTTCGAGCCGGAACGCCTGCACGTGGTGTTCGACGGTGAGGAGATGATCGGCGGTGGGGCCATCCAGAGCCGGCACCTCACGCTGCCGAGCAGTGGTCCGCAACCGGTCGCGGCGGTCACCGCGGTCAACGTGAAACCGGGTCACCGCCGGCGCGGCGTGCTGACCAGGGTGATGGCCGCCCAGCTACACGGCATGCACGAGGGGCCTCAGGAGGCGCTGGCCGCGCTGTGGTCGTCCGAGGCGGGCATCTACGGCCGGTTCGGCTACGGCATGGCGTCCGAGTTCACGCGGCTGTCCGTGCCGCGCGGGGCGGCGTTCCGGCCGGAGGTGGAGACCGGTGACGCGCGGGTGCGCGAGGTGCCCGTGGACGAGGCGATGCCGGTGCTCAAGGACCTGTACGACCGGGTCAGGCCGGGTCGCACCGGCTGGCTCAGCCGCACCGGCCCGCAATGGCAGCACCAGTTCGCGGACGAGGAGCAGGACCGCGGCGGCCTCACCGCCTACCGGTACGTGCTGCACCCGCGGGGCTACGCGGTGTACCGGGTCAAATCCGACTGGCAGGAACGCGGACCCCGCAACGAGCTGCACGTGCGGGAACTCGTCGCGGAGACCGACGAGGCGTTCGCCGCCCTCTACCGGTACCTGCTGGACCTGGACATGATCGGCGAGGTGAAGTTCTTCACCGCCTCCGACGACCCGATCGTGCACCTGCTGGCCGACCCGCGGCTGGCGCTGCGGACCCGCAGCGACTCGCTGTGGGTCCGGATCGTGGACGTCGACCGCGCGCTGCCGCTGCGCCGGTACCTGTCCGACGTGGACACCGTGCTGGACGTCCGCGACACGTTCTGCGCGTGGAACAACGGCCGCTGGCGGCTGACCGTCCAGGACGGCGAGGCGTCCGTGCGGCGGGTGGACGACGAACCGGACGTGGCGATGGACATCCAGGCGCTGGGCGCCGCCTTCCTGGGCGGGACGCGGCTGGCCGGGCTCGCCCGCGGGCAGCAGGTGCGTGAACTCACACCGGGCGCGCTGCACCGCCTGTCACATGCGTTCCTGGGCGACCGGGAGCCACACTGCCCGGAGGTGTTCTGACCGTTTCGGGAACCTCCGACCCTCTCCGGTCCGTTCACCGGGCATGAAGGCCGTCGCACCGCCGGGAGGTATCTCGTGAACGCCACCATCGTGGTGCTCGTGCTGCTCGTCGTGGTGATCGGCGGCGGCTGGTACTTGGCGAAGTCCCGGGCCGCCGCCCGGCAGCGCGCGCTGGAGGACGCGCAGGCCGACGCGCGGCGCTGGGTGGAGCGGCTGGGCGGGCAGGTGATGAACCTGACCGGCACGGACGTGGCGTCCAGCCAGGCGCTGGCGGACGCGTCCGAGCGGTTCACGGCGGCCGGGTCGCAGATGGAGCAGGCGCGCACCGCGGAGCAGTGCCGGCTGGTCACCCAGACCGCGATGGAGGGCCTGTACTACGTGCGCGCGGCCCGGACCGCGATGGGGCTGGACCCCGGTCCGGAGCTGCCGGACCTCAACGGCCAGGGGCGCGCGGGCCAGGTGTCGGAGGACCGGAAGGTCAGCGTCGAGGGCCACGACTACGCCGCGTCGCCGCGGCCGGGCTCGGGCACGCCGCACTACTACCCCGGCGGGATGGTGGCCGGTCGGCCGGTGCCCCAGGGCTGGTACAGCGAGCCCTGGTGGAAGCCCGCTCTGGTGGCCGGAGTCTGGGGCGTGGGCACGTTCCTGCTGTTCGACGCCATGTTCTCGGGCATGGCCGGTGTGTCGCCGGACGCGTTGAACGCCGCGTACGCCGACGGGTACGCCGATGGCGGGGGCGGCGGGGATGCCGGTGGCGACGCGGGCGGCGGTGACGTCGGCGGCGACTGGGGCGGTGGCTCGGACTTCGGCGGCTTCGACATCTGATGCCGGAGGCCGAGCCGGCTGTCCCGACGTCCGACGACCTGGTCCAGGCGCTGGCCGGGCTGGTCTCCGCACCCCTCCGGGTCGCGGTGGACGGCCCCGACGCGGCGGGCAAGAGCACACTGGCCGCGGCGCTGGGGCGGCGGCTGGGCGTCGAGGTGACGAGTGTCGACGACTTCCACCACCCGCCCGAGGTGCGGCACCGGCGCGGGCCGTGGTCACCGGAGGGGTACTACCGCGACACGTTCGACTACCCCGCGCTGCGTCGTGCGGTCTCGGCCCGCGCCGGCAGCGTGGTGCTGGTCGAAGGGGTGTTCCTGCTCCGCCCGGAGCTGCGCGACGACTGGGACCTTGCGGTCTACCTGCACGTGAGCCCGGAGGAGACGCTGCGGCGGGCGCTGGTGCGTGACGTCGGGCTGTTCGGCGACGCGGTGCGCGAGCGCTACGAACGGCGCTACCTGCCCGGTCAGGCGCTCTACCGGGCGGAGGCCGACCCGCTGGCGCGGGCGGACGTGCTGGTCGACCACACCGACCCGGCGCGGCCACTGGTCCTCCGGTGGCCGTGAACGGGGAGACCGTCGGTCACGACCCGACTCGGCCGCTGGGCAGCCGATCGCCGTGATCCGGGGGACCGCCGGTCAGCGGTCCCCCGGCCGGTCAGACCGATTGGGTGCGCAGCACGGACACCGCCGCGCCCCGCGCCCCGAACCACTGCTCCAGCTCCACCCCGTCCAGCTTCAGCCCCGGCACGACTTCCACCGGGCCGAGGATGGTACCGGTCATGCCGGTCACGGTGGTGTCGATCAGGACGGCGTCGCGGAACGACGTGGTCGCCACGGCGCTCCCGGACAGGTCGGCCCGGGTGAAGTCGGCACGCAGGAAGGTCGCGTCGGTGAGGGTGGCGCGGCTCAGGTCGGCTTCCGTGAAGCGGGCTCCGGTCGCTTGTGCCTTGGTGAGGTTCGCGCCGACCAGCCGGGCCCGCACGAAGCTCGCGTCGCGCAGGTTCGCCTTCACGAAGTCCGAGTCGACCAGGTTCGCCCGGATGAACCTGGTCTCCGCGCAGTGCGCCGCCCAGAACTCCGCGCCGCGCAGCACCGTGTCCGCCAGGTTCGAGCCGGTGAACCAGCCCTCCACGAACGAGCCGCCGGACAGGTCCGCGCCGCGCAGGTCCAGGTCGAGCGCGTAGAGCGGCTGTTCCGGGTCCGCCAGCCACTGCCGGAGGACCTCCGCCGCCGGTGCGGAGCCAGGCCAGCGCAGGGGTTGCCACGGCTCACGGGTAGAAGATGATTCGGGCACCCCAACCCTCCTTGTCGACGATGCTCTTCACGTTCGCGATGTCGGCGGCGCTGGCGTTCCTCGTGTCGACGATGACGTTACGCCCCTTGTCGAACTGGCCCTGGACGGTGTCGCGGAACCACTGCTCGGTGTACGCGTCGGTGTACGGGCGACTGTTGCGCACGTGCTCGGGCACGTCCGGAGGCCAGTCCGAGTTGACGCCCTTCATGTCCCAGTGCTGCCCCTTGGCGTCCACCCAGTCGCCCTGGCCGGGCAGCAGGTTGCCGTTCGCGTCCTTGGGCCGTTCGAACGGGCCGAAGCCGCGCTCCTCCAGGTCGAACGCGACCCGCGCCTCGTCCTTCGAGCCGGGGCGGACCTTGCCGCTGTGGTCCGGGTCGCGGGACGTGTCCTGGAACCGCTCGGCGTTCTTGCCCTCCAGCTCCTTCAGGTGCTTGTCCAGCGCGGCCTTCTCGGCGGCGGTCAGCTCCGGGTGGGGCTGGGCGAGATCGGTGGGACGCCGGTTGAGCGGGTGCGGATTCGGGTCGTCGGGGGTCGGGGGCGGGTTGTTGTCGCCGGGCGGCTTGTTCGAGCCGCCGCCGTTGCCGTCCGTGGGCGGGTTGTTCGCCGTGCCCGAGCCTGACGTGTGCGTGTCGCCGCCCTGGGTCCTCGGCGGGGTGTCCACGTTGCCGCCCGACGTGCCCGAGGTGGTGGTGTTCCCGCCCGTGTCGCCGCCCTGGGGCTTCACGTCGGTGTTGCCGGGCTTCTTCACCGGGTCCGGCGGCTTGGGCGCGTCGGGCGCGTCGCCCGCCTTCCGCAACGCCTTCAGGCCGCGCTTGATCAGCTCCCAGATCTCGTCCAGCCGGGACAGCAGCGGACGGAGCCGGGCGATCGAGCGCATCAGCAGGTTGAGCTTGTCGGCGATCTTGGCGACCCACTTGGCGATGATCGCCACCGCCGACGCGACCACGTGCGGTGTGGCGAAGCCGAGCGTGACGGCCTCCTCGGCGAGCCACTGCGGGATGCGCGCCACCAGCGTCGCCACGCACTCGGCGATCAGCTCGCGCACCAGGCCGCGGACCGTGCCGACCAGCACGCCGGAAACCTCCACGACCTGCCCGATGATGCCGGAGCAGCTCGCGGCGGCGGTGATGTGCCGGGACTGGCTGGTGATCGACGCGCGGTAGGCGTCGGCGGACGCGCCGGTCCAGCCGCCGGTGCCGCCGTTGACCTCGGCCACCAGGTCCTCGTTGGCCCGCGTCACGGCCTGCGCCACGTTGTTCCACGTCTGCGAGTAGGCCGCGATCTGGTCGGCGTCGCCCGCCAGCCAGTTCAGCGCGTCCCGCAGCGGGCCGATGTGCTCGATGAGCCACGACACCGCGTAGGACACCAGCGTGCCGAACGGGTCGAGCACGAACGACAGCGCCTCCAGGCCGCCGCCCGCGAGCGCCAGGCCCTGATCCACCCACGAGCCGTTGCGGAACGCCTCGTGCAGGTCGACGGCGGCCTCGATGGCCCCCACGCCCGTGTAGTCCTTCGTCGAGTCCTGTCGCTCGGCGACCAGCCGGTTGGTCATCCCGCGCCGCCGCGGAAGGTCCGGGCGTTGCGCTGCTCGACGGTCTCGTAGTCGGTCGCGGTCCGCTTGACGGTGGTGATCGTCTCGCCGACGGACTGCGCCACCTCGGACAGCGAGTGCACGCCGGTGTTGGCGATGAACGCCATCATCGGCGGCAGCATCGTGCAGATCTTGCCGTACGCCTGGCCGGACAGGCTCACCTGCCGAGCCGCGTCCAGCGCCTGGCGGAGCTGGTCCTCGACGCCGCGCAGGCGGTCGGCGTGCCCGCGTAACTCCTCGACCAGGACGTGGTAACCCTGATTCACGCAATCCCCCTACTCGGTGACGGCAGGGCCGTCCCAGTCCTCGTCGTCCTGCACGGGCCGCCGGGCGGGCGGCGGCGCTGACGGCCGCACCTGGTCCGCCCACGGAGGCGTGTCGGACGCAGGCTCGGGGAAGCGCTGCCGGTACGACGACACCAGCGCGTCGGCGGTTCCCGGCTCCTGCACGCCGACCGCGGTCACGATCTCGGCCACCGCGCCCGCGATCCTGGACTGGGCCCGGCGCATGGTGGTCATGATCGACGCGGCGAGCGACGCGCCGGACACCTCGCGGGCCTTGTCGGAGATCTCCAGGTTCTGCAACGCGCCGGCGGCGTTCACGGTCAGCCGCACGAGGCCGTCCTTGGACACCTCGTTGACGTTGACCTCGGCCACCTGCCTGCTCACTGCCTGGTACTGCTCGGCTTTCGCCGCCACACCGGCCGCCCACCGGGCGATTTCCTGCTCCGTGCGCACCTCGTCGCCACCGAACACGGGATCGGTCACCCCACGCCCCCTTCTCCTGCCGGCTGATCGTTCGCGGAGCGTGATCCGTTAGCCCCGCCAGGTTGGACGGAGGGGGCGCGCGACGGTTCCCGAACGGTGGGGACCGGCGGTCTCACACCGATTCGGTGCGCAGCACGGACACCTCGGCGCTACGGGCCGCGAACCACTGCTCCAGCTCCGCGCCGCCGAGCCGCACGCCCGGCGCGACCTCCACCGGGCCGATCACCGAGCCGGACATCCCGGCCACCACGGCGTCGACCAGGGTTCCGTCCCGGAACGACGTCGCGTTGACGTGGGCGCCCGACAGGTTCGCGCGGGTGAAGTCGCTGTCCGGGAAGATCGCGTGGCCCAGCTCCGCACGCCGCAGGTCGGCGTCGACGAACCGTGCGTTCAGGCCCTCCGCGCGGGTGAAGTCCGCGGCGATCAGCACGGCGCGCACGAAACTCGCGCCGTGCAGGTGCGCCTTCACGAAGTCGGCGTCGGTGAGGGTGGCGCGGATGAAGCGGGTCTCCTCGCAGTGCGCCGCCCAGAACTCCGTGCCGCGCAGCGTCGTGTCCGCCAGGTTCGCCCGGCTGAACCAGGATTCCACGAACGGGCCGCCGGACAGGTCCGCGCCGCGCAGGTCCAGGTCGACGGCGAAGAAGCTGTCCTCCGGGTCGCCCGCCAGCCAGTCGGTCAGGGCACGGGCCGCGTCCGGCGAGGTCGGCCACCGCAGCGGTCGCCACGGCTCACGGGTACCACTTGACTCGGCCACCCCAGCCCTCCCGGTCCACGATCTTCGCCATGTCCTCGATGGCGGCGGCGTTGGCGTTGCGAGTGTCCACGATGACGTTACGCCCGCCGGTGAACTGGGCTCTCAGCGTCTCCTCGAACTTGGCCGCGGTGTAGCCGTCCCGGTACGGGATGCCCTCTTTCTGGCCGGCGATGTGGGGTGGCCAGTCGCTGTGGACGCCCTTGATGTCCCAGTGGACGCCCTCGTCGATGAAGTCGCCCTGCTGCCGCCCCGAAGGCCGGTGGTAGCCCGTGGTGAGGTCGCCGCGCTCCATCATGTCCAGCGCGATCCTGGCCTCGTCCCGGGATTCCTTGCGGGACTTCCCGTTGTGGTCGGGGTCGCCCTCGGTCTCGGCGAACTTCTGCCGGTGCTTCGCTTCCAGTTCGTTGTGGTGGCTTTGCAGCTTCTGGCGCTCCGCGGGGGTCAGCTCGGGGTGCGGCTGCGTGCGGTCGAGGGGACGTCTGGGCAGCACCGGGTGCCGGCCTCCACCTGGAACGGGCGGCACGCTGCCACCAGGTGGGGGCGGGGTGTCGGAACCGCCGCCACCACCACCGGGTGGCGGCGGGTTGTTGCCGCCTCCGCCGCCGGCCGGGGGCGGGGCGGCGTCGGACGGGTTGGTGTTGCCGCCTCCACCACCGCCTCCGCCACCACCACCGGCCGTGCTGGGCACGGTCGTGCCGGACTGCTTCACCGCGTCCGGCAGGTCGATCGGGTCGCCGGAAACCGTCTTGCGCAGGCCGCGCAGGCCCTTGGCGATCGTCTCCCACAGCTCGGTCAGCCGCCCCATCAGCGGACGCAGCCGGTCGAGCGAGCCGGCCAGCTTGGCGGTCAGCTCGGTCACCAGGACGACGTTCTTCGCCACCAGCGTCTCCACCTGCACAGCTACCGCGGGCGTCGCGCTGAACAGGGTCACGGCGGCCATCACCGCCCATTGGGGAACGCGGACGATCAACGTCGCAACCACGTCCGCGATGATCTTGCGCACCCCTTCGCGGACCACGCCGACCAACGCGCCGACGACCTCCACCACCGCGCCGATGGTGGAGGCGCACACGCCCGACGCGCCGATGTACTCGACGTGCTTGGTCGCCGCCCGCCGATACGCCTCGCCGGCGTCGCCTTTCCAGCCGGCGGAGCCGTTCGCGACCTCCGTCCTGAAGTCGGCCTTCGCCTCGCCCACCGCCTGCGACACGTTCTTCCAGGTCGCCGCGTACGCGGTGATCTGCCCGACGTCGCCGGCCAGCCAGTCCAGCCACCGGCGCAGCGGGCCGCAGTGCTCGATCACCCAGGAGAACGCGTACTGCGCCAGGGTGCCCAGCGGGTCGACCACCAGCGACAACATCTCCAGCCCGGTGCTGACGACCCCCAGCCCGCCTTCGACCCACGAGCCCTTCGAGATGCCGTTGTGCAGGTCGACAGCCGCTTCGATGATGCCGATGCCGGTGTAGGCCTCGGTGGCGTCCTGGGGTGGCGCCGGCGCGTTCACTGCCCCTTGCCTCTCAGCGCAGCCGCGTCGCCCTCGTCGACGCCGTCGTAGATGTTCGCGGTGTCGCGGACCGCCTCGACGATGTGGTCGACCGAGGCCAGGCACTCCACCAGGGACTGGACGCCTACGTCGCCGACCGACCGCACGATCGGCGGGAACATGGTGCAGACCTTGCCGAAGGCCTCGGCGGACAGGCTGCTCTGCCGCGCGGTCGCGACCGCGCCGCCGAGCTTGTCCCCGACGCCGCGCAACCGGTCGGCGTGTCCGCGCAACTCGGACCCGGCGACGTCGTACTTGCCACTCATGACCGCCCTCTTCACTCGGTGACCGATGGGCTTTCCCAGTCGTCGTCCGGCGCGGGCCGCTGCCGCGTCGGACCCGTCCAGGCGTCGGGCTGTTCGGGGAACTGCCGCCGGTACGACGAGACCAGCGCGGCGGCGGCCGTCGGGTTGTCCGCGGCGACGTCCACGGCGAGCCGCGACACCTCGCCCGCGATGCGGGACTGCGCCCGCCGCAGGGTGGCGAGGATGTGCGCGGCCAGCGTCTGGCCGGAGAACTCCTTGGCGCGGTCGGAGATCTCCAGGTTCAGCAGGGCGCCGGAGGCGTCCACCGTGACCCGGACGACGCCGTCACGGGAGACCTCGGTGACGGACACGGCCGAGACCCGCCGGTTGAGCGCCTCGTACTTCTCGGCGCGGGCGACGACGTCCGCCGTCCACCGGGCCATCTCCTCCACCGTGCGCGGCGGCTCGTCGCCGCCTGCGGACCCGGCCACTCCGACGCCCCCTCACCTTGCGGTGCAGTCGATCGTAGGGCGCGGGAGCGGGCCGCGACAGGTCAGGATGGCTGGCAGCCGGGACACCAAAAGAGGTTGCGGTGGGCCAATTCCGCTACGGCGACCGGCGTAGCGCACACCAGGCAGGGCAGCCCCGCGCGCCGGTACGCGTACACCTCGCCGCCGTGCCGGTCCTGGCGTGGCGCGCGGCCGGTCGCCGCCGGCAGGTGCTCGGGGCGCACGGTGTCGATGCGGCCGACCTTCACGCCGTAACGCATCAGCAGGACGAGGTCCGACCACAGGACGTCCCACAGCGCGCGGTCGATCCGGTTGCCCGGCGTCAGCGGGTGGACGCCGTGGCGGAACAGGACTTCCGCGCGGTAGACGTTGCCGACGCCCGCGATGACCCGCTGGTCCATCAGCAGCACGGCGATCGGCTGGCGGGACCGGGAGATCCGCTGGTAGGCGAGGTCCGGCCGGGCGTCCCGGCGCAGCGGGTCGGGGCCGAGGCGGGCACGCAACGCGGCGACCTCGACGGCGGTCAGCAGCTCGCACTGGTTCGGGCCGCGCAGGTCGGTCCAGTGCGTCGCGCCGACCAGCCGCATCCGCACCTGGCCGACCGGCTCGGCGACCGGTAGTTCGAACTCGGTGAAGGTGCCGTACAGGCCGAGGTGGACATGCACGATGGCGTCCGGCCCGTAGACGTGGAACAGGTGTTTGCCGTGTGCTTCCGTCCGCTTCAGCACCCGCCCGTCCACAATGGACGCGCCGAACCGGCCCTGGGGGCTGGAGACCCCGACGGGCCGGCCCGCGTAACGGCGGCGGTGCAGCCGGGCGAGCCGGTGCAGGGTGTGGCCTTCAGGCACGGAACGGCACCACCGGACACAGGTGGGTGCGCACGGTCAGCCGGAAGTCCTTGCGCAGCAGGCGTTCCGCGAGTTCCACCGCACGCGGCCGGTCGTGCCGGGCCAGCACGGCGCACAGGTCGGCGAGCTGGAGCACGCGGTCGAAGTCGGCCTCGTCGGAGCGGTCCACGCCCCGGTCGACGGTCACCGCCAACGCGTCGGCCAGCGCCGGCTCGTCCGCCGCGTACGCGAGCTGCCAGTCGAAGAACAGCTCGTCGCCCAGCCCGACCAACGCGGTCAGCGCCTCGATCCGCGCCTCCTCGCCGCCGGTCGGGACGGTGAACCGCCTGCCCTCCGCCACCGCCGCCGCCAGCTCCGGGAACGTCCGGTCCCGGCCCGCGTGGTCGGTCAGCATCCCCAGCCACGGCGACCGGCGGCCCG
Organism: Actinosynnema sp. CS-041913; assembly: GCF_050942485.1. Taxonomy (NCBI): domain Bacteria; kingdom Bacillati; phylum Actinomycetota; class Actinomycetes; order Pseudonocardiales; family Pseudonocardiaceae; genus Actinosynnema; species Actinosynnema sp. CS-041913. The sequence continues at coordinate 1,516,228 of NZ_CP192037.1, read as the reverse complement.
CCTCGGCGGTCGCCGCCACCACCGGGTAGACCGGCGCGTGGCCCCACGACGCGAGCGCCTGCACCGCCAGGAAGCGGTGGTAGCGCCCGGTCGCGGTGTCGGCGAGCACGGCCCGCAGCCCCGGCACCCGGTCCAGGTACCGGTGGTCCGCCGCGGCGGCGTCGATGACGGTCTCGGGGTCGGCCGTGAACCCGCCGTCGAGGTCCTCGAACAGGAGCTGCCGAATCATCAGGGCAGCGCCGGGGCCTCTCCGGTGCGCTCGTAGTCGCTCAGGATCGCGATCCGACGGGCGTGCCGGGGCTGGTCGGAGAACGGGGTGGCGAGGAACGCGTCGACGATCGCGAACGCCTCCTCGGTGGCGTGCATCCGCGCGCCGACGCCGATCAACTGCGCGTTGTTGTGCTCGCGGGCGAGCCGCGCGGTCTCGACGCTGTAGGCCAGGGCGGCGCGGGCGCCGGGCACCTTGTTGGCCGCGATCTGCTCGCCGTTGCCGGAGCCGCCGATCACGATGCCGAGGCTGCCCTCGTCGTCGACCACCCGGCGGGCCGCCTCGATGCAGAACGGCGGGTAGTCGTCCTCCGCGTCGTACTCCGCCGGGCCGACGTCCACCACCTCGTGGCCGGCTTCGGTCAGGTGCTTGGCGAGGTGGGTCTTCAGCTCGAAGCCCGCATGGTCGGAACCCAGGTAAACGCGCACGTCCGGGAAGTCTGCCATCCTTGCGCGAGTGTTCGGACAAGAGGGATGCCGGCTGCGGCTCGAATGGGGTGACGAGGGCGTCACGACGCTCGGCGGGCTGTGCGCCGTGCTGGTCATCGTGGACGTGCTGTCGTTCAGCACGGCGGTCGACATCGCGGTGGGACGCGGCGCCTCGGTGCGGCCGGTGCGGTGGGCCGACCGGGAAGGCGCGGCCCGTCCCGCCGACGCGTCCTGGTCGCTGCGGCCGTCGTCGCTGGTGGACCTGCCCGCCGGCACGGAGCTGGAGCTGCCCTCGCCGAACGGGGCGACGCTGTGCGACCTGGCGGCGGGCACCGAGTCGATCGTGCTGGCGGGGTGCCTGCGCAACGCCCGCGCGGTCGCCCTGGCCGCCCGCGAGCTGGCCCGAGGCGGGCCGATCGGCGTGATCGCGGCGGGTGAGCGGTGGGGTGTGCACCTGAACAGCCCGACCAGAGCGCACCGCGGTCCGCTGCGGCCGGCGGTGGAGGACCAGCTCGGGGCGGGTGCGGTGCTGGCGTCGCTGCTCGGGTACGGGTCGGCGTCGGTGGAGGCGTGCTTGGCGGCGGAGATGTTCGCGCGGTCTTCGGTGGAGGACGTGCTGGCCGGGTGCGTGTCCGGCCGGGAGCTGATCACGGGCGGGCACGGGGCGGACGTGGCCCTGGCGTCCCGGGTGAACGTGAGCACGGCCGTGCCGCGCCTGGTGGACGGGGTGCTGCGGGGGTGATCGGCCGCGGTCGACGGCAGGCCCGGCGGCTGGGTGGTGGCTTCGGAGGAGTCGCGGGCGCGGGTGGCGTGGCGTCGGCGGACTCGCGGTCGTCGGGCGACCCTGCTCTCATCGAGGTGCGGCGCCGGTCTGCGCGCCGACCCACGTCCCGAGTTCCACCCGGTTGACCACGGCGACCTTCGCGAAGATCGCCGTCAGGTGGTTCTCCACCGTCGACACCGACAGGTGCAGCTTCCGGGCGATCTCGTGGTTGGGGTGGCCCTGCGACACCAGCACCGCGATCTCCCGCTGCCGCGGCGACAGGTCCGCCAATCCCACCTCCGAGGGCCGCCGCCGATCCACCTCCGGGCTCAACGCCAGCGCGTACACGGCGTCCCGGCTGGCCATCGCCGTCCCCCGGTCGTACGCGCGCTGACAACGCGCGGCGCCCAGCCGGGCCACGACGGTCGCGTGCGCCTTCTCGCGCTCCCGCCGGAACGGCGCCAGGCCCGCGATCGCGACACCCGTCGCCTTCTGCATCCGCACCGCGGCCCCCAGCAGCTCGGCCGTGGCCTCCAGCACGTCGGACGCCGCCGAGTCCTGCTCCACGACCGCCGCCAGCGCCCACGCGATCGCCTCGGACGACCACGTGCTGCCCCACTGCTCGCGCAGGCCGATCTGCATCTCCAGACCGGCCCGGAACCAGGACACCGCCTCCACCGGGGCGCCGTGCCGCAACGGGGCCAGGCCGCGCGCCCACAGCGCCCAGCTAATCGCCCACTCCGCGCCCGCCGCCCGCGCGTCGGCCAGGTAGTCGTCGGCCGCCGCGATGCCGGTCGCCTCGTCACCGTAGAAGCCCGCCGCGACCGCCCAGATCAGCTTGAAGTTGCCCCGGTCGCCGTGGAACTCCGGGCCCATGCCCTCGAACAGCTCCACCGCCCGGCGCAGCACCCCGATGCTCTTCGGGTCGCCGTCCACCAGCAACGCGTACGCGCCTTCCAGCAGCACCACGGGAGCGACATCGTCCCGGTCGCCGACCAGCTCGCGGCAGTGCTCCAGCACGACGCCGGCCTCGTCCTGCGACCCCTGGCAGAGCATGATCCAGCCGAGCAGCGCCGCCGAGCCGATCCGCTCCGGCGTCGGCTCGGCGGGCGTCAGGTCGAGCAGGCGCTGGAACCAGCCGCGGAACTCGCCGAGCAGGGCGCAGAAGAACTGGATGCGCAGCCGGGCGAGGTCGTGCAGCAGTCCCAGTCCCAGCTCCGCGAGGCCCGGCGTGGTGGCGCAGTGGTTGAGCGCGGCCCGGAAGTTGGGCATCTCGTCGTACCCGCGCCGCAGCAGCGGCACCTCGTCCGCGGCGTACCAGGTGGACGCGAACTCGGCGGCCAGCCGGCGGAAGAACACGCAGTGCGCCTCCCGCAGCCGCTGTTCCTCCCCCGACGCCCGCAGCCTGCGCTGGCCGTACTCGCGCACCGGCTGGAGCTGGTGGTAGCGCCCGTCGCGGCCCGCCATCACCAGCGACTGCGCCACCAGGTCGGCGAGCAGGTCCACCACCTCGTCCTCGCCGATGCCGTGGCCGGAGCAGACCTTCTCCGCCGCGCCCAGCGAGAAGCCCCCCGCGAACACCGACACCCGTGCCAGCAGCCGCCGCTGGCTCTCCGAGCACAGCCCGTAGGACCAGTCCAGGGTCTGCTCCAGGGTGCGGTGGTGCGGCCGGACGCGCCGGGTGCGGGTGGCCAGCAGCCGCCCGCCGTCCAGCCGGTCGAGGATCTCGCGGGGCGCCATGCCGCCGCCCAGCCGGACCGCGACCAGCTCCAGCACCAGCGGCAGCCCACTGGACCAGTCGACCAGCTCGTTCAACGCCTCGCAGTCGTCCTCCGCGGTGATCTTCCGCCCCGCGGCTTCGGCGCGCCGGAGCAGCAGCCGCATCGCGTCGGACTGCTCGGCGTCCGCGCGCACCGACAACGGCGGCACCAGCACGGTGTACTCGCCCGCGATGCCCAGGTGCTGCCGACTGGTGGCCAGCACCCGCACGCCGGGGGCCTCGGCCAGCAGCACGGCGCACAGGTCGCCGACGGCCTCCCAGAGCTGCTCGCAGTTGTCCAGCACCAGCAGGCGTTCCTTGTCCCGCAGGAACTCGACCAGCACGTCCAGCGGGTCGGCGCTGGACTGGTCGGCGATGCCCAGCGCCCGCACCACCTCGCGGCGCAGCTCATCCGGCCGGGTGACGTCACCGAGGTAGGCGACGGCCACCGGGCGGTCGTCCTCGGCGCGGCAGCGGCGGGCCACCTCCAGCGCGAGGACGGTCTTCCCGACGCCGCCGGGCCCGGCGAGCGTCACCATCCGACTGGTGCGCGACACCCGCTCGGCGGTCTCGGCGGCCAACGCCTCCCGGCCGACGAGTTCGGTCACCGGCGCGGGCAGCGCCGCACGGGTCCGTCCAGTCGTCATCGTCCCCCCTACGCCTCCCAGGAGGCGACCGCGAAAGCTTAGGGGGCCGCCGCAACCCCTCGTCGCAGAAGTGCGGAGTTCCCCGGTATCCGGTCGGGCAGGCGGCCCGGCAGGCTGGTCCACGTCCCGAGGACAAGGGACAGGCCGTGTGGTGTTCCGGGGCTGCACTCCCCCGCAGCGCACGGCGGGCCGGCGCGGTGGTCCTTCGCGGTGCGAGTTCCCAGTCACGCCGCGAGCGCGCAGCCCGCCGGGCGGACCCGGGACCGGCACGGTCTCAAGGGGGGATGCGATCGGGGTCTCGCGGGTCGTCCCAACCGGCGGACCCCGATCGACTCGCCCGAATCGGCTCGGCTCGGCTGGAACGCGCAACTCGCCGCGAAAGCGCAACTCGCCGAACGGAAACCCGCAACTCGCCACGGAACCCGCAACTCGCCGGGCACCCTGCGGCCGGAGCCCGCAACTCGCGCGCTCAGGCCGCAACTCGCCGAACCGCAACACGCAACTCGCGACCACCGAAACCCGCAACTCGCGCGCCCAGAACCCAACTCGCCGAACCGTCGCGGGAGTCAGCGCTGGATGGACTTCACCTCGGTGAACTCGTCCAGCCCGAACCGGCCGAACTCGCGACCGTTCCCCGACTGCCGATACCCGCCGAACGGCGCGCTGGTGTTGAACGCGGCCCCGTTGATGTCCACCTGCCCGGTCCGCAACCGCTTCGCCACCGCGAGCGCCCGATCACCATCGGCGGAGAACACCGCCCCACCCAGCCCGTAGATGGTGGCGTTGGCGATCCGCACGGCATCGTCCTCATCGGCATACGGCAGCACCGACAACACCGGACCGAAGATCTCCTCCTGCGCGATGGTCATGTCAGCCGAAACCCCACCGAACACCGTGGGCGCGACGAAGAACCCCCGCTCGCTCGGCGCATCCGGCCCACCGCACGCGAGCCGCGCGCCTTCCTCGACACCCCGGCGGATGTAGCCGACGACCCGATCCCGCTGAGCGGCCGACACCGCCGGGCCGATCCGGGTGGTCGGCAGGGCCGGATCACCGGGCACGTACTTCGCCGCCGCCGCCACCGCCACGTCCACGGCCTCGTCGTGCCGGTCCGCGGGCACCAGCAGCCGGGTCCACGCGGAGCACGCCTGACCGTTGTTCATGAAAGCGTTTGCCACGCCGATCTTCACCGCGCGGACCAGGTCGGCGTCGTCCAGCACCACGTTGGCGGACTTGCCACCCAGCTCCAGCGCGACCCGCTTCACGGTCCCGGCCGCCAGCGCGGCGACCCGCCGCCCGGCCCGCGTGGACCCGGTGAACGACACCATGTCCACCATCGGGTGAACCGCCAGCGCCTCCCCCACCAGCGGCCCGGTGCCGTGGACCAGCGAGAACACCCCGTGCGGCACGCCGGCCGCGGTGACCACCTCGGCCAGCAGGTCGGCGGTGAGCGGGGCGAGTTCGCTGGGCTTGAGCACCACGACGTTGCCCGCCGCGAGCGCCGGCACGACCTTGGCCACCATCTGCTGGAGCGGGAAGTTCCACGGCGTGATCGCCCCGACCACGCCGACCGGCTCGCGCAGGACCAGCGAGTTGCCGATCTCCGCGCCGTCGAAGTAGCCGGCCGCCAGCGCGTCGGCGACGCCGTTGGCGATCCCGACCGGGTTCGGGACCTGCACCTTCGTGGCGAACGTGAGGGGCGTGCCCATCTCGGCGGTCATCGTCGCGGCCAGCTCGTCCACCCGCGCGGCCAGGCCCTCGGCCACCCGTCGGGCGATCGCGGCGCGCTCGTCGACCGAGGTCGCGGCCCACGCCGGGAACGCGGCGGCGGCCCTGGTGACGGCCGCGTCCACGTCGCCGGGCGTGCCCGCGCGGACCGTGCCGATGACCTCTTCGGTGGTCGGGTTGACGACCTCGATCATGAGCTGACTCCCGCGTGATGTGACACTCTGAGGCGAATTCAGCCCCAGAGTGTCACATCGGGATCGTCAGGAGAAGTCCAGGTCCCCGGTCCGGGTGCGCTTCAGCTCGAAGAACTGAGGGAAGCTCGCCAGCGCCACCGCGCCGTCGAACACCTTCACCGCTTCCTCGCCCTTCGGGATCCTGGTCAGCACCGGGCCGAAGAACGCCACGCCGTCGATGTGGATGGTGGGCGTGCCGACCTCCTGGCCGACCGGGTCCATGCCGCGGTGGTGGCTGGCCCGCAGCTCCTCGTCGTACTCGGTGGAGTGCGCGGCGGCGGCCAGCTCGGCGGGCAGCCCGACCTCCTCCAGCGCGAGCTTCACGACCTCGTCGTAGTCCTTGTTGCCGTCGTTGTGGATGCGGGTGCCGAGCGCCGTGTACAGGTCGCGCAGCACGTCGTCGCCGTGGTGCCGGGCGGCGGCGATGGCCACCCGCACCGGGCCCCAGGCCTTGTCCAGCAGCTCGCGGTAGCCGGCGTCCATGTCGCGGCCCTCGTTGAGCACCGAGAGGCTCATCACCCGGAAGTTCAGGTCGAGGTCGCGCTGCCGCTCCACCTCCAGGATCCAGCGGGAGGTGATCCAGGCGAACGGACAGACCGGGTCGAAGTAGAAGTCGACCTTGGTGGTGCCCTCTGCCGACATGGTGCGTTCTCCTCGTGCTCAGGCGGTCAAGATGTGGTCCGCCGGTCCGGCGTCCGCACTTGCCAACCATCCGACCGCACGGAGTCTTCCCTCGGACGGAGTCCACTTATCACCGTCTCACGTGATTGGATGCGACTGTCGTGTTCACCGACGCGACACGTACCCCGTTCCGACGAGGTCGGTGCCCAGCCCACCCGGCGCCGGCAGACGAGGTGACCAGTGGCGGCACCCAACCTCACCCGCGACCAGGCGCAGCAGCGGGCTGCGCTCCTGGAAGTCGACTCCTACCGGATCGAGCTGGACCTGACCGACGGCGGCGGCAAGCCGGGCTCGGACACGTTCCGCTCCACCACGACGGTTGCCTTCCGCAGCCGGACGCCGGGGGCGTCCTCGTGGGTCGACATCGTGGCCGCCACCGTGCACCGCGCCGTGCTGAACGGGGTCGAACTGGACGTGTCCGGGTACCGCGAGGAGGACGGGCTCGCCCTGGCCGACCTCGCCGAGGTCAACGAGCTGACCGTCGAGGCCGACTGCCGGTACATGAACACCGGCGAGGGCCTGCACCGGTTCGTCGACCCGGTGGACGGCGGCGTCTACCTGTACTCGCAGTTCGAGACGGCCGACGCCAAGCGCATGTTCGCCTGCTTCGACCAGCCCGACCTCAAGTCGGTCTACGAGCTGACGGTGACCGCGCCGGCGGACTGGAAGGTCATCTCCAACGCCTCCGTCGACTCCACTGTGGATGGTGTCGGCGGCGCGGACAAGCACGTGTTCGCGCGGACCAAGCCGATGTCCACCTACCTGGTGGCGCTGGTGGCAGGGCCGTACGCGGAGTGGCGCGACGAGTTCGACGACGGCGGGACCACGATCCCGCTGGGCATCTACTGCCGCGCGTCGCTGGCCGGGCACATGGACCACGAGCGGCTGTTCACCGAGACCAAGCAGGGCTTCGGGTTCTTCCACCAGGCGTTCGGCGTGAAGTACCCGTTCGGCAAGTACGACCAGTGCTTCGTGCCCGAGTTCAACGCGGGCGCGATGGAGAACGCGGGCTGCGTGACGTTCCTGGAGGACTACGTCTTCCGCAGCCGCGTCACGCGCTACCTGTACGAGCGGCGCGCCGAGACCGTGCTGCACGAGATGGCGCACATGTGGTTCGGCGACCTGGTGACCATGCGCTGGTGGGACGACCTGTGGCTGAACGAGTCGTTCGCCACCTGGGCGTCGGTGCTGGCGCAGGCCGAGGCCACCGAGTACCGACAGGCGTGGACGACGTTCGCGAAGATCGAGAAGTCCTGGGCGTACCGGCAGGACCAGCTTCCGTCGACGCACCCGGTGGCCTCCGACATCCCGGACCTCCAGGCGGTCGAGGTCAACTTCGACGGCATCACCTACGCCAAGGGCGCCTCGGTGCTCAAGCAACTGGTGGCGTACGTGGGGCTGGAGAACTTCCTGGCCGGCCTGCGGGTGTACTTCGCCAAGCACGCGTGGGGCAACGCGACGCTGGCGGACCTGTTGAACGCGCTGGAGGAGGCGTCCGGCCGCGACCTGTCGTGGTGGAGCGCGCAGTGGCTGGAGACCACCGGCCTGAACGTGTTGCGCCCCAGGTACTCCGTCGACGCCGAGGGCCGCTTCACCGAGTTCGCGGTGGTGCAGGGCGGCGCCCGTCCGGGCGCGGGCGAGCTGCGCACGCACCGCCTGGCGATCGGCGTGTACGACTCCGACGCCGACGGCAAGCTCGTCCGCACGCACCGCCTGGAGCTGGACGTGTCCGGCGAGCGCACCGACGTGCCGGAGCTGGTCGGCGTGCCGCGCGGCAAGCTGGTGCTGGTCAACGACGACGACCTCACCTACTGCACGATGCGGCTGGACAGCGAGTCGCTGGCGTCGCTGATCGACCACATCGCCGACATCGCCGAACCGCTGCCGCGCACGCTGTGCTGGTCGGCGGCGTGGGAGATGACCCGCGAGGCGGAGCTGAAGGCGCGCGACTTCGTGAACCTGGTGCTGGGCGGCCTGCACGCGGAGACCGAGGTCGGCGTCGTGCAGCGGCTGCTGTTGCAGGCCCAGACGGCGCTGTCGTCCTACGCGGACACGTCCTGGCGCGACGAGGGCTGGCGGCGGTTCGCGACGAAGACCCTGGAGCTGGCGCGGGCCGCCGAGCCGGGCTCCGACCACCAGCTCGCGTTCGTCAACTCGCTGGCGGGTTCCGTGCTGGACGCCACCGGCGTGGCGGTCCTGCGCGGCTGGTACGAGGGCACGGACGTGCTGCCGGGCCTGGACGTGGACACCGACCTGCGCTGGCGCCTCCTGCACGCCCTGGTCGCCCACGGCGAGGCGGGCCTGGCCGAGATCGCGGCGGAAGAGGAACGCGACCCCACCGCGACCGGCCGCCGACGCGCCGAGTCGGCCCGCGCGCTGCGCCCCACCGTCGACGCGAAGTCCGAAGCCTGGGACCGCGCGGTGAACGACGACGAGCTGCCGAACGCGGTCAGTGAGGCCGTCATCGCGGGCATCCAGCACCCCGGCCAGAAGACCCTGCTCCAGCCCTTCGTGGCGCGCTACTTCGAGGACGTGGCCGACGTGTGGGACCGCCGTTCGAGCGAACGGGCCCAGTCGATGGTCGTCGGCCTGTTCCCGTCGTGGTCGATCGCGCAGGACACCGTGGCGGCAGCGGACGCGTGGCTGGCCGAAGACCGCCCGCCCGCCTTGCGGCGGCTCGTGTCCGAGGGCCGGGCGGGCATCGTGCGAGCCTTGGCGGCCCAGGAGTTCGACCGGTCCTGACGGCTTGACGTGAGGGGTCCTTTCGTTGCGGCGGAAGGGCCCCTCACCGTCTCGGGACTTCGTCAGCCTGCCGCAGGTCGGCGCGCTGAGGGCGGCCGTGGACGCCAGGGAGGCCACCGACACCGGTGTCCCGCGATCGAGGAGCCGGTTCCGCCGATCGAGCCGGCCGCGCCGTTCGCCGTCCCGGTCATCGTCTATATGGCGACTCGTCGGAGATCGACTTCTATTTGTTCGGCTGCGTCTTACAACTTGTACTACACTATGTCTTATGGGCACCATAACCTTCCGCCCGGACCCCGAGAGCGAACGCGCGCTTGAGGCCCTGACCTCGGATGGTCGAAGCGCTTCGGCCGCGATCAGGGAAGCCTTGCTCCTGGCTGCCAGTGCCCAGCAGGCCGAGCGGCTGCGCCGGGAAGCCCTTGAGCTGGCCGCCGACGCGGACGACATCGCGGAGGCGCGCGCCGTCCTCGCCGACTTGGAGCCGCTGCGTGCGTGGTGAGGTCTACCGGCTACGGGCGCCTCGAAACGCCACCGGGCACGAGCAGCACGTCAGCCGTTACGCGGTCGTGGTCCAGTCGAGTTCGCTGCCGCTGAGCACCTGGCTGGTCGCGCCGACATCGACTTCGGCACGCGCCGCCTCGTTCCGGCCGGAGATCGAGTTGGACGGCCGGCCGACGCGCGTTCTGGTCGAGCAGACCACCGCCGTCGACCCGCAGCGGCTGGGTGATCTCGCGGGAAGGCTTACCCTCCACGAGATGGCCGAGGTCGACGCGGCGCTTCGGCTGGTGCTCGACCTGTAGGCCAAAACCCTCGAACATGACGAAGGCCGCGCCGAGGAGCGCGGCCTTCGCAGGTTCCGAAGATCAGGAGCGGGGCGCGTGGCCCGCCTGGTCGGTGAGCATGCGCAGGCCGCTCACCAGGCCGCCCGCCAGGTCGCCCTCCTTGAAGGACGCCACCATGCTCATGACCGCGAGCTTCGCCCCGCGGTCCGCGAGCCGCCGGTGCGACTCCTCGCCGGTCACGATTTCGACCGCGCGCTCGCCCGGCGACACGGCCACCAGGACCGCGTGCGACGGGCGCGGAGTGGTGGCGTGCAGTTCCTCGGCCCTCGCGCGCGTGTCGGACCCCAGCGCGCCCAGGTACACGCTGAAGTCCAGGCCTGTCGTCCGGCTGGCCAGCGTCAGCGCCTCGTCCAGGGCCGCGAGCTGCACCGGCGTGAACGGCAGGCTCGGGGCCTGCGGCGTGTACATCTTCGCGGCCGACACCCGGCCGCTGTTGGTCACGACCGCGCCCTCTTCGAGCGTGGCCGGATCGACGCGGGTGATCTCACCAGTTGCCACGGGCACCTCCCCTCGCCGTCGGGCCCGAGGCCGCGGAAATCTCGGTGTGGTGGTGGTCGGCGGTCAGGCCGCCGGGGTTGGCGCTCCACCACACGGGGGCGTAGCCCCATTCCTGGCCAGGGCGGTACCGCACGATGCGGGTGGCCTTCGGCCTCAGCGTCAGTAGCGTGATCACGCCGTAGATGGCCAGCGGGATCAGCGCGAAGACGAGCACGGTCTCCACGATGGTCACGGCGGTTACGGTAACCGATCCCCCTGGTCACGTCCGGGCGAGGGGGCGGGCAAGCGCCAGCGCCGTCAGCACGACCACCCCTCCCGCCACCAGGTACACCGTGCCGAGCGACGTCGAAGCGGCCAGCGGACCCGCCAGACCGGCCCCGATCGGCGACAGGCCCCACGCCAGCACCCGGTAGGCGCTCGTCACCCGCCCCATCAGCGGCGTGGGCGTCAGCCGCTGTCTCCGGGTCGCGGACAGCACGTTCCAGCTTGCCGACGCGAGCCCGAAGCAGAACACCGCCGCGACCGCCACCGGCAGCAGCGGCACCGCCCCGAACACCGCGAACGCCACGCCCAGCAGCACCAGCGCGCCGACCATGACCGGCGCGCCGCCCAGCCGGGGGGCCAGCGCCGGGCTCAGCCGCGCGCCGAGCAGCGCGCCCAGCGCCATCACGACCACCAGCCACGGCATGAACTGCTCGGGCAGCCCCAGCACGTTGATCGAGTAGAGCGCGAGCATCGCGTTGACCGCCGCCGCGCACACCGCCGAGATGCCGACCGCCAGCACGAGCACCCGCAGCCCCCGGTTGCGCACCAGGTATCCCGCGCCCTCCACGAGCTGCGCGCGCAGCGTCCCGAACCCGGCACGCGCCTCTCGCCCCGCCTCGGGCAGCCGCACCACGAAGACCGTCGCGACCACGAACGTCAGCGCGTCCAGCGCGAAGCACGCCGCCGGGTGCCACCAGAACAGCAGGCTCGCGGCCAGCGGCCCGGCGAGGTCCATGCCGACCGTCTCGGCGGTGACGAACCGGCCGTTGGCCTGCTCCAGGTCGTCGGGTCCGGCGAGCTCCACCAGCAGCACCTGGGACGCCGTGTCGGCGAAGGTCTCCGCACTTGTGAGGAGAAAGCCGGCCGCGCACAGCACCACGACGCCCGCGCTATCCGTGAACACGGCGTAGGCGAGCAGCCCCGTCACGACGGCCCGGAACGTGTGCGCCACGGCGAGCACCAGCCGGGGCCGCCAACGGTCCACCAGCACCCCGGCCGGGAGCGCTACCAGCAACCACGGGAGCACGATCGCGACGGCCACGGCGGAGGCCGCCAGCGGACTTCGCGTGCTGACCGCCGTGTACAGGGGAAGGGCTACCGTGCGGACCCCGTCGCCGACCAACGAGGTCACCCACGCGCCGGTCAGCAGGCGGAAATCCGCCGTGCGGACACCCTTGACACCGATAGATCTGCCCACGCGTGACGACCCGTCTGTGATCTGGACGACTCACGACCAGACCTCACGTTACGCACGGTGTCGAGGGTTGCTGAAAGTAGTAACCGAACGGTTCTAGTGTCGCAGTGAGTACACCCGTCCGGCCTTCCACCGGAAGGAGGCGAATGGCGGCCGGTTTGGCGTCTTGTCCTCCGCCCACTCGGCTTCTAGCTTTTCACCTGTACGGGTCTTGCGCATCCCTTTCCGGATACAAATTCCCGCCCGATGAGTCTCGGAGGACACGACATGTACACCGTGAACCGCAACCAGGCCGCCACCCTCACTCGTTCGTCGTACACCCGGATGGCCGAACGTGTTGCGCCTGTTCAGCGTCCGGCCGTGACCTCCGACTCGGTGCGCATCACCGGACGCGGCTCCGTTCGGATTACCTCGCTTGACTCTGTCCGGATCACCGCGAAGGACTCTGTTCGGATCACCGCACTACGCGATTCGGTCCGCATCACCAACCGCGACAGCGTGCGCATCACGGCCCGCGACTCGGTTCGGATCACCGCCCGTGACTCCGTCCGCATCACCAGCCGCGACTCCGTCCGCATCACGGCGGCCCTCGACAGCGTCCGGATCACCGCCCGCGACAGCGTGCGCATCACCGCCCGCGACTCGGTCCGCATCACCAATCGCGACAGTGTCCGCATCACGGCGGCCCTCGACAGCGTGCGCATCACCAACCGGGACTCGGTCCGCATCACCGCTCGCGACAGCGTGCGCATCACCGCTCGCGACTCGGTCCGGATCACCGCGCGGGACGACCTCGCCCTCGCCGCGTGACCTACGCCGCCGGTTCGCCCAGGTAGGGCAGCCACAGCGGATCGGCTTCGGTCACGCCCGCCAGCAGCCGCCAGTGCGGCCCGCGTGGCGCGTTCGGCACGACCCGGAGCCGCCAGCCCAGTTCGGACAGCAGTTTGTCGGCCTTGCGGTGGTTGCACTTCGCACAGCAGGCCACGCAGTTCTGCCACGAGTGGGGCCCGCCGCGGGAGCGCGGCACCACGTGGTCGATCGTCTCGGCACGCCCGCCGCAGTAGGCACACCGGTACCGGTCCCGGTGCATGAGACCGGCGCGGGTCAGGGGCACCCGGCCCCGGTACGGCACCCGCACGTAGCTGCTCAGCCGGATCACCGAGGGCACGACCACCTCGGACGTCGAAGAATGGACTACGGCGCCCGCCGGGTCGCCGTGCACCACCTCCGCCTTGCCGCACACGACCAGGACCACCGCGCGCCGCAACGGCAGCGCGGTCAACGGTTCGAACGTGGCGTTGAGCAGCAGGACCTTACGTCTTCCCCAAGGCAACACCACGGGCGCCTGACCGGCCCCCTCCCCGTCGACCACAGCGTGCACCGAAGGCTGTTTTTGGCCGGACGGGACCAACGACGCGATCCCGGCGTTCGCCAGGGCGCCGATCGGGGTGGGTTGTCGGTCTGGCACGCGACCACCTCCACCGGTTCAGGCATAGCAGACCACAGATCGGCCCCAAAAATCACGTGTGATACGTGACGCGTCATGGAGCCGAGATCAAAACTTCGGTGAACGAGCCCCTATCGGACATGGTTTTCAGTTCCCGCGCTACCCTCGGCGGGGTGACGGACCCTTCTCCCGCAGCCCTGCCTGCGACGATCACCTACCCGGCCGCGGAACGGCTCGATCTGGTCGAGCACCTGCACGGACATCCGGTGGCCGATCCGTACCGCTGGCTGGAGGACCCGGCCGACCCGCGCACCATCGAGTGGTCCGCGGACCAGGACACCCTCACCCGCGGGTGGCTCGACGTGCTGCCCGGACGGGCCGCACTCGGTGAGCGGTTGGCGGAACTCATGCGCACCGGTTCCGTGGGCACGCCCGTGTGGCGCGCCGGACGGGCGTTCTACACCCGGCGTGGACCGGATCAGGACTACCCCGTCCTCTACGTGCTCGAAGACGGGGTCGAGCGGGTGCTACTCGACGTGACGGTACTCGACCCGTCCGGGCGCACCACACTCGACCGCTGGTCGCCGTCCCTGGAGGGCACGCGACTGGCCTACCAGGTGTCGGTGGGCGGCGACGAGCACTCGCTCCTGCACGTCCTGGACGTCGTGACCGGCGACCTGGTCGAAGGACCCATCGACCGGTGCCGCTACTCCCCCGTGGGCTGGCTGCCCGGCGGCGACGAGTTCTTCTACGTGCGCCGGATCGACCCCGACCTGGTGCCCGAGGACGAGCGCCAGTTCCACCGCCGCGTGTGGCGGCACCGCGTCGGCGCCGACCCGGCGACCGATGTGAACGTCCACGGCGACGACCTGGACCACACCTACTACTACGGACTGTCGGTCACCGACGATGGGCGGTGGCTGCTGGTCAACGGCGCCCCCGGCACCGTGCGCCGCGACTCCGTGTGGATCGCGGACCTCCACGGATCGGGTGACCTGCGCCCGGTCATCACCGTCGAGCAGGGCGCGCAGTGCTCGGCGTGGATCGAGGATGACCGCCTTTACCTGCGCACCAGCCTCGACGCGCCGCGCTTCCGGCTGTGCGTGGCCGACCCGACCCGTCCCACCGAGTGGACCGAGCTGGTGCCCGAGCAGCCCGACTCGGTGCTGGACGGGGCGACGTGGCTGGACGGCACGCTGGTGCTGCTGCGCACCCGGCACGCGGTGTCCGAACTGCACCTGCACGACCCGGTGACCGGGGAGCACCGCGGCGAGATCCCGTTGCCCGGCACCGGCTCCCTGCACGGCTGGTCCACTGTGGACGAGCGGACCGAGGCCGACCGCGATGTCCTGTGGTTCGGCTTCTCCGACTTCGTCACCCCCCTGTCGGTCTACCGGTACTCCTTGTCGGACAACGAGACGGTTCTCCACGCCGCCGCGCCGGGCGCCGTCGAACTGCCCCCGGTGACGACCCAGCAGATCTCCTACGAGTCACTGGACGGCACGACCGTGCGCATGTTCGTCGTGTCCGGCGAACAGCACCCGGACCTCCCCCGTCCCACGCTGCTCACCGGCTACGGCGGTTTCGCCGTCGGACGCGGCCCCGGCTACAGCGCCACCACGCTCGCGTGGGTGGAGGCGGGCGGCGTCTGGGTGCACGCCTCGCTGCGCGGCGGCGACGAGGAAGGCGAGGAGTGGCACCAGGCCGGTATGCGCGACCGGAAGCAGAACGTGTTCGACGACTTCCACGCCGCCGCCGGGAAACTGGTCGCCGACGGGTGGACCACCCCGCAGCAGCTCTCGATCATGGGTGGCTCCAACGGCGGCCTGCTGGTCGGCGCGGCGCTGACCCAGCGGCCGGAGCTGTACGCGGCGGTGGTGTGCTCAGCGCCACTGCTGGACATGGTGCGGTACGAGAACTTCCTGCTCGGGCGGCTGTGGGCGGAGGAGTACGGCAGCGCGGCGGTGCCGGAAGAGCTGGCGTGGCTGCTGTCCTACTCCCCGTACCACCGCGTGCGCCACGACGTTGAGTACCCTTCGGTGCTGTTCACGGTGTTCGAGTCGGACAGTCGCGTGGACCCCAACCACGCCCGCAAGATGTGCGCGGCGCTGCAACACGCGACAGCGAGCGACCCGACGAAGCACCCCGTGCTGTTGCGCCGGGAGACCGAGGTGGGGCACGCGGGCCGATCGGTGAGCCGATCGGTGGGGCTGGCCGTGGACCAGTTGACCTTCCTGGCCGGAGTCACCGGACTGGAGTTCGTCTGAGAGACCGAGGAGGAGTGAGTCGGTGGACGTGGAGTCGACGCTGGCAGTCGATTGGTGGGTGACCAACGGGCCGAAGATCGCCGAAGGCGCGTTGCGGATCGCGCTGACGGTGCTCATCGCCGTCGTGGTCCGATACCTGCTGCGACGGCTGATCGATCGGCTGACCCGGGGCTCGGAGGGCCGCAAGCCCAAGCTGCTCAAGCCCCTCCGGGAACGCGCGCCGCAAGCGCTGGGCGTCCTGGTCTCGGAACGACGGGAACAACGCGCCAAGACCATCGGGTCGGTGCTCAAGTCCGTCGTCACGTTCGTCGTCTTCGGGGTGGCGTTCATCCAGGTGCTCACCGAGCTGGGGATGAACGTCGCACCCATCCTCACCTCGGCGGGCATCCTCGGCGTGGCGATCGGCTTCGGCGCGCAGAACCTGGTGAAGGACTTCCTGTCCGGCATGTTCATGATGCTGGAGGACCAGTACGGCGTGGGCGACGTGGTGGACCTCGGCCCCGCCACGGGGACCGTCGAGTCGGTCGGCCTGCGCATCACCACGATCCGTGACACCAACGGCACCGTGTGGTACGTCCGCAACGGCGAGATCCTGCGCGTCGGCAACTCGTCACAGGGCTTCGCGGTGGCGGTCGTGGACCTGCCGCTCGCCTATGGCGCGAACCTCGCTTCCGCCACCGAGGTGCTCACTTCGGCGGTCGACAAGGCCGTGGCCGAGGAGTCGATGGAGAAGGACGTCATCGACAAGCCCCAGGTGCTCGGCGTGGAGAAGGTCACGCCCGAGGGCATCACCATGCGCGTCACGGTGAAGGTCAGACCCGGCCGGCAGTGGGCCGTGCAACGCGCGCTGCGCGCGAAGCTGATGCCTGCGCTGGAAGAGTCCGAGATCTCTCTCAAGTCTTGACCCTGTCTAGACCCACGCACGGGTGACGCCTCCGACCCGGGATTGTCGGACCCCTGTGGGATGATTGATCCGGGGGCCGGAGGCCACGCCCGTCTTGCACGGGCACACTGACCGAAGCGTGCGCTAGCACCGCAGCAAGAAGCTGCGCGAACACACCGACTCATGGCTTGCGCGAGCACATAAAGGGGCCTCGTGTTCTCCCCGTATGGCCTGCCCGCAGGGCAACCGCGCTTGTCAAGGAGGTGCAAGCACGCTCTTCGCTTGCGCCTCCTTGACAAGTGTGGTGGTCTTTGACAGGTCATACGGGGAGAACACGACGCCTTTTCTTTTCCCTCCCCGGAGGCCTGCCAAGCGGCGAGCGTCGCTTTTCGCTTTTCGTCAAAAAGCGAAAAGCGTCCTCGCCGGACAGGCAGGCCGCCAAGGATGTACACAAAAGCAAGACTCGGGCGTCGTGTCATCCCCGCATAACCTGGTCAAAGACAACCACCCTTTTCCTGGGGATGCAAGCGAAAAGCGTGCTTGCATTCCCAGGAAAAGCGCGGTTCCCTGCGGGCAGGCCATACGGGGATGACACGCAGCCCACCACTCGGTGTGCGCGCTGCGCGCGCCGCTGCTCAAGCGGGTGTGTCGTCGGGTTGTGCCGGGTGTGTCCTGGCAGACCGGGTTCGACGGCTGGGCTTGGGGGGCGTGAGTCGACCTGCCGTGTGGTGCAAGGCAGGATGGTGGGGTGAGCAGTGCCGAGAACTTCTACGAAGCGGTGGGTGGGTACGAGACGTTTCGCAAGATCGTCGCCCGGTTCTACGAGCAGGTTGCCGACGATCCTGTGTTGCGTCCCCTCTACCCGGAGGAAGACCTCGGGCCGGCTGAGGAGCGGTTCCGGCTGTTCCTCATGCAGTACTGGGGTGGGCCGCACACGTACTCGGATCAGCGGGGTCACCCTCGGCTGCGGATGCGGCACGCTCCGTTCGTGATCGGTCCCATCGAGCGGGATGCCTGGTTGCGTTGTATGCGGGTGGCTGTGGACGAGGCGGATCTCACGCCCGCGCACCGTGACCAGCTTTGGGCGTACCTGGAGATGGCCGCGAACAGCCTCATGAACGCCTGGGTCTGATTGTTGATCACCCGAACGGGGACGGGGTGGGCTTCGCGGGTGGCAGGATGACGTCTCGTGCGACGATCCTCCGACCTCCAACCAGAGATCGCCGACGAGTCCGCCTGGTGGCGTGACGCCGTCTTCTACCAAATCTACGTCCGGTCGTTCGCCGACTCGGACGGGGACGGGGTCGGTGACCTGGACGGCATCAGGTCCCGGCTCGGGTATCTCGAGCTGCTCGGCGTCGACGCGTTGTGGCTGACGCCGTTCTACACGTCGCCGATGGCGGACCACGGGTACGACGTGGCCGACCCCCGTGACGTGGACCCGTTGTTCGGCGACCTCCGCGCGTTCGACCGGCTGGTCGCCGAGGCGCACGAGCACAACATCCGCGTCACCGTCGACCTCGTGCCCAACCACACCAGTGACCAGCACGAGTGGTTCCAGGCCGCTCTCCGCGCCGGGCCCGGCAGCCTCGAACGGGACCGGTACTTCTTCCGGGACGGGCAGGGGTTCGACGGTTCCCAGCCGCCGAACAACTGGACCAGCGTGTTCGGCGGGCCGGCGTGGTCGCGGGTGCCGGACGGGCAGTGGTACCTGCACCTGTTCGCGCCCGAGCAGCCCGACCTGAACTGGGACAACCCGGAGGTGCCCGCCGACCTGGTGCGGACGCTCCGGTTCTGGCTGGACCGGGGGGTGGACGGGTTCCGCGTCGACGTCGCGCACGGCATGGCCAAGCCGTACGGCCTGCCCGACATGGACCCGCGCGCCGCCCACGGCTCCGGGGTGCTGCGCGACAACTCGCTCGACCCGCGCTTCGACAACGACGCCGTGCACGACGTGCACCGGCTGATCCGCAAGGTCGTGGACGAGTACCCCGGCCGGATGGCGATCGGTGAGATCTGGGTCAAGGAGGACGAGCGGTTCGCCCGCTACATCCGGCCCGACGAGCTGCACCTCGGCTTCAACTTCCGGCTGGTGGAGGCCGCGTTCGACGCGGACGCGGTGCGGTCGGCGATCGAGCATTCGCTGGCGGCCGTGCAGCCCTACCAGACGCCCCCGACGTGGACGCTGTCCAACCACGACGTGACCCGGCACGTGACCCGCTACGGCGACGGCCCGCTGGGTCTCCGGCGGGCGCGGGCGATGGCGCTCGTGGAGCTGGCGCTGCCGGGCGTGGTCTACCTGTACAACGGCGAGGAGCTGGGCCTGCCGAACGTGGAGCTGCCGGAGTGGGCCCTCCAGGACCCGACCTGGCTGCGTTCCGGGCACACCCAGCGCGGCCGGGACGGCTGCCGCGTCCCGCTGCCCTGGGAGGGCGACACGCCGCCGTTCGGGTTCTCGACGGGGATGGGCACGTGGCTGCCGCAGCCGAACGAGTGGGCGGGGCTGACGGCCGAGTCGCAACTGGAGGACCCGGAGTCGATGCTGTCGCTCTACCGGCACGCCGTCGAGCTGCGCAAGACGCACAGCGCGATCAGCGGCGACGAGGTGGAGTGGTACGGCGCGCCGGCGGGGTGCTTCGCGTTCCGCCGCAAGGGCGGTGGCCTGATCTGCGCCCTGAACACGTCCGGCGGCCCGGTGCCGCTGCCGCCCGGCGAGGTGCTGCTGTCCAGTGGCCCGATGGACGGCGCCCTGCTGCCGCCGGACACGGCGGTGTGGCTGGTCTGACGCGTGACCGGGCCCCGGCCGGGGCCCGGCTCAGACCAGCAGCGGGAGCATCGAGTGGCGGCGGCGGACCACCGCGCCGAAGCGGGCGTCGATGCGCAGCCACGAGTCGGTCGCCGTGATGCGCACGTCGTCGCCGCCGAGGAAACCCATCCCGGACAGCGCGAACAGGCACCTCAGCGGCACCTTCACGTCCAGGCCCGAACCGCTGACCGTGAGCACGGTCTGGTCCAGCAGCGACGCCGGCGGCGTGCCGTGCGGCCCGGGGTTCTCCCGCGCCACGGCCACGCCCTGCTCCGCCAGCTCGGACACCACGGCGCCGGGCAGCCGGTCCACCGGCAGCCAGCCGTCGACGGGCGGCAGCGCCGAGCGCCACATCAGGTCGCGCGCCTGGCCGGGGTCGACGGTCGCGCTGCGCACCACGGCCAGGCCGGTGAGCAGGTCGCTGCCGGACACCGTCACGTCGCCGGGGCTGATCCGCCCCGCGACGGTCCGGGTGGCGAGCGCGTCGAACGGCGTGGCCACCCACGCGTCCAGCAGGTCGCCGGACGGGCGGTTGCGCAGGCGCACCACCGTCTGGGCGTCCAGGCGCACCGCGCGGGCGACGAACGCGCCGAGGTCGTCCCGCTCGGCGGGGTCTGCGAGGACCAGCTCAGGCACCGTTACCTCCGGCTCGCCAGCCCGCGAGGAAGTCGCGCTCGGCTTCGTGGAGACGGCGCGGACGCCCGGCCGCCAGGTTGTAGGGGACCATGAGGGTTTCCGCCGTCGTCACTACGGGGCTCCCCTCCCGGCGCCCGTTGCGCACCGAGTAGTCCAACGTGAACGAGGCCGACTTCAGTTCCCGCACGGACATCTCGACCACGATCTCGTCACCGGTGAACACCAGCGGGGCGAGGTAGTCCACCACCAGGCGGGCCACCACGACGCCGTGCGCCATGTCCGGCACCCCGTGCCGCGCGGCCTCGGTGAACAGCAGGTCTATCCGGGCCTCTTCCAGCAGGGTCACCGTGTTGGCGTGGTTGACGTGGCCGAACGCGTCCATATCCGACCAGCGCGGACGCACACCCGTGACGAACACACCCAACTTGAACGCGCCTCCTGCCATCGCTTCGGTGGCGTTGACCCTATCCGCGTGCTACCGCCAGGTTGAGTCGGCACCCACGCCGAGGAAGCGCCCCAGCTCAGCGGCCTCCGCGCGCAGGTCGGGACGGTCGCCGAAGGGCCGCACCTCGAACCCGTCCCCGGCGCGTCGCCAGGTCGCCACGACCCGGCCGTCGACCACGACGTGCGGGGTGAGGAACCCGCCGCCGGTCTGGATGAGCGGCGCGAACTCCGGGTCCAGCACGAGCGAGCGGTCCCGGTAGCCGAGCAGGTAGGTGTCGAAGTGCCCCAGCATCCGGACCGTGCCGTCGGGCTCGGCCGGCTCGTCGGAGACCTCGGGCAGATCGCGCGCCATCCGCTTCGGCAGCCCGCTCCAGGCCACGAAGTCGTCCACCGTCGCCGGACCGTAGGCACGCCGGTAGCGCAGCCACAGCCGCTCCACGGCCCCCGGCTCCGGGACGTCGCCCAGCAACCGGTAGGTGTCGTCCAGCCCCCGGCACAGCACGCCCGAGTGGGCCGCGAACGCGAGCAGGTGCGCGGGCGCCTGCGACTTCGGGTCGACCACGATCCCGACCTCGGCCAACCGCGCGACCAGCGCTGCGCGTTCCAGCGGCTCGGTCAACACCTCGCGCAACGCGGGCAGCGCGCGGGCGCACAGCTCGTCGGTCAAGCCGAGCTGGGCACGTCTGCGCCTGCCCGCCGAGACGAACACCGGTCCCAGCAGCCCGATCACCCAGAGATCGTCCCGCCGCAGCAGGTGCAGGGTGCCGCGCATCGCCCACGTGCGCACCACCGGGCCGTCCAGCGACGCCACACCCCGAGCCCGCGCGGCCAGCCGCAGCGCCGGGACGTCCTGTGCCTGCAAGGCGAACACCGAGTCGAGCAGCTCGACGACACCACCGGCCCGCGACGACAGCCGCTGGGCGCGCATCCGCTGCGCCGGCACCGTCATCGGGGACGGGCCCCGGTCGACCCGCGCACCACCAACTCGGGCTGGAACACGAACTCGGCGTGCGGCGCGGGCGTGCCGCCGATCTCCTCCAGCAGCGCGTGCACGGCGGCCTGGCCCATGGCGTGCACGGGCTGGCGGATCGTGGTCAGCGGCGGATCGGCGAACACGATCAGCGGCGAGTCGTCGAAGCCCACCACGGACACGTCCCGGGGCACGGCCAAACCCCGGTGGCGGGCCGCGCGGATCGCGCCGAACGCCATCAGGTCGCTGCCGCAGACGATCGCCGTGCAGCCCCGGTCCAGCAGGGCGTCGGCCGCCGCCTGCCCGCCTTCGACGCTGAACAGCGAGTGCTCGACCAGGTCGGGGCCGCGGCCCAGCAGGGTGATGCCCTCCACCATGCGCTGCGCGGGCACGAACCGGCGCGGCCCGACCGCCAGCCCGATCCGCTCGTGCCCGAGTTCCAGGAGGTGGGACACGGCGAGCCGGACGGCGGCCCGGTGGTCCACCGACACGAACGGCGCGGACACGTCGTCGGTGTAGCCGTTGATCATGACGAACGGCACGCCGCGGCCCGCCAGCTTGACGTACCGGCCCTTGTCGGCGGTGGTGTCGGCGTGCAGGCCGGAGACGAACACGATCCCGGTGACGCCCCGGTCCACCAGCAGCTCGGTCAACTGGTCCTCGGAGGAGCCGCCGGGCGTCTGCGTGCAGAGCACCGGGGTGAACCCGTCCCGGGTCAGCACCTGCTCGATGACCTGGGCGAACGCCGGGAAGATCGGGTTGCCCAGCTCGGGGGTGATCAAGCCGATCAGGCCGGCGCTGCGCAGGCGCAGCCGGGGCGGGCGCTCGTAGCCCAGGACGTCCATCGCGGCCACCACCGCCTGCCGGGTCGCGGGCGAGACGCCGGGCTTGCCGTTGACCACCCGGCTGACCGTCGCCTCGCTCACCCCTGCCTGGTTGGCGATGTCGTTGAGCCGCGCTGTCACACCGGGTGACTCTACGGCCGGCGTGACCACACAGCCGTGTCCGGCGGCACGAGCACGTCCGCGTCGTCCACCCGGTAGCCGCCGGAGGCGAGCAGCACCTCGCCGGCCGGGAGCCGCACGGTGTCCGCGCCGAGGTTGACCGCGCAGGTGAACGCGCCGCGCCGGAACCGGAGCACGTCCGCGGGCGCGTCCAGCCACTCGACGTGCGAGCCCGCGCCCAGGTCGGGGTGCTCACGGCGGATCCGCAGCGCCCGCCGGTACAGCTCCAGCACGGAGTCCGGGTCGCCCTGCTGCCGTTCGACGCTCAGCGCGCCCCAGCCGGCGGGCTGCGGCAGCCAGGAGCCGCCGTCGCCGAACCCGAACGACGGGCCGTCCGCCGTCCACGGGAGGGGCACGCGGCAGCCGTCCCGGCCCCGGTCGGTGTGCCCGGAGCGTTCCCACACCGGGTCCTGGAGGACGTCCTCCGGCAGGTCCAGCACCTCGGGCAGCCCCAGTTCCTCGCCCTGGTAGACGTAGGCCGAGCCGGGCAGGGCCAGCATCAGCAGCGCGGCGGCGCGGGCCCGCGGAACACCGCCGTACCGGGTGACGTGCCGCTGCACGTCGTGGTTGGACAGCACCCACGTGGTCGGGGCCTGCACCGGGGCCATCGCGGCGAGCGAGTCGTCGATGACGGCCCGCAGCGCCGACGCGTCCCACCCGGCGGTCAGGTAGTGGAAGTTGAACGCCTGGTGCAGCTCGTCCGCGCGCAGGTAGCGGGCGGTGCGCTCGGGGCTGGGCGTCCACGCCTCGGCGACGCCGATCCGGCCGCCGGGGTAGGAGTCGAACACCTTGCGCCAGTCGCGGTAGATCTCGTGCACGCCGTCCTGGTCGAAGAACGGCAGCGCCTCCGTGCCGAGCAGCCTGAGCTGGCCCGTGCGGCCCACGTCGGGCAGGCCGTCGGCCTTGACCATGCCGTGGGCGACGTCGACGCGGAACCCGTCCACGCCCAGGTCCAGCCAGAACCGCAGCACGTCCAGGAACTCCTCGCGCACCTCCGGCTGGTCCCAGTTCAGGTCGGGCTGCTCGGGGGCGAACAGGTGCAGGTACCACTGGCCGTCCGGGGTCCGCGTCCACGCGGGGCCACCGAAGACGGACTCCCAGTCGTTCGGCGGCCGGTCGCCCCGGCCCTCGCGGAAGTGGTAGCGGGCGCGTTCCGGCGAACCGGGCCCGGCGGCGAGCGCCTGGCGGAACCACTCGTGCGCGGAGGACGTGTGGTTGGGCACCAGGTCCACGATCACCCGCAGTCCTGCCGCGTGCGCGTCGACGACCAGGGCCCGCGCGTCGTCCAGCGAGCCGAACAACGGGTCCACGGCGCGGTAGTCGGCGACGTCGTAGCCACCGTCGGCCATCGGCGAGGCGTAGAAGGGCGTGATCCACACCGCGTCCACGCCCAGGTCGGCGAGGTACGGCAGGCGGGAGCGGATGCCTGTCAGGTCGCCGACGCCGTCACCGTCCGAGTCGGCGAAGCTGCGCACGTAGACCTGGTAGATCACGGCCTCGCGCCACCAGTCCTGGCTCATGGGTCGTCCTTCCGCAGTGTGTCGCCGCAATGAATTCCTTTGCAAGTATTTTCAACGATTATCGCAGGTGTTACGCAAGAAGTCGCCACCTCGCATCGGAAAGACATCGCCCCGGCTTGCCATCGGTACTGCAAACTTTTGCAACCGTGGCCGTTGACAGGCTAGGCTAATGTCATTAGCTTGTGAGCTATCACTATTAGCTGGAGGATGGGCATGACGGAGTTCCTGGAGCTCGACGGCGGGCGGCTCGCCTACGACGTGATCGGCGAGGGGCCGCTGATCGTGCTGGCCCACGGCATGGGCGACAACCGGGCCGCCTACCGCGAGGTGGCCGCGCTGCTGGCCGACGCGGGGTACCGCGTCGCGAGCGTGGACCAGCGCGGCCACGGCGAGTCCAGCACCGGCTGGGCCTCCTACACCCGCACCGACTCGGCGGCCGACCTGCTCGCCGTGGTCCGGCGCCTGGGCGGCCCGGCCGTGCTCGTGGGGCACTCGTTCACCGGCGGCTCCGTCACCATCGCGGCCTCCCAGGAGCCCGAGTCGGTCAGCGCCATCGTGGAGATCAGCCCGTTCACCCGCGCGCAGAAGGTCGACTTCGGCGGTCTGCTGTCCAATGCCCGCTACCGCAAGGGCATGGCGCTGCTCATGGGCGCGGGGGTGTTCCGCAGCGTCGGGCTGTGGAAGCGCTACCTCGACCACGCCTACCCCGGCGCGAAGCCCGCGGGCTTCGCCGAGCACCTCGCCGCGCTCGACGCCGACCTGCGCAGGCCCGGCCGGATGGCGGTGGTGGGCCGGATGGGCATGTCCGCGCCCACGGACGCGGGCGCCCGGCTCGGCGACATCCGGTGCCCCGCGCTGGTCGTGGAGGGCTCGCTGGACCCCGACTGGGCCGATCCCCGCGGCGAGGGCGAGGGCATCGTGGCGGCCATGCCGCCAGGGCTGGGTCGGGTCGAGGTGATCGAGGGGGCGGGCCACTACCCGCACGTGCAGTACCCGGCCGAGGTGGCCGCGGCGATCCTCGCCTTCCTCGGGGCGGACGCCCGTGGCTAGGGCGGCGCTGTCCGCGGACGCGGTGGTCGACGTCGCGCTGCTCCTGGTCGACGCGGAAGGTCCCGCCGCGCTGACCCTGGCGGCGGTGGCCTCCCGCGCGGGCGTGGCCACGCCGTCGCTCTACAAGCACGTCCGCAACCTGGCCGAGCTGCGCGCGCTCATGTCGGTGCGGATCATGGACGAGCTGGCCGAGCGGATCGGCGGCGCGGTGCTCGGCCGCTCCGCCGACGAGGCGATCCGCGCGCTCATGACGGCTTGGCGCGACTACGTGCTGGAGCACCCGCACCGCTATTCCGCGCTCGTCCAGGTACCCGAGCCGATGGTGGCGCGGGCCGGGGAGCGGCTGGTCGACATCATGCTGGCCGCCCTGCGCGCGTACGGCTTGGAGGACTCCGACGCCATCCACGCGGCCCGCTGCCTGCGCGCGGCCGTGCACGGCTTCGCGGTGCTGGAAGCGGAGAACGCGTTCCAGCGGCCCGAGAAGCTGGACGAGACCTACGACCTGCTGGTCCACATGGTCGTCGCCGGGCTGCGGACTCCTCTTCGCCGCGCGTGAACCTCCAGGTCGGACGGTGCGCCGGATGGGGCACGGCTGCCTCACAAGATCGGGTGATTGCCGAAGATCACGGATCTTCGGCAGCGTGGGTCCTCCGGTAGTTCTTCCAATAGCCGGCGTCGGCGGTCACCGTCCCGCCGGAGCGTGAGAGGACGTGCCCGATGGCGATTCCCACCGAGCCGATCGGCAGCATTCCCCGTTCCCCCGAGCTGCTCGCCGCGATGCGCTCGGGCGACGCCGCCGTGTCGGCCGCGGCACAGGAGGCGGCGGTGCGCGACACGATCGCCCGGATGGAGGAGAGCGGGTGTCCGGTCGTCACCGACGGCGAGCAGTCCAAGCCCAGCTTCGTCACCTACCCGATCGCGGGCCTGCCGCACCTGGCGCCGGACGGCGTGGTGATCCCGTTCAACGACGGGCACACCCGGCAACTGCCCAGGCTGACCGCCGGACCGTTCCGCTACGCCGAGCGCGCCGAGCGGTATCTGCGCGCCGCTCAGGAGCACGCGAGCGTGCCGGTCAAGCAGGCGGTGGCCACCCCTTCGGCGTTGAGCCTGCTGTACCCCGAAGGCGGCATCGACGGCTACCCGCGCGAGCAGTTCCTGGACGATCTGGCCGACGAGGCGGAAGCCGACATCCGCGGCTGCCTGGACGCCGGCGCGCACGTCGTCCAACTCGACTTCACGGAGGGCCGGCTGTCGCTCAAGCTCGACCCCTCCGGGGCCCTGCTGGACGACCTCGTCGCCCTGAACAACCGGGTGCTGGAGCGGTTCTCCGAGGACGAGCGGGCCCGGATCGGGGTGCACACCTGCCCCGGCGGCGACCAGGACTCCACCCACAGCCTCGACGTCGACTACGCCGGGCTGCTGCCCGGGCTGTTCCGGCTGAAGGCGGGCAACTTCTACCTCCAGCTCGCCGGCGAGCCCGATCCGGACAAGGTGCTGGCCACCGTCGCCGACCACCTGCCGGACACGGCCCGCGTGTTCGTCGGCGTGATCGACCCGATCGACCCGCGGGTGGAGACCGCCGAGCAGGTCCGCGACCGGGTTCTCACGGCCGCCCGGCACGTGCCCGTCGACCGGCTCGGCACCTGCGACGACTGCGGCTTCGCCCCGTTCGCCGACGACACCTCCACCTCCCGCGACACCGCCTTCGCCAAGATCCGCGCCCGGGTCGAGGGCACCGCGCTCGCCGCCCGGGAACTCGGGGTGTGACCGCGCTGCCCCCGGCCCCACGGACCTCGTGCTGACGCCTTTCGGCCGCCTGGGCGGGGTCCGCCGTCTCGTGACAGCACGCACGCCCGCGTGGGCGGGGTCCGCGGGTTCGTAACGGCACGCACGCCGGGTGGCCGGGCCCGACAGGACCCGGCCGCCCGGCATCCGCCTAGCGGATCATGCTGCGCACCTGGCGGGCCGCCACCGACAGCGTCGCCAGGTCCAGCCGGGTGACGCGGTTGATCTCCGCCAGCGCCGCCCGCGCCCGGCCCAGCCGGGAGGCGTTCGCCTGCTCCCACGCCGCGATCTTCTCCGCCGGGGAGTCGCCCGGCTCGCTGGACCGCAGCACGTCGATCGTGATCGACCGCAGCGACGAGTAGAAGTCGTCCCGCAGCGCCAGCCGGGCCAGCGCGTGCCACCGGTTGCCGCGCTCCAGGCCGCTCACCGAACTCAGCATCCGGTCGACGTCCAGGTGCTCGGACAGCGCGAAGTACAGCTCGGCCGTCTCCACGTGCGACCGCTCCGTGCCCGCGCCGTGGCCTTCCTCGCGCTCGGCCAGCTCGGCCACCTCGGTCACGTCCAGCAGCCCGTAGGTGAACAGCAGCACCGCGATCCGCCGCGCCAGCTCCACCGGCACGCCGGAGGCCGTCAGCCGCTCGACGTGCTCGACCACCGAGTCCCGCTCCCGACCCTGCAGCAGGTCCGGCACGCGGGGCGCCAGGTCGCCCACGACGCCCGCGAAGCGGCTGATCGTCGAGCCGACCGCCAGCGGCTGGGGGCGGTTGGTGAGCAGCCAGCGGGACGCCCGGTCCAGCAGCCGGCGGGTCTCCAGGACCATGTCGTCCTGCACGTCGGTCGGGATCACGTTGTCCAGCGCGCGGATGTCCCGCCACAGCGACGGCAGGTCGTAGATCGCCGTCACGATCGCGTAGGCCCGCACGGCGTCCGTCGCCGACGCGCTGATCTCCTCGGCCAGCCGGAACGCGTACGACACGCCGCCGCCGTCCACCACCTCGTTGACCAGCACCGTGGTGATGATCTCGCGGGACAGCGGGTGGCTGCCGATGGCGTCGCCGAACCGCTCGCGCAGCTCGCTGGGGAAGTAGTCGGGCAGCCTGCGCGCCATCACGTCGATCGTCGGCAGGTCGCTGGCCAGCACCTCCTCCTTCAGCGCGAGCTTCACGTGCGCCAGCATGGTCGCGAGTTCCGGCGAGGTCAGGCCCTCGCCGGCCTTCTCCAGCGCCTTGAACCCGGCGGCCGACGGCAGGGCCTCCAGCGCCCGGTCCAGCACGCCGCGCTGTTCGAGGTCGGCGACCAGCCGCGCGTGCACGGACAGCATCGGCGCGGCGTGGGCGCGGGACACGCCCAGAGCCGAGTTCTGCGAGTAGTTGTCGTTCAGCACCAGCTCGCCGACCTCGTCGGTCATCTTGCCCAGCAGCTCGTTGCGCCGGTCCTGGTCCAGCTTGCCGTCCCGGACCAGCTCGTCGAGCAGGATCTTGATGTTGACCTCGTGGTCGGAGCAGTCCACGCCCGCCGAGTTGTCCAGCGCGTCGGTGTTGGCCTTGCCGCCCGCGCGGGAGAACTCGATCCGGCCGCGCTGGGTCAGGCCCAGGTTGCCGCCCTCGCCGACCACCTTCACCCGCAGGTCCGCGCCGTCGACCCGGATCGCGTCGTTGGCCTTGTCGCCCACCTCGGCGTGCGACTCGGCGCCCGCCTTCACGTAGGTGCCGATGCCGCCGTTCCACAGCAGGTCGACCGGCGCGAGCAGGACGGCCTTCATCAGCTCCTGCGGCGACAGTTTCGTCACGCCCTCGGGCAGGCCCAGCGCCACCCGCGCCTCGGGGCTGACCGGGATGGACTTCGCCGTGCGCGGCCACACGCCGCCGCCCGCGCTGATCAGCGTGCGGTCGTAGTCGTCCCACGACGAGCGGGGCAGCTCGAAGAGGCGCTTGCGCTCGGCGAACGACGAGGCGGCCGTCGGGTCGGGGTCGATGAAGATGTGCCGGTGGTCGAACGCGGCGACCAGGCGGATGTGCTCGGACAGCAGCATCCCGTTGCCGAACACGTCACCGGACATGTCGCCGACGCCGACGACCGTGAACTCCTCGGTCTGGGTGTCCGTGCCCAGCTCGCGGAAGTGCCGCTTCACGCTCTCCCACGCGCCCTTGGCGGTGATGCCCATGGCCTTGTGGTCGTAGCCGACCGAGCCGCCGGACGCGAACGCGTCGCCCAGCCAGAAGTCGTAGGACTCCGACATCTCGTTGGCGATGTCGGAGAACGCCGCCGTGCCCTTGTCCGCCGCGACCACCAGGTAGGTGTCGTCGCCGTCGTGCCGCACCACCTGCGGCGCGGGGATGACCGTGCCGGAACTCAGGTTGTCGGTCAGGTCCAGCAGGCCGGAGATGAACTGCCGGTAGCACGCGATGCCCTCGGCCAGGAACGCCTCGCGGTCCAGCCCGGGGTCGCCGGTCGGCTGCGGCGGCTTCTTCACCACGAAGCCGCCCTTCGCGCCCACCGGCACGATCACGGCGTTCTTCACCGCCTGCGCCTTCACCAGGCCCAGGATCTCGGTCCGGAAGTCCTCGCGCCGGTCGGACCAGCGCAGACCGCCGCGCGCGACCGGCCCGAACCGCAGGTGCACGCCTTCGAGGCGCGGCGAGTACACGAAGATCTCGAACCGGGGCCGGGGCTGCGGCAGGTCCGGGATCGCGCGCGGGTCGAGCTTCACCGCCAGGTACGGGCGGGGACTTCCGGCGGCGTCGCGCACGAAGTAGTTGGTGCGCAGCGTGGCCTGCACGAGGGTGAGCAGGCTGCGCAGGATGCGGTCGGCGTCCAGGCTCTTCACGTCGTCGATGAGCGTCGTGATCTCGGTGGCCAGCAAGTCCGTGCGGGTGGCGCGCTGCGCGTCCTCCATCGCCGGGTCGAAGCGGGCCTCGAACAGGCGGACCAGTGCCCGCGCCACCTCGGTGTGCGCCAGGACGGCGTCCTCGATGTAGTCCTGGCTGTACGGGGTGCCCGCCTGCCGCAGGTACTTCGCGTAGGCGCGCAGCATCGCGGCCTGCTGCCACGTGACGCCCGCCTTGAGCACGAGCGTGTTGAACCCGTCGACCTCCGCCTCACCGCGCCAGGCGGCGGCGAACGCGTCCTGGAACCGGGTGCGCACCGACTCCAGGTCGTCGTCGGACAGCTTGTCCAGCGTCACCTGCTCGATGCGGAGGCCGAAGTCGTAGATCCAGCACTCCGTGCCGTCCTCGCGGACCAGCTCGTACGGGCGCTCGTCCACCACGACCACGCCCATGCGCTGGAGCATCGGCAGCACGTCGGACAGCGTGATCCGCGCGCCCGCGAGGAACAGCTTGAACCGCCGCTCACCGGGCTCGGCGTCGCGCGGCACGTAGAAGACCATGTCCAGGTCGCCCTGGCCGAGCGCCTCGATGCGCCGGAAGTCCGCCAGGCCCTCGGCGGCGGTGAAGTCCTCCTTGTACGCCTCTGGGAACGCCGCGGCGAACCGCTGGCCCTGCTCGGAGGCCGACTCCGCGCCCAGGCCGTGGCCGTCGGACAGCACGGCCTCGACCATGCGGTCGTCCCAGGAGCGGACCGCCTCGGCCAGTAGCTGCTGGATGTAGGCGGTGTCCGGCTCGACCCGGCGGTTCGGGTCGGTGTGCACCATGAAGTGCACGCGGGCCAGCGCGGACTCGCCGACGCGTGCGCTGTACTCCAGGTTCACGCCGCTCAGCTCGGCGATCAGGACTTCCTGCATGGCCAGCCGCGACGTCGTGGTGTAGCGGTCGCGCGGCAGGTAGACCAGGCAGGAGTAGAACCGGCCGTACGGGTCGCGGCGCAGGAACAGCCGCAGCCGGCGGCGTTCGGCGAGCGCGATCACGCCCGTCACGGTCTGGTAGAGCGTGTCGGTGTCGACGGAGAACAGCTCGGTGCGCGGGTAGTTCTGGATCACCTCCAGCATCCGCTGCCCCGAGTAGGAGTGCAGCGGGAAGCCGGCGCGGTGGATGACGTCGCGGACGCGGCGCTCGATGGCCGGGATGTCCAGCACGTCCTCGTGCAGCGCGGTGGTGGAGAACACGCCGAGGAACCGGTGCTCGCCGGTCACGTTGCCGTCGGCGTCGAACGTCTTGACGCCGACGTAGTACGGGTAGACCGAGCGGTGCACGCTGGACTGCGCGCTCGCCTGGGTCAGCACCAGCAGCTCGGACGAGAGGGCCTGCGCGCCCGCGTCCGGCCCGGCGGTGAGACTGCGCGCCGCGAGGCTGTCCTGTCTGAGCACACCCAGCCCGCTGGCGAGGACCGCGCGGAGGGCGGGCTCGCCGCCGGTCGACGGGTCGTCGCGGACCAGCTCGTACCGACGGTAGCCGAGGAACGTGAAGTGGTCGGCGGCCAGCCAGCGGAGCAGGCGGGCGCCGTCGTCCACGTCGGCCGGGTTCAGCGGCGGCGGCGAGGCCTGGAGGTGCTCGGCGAGCTGGAGCGCGGTGTCGGTCATCCTGCGGGTGTCCTCGACGACCTCGCGCACGTCGTTGAGGACGGTGTGCAGCTTGGTCTCCAGCTCCCGCGCCCGGTCCGGGTCGGTCAGCAGGTCGACCTCGATGTACATCCAGGACTCGGCCATCGCGTCCGACGGGGGGTCGGCGGGATCGGCGGTCGGCAGGACCTCGTTGAGCGCGCCGGTCACCGGATCCCGGCGCACCACCACGATGGGGTGAACCACCCGGTGCACCTGCACGCCGCCGCGGGTGAGTTCGGAGGCCACCGAGTCGACCAGGTAGGGCATGTCGTCGGTGACCACCTGCACGACGGTCGCGGGACACGTCCAGCCGTCGTGCACGCGGGTCGGGTTGAGGATGCGCACCACCGGGCGACCCGGCACGCGTGTCTCGGCGAGCTGGTAGTTCGAGCGAACCGCGCCGACCAGGTCCACCGGGTCGTCGTCGTTGACTTCCTCGGCCGGGACGTGGCGGTAGTACAGGCGGATCAGGTCGGCCAACCCGGGTGCGTTGGCGGCGGCCCGTTCGATCAATTCGTCACGAGCCTGTTCGGGACTGGCCGTGCGGCCGGCACCGGCATCGTGGCGGGTGGCGAGCTCCGATCGGGACGGGACTCCAGTCGAGGTCATGTTCAGGCGACTCCACGCTATCCGGCACCTCTGTGTGCCGGGTCCGCGGACCACTAAACCAGACGAACGGGATCCGGTCGGAGCAACCCTCGTGACTGAATCGAGCCACTTGCGGTAAAGTAGAAAATTCACCGCGACCGGGCTATTTTGACGCCCCGGGTTTGTTACCCGTGGGAAACCTCATTAAAACCTTAAATTGTTTCTCAGCTTTCGGGCAACGTCCACCTGGGTGGTTCACCGGTCACCCGCCGGATGGGGGCGGTGGTCTCGGCGTCGGTCTCGGGCCTGGTGTGCGCTCCGCTCCTGGTCGTGGTCTGAGCACCGGTCGCGGTCCCGGTGCCGGTGTGCGCATCGGCTCCGGTGCTCGCGTGCGCACCGACCCCGGCGCTGGTATGGGCACCAGCCCTGGTGCTCGTGTGGGCACCGGCCTCGCTCGTGGCGTCAGGGCTGGTTCCGGGAGCGTTCCCGAAGGTCCCCACCGGCACGATCGGCACGGTGCTCTCGGCCTCCCCGGAGCCGGCGCCCGCACCGGTCCCGGCTTGAGCGGCCTCGTCCTCGCGCCGGCCAGCTTCGTAGGCGACAAGAGCCTCGGCGAGCAATTCGGCGAGACTCAGATCGCTCTTGGGTCGACGTGAGGCACGCGTCACACTGGGCGACTCGGACACCGGCGGAGAAGGCTCGACAATCGGCGGCAACTCGATCGCCGTCCCACCGACCACAACGGCTGTGATGAACGGCTCCTCAGCCGTCCCCTCAGCCCCACCCTCGACCGCTTCGGCCGCACCGCCGACTTCGCCACTGCCGGCCTCCACTGCTCCGTCAGGGTGTGCGGACGCGGTCCGCTGGACCTCCGAGGCGTTCTCCCGGACCTCCGGCCCGGTGCTTCCGACCTCCGGCGCGGCCGACCCGGCGGGCGGCCGGACTTCGACCGGTGGCACGGGTTCGGTGACGGGCCCATCGTCCTCGACGTCGCCGTACCCGAGGAAACCCGATGGCCCGAACGGACTGGGCGGCACCGGATCCGGAATCGGCACCGACGGGACCTGGTCGGGTTCGGGCAGGTCGGGCACGGGGTCGGGCACCGGCTGGGGGTCTTCGGCCGGTTCGGGGAGGTCAGGCCGCTCGGCGACGTCAGGCCGCTCGGGGAGGTCAAGCGGCTCGGCGAGGTCAGGCAGCTTGGGGAGATCAAGCGGCTCGGCGAGGTCAGGCGGCTCGGGCGTCCGGGCGGTAGGGATCACCGGCCCTTTGACGAACGCGGCGCCCAACCCGATCGGCGGGACATCATCATCCCGAACCGGAGGCTGCACCATGGTCGGCGAGTCGAACATGTCGACCGGTGAAGCGGCCTCCTCCCGCAACCGGGGAGGTGCTTCGACCCGCCACGGCACAGGGTCGGCGGCCTTTTCAGCAACACCGGTGTGAGCAGCACCGACCTCAGCGCGACCGGCGTCAGCAGGCTCGGCGTCGGCAGAACCGGCGTCAGCAGAGTCGCCGTCGGCAGAACCGGCGTCGGTAGCGCCAGTGTCGGTAGCGCGGGCGTCGGTAGCGCGGGCGTCGGTAGCGCGGGCGTCGGTAGCGCCAGTGTCGGTAGCGCCCGCGTCAGCAAGACCGGCACCAGCAGCACGGATGTCGTCAGCCTCGGCCTCAGGTGCCCGCCGCCGCCCGCCGGCCCGCTGGGAGTCGAGCAGGCCAGCGGCCTTGAGCGTCTCCAGCACGCTGCCACCGTCCGCCCTCTGGGGAACAGCAGTCTGCGCGCCCGAACCATCCGAACCGTCCCCAGCAGCCTCCCGAGCCGCCCGCCGCCGCCCACTGCGCACCGCACCCGCAGCCGCGATCAACCCGGCGGCCGACACGCTCCGCTCAGTTCCGCCAACGGCTCGCTCTGAGCCAGCGGCCGAATCCGCGGTCGGGTCAGCAGTCGAGTCGGCGGCAGGTTGCGGCACGGCTGGAGACGTCGGCGCTGCCGAAAGCTGTTGCCCGCTGAACTCGTCTGGCACTGGCGCGGTGGGCTCGTGGGGCCGACCGGGACGAGGCGCGACAGGCGGACTCGGAACTGGTCGCGCGGGGGCGGGTTGCTCGGGCGCCGAGTGCGCGGGGGCCGAGGGAGGCTGGTTGGGCATCGGTGGCAGGACAGGTGGCGGGAACGTCGCGGGCGGGAAGACAGGTGGCGGGATGGGAGCCGGCGTTTCCGGGTGCGACGGGCCGGTGCCTGTGGGGGTGAGTGAGGGGAACGCTTGTTCCAAGTAGGTCTGTTCGCGACGGACCTGGGTGGTTGGGCGGGCTTCGCCGCTTCTCGCGTGTTCCGGCCTGCCGTGGGTGGGCTGGTCGGTGTCTGGCGGCGGTTGTGGCGTGGTCGGCTCGGTTGGGGTGGGAGCCGTGGGCGGAGTGGCAGCCGTGGGCGGAGTAGCAGCCGTGGGTGGAGTAGCAGCCGTGGGCGGAGGCGCGGCCGTGGGCGGAGTGGCAGCCGTCGGGGTGTTGGTGGCCATCGGGGTGTTGAAGGCCGCCAGGGCGCCGGAGGGTGCCGGCTGGGATGCGTCCGGGGCTCGGCGGCGGCCGGCTGGTGGTGTGGTCGGGTCCGTGGGTGTCGCCGTCTCGCCGAACGGTTGGACCAGGCGCCAGCGGTCTGCTGCGTGGGCTCGGGCTGCGGAGATGCCTTCCACCGTCATGTCTTCCGCGGCCCTGCGTGCGCGCTTGACGCGCAGGCCTTCGGTCCGGTGGACCTGGACCGGGCGCCATTGCCTCAGTTGTTGCTTCGCCTCCGGGGTCAGGTGGGTTTCCGGTTGGGCGGCCGGGCGTTGTTCTGCCGTGCGCAGCAGGGCCTTCAGTTGGTCGTGCAGGCCGCTCGGCTGTCGGTGGACGCCGGAGAACTCGGCTGCCAGTCTGGCGCGCACCGCGTAGACCGCCCTGGCCCTCCTGCGTTCGGCCGCGTGGGCCGCGCGCAGGTCGGCCAGTGCCTCGCCCAGTTCGCCGGACACCTCGTGGAGGTGGGCCAGGGCCAGCAGGCTCTCCGCCAGGAGGATGTCCAGTTGGTGGCGTTCCGCGCTGTCCGCCGCGTCCCTCAGCAGGTCCCGCGCCTGGTCCACCCGGCCGGCGGGCAGGTGGACCCGGGTCGCCAACGCCAGGCGCAGCCACCCCGTCGAGGATGCCGACGGTGCTCGGACGGGGCGGTCCAGCAGGGGTGTTCCGGTTTCCGAGGCTTCGGCGGGTTTGTCGGCGTCCAGCAGGGCGCAGACCAGTTCCACGGTGAGCTTGCCGCGCACCTCGCCGCTGTCGGACGCGGGGTCCTTGAGCTGGTCCAGCAGTTCGACGCCCTCGCGCCCCGCCGCTATCGCCGCTTCCCAGTCGCCCCAGCGGCGGTGTTGGCCCGCTGCCGCCGCGCGGAGGAGGCCGCGCAGCAGCAGGGCGGTGTCGTGGTCCAGGACCGGGTCGGCCGCGTAGAGCTGGTCGGCTTCTTCCAGGGCTTGGCGGAGGGCCGCGCCTCTGCCCACGGACACCAGGCACTCGCCGGCCTGCACGAGCGCCGACGC
Organism: Actinosynnema sp. CS-041913; assembly: GCF_050942485.1. NCBI lineage: Bacteria > Bacillati > Actinomycetota > Actinomycetes > Pseudonocardiales > Pseudonocardiaceae > Actinosynnema > Actinosynnema sp. CS-041913. Next base: position 1,480,734 of record NZ_CP192037.1, on the reverse strand, counting down.
GCGCAGGGCGTCCGGGACGCCTTCGGCTTCCAGGACCGGGCGGACGGCCGCGAAGCCGGTCAGCGGCGCGCCCACCGACCGGGCGGTGTCGGCCAGTGCCACGCGCAGCCGCCACGCCGTCTCGTGTTCCGCTTCGGCCTCGGCCGCCTTCAGGGCGTCCAGCGCCCGGTCGGCGGTCTTGACGCCGCGGCCCATCCGGTTGCTCGCGAAGACCACCAGGGACTCCGCGCGCAACCGGTCGACCTCGTCACGGCGGGCGGAGGCGAGCGCGACCACGCGCTCGCCCAGCACCAGAGCCAGCTCCGGTGCCCGCCAACGCAGCCGCCAGGCGGGCACGACCAGCGTGCTCACCTCGACGTCCGCCTGCGCCTCGCTCCTCGCCGCCACGATGCCCCTACCCGGCTCAGTCTCGTGTGAGCTTGCGGTAGGTGACGCGGTGCGGCCTCGCGGCCTCCGCGCCCAGACGCTCCACCTTGTTCTTCTCGTAGCCCTCGAAGTTGCCCTCGAACCAGTACCACTGGGACGGGTTCTCGTCCGTGCCCTCCCACGCGAGGATGTGCGTGGCGACGCGGTCGAGGAACCACCGGTCGTGGGAGATCACCACGGCGCAGCCGGGGAACTGCTCCAGCGCGTTCTCCAGCGAGCCCAGGGTCTCCACGTCCAGGTCGTTCGTCGGCTCGTCCAGCAGGATCAGGTTGCCGCCCTGCTTGAGGGTGAGCGCGAGGTTGAGCCGGTTGCGCTCGCCGCCGGACAGCACGCCCGCCGGTTTCTGCTGGTCCGGACCCTTGAAGCCGAACGCGCTGACGTACGCCCGGGAAGGCATCTCGACGTTGCCCACGTGGATGTAGTCCAGCCCGTCGGAGACCACCTCCCACACGTTCTTCTTCGGGTCGATGCCGGCGCGGTTCTGGTCGACGTAGGACAGCTTGACCGTCTCGCCGATCTTCACCGTGCCGCTGTCCGGCTGCTCCAGGCCCACGATGGTCTTGAACAGCGTCGTCTTGCCGACGCCGTTCGGACCGATCACGCCGACGATGCCGTTGCGCGGCAGGCTGAACGACAGGCCGTCGATCAGCACCCGGTCGCCGAAGCCCTTCTTGAGGTTGTCCGCCTCGACCACGACGCTGCCCAGTCGCGGGCCCGGCGGGATCTGGATCTCCTCGAAGTCGAGCTTGCGGGTCTTCTCCGCCTCGGCGGCCATCTCCTCGTAGCGACCGAGGCGGGCCTTGGACTTCGCCTGCCGGGCCTTGGCGCCCGACCGGACCCAGTCCAGCTCGTCCCGGAGGCGCTTCTGGAGCTTCTGGTCCTTCTTGCCCTGGACCGCGAGCCGCTCGGCCTTCTTCTCCAGGTAGGTGGAGTAGTTGCCCTCGTACGGGTGGGCCCGGCCGCGGTCCAGCTCCAGGATCCACTCGGCGAGGTTGTCCAGGAAGTACCGGTCGTGGGTGACCGCCAGGACGGCGCCGGCGTACTGGGCGAGGTGCTGCTCCAGCCACAGGACGCTCTCCGCGTCCAGGTGGTTGGTGGGCTCGTCCAGCAGCAGCAGGTCGGGCTTGCTCAGCAGCAGCTTGCACAGTGCCACCCGGCGGCGCTCGCCGCCGGACAGGTTCTTGACGTCGGCGTCGGGCGGGGGGCAGCGCAGGGCGTCCATCGCCTGCTCCAACTGGGAGTCGAGGTCCCACGCGTTCGCGTGGTCCAGCTCCTCCTGGAGCTGGCCCATCTCCTCCATCAGCTCGTCGGAGTAGTCGACGGCCATCTTCTCGGCGATCTCGTTGAAGCGGTCCAGCTTCACCTTGATCTCGCCGAGACCTTCCTGCACGTTGCCCAGGACGGTCTTCTCCTCGTTGAGCGACGGCTCCTGCTGGAGGATGCCGACCGTGTAGCCGGGCGAGAGGTAAGCCTCGCCGTTGCCCGGTGTGTCCAGGCCGGCCATGATCTTCAGCACGCTCGACTTGCCGGCGCCGTTCGGACCGACGACGCCGATCTTCGCACCGGGGTAGAACATGATCGTTACGTCATCGAGGATGACCTTGTCCCCGTGCGCCTTGCGCACCTTCTTCATGGTGTAGATGAACTCGGCCATGCCCGCGATCGTAGAGCGGTGCCGATCGGGCAAGTACCTCGGACGCCGGCAACGGGCGTGACGACAACGCGGAGTTAACGCGAACGTGGGTCACCCACAGTTGTCACAGCGCGTCGGGGCTGCTCGGGAGCAGCGCTGTGACCAGCGGATCCAGCCGGATGCGTGAACTCGTTGCGGTGTCAAGCCCTCATGCCTGCGCGGGAACCGCCTCGGCGCCTGTCTACGACCTCCCTCCTCGATACTCGTGACGGCGACACTCGACGCGCATTCTCCGTCCCGGATGCGCGCGCACACCCGTTTCCGGTCTTCATGCCCCGAACGGCCCAGGACAGCACTTCGGTTGCCGCCTTCGGCTGCTCTTAGTCACTGGGATTGGGGGTGGCGGGTACTCCACTCGTTTAGAGAACGCGGCTGACCGGCTGACGTGGGCGAACGAGCGTGACCGGCACGGTCGGGAGGTCAGGGGATGACGCGTCGGGGGGCGGGCCGGCGTGGTCGAAGCCGGCACGGTGCCGGCTCAGAACGGGACCTTGGCAGCCTCCGATCCCACCTCGGTACGCGCCTCGGCGCGTGTTTCGGCGCGTGTTTCGGCGCGTGTTTCGGCACCCACACCCGTCTCAGCCGAACGCTCGCCTGCGTCACCGAACAGCGAGTAGGCCTCGCCCTCCTTGCGGGGCGCGACGACATCGGGCGGGCTTCCGCCCGACTGCCGACCTGACTGCGGACCGGAGGCTGCGGGCACGGCGGCGGCTCGGCGTGGGGCGGCGACGGCTTCGGTGGCTTCGGCGGCCGGCTCGGCACGCGCGGGAGCGGTGAAGGCGTCCCCCTCCTTGCGGATGCGGGTGACGGCCGCGGTGCAGGTGACGAGGTTCGGCCCGACCGCGAGCGCCTCGACGTCCACGAACTGCCGGATGCTCTCGCCCTCGGGTATCTCCTTGATCGTCATCTTGCCGTGCACCACCACGGGGTCGTTCCGGCTCAATGACAGGTGCACGTTGTCGGCGAGCGAGCGCCAGCAGGTGACCGACAGGAACATGTGCCCGGAGTCCTTCCACTTCCGCAGGTCCGGGTCGAAGCGGCGCTCGGTGGTGAGCAGGCGGAACTTCGCCCGGGTGTCCCCGCTGCCGACCGTCGTGCACGTGACAGGGCTGGCCACGATGCCGGTGACCGTGATCCGCGTTTCGTTGTAGGACATGTCTGCCTCCCTGGAGGTGATCTGTTGCGTCCAGGTTGCAGGGCTTCGAGCTGCGGGGAAAGCGGTGAATCGCGATCTGTGGACAAAACCGCAGCCTGTGGACAAATAATGAGTGAGTCCTCACTCCTTGACTTGAGTGAGGACTCACTCATACGCTGGCGCCATGCCCGACGACACCACCCGACGCCGGAAGCGCGCACCCGCGATGAGTCCCGAGGACCGCCGCGAGGCGATCGTCACCGCGACCGTCCCGCTGCTGTTCGAGCACGGCGCCAACGTGACGACCAGCCAGATCGCGAAGGCGGCCGGCATCGCGGAGGGGACCGTCTTCCGGGCGTTCAAGGACAAGCAGGAGCTGATCGCCACGTGCGTGCGCTCCGTGCTCGCGATCAACGCCGAACTTGAGCTGATCGACGAGGCCAGGAAGGCGGCGACCCTCGCCGAACGCCTCTCCGGGGCGATCAGCGCCGTCTCCGGCTACCTGGACCGGATGTGGAAGCTGGGCAGCGTCCTGCGCGACTCCGGTTACCGCCCGCACGACGGGGACCGCGAGCACAAGGGCCCGCCCGCCGAGATGAAGCGCATCGCCGAGCACCTCGCCGGCCTGTTCGACCCCGAAGCGGACCGCATGCGCGTCGACCCGCACCTCGCCGCCCGGCTCCTGCTCGGGCTCGTGTTCACCAACCGGATGCAGGGCAACGGCTTCGGCGACTCCACCGCCGGGACCGACCAGCTCGTGGAGCTGTACCTGCACGGGGTACTGAGGGGAGACCAGTGAACGACCTGATGATCGAGGCGTCCGACGTCCACAAGGCGTTCGGCGCGCAGAAGGCCCTGGACGGGGTGGGCATCGCCGTGCCCAAGGGCACCGTGCTCGGCCTGCTCGGCCACAACGGCGCGGGCAAGACCACGTTGGTCAACGTGCTCACCACGATGCTCCCGCCGGATTCGGGCACCGCCCGGGTCGCGGGCTTCGACGTGGTCCGGCAGGCGCACCAGGTGCGCAGCCGCATCGGCCTGACCGGCCAGTTCGCCGCCGTCGACGAAGGGCTCTCCGGCCTGGACAACCTGATCCTGATCGCCCGCCTGCTCGGCGCGAGCCCCCGTGACGCCCGGCAGCGCGGCCACGAGCTGCTGGAGCTGTTCGGCCTCGGCGACGCCGCGAAGCGACCCTCCCGCACCTACTCGGGCGGTATGCGCCGGCGGCTGGACCTGGCCGCGAGCCTGGTCGGCCACCCCGAGGTGATCTTCCTGGACGAGCCGACCACGGGCCTGGACCCGGCGAGCAGGCTCGGGCTCTGGGAGGTCGTGGAGAACCTGGTCGACGACGGCACCACGGTGCTGCTGACCACCCAGTACCTGGACGAGGCGGACCGGCTGGCCGACTCGATCACCGTGCTCGCGCAGGGCAAGGTGGTCGCCGCCGGCACCAGCGCCGAGCTCAAGGCCCAGGTGGGCCGGCGCACCGTCACGGTCACCCTGGCCGACACCTCCGACGTGCCCAAGGCGCAGGAGGCCCTGGAACGCGCCGGCATGCAGCCCGCGGCGGCGGCGAACACCCTGACCGCACCCGTCACGTCGTCCCGGGAGCTGGCCGTCGTGGTCCGCGCCCTGGACGAGGTCGGCCTGGAGGCCACCGAGCTGGCGCTGGGCGAGCCGACCCTGGACGACGTCTACCTGACCCTCGCGGCACACGCGGCCTGAACGGAGCCCACGACATGACCGCCACTCTCGCCGCGCCGCAGACCCGCTGGCGCGGAACGGATTTCGCCACCCAGGTGCTCGTGCTGACCCAGCGGTCGCTGCGGACGCTGGTCAGCGACCCCCGGATGATCGTGTTCAGCGTCCTCCAGCCGCTGATCATGCTCACCTTGTTCAGCCAGATCTTCGCGAGCATCGCGAACACCCCCGGCTTCCCCCGGGACGTCGCCTACATCGACTACCTGATGCCCGCGATCCTGGTGAACACCTCAATGCAGTCCGCGCTCCAGGCGGGCGTCGGGCTGGTCACCGACATGAAGAACGGCGTGCTGGCCCGGTTCCGCTCGCTGCCCATCCGGCTGGGCTCGGTGCTGATCGCACGCAGCCTGTCCGACCTGGTCCGCACGGCCGCGCAACTGGTGCTGATGCTGGTGTTCGCCGCGGTGATCTTCGGCTTCTCGCCGGCGGGCGGCATCACCGGGATGGCCGCCGCGCTGGCCCTGGCACTCGCCGTGGGGTGGGGTCTGGGCTGGATCTTCCTGGCCGTCGCCACCTGGCTGCGCAACGCCGAGCTGATGCAGACGGTGGGCTTCCTGGCGATGTTCCCGCTGATGTTCGCCTCCAGCGCGTACGTGCCGGTGTCGGGCCTGCCCGGTTGGCTCCAGGCGGTGGCGAACGTCAACCCGCTGACCTACGCCGTGGACGCGGCCCGCGCGCTGGCCCTGGCGCACCCGGTGACCGGTGTGGTGGGCGCGCTGGCGACCAGCGCGGCGCTCGCGGTGGTCGGTTGGGTGTTCGCGGTGCGCGGCTTCCGCCGTCCGCTCTAGGAGATCGACCAGGACACCCCGTGCGGTGCCAGAGAATCCAGGAAGTCGACCGGATCGAACGCCTGGGCCGGGGCGAGCACGCCGGACTCCACCGCACCAGCGGCGAGCCGGCGGGCCGCCTCGGCCGCCACCACGGCGGTCGTCCCGTACGGGTCGGTCCCCTCGACCACGCCCCGCAGCCGCCGCTCCCCGGTCATCTCCGCGAGCAGCACGAATCCCCCGTCACGGCCCGGGTTCTCCGGCAGGGCCTCCACCATGTCCGCCGTCACCGCGTCGAACAGCGCGATCAGGTCGGCCTCCGCGACGGCCTCCACCCGTCGCGCGTGGACGTGCCGGGGGATGGTCGCCACCTCGGGCAGCGCGAACTTCCCCACCGGCGACGGCTCGGCGTCACCGGGGAACGTGATCGACGACGTCTTCACGGGCCCGTCCGAGAACCGCCCGTCCGTGTGCACGAGGCCGCCGTCGCGGAACATCCGGAGGTTCGCCAACGCGCTGCGCCCACTCCCCCGCGACAGCCCCACATCACCGGTGAACCGGTGCGCCACAACGACATCCTCGATCCGGTCCAGACGCGACGCCATCGCGCCGGCCAGCAGGTCCACGAGGAACCCGCCGTCGTTGACCATGGGCACGACCGTCACCCCGGCGTCCCGCGCCTGCCGCCCGTACTGCTCGAAGACGTGCATCAGGTACGCCTGCTCGCCCGAGATGTCGACATAGTGGACCCCGGCGGCGATCGCGGCACGCACCACCCGCTCGCCCCACGTGCCGAACGGCGCCACGCAGTTCACCACCACCGCGCACCCGCGCAGCACTTCCGTCAGCCGCTCCGGTTCGTCCAGCCCGGCCACCCGGGACTCGCCGCCGAGCGCAGTCAGCCGTTCGGCGTCCCTCCCTACCAACAGCACGTCTTCGCCACGCAGTCGTTCCACCACAAGGTGATCGCCGCGATGCGTACCGGACGGCCGCATGCGGGCCGAACCGTCAACACCGGACCGTGGACGTCGCACATCCCGGTGCACGAGGCGTCCGGCTTCCACGTAGTACGCAGCGGCTCGTGCGAGTTCGGGCGCACCAACGGCGACCGGGTGACGCTGCACCCCGGCGACGTGGTGTTCGTCCCGCACGGCGCGTCCCACCACCTGTCCGGCGCGGCATCCACGCAGCTCATCTGCGGCGCGTACTTCCTCGACCGGACCCGCCCGCATCCGCTGCTCGCGGAGTTGCCGGACTTCGTCCACGTGACCGCCCGAGGGACGTTCAAGGCCGCCGTGGACCTGCTCGACGCCGAACTGGAGCACCCCGGACGGGGCGCGGAGGCCGCCACCCGCGCGCTGGTCGACATGCTGCTGCTGCACATGCTGCGGACGTGGTTCGACGACCACCCGGAATGCGCCTGGGCGTTGCACGACAAGGCGATCACCAAAGCCCTGCACGCGATCCACCACGAGCCGCACCGCCCGTGGACGGTGGAATCCCTCGGCGACGAGGCGGGCCTGTCCAGGGCCGCGTTCGCGAAGCAGTTCGCCACGCTGGTCGGCCAACCGCCGCTGGCCTACCTGACCTGGTGGCGGATGACCACCGCCGCCCGGCTGCTGAAGGAAACCGACGCGCCGCTGGGCGCGCTGGCCGCCCGCACCGGCTACACGTCCGAGTTCGCGTTCGCCAAGGCGTTCAAACGCGAGCACGGCGTCGCGCCGGGCGAGTACCGCCGCCACTACTCCCGTTCGGACAGCTTGCGCAGCATCGCGTTGTAGGCGGCCAGGTCAGCGTCACCGTCGGAATCCGCCTTGCGGTCCGACCGACGCGCGTCACGATCGTCCGAACGCGCCCACTGCACGAGCAGCGCCACCATCACCACGATCAGCGGCACCTCCCCCGCCGCCCACGCGATACCGCCGCCGAGCCGCTGGTCCTCCAGCAGCGACGTGACCCACGGCAGCGCCAGCCCCCGGTAGAAGTCCGCCCCGATCACGGTCTGCGAACTCATCAGCACGATGCCGAAGAACGCGTGGAACGGGATGGACGCGAACAGCAGGCCCAAGCGCCCCAACGGAGGCAGCCGGTGCGGCGCGGGGTCGATGCCGATCACCGGCCAGTAGAACACGTACCCGACCAGGATGAAGTGCGCGTTCATCGCGAGATGCGCCCAGTGGTAGTCCAGCGCCGAGTCGAACAGCCCGGAGAAGTACAGCCCGTAGAACGACCCGACGAACAACGCCAGCGCCACGAAGGGATTCGTCAGGAATCGCGCCACCGGCGACTGCACGAACGCCAGCACCCATTCACGTGGGCCGGGCGGATTCCCCTTGCCCGCCGTGGGAAGCGCACGCAGCGCCAGCGTCACCGGACCGCCCAGCACGAGCAGGATCGGCGCGAGCATCGAGAGCAGCATGTGGCTCTCCATGTGCACGCTGAACATCGCCGGCGCGTACCGCCCGAGCCCGGACGATGTGGCGAACAGCACAGTCAGGCAGCCCGCGACCCACGCGATCGTGCGACCCACCGGCCACGCGTCGCCCCTACGCCGCAGCCGCCGCACGCCCAGCAGGTACACCACGGCCAGCACGATCGCGCCGGTGCCGAAGATCAAGTCGAACCGCCAGTCGAACAGCAGCCTGGTCAGCGTGGGCGCGCCGAACAGGTCGTAGCCGATGCGCAGCTCGACCGTGCTCGGGAACGCCCGTCCCTCCGGCGGCGGAGGTGTGCGGCTCAGCGCCGCGGCCAGGCCGATGGTGAGGAACATCAGCAGCACTTCGACGCCGGCGAGCTTCAGCAGGGAACGCCCCGACCCGGTCTCCACGACCTGCCGGACGCCCTTCTGCCGCTGGAAGTAGCCGAACACGCCGAGTACGACCAGCGCGAGCGTCTTGCCCAGCACCAGCAGCCCGTACTCGCTGTTGAACAACTGGCTGACGGGCAGCCGCACCCACGCGTTGACCACGCCCGAGACGGCCATCACGATCCAGCACACCAGCGCGAGCCGGGAGAACCGCGTGGTCGCGAGCCCCAGGTGGTCGCCGCCCCGGCGGGCGTGCGCGAGCAGCGCGATCAGCCCGCCGACCCACAGCGCCGCCGCGATCAGGTGGTACAGCAGGCTGTTGGTGGCCACGTCGTGCGAGCCGCCGCCGGACGAGTGCCCGGTCACCGCCACCGGCACCAGCGCGAACACGGACAGGAAGAACAGCACCGTGGTCCAGCCCCAGGACAGCACCAGCCGGCAGCCCAGCGCGAGCAGCGCCACGACGACCGCCGTGATCATCCACGCCTTGGCCTGCTCCAGGAACCCGGCGAGCTGGAACAGCACCGCCGGGTCGAGCACCGCGGTGACCGGCTGGCCGAGCGCGTCGGCGGCGGTGAAGGGCACGGACGCCACCGCGCCCAGCGTCCACACCAGCGCTGCCCACGCCGCCGTGCGCAGCGCCGCGTAGCCGTCGGCGGCCAGCGTCCCGTTGGGTTGCGGGGGCACCAGGAAGGCCGCGAGCAGCAGGGAGCCGATGGTCACCACGGCGGCCGACTCGGTCAGCACGCGGACGGCGATCAGCCCCGACTTCTCGCCGCCGGTCACCGCCGCCAGGGCCGCCGCGAACACGGCCGCCATGGCCGTGCCGAGGACCAGCAAAGGGACTAGACCAGTGCGCTGGGTTCGGGTGGGCGCGTCGATGGGCACGGGGTCGAGCGTAGGCCGCCCGGCAACGCCACCACCAACCGCCGGACGTGCGTCGATCACACCCGCTACGGTTGCTCGACGTGACCAGCTCTCGGACGTGGCTCGCCGTGGCCTTGACCACGCTCACCCTCACCGGGTGCAGCTACACCATCAACGGCGACGCGCTGCCCGAGCCGGGTTTCACCCCTTCGACCACCGCGTCGTCGTCCTCGCCGGACGGTGCGCCGAAGATCGCCAAGCAGCGGTCGGTGGCGGGCGTCGACCCGTGCAAGCTGCTCACCGCGGACGACCTCAAGCCGCTCGGCGCGTTGACCAGGGAACCGACCCGCAAGGACGACGTGATCCAGGAGTCGTGCCAGTTCCTGTTCGACGGCGCGAGCGTCGTGACGGCGTTGTACCAGAAGTACGAGCACGTGCGGCAGCGCCAGCAGAAGGGCCGTGAGGTCGTCGTGGACGGGCACTCGTCGTGGGTGTCGTGTGATCTCGACGGCAACGCGATGGTGTGCACCACCACCACAGCGGTGAACCCGAACCGCAGCATCCTGGTGGCGATGACGTTGAACGGCGGCAAGTCCGAGCAGATGCTCGCGACCATGCAGCCGCTGATCAAGGCCTCGCTGAACCGGCTCCCGCCCGGCTGAGCTCCCGGGCGCGGGCGTTCCGGGCCAGCCACGCCGTCGGCACAATCAGGGCTATGACGAACGCCACCAGGCCCATCGAGATGCTCAGCGAGCTGGCGTGCGCGATGCCGCCCACCACCGGCGGGCCGGCCAGGAAACCCGTGTAGGCGACCGTCGTCACCAGGCCGATCTCCCGTTCACCGCCGGTGCCGTCGGCCCGCCGCCCGGCGGCGCCCGCCAGGTCCATGACCACCGGGAAGCAGAACGACAGGCCCACGCCCGCCAGCGCGAAGCCGGCGAAGCCCGCGGCAGGCGCGTCGACCAGCACGGCCAGCCCGAGACCCACCGCGGCGACCACCGCGCCGCCCGCCAACAGCCGGTACGGGCCGAGGCGGCGTTGGACGGGTTCGCCGACCATCCGGGCGACGACCATCGCGATGGAGAAGCCCGCGTAGGGCATCGCGGCGGCGGCTTCGCTGAGGGCGCGCTCCTGGACGAAGAACAGCGCGGACCAGTCGGCGGTGGCCCCCTCGGCGATCGCGGAGAGCACCGTGATGCCCGCGAGCAGCCACAGCAGCGGGCGGCGCACCACGGAACGCTGGTCCTGGCGGGCTTCGGCGGGTTCGCCGGTAGCACCGGGGACCGAGCGGATCACGGCCGCCATCGTGACCGCGCCGATGACCGCGACCGTGACGAGGTGCGTGCGCAGGTCCCAGCCCGCCGCTGCCGCCGCCGCGGCGCCCAGCGAGCCGACCAGGGCCCCGAGGCTGAAGCCGGCGTGGAACTGGGGCATCAGCGGCCGGTCCAGGGCACGCGTGGCGGCGACCGCGGCGACGTTCATGCCGACATCCACCGTCGCGCCGCACGCGCCCAGGACGAACAGGTTCAGGCCCAGGTGCAGCGGCGTGCCGGCGAACGCGAGGGCGGGCACGGCCAGCACCATGACGACCGAGCCGAGCACGACCAGCTTCCGCGCGCCGACCGCCGCGCACAGCCGTGCCGCGAACGGGGCGGTCAGCGCGAGGCCGATGCTCGCGCCGAGCAGGGCCAGGCCCAGGGTGGCCTCGGTCGCGCCCACCTGTGCGGCGAGCGTCGGCATCCGTGCCGCCCAGGACAAGTACAGGGCCCCGTTGAACAGGAACACTGCGAACACTGCGAGGCGCATGGGATCGAGTGTGACTGAAGCGCTTCAGAACATCCACCCGGATTGCTCGTTAATCTCGTCACGTGGACCGACCCCGCAAGCCCACCCTCGACACCGTCGCCAGTGCGGTCGGGGTTTCGCGCGCCACGGTCTCCAACGCCTACAACCGCCCCGACCAGCTTTCGGCGGCCCTGCGCGAACGAATCCTGGAGACCGCGGCGGCCATGGGCTACGGGGGCCCGGACCCGGTCGCGCGCAGCCTCGCGACCCGGCACAGCGCGGCCGTCGGGTTCATGCTCGGCCAGCCACTGTCGGCGGCTTTCTCGGACCCGGCCGTGTCGATCGTGCTCGATGGCCTGGCGTCGACCGTCGACGGCCACGACCATTGCCTGGTGCTGATGCCCGGCGGTGCCGAGGGCGGCCCGCGCCCGGAGACCGTGGCACGGGCCGCAGCGGACGTCGTGGTGGCGTACTCGCTGCCCGACAACGCGCCCGCGCTGGACGCCGTGCGCGCCCGTGGGCTGCCCATGGTGGTGATCGACCAGCCCGTGCTGCCTGATACGGCGCGCGTGGAGGTGGACGACGTGGGCGGGGCGCGGATGGCGGCTTCGCACCTGCGCGCGCTGGGCCACACCCGCTTCGGCGTGCTGACGTTCAGCCTGCACCCCGACGGCCGGACCGGTCTCGTGCCCGCCGACCGGCTCTCCGACAGCACGTTCCGGGTGACCCGTGACCGGCTGGCCGGGTACTTGGACGTGGTCGGACCGGACGTGCCCGTGTGGGAGTGCTTCGGGAGCAGGCGCGAACTCGGCCGTGCGGGGGCACGCGCGCTGCTCTCTTCGACGCCCCGCCCGACGGCTTTGCTGTGCGCGTCCGACGAACTGGCCTTCGGGGCTCTGCAGGCGGTCCGCGATCTGGGTCTCTCCGTGCCGCGCGATGTGTCCGTCGTGGGCTTCGACGACGTGCCCGCGGCGGAACACGCCGATCCCCCGTTGACTACGGTGCGTCAACCTTTGACCGAAAAAGGGCGACGCGCGGGCGAACTGGCACTCCGTTTGCTGGACGGAGGGAGACCAGGCGAGCCGACCAGACTGGCCGTTTCCCTCGTCGAGCGCGACTCGACGGCCCGTCCAATGTGATCCACATCACTTTTTGGGCATCTTAATCACTCTTCTGGTGCCCGACGGAAACGGTCCACGTCTTCCGGACGATGTGTCCGGTGGGGCGGCTACGTTGCTACAGCGCGTGGTCAACAGCCCCTCCAGCCTCCGTAGCTCAGTGGAGAGAGCGAGGGACTTCTAATCCCGAGGTCGCAGGTTCGAATCCTGCCGGGGGCGCTGGATCTACAAGCCCCTGACCTGCAAGTTCAGGTCAGGGGTCACGAACGGTGATGGTGGATCATGCGCTCGTGGAGCCTCACGTGGAGCCCAGGCGGCTCTAGACTGGCTCTATGAGCCCTCGGAAGACCGCGACGAAGGCTGCCCAGCGGGGCGAGATCCTGACCCTGCCCAGCGGCTCACTGAAGGTCCGCGTCTACGCGGGCAAGGACCCGCTGACGGGCAAGAAACACTTCCTGACGGAAACGATCTCCCACGAAGTCCCCGACTACCGCAAGGTCGCGGAGCGGACGCGCACGAAGCTGCTCAACCAGGTGGACGAGCGCCGTGCCCCACGCACAACCGCCACGGTCAACATGTTGATGGACAGGTACGAGGAGCACCTGAACGTCGACCGGAGCACGGAGATCGGCTACCGCCGCAACATCCGCCTTCACATCCGGCCACTGCTCGGCGACAAGCAACTCGGCAAGGACTTGCACGGCGAAACGTGGGACTCTTTCAACGCGACGCTCAAGCAGTGCTCGAAGCACTGTGGAGGCAAAGGCAAGTTCATCGAGCATCGCAAGGCCGGTGAGCATGAGTGCACCGACAAGTGCAAGGTGCACTCATGCGAAGGATTGTCGGACTCGACGATCCGCAAGATTTACTCGTGCTTGAGTGGCGCCATGAAGCTGGCGCTCCGTTGGGGTTGGATTACGGTCAACCCACTGGACGTGGCTACGCAACCTAAAGCACCCAAGTCGAAGCCCAATCCCCCGTCAGCCGAAGAGGCAGCGCTCATCGTCAACGAAGCGTTCCGGGACTTGGCTTGGGGAATGCTCGTGTGGTTGACGATGGTGACGGGGTTCCGCCGTGGCGAACTGTGCGGAGTCCGGATCGCTGATGTCGATTTCGCCCAGCGCGTCCTGACCGTCGAGGTTGCAGTAGGTCAAGAAGGTGGACAGACCTGGGAGACCGACCCGAAGGATCACCAGAAGCGAAGGATCGCACTGGACGAAGCAACTTGGAGCCTGCTCCTCGTCTACTTCGAGCACGTCAAGAGCATCGCTGCCGACGCAGGCGTAGCACTGGCACCCAAGGACAAGTTGTTCTCGCGGACCATTGATCACAGCACGCCGCTCAAGCCGGACTCCGTCTCCCAGCGTTACTCACGCATGTGCCAGCGCCTTGAAGTCAAGACGAACCTGCACGCACTGCGCCACTACAGCGCGACCGAGCTGATCGCGGCAGGTGTGGACCCTCGGACCGTCGCGGGCCGTCTGGGCCACGGTGGAGGCGGCTCAACGACCCTCAAGGTCTACTCGGCGTGGCGGTCGGAAGCCGACCAGCGCGCGGCATCCACCCTCACCGGTCGCATGCCGACGCCTCCGATCGCGCTGGACCAAACCGGCAAGGTGGTTTCGACGCTTGAGCCGAAGGTCACCGGGCCGTACCGGAAGATCGCCGCCGACCTCCGGGGAGCTATTGCCTGCGGAGCGCTCCGACCAGGTGACGCGCTTCCGACCGTGCACGAGTTGACCACTCGATACGGCGTGTCAGCGGGTACGGCGAATCGAGCGGTCGCCGAACTCAAAGCAGACGGTTTGGTGCAGGCGAGTCGCGGTAGGCGGGCGGTCGTACTTGACTCTCCTGCCCAGAAGACGCGTTCAGCCGAAATCGTCGAACTGAGGCCGCACGGGACAGCACAGTGAGGGACCGTAGAACCTCAGCCAGCTAGAGCTTTCAGCCGCTGCCGCTGTCGAACCGATCCTACTTGTGCGGCGAGTACTTCGGCGCGTTCGGCATGGATCGAAGCGTCATGCCTTTCACCGTGTAGCGACAATACCTGCACGAGGTCTACGCGAAGAGCGGATTCCGCGCGTGCGAAATCCGGGCTCAACCGGCCGAGAACATCGGACAACACGTCAACGGCTTCGGGCTCACCGAGCCGCGCCAACGCGCTACCTCGCCACCGGGCGAGGTGCGTTCCGTCGAATACGAGGTAGGGCGCTTCAGTGTCACCCGCATGAGTGGACATGGTCCACTCCGCGCGATCGAAGGCGCGAAAGCTGCCGTCACGATCGCCAGCGGCAGCCAGCGCTTCACCATGGCCGGCCAGCAGCCACGAGGCGAGAAGTCCGGAGGCGCTTTGTTCCGCAATCGCGCACGCGTAACGCGTCAACTCGACTGCGGACTGAGGTTCACCGATGTCGAGTAGAACCACTGCTTGACCCGCGCAGGCGTACGCCTCCAGCGCACTGGACTCAGCGACGCGTGCCGCGCTTCGCGCCTGGTCGTAATGCTCCCAGGACTCGCGTAGCAACCCATGGTCGAGCGATTGCCAGCCCGCGAGTGTGGACGCGTCCACCAGCACCCGCGCGAGCGCGACTCTCGACGGTTGGTCGAGGACGTTGCCGAGCAAGCTCCGCATCTGGCTGATCTGGGCGCGCAACTCCCCAAGCAACGCCGACGCACCCAACCGCCGATCTATCACACGTGTCATGTCGAGCTTCTGCTGAAGCAGCGAGACGGTCTCCTGATCAACCGCTCGCGCGGCCATGATCCGCGCCCGCAGCTCCAGCGCCTCCCCCGACCACGACTGCTCCTCGGATGCCACGGAGGCAGCCGGTTTCAGCAGCCTGCCGATCGGCACGCCGAGCATTTCCTCAAGCAGGCGCTTGGTGCCCGTCCGTACCGGCCCCAGAGGTCGACCGTCGGTGCGTTGCCCCGTAGCCAGCCGGTGGACGTGGCGGGCGCTGAGGGTGGCGTCTATGGCGTGCTCGTACGCGAACTGAGGTTGTCCCCGATGACCGGACACCGGATTTCATGCCACGAGGGTGAGGTCTCGACGATAGCCGACGCTGACTTCGTGCGGAGTGCGGTAGTCGAGTGTCGAATGTAGACGGTCGTGGTTGTAGTAGCCCAGGTAGGCGAAAACGTCGCGTCGGGCTGCGTCGCGGGTGTCCCAGACGGTGGTGCCGATCTCGGTCTTGAGGGTGGCGAAGAACGACTCCGCCACCGCGTTATCGAAGCATGACCCGGTCCGCCCCACCGACGGCCGGAAGCCGTGACCAGCGAGCGCGGAGCGGAACAGTCCGGAGGTGTATTGAGTCCCGCGATCAGCGTGGAAAATCGCGTCGTCGCCGGTCAGGCCGCGTCGGACGGCGAGGTCGAGGGCGTCGCGGACCAACTCGGCGCGCATGTGGTCGGCCATCGCGTGCCCGACCACCTCGCGGCTGTGCAGATCGATCACCGTGGCCAGGTAGAGCCACCCCTCCCGCGTGGGCAGGTACGTGATGTCCCCGACCAGCCGCATCCCCGGCGTCAGGGCGGTGAAGTCGCGGCCGATCAGATCCGGCACTGGCGCCGCGACCGCATCAGGCCTGGTCAACGACCTGCGGCGTCTGCGGGTGAGCCCGACGACCCCGCGTTCGCGCATGACCCGCCCGACCCGTTTGTGGTTCACCCGCCGGCCTCGACGACGCAGCGCGACGACGATCCGCGGACGCCCATAGGCACCCCGGTGACCGGCGTGGACCTCGGCGATCTCGGCGGCCAGGCGCTCGTCCGCCTTCGCCCGCTCCGCCCTGGCTGGGGCGGCGGCCAGCCATTCGTAGAAGCCCGGGCGTCGCACGCGCAGGACCCTGCACAGCCGGGTGACGCCGAAGGCGGCACGGTGTTCGGAGATGAACCGGTAGCTGCGGGTCAACGACCCATCTCCTTGGCAAAATACGCGGCGGCCTTGCGGAGGATGTCCTTCTCCAGCTCCAACTCGGCCACGCGCTTGCGCAGCGCCCGCAGCTCCTCCTGGTCCACCACCACCGCCGCCGTGCCGACCGATCCGGCCTGGGCCTGTTCGGCGGTGCGGACCCAGTTGCGCAGGGTCTCGTGGTTCACGCCCAGCTCACGGGCGACCTGCCGCAACGGCCGGTCCGACGAACGGGCCAACGCGACGGCGTCCCTGCGGAACTGCTCGGGGTACTTCGACTTGCCTGACACGGGGAACATCCTTCCCCAGACCGCTGTCTGGGATCAGGGTGTCCGGTTCAAGGGGACAACCTCAAACAGGTTGGCCTGCTCGCTGAACTCCTCAGCGGTCAACCCGCGTTCGTGGAGCAGGTCGCCTAGACGAGTAATGCGTAAGTCGGGGGTGGTGGCCGGAGACGGACGAAGGGTGTTCAAGATCCGTTTGTGACGACAGACCTGAACACCCTTCTCACCGCACTCTACGTCAAGATCGACGACCACCTCGCGGGCAGGCGTCGGATGGGCAGACCGCCGAAGCTCACCGACGCCGAGCTGGTCACCCTCGCGGTGGCCCAGGCGCTGCTGGGGTTCACCTCCGAGGCCCGCTGGCTGCGGTTCCTGCCCGCCCGGATGCCCGGCGCGTTTCGGTACCTGCCCGGCCAGTCCGGCTACAACCGCCGCCTGCGCGCCGCGTTACCGCTGGTCAAGCAGGTCATGCGCTGGTTGGCGGCGGACACCGACCTGTGGACCGACGCCACCTGGATCGTCGATTCCACCCCGGTCGAATGCGGACGCTCCCTCCCGACGGTGAAGCGCTCGGAGCTGGCCGGCTGGGCCAAGTACGGCTACTGCCGCTCGCACTCCCGCTGGTTCCGGGGACTGCGCCTGCACCTGGTCTGCACCCCCGCCGGACTGCCGATCGCCTGGGCACTGGCCGACCCGAAGATCGACGAACGACAGGTGCTCATGGCCCTCTGCGACCACGAACCCCACCTGCTCACCGAACGCCCCGGACTGCTGATCATCGCCGACAAGGGCTACGTCTCCCGCGAACTCGACCACTACCTCGCCCAACGCGGCGTCCGACTCATCCGACCGTCCTACCGCAACCGCACACCCCATCCCGGCGAGCCACTGCTCAAGTCCATCCGCCAACTCATCGAATCGGTCAACGACACCCTCAAAGGCCAACTAGACCTGGAACAGCACGGCGGACGCACCATCGAAGGCGTCGGAGTCCGCATCGCCCAACGCCTCCTGGCCCTCACCGCCGCCATCTGGCACAACCGCGCCACCGGCCAACCCGTCACCCGATCCCTGACCGCCTACGACCACTGACCGACTTACGCATTACTCGTCTAGCAGCGTGCGTCGGTGCCCAGACCCCATCGGATGATCTCCATATCGCCAATGTCAGCGCTGATGACTATACGCCCCATAGGTCAAGCTAGGTCGCTGGCAGGTCATTTATCAGGGTAAGTTCACCAGGCAAGCTGAAGTCAGCGATTCGTCTGGGTGGTGATGATCGTGGTGTGGAGTGAGCTTGCGGGTGATTTCGGCGGGATCGTGCTGTTCCTGGTGTGGCTCGTGATCCCTCTGCTCTACGTCGTCACCCTCGGCAGGCGATACGTGCGGCAAAGCAGGGAGAACGCCGAGGCAGCGGTGTGGGCGCGTGACGAGGTGTGCCAGATCCGCGAGGAGCAGAGGGAAGGCAGTCATGACGGTGACGTTGGTGAGTGACGGGGACCAGGGCGCGAGCGGGGAGGAGATCGTCTCGCTGTTCGAGGACTCGAAGTTCGCCGCTGAGACTCAGGAGTTCGTGGACGATCAGGCACCACGTCTGTTCGCCGTGGTGCAGGAGACGTTCGACCCCGAAGACGTCCGGATCGTCGCGTGGGGGATGACCACCGAGAAGGGCGTGGAGGTGTTCCCGGTCGAAGGTGGAACGCACCTCAGCCTCCAGTCTGCGGAGAACGCTCTGATCTTCTTCCGGGCCGGTGGTCGTGCGCTTCCTCGGGTGATGTGGGTCGGAGGCGAGCGTGAGGAGTAGCGGGCTGGAGAGCGCGTTGGAGTGCGTGGCGCGTGGGTGGCCGGTGGTGCCGGGTGCGTTGTGGGTCGATGGCACCTACGTCGATCCTGTGACGGGTTTCGACGGTGACTCGCTCGCGTTGTGTTCTCCGGGCAAGGCGACGCTGGACCCGAAGGTGGTTCGGCGGTTGTGGCCGGTGCTGGAGGAGGGCGTGACGCGTTCGGCGTTGGCCGTTCTCGGGAGGATGGCTGCGGTAGCGGTGCAGCCGGGGCGGGCGCGGCGAGTGATCGAGTCGGGGGCGTTTCAAGCGTCGCGTACGCCCGTGGTGCTGATGCGTGTGCCGATCGTCGGTGCGATGGTCGAGCACGCCGTGTTCGTGCTGTCGTCGTGGGACGGGTTGGACGAGGAGTTCGTGTTTCCTCCGGACGCCACGCTGCCCCTGCCGCCCGCTGTGGTCGAAGGGCACGAGGTGCGGTGGCTTGTGCCGTTAGCTGAGTGCGACGGGTTGATGACCGGTCCTGAGTTGGCGCGCCTACTGGCGCTGGAGGCCTCCAACCGTCGTTGACGCGCCCGGACGGTTGGCGTGGGGTGTCGGCTGCCTCCCGCCGGCGCTCGTGGGACGGGACGGCCGTGTGCGGACCATCCATCCGGATGGATGGTCCGCACACGGCCGTTTCGCGTCGTCGGGACGGTATCCCGTCCCACGTCCCACGCGTCACAAAAGCGTATTTGAGCTGGTGAATGGCGGTTTGGGGCGTGTCACGGCGGGTGTGATGGGGTGACCCGTCTGGGACGGGTTCGGTGACGGGTCAGTCCTCATCCTCGACCACCTCGGCATCCACGATGGCACCTTCGCGGAACGCGGTCAGGGCCGTGCGGATGTCCGCGACGAGGTAGCCGCGTACCTGCCGCACGCCATCCTCCGTGGTGATCCGGTCGCGGGTCGGTCGGCACCCGAACTCGCCCATGCGCAGACCGAACGCCGTGGGCTCGACGTCCAGCGCCGCCACGAGTTCGGCCGTGGGAACGAAGTCGCGTCCGCCGGGTTGCAGATCGTCTTGCAGGTAGTCCACAACGGACGCCAGCGGTTCGGGCACCTCCGGCTCTTCGGTGCGTTGGGCAACCGTCCCGACCACCTGTGCCACTGCGGTGTGATCGAGCATCGGCCGGTTGTCCTGTCCGGCCGCGTGGCCGCTCAACGTGCCCTCAGCTTCGCGCAGCGCGCGGCCACGGGCGCAGAGGGTGCGCCAGTCCTCATTAGGCATGTAGTAGGTACGGACCGTGGTGGCGAGAACGTCGGCCCCTGCGGTGGTTTCTCCGTCCGGTCGGAGGATGCCCACGCCCTTGTGGGTGGCGAGTAGTCGGCTGCTGTCGTAGCCGCGTGTGTTCATCTGTTCGCCCAACACGATGTTGCTATCGCGCCAGTCCATGACCCGCAACGCGAACCGTGAGCCGAGCACGGCGCGGAGGTTGCTGGGGATGGTCTTGCTGTCCGGGCGTTGGGTCGCCAGCACGAGCACGATCCCGGCAGCCGGTCCCTTGCGGGCAAGCCAGGTCAGCAGTTCGCCCACGTACTCGCCTGCGGTGAGCTTCTTGTCCTGCACCTCCAACGGTGTCCTGTCCTCCAACGGGATCTGCACCTCGTCAATGAAGATCGCGGTCACCGGCATGTTCAGGCCCGGGTCACGGGACATGGCCGGAGTGATCTTCGATTCCGGGCACACCTCGTCATCGAGATCTTGCATCCTCCGGTAGCGGCCCTGCACTTCCGCGACCAGCTCCACGAGCCAGTCGACGAGGGCCAGAACCTGTGCGGGTTCGTCACCGGCCATGAATCGGTATGCGACTTGTGCGGCCGAGTGCCAGTCCTTTCCGGCCTTGAAGTCCGCCACGTACAGGCGGGTGTGCGGGTCCAGGATCAGTCCCGCGGCTGCCAATCGTGCCGCGAATGTCTTGCCCTGTCGGGGAATCGCGCCCACGAGCAAGGACGTCCACACCAACGGCAGGTCGACCCGCCGCTGTCGCGCGTCCCGTCCGAACGGCACCGGCAGCCACGCGTCCCACCGCTCCACACCGAGCAGCGGCGTCCGCAGTGGAGGTGAGCCGTACGGGTCTTCGTCCGCCACCCACAACGCCACCCGCCCGGCGTGGCCGCCGTTGCCGCGCACGCGTTCCACGATGAGCTGTACCTCGTCCACCGCGAGCGCGGAGGCGAGTGCTTCGCGGTTCTTGACCACGTCGGTGGCCTTGCGGGTGGCGGGCAGGTCGACAGTGACCGCCCACCCGTCACCCTGCCTGGTGGCACGTTCCACCAGCCGTAGCGTCTCGTCCTTGCCGATCAGCTTCGCGTCCCGGAACGCGTCCACGAGCACCTGAGGGTCCATCGTCCACGTCAGTGTGCGCGGCCCGGCCAATACCGGCTTGCGGCCGGGTGAGCCGTCCTTGCGTCGGCCCAGCACCGCCAGGCTCATCGCGACCACGCCGCCGGCCCAGAGCACGCGGTGCCCGTAGACGAGATCGAGGACCGCGACCACGACGGCCGTGATCACGATTACGGCGCCGGTGACCTTCCACCGGAACAACGCCAACGTCCGGATGTCGGTGAACTTGTCCGCCAACTTCTCCGACTGCTCCACAGCCGCCCGGTAGTCGGCAACCCGTACCCACGACCGCCACCACCGCACCGCGACCACCAGCCCACGCACCGCCGCGCCAGCGAACCGGAGCGGCGACCGCAGCACCGCCGCCACACCGTCCTTGACGGCCTGCACCACCAGCGGCCGCGACTTCAACGCGACCGGTACGCGCGGGGACCGCAGCCACCAGTCCGCCACTCGGCGCGCCCACGACTTCCGCCGTGTCGGAGGCTGGTCGTTCACGAACTCACCGTCGAGCACGGCGTTCACCAGCTCACGACTCGACGCCTGTACGGAGAGCGATCCGCTCTCACCGTTCACGGCAGCTCACCCCCGCCCAGTTCACGCGTCAGCGTGGCCGCCAGACGTGACGACAGCCCGCGCGAGCATCCGGTGACCTCACGGATCCATGAGGGCGTCACCGTGGTCCCTGGTGCCCACGCTGCCCGTGCTGTCGCCAGGTACTCGGCGAACGAGGTCCGACGACCGATGTGCTTGCTCCTGGCGCTCGTACCCGGCCGAGATTCATGAACTACCGCCGGCGTACGCCGGTCGGCTTCCGTGAACGCTGCCGACACCGCTTCGGTGAGCTTGTCCCTCAGATCCGTGACCGCTTCCGCCGCGACGAACACCACCAGCGGCGGCACCGAGTGCAGCACGATCCCCGACAACGACCCCGCCGCGTAGGACGCCCAGGTGTTCATGACGTAGGTGGCCGCGAGCGTGAACCACTTCGCCCGCCGCACCCACGGCCCCGTCCGCACCCGGTACCGCGCAGTCACCTGTTCCGCCCGCAGGATCGCCAGCAGCACCAGCGACACCGTGGGGTCGAGCAGCCACGCGGCCAACCACGGCAACGACCACACCGCCGCCGTACCGGCCGCGAAGTGCTGGACGTTGGTCATCGTGAACCCGAGACCCAGCACAATCCCGGCCCAACACAACCGGTCCACCTGCGCCCGTACCCGTTCGACGCGCGACGCCACCACGTCCGGCCGTGCCTGGTGCGCCCGCAGCTCCGCAGCCTCAGCGGCCTCTCGGGCAAGCAGGGCCGCCGTGCTCTCCTCGGGCGCGGCGGGTGGCCGCCCGAAGGCGACCACCCTTCCCACACCGTTCGGTGTGCTCACCGTCGATCACCCCTGTGACGCGGACCGTCCACCGCAGTCACCGTCAGCGCCCTCGTGAGCGTGTACGCGGAGAACAGCGCTGGCAGACCCAACACCACCCACAACAGCGTGGAGTCCCGACCATGGGTGATCACCAACCACTGAACACCCACGATCACACCGGCCGTCACCAACACCCGGCCGGTCAGCGACAGCAACCGAGCACCGGCACGCGCCGTGTCGGACGCAGCCTTCGCCCGACGCGAGCCGACCCGCCACACCGTCACCAACGCCAGCAGCACACCCACACCAGCAAGCACCTGCGTAACCGTCAGGTCGATCGTCATGACGACGGCCCACCCATCCGGCCACGCCGCGCCCGCCACACCGGGTACAGGGCGCGCCGGTCCTCGTCGGACAGACCACCCCACACGCCGACCGAGTCCGCGCCGGCCACACGCAACTCCAGTTCCAAGCACGCACGCCGCGCCGGACACTCGGCGCACAACCGGGCCGCCAACTCCCGATCGGTCAACTCCTCCTCGTCCCACTCGGGCGTCTCGTCGGCCGGCACCAGCCACAAGCACCGGCCATCCAGCGTGACGATCTCCCACAACACCTCGTCCGGCACCGTCGCGAACCGGTCAAGGTCCGCAGCGATAACTTCGTAGTAGTTCTCCGGGTTCACCACGAAGCACCCCCGGTCAGTCGAGCGGCCTCACGTGCCGTCCGCCGCTCAGCAGCCATGCCGACCACGTCGACCACGCCGCCGGAGTCCACCGCCCGCCGAGCCATCTCCTCGACAGCCCGCGCCGGCACCACGTACCGCGTGCGGACACGGATCGCGGGGAAGGCGTCTTCCCGGATCGCTCGGTACAACGTGGCCGGCGCGATGCGCATGATGCGCGCGGCCTCGCGCACTGTGTAGAAGGTGGGCGAGTCAGCGCCCTGGTCAGTTGTCGCACTCATTAGTCACGCCTCCGAAAGACTGATTTCACTGCTCAGAGCGCTGACATAAGCGTTGATTATCGGTCAATCACCGCTGATCTCAGTCATAGCTCCGGAATCTGTCTGAACCGCGCGCTAACGTCGGCGCTGAGGCGGAGCACGGAGGCGTACGTGAAAGAGGATTGGTCGGCAGTCGCGGAGGCGGTCAACGCCCGCGCAACCGAGCTGGCACTGAAGCAGCGGGAACTTGCCGAGAAGTCGGGCGTTTCGCTCGCGATCGTGCGAGAGATCCAGCAAGGCCGAATCCAACGCCGTCGCAACCCACGCACCCTCGAAGCGCTCTCGATAGCGCTCGACTGGCACCCGCAGCACCTGACCGCGGTTCTCAACGGCCAAAGCCCGCCGGAAGCAGACGCAACCGCAGCACCGGTCGACAACCCGGTAATCCCGCTGCTGAACACCATCATCCGCGAGATTCGCGGACTGCGCGCCCAACTCGGGACGCTCACCAACCGACTTGACGATGAGTCGCGAAGAAAGGACTGATTCGCGGTGATCGTTCGGCGGTTCCTGCGTCGCTGTCATGGCAACAGCAGACCGCCGAACAGGGTGACAAAATAATTGTCAGCGACTAACGCCCCACCTGTTAGGTGGAGTTAAGTCCGCAGGTCGCGGCCTCAGAGGACGGGGGAGAACGTGGCAGGACAGGCACGCGGCGACCCGCCGCACACGCGGCTACAGGCCATCCGAAGGCAGTCCGGACGCACCCAAGCACAGGTCGTCCGCTACTTCCTCACCAGAAGCCAGACCCTCGGCATACCGGTAGCCAGCGAGTCGGCCCTGTTGGTCATGCTGTCCCGCTGGGAGAACGCCCGTGTAGAAGTCACGGATCTCGGTTATCGACGCCTCTTCCGCGAGTTCTACGGCCGAACCAACGAAGAACTAGGCTTCCCATCGGAGCAGTACAACGAATCCGCAGAGGAACTCCGCGACCGACTGATTGTCGCACGCAACATCGACCGCGAAACCGTTGACCTGTTCCAACGTCAAGACAACAACCTAAGAAACTCCGACGGCCGATTCGGCGCCATCGTCGTTCTCGACCAGTTGAACAACCTCGTCCGCCAAATGGAGAGCGTCAAGACGTTCAGCGTGAGCACTCAACACCGCGAACGCTTGGCAGCCATCCTCACCGACGCCCGCACCCTAGCGGGCTGGACAGCGCTCGACCGAGGCTCACAACTCCAGGCGTGGCAGTACCACGAGGACGCCAAGGTATCCGCCCGCGAAGCGGACTCGCCCTACCTCCTGGCGCACGCCGCAGCACAGCAAGCCGTGATCCTCCTGGACATCGGCGAACCGGCCGCAGCCGTCGAGTTGCTGGAGTACGCGCGCTACGTAGCCGAGAACCGCGCCCCGTCCCTTCTCCGGACATGGCTAGCCGCAGCACATGGAGAAGGACTCGCAGCGGCCGCACACCGCGACGAGTCCCTACGCGCGTTCGATGAGGCACAAACACTTCTGCCCTCGAACCCAGTAGACCCCGAGCTGCCCCACCTACTCCTCAGCGAAGGTCACCTAGCAAGGTGGCGAGGGAACGCCCTAGTACGCCTAGGTGACCAAGACGCCATCGGTGGTCTGGAAGCTGTGGCGCGAGAAATGGAGACCTCCCCGCGCTCAACCATCCGCGCCCAACTCCACACTTACGCAGACTTGGCCTTCGCCTACGCCGCCGCAGGCGACAGCAGAGGAGCACTGGCCTACGCCGCCAAAGCCCGCCAACTAGCCACCCGCATCGGCTCCGACCACCAACGCCAGCGCCTAGCCAAGTTGCAGCTACCCGAGATCGGCAGAACCGGCATTGCGTGAGGCCAAGTAGAACAACAGCGGCACAATCGCCCCAGACCCAAGCACCTCACCACGCTTGATCAGCTCCAACATCCGATCAATCGGAATCCACTCAATCCGCGCGGCTTCCTCAGCGTCGGTCGGTTCGCCCACCTTCTCGGCATGTCGCCAAATGTAGGCGTTAACGGGAGCGTCCACCATGCCGGGCAACGGCTGAAACGTAGCGATGTGCTCAGGCTCGCCAATCGGCCGCCATCCCGTCTCCTCTTCGGCTTCCCGCGCAGCCGTGGCAGCCGGATCCTCACCTGTCTCTACCAGCCCTCCAATGAGTTCGTAACCCCATTGATCAACAGCGAAGCGATATCGCCATAGGGTTAGCACCTCTTCGCGCTCGTTCAAGAGCAGGGCCACCGCAACGTGATGCAACTTAACCACGTGATGTTCGAACCGACTGTGATCAGGAGGCTCGACGTCCACAAGTTTCAATTTAATCCACTGATTCTCGTAGATCGCGCGCTCACCGTGCACTGACCACTTCAACTCATCCGGATACTCTGTCATCTCTCCACCCTATTGGTTCCACTCATCGTAGCCAACTGCGTGTCGCTGTTGTTGCCGCATCGAAGCCGACGAGTGGGCCGACGCCGCATCGCTGCCGCCAGTGGGCCGCAACACCAGGCCGCCTCCACCGCCGCTTCGATGAGAACCGCCCGAACGGGTGGAAGTCGTTCAAGTTTTCGCAAATGCTATACGACTACAGATGAAATAGACTAGAGTGCTCTTCGTGACAGCGACCGTACGCCACCGGAGTGTTCCATCGCAGCGGGTAGACAGTGGGTTCATACGAGAAGCGGATATGCTTGCACCCCTGCGAGATGCGCGCGGCGATGTGATCGCAGAGTTCGTGCGGACGAGGCATGATGCGGCATGGACCACTCTGTTCGAGCTCTCCGTTGTCCCATATGGTATCGCCGACGTCGTCCACATTGCTATCGACCAGCAGGTCGTTGAGAAGCGTCGATCTCTTGGCGCCGGCGCTATAACCGATCATCATGAGCTAGCGATATTCATGATTTTACAGGGTTCGAGACTTGAAGGTTACCGGGCACGCGAGATAGCGAACCGCGCAGGCATGAGTGTAGAAGGGCTGCGCAGAGGCCCTCTAGCACGCCTAACTAGCGCTGGTCATATCGAACGGCTATCAGGGCATCTCTATCGCCCGACTTGGCGATACCAAACCGCCATATGTGCACTGGTTGCTATTGAGGTGAAAAGGACAGATTGGCGACGAGCAGCCCAGCAAGCACTTCGTTACACGACTTTTGCGGATCGAACTTACCTCGCGCTTGAGTCGACAACCGCACAGCGGGCCCTGCAACATCCTGAACTAATCACGTCGACGAGAGCCGGATTAATCGAAGTAGATCCATCGAGCTTGCGTGTTACGAAAATTCGGAACGCACCTCCCCCAGGTGACCGACTGCGTAAATTCGAAAGACTTCGAGCCGCCGAGGCCGCGTTCCTTCTTGTCAACTCAGGACGGGTCTCAGGGCCGGTTTTGCCGGTATTTGGCCAGACTCATACCACGTCCACCGGAAGTGACCCCAGATTTCCCGCTTAACCAAGATTATATCAATGCTTTCTGCCAAATCGGCAAATGCACCGGTCGGGATTCCGGACTATAGAGCACCCTCTTGGAGGTAGTAGCGGCGAAGTCTATAGCGTCCTGTACTACCGATAGAACATGGGCGGCAGGATCTTGGGCAGTGTGACTCGCCCTACATACGTCACCGGCAAGTCGCGCAAGCACAGATACGTGATGCCGAGCTTGAATTGATTTCCATGGCGTTCCGGGATTACTGTTCGAACAGTAGACGCAAGAACACATGACGTGTTCCGGGAGCGCTCGTAACTGTTGGTGTTCCGTTTGAAGGATCGTATGAAGAAGTTGCGCCTCTAGATACCTTGGCTTGGCTTGCGCAGCTGGACCGGACGGACGTTGCTGAGAAAAAGCGCGGTCACCGCTACTCACGCCAGTACCAAAACCTGCAGCGCCCCATCCCAGCGTCAACCATCCAGTCAAGTCGCTTTCAGGAAGAAATATCTTCACTCCTTCACTCTTCGCCGTTTGACAAAGCTCACGGTATCCCTCCAACAGTTCAGGGTCCAACGGATGTCCGTGGGTATTTCCGAGCATAGACCACAGTACTCGCACGTAGAATGTGCTGTACTCTGATTCAACAATCCGTTGCAGAAGTTTGTCTCGTAACGGTTCTTGCGCTAACCAGTTTCGCGCAAGCGTGAGGTTTACTGCCATATCTTCGTCTGAATTTAGGGCTTGAGCGACGTAATCCGCATGAGAAAACGCCATGTCGAGTTCCGCCGCAGGATCTACGGAAGACATCCACCGACCAGGAGATAGAATTATGTTGGCACCGGCTGCACGTTGAGCTTCGACAAGTGACTGAACCCATCCAGCGACGTCTTGTGGCGACGTACCGGGTACGTGCCGTTGGAAGTCCCACCTCCGATATTTGGGTGATAAGACACGGCGACCCGGCACCTGATCAAAGGAAACGAAAGCCATCGGGTCAGCAATTCGGATAGCCGCTGCGTCGCAACCATCGAGGTATCGGCTACCGTCTGCGGGGCCCAACCGTGTCAACGCAGCCACGGAACCGAGCACAACGCTTCTCCCTTGAGCGCGCTTAACCGCACGAAGCAATGGGGCAACCCATGCACTGTTACTGTTCGGACGATGCACCATCAGAACCGGTTCATCGCCTCTAGTACTGTATGCCGAGTTCTCTATAGGATGTTCAGCCTCTTGTCCATTGACCTCTCGCCCGTCCAGCGTCGCGATTAGGTCTTCTTCGTCTAGATCGGCCAGATCACTCCACGGATCCGCGTCGTCTACTACTTCTTCTCCCGACGAATCAAGTTCGCCAGACATCGACGACTGCGCCCACCAAGGTAAGTTAGACTCGGTCACGATTACCCTTTCACGCGACTTCGATCAAATTTTCCAGAAGACGAGAAGGAACACTTCGTCGATACGGCTTATATGAAGTCAACTTCTCAAGTACGTGGGTTAGCGCATCGGGCGTGGATGAAGGGAAGCTTATTCTTAGATTTTGTTGACGCAACACCAACTGCTCAGCAGCATGTTCTATGTCATCAAAGTTGTCGTCAGAGGCGATATAAGGATGCACACCTGTCAACGCCTCGATTACTACGATGCCTACCGCGTACAAGTCGGCAGCCAATCGTGCCTTTTCTCCACGAAGTTGCTCGGGAGCCATGTAAGGAAGGGTCCCAATGAAACCAGGATAACGAGTCATCGTTGAAGCATCCAAAGGGCGGGCCAATCCCAGGTCGAGAATGACAGGTGAATCGAATAGGCCGCTGCGAAGAGCAATGTTATGGGGTTTGATGTCCCGGTGTACCACTTCCGATTGGTGCAGCGCATGAACACCTTCGAGCAGTCCGCGCAGTAACGCCACGACCTCCCTGCGATCCGGTCGTCGGCCTATCTTGATAAAATAAGCCAGGTCGCCGCCATGTACGTACTCAAACTGCAGGACGGGCCGGGACTTTCCGTCGACCTTGAGCTCATACCGACGATGTAACCGTACGACTCGTGAACTCGACACACGCAGTAGACCTGCGACCTCGCGCGCAAGGCGCTGCGTTGAGTAATCGTCCTTAAAAATTATCTTGCACGCGGTTTCATTGCCACCCTTATCGCGGACCCACCATGTTTCACCGAACGCACCTGTTCCGAGATGCCTAACGTCTTCCTGGCCTACTTCAAAAGCCTGGGCAACCTGGTCGATCCCGTACCGTCGATAGGCTTCCATTCAAACCCTTCCTGGTCCACGGTGACAGAATGTGATACCTCCATCCAACGCGCACGGGCCCCACTTAGACTCGCATTACGCCAAGTTCGTAGGTACCATCCGCTGACGGTGCAAGCAAGCCGCTAACTCGTATGGCGTAATGTAGCGGCTGTTCCATCACCTGCAGCGCTCACACCTCAAGGCAGCAGGACCGCAGTCATATCGACCGAGCGCCTAGGTTCACCTCCTCCCACGGTCATCGCGATATGGAGTCGGTACGTTTCACACCAACTGAGGAGAGGAGACAGCTCCTTCACGCCACACGGCCTACCAGTCCCTGCGGTAGACCGAGGCTGCGCATCGCCCAACTGCTCATAGATACAGGTCGACGGTCTGGGGTACCAGCCTGGATAGCGGTGATGCGGCTGCTCAGCCGCACCGCGAGGAAGCGAAGTGCACGTTTGTTACGGACCTGATGTTGGCAGCGCTGTCCGACACATCTCCCTCGGTCTCGCTGAACCTCCTGACCTGCGCGTACTTACCCACTGAGCCGCCTGGTGCCAACTTCCGCAGCGTTCGATTCGGCGGAGACAAGCCATAAGCGCCTGCAGTGGCGCGGCATGGGCCTACTGCCATGTTTGGGCAATACAGAGGTCCCGACCTGGTGTCTCTTGGGTCCGCAGGAAGCGATGTAGAGGGGTCCTGTCCGTGGAGCCATGCGTAGAGCCAACCGTACGACCACAGTGACCGTGGAGGCACATGTGAGCGGTGACTAGATAGAAAACGAGCAGGTAGCACTAGGTGCGTTCGAAGTCACACGGACTTCTAATCCCGAGGTCGCAGGTTCGAATCCTGCCGGGGGCACTCGACTTGAACGGCCCTGACCTGCGGTAACAGGTCAGGGGGAGGGCAGAGTTCGCCGAGGTCGGTCGCAACGGTCTGCTTCGGCGGCGGTTTTGAGGTCTTTGAGCCAGGTCTCGAGGCCCATGTCGGAGTTGTCGTCGGCTTGGGGTCCGGTGTGGGTCTCTTCGGTGCGGACGAGGACGCCGCCGGGGACCTTGGTGAAGGTCCAGACGTGGATGCCGTCGATGTGGAACCCGGGGCCGTCGGCGGGGCCGGTCCAGCGGATGCACTTGCCGTGCTGGAGTTGGCGCACGGTAGAGGTGATGACCACCGTGCCGGGGGGACTGGGCGGGGTAGGTGGATGGTCGCCTGGAACCTTGAGTACTTGCGCAGTGGGCCCGGGTCCAGGCGCTTGATGGTCATGGGGGCGGCGGGTTTCTGCCAGTCCGGCCAGTTTTCGACGTCCGTGTGCAGGTCCCAGATGGTGCGCAGCGGCGCGTGGATGAGGATTTCGGTGCGGTGGCGGGCCTTGGCGGTCGGGTCGACGCCTTTGCCTTGGCAGGTCGGGGAGGCCCGACCGGTGCCGTGGTCGGGGGTGGCGGCGTGGGCGGGGGTGCCGAAAACGCCGGCGAGGGCCAGTGGGACCGCCGGCAGGACAGTGCGTGCGCCGGTTCGGCGACGAGGGGTCCGCGGGGTGGTCGGGCGGGGCTCGGGCATGGGCCTTCTCCTCCGTTTTGCCGGCTGATGCGGCGGGGTGGCTGTCAGGGCTGAGCTTCCCGTGGCAGCGGGAGTGGCCGCGTCGGTAGGAACTACGTAGTTCAGGCCGCTGTGTTGGCCGCCGAGAATCCGGGTGACCCAACGAGTCGGCTGGGCTACCGTGGGGAACGTGATGCAGCACCTGTTCTTCCTCTGAGGGACGACGCCTCCACCGGTACCGCGGGCCGCGGCACCGGACTTCGTCCTTCTTGCGCATCACCTCGTTGGAGGCAGTTCCTTGTCGTCTCATCTTTCGCTCGCCCCTGCGCGGGCGGCGCACGTCCGCATGTCCGGCGTCCACCTCTCCTTCGGCGGACGGCCCGTGCTCGCCGGCGTCGATCTCGTCGCCGCCGCCGGTGACCGGGTCGCCGTGGTCGGCGAGAACGGCCGTGGCAAGACCACCCTGCTCCGGGTGCTCGCCGGGGACCTGCCCGTCGACCTCGGCGAAGTGCGCCGCGCGGGTTCGGTCGGTGTCGCCGACCAGCAGATCCCGCTCGGCGCCGCGGATACCGTCGGCGCGCTGATCGACCTCGAACTGGCCGTCGTGCGCGGTGCGCTGACCCGGTTGGAGCGGGCTACCGACGCGCTCGCCGACGGCCTGCCCGACGCGGGCGACGCCTACGCCGCCGCGCTCGCGGACGCCGAGGCGTTGGACGCGTGGGACGCCGACCGGCGGGTCGAGGTGTCGCTGGCCGCGTTGAACGCCGTCGGCGACCGCGCCCGTCCGCTCGGCACCCTTTCGGTCGGGCAGCGCCACCGGGTGCGGCTGGCGTGCCTGCTCGGCGCCGGGCACCAGGTGCTGCTGCTCGACGAGCCGACCAACCACCTCGACGCCGCCGGGCTCGACCACCTCACCGAGCGGCTGCGCGCCCACCCCGGCGTGGTCGTGCTGGTCAGCCACGACCGGGCGCTGCTCGCCGACGTGGCCACCTCGGTGATCGACCTCGACCCGTCCAGCGACGGCCGGCCGCGGGTGTACGGCGGGGGCTACGCCGCCTACGTCGAGGCCCGTCGGGCCGAGCGTGCCCGGTGGGAAGCACTGCACGCCGAGCAGGTCGCCGAGCGGCAGCGGCTGGCCGACGACCTGTCCGCGGCGCAGAACCGGTTGCGGGATAGCTGGCGGCCCGGCAAGGGGCACGGCAGGCACACCCGCGCCACCCGCGCGCCCGGCCTGGTCCGGGCCGTGCACCGGCGGCAGGAGGAACTGGACGCGCACGTGGTGGCGGTCCCGTCGCCGCCGACCCGGTTCGCCATGCCCGAGCTGCCCGAGCACCGCGGCGCGACCCTGCTGCGGGCGGACGGCGTGACGGTGGCCGCCAGGCTCGCCCGCCCGGTCGACCTGGCGCTGGACTCCGGGGACCGGCTGGTGGTCACCGGGCCCAACGGCGCGGGCAAGTCGACGCTGCTGACGGTGCTGGCGGGCGACCTTGAGCCGGACACGGGCACGGTCAGCCGTGCCAGGTCGGTGCGGGTCGGGCGGTTGGGCCAGGAGTCCGAGCCTCCGGGTCCGCGCACGGCGGTGGAGCTCTACGACGAACAGGTCGCCCGATCGGGTCTCTCCGTGCCGGGCCTCGGCGAGTTGGGCCTCCTGGACCCCTACGACACCCACCGGCCGGTGGCCGAGCTGTCGGTCGGCGCCCGAAGGCGGCTGGACCTGGCCCTGGTGCTGGCGGGCCTCCCGCACGTGCTGCTGCTGGACGAGCCGACCAACCACCTGTCGGCCGCGCTCGTCGACGAGCTGACCGCCGCGCTCGGGTCCACCCCGGCCGCGGTCGTGATCGCCACGCACGACCGGCAACTGCTGCGGGACACCCGGTCCTGGCCACGGCTCGCGCTCTGAGCCGGCGACCGGGATGGGGACGCCACCGGCGTCGCGGAGTCAGCGGGTGGCCTCGGCGGCGACCTTGAGGTGGTCGAGACCACTAACCAAATTTGGCTAGCCAGCACCCGCCCGGAGCGGTACGCTCGCCCGGTAGCCAAATTTGGTTAGTCAAGGAGGCAGTGATGTCGTCGGTAACGCCCTACGTGATGGTGGACAGCGCGGAGACCTACGGTGATTTCCTCAAGAGCGTCTTCGAAGCCGAGGTGTCCAACGTGCTCCGGTTGCCCTCGGATCCCGACCGGGTGATGCACGCGGAGGCCCGGATCGGGACCGGGGTGGTGTTCTTCGCCGACTCGGGCGCCCATGGCGAGCGGTGCCTCACCTCACCTTCCGAACCGGTGCACGTCCAGCTCTGGAGCACCGTGCCGGACGCCGACGCGGTGCACGCGCGGGCGGTCGCCGCCGGCGCCACGTCCGCCCAGGAGGTCATCGCCCAGGAGGACGGCAGCCGGATGGGGTGCTTCGTCGACCCGTTCGGCACGCTGTGGTGGGTGAGCACCACCCAGCCGAACGTCGCCTGAGCGCATGTCGGCGGTTCGACTGCTGGTGCTCGGCGCGGTGCTGCGGCGCGGGCGGGCACACGGCTACCAGGTGCGGGCCGACCTGGAGGCCTGGGGCGCGCACGAGTGGTCCAGCGCCACCTCGGGCTCGGTGTACCACGCGCTCAAGGCCATGGCCGGACAAGGCCTGCTGCTCGTGCACGAGACCACCCCGAGCGAGGCGGGCGGGCCGCCGCGCATGGAGTACGAGCTGACCGGCGAAGGCCGGCAGACGTACCTCACGATGCTCCGCAAGGGGCTGTCGAGCCGCGATCCGCGGCTCGACCTGCTCGCCGCCGCGGTGGGGCTGATCGAGGACCTCCCCCGGGCCGAGGCGCTCGACCTGCTGCGGCGGCGTGCCCAGGCGATGGACCAGTGGCGCGCGAGCATCGTCGAACAGGTGCCACCGGACACCGACCTGGACACCTGGGGTCCGGTCGGTGACGTCATCGGGCTGTGGCTGCACACCGCACAGAGCCGTGCGGAGTGGACCCACCGCCTCATCCGACGGCTGGAGGAGGGCGCGTACCGCATGGCCGACGAAGGCTAGGTCGATCTAGCTTCGGCTGCGCGCCGCGGGGACGCCCGCGGCGCGCAGGGCCGCCTGTGCCGCGTCGACGGCGCTGTTCATGGAGATCTCGCCGCGCATTCCCGGCGCCGCGACCATGTCGCCCGCCAGGAACACGTCGCCTCCGCGCACGATCGCGGGACGGTCGCGCCAGGTCTGCCCCGGCAGGTCGAGGGCGCCGCTGCGCCCGCGCGCGACGGCGTTGCGCTGCCAGGTGGTGCGCTCCCGCCAGCCGGGGACGGCGAGGTCGGCGAGCTGTTCGACCCTGGCCGTCGCGTCGGCTCGCGATTCCCCGGACCGGATCGGCATGTCCAACTGGAACAGGGACTGGCCCGCCGGCGCCAAGGACGGGTCCTGCATCGTGTAGCACTCGTGGAAGCCGCCCTGGTCGGCGTCGAACACGATGAAGAAGTCGCCGCGCTTGCGGTGCACCGCGAGGTCCAGCATGACGCAGTTGCCGCTCTCCCACGCCAGGGTGGCGTCGCCGAGCAGGGCGCGGGCACTGGCCAGTTCGGTGGCCACGATCGTGGGCGCCGACGGGATCTCCGTGATCCGCGAGTTCAGCTCGATGCGCACGCCCAGCTCTCGGGCCCGCCGCGCCATCCGGGCGAACACCGTGGGCCAGCCACCGACCACGTACCGGACGGCGGGCGGAGCGGGGGCGAAGACGCGGTGCAGCAATTCCCAGACGAACGCCGCGGACAGCCGGCCGGTGTCGGCGTCGAACGTGACGACGGCGATCGCGTTGGCCGCCGCCTTCGCCGCCTCCTCGCCGTAGCGCTCGGCCGCCCAGCTCGCGAAGTCCCGGTCCACGGGCGCGGAACGACGCCGGTCGCGGATCATGCGCAGCAGACCGGGGAAGGGACGACGACGCAGCTTCCCTTCGTACCTGAAGCCCGCCACCAGTGCCGCCCGCGCCGGGATCCGGGCGAGGTCGCCGATCAGGTCGCGCTCGGCCAGCCACTTCCAGTGCGGACCGTCGGCGTAGAAGACGTGGGCGCCCTCGTGCGCCACGTACGGTGGCGGAGTCGTCCGGCCCCGGCCGCCGAGGGTGGAATGTGCCTCGTGCAGCGTGACCGCCGCGCCCGCCTCCGCACAGGCGATGCTCGCCGTCAGCCCGGCCAGTCCGCCACCGATCACAACGATCTCTCGTGCCACTTCGGTCTCCGTACTCATGTCGACAACGCGTGCATCAACGAGACGAGACAGTGCCGCGAGGTGTGACAGACGGCTGCGGTGGGCCGTTCGGCGAGGTGGCCCGGCAGGCGGATCGGGACGACAGACGTGAACGAATGCGCAATACC
Organism: Actinosynnema sp. CS-041913; assembly: GCF_050942485.1. Lineage (NCBI taxonomy): Bacteria > Bacillati > Actinomycetota > Actinomycetes > Pseudonocardiales > Pseudonocardiaceae > Actinosynnema > Actinosynnema sp. CS-041913. Next base: position 1,446,130 of record NZ_CP192037.1, on the reverse strand, counting down.
GGTCCCGCGCGGTGACCGGCTGGACATCACTCGGGCGGGTTCATCACAATGTTGTGGATGACCTGTACGCCCGATGACATCGTCGGAACGACAGCGTCCCCAGGGCGGTCTTTTTTATTGCTTGCCGTCCAGCAAGCCGGAGGATCTACGACAAAGTCCGCCGATCTGAAATATTTTTATTTTCCAATCATCTGTTCGGGTCGACCTCCCCTGTTGTCCCCCGGCGGACTGAATGCCGCTGACCAGGCCATACCCGGGTGTTACCTTTCGACTCGCAGTGCCCTGCCGATAAGCGCAGGGTCGGCGAATCATCGGGGAAGGTGAACACAATGGCCAAGAAGTCGAAGCCGGGCGACGGAGTTCGCGGAAAAGGCGTCAAGGGTGGCCGGGGCATGTACGACCCGAGCGAAGACATGCATTCCTTCATGTCGGCACTGAAGAGCCTGCGGCAGCGAAAGCGCTGATTTTCCGTGGATTCGCCGAGCACACAGGTGTCCCGTAGCCGACTGGCGCTCTGGCTGGCTCCTCCGGCGGTCTACGGGGAATTCGGGCCGGTCAGCCCGGTGGTGGGAGGGCCGAGCCTGGTCGACTACCCGCCGTGGCCCTCGCCCGACCACCGGCGGCACGATCTCCGCACGGAGTTCGCGGCCTGTGTTCGGCGGATCGCGGGGGACCGCGAGGGAGTCGGCGTCGCCCTGTCCGGGGGCCTCGACTCCCTGGCGGTCCTGGTCACTCTGCACCGGCTGGTCGGGCGGGAGCGGAAGATCGTCGCGCTGGTGACCGAGCTGGTGGACGACACCGGCAGGTCGAACGTCCCGGTCGTCCTCCGCCTGGTCGCGGGGCTCGGGCTGACCTGCGAGCTGAAGGTGTTCGACCGCGACCGGCTGCCCCGCGGCCCCGTGGCGTGGTCCGCCCGCGGGCCCCGGCTGGAGGCCGTCCCCACCGCCAACCAGGTCATCGCCGAGGAAGCCGAGGCGGCCGGCGCGTCCGTCGTCCTCACCGGCTACGGCGCGGACGAGGTGCTGGGTTCGGTCCGGTTCCTGGCCGCCGAACTGGCGTTGCGCGGCATGCTCGGACGCGCCCGCGGCTACGCGCGGGACAGCGTGTTCGCGAGCCGGAAAGCGCTGTCCTTCGAAGCGATGGCCGCCGGAGCGCGGATGTTGCCCCGCAAGCTCCGGGCCGAGACCTACTTCGCGGCCGGCTGCGCCGCTCTCTGCGGCGCGCGGCCCTCGACCGCGCTCAGCGGCCCCTACCGCGACCTCGTGTCCGACTGGACGCGGAGCTGGGTGGACAACGTCCTGAGGCTGCACGCGGAACACCACCGGAGCTGGGCCACCATGGAGGCGTGGGAACGGCTCTTCCCCATCCATCCCATGCACTCCCCTGGACCGGTGCCCGTCGTCGACACGTTCCTCGACCGCGAGTTCCTGGAGGCGGCCTGCCGGCTGCCGCTCGAACGACGCCACGACGCCGGCTACCCCCACGCCTACTGGCGGGAGAAGGCCCAGGTGCTGAGGCTGCTGCCCACCGCGGCGCTGCCCCTGCTGCCCCGGCGCAAGCAGGTCTTCCACACCGAACTCACCTCCCTGTCCGCCGAACGGCTCGACGCGCCCTGCCTGGAAGAGGCGGGCATCCTCCGCCGAGCCGCACTGGCCCGCGAGGACGACATCCTCGTCCGCGACCGGATCCGCGCCGTCGAGAGCTGGTTGGGCGAAGCCCTCAGCCGCGACTGCGTGCTGGTGGACTGACGGCCTCAGGCCGGTGAGCGGCGACGCGCGCCGAGGCTTCGGCGCGGTTCCGTGATGGATTCAGGACCCGCCCGCCCACCGGCGTGGCCGACACCGGTTCGGGAAGCCGGTGACATCGGTGTCCCCGATAGCTGGAGTCCCAGTGGCTGATCGTGCGACCGTACGTGTCCGGCCCGGCTTCCACCCGAAGCCGGGTCGGGCACCGCCGCCTACCCGGAAACGACCTTTCCAAGGAGGTGCGCCATGTCCATCCGGTCACGAATCCTGCCAATGGTGGCCGCACTGGCGATGGCAACACCCGCACTCACCATCCCCTCGGCGCAAGCCGAACCGCCACAGCCGACCTCGAACCCGAGAGTCACCGTGGCGGGCGAGCAGAAGACCAGCGGCGCGACCCTGCGCTACGCGCCCACCGGCCGTTCCTGGCAGGTGGTGCTCCACGAGCCCGGCTCCACCTACGTCAAGGTGCACTTCGCGTCGCTCAAGCTGGCGCCCGGCGACCGCGTGACGGTGGCCGACCCGACCGGACGTGAAGTCCACACCTATCACGGCAACCCGACCACGACCGCGTTCCCCGGCGACTCCGCGCACACCGTGCACGGCAGGCCGGGCTTCGCCGCGATGTCCGTCGACGGCGACACCGCCGTGGTCACCCTGCACGCCGTGAAGGAACGCCCGAACGCCGCAGCCCTGACCCGGCAGGGTTTCGGCGTCCGCATCGACACCTACTTCCGGGGCTTCACCGAGCCCGAACTGGCCGCCGCCAACCCGGCGCCGCTCAGCGTCTGCGGCACGGACGCCCGCCGCGACGTGGTCTGCTACCAGACCAGCCACCCCACCGAGTACGCGCGGTCCGGCGCGGTCGCGCGCCAGCTACTCAACGGCGTCGGCCACTGCACGGCGTGGCGGGTCGGCAACACCAACCGGATGATCACCAACTACCACTGCATGGAGAGCGCGGCCGACCTGCGGGCCAGCGAGTTCCAGTTCGACTACCAGTGCGCCACCTGCGGCGGCTCGAACCCGCGCCCCGGCACCAAGGTCAGCGGCCTGGAGCTGATCAAGTCCAGCCCGCTGAGCGCGCTGGACTACGCGCTGTTCTCGGTGAACAACTTCGCGTCCATCCAGTCCTACGGCACGCTGTACCTGGACGTGCGCGAACCCGTCCTCGGCGAGCGCATCTACATCGCCGGCCACGGCGACACCAGGCCGAAGCGCTTCTCCCTGTACGAGGAGAGCGACGGCGGCGCGTACTGCAAGATCGACGTGAGGGCGTCCGGCGTGAACACCGGCTACCGCTGCGACAGCTCGGGCGGCAACTCCGGGTCACCGGTGCTGGCCGGCTCGTCGCACAAGGTGATCGCCCTGCACCACCTCGGCGGGTGCCCCAACTGGGGAACCCGGATCAGCCTGGTGAACGCGGAGATCGCGAGCCTGATCGACAACAACGACGGCGGTGGCCCGGCGCCGGGCAAGCGGTTCGAGAACGCCGCCGACTTCCCGGTGAACGACCTGGCCACCGTGGAGTCCCCGATCACCGTGGCGGAAGTGGCGGGCAACGCCCCGTCGGCGCTGCGCGTCGAGGTCGACATCCGGCACACGTACCGGGGCGACGTGCGCCTGCACCTGGTCGGCCCGAACGGCACGACCTACCTGCTGAAGGAGACGTCCAACGACTCCGGTGACGACATCAAGGCCACGTACACGGTCGACGCCGCCGCCCAGGCCGCGAACGGCGTCTGGAAGCTGCGCGTGCACGACGCCTACCAGTCCGACACCGGGACGTTGAACTCCTGGGCCATCCAGTTCTGAGCCCGGGACAACGCTGATCGGTCCGACAGCCGGTACCGCACCGCCCCCGGTGCGGTACCGGCCCGGCGTGCCAGTCCTCGGGACTACGCCTTTCGTCCCACGGCGGCGAGGCCCGCGAACCGCATCGGGTCGTCGGCCACGTCGTCCAGGGACGCCGGACGCCACAGCGGCAGGTGCACGACACCCGGCTCCACCAGGTCGTACCCCGCGAACAGCGACCGCACCTGGTCCTTGGAGCGCATGGTCATCGGGGTCGCCGTGCGCTGGCGGTAGAGGTCCTGGTGGTCGTCGGCCTGGGTGTCCTGGCCCTCGTGGGTCGCGTGCGAGACGACGAGGAAGCTGCCCGGCGGCACGGCGTCCCGGTACGCGGCGACGATGTCGCCAGGCCCGTCGTCGTCCGGCACGAAGTGCAGCACCGCCACCATCATCACGGCTATCGGCTGGTCGAAGTCCAGCAGGTCGCGCACCGCCGGGTCCTCCACCACGCGCTCGGGGTGGCGCAGATCCTCCTGCACCACCAGGGTCTGCTTGTCGTCGCCGAGGATGGTCCGGCTGTACGTGACGGCGATCGGGTCGTTGTCGACGTACACGACGCACGCCTCCGGGTCGGCCTTGCGGGCCACCTCGTGGACGTTGCCGACGGTCGGGATGCCCGAGCCGAGGTCGAGGAACTGCCGCACGCCCCGTTCGACGCAGAACTCCACGGCACGGCGCAGGAACGCGCGGTTCGCCTGCATGATCAGCGGCAGTTCCGGCCACATCCCGATGGCCTGCCGGGCCATCTCCCGGTCCACCGCGAAGTTGTGCGCGCCGCCGAGGTAGTAGTCGTACACGCGGGCCGCGCTCGGCCTCGTCAGGTCGATGTCCGGACGTTCCGCCATGCGGAGACCCTACCGGCGGCCCCGGTGTCGACACGAATCTCACTCACTTTTCGAACTGCCGTGAACACCGTGTCCTCCGCCGGCACCACGTCGACCGGCGCGGGCAGCACCTCAAGGTCCGGCGGGCACACCGCAGTGAGCGCGATGACGAGACTGGCTGGTTGAGCCGTTCGAGGTGCGACTGAGCGCGCTCGGGCCCGTCGGCGACGACCCGACATAGGATGTAGGCCGATGCCTGCACTCCGGGGAGGGCGAGTTGTCCGTCCGCGCCACCTGGTCCGACCTCCGCGCGCTGCACAACCGCATCAACGCGAGCCTGGAGCGCGCGTTGCAGCGGAGGTTCCACTTCGGGATGTCGGAGTTCACGGCGTTGGGCGCGCTGCACGACTCGCCCGGGGGCGAACTGCGGATGCAGGAGCTGACCGAGGTCGTGGGACTGAACCAGAGTTCGGTGAGCCGGCTGGTGGCGCGGCTGGAGCAGTCCGGGCTGACCACGCGGGAGATCTGCGAGACCGACCGGCGCGGGGTGTTCAGCCGCCTCACGCCCGAGGGGCGGGAGGTCTACCGGACGGCGGCCCCGTTCTACGAGGAGACGCTGGCGGCGATCTTCGAGGAGGTGGCGGCCGACCCGGAGCTGGGACCGCTGCTGACGAAGGTCCGTTCGTAGCCCGCACCTCCTCGTCACCGCGGATTGTCGTACCCGACGGGTAGAATTCGAACGTTAGTTCGATCGTGCGCGAGGGGAGCCTGTCGTGGTCGTGGAGCCGGTCAGCGTCACCGCGTTGTCGTTCACCGAGTACGTGATGAGCGGCCAGCGCGGCCGGATCAGCATCGTGTCCGAGCAGCGGGACGTGTACCTGGGCGCGGACCCGTGGGTGTGCGGGTTCTACAACCCGGTGCGGGACGCCATGCGCCGGGCGGCCAACTCGCCCGATCCGGACGCGGAGCTGGACCTGGCGGTGCGGTCGGCGTCGCGCAACGGGCAGCTCCGGGCGTTCGAGGAGGTGCGGCGGGGTTTCCTGCCGTGGTTGCGGGGGACGCGGGCCACCGGGGTGCCGGTGTCGTCCACCAGGTGGGCCGCGGGCGAGCTGACCCTGCGGGTGCGGCCGAACCTGGGCCTGCGGATGCCGGACGGCTCGACGGCGGCCGTGCTGGTGTACCTGAAGGAACGCGAGTTGACGCAGGAGGCGGCGAACGTGGGGCTGCGCATCCTCCAGCAGACGGTGGAGGACACACTGCCGGGCGCGACACCGCTGCTGCTGGACGCGCGGCGGGGGCGGGCGTTCCGGATGGCGAAGCGGACGAACCTGGCGAAGCTCGACGCCCTGATCGCCGCCGAGGCCGCCGGGTACGTCGTGCACTGGCGGATGAGCGCCTGAGGTCGTGACACGGCCGCGTTGTCGCACTTCGCGGCGGCAGCGCAGCCGTGTCGTCGTTGCCGCGGCCGTGCGTGGTTGCCGCACAGCCGTGTCGTCGTCGCGGCGGCCATGCGTGGTCGCCGCACAGCCGTGTCGTGGTCGCCGCGCGGACGTGCGTGGTCGAGGCAGGCCGGTCAGCTCGTGAACCCGGCCGGGTCGTGCCGGAATTCGCCACCCACCACGGTCGCCAGCACCGCGATGTCCCCGATCGCGGACACCTCACACGTCCGAGGATCTCCTTCCAGCACCACGAAATCGGCCAGCTTGCCGGGCGTGATGGACCCGAGCACGTCTTCCCGCCGACACGCGAACGCCGCACCCAGCGTGTAGGCGGAGATCGCCTCCTCCACCGTCAGGGCCTCGTCCGGCCCGACCGCCAGCCCGCTCCGCGACCGCCGTTCCACCATGAACTGGATGCCGCGCAACGGGTTCCCGTCCGCCACCGGCCGATCCGAACTACCCGCCAGCACCACACCCCGGTCCAGGAACGCCCGCCCCCGGTACAGCCAAGGCGCACGCTCCGGCCCCATGATCGCCGAGTAGTCGTCCCCGTAAGCCCACAGGAAGGTGGGCTGCACGACGGGCGTGACGCCCAACGCGGCGATCCGGTCCACCTGGTCGGGCCGCACCAGCCCGCAGTGCTCGATCCGGTGGCGGGCATCCGGCCGAGCCCGCAGGGCCTGCGCCTCCGCCAGGGTGTCGAGGGCGAAGTCCACCGCCCGGTCCCCGATCGCGTGCACCGCGAGCTGCCACCCGGCCGCGTGCCCGTCGAGGATCGCCGCCCGCATCTCGCCGGGGTCGTCCTGCCACTGCCCGACCCCGCCCACGCCGGTATAAGGCGAGGTCATCGCCGCCGTCCGGGCGATCATGCCGCCGTCGGTCCACAGCTTCAGCGCCCCGATGGACAGCCACTCGTCGCCCAGCCCGGTCCGCAGCCCCAACGGCAGCGCCCGTCGCACCCCGTCCGCCTCGTGCGCCCGCACCTCGCGCAACTCACCGGACGACACCATTAGCTGCACGCGGATCGGCAGGACGTCACGCTGGTAGGCCGCGACCTCCAGCGGACTGCTCCCGATCAGCCCCGCACCCACGCCGGCCTCGGCGGCCAGCACGACACCCTCACGCAGGCACTGCATCGCGCCCGACCGCACGTCGGACGCGATGTCGGCCAACGAGTACGGCAACATCAACGCCCGCACCGCCGACTGCGCGCCCTCGGCCAGGAACCCGGTCGGCGTGCCACCGGCATCCCGCTGCACGTCGTCCAACACGGCCGGAGGCAGCAGCTCCAACACGTCGCTGCTGACCACACACGCGTGCCCGGACACGTCCTGCACGTACACGCGCGGCCCGGCGGCATCGAGATCGCGGGCCGTCAACGGCCGATCCAGCACCCGATGGTCGTACCCGGCGACCTCCAGCCACCGCGACCGCGAAGCGCCCCGCACCACGTCCAGCACCTGTGCGACGGTCGCGCAGCCCGAGATGTCCAACGTCCGCGCAGCCCGCCCGGCCCACGCCAGGTGGTTGTGCGCGTCGACGAACCCCGGCAGCACGACGGCTCCGCCGAGGTCCACCACGCGCCGTGCGGGCAGGTCGGCGACGTCGTCCAGCCCGACGATCCGCCCGCCCCACACGCCGACGCACGACGCGACGGGACGCTCGGCGTCCATGGTCACGAACCGCCCGCCGACCAACTTCAGGTCCAGGATCACCCGAGAAGGCTACCCACCACCACCCAAGTTAGGGTTGGATAACTTAGGCTGCCCTAAAAACGAGGAGGAGCCCCCATGCGGGTCGTCATGTTCGGCTACCAGACCTGGGGCCACCGGACGCTCCAAGCGCTGCTGGACTCCGAGCACGAGGTGGCGCTGGTCGTCACCCACCCCAAGAGCGACCACGCGTACGAGCGGATCTGGAGCGACTCGGTAGCCGACCTGGCGGCCGAACACGGCGTCGAAGTGGTCGTCCGCAACCGCCCGGACGACGACGAGCTGTTCCAGAAGCTCAAGGAGGCCGCGCCGGACGTCATCGTGGCCACCAACTGGCGGACCTGGATCCCGCCGCACATCTTCAACCTCCCCAAGCACGGCACGCTCAACGTGCACGACTCGCTGCTGCCCGCCTACGCGGGCTTCGCGCCGCTGATCTGGGCCCTGATCAACGACGAGAAGGAGGTCGGCGTCACCGCGCACATGATGGACGACACGCTCGACGCGGGCGACATCGTGCTCCAGCGCGCCGTCCCGGTCGGTCCCCGCGACACGACGGCCGACCTGTTCCACAAGACGCTGGAGCTGTTCGGCCCGATCACCGTCGACGGCCTGGCCGAGATCGCCAAGGGCCGCACCGACTTCACCAAGCAGGACCGCTCGAAGGCCAGCTTCTTCCACAAGCGCGCCGAAGAGGACCTGCGCATCGACTGGACGTGGGAGGCCGAAGAACTCGACCGCCTGGTCCGCGCCCAGTGCGCGCCGTACCCGAGCGCGTTCGCGTTCCACAAGGGCAAGCGCTTGGAGATCATCGAGGCGGAGGTCTCGCAGGCCCGCTACGGCGGCACCCCCGGCCGGATCTTCTACCGCGAGGGCGACGGCGTGGCGATCGTGGCGGGCGCGGAAGCCCGACGGGGCCGCAACCACGCCCTGCTGGTGAAGCGGGTCCGCACGGAGGACGGCCGCGAACTGGGCGCGACCGAGTACTTCACGCACATGGGCGGCTACCTCACGAGCCGGCCCTGACCGCCCTGGTCCCGACCACCACCAGGAACACCCAGACCAGCACCACCAGCACGGCGTGCGCGACCAGGGGACCGGTGGACTTCTCCACGAGGATCCACCCCAACCACGTGTAGGTGACGAGGGTGCCGGCCGCCGCCGCGAACCGGTGGCCGGCACCCCACCGCGTGCTCCTCCCCCACCACAGCAACACGAACGCCACGACCACGGTCCACGCGATCTTCACCCACAGCCCCGTCCAGGACTCGGGGAACAGCACGAACACGCTGGACGCCAGGAACACCCCGATCCCGACCGCCCACGTCCCCGGCACCCGCCGCTCGACCCGCGTCCGGGGCCGGACCAGCAACGCCGAGACCACCAGCGCCACCACCACGACCGCCGCGCCGATCCGCTGGCCGGGCGTGGCCAGGAAGCCCTCTTCCCGGTACAGCGCCCGGAACACCACGAACGAACCCGCCACGAAGACCAGCGAGAACACCGTCAACCCCACACGCCCCAACCAAGGCGCGGTGCGGCGGTCCCGCGCCAAGGTCTCGACCAGCGCGATCGGCACCCCGATACTCCAGACGGCGTGCCCGACCACGAACGAATACGCGTTCAACGCGCTGATCCCCAACGCCGGAACCGGCGTCACGGCGTGAAAGTCGTGCCCCTCGAACGACGGGTTGAACATCGACTGGTCCAGCAGTCCGGCCTCCAGCACGCCGTAGGCAAGGCCCAGGACCAGCATCGTCGGCCAGCCGCGACCGGTCCGACGGGCGACTTCACGGATCAGCACCGCGCCGCCGCCGTACATCGGGGCGAGGACCACCAACCCGCCGATGCTCGACAACGGCACGTTGCCCAACACGTACTCGCCCACCAACGGCGCCAACAGGAACAGCAGGCACGCCGCCCCCACACCTCGACCTCGCGACATGCCGAAGACGCTAGGAACACACCCGCTGTGGGGCATCCGACGCGAGAACGGTCTTGAGCCTCCGCCTTCAGACCGATCACACGGACCGAGGACGCACCAGCCCCACCTCGTAGGCCAACACGACGGCCTGCACCCGGTCCCGCAACCCCAACTTCCGCAACACCGACGACACATGCGTCTTGACCGTCGCCTCGGTGAGCACGAGCCGCGCGGCGATCTCCGCGTTCGACAACGCCAACGACACCAACCGCAACACCTCCACCTCCCGCTCGGTCAACACGTCCAGCGCACGAGGCGACGGCGCGGGCATGGCGTCCACCAACCGGTCCAACAACCGCCGGGTGACGGAAGGCGCGAGCAACGCGTCCCCGCGCGCGATCACCCGCACGGCGTCGACCAACTCGACCGGCCGGACGTCCTTGAGCAGGAACCCACTGGCACCGGCCCGCAACGCCGCATACACCGAGTCGTCCACGTCATAGGTGGTCAGCACCAGCACCCGCGCGGGACTCCCGGACGCCACGATCCGCCGAGTGGCCTCCAACCCGTCCATCACCGGCATCCGGACGTCCATCAGCACGACATCCGGCGCAAGTCGTTCCACCAGCGCAACGGCTTCCGCGCCGTCCGACGCCTCACCGACCACATCGATGTCGTCCCGTGCCTCCAGGATCATCCGGAACCCGCCACGCACCAACGTCTGGTCGTCGGCCACCAATACCCGGATCACGAGGCGACCGCCAACGGCAGCCGGGCGTGCACCCGGAACCCACCACCCGGCAACGGCCCGGCGTCCACCGTCCCACCCAGCACAGCCGCCCGCTCCCGCATCCCCGCGATGCCACGTCCGACCCCGCCGACACCGCCGCGCCCGTCGTCCCGCACATCCACCTCCAACACACCGGAGTCGTTGCGCACCACCACCTCCGCCCAGCTCGCCCGAGCGTGCCGCAACGTGTTGGTCAACGCCTCCTGCACGATCCGATAGGCAGAGAGATCAACCCCTGCCGGCACCCGCAAGTCACCGTCCCGCCGCACCTCCACCCGCAACCCGGCCGCCCGCAACGGCGCGACAAGCTCGTCCAACCGCCCGAGCCCGTGCACATCAGGCCGCACCTCCGCCAACAACCGCCGCAGCTCGTCCAACGTGGCCCGCCCGGTGGCGTCGATGGACCGCAACGCCTCCCGCGCCCGATCCGGCCGCAGGTCGAAGACGTCATCAGCGGCAGCAGCCTGGACCACCATCACGGTGAGGCTGTGCGCGATCACATCGTGCAACTCCCGGGCAATCCGAGCCTGCTCCTCACTGACCGCCCGCCGAGCCCCCTGCTCCACCGCAACCCGCCGATTGCGCACCACTTCGCCCAACGCCCACGGCAGGATGGACACGGCCATCACGAACATCGTGTCGTCCACCGACGTGGTGAGGAAGTTCACCGAGCCAAGACCGAGCAACAACCCCAAGCCGGGCAACGAAATCCACGGCGGACGAGCAGCAGCCAACGCCCAGACCGCAACGAGCCCCGCGTACGGAAAGACAGCCGAGGGCGCAACAAGCTGCACCACCAACCCACCCACCAACGCGACACCCATGACCAGCACCGGATGCGTACGCCGCCACCACAAGGCCGCCCCGTGCGCCAACGCCACGACAACCCCGACCACCGTGAGCAACGGCCCGTGCACGGAAGTCCCGGCAACGATGAACGCGACGAACAACCCGACCACCACCGGCAGGACCGCTCTCGCCACCAGACGCACGCGCCTCACCCCGTCCCACAACCCACTGCACGCCCTGATTTCCCCGGTCCGCCCAACATCCCGGCCCCCAGTGACCGCGCCGTGACAGTGATCGCTGATCATTGCCCCATGAGCCGGAAGCGGTCGACCACCTGGGCCAGCATCGTGGTGCTGATCCTGCTCCTAGCCATCGGCTACTACCTGACCCGCTACCAGGACTCGACCACCCCGACCCCGACAGTCCCCGGCGCAACCCCGGGCCAAGACCCGGCCACCCGCCTGGCGGCCCTGACCATAGCCCCGGAAGCAAAAATGGCGGGCTACAGCCGAGACCGCTTCCCCCACTGGACCAGCCAGGGCAACTCCTGCGACACCCGCGAGATCGTGTTGCAACGGCAGGGATCCGACGTGCGCAGCGACGCGGACTGCAAGGCCACCGCCGGCACGTGGACAAGCGTGTACGACGGCGTGACGATCACCGACGCGGGCAAACTCGACATCGACCACACGGTGGCCCTGGCGGAAGCGTGGAGGTCCGGGGCGAACACGTGGACCGACGAACAACGCCAGAAGTTCGCGAACGACCTGGGCGGCATCCAACTGATCGCGGTCTCGGCAGCGAGCAACCGGTCGAAGGGCGACCAGGACCCGGCGAAGTGGAAACCACCAGTGGAAACCTACTGGTGCACCTACGCGCTGAACTGGATCGACGTGAAGACGACCTACAACCTCACCATCGACCAAGCAGAACACGACGCATTAGCCGCCATGACCACCAACTGCCCGAAGTAACCCAGGACCAGCAGCGACCTAGAGACGCAACGACTGCAACTGGTCCACCAGATCCGCATACACCTCGGCACGGCGCACCCAAGCCGCCACCCCGGACCCGGCCGAAGGCGGCTCCCCCAACGGGTCGACCGCCGCAACCACCCCGTACTCCAACCGATAAGCGATCACCCCGGTAGCAGCCCGAACCCAGGGATTCGGATCAGGACTGGTGATCTCCCCCAACCCCACCCGGAACCACACCGGCAACCGGGCATCAGCCGCCAACGCCCGCTCCAACCGCCGAGCAGCCGCGTCCCAGATCTCCTCACGAGCCTTCTCCCCGGCCAACAAGGCTTCCCGCCGCCAGGGAGACTCGGCCGCGATCCGATCGGCATCCAACCGAGCGGCAGCCTCCAAAGCCCCGCCGGCACGCGATTCGATCTGCCAGTCGAGCTGGTGCACCTCGTGCTCCTGCGCGTCCCGCTCGAACCGGGGCATCCGCCCGGAAGCCAACCGCGCCCGCCCGGCGTCGCGCCGTTCCTTCAGCTCGTCGTACTCCGCGACCTCCTGCCGCAGCTCCACGCGCACCGAGTCGGCGAGCACCTCCTGCTCGGCGTCCCACGCCGCCCGCAGGGCCGCCACCACGTCGGCGATCTCCTCGTCCACGGCGTCGAAGTCCTCGTCCGGCCCCGATCCCGCGCCGGAGAGCCGGCGTTCGAGCACGTGCAGCCGCGCGCCGACCCGCCCCAGCTCGGCGGTCAGTAGCTGGATGTCGGTGACGAGTTCGGCGACGGTCGGCTCGACCGCGTCGAGCCGCTCCTTTTCCGTGGGCACGTGGGCCAGCCAACCCCACGAACCGGCCTCGTCCAGGCGCACGCTGGGAAAACCACGCGGACGGTCGGCAACCACCCCCGGCCAGGGTAACGGCCCGACTACCCATAGTGACATGGGGTAAACCCTCACCCAACGGTGTATTTCTGGTACATGTCGACATCGGTCCACGAGACGGAACGCAAGTACGAGGCGCCCGGTGGTGTCGCGCTGCCGGAGCTGACCGACCTGCCCGGTGTCGCGGCGACGGCCGGTCCGGAGCAGCAGCGGCTGGAGGCGGTCTACTACGACACCGTCGACCTTCGCCTGGCCCGCGCCGGCCTGACGCTGCGCAGGCGGACGGGCGGGGATGACGCCGGGTGGCACCTGAAGCTCCCGGTGGACGAGGACACCCGGGAGGAGGTCCGGCTGCCGCCGGGCCGCGCGGCGAAGCACCCGCCCAAGGAACTCGGGTCGCTCGTCCAGGTGCACGTGCGCGGCGGCGAGCTGGCGCCGGTGGCCCGCATCCAGACGACGCGGCAGCGCTGGCAGCTCGTGGACGAGCGAGGCCAGCTCCTGGTCGAAGTGGTCGAGGACCTGGTGTCCGCGCAGGACGTCGCGGACGAGTCGGTGGACACCTGGCGCGAGATCGAGGTGGAACTCGGCGAGCGCGGCGACACCGCCCTCCTGGACCGCGTGGAGGAGCGGCTGGCCCAGGCCGGCATCGTCCGCTCCACGTCCTCGGCGAAGCTCACCCGCCTCCTCGCGGGCCGCCTCGCGCCCGAGCCCCCGGCCCCCGAGCCGGGCAAGACGGCCGGCGGCGTGGTCCTGGCCTACCTGCGTGAGCAGGCCGACGCCCTCAAGCACTACGACCCGAAGGTCCGCCGTCAGGAACACGACGCCGTGCACCAGATGCGGGTGGCGACCAGGCGGATGCGCAGCGCGCTCCAGGCGTTCGGCAAGATCGTGGAACGCGACCGCACCCGCGCGCTGACCGACGAGCTGAAGTGGATCGCGGGAGTGCTGGGCGACGCGCGGGACGCCGAGGTGATGCGGGCCGGGTTCGAGGAACACGTCGCCAAGCTCGACCCGGATCTCGTGCTCGGCACCGTGTCGGCCGAGCTGACCCGGCACTTCGCCCCGCTGGAGGCCACCGCGCACGAGTCGGCGACCACCGCGATGGAGAGCCGCCGCTACTTCGCGCTGCTGGACGCCGTGGACGCGCTGATCGCCGACCCGCCCCTCACGCCGCTCGCCGCGACGAAGGCCAAGAAGACCTTGCCGCCGCTGGTCGAGAAGGCCTACCGCAGGCTGGCGGCGTCCGCCGGGAACGCGCACGACGACGAGTCGCTGCACGACTCGCGCAAGGCCGCCAAGCGGCTGCGCTACGCGGTGGAGACGGTCGAACCGGTGTTCGGCAAGAGCGCCACGAAGTACCGCAAGCGGCTCAAGGACCTCCAGACGCTGCTCGGCGACCACCAGGACAGCGTGGTGGCCCGGCCCGTGCTGCGCGAACTCGGCGGCCAGGCGCACCGGGACGGCGGGAACGGGTTCACGTTCGGCCTGCTGTACGGCATGGAGCTGGCGAAGGCCGCCCGGGTGGAGGAACGCTTCCCGGAGGTCTGGGCCGGCCTCGGCACACCGAAGTTCGCCTGATTGGTCTGGACCTTGACACCTCCTGGTCCGGCTGTAACGGTGAATTCGCCGCCGCCCGGGTGATCCACGCCGACCCCAGGAGGATGTCCGTGCCCAGACACGTGGAAAGAACCGGCAGCGCCCGACGGCGCGGCCTGGGACGGGCGCTCGCCGCGCTGCTGTTGCTGGGCGCGGCGGGCACGGCGGTCCCAGCCCGAGCAGCCCCGGAGACGTCGTTGCCGCACAACTCTTCGCACCGGATCGTGCCCGCCCCGGTGAAGGTCGCGCCCAAGCCGGGCGTGGCCTACACCCTGTCCGCCGACACGCGGATCCACACCCACCCCGGCTCACGGGAGGCCAAGAAGGTCGGCGAGTACCTGGCCGACGTGCTGCGCCCGTCCACCGGGTACCGGCTGCCGGTGACGCCCGGCGCATCGTGGCGCGGCATCTCGCTGCTGCTGGTCGGCGCGGACCACCGCGTCGGCAAGGAGGGCTACCAGCTCGACGTGACGCGGCGCGGCGTGGTGATCCGCGCGAAGACGGCGGCGGGCCTGTTCGCGGGCGTGCAGACGTTCCGCCAGCTCCTGCCCGCCAAGGTGGAGGCGAAGACGAAGCAACGCGGTCCGTGGACCGTGCCCGGCGGCAGCGTGCTGGACTACCCGCGCTACGAGCACCGGGGTGCGATGCTCGACGTGGCGCGGCACTTCTTCTCCGTCGACGAGGTCAAGCGCTACATCGACCAGATCGCGCAGTACAAGGTCAACCGGCTGCACCTGCACCTGACCGACGACCAGGGCTGGCGGCTGGAGATCAAGAGCTGGCCGCGCCTGACGACCCACGGCGGCAGCACGGAGGTCGGCGGCGGGGCCGGCGGGTACTACACCCAGGCCCAGTACAAGGAGCTGGTCGCCTACGCGGCGTCGCGGCACATCACCGTGATCCCGGAGATCGACCTGCCCGGCCACACCAACGCCGCGCTCTCCTCGTACGCGGAACTCAACTGCGACGGCGTCGCTCCCCCGCTGTACACGGGCATCGAGGTCGGCTTCAGCTCCCTCTGCATCGACAAGGACATCACCTACAAGTTCGTGGACGACGTGCTGCGCGAGGTCGCGGCGCTGACGCCCGGCGAATACCTCCACATCGGCGGCGACGAGGCGCACCAGACCTCGGACCCGGACTTCATCAAGTTCATGAACAAGGTCCTGCCGCTGGTGGCGAAGCACGGCAAGACGGCGTCCGGCTGGCACGAATTCGTGAAGGCCACGCCGCCCGCGTCGACCGTGCCGCAGTTCTGGGGCACGAAGACCGTCGCGCCGGACATGGTCGCCGCCGCGCAGCGCGGCAGCGAGATCGTGCTGTCGCCCGCGTCCAAGGCGTACCTCGACATGAAGTACGACGCGAATACGCCGCTGGGTCTGAGCTGGGCCGGTTTCACCGACGTGCAGGACGCGTACGACTGGAACCCCGGCGCGTACATCCAGGATCTGCCCGAGTCGGCGGTCCGTGGCGTCGAAGCTCCGCTGTGGACGGAGACCCTGACGAAGTCGGCCGACGTCGAGTACATGGCGTTCCCGAGGCTTCCGGCCATCGCCGAGCTGGCGTGGTCGCCGTGGCACACGCACGACTGGGAGAAGTTCAAGCACCGCCTGGCGGCGCAGGGCCCGCGCTGGCAGGCGCAAGGCGTGAACTTCTACCCGTCACCGCAGGTTCCCTGGCAGAAGTGAGGCAGGCGGGGAGGCGGCCGGCGCGCCGCCTCCCCTCGCCATGGTGGTCCGATCAGGAAGAGCCCTGGCCCTCGGGGGAGAAACTGATCAGCAGATTTTTGGTCTGCTGGTAGTGGTCGAGCAGCACTCGGCGGTTCTCCCTCCCGATGCCGGACTGCTTGTCACCACCGAACGCCGGGTAGTTGTTCACCCACACGACGCCCGCCTGGATCTCCCGTCCCGCGCGGTAAGCCGTGCCGCCATCACGCGACCACACGCCCGCGCCCAGGCCGTGCAGCACGTCGTTCGCGGTCTTCACGGCGTCGTCGAAGTCGTCGAACCGGGCCACCGACACGACCGGCCCGAAGATCTCCTCCCGGAACACCCGCATCCTGTGGTCGCCCTCGAAGATCGCCGGCGTCACGTAGTACCCGCCGGACAGCTCGCCGCCGAGGTCGGCCCGCTCACCGCCGCACACCAGCCGTGCCCCCTCCTGCCGGCCGATGTCGATGTACGACAGGGTCTTCGCGAGCTGGTCGGTACTGGTCTGCGCGCCGATCGTGGTCTCGGTGTCCAACGGGTCGCCCTGCCGGATGGCCTTGGTGCGCTCGGTGGCGTCGGCCAGGAACTGGTCGTAGATCGAACTCTGGATCAGCGCCCGTGACGGGCACGTGCACACCTCGCCCTGGTTGGCGGCGAACCTGGTGAAGCCCTCCAAAGCCTGGTCGTAGAAGGTGTCCCGCCGCGCGGCCACGTCGGCGAAGAAGACGTTCGGGCTCTTGCCGCCCAGCCCCGGCTCCGCGAACGCCATCTTCGCGATCCGGCGGCTCGCGGCCAGCGGCTTGCCCGCCTCCCTGCCGAACCCGTTCACGATGTTCACCACGCCGGGCGGCAGCAGGTCCGCGATCAGGCCCATCAGCACGTGGATCGACGCCGGGGTCTGCTCGGCGGGCTTGATCACCACCGCGTTGCCGGCCGCCAGCGCGGGCGCGAGCTTCCAGGTGGCCATCAGCAGCGGGAAGTTCCACGGGACGAGCTGCCCCACGACGCCCAGCGGCTCCGGGAAGTGGTAGGCCACCAGGCCCTCACCGCTCTGCGAGATGCCGCCCTCCTGCGCCCGGACCACGCCCGCGAAGTAGCGGAAGTGGTCCACCGCCAGCGGCAGGTCGACGGCCAGCGCCTCGCGGACCGGCTTGCCGTTCTCCCACGTCTCCGCCACGGCCAGGGCTTCGAGGTGGTCCTCGACCCGGTCGGCGATCTCGGCGAGCACGGTCGCCCGTTCGGCGGCCGACGTCCGGCCCCACGCCCGCGCCGCGCCGTGCGCCGCGTCCAGCGCCCGGTCCACGTCCTCGGCGGTGCCCCGGGCGACCTCCGTGAACACCTCGCCGGTGACCGGCGTCGGGTTGGCGAAGTAGTGGCCCTTGGCCGGCGGCACGTAGTCACCACCGATGAAGTGGTCGTACCGCTCCCGGTAGGACACCACGCTGCCCGTCCGGCCGGGTGCCGCGTACTTGGCCATCTGCTCCGCCTCCCGCGTCGTCGCGTCGATCGCCGGCGAAGGTAGGGGGCACAACGTTGCAGTCACGTTGCACCCGATCGGAGCATCGATCAGCTTGCCGCCACGTGGAACGGCACGTCATCCTGGGGTGCCCAGGAGGTCCGCCATGCACCCAGACCCGCGCCGGCTCGCCCGTCTGCACGAGGCGACGCTGAGCGGGACCGCGACGTCCGGCGCCCGTCAGGTGATCGTGGAGTCGTGGCGGCGCTCGCTCGCGGCCCGCGTCGACCCGGACCGGCACACGGCGCCCGTCGTGCTGGGCCCCGACGAGGTGGCCGAACGGCGCGGCGCCCACCCGTTGGCGGCGATGCTGCCGATGCTGCGGGAGACGCTGGTCAGCGTCGCCGACGAGACCGAGCACGTGATGATCATCACCGACGAGGGCGGCCACATCCTGTGGTGCGAGGGCGCGGCGTCGGTGCGCGGCCTGGCCGAGCGGGTGCGGCTGACCGAGGGGACGCGGTGGAGCGAGGACGCCATCGGCACGAACGCCATGGGCACCGCGCTCGCCGTGGGCCGCCCGGTGACCGTGCACTCGGCGGAACACCTGGTGCGCACTTATCACGGGTGGACGTGCGCGGCCTCCCCCGTGCGCGACCCGGACACCGGGCGGACGCTCGGCGTCGTGGACGTGAGCGGTCCGCTGAGCAGCATGCATCCGGCGATGAGCGCCCTGGTCTCGACCGCCGCGCGGCTGGTGGAGAGCCAGCTTCACGTGCGACTGGTGACGGAGCACGAACGGCTGCGCTCGGCGAACATCCGACACCTGATCAGCCTGCGCGGCGAACCCGGCGCACTGCTCAGCCCCACCGGCCGGGTGCTGGCGGCCGGCGACGTGCCGGACGAGCGGGTGGACGTGTCGAGCGGCGTGGTGCGGCTGGAAGATGGGCGTGAGGCGGTCGTGGAGCCGTTGGACGAGGGGTATCTGCTCCGCGTGCCACGCCGGAGCGCACGAAGACCGGTGCTGTCGCTGCGGTTCCTCGGCGAACCGAGCGGTTCACTGGACGGCCGTGCCCTGGCCCTCTCACTGCGGCACGCCGAACTGCTGACAGCCCTGGCCCTGCACCCACGCGGTCTCACGGCCGAGCAGTTGGCCTTGCGCCTCTACGGAGAACGCGGCAACCCGACCACCGTGCGGGCCGAGCTGCACCGACTGCGCGCCCAACTCGGCGGAGTGCTGCTGACCAGGCCTTATCGACTGTCAGCCGACGTGCGGGGCGACTTCCTGACCGTGCGTGAAGCGCTGAAGGCAGGCGACGTGCCTTCAGCGGCGGAGGCATACCGAGGCGAACTACTGCCACGTTCCGACGCACCCGTGGTGCGAGAAGAACGCGAGGACCTCGCGGCAGCCGTGCGCAGGGGAGTACTCGACCACGACGACGTCGAAGCACTGTGGACGTACGCAGGCACCGGAGAGGACGCCGAAGCCCTGGAACAGCTCGTCCGACGACTGGACAGCACAGACCCCAGACGCGCACTGGCGGCGGCACGACTGCAACGGGCACTCACCTGAGCTTTGAAATGCTTTTACGCAAAAGGACGGCAGAAGAGGAACCACGGACTCAAAGCGCTCCGTAAGCACGCAGGTCTTGGATAAAGCTGGGAACACTACGCAAAATGACCATATTATCGATGCCCCTGAGCTGCCGGGGGACGGCTGTCAGCGCAACACGCCGCCCGCAGAGCAACCCGCCCAGCCGATCGACTCGCGTTGCTGTGGGCCGCGACCTGGCACCCGCAAGTGCACGTTCCGTAGCGCGTGTGGCGTTCCAGCCGTCCCTGGCAGCTTCAGGGCTTATCGATGATGTGGTCCATTCTCGTAATGTTCCCGGCTTGAGCCCAGACGTGCGTGCTTATGGAGCACTTTGAGTCCGTGGTTTCCCTTCTGCCGTCAAGTTGCTCAGAAAGATGAACCGATGCTCTCGTCTCGGCCTGGTTGGCTTGGTCATCATCTAGGCTGGTGGTATGGGGTTTGAGGGTGGGTTCTTCGCGCCCGGGGACGTGGCGTTGCGTCGTGAAGTGCTGCACGGACGGCCGTGGGCGGTGACACCTACTCGGGTTGTCTTGGACGAGCCTGGGTTGTTGGTCGTCTTCACGGTTCCGGGCACTGTCTTCGGGTTTCCCTCGCACCACTTCCCTCACGGGTGGCAGGTCGCGGGCAACACTCATTGGCGGGGGCACGGCAAGTTGCAGATGCACCGGCCTGGTGCCGCCTACTCCGTCGACCTCTACTGGCAGGGGCCCGATCGGCGGTTCGCCGGCTGGTACCTGAACCTCCAGGACCCGTTCCGTCGCACTTCGCTCGGCTTCGACACGCTCGACCACGAATTGGACTACTGGGTGCCGGTCGAGGGTGGCTGGGTCGAGAAGGACCGCGAGGAGTTCGAGCGGCAGGTCGTGGAGGGCAAGTACACCGCCGAGCAGGGTGCGTCGATCCGCCGCACGGGCAAGGGGATCGAGGCCATGCTCGACGCCGGTGACACGTGGTGGGATCCGAAGTGGGCCGAGTTCGCGCCGGACCCGGACTGGCCGGTGCCCACCCTGCCGGACGGGTGGGAGGACTACCCGCTGCCGTGAAGGTGCGTCCGCTGACACCGGAGACGTTGGTCGCCGAGCTGGTCGACCGGGTCGACGCGTTGCCGCGCTCGGGTCGGGTGCGCGTGATCCTCGACGGCGCGCCGCCCACCCGGCCCGGACGGCTGGCGGACGCCCTCGTGGAGCCGCTGAAGGCCCGAGGGCGGCCGGTCCAGCGCGTGTCGGCCGACGACTTCCTGCGGCCCGCCTCCGTCCGGCTGGAGTTCGGGCACACCGATCCCGACTCGTTCCGGGACAGTTGGCTGGACGCCGACGGGCTCGTCCGGGAAGTGCTGGAACCGCTCGACCCGGGCGGTTCCGGGCGGGTGCTGCCGTCGCTGTGGAACGCGGTCACCGACCGTGCCAGCCGCGCGGACTACGTGACGCTGCCCGAGGGCGGTGTCCTCCTGCTGGACGGCACGCTGCTGCTGGACAAGTGGCTGCCCGCCGAACTCACCGTGCACCTGTGGCTGTCCGACGCGGCACTCGCCCGGCAGACCGAACCCGATCGGCAGTGGACGATCCCCGCCTACGCGGGCTACGAGCCCCGAGCCGATGTGACAGTGCGCTACGACCACCCCGCACGGCCCGCGCTGGTGGGTACAGTCGAGTGAGATCAGGGAGGTGGACATGACCAGGCTGCAGTTGCTGCTCGCGCTGTACCTGCCGGGTCTGTTCGCGCTCACCCTGCTGAACTCGCCCGCCGAGGTGTTGGCGGCGGTGGCGGCGGTGGCCCTCGTGGTGCTGCTGCTGACCGCCGCGCCGGTGGTCGAGGCGCCCGCCTGGGTGCGTTCCCTCTCCTTGCGCGAGAAAGCCCTGAAGACGGCCTTCCTGCGCCTGCGCGACCCCGACGCCGCAGGGCGTCCCCGTCCACGAGCACCGGGACTCGGCCTGAGCGCCTGACGTCCCCGGTTCTCGACAACGACGGAGTACCCCTGTGTTCCACGCCTTGGGCTCAGCCCTGGCGGGCATCGCCACGCCCGCCCTCGCCATCGTCCTGTTCACCGCGGCCGTGAGGCTGCTCATGCACCCGCTCAGCCGCGCCGCCGTGCGCGGTGAGAAAGCCCGCGCCGCGCTCGCGCCCGAGATGCGGGCGCTGAAGGAGAAGTACGGCAAGGACCAGCAGAAGCTCCAGGAGAAGACCATGGAGCTGTACAAGAAGAACGGCACCTCGCTGTTCGCCGGGTGCCTGCCCGCGCTCGTCCAGGTGCCGTTCTTCATGGTCATGTACCGGCTGGTCACCACGCCGAACCCGCTGCTCGACGGCACCCTGTTCGGCACGCCGCTGGGCACGCACTGGCTGGGCGTGTTCGGCCACAACGCGGTGTTCGTCGGCCTGTTCGCGGCCCTGACCGCCGTGGCGTTCGCGACCTCCCGCTGGCAGGCGTGGATCGCCGCGCGGAGCGACGCGCCGCAGCCTCCGTTCGCGAAGGTGCTCCGGCTGCTGCCGTTCGGGACCGTGGCGATCGCCGCGGTCCTGCCGCTGGCGGCCGGTGTCTACCTGCTGACCACTACTGGCTGGACGCTGATCGAGCGAGCTTTCCTGTATCGCGTAGTTCAGCTCCCGCCTCGTGCAGGAACTTCAGCACGTACCCGTACGACCTGAACAGGCCGCACTCGGCGTAGGAGATGTTCCGCTCCCGGCAGAAGTCGCGGACCATCGTCTGCGCCCGGCGCAGGTGGGGGCGCGGCATGTTCGGGAACAGGTGGTGCTCGATCTGGTAGTTCAGGCCGCCGAGCAGGAAGTCGGTGAACCAGCCGCCGGTCACGTTGCGGGACGTCAGGACCTGCTTGCGCAGGAAGTCCAACTGGTGGCCGGCGGTGAGCACCGGCATGCCCTTGTGGTTGGGCGCGAACGAGCACCCCATGTAGACGCCGAACAGGCCCTGGTGGACGGCGATGAACACGACGGCCTTGAGCGGCGACATGACCGTGAACACCAGGCCGAGGTAGCCGATCACGTGCACGGACAGCAGCACGAGTTCCAGCCGCCACCCGCGCACCTCCCGGCGCACGGCGGCGGCGGCGCTGATGATGTGCAGGCTGAAGCCCTCCAGCAGGAGCAGCGGGAAGAACAGCCACGCCTGGTGCTTGACCACGAGCCGGAAGAACCCGCGTTTGCGGACGGCCTGTTCGGCGCTGAACGCGAGCACGGCGATGTCGACGTCCGGGTCCTCGTCCTCGTGGTTGGGGTTGGCGTGGTGGCGGTTGTGCTTGCCCATCCACCAGCCGTAGCCGACGCCGATGAGCAGGTTGCCGAGCACGAGGCCGACCGCCCCGTTGATCTTGTTGGTGGCGAACATCTGCCGGTGGCCGGCGTCGTGGCCGAGGAACGCGATCTGGGTGAACACGACGGCGAGCAGGGCCGCGAGGCCGAGCTGCCACCAGGAGTCACCGACCCACACCACGGCGGCGAGGGTCGTCCCCAGTGCGGCGACGGCGCCGACCAGGCACAAGACGTAGAAGCCGATCCGGCGGTCGAGCAGACCCGCCTGCTTGACCGACCTGGACAACTCCGCGAAGTCACTGCCGCGCCTGGGCGACGCATCGAGGTTCACGGCCGCAGCGTAAGGGGCGGGCGGTGAAGCGCTCAGCCCAGCCTTAGTTGCAACTGGGCGAACAACCGGAGGAGAGGGTCCTCCACGTCGAATTCGCCGATTTCGGCGGCCCGCCGCACCCGGTACCGCAGGGTGTTCGGGTGGACGTGCAGGCGGGCGGCGGCGGAGCGCACGTCGCCGAACGCGTCCAGGTAGGCCAGCAGCGAGCGCGCCAGTTCCGCATCGAGCCTCTCCAGGCGCGGATCGCGGATGCGGGGGTGCTCGGCGAGCAGCGCCAGGATCTCGCTGACCAGCACCTGCGATCGGACGTCGGCCAGCGTGGCGACCTCGGCGTCCAGGTCGCGGGCCATCGCGTCGAGCACCCGGTCGGCCTCGTTGCGGGAGATCATCACCTCGTCCACGGTGGCCACCGTGGAGCCGATCGCGCCCTGCACGCGCAGGCCCATGTGCTTGCGCGCGGCGGCCACGATCTCCCTGGTCAGCGCCAGCAGCGGGGCGGTCGGGGGCAGGTCGGGCAGCAGCACGTAGGTGCGCCCGGCGGACTGGCTGACCAGCGCGCTGCGCCGGTACGCGGCGGCGTGCACGGAGATCAGCCCGGTCATCTCGGTGCGGCGCAGCTCGTGCTGGGTGCGGTCGGCGCTCTCCTGGCCGCGCAGGGCGAACACGACGACGGCGGCGGGTTTGGCCGGGTCCGCGCCGATCTGCTCGGCGACCGACGCGGCGTCCATCCGGCCGTCGAGCAGGGAGACCAGCAGGTTCTCCCGGAACGCGGCGGTCGGCTCGCGCTGCTGCACGAGGTGCAGGGCGGTGACGCGGGCCGCGCCGAGCAGCGCCCGCTCGGACTGCTCGGTCAACGGGGTGGCGCCCTCCTGGACCCAGATCGTGCCCAGCGGCTGGCTGCCCGCGTGGATGCCGACCGCGATGCGGCGGCGGATGCCCAGCTCGGGCCGCTCGTCGATCCGCACGACCTCCTCGCCGGAGCGGAGCCGCTGGTAGAAGCCCCACTCGCGGAGCATCTTGAGGTACGGCTCCGGCCCCTGGCGGCCCAGGATGGACAGCCGGCGCAGCTCGTCCACCTCGTCGGAGGACCGGGAGTAGGCCAGCACGCGGCTCGCGGTGTCCTCGATGCTCACGATGCCGCCGGTCAGCGCTGCGATCGTCTGGGCCAGCGCGAACAGGTCGCCGAGCACCTCGCCCGCGTCCGCGGCGGCGGTCAGCCGGGCACTGCTCACCACGCCCCTGACCAGCGACTCCAGGTGCTCCCACCGCACCTCGGGCCGCACCGCCAGCAGCGCCACGCCCACGTCCGCCGCCGCCTGCCGCAGCACCGGGGCGGGCGTGTCGATCTTGACCGCGACCGCCGCCGCGCCACCCTGCCCGGCGGCTTTGACCAGCGGCAACGCCGCGCGACCGCGAGCGCCGATGACCAGCGCGAGATCCCCCGGCCGCACGTCGGGCACGTCGTCCGGGTCCAGGATGACCACGTCGTGCACGTCGACCTCAAGGCCGTGCGGCGCGATCTGGATCTCCACCAGGGGGTCGCCGAGCGCGATCAGCACCTGCCGCAGGCTCACCCCGACCCTCCTTCGGTCGGCAGCCGACCGGCCGCACGTTTGTCCGCCCGCACAACGGCAGGGCCGCAAGCCTAGACGGGAGGACAACGGTGCGCACGCTCGGCGGTCCTACCGTGAGGGGACACAACCTTGTGGCGAAGGAGCTGCTCTCTCGTGGATGCCGTGACCAGGGTTCCCGCGCCGGTGAACGAGCCCGTCCTCAGCTACGCCCCCGGCACCCCGGAGCGCGCGCGGCTGCAGGCGGAGCTGGCCGGACTGGCCAAGGAGCCCACCGAACTGACCCTGACCGTCGGTGGCGAGCAGCGGGTGGGCGGTGGCGAGCGCTTCGACGTCGTCCAGCCGCACAACCACCGCGCCGTCCTGGGCACCCTGCACGGCGCGACCCGACAGGACACCGCCGACGCCATCGAGGCCGCCCGGCAGGCCGCCCCGGCGTGGCGCGCGCTGTCCTTCGACGACCGCGCCGCGATCCTGCTCAAGGCCGCCGACCTGCTGGCCGGCCCGTGGCGGCAGACGCTCAACGCGGCGACCATGCTGGGCCAGTCCAAGACCGCGATCCAGGCGGAGATCGACGCCGCGTGCGAGCTGATCGACTTCTGGCGCTTCAACGTGGCGTTCGGCCGGGAGCTGACCGCCGAGCAGCCGCAGTCCTCCCCCGGCGTGTGGAACCGCACCGACCACCGCCCGCTGGAGGGCTTCGTCTACGCGGTCACGCCGTTCAACTTCACCGCCATCGCGGGCAACCTGCCCACCGCCCCGGCGCTGATGGGCAACGTGGTGCTGTGGAAGCCGTCGCCCACGCAGTCCTTCGCCGCGCACCTGACCATGCGGCTGCTCGAAGAGGCCGGCATGCCGCCGGGCGTGATCAACCTGCTGCCCGGTGACGGCCTGGCCGTGTCCGAGGTCGCGTTGCGGCACCCGGACCTGGCGGGCATCCACTTCACCGGTTCCACGAAGACGTTCCAGCACCTGTGGGGCCAGGTCGGCGCGAACATCGCCGGCTACCGCTCGTACCCGCGCATCGTCGGCGAGACCGGCGGCAAGGACTTCGTGCTCGCGCACCCGTCGGCGGACATCGACGTGCTGCGCACCGCGCTGGTCCGGGGCGCGTTCGAGTACCAGGGCCAGAAGTGCTCGGCCGCGTCCCGCGCGTACATCCCGCGCTCGGTGTGGAACCGGATGAAGGACGACTTCATCGCCGACGTCGAGTCGCTGACCATGGGCGACGTCAACGACTTCTCGAACTTCCTCGGCGCGGTCATCGACCGGCGCTCGTTCGACAAGCTGTCCGGCGTGCTGGAGGCCGCGCGGGGCGACGCGCAGTTGGAGATCGCGGCCGGCGGCACGGCCGACGACTCCGAGGGCTTCTTCGTGCGCCCGACCGTGCTGCTGGGCAGCAACCCGGAGCACGAGGTGTTCAGCACCGAGTACTTCGGCCCGGTGCTCGCGGTGCACGTGTTCGACGACGCCGACTACGACACCGTGCTCAAGCAGATGGAGAGCGCCGCCCCGTACGGCCTGACCGGCGCGGTCATCGCGCGGGACCGGGCGGCCATCGCGCACGCGCAGAACGAGCTGCGGTTCGCCGCGGGCAACTTCTACGTCAACGACAAGCCCACCGGCGCGGTCGTCGGCCAGCAGCCGTTCGGCGGCGGGCGCGCGTCGGGCACCAACGACAAGGCCGGCTCGGTGCACAACCTGCTGCGGTGGGTGAGCCCCCGGTCGATCAAGGAGACGTTCGCGGCTCCGACCTCCTACCGCTACCCGCACCAGGGGTGACCCATGCTCCGCTCCACACTGCTCGCCGCCTCGCGATCCGGGGCCATCCGCGGGCTAGTCGAACGCACGCCGCTGACCCGGCCGGTCGTCAAGCGCTTCGTCTCCGGTGACGACGTGGACGCCGCGATCGCCACCACCGGCGAGGTGCTGGCCGACGGCCGCCTCGTCACGCTCGACCACCTCGGCGAGGACACCCGCGACGCGGCGCAGGCCACCGCCACCGTCGACGCGTACCTGGAACTGTTGCGGCGCTTGGAGACCGCGGGCTACGCGGACCGGGCCGAGGTGTCCGTGAAGCTGTCCGCGGTGGGCCAGTTCCTGCCCGTGGACGGCGAGAAGACCGCCCTGGAGAACGCGCGGCGGATCTGCGCGGCGGCGGGCGTCGTCGGCACCACGGTCACCCTGGACATGGAGGACCACACCACCACCGACTCGACGCTGGGCATCCTGCGCGAGCTGCGGGTCGACTTCCCGTGGGTGGGCGCGGTGCTCCAGGCGTACCTGAAGCGCACCGAGCAGGACTGCCGGGACCTGGCGCACGCCGGGTCGCGGGTCCGGCTGTGCAAGGGCGCGTACCAGGAGCCGGCTTCGGTCGCGTTCCAGGACAAGGCGGACGTGGACTTGTCGTACGTGCGCTGCCTGAAAATCCTGATGGCGGGCGAGGGTTATCCGATGGTGGCCTCGCACGACCCCCGGCTGGTCGCGATCGCGGCGGACCTGGCGGCGAAGCGGTCCAAGGACAGCTACGAGTTCCAGATGCTGTACGGGATCCGGCCCGAGGAGCAGCGCCGCCTCGCCGCCGCGGGCAACCGGATGCGCGTCTACCTGCCCTACGGCGACGAGTGGTACGGCTACTTCATGCGGCGGCTGGCGGAGCGCCCGGCGAACGTGGCGTTCTTCCTGCGGTCGCTGATCACGAAGAACTAGGCCAGTCGCGGGCGACCATCGCCTGGGTCCGGGCGCGCGCGGCCTTCGGGTCGGGGTGCGCCCGGACCACTTCCTCCACCGCCTCGACGGCGCGGACGAACCGGTCCGGCGCGGCCTTCGCGGCGCGCAGCACCATGACCGCCTTGTGCGCCAACGACAACGCCTGGTCCAGGTGGACGTCGGCCGCCGCGCACAGCCGGGCGTAGCAGGTGAGCGCCTCGGCGTAGCGGAGGTCGGCCGCCAACTCGTCCGGCGTCCGGCTCAGGTGCCACACCAGCACGGCCAGCCGCGCGCGGGCCACCGCCTCCGGATGCGCCACGTCGCGCATCAGCACGGCGGTCCGGTGCACGGCCGCGGCGAAGGCGACCGGCGCGCCCCGGTGGCGTCCGATCAGGTCCCGCCAGACCTCGGCGGCCCGTTCGGCCTGCCGCAGCGCCGACTCGTCGTGCCCCGCCGACGCCAGCGCGTCGGCCAGCAGGTGCAGCGCGGACGCCAGCTCCCCGCCGCGCGCCACCGGAAGTCGGAGCCGTTCGACGGCCGGCAGGTCGTCCACGATCATCCGGGCCTCCAGCTCACGGCCCTCGGCGAGCAGCAGCCGCGCCAGCCGGGCTTGGGCGACGGCGAGGTCCACCCGGTGGCTCGCGGGAAACCTGTCGGCCAAGGGCCGCACCAGTGCCACGGCCTCCTCGGCGACCGCCACCTTGTCCGGCCGGGCGAGCAGGTCGGCCTGTCCGCCCAGCGCGGCGGCCAGTTCGCCGACCGCCCGCGGGTCGCCGTCCCGCGCCACCCGCCGCCACACCAGCACCGACTCCCCGGACGCCGCCGACGCCTCGGACCGGCGTTCCGAATGGCACAGCACGGTGCTGAGGTTGCCCAGCGCCGCGGCCAGGTCCGGCTCGAAGACCCGCGGGTTGGCGGCGGCCAGCCGACGCAGCACGTCGATCGACTCGCGCACCACCACGGCCGCCTCCTCGTGCCGCCCGAACGCCGACAGCAGTGCCGCGACCGACGCCAGCGTGCGCGCGAACTCGGCTTCGTAGCGGGGATCGGCGTCCGCCACGGCCCGCCACCGCACGACCGCCGACTCCGCCGCGCGGGTGGCCTCCTCGGGGCGCTCCGCGTCGAACAGCCGCACGGCGAGGTGGTGCGTGACCTTGGCGAGGTCCAGCCGGAACAGCGCCGGGTTGCGCTCGGAGACCTCCTCGTAGAGCCGCGCGGCCCGGCCGGTCGCGGCCACCGCCTCGTCCCGGCGGCCCAGTGCCGCGTGTCGCAGTGCGAGTTGGTCGAGCGCGGCGGCGAGTTGGGGCGCGCAGTCCCGGTCGTCCTCGGCGACCAGCCGGCACAGCTCCACGGCTTCCTCGGACGCGGCCAGCGCCTCCTCGTTCCGGTTCACGGCGACCAGCCTCAACCCCAGGTCTCCCACGGCATCGGCGAGCGCCGGGCGGTACTCGGCCGGGTCTTCGCCGACCAGTTCCCGGTAGAGCGCGACCTCCTGGCGTGCCGACTCCAGGGCTTCCTCGCGGAGCGCGGCGAGGGCCGCCCGGGCGCCCAGCATCCCGTGCAGCTCGGCGCGTTCCAGCTTTCCTCCCGCGCTGTCGTGCAGGAGGGTGCGGGTCAGGACGGCGGGCAGGGCGTCGCAGTGGAAGCGGGGGTCGTTGAACACGTGCCGGGCGACGGCTCTGGCCGCGGCCGGCCGCTCGGCGAGCACCGTCAGGCTCGCGGCGCTGACGACGCCGGCGAGTTCCGGGTTCGTGGTGAACAGCTCTTCGGCGCGGCGCAACGCGTGCGGCCACCGCTCGGCGGCGCGGAGCAGGGTTTCCAGGGCGTCCGGCGTGCGCTCGGGCTCGATCCGGTCGTCCAGCAGCGTCACCGCCAGCACGTCCTCGGCGAGCCGTCCCCTGGTCGGCGGGGTCGGGTCCACGTCGGACAGCCAGCGCACCAGCTCCACCGGGTCGTCGGCGGGTGAGCCGTGCACGGCGGCGAGGGCGGCCAGGTGGACGTCGTGCAGGGTGTCGGCGGGTGGCGGCGGTGTGGTGGGGCGCGGTCGGCCGAGGACGTCGGCGAAGTGCGCGCAGGCGGACGCGAACGACATGCCGTGGTCGGCCGGGCGGGCGGTCAGCTCCAGCTCGGCGGCGGCGTAGTCGAGATCGCCCGCCCGCTGGCGGATCGCCGACCACCACCAGCCCGTGCGCCGGGCCACCAGGAGGACCCGGGCGCTCTGCTCCTGCAACACGCCGTGCAGTTCCTGCCAGTGGATCAGCTCCGCGTCGTCGACCACCCGGACCCCGTCGTCGGCGAACCGGCGCGCGAGCCGGGTCTTGCCGACCCCGGACGGGCCGTGCAGCAGGAGGACGGACGACCGGCTGCCCCCGTCACGCCACCGGGCGAGGGCCGCCGACTCGCGCACCCGGCCGTGGAAGGGCACCACCTCGTGCCGGGGGTCCAGCAGCTCACCGGGTGACAGGATCCGATCCACACCGCACATACTGCCGGGCTTCCCGTGACACGAACGGGCGACGCCGCGACCCGGAATTGTCGTACCCCCGGTGCACAATCCGAAGCATGCTCGTCGCCTTGGTCGCCCACGGGGAGAACACCGGTCGGATCCGGCTGCTCTCCGACTCGGGTGTGCCCGAAGGGCCGGTGGTGGAGACGGCCGACCTGGCGTCCGCGGTGGCCGGGCTGGAGGGGTCGAGGCCGCGCTGGCTGTGGGCGTCGACGGCCGAGGTCTACCCCGGGCTGCTGGCGCGGGGCGTGCGCGTGGAGCGGTGCCTGGACCTGTACCACGTGGAGACGCTGCTGCTGGCCTACCAGGGCAGGCATCGGGAGCCACGCGGTCTGGGCGCGGCGGTCGCCCGGCTGCGCGGGCTGCCCGTGCCGGAGGACCACGGGCCGCGCAAGCGCGACACCCAGCCGACGTTGTTCGAGCCGGAACGGGAGCCGCTGCCCGGCGCCGCGGACCCGCTGGAAGCGCTGACAGCGGTGCACGCCGAGCAGCAGCGCGCCGTGGCCGGGCTGGGCCACGCCGACGAGCTGCGGCTGCTGTTCGCCGCCGAGTCGGCCAGCGCCCTGGCCGCCGCGGAGATGACGCACCACGGGCTGCCGTGGCGGGCGGACGTGCACGAGGAGCTGCTGGTGGAGCTGCTCGGGCCCAAGCCGGTGAACGGGGCGCGGCCGGCCAGGCTGGCGGACCTGGCGGACCGGATCACGGCGGCGTTCGGGGGCCGTCCGGTCAACCCGGACCACCCGGGCGGCATCGTGCGGGCGTTCGGGCGGGAGGGCATCGACATCCCGTCGGCGCGGGCGTGGGTGCTCAAGGGTGTCGACCACCCGGCGGTGGAGCCGTTGCTGGCGTACAAGGAGCTGGCCAGGCTGTGGGTGGCGCACGGCTGGTCGTGGCTGGACCAGTGGGTGTCCGAGGGCCGGTTCAGACCGGACTACGTGGTGGGCGGCGTGGTGTCCGGCCGGTGGGCGACGCGCGGCGGGGCGGCGTTGCAGATCCCGCGCACGCTGCGCCGGGCGGTGCTGGCCGATCCGGGGTGGCGGCTGGTGGCGGCGGACGCGGCGCAGCTTGAGCCGCGTGTGCTGGCGGCGTTGTCGGGCGACCGCAGGCTGGCCGAGGTGTCCGGCGACGACGACCTGTACACGAACCTCGCGGCGGACGCGTTCGACGGCGACCGGGGCCGGGCGAAGATCGCCATGCTGTCCGCGATGTACGGCGGCACCAGCGGCGAGGCCGGTCCGCTGCTGGCGGTGCTGCGAAGACGTTTCCCCGACGCGGTCGGGTACGTCGAGGCAGCGGCGACAGCCGGCGAACAGGGCCGGTTGGTGCGGTCCAGGCTGGGCCGGACGAGCCCGCCGCCGTCGGACGCGTGGCGCGAGGTGACCGGCAACGCGGACGAGGGCGAGGACGCGATCCGCCAGTCCCGCCGGGTCGCCCGCGAGTGGGGCAGGTTCACCCGCAACTTCGTCGTGCAGGCCAGCGCGGCGGACTGGACGGCGGCCCTGCTCGGCGCGCTGAGACGCCGCCTGCACCAGTCCGCGCCGGGCGCCCACCTGGTGTTCTTCCAACACGACGAGGTCCTGGTCCACTGCCCGGCCGACTCGGCGGACACCGTGTGCGCGGAGGTGACAGCCGCCGGCGCGGAGGCGTCCCGCCTCGTCTTCGGCGACACCCCGGTCCGCTTCCCGCTCAAGGCCGTGCCGGTGGCCAGTTACGCCGACGCGAAGTAGTCCCGACCGGCAACCGCACCCACGAGCCCACCGGCCCCGCAACCGCACCCCGGTCCCCGGCAACCGCGCACCCTGCCCACCGGTTCGCGGCAACCACACTTCGGCCGATCCACCGAGGCCGGGCGACCGCCTGAATCCGCCGAACCCCGCTCGCGGCGGCTACCGACCATGCATTACGCCAATCGGTTGATTGAGTCTCCATCGTGAGAGCGCTCTCATGGTGCAGTCCGAATTTGTTGCCGTGCCGAACCAGTGACAAGGAGGTCACCGCCGCATGGAACCCAGCCGACGACGGCGCATGCCGACCACCGCCGCCGCTCTGCTCGCCGCCCTGCTCACCGCCGTTCCCGCCGCGGTCTTCGCCACGATCTCGGCCGGCGCCACGGTGCCTCCCGCCCAACAAGGCTGGACGGTCCAGTGGAGTGACGACTTCACCGGCCCCGCGAACACCCTGCCCGCCGGCTCGGACTGGATCATCGACCTCGGCCACGGCTACCCGGGCGGACCGGGCAACTGGGGCACCGGGGAGGTCCAGAACTACACGAACTCCACCGACAACATCAAACTCGACGGCGCGGGCAACCTGCGCATCACCGCGCTTCGCGACGGCGCGGGCAACTGGACGTCGTCCCGCATCGAGACCCGACGCGCCGACTTCCGGCCACCGGCGGGCGGCAAGATGGCCATGGAGAGCCGCATCCAGATGCCGAACGTCACCGGCAGCGCCGCACTCGGCTACTGGCCCGCGTTCTGGGCGCTCGGCTCCTCCTACCGCGGCAACTACTGGAACTGGCCGGGCATCGGCGAGTTCGACGTCATGGAGAACGTCAACGGCCTCAACTCCGTCTGGGGCGTGCTGCACTGCGGCGTCAACCCCGGCGGGCCGTGCAACGAGACGTCCGGCCTCGGCAACAGCCGCGCGTGCCCCGGCGCCTCCTGCCAGTCCGCGTTCCACACGTACCGCTTCGAGTGGGATGAAAGCGTCAGCCCCAAGCAACTGCGCTGGTACGTGGACGGTCAGCAGTTCCACGCCGTCAGCGAGAACCAGTTCGACGCGGGCACGTGGCGGAACATGACCTCGCACGCCGGCTACTTCCTCCTGCTGAACCTGGCCATCGGCGGAGCCTTCCCCGACGCCCTGGCGGGCAGCCGAACCCCGACCGCCGCCACCGTGCCCGGCCACTCACTGGTGGTCGACTACGTATCCGTGTCGACGGCAGGCAGCACCAACCCGCCGACCACCACGACGACCACCCCGCCCGGCGGCTCCGGCTGGGACGCGTACGGCGAGATCCAGGCCGAAGACGCGACGACGAGGTCCGGCGGCATCCTGGAACCGGCGTCCGAAGGCGGCCAGGACATCGGCCGGCTGAAGAACGGCGACTCCCTGCGCTTCTCCGGCGTGCGCTTCGGCTCCGGCACCGCGCGGCAGTTCATCGCACGGGCGGCGTCCGGCGCGGCAGGGGGCGTCAGCGGCCTGGTGGAAGTCCGGCTGGACAGTCCGACCGCGACCCCGATCGGCAGCTTCGCCATCGCCAACACCGGCGGCTGGCAAACCTGGCGAACCGTGCCCGCGAACATCTCCGGCGTCACCGGCACGCACGACGTCTACATCACCTTCACCAGCGGCCAACCCGCCGCCTACACAAGCGTGAACTGGCTGAAGTTCGCACCGTGACCAGTGGCGGGCCCGGAACTCCCACCCCATCCGAGGCCCGCCACTCCACAACCCCAACCCGCGCCACTCCACCAAGTCACCCACCGCACCCTGCCCCTCCGCACCGCAGCGCGCCTCACCTCTCCACCGCACCCCGCCGCACCGCACCGCACCTCACCTCGCCCACCGCACCCCACCGCACCGCACCGCACCTCACCTCACCTCGCCCACCGCACCGCGCCTCATCACTCAAGCCCCGCCCACCGGGCCCGCTGCCGCACCCACCCGACCCGGTTAGGCTGGCTTCCGTGCAGGTAGCCGCGATCCAGACCACGCCCGTACCCGACCTGGCGGGCAACGCCGCGGAGCACGCCCGCCTGATCGCCGAGGCCGCCACGCGAGGCGCGCACGTGTGCGTCTTCCCCGAACTGTCGCTGACCGGCTACACCCTCGACCCCACCCGAGCGTTCACCGAAGACGACGACCACTGGGCCCCGATCCGCTCCGCCTGCGCGTCCAACGACACCTACGCCCTGGTAGGCGCACCACTGTCCACTCCGGACGGTCCTCAGGTGGCCACCGTCGTGATCGGACCGACCGGCGAAACCCTCGGCCACTACGCGAAACGCCACCTGCACGGAGCAGAGACCGAGCGGTACACGCCCGGCGACCACCACCTGCTGCTGGAAGTCGACGGCTGGACCCTGGGCCTGGCGGTCTGCGCCGACGCCGCCGCCCCGTCCCACGCGGTCGAGGTGTCGGCGGGTGGCGCGGACGTCTACGTGGTGAGCGCCCTGTACACCAACGGTTCCGAGAGTCGCATCGCGGAGCAACTGGGCCACGCCGCGGGCCTCGGCATGTGGGCGGTGCTGGCGCAGTTCACCGGGCACACCGGCGGCTACGACACGTGCGGCGGCAGTGGCGTGTGGCGTCCTGGCGGCGCTGTCGAGATCCGACTGGGCCGTGACCCCGGCATCGCCGTGGCGACGCTGACCCGACCATGAACACCTACGTCGAACACCCGGCCGCCGGACTGGACTGCGTCTGGCGGCGGACGTCGTCGACACCCATCGTCGGCCGGGTGGTGCCCGACGGCTGCACGGACATCATCTGGTCCTCCGCGGGCACTCTCTTCGTGGCCGGCCCCGACACCACCGGCCACATGACCACGACGCGTCCGGGCACCTTGTTCGGCGTCCGCTTCGGCCCCGGCGTCGGCCCGTCGGCATTCGGCGTCCCGGCCCACGCCCTACGCGACCTGAGAGTCCCGCTGGCCGAACTCTGGGGCCCCTCCGCCGCCTTGGAGGACGCCCTGGCCACAGCGGACGACCCGTGCGCCGTACTCGCCACCGCCGCCCGCGACCGCCTGCGCGCCACCCCACCCGACCCGCTGACCACGGCGATCGCGGCGGCGACGCCCGGGTCCTCCGTCGCCGCCCTCGCCGACGACCTGGGCCTGAGCACCCGCCAACTGCACCGCCGAAGCCTCGACGCGTTCGGCTACGGCCCGAAAGTCCTGCACCGCGTGCTCCGCTTCGACCGTGCGATGAAACTGGCGTGGACGGGCGTGCCGTTCGCCGACGTGGCCCACCGCACCGGCTACGCCGACCAGGCCCACCTGTCCCGCGAGGTGAAGGACCTGGCCGGCGTCCCACTCGGTCAGTTGATCCGGCCGTAGGCGCGCAACGTCAGCAACGCCACGATCGTGACGATCGGCCGCCACTCGTACGTGGTCACCGGAGTCCACGCGGGCCAGGGGAACGTCCACCCGCCGTCGTCCTGCTGCGCCTGCTCAAGCTGGTCGAGGTCACGGGAGATCTCCTCGTCGGTGAACCACCGCCGAGCCAGGCTGTCCGGCGCGGACGCGTAGTGATGAGGCTTGTGCGTCTCCCCCGCCGCATACCCGACCGGAGCCTGACCGTCCCCGAGATCCACCAGCCCCTGCTCCCGGACCAACTCGCCGAGCCGGGCGGCCTCCTCCTCGGCCCGCGCACGGTCGGGCACGTGGTCGAGGAACGCCACACAGGCGGCAACCTCGTACGGGTGCGACTTGTCCAGCATCCCGATCCGGTCCCAGCAGAACTCCGTAGCCTTCCCCAGCCACGGATGGTCCGCGCCGAACTGGTGGAGCACACTCGCGACCAACGCCGTCATCAGCAGATCGCTGTCCCCGGACACCTGCCACCAGGGCGCACGGGGGTGGTCCCGCGCGGTCGCAAGACAGTTCGGCACCCCACCGTCCGGATTGGCAACGGAAGCGAGAAACCCCGCCGCCCCACCGACGAACCGGTCGTCCCCCACCTCATGACACAGGCTCAACGCCGTGAAGGTGTGCAACGGCTGACTGGAAGGCCCCCGCCCATCGGGCTCCAGAGCATGCCCGAACCCACCGTCGTCATTCCGATAGGCAGCCACCGCCGCCACCACGGGCTCCGCCGCCCCGCCGTCGAACAGCCACGCGAACCGCCGCTGCTCCAACACACGCGCGTTGCGCCACAGAAAAGACCTGGCTGCTTCGATCATGCCGCCGACCCTAGGCCCGCCCACCACCCGGGGTCTTGAACGAATCGGACACCATCCCCCGCCAGGAGTAACCCCACCGAACTCCCGGACGCCACCCGACCGCTATGTCATCATTGATCGCGTAGTTGGCGTGAGGGGAGCGCGAGCGATGTTCGACGCTGGTGGCGGGGGTGCGAAGCTCGGTTTCGTGGCCGACACGGTCGCGAAGGGGCCGGGCGCGGGGTTCGTGACGACGAAGACCAAGTTCTTCGTCGATCCCGGCGAGGCGCAGCGGCTGATCGACGGCCTGAAGCAGGCGCTGGAGAAGCTGATCGAGACACGGGACACCGCCGAGGAGATCACTTTCACCGGCTCGCCCGGCAAGGACGTCTACAGCGGATTCGCGACGCTCGCGATCCACAAGACGGCCGGCAGCGAAGAGGGCGGCTATAGCTGGGCCAACCAGAAGGCGCAAGAGGCGCTGGAGAACACGATCGAGAACATCACGAAGGCGCTGGACGAGTACAAGGGCACCGATTCGGCCGCCGCCGACGCACTGAAGCCGAAGGACTGAATTCCTTGAACCGCACTATCCGGACCGTTCTCGTCGTCGGTGCGGTCACCGCTGCCCTTGCCGCGTGCACCTCGAAAGAGGTGGGCGGCAATCCGACTTCGGCGCCCGCCACCGACACCTCGTCCGCCAAGCCGACGGAGAGCAGCTCACCGTCGAGCAACGAGCCGACCCTGGACATCGAGAAATTCGTCAGCGCGCCTTGCACCATCCTCACGCAGGCCCAGCAGACGGCACTCGGCACCTTCCGCGAGGCCAAAGCCGGGGAGGACGGGGTCAACGGCCCTAGCTGCACCTACCAGGGCAAAGACGTGCTGGAGAACTCGAGCTTCACGATCGTTCTCGCCGTCAAGGGCAACACGTTCGACGATGCCGTCAAGGACGGCGACACGAAGTTCCCGGTCTTCCAGGAAACCAAGATCGAGGGATACCGGGCAGCCAGCTTCGACGGCACGGACGGCAAACGGCACTGCAACACCGCGATTCGCACTTCCGACCGGACTTTCGTCCTGATCCAGGGCAGCATCGCGAAGAACGACACCAAACTGAATGACGGCAAAGCGTGCGGCACGACCGAGCGGGTCGCCGCCACGGTCATCGGGAACCTGAAGGGGTAGTCATGACTCCTCCCGGCAACGTGGACATGGACCTCGGTGGCTTCGCGCTGCTCCAGATGGGCGTCGGCGCCAACAAGATCTACGGCTGGTTCAAGGACGGCAAGGGCCCCGAGCAGACCACCGACGCCACCCAGCGGAACTGGGAGCAGGTCAACCGGAACCACACCGACATCGCCTACCTGATCAACAAGGCGGTGCAGGACTCCGGCGCGTCCTGGGAGGGCGCGGCCGGTGACCAGGCCCGGTCCTCCACGACCCCGTTGGCCAGTTGGTCCGAGGCGGCCGGCACCAGCGCCCAGTCGGCGAGTCGGAGCACGTCCGACCTCGGCGAGTCGTTCCGCCTCGCCCGGGACTCGGTCGAGAAGCCCGTCGACGTCCCGGACAAGCCCTGGTACAACGACGCGTTGCCGTGGGACACCGACTACGACGACGCGGTCGAGAAGAGCCAAGAGGTCAACTCCAGGAACATGCAGGTGCTGAGCAGCTACGGCACCTCCGCGAACGCCGCCGGCGCGTCGATGCCGACCTTCCAGTCCCCCGACGAGGTCGGCGCGGGCATCGAGGAAGGTGGCGGCGAGCCGCCGATTCCCCGTCCCAAGGAGTGGGGCGGCATCGACGAGAACGGCACCGACAAGAACGGCACGGAGGAGACCGGCAAGAACGACACCAAGAAGTCGTGGGCCGATCCGACGATCCCGCCGCCGGGCGACGACAGTGGCGGGAACACGCGGAAGTCGTATGCGGATGTGCCCGAGCGGCCGACGCCGCCTCCGTTGAACGTCGACCCGCCGCGGCCCAACGACCCCCGTCTGCCCAACGACCCGAGGTTCCCCCCGTTCGACCCGCGGCTGCCCTACGACCCGCGCAACCCGAACGATCCGCGCAACCCCAACCACCCGCGCAACCCCAACAACCCGAACAACCGGCCGCCCGTGCGGGTGCCCGGTGGCGGCGGTCCCGGTGTTCCCGGAGGCGGCGGCTCGGGTGGACGCGGCGGTGGCGGTGGCGGTGGCGGCGGCGGCGGAATGGGTGGCGGTCGCATGCCCGGTATCGGTGGCATGGGCGGTATCCCCGGTGCCGGCGGCTTCGGGCCCGGTGGCACCTCGGGCGCGATGACGCCCGGTGAGCGTGGTTTCGGGCCTGGCGGTAGTGGCGGGTTCGGGCCTGGCGGCGCCGGTGCGGCCGGTCGTGGTGGGGCGGGCGGCATGGCTGCCGGCGGGATGGGCGCCGGGGCCGGTCAAGGGCAGGGGGACGAGGACAAGGAGCACAAGTCCGCGTCGTACCTGCAGGAGACCGAGGACATCTTCGGCGACGGCACGATGGTCGCCCCACCGGTCATCGGCGAGTAGGAGTCCCGCCGGTCACCGGCGAGGAGGAGCAAGGGGGGCACTGTGCTGCGCACCAAGGTGGCGATCCCGGTCGTCGCGCTCTACACCGCCTGGCAGGCCGAAGGTCTGCCGACGCTGCACAACGCGCTGCTGACCCAGGTCGACTTCGACGAGGACCGCCTCGCCGAGGGCGACGTGAGCGGGCTGGCGGATCTCGCGCGGGGTGGTTGGGTGGCGTTGGAGCGGCTCGGCCTGGCGCGCGGCCGGCAGGTGCACGCCGACCTCGGGCGGTCGTTGCGGCTGATCGCCGAGGCGGGCGCGGAGTACTACGCCTTCTTCAACCACGGGGACGGCGACACGCTCACCGCGCTGGTGGCCGTGTCCGGTGACGACGCGGTGCGCGTGGTGTTGCGGCCGGACAAGCACTTCGTGGTGGAGCCGGTGCGCGCGGAGGATGCGGTGCAGTCGCTGGTGTCGGCGCTGCCGGAGGCGAAGCCGGGTCGGGGTGGCGTGCTGTCGCTGCCCGCCGACGCGCTGAACGACAAGCCGCAGCGGCCCCGGTTCAACGAGGACGACGACCGGTCGTTCCTACAGGCGAGCAGGCCCACCGGGGGGCACGTCGCCGAGGTGCAGAACATCCGCAAGCTGCTGGCCGAGAAGCGCACCGGCGGCGGGCAGTTGTTCGCCGCCCGCCGCGACCGGTCCGGCCGGAAGCACCGGTGCGCCGCGCCGCTGACGTACTTCGACACGGTCACCGGCCGGTACCTGTCGGCGAAGTCGAAGGGCGGCGACGGCACCCCGTGGATCACCGTGCAGCCCGCCGACTTCGCCACCGTGCAGCACCGCCTGCGCCGGCTCAGCGCGGACGCAGCACCTCGCGGCTGAGTTCCGCCGGGCTGCGGTGCCCGGACAGGCCGAGCGTCAGGTCGAAGTCGGCGAGCAGGCCGCGCAGCACGTGCCGCACGCCGGCCTGCCCGCCGTGGGCGAGCCCGTAGGCGAACGGGCGGCCGACGAGCACCGCCTTCGCGCCGAGCGCCAACGCCTTCACGATGTCCGCGCCGGTCCGGATGCCGGAGTCGAACAGCACCTCGATCCGCTCCCCCACCGCGTCGGCGATCTCCGGCAGCACGTCCAGCGACCCGACGGCCCCGTCCACCTGCCGCCCGCCGTGGTTGGACACGACGATGCCCTGCACCCCGGCGTCGACGGCCTTGCGCGCGTCGTCGGCGTGCTGGATGCCCTTGAGCACGATCGGCCCGTCCCAGTGCTCGCGCAGGAACGCCAACCGGTCCCACGACTTGTCGGTGCCGGTGAAGAGCTGCACCCACCGCAGGATCGCCATCGGCAGGTCCTCTTCCGGAGCGGACGCCAACCCCGCCCGGAACGCCGGGTCGGAGAACGGGATGGCCGTGCCGATCCCGCGCAGGAACGGCAGGTAGGACTGGTCGAGGTCGTGCGGGCGCCACGCCAGCGTCCACGTGTCGAGCGTGACGACGAGCACCCGGTACCCGGCCGTCCGCGCCC
The DNA here is from genome assembly GCF_050942485.1 of Actinosynnema sp. CS-041913. NCBI lineage: Bacteria > Bacillati > Actinomycetota > Actinomycetes > Pseudonocardiales > Pseudonocardiaceae > Actinosynnema > Actinosynnema sp. CS-041913. The sequence goes on along the minus strand of NZ_CP192037.1, from coordinate 1,406,550 downwards.
GGTCGAGGATGCTCGCGCACACGTCCGGGTCGTTCGGCCAGTAGAGCTGGAACCACCGGGCCCCGTCGCCGGACGCCTCCGCGACGTCCTCGATGGTGTGCGACGCGGCGGTGGACAGCACGAACGGCACCCCCAGCTCGGCGGCGGCCCGCGCGGTGGCCAACTCGCCCTCGGGGTGCAGGATCGACTGCACCCCGAGCGGCGCGAGCAGGACCGGCGCGGGCATCTCCGTGCCCAGCACCGACACGCCGAGGTGCCGGTCGGTGGCGTCGGTGAGCATCCGCGGCACGATCCGCCACCGGTCGAACGCCTCGCGGTTGGCCCGCGCGGTGGCCCCGGCGCCGGCCGCGCCCGCCACGTACCAGAACGGTCCGGGCCCGAGCCGTTCCCGGGCGGACGCTTCGAGCGCTTCCGGATCGGTGGTGAACGGCGGCCGGTTGCCCGCCAGCCCTTGCAGGTAGATCTCGTTCTGGTAGGCAGCGAACTGACCAGCCATTTCGTCCCTCATCCCCCGCTCAGGCTGTCTACAGGCCGTCAGCGGCACCGTCCACGTCGTCGGTCTGCGGATCATGCTCTGCCTCCTCGGGCGAGCCCGCAAGCACACGATCAACCGCCTTCCTCGTTCGGTCACTGCTGGAGGGCAACAGGTGCGGCAACAGGTGCGTGTAGACGCGCATGGTGAAGGCCGGATCGGAGTGCCCCAACCACTCAGCGAGCGCCTTGATCGACTCCCCCGCGTCCAGGAGCACCGAGGCATAGAAGTGCCGCAGCGCGTGCATCCCGTCCTGCCGCAGCACTCGCGTGACCTCGGCCCGTTCGAGCGCCGGCGTCCACACGTACTGGTTGAACCCGTCCCGCCGAATCGGGTTGCCGTCCTTGTTCACCAAGATCAGCGAGACCGTCTCCGGCTCCCCGTCCGCCTCCTTCCACGGCAAGGTCACCTCGACCGGCGGGAACTCCTCCACGTAGGCGTCAAGGTCCCGCAGGACACTGTCCGGCAGCGGCACGTCCCTTTCCTTGCCTCCTTTGGGAGGCGCGAACACCTGTACGCCGTCCACGACCCGAACTTGCCGAACAACGTGCAAGACCTTCTCGTCACGGTCCACGTCATCCATCGAGAGCCCGAAAACTTCCCCCTGGCGCAGACCGCAGCCGGCACCGAGGGGACGACGATCTTGTACTTGGCCGTCAACGCAAGCCGGACAGCCGCCAGCTTGCCCGGCGACCACGGAACGATCTTGCGCTTGTCAGGTTGAGGCCGAGTCACGCTCTTGGCCTTGCACGGGTTCTCGCCGATCTTGTTGTCGTCTATCGCGGCGTTGAAGATTGCCGAAACATGGACGAACGTGACCGCCCGCGTTCCACCGGCGAGCTTCTTCTGCTGCAAAGCTCGCAGCCAGCTACGAATGTGCGTCGGAAGAATCGAGCCAATCTCCCGGTCACCGAGGTACGGGTAGACGAGCTTGCGCAACCGCCGCTCGACCGCGTTTCGCGTACTGCCGTCAAACGCCTGATCTATCAGCCAGGCGTCCGCGTAGGTCCGGAACGACACCTTGCCCGCTTCCGGGTCGAGGTACGTACCGGTGCGCTTCTCGTTCTCAACCTTCAGCAGGAAGGCGTCAGCCGCGCCGCGCTGCTTGTCCGGGAAGCTCTTGCTGCGTTCTTGCCCGGAGGGATCGATTATAACGGACCTTGTACCGCATCCCGATGCCGTGCAGTTCGGTCTTCTCCCGCGTTGGCTTGCCTCTGCCGTCAAGCACAGGCGTGCCTGCCTCGTCCAGCTTCGGCCACCACCAGCGATCTTGGATGTGCCCCATGACAGTCTTCTCCCGTCTATCGAATTGCCGAAAAATCAGGCGGCGTTCTCGTCGGCCTGGTCAGCCCAGGCCCGCACCTTGGCCGGCACGTAACGGAGATACTTCCCCACCTTCTTCACAGGCGGTCCGATGCGCTGCCACTTCCACTGGTAGAGCGTCTTTATCGGGACGCCCAGGAACGCCGAAACCTCTTCCACACCCCACAGAGGTTCGATCTCAGTCATGACTTCCCCCCACGGTTGTCAGGCTGCTTGCGGAGTTGCCGAAACTTCTGGAGGGCCGGCGGCTGCGAGCATCGCCCGGTCGTATTCGGCCTTCCAGCGCGTTCGTTCCGCGATGGCGTGCATGAACAGGTGCGCTCGTGGTGGCACGTTGGGGTCGCCGGGCCGGACCTTGTGCCAGACGAGCAGGGACGTGTCCGGCTCCGGCTTCTCGATCCCGACCGCCGCCAAGGCCTCGATGACGAACTGCTTCCGGTCCGCCCGGTGGTCCGCCAGCGTCTTGCCCGACCACTTCCGCGACACCAGCACCCGCCGACCGGGCAGGCCCAGGGTCGTTCGCCTATGAGCCCTTCCTCTGCAGTGCCCCGGAGTGGTGCGCGAGCCCGCCCCGCGTGGCTGGACGCCGTAGAGCAGCCACACCGAGCAACGGTCCGAGCACGGTGTCACGGCCAGCTCGTCCGCCAGGCGGTCAGCGTGCCGCCGTTGCCGGTCGGTGTTCTGCTCGACCACTTCACCGATGGACTTGGTGAGGTACTTGGTCAGGTAGCCGATGTGGCGTCCGGCCTCCTCCGAGCCGCCCAGGATGCCCTTCGAGTGCACCTGACGGCCGAAGGTCACCACGTGCGCAGGCTCCTCCACCGCCTCGACCGCGTCCGCCCATGACGTCAGCGGCCCCCGCGTGTCCGGATCGACGAACACTTCCGCCCTCGCGTCCCACACGGGCAGGTGGTCGCCGGAGTAGACGCGTTCGTCGTGGTTGGGCCACCACACCTGGTGGTAGGTGGCCGCCGTGACGAGCCGGATGGTCTCGTGCGGGATCGAACCGCGGACCGCCGCGTGCAGATGCGGCGCCGCTCGTCGCTGTGGTTCGACGGTGGCGAAGTACTGCACGTCCCAGCCGACGACCCGCCGCAGGTTCTGCCACCAGCGGTCCACCAGGGAGGCGAAGTGCACCGCGTCCCGAGCCGCCCTCCGGTAGTCGTAGCCGTCCGGATCGACCGGCGTGCCGTCGTCGCGCACCCGCCCGTAGGTGTCCAGGGTGAGCGTGACGAACATCGACGGCCGGAACCCGCCCGCGTACTCCCGCCCCACAGTCCGCTTCTCGACCCGCCGCCGAGGCAGGTTCGGCGCGTCCTGCCGCCGCTTGGTGGACCGTTTCACCGGCCGCCCGGTGGGTACGTCGGGCGAGGGGAAGCGGCCCCGCACGCCGAGTTGCCGAAGTTCCGCGTCAACCGAGTGGATCTCCTCCCGCATCTCGTCGGCGTGCCCCGCTTCGTTCGCCTCGACCGGGTCCCGGTACGCCTTCACCAGACCCGCCCGGAACGTCAGCAGGTCCGTCTGGTCCTTGCTGAGGATCCGGGGTGAAGTCCGGTTGGGACTTGACCCTGGATGTTGGACACCAGACACACTTGGATCCTGACGATTGGGCTTGACCCGTTTTGACGGACATTCAAGATCAGGGGACGCGTGTCCCCGGAGGGATGTCCCATCATGGAGTCCATGGGCAGGAAGAAGCGGCGGCCTCGGCGGTCGTTCACCCCGGAGTTCAAGGCCGAGATCGTGGAGCTGTGCTCGCGGGGTGACCGGTCGGTGGGTCAGGTCGCGAAGGACTTCGACCTGACCGAGACCGCGGTGCGGCAGTGGGTCGTGCAGGCCGAACGTGACTCCGGCACCCGCGCCGACGGGCTGACCACCGACGAACGCGAGGAACTCGCCCGGCTGCGCCGGGAAAACCGCCGTCTGACCGAGGACGTGGAGATCCTCAAGCGCGCCACGGCTTTCTTCGCCAAGGAGATCCGGTGAACGTCTACCCGTTCATCGAGGCGGAGCAAGCGGGCGGCGGCAACGTCCATCGGGCGTGCACGCTGCTGAAGGTCTCCCGGTCCGCCTACTACGCCCGCCGCACCGCCACGCCCACCGACCACGCACGACAGGACGCCGACCTGGCCGCGCGGGTCGTCGCGATCCACGACGAATCCAAGGGCACCTACGGCGCACCCTGGGTGCACGCCGAGCTGCGAGCCCGGGGCCATCGGCATTCCCGCAAACGCGTCGCCCGGCTCCTACGGCAGGAGGGACGTGCGGGACGCGCACCGAAGCGGTGGCGCACCACCACCGTCCCCGATCCCGCCGCGACGGTTCCAACGGACCTGATCCGCCGCGACTTCTCCTGTGCCGCAACGGATATCGACACACGATGGTGCGGCGACATCACCTACATCCACACCTGGGAAGGCCGGCTCTACCTGGCCACCGTCATCGACATCGCCTCACGCCGCGTGGTCGGCTGGGCCACCGCCGACCACCTGCGCACCGACCTCGTCGCCCGAGCCCTGGACAACGCCATGCGCCAACGACGCCCCGAGCCCGGCGTGATCTTCCACGCCGACCGCGGCTGTCAATACACATCCGCCCAGCTCGCCACCCTCGCCGACGACCTGGGCGCCCGATTGTCGGTCGGCCGCAAGGGCCAATGCTGGGACAACGCCGTCGCCGAGTCGTTCTTCGCCACCATCAAAACCGAACTGCTCGACCGGCAGCCCTGGCCCACCAGGACCAGGGCACACAAAGCGATCTTCGAATACATCGAGGGCTGGTACAACACCCGCCGCCTGCACTCCAGCCTCGGCTACCTCAGCCCCGCCGCCTACGAAGCCACCCGACACCACCCGGTGGAGCAAGTAGCCTGACCACACTCATCGACCCTGTCCGTCAAAACGGGTCAACCCCAGATCCGGGTGGACAGGAGTCCCGTTCAGATGGTGATGAAGCACTACCCGCCGGAGTTCCGGGCCGAGGCGGTCGCGCTCTACCGGTCCCGCCCCGGCGTGACGATCAAGTCGGTGGCCCAGGACCTCGGGGTCAACCACGAGACACTGCGCAACTGGATCCGTCTCGACGTCGCACAACGCACCGGATCGCCGGCCGCCGCCCCCGCGCCGCCGTCGGGTTCACCGGAGGACGAGAACGCCGCGCTGCGCAGGCGGATCCGCGAACTGGAAGAGGAACGCGACATCCTGCGCAAGGCGGCCAGGTATTTCGCGGGGGAGACGCGCTGGTGAACCGCTTCGGGTTCGTCTCCGACCATCAACGCCAGTACGGCGTGAAGCGGTTGTGCCAGGTCATCGGCCTTGCCCGGTCCAGCTACCACCACTGGAAGGCCACCGCGCCCGATCGTGCGGCCCGCGCCGCGGACGACGCCCGCCTGGCCGCCCGCATCCGGGTGATCCACCGCGAGTCGGCCGGCACCTACGGCGTCCCGCGGATCACCGCCGAACTGCACGACACCGGACACCAGGTCAACCACAAGCGGGTCGCCCGGGTCATGCGCGGGATCGGCCTGGAAGGGCTGCGGCTGCGCCGCCGGCACCGCACAACCCTCGCCGACCCCGCCGCGGCCAAAGCCCCCGACCTGCTCGGCCGCGACTTCACCGCCGACACGCCGAACACTCGCTACGTCGGCGACATAACGTATCTGCCGATCGCCGACGGCACGTTCCTCTACCTGGCCACGGTGATGGACCTGTGCTCGCGCCGCCTGGTCGGCTGGGCCGTCGCCGGTCACATGCGCGTCGACCTGGTCGTCGACGCCCTGCACGCGGCCGAGCGGACACGGGGCAGCCTGGCCGGGGCCATCTTCCACAGCGACCACGGGGCCCAATACGGTGCCCGGGCCTTCGCCGACGCCTGCCACGCCGCCGGAGTGACCCGGTCCATGGGCGCGGTCGGCAGCTCCGCGGACAACGCCGCCGCCGAGAGTCTCAACGCCTCCCTCAAACGCGAAACCCTCCAAGGCACCCGGAGTTGGGGCAGTGAAAGGGAAGCACGACTGGCGGTGTTCGGTTGGGCGCACCGCTACAACACCCGACGACGCCATCCACACGTCGGCCAGGAGTCCCCGATCGACTACGAGAACAGCCTCACTTCGACATCGGCTACGCTGACCCACGCCGCATAACCCCGTGTCCAACATCCGAGGTGAAGTCCCTAGGTCCGGTACGCCGCCTGCCACTGCACGACCAGTTGCTGAAGATCGGCCACGACTCACGCGGCCTTGGCGTCAGCGCTGCCAGCGTTCGACTTGCCGCCGCCCGGGGCCGACCCAGCAGACCTCCTCACCGCCCGGAACCCGGTCGCCCGGAACAGGAACGACTGGTACTTGAACTCACCGTTGCCCGCGATGCGCGGCTCAGCCGTCAGCCCGTCCAACTCGACCGGCCGCATCCCCGGCAACACCTCACCGGTGGTCGGCACCGGCTGAACGTCGGCCAGCAACGTGATCTCGAAGCTCTTGCGCTTGGCGTTGAGCTCGTGCGGGTCGGTGACCGTGACCTTCCACTGCCGCTTACCCGGTCGCCTCGTCCACCCGCTGACGCACCGGCCGACCCGCCGCCCTCTCCTCCCGCGTCTGGTACTCGACGTCCGGCATGACCTCCCCGACCATCACCAGGCCCTGCGGGAAGGCGTCATCGAACGAGACGGGGAACCGGTAACCCCTACTGATCGCCATCGGTGTCACTCCTCTGACTGGGGCCGCTCTTCTGCGGCTTGCCCATCCAGATTCGGTGGCCAATGGTCCCGTCCCAGGTCCGCCACAATCTCACCTGCCGCGCGCCTACCGCGTGTCGTACTCAAGTTGTCTCGTCTTGGTCTCATCTCGGTGCTAGCCTCGACTGAACGAACCACGTGGGGGAGACCACATGGCCACAGAGTCCACTCTCTTGAGAGTCCTACTCCGGCAACGCCACATGCAGGGCTACCGCACCTTCTGCAAGGAGTACGACCGCATCGCCAAGCAGCTCGACACCGACCTCATCGGCAAGTACCCGAGCAAGGCTCAGTTCTACCGCTGGCTCTCCGGCGACCTACTCGGCCTGCCCTACGCCGACCACTGCCGCATCCTCGAAAAGATGTTCCCCGGCTGGACCGCCGAACAACTCCTCACCCCACACGAGGGCGACACCGACAGCCTCATCACCCCACCCCAACGCCCCACAGCCACTCCCCACCCGGTACCCCGCCCGGTCCAGATGCCCCAACAGACCCGCCTGGCCGACGTCACTGCCGTCTACGCCAGCCGCTCCGAGTTCCTGCACAACGTCACCCCACGCGACCTCTTCGAAGGCGCACAGGAGATCCACATCGCAGGCCTGTCCCTCAACGTCCTCTGCCAGCAGTACTCCGACAAAGCCCTACTCGACTCCATCGAGACCGGCACCGTCATCAAGGCCCTGTTCCTCGACCCCAACGGCCACAACATCACCGCCCGTGAACACGAAGAGGGTCTACCCGAAGGCCACCTCTCCATGCTCACCCGCCTCAACATCGAAGCCCTACGCCGAGTCGGAGCCAAGGTCTCACCCGACGCGCTCGGCCAACTCTACATACGCGTCTACGACGAACCACTCCGCTATAACATCCTCATCACGGACCGAGCGAAATGCGTGGTCCAGCCCTACTTGCCCGACGCACGAGGCGTCGAATCCCCTACGCTCGTGATCGAGAAGGACGACGCCGTACCGGGTCTGTTCGCCACCTTCTCCCAGGTGTTCGACTCCATGTGGGATCGCGCAAAGGAGACCGCGTGAAGCGACCGCTCGACGAGCTGACTAAGGTTGCACGACAGGCCGTTAGCATTGGTAACGACCTTATCAAGAGTACTCGCCCTCAGAAAATCTCTGAAAAATCTGACCGCGACACCTACACTGATGTAGATGTACGGATTGAGCATGAGGTCCGCAGTTTCTTGAAAAAGAAAACACCGGAAATTGGGTTCCTCGGCGAAGAAGAGGGCGCAAATACCGATAATGTTAACAACAAATATGTCTGGATCCTCGACCCCATCGACGGAACGGCCAATTTTGTGCATGGAATACCACTATGTGCGACACAAATCGCACTAGTACACCATAACAAGGCCGTTGTTGCGGCCGTTAGCTTGCCGCACATGGATATGCACTACTGGGCCGCGCACGGAACGGGCGCATTTCTTAACGGCAACCGTATAAATGTCAGCGAGACCAAGAAGCTTTCCAAGGCCATTGTATCCATAGGAGATTACGCCACAGGGATTGATGCGAAGATCAAAAACAGACGAAGAATCTCCCTAACGGCCTCGCTCGCCGAACAAGTCGAACGAGTGCGCATGTTCGGCTCAGCCGCCCACGATCTAGTGTGGCTAGCCGATGGTCGAACGGACGCAGCGATAATCTTGTCCAACAATCCGTGGGACACCTTGGCCGGAGTTCTCATCGCGCGCGAATCTGGCGCGAAGGTGTTCGATACTACCAATAGCAGCCATTCGTCAAGCTCGCAAAATACCATTGCAAGCACAAAAGGCATAGCAGACGAACTTCTCGATCTGATTTCGAGAAGTTGAATCACACGTCACATTACCAATATGTGACCATGACCGGCCAGTAAGCGGTCACCCATCGACATGATCTGTAACATCTCGACCCCTCAGGTCATCCAACTTATGCTTGAGTCTGAGGTACCGCTCAACTGCCCGCTCTGCCGCAGCAGAAGCAGTTACCGCCTGTTTCTCAACCAGTGCACGTTGCCGCACGTCACTCTGTTCATCCGTACGTAGACGACCAATACCCTGCATCAGTTCATCCCTACGCATGATGAGCTGTTCGAGAGCACCACGGGTCTCGATCACCTTTTGCCCAGTTTTGACACGATCGAATGTGTCGTGATGAGGGCCTTCCACGCCTTTATTCTGCCTCAGAATCGCATCGAGCAGATTGGTCAATCTTGCAATATCGTGCTCAATTACCCTAAGCTCTTGGAGGTTATTTTCGAGTGAGACTTGCGGGCCATTTGCCAGAGCATCGTTCAGCGCTGTCATTCGCGCTCTTGCCGCGGCTTCACTGGCTCGAGCTTTGATCATTTCCTCTTCAGTCTCGTATATCTCCTCTTCGAGAACCTGAATCGCTACTTGGATCCGCTCCGCGTCTTCCATGCGGCGACTCGTCTCACGCACCTCACGAACCGCTTCTGCAGAAACACCCAGCGATTGATTTTCCTTCAAGATCTCCACAAAATGCTCGGCACGGTAAGCATAGAAGTTTCTATCGGTATACTGTCTGAATTCTGACCGTAGCTCCGGCCGAGGTCCTATGATTTTCCCATCAGCCTTCCACCACCAATCATCCTTAATGTCATCAGTCACAAAAATCACGTTAGAACCCGAATTCTTCGCCTCCTTGAGCAACTGCCTCCATATCACTAGGTCCCCGTACCGCTGATCACCACTCTTATTCCTGTCAAGATACCCAGGAGGCACTTCGCGACTATAGCGATCTTCGCCTTCGAGTCTAATTTCTGCCCACTCCTCAGGAGTGAGTTCGACTCCAACTTTCCCCGCATACAACGATGCAATTCGATCTAGAAGCGGATCCGAGTTTACCTGTACTCCGTACTCGCCTATACGGGACTGGACCAACTTTTGAACGCGCTCCGCCACGGCAGCGATGCTTGCTTTAACCTCAGAAACCATACTTTTAGTGTCGATGAAGGCGTTCTTCGCATGCTTACCGAGCTGACTGTCAACCGTCTTCGCGATCTCATTGAACGCACTTGAAATATCTTCGCCAAATCTCAACTGCGCTCTAATTAGGTCGATCCTTCGTCGATGAAACTCAACCCCAACATGGTGAGGCATCCACATTCTGTCAGACAAAGAGGTCAGCGCAGAAAGCAACTCCTCCCTCGACTTCTGAGTATAGCGATATAGATTAAGGAGAGCGTTTGTATCGAGCACGATAATTGCCGATTTCAGGAGTTCTTTATACTCATCATCAGTGGGCGGAAAGTAACCATGAAACACGTCACGCATTCGACCATACTATACGATTTACTCGCTCTGCGTAAGCAGCGTATGTCGACATCGTTACAAAACACCCGCATCCCCGGAAGCGAGACGTATTCGTGTATCGCTGCCGAACTTGGCTCTATAGGATCAAGGCGCGCCGACTGCGACAGCGCGCGGCAGGTCCGGCGCACGTTGGCACCAACTCCCCGCATCACGGCACGCCGGGCTCCCGCTCCGCTCCGCCCGTCTGCCGTGCGCGGAGTCGGTGCATGTGGCCGGGGAGCGGCGCGCCACCACGGAGGCCGCAACCACAAGCAGCTCGGGAGCGACACCGGTCGGGACGATCGCGTGGTCACGCGGCCTGGTCGGGCTGGGCACGGCGATCGGCTGCCGCGACGGCTGCGCCGTCTTGCCATCGAGAAGGTCACTGGCGATGAGCGCCAGGCCCAGGAATGCACGGCGGGCGCTGTCCCTGACGCGTCGTTCGCATCAAGGGCAGCGCCCGAGTGGTGATCAATTTTCAGGCCGTCACCAGGCCGTACAACGTCGGGCGGTCACGAGAACCACCGAGAAGTAACGAGAGAGTCTGCGCTGGTCAGCAGCTTGCCGAGTCCGAAGAGGACTGGTCAGCTAGAACAGCACTCAGAAGATCTCGTTCTGGTACCCGGCGAACCCCGTCATCCGTCGTCCTTACCGTCCGCAGCGGCCGTCAGCTCCGCCGATCATGCTCGACCTGCCCGCCGCCGACCGCAAGATCGCCCTCCGACGTCAGGCGAACAGCCGCTTCGGCAGCAGCCACGTCAGCTTCGCCGACCGCAGCACCGCCAACGGCCCGATCACGGCCAGCAGCAGCACGTACCCGGCGACGAACGGCGCGACCCGCGAGTCCAGCCCCGCCGTCACCGCCATCGCCGCCAACACCAGCGAGAACTCACCGCGCGTCAGCACCGTCAGCCCGATGTCCACGGCCTGCTGCCGGTCGAACGAGTGCAGCTTCGCCGCGAACAGCCCCGCGCCCAGGTTCAGCACGATGGTCAACACCACCGCCGCCAGCACGGGCAGCACCACCCCGCCGACGGCATTGGGGTCGATGCTCAGCCCGAAGATGAAGAAGAACAACGCCCCGAACGCGTCCCGCAGCGGCAGCACCAGCTTGTGCACGCGAGGCGCCACCTCGGAGCCGCCGATCACCGCGCCGATCATGAACGCGCCGATCGCGTCGGACACGCCCAGCTCCTCGGCGATGGCCGCGCCGGTCACCGCGGCGCCGACGAAGCACACCACCAGCAGCTCGTCGTCGGCCGACGCGAACAGCCTGGTGACCACCCGGCCGCCCCAGCGCGCGACGGCCGCGAGGACCAGCAGGAACAGGAACGCCTTCCCGAAGTCGAGCAGCGCCCGCATCCCGGACGTGCCGCCCAGCACGGGCTGCAACACGGCCAGGTACAGGGCGAGGAACACGTCCTCGATCACGATGATGCCCATGATCAGCCGTGACTCGGGATTGCGCAGCCGGGACGCCTCGACCAGCAGTTTCGTCACGATCGCGGACGACGAGATGCCGATCGCGCCCGCGATCACCAGCGCCTCGCGGCTGCCCCAGCCGAGGAGGAACCCGAACGCCAGCCCGCCGCCGATGTTCAGCAGCAGGTACCCGGCGCCGGCCAGCGCGAGTTTGCGCCCGCCCGCCACCAGGTCGTCCACCGAGAACTCCAGGCCCAGGTAGAACAGCAGGAACACCAGGCCGAGCCCGGCCAGCACGCCCATCTCGCCCGGGTCGTCCACCAGCGACAGACCGGGCGTGTTCGGTCCGAACAGGATGCCCGCCACCATGAACAGCGGGATGGTCGGCAGTCCTATCCGGACACCCGCGCGGCCGATGATGCCGGCCGCCAGGAACGCCCCTCCGACCGCGAGCAGCGCGTGTCCCGTGCTCATCGTCGACCCTCCAACGCGATCGCCACCGGTGCCGCGGTCAGGACGGTCGAAACGGTACCGGCGACGACGCCGATCAGCAGCGCGGTGGCGAAGTCGGCGAGCGACCCGTCACCCAGCACCAGCAGGGCTGCCAGCACGAACAGCACACCGATACCGGTGTTCACCGTTCGTGGCACGGTTTGCAGCACGGCCGAGCCGACCACCCCGGCGAACGGTTCCCCGCGCCGCGCCCGGCGCAGTTCCCGCACCCGGTCGAACACCACCACCGAGTCGTTGACCGAGTAGCCGATGACGGTCAGCAGCGCCGCCAGGAACACCCCGTCGGCGGTCTTGCCCAGCCACGCGAACGCGCCGACCAGCACCACGACGTCGGCGACCAGCGCGGTCACCGTCGCGAGGCCGAGCCGCCAGTCGAACCGCACCGCCAGGTACGCCAACTGCGCGGCCACCGCGACGGCCAGCGCGATCAGCGCGTTGCGCCGCAACTCGGAGCCGAGGCTGGGGCCGATCAGCTCGTTGCTCACCTGCTCCGCGCCGCCGGTCGCCCGGTCCACCGCCGCGCCGACGCGGGCCGAGGCCGCCTCGTCGATCGGGCCGGTGCGCACGGAGATCCCGCTGTCGCCCGAAGTCGCCACCACGGCGTCGCCGAAGCCCGCCGCGGCCAGCTCGGCGCGCACGCGTGCCGCGTCCACAGTGGACGCCGTGTAGTCGATCATCCGGCCGCCGGTGAACTCGACGCCCAGCTCCAGGCCGCGCACGAACAGCCCGGACAACGCCACCAGCAGCACGATCCCGGCGGTGAGCAGCCACCTCCGAGGCCGCCGGAACAGCCGGAAGCCGCGGCTGGTCAGCCACGTCCGCACCCGTCCCAGGTCGTGCAGGCCGCTCCACTTCGGACGGCGTTCCAGCAGCGGCATGGCCAGTTGCAACAGCACCCGGCTCAGCACCAGCGCGCTGAACAGCGACGCCAGCACGCCGATGGACAGCGTGACGCCGAACCCCTTCACCGGTCCCGTGGCCAGCCAGAACAGCAGGCCCGCGGCGAGCAGCGTGGTCACGTTCGAGTCGGCGACCGCGCTGAACGCGCCCTTGAACCCTTGGTCCACCGCTCGCGGCAAGCGTTTGCGGCGCGCGTACTCCTCCCGTGACCGCTCGAAGACCAGCACGTTGGCGTCCACCGCCATCCCGATGGCCAGCACGAACCCGGCGAGTCCCGGCAGCGTCAGCGTCGCGCCGATCGCCAGCAGCGCCGCGTACGCCAGCGCCGCGTACCCGGCCAGCGCAAGCACGGCGACGAGCCCGGCGAGCCGGTAGACGAAGATCAGGAACAGGCCGGTCAGCGCGATGCCGATGATCGCGGCCCGGCTGCTCGCCTCGATGGCCTCCGCGCCGAGCGTCGGCCCGACCGTCCGCTGCTCCACGACCTCGACCGGCACCGGCAGCGCGCCGGACCGGATCACCAGCGCCAGCTCCTCGGCTTCGGCCTTGGCGAACTTGCCGGTGATCTGCGTGCTGGAGCCGATCATCCCGGTCCGGCACGGCACGGACGGGTCGACCTGCGGCGCGGACACGATCCTGCCGTCCAGCACGAACGCCACCCGCCGCTGCGGGTCGCCCGGCGCGAAGCACGCCGCCTGGCCGGTCACCCGCTGCCAGGTGGCCGGCGCGTCGCCCTGGAAGTCGACGGTGACCTGCCAGCCCGCGCCGGTCTGGTTGGGCGAGGCCTGCGCCCCCTTGATGCCCTCACCGGTCAGCGCGACCGGTCCCAACGCCACCGAGTCCCCTTCGGTGGTCGGCATGTCACCCGGTCCGGTGACCGGTTGCACGGCGAGCTGGGCGGTGCGGCCGAGCACGTCGATGGCTTCGGCCGGGTCCTGCACGCCGGGCAGCTCCACCACGATGCGGTGGTCGCCGGAGCGCGCCAGGACGGGTTCGGCCACGCCGAGTTCGTCCACGCGGCGGCGCAGCACCTCCATGGCGCGGTCGGTGTTGTCGGAGGTGGCCTCGGACGGGGTTTCGAGCACGATCTGGGTGCCGCCGCGCAGGTCGAGACCGAGGCGCGGCTGGCTGGTGAGCAGGAGGAACGCGGACGCGGCGAGCACGCCGAGGGACAGCAGCCCTCGGACGAGGAGTTCTCGCCGCGCGGCTGGGCGCGGCATGACGGGGTGACCTCCGGGGTCGGGGTGGACTAGCGGGTTCGGCTGCCGGAGGTCTGCGGTGGGGCGCGTTCGCCGAGCGGGGCCTGGCTGGTCCGCTCGGGGGTGCGGTGGGTCGGGTCGACCACGTCGGCGCGCGGCACGGGCGCGGGCGGGACGTGGACGGGCGGTTGCACGCCGTCCAGCGGCTGCCCGAGGTGCCCTTGGTGCTGGACGGGGTGGCCGGTGACCCGGCTCGCCGCGCCGGGCGGCAGGTGGGCCGCGTCGACGGCGGCCGAGACGGCGGCGAGGTCGACCGGGTCGGAGGTGGCGGGGCCGGCGACGACGAACCCGGCGATCAACGCCAGGATCATCAGCAGTCGCGTCACGTGGCCCTCCTCTCCACGGACCAGGTTAGCGGCCGGACCGGTCAGCGTCCGCCGCCGAGCACGACGACGGCTCCGCCGAGGACCGCGCACAGCCAGGCGATCACCAGCGGCTGCATCGTCGTGGCGCCGAGGAACAGCGCGACCGTCCAGCTTGCGACGACGACCGTGGACAGCCCGAACATCGTGGTGGCGGCGGCCACTTTCGGCCGGTGGCGGGGCAGCGCGAACAGCGCTTTCCGCACGCCGCGCCGGGCACGCACGAGCAGTTGGAGCAGGACGGCCGCGACGGCCGCCACCAGCAGCCCGGAGAACCAGCCCAGCAGCGCGGTCGGCGTGGGCATCCCGGCGAGCAGCAGGAGCAGCCCGCCCCCGACGAGCAGCGCGGCCAGCCGGGACAGCGCCGCCCAGGCCAGGGCGTGGGCGACGGTCAACGCGTCCGCCGACGGCGGCGCGGGCGCCGCGCCGCCCCGTTTCCGCTGGACGGTGGCCAGGTTGGCGCGGACGTCCTCGTCCGCCGGGTCCAGCCGGAGCGCCCTCCGGTAGGCCCACTCGGCGGTGCCCCAGTCCCTGATGCGCAACGCCGCGTCCCCGAGCACCTGGAACGCCCGAGCCTCGGCGGGAGCCAGCCGGGCGGCCTCCTTCGCCGCGTCGACCGCCTCCCGCCGGGTCTCGGGCGTGGCGGCCAGCACCTCGGCCAGCACCACCCGGCACCGCCAGTCGCCGGGCTTGCGCCGCACGCACTCCCGTGCCGCGACCACCGCTTCGGTGTGCCGACCCAGCTCGCTGAGCGCGAGCGCGGCCAAGCGCTGGGCCCACGCGTGGTCCCCGTCCAACACCAGCGCCCGCTTGGCGGCGTCGAGCGCCGGATCGGGCTCGCCGACGTCGAGGTGCGCCGCCGCCAAGCGGCACCAGGCCTCCGCGTTCAGGGGGTTGGCCGCCAGCGCGGGCCGCAGCAGGTCGATCGCCTGGCGGGGAAACCCACGAGCCGTGAGTTCCGCCGCACGAACCACGGCGGCGGTGATCGGCTCGGACATCACACCTCCCGGACTTCGCCGACAAGTGTGACAGCGCTTCACCCGCTTCCCTAACAGGTGATCAGCGGGTCTACGGGGAGTGATCGATCCTGTTCGGTCACACCGCGGCGAGTTTCCGGACCACCCGGTGGGCGTCCTGGCGGGACGCGTCGGCCTGGTCGCGGAACTGCGCCAGCCGCGGGGTCACGTGCGCGTGGGTCAGTTCCGCGTGCACGAACTCCAGATCGCGGTCGAGGCCGAGCATGGCGAAGACGGCGCGCAGGTAGGGCTCCTGGAAGTCGAAGCCGTGGCGCGGGGTGCCGGGCGCGTAGGAGCCGCCCCTGGCCGTCACCACGACAACACGCTTCTCGGTGAGTGCACCAACGCCGGTCTCCTGGTCCACGAACAGCTCCGGCACGAGGATCCAGTCCAGCCAGGCCTTCAGGCTCGACGGCACGGAGAAGTTGTACATGGGGGCGCCGATCACAATCGTGTCCGCCTCTTCCAGCTCGGCCTTGAGCCGCTGTTCCAGCTCGTGCCGGTCCGCGCCCTCCCGGGCGGCCAGGACCTCGCCGTCCACGTGGGGCAGCGGGTCGGCGGACAGGTCGCGGTACCGGTAGCCGGCGTCCGGGTGCGCCTCCCGCCACGCCGTGGCGAAAGCGGCCGTCACCTCGCGGGAGACCGAGCCCTCGGTGCGCAGGCTGGAGTCGATGTGGAGCAGCACTGTTCCTCCTCGGAAGTTCTTGATTGAGAACGTATGACCTGAGTTGTTCCGAGTCAAGATGTTCTGATCCGAGAAAAATGCGCCGTGGGCGTATGATCGGTGCCATGAACGCCCCTGTCGACGCCGGCTGCGTGAGCCGGTCCGGACTGAACTGGCTGCTGCACCGCGCGGCTCAGCAGCTTGGTTCGGTGGCGCAGGAGGCGGCGGCACGGCACGGTGTCACCACTCGCGGGCAGCTCGTGCTGAGCGCGTTGACCAGCGAGGAGTTCCGGCGCAGCCAGCTCGCGCTGGGGCAGGCGTTGGGGCTGGACAAGACGACGCTGACCGCCGAACTGGACCGGCTGGAGCAGGCCGGGCTGATCGTGCGCAAGCCCGACCCGACCGATCGGCGGGTGCGGGTGCCGGTGATCACCGAGCAGGGGCGCACGGTCCAGGCCGAGGTGGAGAAGCTCCACGTCGAGGTGGAGACCGAGTTCACCGCCGGCCTGGAGCCCGCGGAGGCACACGTTCTCCGGGCGTTGTTGAGGCGGCTGATCACGGCCGACCACCGGCCGGGCAGCGGTTCCTGCCTCTAGCCGCGTGGTCGGGGCGCGTCAGACCAGGTCGGAGAGGGTCGCTGAGCGCAACTGGTCGGGTGAGACGGCCGCGTGCGCGTCCACCAGGGCTTGGAGTGCGACGCCGTCGTCCCACTGGTTGACGTTCATCGCCGCTTGCAGGCGTCCTTCGCGCAGCCAGAACGCGGTGAAGTCGCGGGCTTCCAGGGAGCCCCGGACGACAAGTTGGTCGTGTTCGGCGTCGGCCAGGCCCCGGTACTCCATGCCCAGGTCGTACTGGTCGGAGAAGAAGTACGGCACGGTGGTGTAGGGCTCGTCGCGGCCGAGGATGGTGCCGGCCACGTGCGCGCCCTGGTCCTTGGCGTTCGCCCAGTGCTCGACGCGCACCCGACGTCCGTAGCGGGGGTGGTCGTGGGCCGCGATGTCGCCGATCGCGCAGATGTCGGGGGACGAGGTCCGCAGGGCGGCGTCGACGGCCACTCCGCCTCCGGCGAGGGTCAGGCCGGCTTTCTCGGCCAGGTCGGTGTTGGGTTTCGCGCCCACGCCGAGGACGACCACGTCACCGGCGACCTCGGACCCGTCGGCCAGGCGCACGCCGTGGGGGGTGAAAGCCTCCACCCCGACGCCCAGCCGCCAGTGGACGCCGTGGTCGGCGTGGAGCCGGCGGAACACCTCGCCGACCTTCGGGCCGAGAACCCTCCTGAGTGGAAGGTCGACCGGGTCGACCACGGTGACGTCCGCGCCGTGGGAACGGGCCGCGGCGGCGACTTCGCAGCCGATCCAGCCCGCGCCCACGATCACGACTTCGGCGGTCGCGGTGAGGGTGCCGCGGAGGCTCAGCGAGTCCTCGACGGTGCGGAGGGTGCGCAGACCTGGGAGGTCTGCGTTCGGGACGGGCAGCGTGCGCGGCGTCGAGCCCGTCGCGAGGACCAGCCGATCGTACGAGTGCGTTGCTCCATCCGAGTCGACGACCACCCGCTCACCTGGTCGGATCTCGGTGACTTCGACGCCGAGCCGGAGGTCGACGCCGTGGGTTTCGTAGAAGTCCGGCTCGTGGACGCGGTGCGGCTCGTCGGCGTTCCCGAGCAACACATCCTTGGACAGGGCGGGTAGTTCGTAGGGCTGATGCGCCTCTCTGCCGAGGAGCATGAGCTTTTTGTCGTAGCCGCGTTCCCGCAACGCGCCCGCCGCGGAGGCCCCGGCGAGGCCCGACCCGATTATCACGATCCGTTGCGGTTCAGCCATTTTTCACCCTCCCAGGTGACTGGAGTGATGACTACATGCGACGCTATCGGCAGCTCGGCACGGTCGCCCGTCGGGACTTCCCGTCATGGCACCAACCCGCGTGCGTCTCATCCCCGCGAGCGCCCGGATTGGTCCGAGCACCCGTGTCGAGACAAGCTGGAGGTTCGGGGCCGTGGGTACAGCCAAGGAGTGGCAGATCTCCTGCCGCGACATCGCATCCCGTCGCCGAGACATGACCGTTTTCGTCAGTCAGGGGCATGTGGTGGTCACTGTGCCGCCCGGGGAGGCGGCCGTGTTGACGCCGTTGGAGGTGGGGCGGCTGCGGGCTGCCCTGCGGGATGCGGTGGTGAACGCTTCCGGGATGCCGGAGAACTGATCCCGGTTGGTGGTGGCTCTTACGCCGGTCGGTTTCCGGCCTGGCCGTTCTCAGCTTCTCCGGCGGGATTTGTCGTACCCCCGTGGTGGGGTGTGCGTCGGGGGGTGCTCGCTTCGAGGGGATCCCTGCGTAGCCACGTCATTGGGGCGTGTCGGGTCTGGGTGGGGAGTGTCGGGTCTGGGTGGGGCGTGCCTCGGCTGCGCGGAGTCGAACTGCTTTCAAGCGTCGCTCGCCGCTGGGCAGGCCGCCAAGGATGATCACAAGAGCAGGACCCGGGCGTCGTGCCATCCCCGTATGGCCAGGTCAAAGACAACCACATGCGTCAAGGGGAGATCGTCTTGGTGTCCTTCGACCGCGCGACCGACCTCCCCTTGACACATGCGGTTCCCTGCGGGCAGGCCATACGGGGATGACACGCAGCCCACCGACCGGTGTGCGCGGCTGCGCGCGCCTTGGCTTCGAGCGGCGCGTGGCGTGGTGGTGGTGGTGGTGCGCTGGTGGTGCTGGTGGTGCGGCGGTGCTGGCGGTGGCGTGGTGTCGTGGTGTCGTGGATCGGTCGTGGGAGGGTCGGGGGTCCGAATTCTGCCTCAAGCCTTCCTACTCGCGGGTAGGTAGTGTCAGTATCGGGCTGTGGGCACCTACTTCGTCACTGGCGCGACGGGCTTCATGGGGCGGCGGCTGGTTGAGAGGCTGGTCTTGCGGGCGGACTGCGAGCGGGTTTTTGTGCTGGTCAGGCCGCAGTCTGTGGGGAAGGTCCCGGCGCATCGCAAGGCGACCTTGGTGCTGGGGGACCTCACCTCCCGGATCGACGCCTCGCGGGTCGAGCATGCCGCTCCGGTTGGGTGTGGGCTCGTGCACCACGTTTCGTCCGTCGCGGTGGCCGGGGACTATCGCGGGACGTTCCACGAGGCCGAGTTCGACTCGACGGCCACCCGGACCGCGACCGGGCTGGAGCCGCCGGAGTTTCCGGCCTACGCGCACGTCCTGTGGCGGTATTGGGCGGAGCACCTCGATCCTCTGCGCCCCGCGCGTCGGCACGGGTTGGCCGGGCGCACGGTCCTGATCACCGGGGCCTCGTCCGGGATCGGGCGGGCCAGTGCGTTGGCCGTTGCGCGGAAAGGCGCGACCTTGTTGTTGGTGGCTCGGCGAGCGGATGAGTTTGGACGAGGTCGCCGACGAGATCCGGGCCGGCGGTGGCACCGCCTTCACCTACCCGTGCGACCTCACGGATGGCGAGTGGCGGCCGGTGAGAGCGTCGGCGACGGTGTCACCTTCACCTCCGTGCGGATGCCGTTGGTGCGCACGCCGATGATCGGGCCCACGAAGGTCTACGACGCGTTTCCCGCCGCCACGCCCGAACGTGCCGCGCAGTGGGTGGTGCGCGCGTTGGAACGCCGGCCCGAGGAAGTGAACCTGCCGTTCGGCGTCCTTGCCGAGTTGGCCCGCAAGATCGCCCCCAAGACGATGAGGTCGTTGGTTCACCTGGGATATCGCGCTATGCCCGAGAAAGGTCGACCTCGCACGTCTCCCCTGGCGTCCGTCGCCTCGGGTGTCACGCGCCTGGCGCTGCGAGCCGTCCGGTGAACCGGGTGGTAGGTGCGTTGCGCGCGGTGGTGGCACTGGTGAAGGCCGGTGTCGTCCGGCCGATGGGGCCGGGCCGGCTGTTGGGTGTGCTCGACGCGTATTTGCGGTGGGACCTCACGATCGCGTCCGGGTTCGCGATCGGGGCCGCTCGGCATCCCGACCGCGCCGCGGTGGTGGACGACCTGGGAACGTTGACCTATCGGGAAGTCGACGAGCGGACCACGCGGCTCGCGCATGCGTTGCGGGACCTGGGTGTCGGCGCGGGCGGGAAGGTCGCCGTGTTGTGCCGCAACCACCGGGGGTTCGTGGAGACGGTCGCCGCCTGTGTGAAGTTGGGCGCCCACACCGTGTTGCTCAACACCGGGTTGAGTGCCGGGCAGATCGCGATTGTCCTGCGGGAGCAAGATGTCTCGGTGGTTGTCGCGGACACCGAGTTCCGGCAGTTGCTCACCAACGCGCCCCGCAAGGTGCGGCGGGTCATGGCTTGGGTGGACGGGACCACCAGGAGCAGGACGTTGGAGGGCTTGATCGCCGGGGCCCCCGCCACGCCGTTGCCGAAGCGCCCTCCTCGCGGGCGGATGATCGTGCTGACGTCCGGCACCACCGGTGCGCCCAAAGGCGCCAAGAGGCCTGAGCCGGCCAGTTTGAGCCCGGCGGCGGCATTGTTGTCCCGGATTCCGCTGAAGGCGGGCGACAAGTTCTCCGTGCCCGCGCCGTTGTTCCACACCTGGGGCCTGGCAGCGTTCCAGATCGGACTCGTGCTGGGTGCGACGTTCGTGCTGCGGCGGAAGTTCGACCCGGCTTCGACGCTGGCCGACGCCGGGCGGCACGGCAGTGCGGCGTTGTTCGTCGTTCCCGTGATGCTACAACGGATTCTGGAGCTGACCGGGCGTCCTCACCTGCCCCGGCTCCGCGTCATCGCCTCCAGCGGCTCGGCGTTGCCGCCCCCGGTGGCCCGGCGTTGTCTCGACGACTTCGGGCCGGTGCTCTACAACCTTTACGGCTCAACGGAAGTCTCGTGGGTCACCATCGCGCGGCCGGACGAGTTGGCACGGTACCCGGACACCGCCGGGATGCCGCCGCAGGGCACGCGGGTCGAGATCCTGGACGAGCACGGGCGGCCGGTGCCGGCGGGTGCGACCGGGCGGATCTTCGTCACCAACGAGATGTTGTTCGACGGGTACACCAACGGCGGCGGCAAGGAGATCCGGGACGGGCTCATGGCGACCGGTGACGTGGGGTACCGGAACGGCTCCGGTCTGCTGTTCGTCGCCGGGCGGGACGACGAGATGGTCGTCTCCGGCGGTGAGAACGTCTACCCGCGCGAGGTGGAGGACCTGCTGGCCGGGCTCGCCGGGGTGCGGGAGGTGGCCGTGGTCGGGGTGCCGGACGACCGGTTCGGCCAACGACTGGCGGCTTACGTGGTGCCCGAGGAGCCTGGCAAGCTGGACGAGGACGCCGTGCGGGAGCACGTCCGGGACCACCTGGCGAAGTTCTCCGTGCCGCGTGAAGTGGTGTTCCTCGACGCGCTTCCGCGCAACGCCACGGGAAAGGTGCTCAAACAGGAGCTGCGGTGAGTATTCTGCGCGCGGGGGGCTGATGACCATTCCCGTTCAGCGAGCGGCCGATCCACGCGCCAACGCGGTGACGAACCTGCGTGAGGCGCGGATGGCGCTGGACGAGGGGCGCCCCGGTGACGCGCTGGAGTTCGCCGAGAAGGCCGTCGCGGCGTTCTCCTGGCTGGACGACGCGGAAGGCGTGGCGCAGAGCGTGCTGGCCCAGTCGGTCGCGCTGGGCAAGCGTGGGCTGCTGCCCGGCGCGCTGGACACCATCGACCGGGTGCAGCAGATCGCCTCCGCGAACCGGCACGTGCGGCTCCAGGCGTGGTGCAGCTTCTCGCAGGCCGTGGTGGAGCTGCGGCTCGACTCGCGGGAGCGGTCCCTGCACTCGCTGTCGCGCGCGCTGGGGCTGGCCGAGCTGACCGGTGACCACGAGCTGGTCGGCTCGATCCTGTTCGAGCAGGCCAAGCTGATGTGCACGCAGTACCACGAGCACTGCATGATCCGCTCGGAGGCGACGCGGTGCAGCCCGGACGGCGAGCCGTGCGTGCGGAAGCTGCGGCGGGCCGAAGCGCTGTGCGCGCAGGTGCGGGACAAGTGGAAGAACCTGGACGAGCCGGTGCGGATGGCGCGGGTGAACCTGCTGCTCGCCCACGTGCGGCTGGACCTGGGCGAACTGGACCGCGCGGTGCGCTCGTGCCAGCGGGCCGACCAGCTCCTGGCCGGGAAGGAACGGCCGGTGCTGCGGGCCGAGCTGCTGATGGCGCGGGCCCGCGTCAACGGGGCGCGCGGCCGGTTCAACGACCAGGTGAGACAGCTCACGCAGGCCGCCGAGCTGGCGATGGGGTGCCTGGCGCGGGAGGTGGCCGTCCGGGCGCACGGCGCGCTGAGCGTCGCGCACGAGCGGGCCGGGAAGCTGGACGCGGCGCTGCGGCACGCCCGGTCGCAGCTCGACCAGTACCGGCTGTGGGAGTTGCAGGAGGGCCGTGACCTGCTGCGGATGCGGGAGCACGACCTGTCCGCGCGGCTCGTGGAGCAGTTGGCGCACCACCGGTTCGAGCCCCGGCGGGAGAACACCGTGGTCCGGCCGCCCCGGCACGAGCCGCTGCGCACCACGTCGACCGCCGAGCAGGTCAACCGGCGGATCGCGCGGGCGCTGGCCGCGGGCCTGACCAAGCGCGGCATCGAGGTGCTGCGGCGGCTGGCGGGCGGTGCGAGCACCAGCGCCATCGCCGAGGAGCTGGAGCTGTCCCCCAAAACGGTGCAGAACCACCTCCAACGGATCTATCGGACGTTGGGCGTGCGGGACCGGGCGGGTGCCGCCGTCTGGTGGATGGACCTGGTCGACGAGCCCACTGGGTGAGACCACGGCCCGACGGGGTAACCGAACCGCCGGCGGCTCGTTGCCGCCAATGGTGGGATGTTCACGACAACCGGAGCGTCCCGCTTGGGGGTTTTGCCTATTCCGCTGTGGCAGAAGTGGGTGATGAGCCGGATGCAACCTGTGTGCCATGCTCCGCTTGGACGCTCGTCCCTGCGTCCCCTGGCGAAAGCGGCGGTAGTGCGATGCTGGTGGTCGGTGGGCGGATCGGCCCGCGATCAGTGCAACGCCCTGGCACCGTCGCGCCCGTGCGGCGCCGCGTGCCCGATTCGCCGCGCCCGGCCCGCACGTGGCTCGCCCGCCGCCAGGAGCGCCCCAGGTTCACGCAGCCACGACACTCGCCCTGTCGACACGACGGGACCGGCCGGCGCTCCGCCGCGCCGCTGACGTGCCGTGCCCAACCGAGCGCCGAACCGCGCGCGGGCCCTGCCGGCCGGCGCCGATGACCGTGGTCATCGCACTCCTCCCAGGCCGCTACCAATCGAACGGAGCTTGACGATGGTTGTGAACGTGATCCGCAGATTCTTCGCCGTGGTGGCCCTCTGCGCCGGTCTCGGCGCCATCCTGGCCGCGCCCGCGAGCGCGGACGTGCAGACCGAGAGCGCCGAGAAGGAAATCTTCATGCCGCCGTACGCACTGCCGTCGTAAGACATCTCGCCAAGGCCGGGTTCGCGTCACCGCGGGCCCGGCCTTGGGGCATTGTGGACGCCGTGAGCACCGATCAGTTGAGTCTCCGTGCGCCGCGGCACCGGGTGAGCCGCAAGTCGATCACCCTCTGGACGTTGCACGCCGTGATCGGCTGGGCGGTGCTGCTGGTGCCCCAGCTTGTCGTCCTGGTGTTCAGCCGCACGCCGTGGCAGCTCGGGCTGGCGGTGGCGACGCTGGCCGTCGGCACCGCGCACACCCTGGTCATGCCGCGCTGGCGGTACCGGGTGCACCGCTGGGAGGCGACGCCGGACGCGGTCTACACGCTGGCGGGCTGGCTGAACCAGGAGTGGCGCATCGCCCCGGTGTCGCGGATCCAGACGGTGGACACCAAGCGCGGGCCGTTGCAGCAGCTCCTGGGCTTGTCGACGGTGACGGTGACCACGGCGTCCGCGGCCGGCCCGGTGCACATCGAGGGCCTGGACCACGACGACGCGGTGCGGCTGGCCGACGAGCTGACCACCACGACCCAGGCCACGCCGGGTGACGCCACGTGACCACGGAGCTGCCCGCCGCCCCCGAGTACGCCGAGCCGGTCGTGGACTGGCACCGGCTGGACGTGCGGATGCTGATCGTGCGACCGCTCAACGAGATCCTGGGCCTGGTCCCGGTGTTCATCGGCCTGCTGGTGCTGGGCAAGGGCGAGACCTGGCGGATCGTGGTCAGCGCGGGTGTGATCGGCGCCATCGTGCTGTTCGGTTTACTGCGCTGGGTGACCACGCGGTACCGGATCACCGCCGAGCAGGTCGAGATGCACACCGGGCTGTTCGTGCGGAAGCGGCTGGCGGTGCCGCGGGAGCGGATCCGGACCGTGGACCTGACCGCGAAGCTCGGGCACCGGCTGTTCCGCCTGTCCGCGATCCGGGTGGGGACGGGGCAGCGCGACCAGCCCGGTGAGGACGGGCTGACGCTCGACGCGGTGTCGTCGGTGGAGGCGGAGCGGCTGCGGGTGCTGCTGCTCACCCAGGCCGTGCCGGAGGGCGCCGCGGAAAGCGGCGAGGCGGCGGAAGAACGCCCGAGCGAGGTTTTGTCCACTTTGGACCCGAGGTGGTTGCGGTACGCGCCGCTGACGCTGTCCGGTCTGGTGGCGGTCGGCGCGTTGGCCGGTCTGGTGGCGAACTACGCGCGCGAGCTGGACATCGAGGTGCTCGACCCGCTGACGGACGCCGCGCACTGGGTGGTCCAGCAGCCGGTTTTGCTGACCGTGTCGCTGTTCGCGGTCGCCGTGCTGCTGATCGCCGGAGTCGGGTCGGTGCTGGTGTACATCGTGCAGTTCTGGGGCTACCGGCTGACCCGTGAGCCCGACGACACGGTGCGGGTGCGCCGCGGGCTGTTGACCACCCGGTCGGTTTCGGTTGCCGAGCAACGACTTCGCGGTGTGGAGGTGGAGGAGCCGCTGCTGTTGCGGGCCGGTCGTGGCGCGCACGCGAAGTCGGTGACCACCGGGTTGGGGCGCAAGGGCGAGAGCAACCTCCTGCTGCCGCCCGCGCCGGTCGCCGAGGCGCACCGGGTGGCCGCCGAGGTGCTGCGGCTGGACGCGTCGCCGACGCTGACGCCGTTGCGCCGGCATCCGATCGCGGCCCTGCGGCGGCGGATGGTGCGCGCGGTCGTGCCGTTGCTGGTCCTGGCCGGGGTGCTGGCGTGGTTCGCGCCCGGGTGGACGTGGCAGGTGACGTTGGCCCTGGTGCCGTTCTCGGCGTTGCTGGGCTGGGACCGGTACCGCTCGCTGGGACATGCGCTGACCGAACGGTACGTGATCGCACGGCAGGGGTCGGCGGTGCGGGAAACGGTTGCGCTGCAACGTACCGGCATCATCGGCTGGCGGGTCTCGCGGTCGTTCTTCCAGCGGCGGTCTGGGTTGGTGACGATCTCCGCCACGACGGCCGCGGGTGACGGGGCCTACCACGTGGTGGACGTCGCGGAGGCCGACGGCCTGGCGTTGGCCGACGAGGCGGTGCCGGAGCTGTTGCGGCCGTTCCTGGCACGGTGAG
This sequence comes from Actinosynnema sp. CS-041913, assembly GCF_050942485.1. Lineage (NCBI taxonomy): Bacteria > Bacillati > Actinomycetota > Actinomycetes > Pseudonocardiales > Pseudonocardiaceae > Actinosynnema > Actinosynnema sp. CS-041913. Next base: position 1,381,099 of record NZ_CP192037.1, on the reverse strand, counting down.
CGGGGCGTCCCGGCCCCTCGTCCGGGATGCCCCGCTCACGCCCGCGCATCACGCCTTCCGGCGGATAAGGCGTCTGCGCGCAACACCAGGCTAGGGGTAGCCGGTGGAAGTCCGGCTGTATCGGCCGTACTGCGAAGCGACCCGTCCTGACCTGGGCATCTCGTCCTGCGCACGGCGGAATCGGCAATACCGGCGGCAACGCCGCCCGAACGCTGCCACGATGGAGACCATGCCGGACGCCGACCAGCTCTTGCGCTTCGCGCGAGCGGTGCGGAAACACCGTCTGGACGCCGGGATGACCCAATCCGAGCTGGCCGCGCGGTCCGGCGTGAGCGTGCGCACGATCAGGGCGGTCGAGCAGGGGCGCGCGGCCCGGCCGCACACCACGTCGCTGGCCAGGCTGGCGGACGCGGTCGGCCTCGCCTGGCCGCCCACCGGTCCACGGATCTCCGTGCTGGGTCCGCTGACGGTCGAGACGGCGGACGGCGAGATCCGTTGGGGATCGCGGAAGTCCCGGGTGCTCCTCGCGGTTCTCGCGATGCACGCGGGACAGCCGGTGTCGCGGCCCGAGATCGTGGACGCGCTGTGGGGCGAGGAGCCGCCACCCACCTGCCAGAACCTCGTGCACGGCTACATCGCGCGGGTTCGCGCCGCGCTGGAGGACCCGTCGACGGTGGAGGCCACCCGCCGCGGGTACCGGCTCGTGGTGCGGGACGGGGAACTCGACCTGCTGAGGTTCGACGCGCTGATCACCCGCGCACGGGACGCCGAACCCACCCGGGCGGTCGGGCTGCTCGGCGCGGCACTGGACCTGTGGCGCGGGCCGCTGCTCGCGGACCTGCCGGACGCGGTCCGCGGACATCCCGCCGCCCACGCGATCACGGCCCGCCGCACCGCCGCCGCCGGGATGCTGGCCGACCTCGCGTTGGCGCACGGCGTCGCCGGGGAGGCGGTGGAGCGCCTGTGGCGGGTGGCGGTCGAGGAGCCGTTGCACGAGGGGTTGCACGCCCGGCTGGTGCTGGCGCTGGCCGCCGACGGCAGGCAGGCCGCCGCGCTGGAGGAGTTCGCCCGGATCCGCGACCGCCTCGTGGACGAACTCGGTGTCGAGCCGGGCGCGGAGCTGCGGGAGGCACACGTCCGGGTGCTCCGCCAAGACCTGCCGGACCCGCAGGTCGACGTGCCCGCGCAGCTCCCGGTCCCGATCAGCCACTTCACCGGCCGCCGGGCGCAGCTCGCCCGGTTGGACGGGATGCTCGCCGAGCAGACCCGGGCGGTGCTGATCACGGCGATCGCCGGCACCGCCGGGGTCGGGAAGACCGCGCTCGCGACGGCGTGGGCGAACCACGTCCGGGACCGGTTCCCGGACGGCCAGCTCTACGTCGACCTGCGCGGGTTCGCGGCGAACGTGCCGATGCGCCCTGCCGAGGCGCTCGGGCGTTTCCTGCGGGCATTCGGCGTGCCGCCCGAACGCGTGCCGGCGGAGGCGGACGAGGCCGCCGCGCTGTACCGGACGCTGCTCGCGGACCGACGGGTGCTGGTGGTGCTGGACAACGCGGCCGGCGCGGACCAGGTCCGTCCGCTGCTGCCGAGCGGGCCGGGCAGCATGGCGCTGATCACCAGCCGGAACCGGTTGGGCGGCATGGCCGCGCACGAAGGCCTGGAGCGGCTCGCGCTCGACGTGCTGAGCCCCGACGACGCGCGGGCACTGCTGGAACGGACGCTCGGCGCACACCGCACCGCCGCGGAGCCGCAGGCCGCGGGGGAGTTGGCCGAACTGTGCGCGTACCTGCCGCTGGCGCTGCGGGTGGTCGCGGCCAACCTGGCCGACCAGCCGCACCGGTCCATCGCGGACCAGGTCGTGGAGCTGCGGGAAGGGAACCGGCTGGCGGAGCTGAGCATCGACGGCACCGAGGAGGCCGCGGTCCGCACCGCGTTCGGCCTGTCCTACCAACGGCTCGCCGCGCCCCACCGCAGGCTGTTCCGGCTGCTCGGCGCGGTCCCGGGGCGCGACTTCACGGGGGAGGTGGCCGCGGCGCTGCTCGACGCGGACCAGCGCGACGCGGAACGCGGCCTCCGCGTGCTGCTGTCCGCGCACCTCGTCCAGGAGCACTCCCCCGGCCGCTACGGCTTCCACGATTTGCTCCGGCTCTACGCCCAAGAGCTGGCCGAGCCGGAAACCGCTGCGGCACAACGGCTGTACCGCTGGTACCTGGGACAGGCGGACGGCGCCGCGCGCGCGGCCTACCCGCATATGCTGCGCCTGCCGGTCGAGATCGCCGCGACCGCGTCGTTCCCGGCTCCGGAGGCCGCCCTGTCCTGGCTGAACGACGAGATCTCCAACCTCGCCGCGGCGGTGGTCGACTGCCGATTACCGGAACTGCGCCCGACCGCGTGGCTGCTGGCGGATGCGCTGCGCGGCTACCTCTGGCTGTCGATGAAAATCACGCTGTGGGAGTCGACCGCCACGGCCGCGATCGCCCTCGCGCAGGAGGAAGGCGACACGCTGGCCGCCGCCGCCGGCAGCTTCAGCCTGAGCGGCGCCCACCTGAGGCGGAGCGACCTGGTGCGGGCGGCCGAGCAGTGCGCGATCACACTCACCCTCGCCCGCCGGGCGGGCTGGGTCGTCGGCGAGGTGGCCGCCAGCGGCACGTTGGGGTCGGTGCACTACCACCTGGGCGAGTTGGAGCAGGCCACGACGCACCTCGAACTCGCCATGCGGCTGGCCACCGACCTGGGCCTGGACCAGGCGAGAGCCAGCACCCTCATCACGTCGGGGAACGTGGCGGCGTACGGTGGCGATCTCGACGAGGCCGAGCGTCGTTACCGCGAGGCGTTGGTCCTGTGCCGCGCCATCGGATCGCCCTACGTCGAAGCGATGGCGATGGGCTCGAGGGCGGACGTGCTGCGGCGGCGCGGCCGGACCGGTGAAGCCCGCGACCACCTGCTCCGTGCGCTGGCCTACTTCCGGGAGGTCGGCGATCGCGCGTCGGAAGGCCGTGCCTTGGTGGTGCTCGCCGACATCGAACGGACGGCGGGCGACGCGCACAGCGCCCTCGCACTCGCCGAAGTCGGCCTGGAACTGGGCCGCCAGAGCGGCGAGAGCGCCAGTGAGGTCGACGCCCTGATCAGCCTGGGCAGGATCCGGGAGGTGCTGGGCGAACCCGCCCACGCCCGCGATCTCTACCGGGAAGCCCTCGCGCTGGCCAGGCGGGTCAAGGCCACGTTCGGGGAGGTGCGGGCACTGATCGGGATCGGCGACCCGGAGTCGTTGCGGGAAGCGTTGGCCACCGCGCGGACCCGCGGCTATCGCCTGCTCGAACAGCGGGCCCTCGCCCGTGCGGCGCGGGCAGCTCCGGACTGAACGAGGTTCGCGGTGCGGGACGAAGGTTCGTCCCGCGGACGCCCGCGGTCCGGTGATGCGGGCTCGGATGGCTAGCCCGCCGAGCGGAACGTCGTCCGGTACACGCTCGGCGCGACGCCGAGCAGCGCGCTCATCTGCTGCCGCAACGCCGCGCCCGTGCCGAAGCCGGAGTGCCGGGCGACCTGGTCGATCGCCAGGTCGGTGGTCTCCAGCAGGTGCCGGGCCCGTTCGACGCGTTGCTGCGTGATCCACTTGCCCGGACTCACCCCGGTCTCCTCGCGGAACCGCCGGGTGAACGTCCGGACGCTCATCCGCACGTGCTCGGCCAGCGCCCGCAGCTCCAGCGGCTCGTGCAGGTGCTCCACCGCGTACGCGCGGGCGGGCGCGGTGGACGCGTCGGCGACGTCGGGCACCGGGCGCACGATGAACTGCGACTGCCCGCCCGGACGCCAAGGCGGGACCACGCACCGCCGTGCGGCGCCGTTGGCGACCTCCGAGCCGTGGTCGTTGCGCACCAGGTGCAGGCACAGGTCGATGCCGGCGCCCACGCCCGCCGAGGTCAGCACGTCACCGTCGTCCACGAACAGCACGTCGGGGTCGAGCGGGACGTGCGGGAACAGCCGCCGGAAGTTATCCGCGTGCAGCCAGTGCGTGGTGGCCTTACGGCCGTCCAGCAAGCCCGCAGCGGCCAGGACGAACGCCCCCGTGCAGATGGACATGATCCGCGCGCCCCTGGCAGCGGCGGCACGCAGCGCGTCCCGCACGTCGTCGCCGATGGTGCCGTCCTCCAGCACCTGCGCGCCGTAGTGCACCCCGGCCACGATCACGGTGTCCGCGTCGGCCAGCAGCTCCAGGCCGTGATCGGGCGTGACGGTGAACTCCGCGGCGCTGCGCACCGGCCGGCCGCCGGGCGTGCAGATACGCACCCGGTAGTAGCGCACGCCGTCGTCGTCGCGGGCGGCGTGGAAGATCTGCGGCGGGGTGCCGAGGTCGAAGCCGACCACCTCGTCCAGGGCCAGCACGGCAACCAGGTGGGTCATGGCCGGATTCTTGCACATGATGGCCGACCGGCCACTTTTCGCCGAACGGTCCGATCCAGGACGCTCCTGACGTGACTCGAAGCAACTGGGCATGGGCGGTCGCGGGCGTGAGCTTCGTCGCGCTCATCGGGGCGGCGGCGTTCCGGGCGACGCCGGGGGCGCTGATCGAACCGCTCCAGGAGGAGTTCGGCTGGTCCACCGCCACCATCGGGCTCGCGGTGTCGGTGAACCTGATGCTGTTCGGCCTCACCGCGCCGTTCGCCGCCGCGCTGATGGAGCGGTTCGGCGTGCGGAAGGTCGTGTCGTTCGCGCTGACGCTGGTCGCGGTCGGCAGCGGCCTGACCGTGTTCATGACCACGAGCTGGCAGCTCGTGCTGTTCTGGGGCGTGCTGGTCGGCCTGGGCACGGGCTCGATGGCGCTGGCGTTCGTCGCCACCATCACCGGCCGGTGGTTCGTCAAGCAGCGGGGCCTGGTCACGGGCGTGCTGACGGCGGGCGGCGCGACCGGCCAGCTCGTGTTCCTGCCGGTGGTGGCGTCGCTGGCCGAGTCGTCGGGGTGGCGCTCGGCGTCGATCCTGGTGTCCGTGGCGGCGCTGGCGGTCGTGCCGCTGGTGCTGCTGTTCCTCCGCGAGTACCCGGCCGACCTGGGCATCCCGCCCTACGGCGGCGACGAGATCGTGCCCCGGCCGACCCCCGGGCCCGGCGCGGCGAAACGTGCCGTCACGGCACTGGCGTCGGCGGCCCGCACCGGCCCGTTCTGGTACCTGGCGGGCGGTTTCGCGATCTGCGGGGCCACCACGAACGGCCTGGTGGGCACCCACTTCATCCCCGCCGCGCACGACCACGGCATGCCCACCACCACGGCGGCCGGCCTGCTGGCCCTGGTCGGCGTGTTCGACATCGTCGGCACGGTCCTGTCCGGCTGGCTCACCGACCGCGTCGACTCACGCATCCTGCTCGCCGCGTACTACACCCTGCGCGGCGCGTCCCTGCTGGTCCTGCCGCAACTGTTCCAGGACTCGGTGCACCCGAGCATGCTGGTGTTCATCATCTTCTACGGCCTGGACTGGGTCGCCACCGTGCCACCGACGGTCGCCCTGTGCCGCGAGGTCTTCGGCATGTCCGCGCCGGTCGTGTTCGGCTGGGTCTTCGCCTCGCACCAACTCGGTGCGGCCTTCGCGGCGACCGCGGCCGGCATCACCCGCGACAGCTTCGGCAACTACGCGCCGGCCTGGTACGTGGCCGGGGTGCTCAGCATCGGCGCGGCCTTCCTGTCGATGCGCGTGCGCAGGTCAACGGCGCTTGCGGGCAGTCCCGAAAATCCCACGGGTGATCTCACGCCCCAGAGCACCCGCCGCTGACCGGGGGTCAGGCTCCAGGGCGGAAGGGGTTGCGAATCGTCAGGTTCGCGGACCACCGTCCTGGAGACCCTCCGGCACCGATGTCGCGGCGCGATCGCTCGCTCGGTCCAGCGCATCCAGCGCCCTGCGTCGGGCCTCCTCGTACCGCTCGTCAACCGCTGCGAGCGCGGCGATCTGATGCGAGAGCAGGGTGCTGAGCGACATCCCCCTACGTGCAACGAGCGCCTGCGCCCGCTGGATGATCTCTTCGTCCAACTGAATCGTGATGTCTTGCTTGGACATCGTCCACCGCCTATACCCGGTACACGTGGAAGCAGCTACCGACGCTTGCGGGCAGTCCCGAAAACCCCACGGGTGATCTCACGCCCCAGAGCACCCGCCGCTGACCGCAGGAACGACTTCACCGCCGAGTTCCCCAACACCTTCTCCACCAAGCCGGGATCATCGCGCCGAGGTTCCGACGACGGCGCCTCCCGCTCCCCTTCCGAAGCAGGAGGCGTCACCTTCGCGCTCAACTTCTCGTACGCCGACTCACGGTCGATGGTCGCCGCGTACTTCCCGTGCAGCTCCGACGACCCCGCTGCCTGCCTGATCGCCTCCACGCCGATCGTGTCCATAAGCGACCGAGGCGCGCGCAACCGTGTCCAGGCCACCGGAGTAGGCGCGCCCGTCTCGCTCAGCACGGTCACGATCGCCTCCCCGGTCCCCAACGACGTCAACGCCTTGTCCAGCGAGTAGTGCGGCGTAGTCGGATACGTCTTCACGGTCTTCGCCAACGCCGCCTGGTCCTCCGGCGTGAACGCGCGCAACGCGTGCTGTATCCGTGCACCGAGCTGCGACAGCACCTCGTTAGGCACATCGGTAGGCAACTGCGTGCAGAAGAACACCCCGACACCCTTGGACCGGATCAGCTTCACGGTCTGCGTGATCTGCTCCTTGAACGCCTTCGACGCGTCCGCGAACAACAGGTGCGCCTCGTCGAAGAAGAACACCAGCTTCGGCTGATCGAGATCGCCCTCCTCGGGCAGCTCCTGGAACAACTCCGCCAACAGCCACATCAGGAACGTCGAGAACAACGCCGGCCGGGACTGCAACTCGGCGAGTTCCAGCAACGACACCACGCCACGACCGTCCACCGAGCGCATCAGGTCGCGCGGGTCGAGTTCGGGCTCGCCGAAGAACGTGTCGCCGCCCTGCGCCTCCAGGTTCACCAGCGACCGCAGGATCACGCCCGCCGTCGCCGACGACACCCCGCCCAGACCTTTCAGGTCCGCCTTGCCCTCGTCGCCGGTCAGGTGCGCGATCACCGAACGCAGGTCCTTGGTGTCCAACAACGGCAGGCCGCGCGTGTCCGCCCAATGGAAGATCAGACCGAGCGTCGACTCCTGGGTCTCGTTGAGCCCCAGCACTTTCGACAGCAGGATCGGCCCGAAGCCGGTGATCGTCGCCCGCACCGGCACACCCGCGCCGCCCGTGCCCAACGACAGGAACCGCACCGGACAAGCCTGCGGCTGCCAGTCGTCACCGGTGTCGGCGGCCCGCGCGGTGATCCGGTCGTTCGCCGAACCCTGTTGCGACAGACCGGACAGGTCGCCCTTCACGTCCGCCATGACGACCGGCACGCCCGCCGCCGAGAGCTGCTCCGCGATCACCTGGAGCGTCTTGGTCTTGCCGGTGCCCGTCGCGCCCGCGACCAGGCCGTGCCGGTTCAGCGTGGCCAACGGGAGCCGCACCCGCGCGGCGGGTTCGACCGTGCCGTCGACCAGCACGGCGCCGAGTTCGACGGCCGCGCCCTCGGTGGCGTAACCGGCCGCGATATCGGTCTGAGCCGTCATTGCGCCGAGCGTAATGAGATTGGAAGGACCCGCCACTCGAAGCGCCCGCGGAGTCCGACCATCCGACGACTAGGCTCGCTCGGGTGATGGATCGCTTGGTGTGGATCGACTGCGAGATGACCGGGCTCGACCTGGGCAAGGACGCCCTGATCGAGATCGCGGCGCTGGTGACCGACGCGGAGCTGAACGTGCTCGGCGAGGGGGTCGACGTGGTGATCCACGCCGACGACACCGCGCTCGACTCGATGCCGGAAGTCGTGATGGCGATGCACGCGAAGTCCGGCTTGACCGAAGAGGTCCGCCGGTCCACCGTGACGCTGGCCGACGCCGAGGCCCAGGTGCTCGCCTACCTCAGGGAATGGGTGCCGGACCCGCGCACCGCGCCGCTGGCGGGCAACTCGATCGCCACCGACCGGGGCTTCATCGCGCGCGACATGCCCGAACTCGACGGCCACCTGCACTACCGGATGGTGGACGTGTCGTCGATCAAGGAACTGTGCCGGCGCTGGTACCCGCGGATCTACTACGCGCAGCCGGAGAAGGGCCTCGCGCACCGGGCGCTGGCCGACATCCGGGAGTCCATCCGGGAGCTGGCGTACTACCGGCGCACGGCGTTCGTGCCGCAGCCCGGACCCACCTCGGAGCAGGCCCAGGCGGTGGCGAGCGAGCTGCTGGCCGCTGACCGGGAGAAATAGGGTCGATTTCAGACCCGGCGGTAGGGCACGCTATGCTTCGTGCCGCCGGGTCGACCGGTCTTGGTGGGTGTAGCTCAGCTGGCAGAGCACTGGGTTGTGATCCCAGGTGTCGCGGGTTCAAGTCCCGTCACTCACCCCAAGCGAAACGCCCCTTGGCCACCCGGTCAAGGGGCGTTTTCCGTCACTTCGGGAGTTTGCCGTGAGCGCCACACTCGTCGCGAAAGACCTGGCGGCCGGACATGGCGACCGGGTCCTGTTCTCGGGTTTGGACCTGGTGGTCGCGCCCGGCGACGTCGTCGGGCTGGTCGGCGCGAACGGGGCCGGGAAGTCGACTCTGCTGCGCACCCTCGCGGGCCTGCTCCCGGCCGAGGAGGGTGTGATCCGCCTCTCCCCCGTGACGGCCACCGTGGGCCACCTGCCGCAGGAGCCGGACCGCCGCCCCGGCGAGACCGTGCGCGACTTCCTGGCCCGCCGCACGGGCGTGGCGGCGGCCCAGGCCGAACTCGACCGCGCGACCGAGGCGCTGGCCACCGGCGCCGACGACGGCTACTCCGACGCGCTGGAGCGCTGGCTGGCGTTGGGCGGCGCCGACCTGCCCGAACGTGCCGAGGAGGTGGCGGCGGACCTGGGGCTGTCGGTTGACCTGGACCAGCTCATGACGTCCCTGTCGGGCGGCCAGGCGGCCCGCGCCGGCATGGCGTCCCTCCTGCTCAGCCGCTACGACGTCTTCCTGCTCGACGAGCCGACGAACGACCTGGACCTGGACGGCCTGGCCCGCCTGGAGGCGTTCGTGACCGGCCTGCGCGCCGGGACGGTCGTGGTCTCCCACGACCGCGAGTTCCTGGCCCGCACGGTGACCAGGGTGGTGGAGCTCGACCTGGTGCAGCAGCAGGTGCGCAGCTACGGCGGCGGCTACGAGTCGTACCTGGAGGAACGGGAAATCGCCCGCCGCCACGCCCGGGAGGACTACGACGAGTACGCCAACACCCGTTCGGCATTGGAAGACCGCGCCAGGGCGCAACGGGCGTGGATGGAGAAGGGCGTGAAGAACGCCCGCCGCAAAGCGGGCGACAACGACAAGGCGGGCCGCAAATTCCGCACCGAGGCGACCGAGAAGCAGGCCTCGAAGGCACGGCAGACCGAACGCCTCATCGAACGCCTGGACGTGGTCGAGGAACCCCGCAAGGAATGGGAACTGCGGATGGAAATCGCCGCGGCCCCCCGCGCCGGAGCCGTCGTGGCCGTGCTGCGGGCCGCCGTGGTGACCAGGGGGACGTTCACCCTCGGCCCGGTGGACCTGCAGATCGACTGGGCGGACCGGGTGGCCATCACCGGGGCCAACGGCGCCGGCAAGTCGACCCTCCTGGCGGCCCTGCTGGGGCGGGTGCCGCCGACCTCGGGCACGGCGTCGCTGGGCCCCGGCGTGGTCGTGGGCGAGATCGACCAGGCACGCGGCCTGTTCCTGGGCGACGAGGCGTTGCTGGACGCGTTCGGCGCCACCGTGCCCGACCTGCCGCCGGCCGAAGCACGGACCCTGCTGGCCAAGTTCGGCCTCAAGGCGGCGCACGTCCTGCGCCCGGCGGCCTCCCTGTCCCCCGGCGAACGCACCAGGGCGGCCCTGGCGCTGCTCCAGGCGAAGGGCGTCAACCTGCTGGTGCTGGACGAGCCCACGAACCACCTGGACCTGCCGGCGATCGAACAACTGGAGTCCGCCCTGGACGCCTACCCCGGCACCGTGCTCCTGGTGACCCACGACCGCCGGATGCTCGACACCGTGCGCACGACCCGCCGCCTGGAAGTGGCGGCGGGTCGCGTGAAAGACCTCTAGCGGTTGCCCTTGACCCACTCTTCCCAGGGCACCTGCCAGTCGCCGAACCCGTCCCAGGACTCCAGGGGCGGGCCGCCGGAGTTGGTGACGACCACGATGTCGCCCGGCTTGGAGAGGTCGAAGACCCACTTCGCGTTCTCCGGCGACAGGTTCAGGCAGCCGTGGCTGACGTTGCGCCGGCCCTGGTCGCCCACCGACCACGGGGCGCTGTGGAAGAAGATGCCGCCGTTGGACATGCGGGTGGCCCAGTCGACGGGCGTGACGTAGCCGCCGGCGTCGAGCGCCAGGCCGTACGTGCGCGAGTCCATGACCATGTGGTCGTGCTTCTCCATGAGCACGTAGGTGCCCGTGGGAGTGGGATTCGCGGCGTTGCCCATGGAGGTCGGCATGGTGCGGGCGACCTCACCGTTGATCTTGGTGACGACCTGGTGCGTGCCGCCGTCGGCCTCGTGGACGACCGCGTCCCCGATCGTGGTGTTGATCAGGCGGTCCTCCTCGCCGTAGATGCCGTTGCCGAGGTGCTTGCCGTAGATCTTGGCGTTGATGGTGATCTTGGTGCCGGCCGCCCAGTAGTTCTGCGGACGCCAGTGCACCTGCTTCTCGTCGAACCAGTAGAAAGCGCCCTCGACCTTGGGCTCGGTGGTGATGGAGATCATCGCCTCGGCGGCGGCCTTGTCGGCGATCGGCTCGTCGAAGTAGAAGGCCAGCGGCTGGCCGATGCCGACCGTGGTGCCGTCCATCGGGTTGACCGAGAGGAACGTCAGCGTGCGCGGCTTCACCGTGGTGAAGGTCGACGTCTTGGTGACGGGCTTCCCGTCCGCACCCGTCCCGGTCACCGCCAGCGTGTAGGTCTTGGCGTAGCCGAGGGCTTCGCTGTTGGTCCACTGGAGGCCGTCCGGCGTGACCTGCCCGGCGACGGCCTTGCCGTCGGCGTTGGTCAGCGCGACCTGCGTGATCTTGCCGTCGGCGGCGGTCGCGACCACGGGCACTCCCGGCGCGACGTCCACCGCCTGGTCCGCGGGCCCGGTGCTCAACGTCACGGGCTTGGGCGGCGGCGTGGAAGAGGTAGTGGTTTCGAGCGTGGATGCCCCCTCGGACGCGCCACTGGACGAACAACTTGTGACCAACACCGCAACCAACCCGATCGCGACGACCCCCAGCGCTCTCCGCGCCCCCCGGCTGATCGACATCCGCGCCTCCGCTTCACGTCACCAGGGACACCAAACCCCATTGGTGTCCCACTACAAGGTGACGCCCAAAGGGTTGACGATGTTGCCCGAGATGCCGGATCGTTACCCACGCGAAGTTCCCCCTGGGACAGCGTCGCGCACCGGTCCTGACCAGGTGATTGGGAGCCGCGTAGGACGCTGTGCTAATGTTCTCCACGTCGGACGGAGCAAGACAGTCCACAAGCGCCGCTAGCTCAACTGGCAGAGCAGCTGACTCTTAATCAGCGGGTTCGGGGTTCGAGTCCCTGGCGGCGCACTTCCCAGAACCGGGCCGGTATTTCCACCGGCCTGGTTTTTGCATTCCCGGTCGTTCGCCCTCCCGAACCGAACACGCCGCGCCGCGGTCCACCAAGTGGGACGCCATCGGTGCCGACCGCGAACGCACCGTGTCGATCTCGGCCCCTCCGCTGCACGGCACGGGTGGTTCTTGCCCCCCATTCCGGCGGACCCGGCCGTTGTCCGGTGCTGCGTACCGTACGGTCGTCTTGGCACAGCGGGGAGGGGACCGCATGACGGCCGGTAGCGGTGGGGGCACCGAGCGGCACAATGTGCTGTGCGGTTCCGTGGTCGGCGGCGCGGTGCAGGCGGGCGAAGTCCACGGCGATATCCACTTCCATCACACGGTGCCGCAAACGCCCGCCCCGCGCCAGTTGCCCGCCGCGCCGGCCCATTTCACCGGTCGCGTGGACGAATTGTCCGAACTCGACGGCATTTTCCGCCAAGACGGGCGAATGCTCGCCGTGCTGTGTGGTCCGGGCGGCGTCGGCAAGACGGCGCTCGCCCTGCACTGGGCGTACCGGCACCGATTCACCGACGGCCAGCTTTACGTGGACCTCGCGGGCTTCAGCGGCGAGGAGCCCGTCACACCCGGTGAGGCGCTGGGACTGTTCCTGCGCGGTCTGGGTGTGCCGCCGGAGCGCGTGCCCGCCGGGCTGGTCGAGCAGGCCGCGCTGTACCGGTCGCTGACAGCCGACCGGAACCTGTTGGTGGTGCTGGACAACGCCCTGTCCGCCGCCCAGGTCCGCCCGCTGCTGCCCGCCTCGCGCGGCAGCGCCGTCATCGTCACCAGCCGTAGCCGGCTCGCCGGTCTCGTCACGGAGGGCGCCCGGCTGGTGGATGTCGGTCCGCTCGGCGTCACGTCGGCCATCCGACTCCTCGACCTCGCCGTCGGCGGCACCCGCGTCGCCCGGGAACACGCCCCGGCCAGCACGTTGGCCTCGATGTGCGGCGGCCTGCCGATCGCGCTCCGGATAGCCGCCGCGCGCCTGGTCGCCCGCCCCAGGTGGTCTGTGGAACGGGTAGTCGCCGAGCTGAACGACGAACGCGGCCGGCTCGCCGTGCTTTCGACGTCACCGGAGCTGTCCGTGCGCAGCACGTTCGACCTCTCCTATCGCGCCCTACGCCCCACGGCCGCCACGCTCTACCGACGCCTGGCACTGCACCCGGGCCAGGACTTCGGCCCATCGGTCGCGGTTTCGGTCCTCGAAGACGCCACCCCGGACGTCCTAGAGGAGTTGGTGGAGGGCAGCCTCTTGGAAGAGGTCCACGAAGACAGATACCGCTTCCACGATCTCGTCCGGCTGCACGCCCGCGATCAGGCCGACGCCGACGAACGGGCCCTTGCACTGCGCAGGATGCTGGAGTGGTACCTGGCCGCCGCACAGGTTGCGGACCTCGCCGTCACGCCCTACCGGGGCCGCCTGCCGTACGTGTTCACGGCCGAGCCCGCCCACCTCCCCACGCTGGACCGCACCGAGGCCCTGGCGTGGTTGGAAGCCGAACGGCCGAACCTGATCGCCGCGGGCAGGGTCGCGCTGGACCGCGACTGGCCCGCCCTGGCTTGGCAGCTAGCCGATGTCATGTGGCCGTTGTTGTTGCACCACAAGCACTACCGTGATCGTCTGGAGATCAACGATCGGGGCATCACGGCCGCACGCCGCTGGGGCAACCCGGTCGCGGAAGCGGTCATGCTGAGACGTCAGGGCATGGCCTGCACGACGTTGGGCAGGCTTGCCGAGGCCGAGGAGCACCTGACCGCCTCCATGGCGTGCGCCACGAAGGCCGGCGACCGGCGTGGCGCGGCGGACGCGCAGGAGATGCTGGCGCTGCTGCACCTGGATCAGGGACGACTCCGGGAAGCATTGGACGAACTCGAGGAACTGGCGCGGATCAACCGCGAATTGGCCGCGGTCCGCAGCCTGGGCCTCACTCTGATCCACCTCGCCGACGCGCTCAGCCGAGCAGGGCGCGTCACGGATGGCCTGGCGGCATTGCGTGAGGCCGCGACACTCCTCGACAGCCTGGCCGAGCCGGACCCGTACAACCGGGCCCGTGTCACGGTCGCCGAAGCCCGCCTGCAGCTCAAATCCGGCAACAGGGCAGGAGCCACCCGTATCGGCGCGCAAGCGCTGGCGGACATGCAGGCGCTCCGCTCGGATCGGGGTGCGGCGGAGGCGCACGAGGTGCTGGCCGAATCGGCGGACGATCCGGCGCGTGCCGCCGAGCACTGGCGGCACGCGCTGGACCTGCTGACCAAGCTGGGTTCCCGGCGCGTGGACGAGATCTCAGCGCGGCTGCGCGGGCGTGAGCCGCCCGCAGGGTGACAGTTCCGCACGGTGCCGTGCGCACCACAACAGCAGCCCGTGACGACGCAGCATCGCGAGGTCGAGCCGCGCCACCCGCCACGTGTGCAGCGCGCCGACCACCGACCGCCACACTCCCTCCGCCGCAAGGCATTCGGAATATTCGGCTTCGAACGCCACGGACTCCCCGTCTGCCGTCAGCGCCACGATCCTGTCCTCGAACACTCCGACCGCGAGCGCCCCGTACGGGTTGCGTCGCAACGAACACCGCAACGCCTCTTCGTCCACAGTCGACTCGACCAACACGTCGGCCAGCGTGGAATACCTCACAACGCCACCACCGGAACCGTCGTCAACGCCCGATGCCGGCCGGGTTCCGGCAGGTCGAGCAGCCGGTACATGGCCCGCCGCAACTCGGCTCCGGACCGTCCCGGACACGAGGTGAGGCAGTCACGGATCCGGTCGGCCAATCCCACGGCGTTCCGGGACGCGACGTCCAACTGCTCGATCACCGGCCGGTCGAACTCCAGCCGGGGGGCGGTCCGACGCAGCAACTCCTGCGCCGACCCGTCCCCGAGCACCGCGCTCATCGGCGGGCCGGCGAGGACCACCGGCGTGCCGATCGCCGCCGCGTACACCCCGACCGAACCGTGGTCGGCGATGACGTGGTCAGCCGCGATGACAGCCGCCCGCCAGTCCACCTCAGGTCGGATCACGATCAGCCCCGCGTCCGCGCAATCGGCCAGCCACGCGTCGATCTGCCTTGGCCCGTGTGCGAACCAGCCCGCCGGGTGCAACATCGTCGCCACCCGGAACCCCAACTCCGTGAGTTCTTCCAACAGACGGGGCAACAGGTCTTCGAACCGGGCGAACAACGAGTCCAACCCCCACGTGGACGTGACGACCAACAGCCGCTCCTCCGCCTTCACGCCCAACGCCGACCGGTAGTCGGCACGCCGAGGCAGGCTCACCACCATCCGGTCGTAGCAGGGATCGCCTGCCACCACCGCAACGTCCAACGCCTCCGGGCACTGCCGCCGCAACACCTCACGCTGGTTCTCATGCGACAACACCAACGCCGCCGCCAACACCTCCCCGTTGTGCAGCAACCGCTGCGCGTCCAACCCGTACACCTGCGGTGGCCCGGCAACGGATACCGACTTCCCGTAGCCGGCTCCGTGCGGCATCACGAGCATCGGCGCGTGTACCCGGTGCAGAGATCCATACGACGCGGCCAACGCGAGATCGAACCGCTCCCGGATCGCCTGCTCCCACGGCAGGACCACCCCGCGGGTAGACCGGAGAAACTCCGCCACACCCGTGGAAAAGGTGTCCGGAGCCTGACAGAACGTGACCTGAACCCTCGTATCGGACTCGATCACCTCCACTGCCTCCAGCAACCGCTGCCCGCTGGCGACGG
Organism: Actinosynnema sp. CS-041913; assembly: GCF_050942485.1. NCBI lineage: Bacteria > Bacillati > Actinomycetota > Actinomycetes > Pseudonocardiales > Pseudonocardiaceae > Actinosynnema > Actinosynnema sp. CS-041913. The sequence continues at coordinate 1,365,748 of NZ_CP192037.1, read as the reverse complement.
TGTGGACCACCGCCAGCACCTGCCGGCACTGCCCCCTGGTGACCCACCGCGGCGCATCGATCCCGATCGGCACCCTCAACCATTCGGCGTTCGTCATGCAGTCCCCTCCCCTTGGCTGCGCCAAGGGTCCGATCCGGGTTTGCCGGTGAACTTGCAGTTCGCTTGCACCGCCGATCGCCGGGCGGTCGTACTCAGATTGGAGCAATACGCGCAAGTATGCTGCGGAACCTTGACCGGTTACCTCACACTGTGTTTCCGTGGCGCCCGCCGGTGAAGGGAGGCGCTGGTGGAATTCAAGATCCTCGGGAAAACCAGATTACACATCGACGGGAATGACCTCGACCTCGGTTCAGCCAAGCAACGGGGCGTCCTCGCATTGCTGCTGTACTACACAGGCACGCCCGTACCGGTCGACCGAATCGCACAGACACTGTGGCGGGGTAGCACGCCCACCGAGGTGCGCGGCAAGCTCCAACCGCTGATCAGCCGCTTGCGGGGCGTCCTGGCCAGGTCAGGTTCAGAGGGCCGGATACACAAGGACGGCGATGCCTATCGACTGGAGCTCGCCGCGGAACTGGTCGACTACCACCGTTTCCGCATATTGGCGGAAAAAGGGCGTGCGGCAGCCGCGCAAAATGATCACCAACGGGCAAAAGCATTGCTCCGGGAAGCTCTGGACCTCTGGCAGGGCCGGCCACTCCAGGAACTCGACGGTCCGTGGGCGGACCATTGTCGCGACCAGATGGAGACCTTCGACCGGGTGCCCGCACAGCACGCCCTGCTGGACAGTCGACTGCACCTGCGCGAGCACGTCGAGGTAATGGGCGAGGCCGGCCGACTCGCCCGCGAGCACGAGCTGGACGAGAACTTCGCCCGCCTCTACATCCAATCACTCGATGGATTGGGCAGATACGCCCGCGCACTGGAATTCCACGCCCGGTTCTGCGCACACCTGTTCGACGAGACCGGCGCCGAGCCGGGCCCGGAGCTGCGGGGCGTCTACCAGGACATCCTGCGCAAGCAGGCGGGCACCGCCCCCGCCGAGCCCGCACCACGCCGGTCGCCACCGCGTGACCTGCCGAGAGACATCAAGAGGTTCGCAGGCCGGGCGGACCTCCTCGCGCGGATGGACGAGGTGCTCGAATCGGGCCTGCACGGGCAAGTCGTCGCGCTGCACGGGATGCCCGGCATCGGGAAGACCAGGCTGGCCGTCCGCTGGGCGCACCGGCACGTCGACCGGTTCCCGGACGGCCAACTCGTGCTCGACCTCCAGGGCTTCGGCCCCGGCAACCCGCTAGCCCCGGACGACGCGTTGGGGATCCTGCTCGCGAAATTGGACGCCGGACCGGTTCCGGTGACCGGGCAGGAACGCCGGGCCAAGCTCCGCCGCGTGCTCGACGGCCAAGCCGTGCTGGTCTTGTTGGACAACGCGAGCGACAGCAACCAGGTCCGCCCGATCCTCGACGCCACCGCGGCGTGCTTCACCATCATCACCAGCCGCACCCGGCCGTTCGCGCTGCCGGTGCACGACGACGCGCACGTGATCCACGTGCCGCCGCTGTCCGCGACCGAGTCCGAGTCCCTTCTGCGCGACGTGATCGGAGCAGACCGGGCCGATGACGACCCCGCCGCAGTGAACGAGCTGGCCGGTCGCTCCAACGGCCACCCGTTGGCGCTCAAGATCGTCGCGCAGCACGTGGCCCTGCGCCCGGAGATCGCCGTCGCGGATCTTGTGGAGGACTTCAAGGGCCCTGAGGGCCTGGGCATCCTGGGGTCGTCGGACGACAGCGACGACGAGAACGCCACCCTGTCCGCCGCGTTCTCGTGGTCCTACCGCGAACTCCCCGCGGACGCCGCACGGATGTTCCGCCTGCTCGGTCTGCACTTCACCACGGAATTCGGCCCGGAGGCGGCGAGCGCGCTCCTCGGCGAACCGGTCAGCACCACGACCAGCCACCTGAGCACCCTCACGAAGGCCAATCTCCTCCAGTACGGGGCAATGCGCCGATTCCGCCTGCACGACCTTCTACACGGCTACGCCGTCGACCTGGTCCGCTACGAGAATTCCCTGGGCGCGGGGAAAACCGCCCTCACTCGGCTGCTCAACCACTACCTGGCTACCGCAACCGCAGCCTGTCAACGCCTGAACCCGGACCTCTCGCCCGTGCCGCCGCTGGAAGGCTTGCCGGCCGTCGACCCGTTCGCCGCCGATCAGGAGGCGCTCGACTGGTTCACACGCGAACGCGCGAACCTGGTCGCCGCCGTACCCCGAGCCGTGAGCCACGGTTTCCCCGAGCACGCCTGGCGGCTGGCGGCCAACGTGCACGAGATCTTCGACCGTCTCGGCTACTACGAGGACCTGTTGACGTGCCAGCGCGCCGCGTTGAAGGCGGCCATGGTGCTCCGTGACAGAGAGGCGCAGGCAGGCACGTTGGCGGACACCGGAACCGTCCACTTCCGACTTCGCCAGTACGACGAGGCGGCACAGGCATTCGAGCAGTCGCTGGCGATCGCCCGCGAACTGAACCTGACGGAGATGGCGGCGATCGACGTCAACAACCTGGCCAATGTCCACTTGGAACGTGGCGAGATCCTCCGAGCCGTCGGACTCCTGCACAACGCACTGGATTCCGCAAGGAGCTTGGGTGTGCCCAGCTTGGAAGCCGCCACACTGGGGCAACTGGGACTGGCGCACCGACGGATGGAACGCGACGATTCGGCGCTGGAGTTCTACACATCGGCCCTTGCGATCTGGAAGCGAATCGGCAACCTGCGCGGGCAAGGCACCACGCTGACGAAGATTGGCAGCCTGCTGCACGAGCACGGCGAGAACGAGGAAGCGCTCGGTCGACTGGAGGCGGCGCTGGCGGTGAGCCAGGCGAGCGGCGACCGGTCCAGGACGATCGAAGCACTGGTCGCCAAGGCCGAGACGCACTACGACCTCGGGCAATTCGAAGAAACGATCAACTGCGCGGAACGCGCCATCGAATTGTGTGCGGACGCCGGGACGGCCAAAGACCACGCCCGTGCCCTGCACATGATCGGACACGCACTGGTGGCGGTAGACGATTTCGCGGCCGCCGAGCGCAATTGGATTGAGGCGGTGGCACTGTTAGGCGGCACAGGAAGCTTGGAAGGCGCACTGATCGAGAAGCATTTGACGGAACTCCGAGAGTCCTCGCGCACGATTCCGGACCCTCGTGACCCGGACGTGAGATTGAGCAGTTCGCCATCGAAGGAGGTGACGCCAAGGTGATCAACCCCTCGCGCTCACTCTACCATCGGGATCAGTCACACGATCAGGGCCCCTAACCCCTTCACAGGCGGTAGACGGGTACCACCTGCGGGGGACACCGAACCATGTGTAGAAGACCCCCCGAGATCTTCGATTCTTGGTGGGTATGGAATGATGAGGGCGTGTATCGACCCCGCTTACTGACGGCCGTGCTTACGCTGGCGCTCGTGCTCGGCGTGTCTACCTTCGCCGCTCCAACCGCCAACGCATGGCCAACCATCATTTATAAAACCGCTGGAGCCGGAGCTCCGATGAAGGCTCAGTAAGCCACGTGCGTCCGCGTCCGCACATAGGCACACACGGCGGGCGACTCCTAGTCGCCCGCCACGGTACTCGCGGGTGTCAGCCGAACGCGAGCGCGATCCTGCGGCCGGCCAGCAGCCGGGTGCGCCGCACCTCCGAGTCCACCCGAACCTCGGGCGTGCGGTCCAGGCGGTCGTAGGACTTGGCCAGCAGCCAGTGCGCCGCCTCCGCCCCGATCTCGTTCAACGGCCCCTGCTCGGCCAGCCGCCGACGCGCGACGTCCACGTCCCGCGTGACGAACGCCTTACGCACCATCCCGCCGGACAGCTCGTCGATCAGGAACACCATCGCGTGCTCGTCCACGAACCGGTACACGCAGATCAACGCCAGATACCCGGCGTCGATCGAACGGTCGCAGATCCACGAACCACCGACGTCCAGCGCGGGCCCCGCCGGACACACCGCGTCGGACGCCCACTCCCGCGGCCTCCCCGTGAGCATCGCCGCCAGCACGCGCAGCAACCGGTCGTTGCGCCGACTCGGCAACGACACCGCGTGCTCGATGATCCCCGCCCAGAACTCCTCGTCGGTGACCACGTCGGCCACCGCGCTGCTCACCACCAGCTCGGCGTCCAACGGATCAGTCAACTGCGGCAACGCACGACACCGGTCCACGACCTGACGCTGCACCGGACTCAGCGGCGTCCCCAATGGACGTTGCACCACCACGATCGGCCGCCGCTTGGGGCGCTGCGTCTTCCGGCTCACCGCGCGAGGCTGGCACGTCCCACGCCACTCCGACCGCAGCGACACCACGGCACGAGGCAGAATCACCCATCGTGGACACCCTGCGCGAGGCGATCCGACGGGCCGCGGCGAACCGCCGTGCCCCACTGCCACGCACCGCGGGCCTGACGCCGACCGAAGTGGACAGTGCCGTACAGGCCGTTCTGGACGAGACACTGGACCACCTGTGGAACCACGGATGGCTGCCTTACGACCTGTACGAGGTCGTCAGGCGCAACGACGACGAGCGCGCACTCTCGTTCCTGGTGGACGCACTGGCCCGCAAGACCTCGCGCTACCAGTCGCTGCACCCACGCTGGACCGAGCAGTTGACGGAGATCGACGCGACCGTCTGGTGGGACGAGTCCGAACCTCACCTGGCCCAGTGGGCGACGAAGCACATCGAACTCCCGGACGACGCCGTAGCCGTGGCCGTAACCCTGTTGAGCAGCCTGATGGCACTCCCCGGCCTGCCCACCATCGTCCCCCGCCCCGGCACGCCGCTGGCCGGGATCACCCACCACAGCGTGGACCCGAAGATCCTCAAGCGCGTGCGGTCCCTCCTGGCGAAGGCCGAGTCGACCCCGTTCCCGGAGGAAGCCGAGGCCCTGTCGGCGAAGGCGCAGGAACTGGTCACCCGCCACGCCCTGGAACGCATGCCGTCCGAGGCCCCCACCACCACGTCCCGTCGTCTGTGGCTGGACAAGCGCTACTTCGACGGCAAGGCCCACGTGGTGCACGTGGTAGCGGACGCCAACCGCTGCCGTGCGGTCGTCTACGACCTCGGCTTCGTGGCGCTGGTGGGCGAGGAACTGGACCTGGAGATCGTGGAACTCCTGTCCGCCTCCCTGCTCATCCAGGCGACCCGAGCCATGGTCGCGGCCGGCGACGGAGCCCGCAAAGGCTCCGAAGCCCGCACCCTGGCCTACCGGAAGTCGTTCCTGCTCTCCTACGCCCACCGCATCGGCGAACGCCTGAAAGCAGCCAACACCCCCACCGCCGACGACCGCCTGCTACCAGTGCTGGCCGACCGGAAACGCGCGGTAGACGACCTCTTCACCACGCTCTTCACCCGCACCACCAGCAAGTCCACCCCAATCCGCAGTGCCGCGGGCTGGGACGCCGGCCGCGTTGCGGCTGACCGAGCCGACCTGGACATCGATCGCCCCTAGGACCACGGCGCGTCCGGCTCGGCGCACGTCCGGGGCCACGACGATGAGATCATCTAGGCGGTCTGACCTGCGACTTCCAAGAACTGTCGGTGCCCGTCCGTAACCTCTCCGTCATGACCACGACAGCCATGGACGTCCGCAAGATCTTCAACGTCACCCAAGAGACCCGATTCCGCTTCAACGGCTGGTACAGCAGACGCGACCAGGTCGTGGAGCACGTGATGGCCCACGAAGCCGACGCGATCCACCGCGTGACACCGCAGGACGTGGCGGTCGCCTGCCGTAGCGCACCGGAGACCGGCCCACCCCCGGACATCCTCGACATCCGCGACTGGCGGCCCGAGTTCGCGTTCACCCACGTCGCCCACCACGTGGTCGAGACCCTGGGCCGATTACCCGGCTGGGACGAGTTCCGGCAGTTCTGCGAGGCGGACGACAAGACGCGCGCCATGCTCTGGACCCCTGCGAAGGAGGCGATCGCCGACGCCCGCGCCGACAAGTCGGTGGCCCGCATCGCCATGCACCACAAGGTGGTCGCCGACTTCAAAGCCTTCCTGCGTGACACCTTCGTGGTGGCCCACTTACGCCAGCACGGGCTGGACGTGCGCGTGCACCCGTTGGCGGACGTGGTGTTCGAGGTCGACGCCTGGGTGGAAAGGCTCATCCTCAACCCGCGTGGCGGGCCGCAGCGGTCCGCGGATCTGCTCGTCCACGCCATGCCGCCGTTCTTCTTCCACGACCTGGGGATCACGGAGACCGAGCAGGTCGGCGCGGTCGCGTTGCCGGCGCGGCGTCAGCTCGACCGGGCCGTGGGGAGGCTGCGCGCGGTGCTGTACCCGGAGTGAGCCATCATGGCGCGGTGGCGAAGCTGGAGACCACGGACGACGTCCGCGCCAGGATGAGCAAGCAGCGCTCGCGCGACACGGAGATCGAGATCGCGCTGCGCCGGGAGCTGCATCGGCTCGGCCTGCGCTACCGGGTGCACCAGCGGCCGGTTCGTGCGGTCCGCCGGGAGGCGGATGTCGTGTTCGGGCCCGCGAAGGTGGCGGTGTTCGTGGACGGCTGCTTCTGGCACGGGTGCCCGGAACACGGCACGTGGCCGAAGCGCAACGGCGACTTCTGGCGCACCAAGATCGAGACGAACCAGGCGCGCGACGCCAACACCGACCAGGTGCTGGCGGAGGCGGGCTGGCTCGCCGTGCGGGTCTGGGAGCACGAGGACCCGGCCTCGGCGGCGAGTCGGGTGCGGGAGACGGTGTTGGCGCGGCGCGGTGGGCTAGCCTGACCGACGTGCTGTCCATGATCGACCTGTTCGCCGGCTGTGGCGGCATGACCTCCGGGTTCACGTCGGCGGGCGGGTATCGGCCGGTCATGGCGGTCGAGTGGGACCTGCACGCGGCGGCGACCTACGCGGCGAACTTCGGCGAGGACCACACGTTCTGGTCCGACATCGCCGCGATCCCGGACGGGAAGATCCCCGAGGCCGACGTGATCGTGGGCGGCCCGCCGTGCCAGGGGTTCTCGAACCTGGGCTCGCGGGACGTCAACGACCCGCGCAACTCGCTGTGGCGCGAGTACCTGCGGTTCGTGCGCAAGGCACGGCCGAAGGTGTTCGTGATCGAGAACGTCGACCGGTTCCTGTCCTCGACCGAGTTCGCCTTGCTCCAAGCCGAGACCGAGGGCTACGAACTGAGCGCGGGCATCCTGCTCGCCGCGGACTTCGGTGTGCCGCAACGCAGGCGGCGCGCGATCGTGATCGGCTCCCGCATCGGCCCCATCCCGCTGCCGACGCCGACCCACCCGCGCGAACGCCGGCACACCGTCCGCGACGTGCTGACCGGTCTGCCGGAAGTCCCCGCGACCACGGCGCTGCCCAAGTCGACGGTGGAGTTCTTCGGCACCACCCTGCCCGGCCGGCACAAGAGCCCGGACCTGCACATCGGCCGCAACCCGACCCCGCTGTCGGTGGAGCGCTACCGCCACATCCCGCCCGGCGGCGGCCGGTTCGACCTGCCCGACGCCCTGCTGCCGCGCTGCTGGCGGGAGAAGAAGACCGGCACGACGGACGTGATGGGCCGGATGCGCTGGGACGAGCCGTCCCTGACCATCCGCACCGAGTTCTACAAGCCCGAGAAGGGCCAGTACCTGCACCCGCAGTGGGAACCGGGCGAGCACGGCCACCGCGTCGACCGCCCCATCACCCACCTGGAAGCCGCCCGCCTCCAGAGCTTCCCGGACGACTTCGAGTGGTGCGGCACGAAGATCGAGGTGGCCAGGCAGATCGGCAACGCCGTCCCGCCGTCCCTGGCCAGGGCCATCGCAGAGCACCTCAAGCCGTACCTGACGGGCGCGGCCCGCACCGCCCCGAAGTGCCCCCTCTGCCCCTGAACCCGCGCACCAGAACGGCCTCTGACCAGCCAACACCCAGAATTGTCGTACCCGTGCTCTACCGTCATCACCATGACGACAACCACGTACGAAACCGAAACCCGGATCGGCCCCACGACCTACCGCCTGCGGGCCTCGGCCGACCCGGAACTGTTCCTGGAAGTGGCCGGCACGGACACGTCCGGCGCCCTCGTGGCGGAAGGCAATCTCCGCCTGCCGGCGGACGCCGGCGGCCCCGTGGGCAAACTCCTGAGCCAGGTCCTCGACGCCCTGGGCAAACTCGGCGCTCCACCACCGAAGTCCGGCCGCCACCGCCCGGCCAACGCCAACCTGCCCTGGACCGGAGACCTGGACGAGGATCTACGCGCCACTTGGCTGGCCGCCCCACCGGGCACGCCGACCACCGACCTGATCCGAGCCATCGCCAAACAGTTGGAGCGCTCCGCCACCTCCATCCGCTCCCGCCTCGCCAGGGTGGGCTGCGATCCGGACATCGCGGGCCGGCCGCTGTCCCCGGAGGCCGCGCACCTGCTGGGAGTTCAGGGTCGGCATCAGGGCGAGTTCAGGGGCAAGCCTGATTCGGACGAGGCAGGTGAGGAGTGATGCTCATGGTGAACGCGTAGCAGCGAAGAGGGGACCTCAAGTGGAGATCACCGGCATCATCTCGGCCCTGTTCATCGGCGTGCTCACCGGCGGCCTGGGACGACTCGTCGTGCCGGGCAAGCAGCGGATCTCACTGCTGATGACCATGCTGGTCGGCATCGCGGCGGCCCTGGTCGGCACCTTCGCCGCCTCGGTCATCGGGGTGTCCGACACGGGCGGCATCGACTGGATCGAGTTGGCCCTACAGGTAGGCCTCGCAGGCGTCGGCGTAGCCATCCTCTCCGGCCGCTCGAAGATCCGTCAGCACCAGTAGGCCCCTCGACCCACTCTTCACAGCCAACCCTGACGACACGAGACCCACAGCCACAGCCAGCCAGTGCCTGACCGGCTGGACCCGGCCAAGCCAGGTCCAGCCCTGCCCGCTCCAGCTCTGCCCGCTCCAGCCCGACCCGTTTCGGTCTTGTCCGGTTCGGTCCGCCCCGCCACGGTCCGATCCGGTCCAGATCCGGTCCGGTCGGCTGCGCCAGGGTCAGGCCGTGTGGGGCCAGAGTCGGGTCGTTGGGCCAGGGTCAGGTCGTGTTGGGCGAAGCGAACCACCGCCGGTCCGAGTCCGGCCGCGCCGCGATGGCGCGTGACACAACAGAATCCGCCGCAGGGCGGTCTGGGCTGCCGAGCGCGACTGTGCCCTGCCGGGTCGGCTGCGCAGGTCACGCATAGAGTCGTGTCCGTGTTGGTGCTGCACGGCCTCTGCACGGCCGAAGGTCGGTTGGCGGTGTGGGCCGAGGACTCGCGGTTGCCCGCGCGGGTGGCGGGGCGGCTTTCGCGAGCCACGGTGGAGCATCCGTTCGCGCTCGACGGCGGGCCCCTTGCCGGGCTCGTCGGAGGTGCCGCGGGCTCGGCGGTCGGCACCGTGGCGGTGCGGTTGCCGTCCTATGCCTCCGGACCGGTCGGGTCTCCGGAACTCGTCCGGGATCCGCTGGCCGCGGCGCCGTCGCGGCGTGGTGCGGTGCGGTTGCGCAGTTGGCTGGTGCCGGTGGTCTGGGTGGACGGGGAGCCGCCGTCCGACCTGCCGGACTGTCGGTTCGGCGCGTCCGCCAAGTACCTCCGTGACGTGGTGGCGTTCGCCAAGGACCTGGTGGCACGTGGGCGTGTGGTGCCGGCGGTGGACGGGCATCGGGCCGCGGCTCGGTGGCGGGCCGCGCTGTCCGGGGTGGACGCGTTGCGGCACGCCGGTCTCCGGGCCGGGATGCCGCCCGCGTTCCGCGCCGCCGAAGGTGCGGAGGACGTGCTCCACCCTGTGCTCGACTCCCTGGTGGACGCCGAGGTACGGCGTCGGCTCAAGGGGTTCCGCACTGGCGGCCGTGGCACGGTCGGGCGGTGGCTCGCCGCGTTGGCCGGGTCTCCGGACTTCACGGCCGATCCGGCCGAGGTCGGCCGACTGCGGGCGGAGGTGGCCGAGTGGGGTGCCGGTGATGCGCGTGGCGACCGGGTGCGCACGTGTTTCCGGTTGAGTTCACCGGAACAGGGTGGTCCTGGCGACGACGGGTGGCGGCTGGAGTTCCTGCTCCAGGCCGTTGACGAGCCGAGTGTCCTGGTGACCGCCGCGCAGGTCTGGCGGCGGCGGGAGGCCGTGTTGCGGAGGTGGGTGTCCCGGCCGCAGGAGGTGCTGCTCGGGGATCTCGGGCGGGCCAGTCGGCTCTACCCGGCGCTCGACCGCGCGTTGGCCGAGCAGAAGCCGACCGGGATGGTGCTCGACGTCGGCGGGGCGTACGAGTTCCTCACCCACGCGTCGCTGTTGGCGCAGGCCGGGTTCGGTGTGCTGCTGCCGTCGTGGTGGCGGCAGCCCCGGCAGCTCGGGCTCACGCTCACCGCGGCCGGCCGGGGCACGGCCGGGGTCGTCGCCAAGGAGAGCGAGCTGGGCCTGAAGGTGCTGGTGGACTACCGCTGGGAGCTCGCGCTGGGCGACGAGCGGCTGACCGAGGCCGAGCTGTCCTCCTTGGCCAAGGCCAAGGCGCCGCTGGTGCGGCTGCGCGGGCAGTGGGTGCACGTCGACCGGAAGCGGCTGGCCGAAGGCTTGGCGTTCCTCGCCCGCGGTGGTGGTCAGATGTCCGCCGCGCAGGTGCTGCTGCACTCGGGGTTGGGGCCGGAGGACGCCGACCTGCCGTTGCCGCTCAACGCGGTGCGTGGCGAGGGCTGGCTGGGCGACCTGCTGTCCGGCGAGGTCGAGCACCAGCTCGAACCGGTCGAGCCGCCTGCCGGGTTGACCGCGACGCTGCGGCCCTACCAGGTCCGCGGGCTGTCGTGGCTGGTGTTCCTGGACCGGCTCGGGTTGGGTGCGTGTCTCGCCGACGACATGGGGCTGGGCAAGACCGTCCAACTGCTGGCGTTGGAGGCGTACGCGCGGCAGCACGAGGTCCGGCCGCCGACGTTGCTGATCTGTCCGATGTCCGTGGTGGGCAACTGGCAGCGCGAGGCGGCGCGGTTCGCGCCGGGGCTCCGGGTGCACGTGCACCACGGGGGCGAGCGGTCGGCGGTCGGGCTTGGGCGGGGGCACGACCTGGTGATCACCACGTATGCCGTGGCGACGCGGGATGTCGACGCCCTGGCCGAGGTCGGCTGGGATCGGGTGGTGCTGGACGAGGCGCAGAACGTCAAGAACAGCGCCACGCGGCAGTCGCGTGCGGTGCGGGCGTTGTCCGCTCGGCACCGGGTGGCGTTGACCGGGACGCCGGTGGAGAACCGGCTGGCGGAGCTGTGGTCGATCATGGACTTCGTCAACCCCGGTGTGCTCGGGACGGTCAACACGTTCCGCGCGCGGTTCGCCGTGCCCATCGAACGGCACCACGACGAGGACGCCGCCGTGCGGCTGCGGCGGATCACCAGGCCGTTCGTGCTGCGCCGGTTGAAGACCGATCCGCGGATCATCACCGATCTGCCGGAGAAGATCGAGGTCAAGCAGCTCTGCACGCTCACCGCCGAGCAGGCGTCGCTGTACCAGGCGGTGATCGACGACATGTTCGCGCGGATCGCCGAGTCGGAGGGCATCAAGCGCAAGGGTCTGGTGCTGGCGACGATGTCGAAGCTCAAGCAGGTGTGCAACCACCCGGCGCAACTGCTGGGCGACGGCTCACGGGTCGCCGGGCGGTCGGGCAAGGTGGCGCGCTTGGAGGAGATCCTGGACGAGGCGCTGGCCGACGGCGACAAGGCGCTGTGCTTCACGCAGTTCACCGGGTTCGGCGGGCTGGTCGTGCCGCACCTGGCCGCGCGCTTCGACACCGAGGTGCTGTTCCTGCACGGCGGCACGACCAAGAAGGCGCGCGACGAGATGGTGCGCCGCTTCCAGTCCGACGACGGGCCGTCGATCTTCGTGCTGTCGCTGAAAGCCGGCGGCACCGGCCTGAACCTGACCGCCGCGAACCACGTCATCCACCTGGACCGCTGGTGGAACCCGGCGGTGGAGGACCAGGCGACCGACCGCGCGTTCCGCATCGGCCAGCGCAACCACGTGCAGGTGCGCAAGTTCGTGTGCGTCGGCACGGTGGAGGAGCGCATCGACCGGATGATCGAGGAGAAGCGCGGGCTGGCGCAACTGGTGGTCGGCGCGGGCGAGGAGTGGCTGACCGAGCTGTCCACAGGTGAGCTGCGGGACCTGTTCGCCCTGTCCGGGGAGGCCGTCGGTGAGTGAAGGGCAAGACGACGCGGTAACCCGCCATGGACCGCTGGTGGGGTGCGCATGAGCGACTGGCACGGAGAACGTCCGCCGTCGCGGCCTGTCCGGGTCGAGGGCGGCCTGACGTTGCGCAGCAAGCGCGGTGACATCGCCCGGACGTGGTGGTCGCGGCGGTTCATCGAGGTGCTGGAGTCGTTCGGCATGGGTGGTCGGCTGGCGCGCGGGCGGACGTACGCCCGCAGTGGGCAGGTGATGAGCCTGTCGCTGTCCACCAGCCTGGTCGTGGCGTTGGTGGCCGGGTCGCGGCCGGAGCCTTACCGGGCTCGGGTCGGGGTGCGGAAGTTCAGTGACGACGACTGGCGCCGGATCGAGCACGCGTTGGCCGATCGGGCGGTGTTCGCGGCGAAGCTGCTGGCGGGCGAGATGCCGCCGGAGATCGAGGACGTGTTCGCCGAACTCGGGTTGGCGTTGTTCCCGGAGACGTTGCGCGAGATGTCCATGGACTGCACGTGCCCGGACTGGGAGGTGCCCTGCAAGCACTTGGCGGCGACCTGCTACCTGCTCGCCGAGTCGTTCGACACCGACCCGTTCGAGATCCTGGCGTGGCGCGGGCGGTCCCGTGAGGATCTGCTGGACCGGTTGCGGGAACTGCGCGACCCGATCCCGGCCGACGAGTCGCGCGAGGACTCCGTGCCCCGGCTGGAGGACCAGCTCGACACGTTCTGGCTGCGCCCCAAGACGCCGGCCGTGCCCGAGCCGGAGGAGCCGGTCGCCCGACGGCCGGACGCGATCCTGGACCAACTCGACCCGCTGACGGTGCTGGGGCGCTCGGTCACCGACGACCTGCGACCGCTCTACCGGAGGATCGCCGAGTCCTAGTCCGCGGCCTTGGCCCGACCACCGACCAGGGGGCTTCCGATCACCTGTCGGCACAGGTCGGGCCTCGTCGCGGTCAGACCGCGGCAGCGGCGTGGGCAGAGCGCGGCAAAGGGTGTGGTCAGACCGCGGCAGTGGCGGGCGTGGTCAAGCGGCGATCGGGCGTGGGTCAGCCGCCTGCTACTGAGGGCAGGATTTGGATTTCCGTGTTGGGGTGTAGGCGGGTGTTCGGGCCGTCGAGGCGGCGGCATTCTTCGCCGTCGACGTAGAAGTTCACGTAGCGGCGCAGGGTTGACCGCTCGTCGCGTAGGCGGCGGTCGAGCTGGGGGTAGCGGGCGGCTAAGAGGTCTAGTGCGTCGCCGAGGGTGGCCGGTTCCTCGACGTCCAGTTCCAGCTTCGGCCTGTCCTCGGCGGTGGGCCTCAGGACGCCGGGCAGCAGCACCACAACGCGCATCTCGGCCTACACCTCCGCCGCGCGCACGCACAGGACGTCCGGCAGGTGTTCGGCCACCCGGTACCAGCTCTCGCCCTCGTCGGCGCTCGCGTACACCTCTCCCGACCTCGACCCGAAGTACACGCCGGCCGGGGTCGCGGTGTCCACGCACATCGCGTCGCGCATCACCGCCGTCCAGAAGCCGCTCGGCAGGCCGGTGCGCAGCGCGGTCCACGTGGCGCCGCCGTCGGGCGACCGGTAGACGGCGCAGTCGCCGTTCGGCGGGAACCGGTTGCTGTCGGCCGCGAGCGGGAAGTTGTAGATCACTTCCGGTCTGTGCGGGTGCACGACCATCGCGAAGCCGAAGTCGCTCGGCAGGCCCTCCGCGATCGACTCCCACGTCCCGCCGCCGTCGGACGAGCGGTACACGCCGTGGTGGTTCTGGAGGTACAGCCGGTCCGGCGTGGTCGGGTGGCCGGCGATCTTGTGCACGCACTGGCCGTACTCCGGGTACGGGTCGGGCAGGAAGTAGGCCTCGATGCCCCGGTTGCTCGCCTCCCACGACGTGCCGCCGTCGAACGTCCGGTACACCCCGCCGGTGGACATCGCCACCGTCAGGCGCTGCGGGTCGCGCGGGTCGGGCAGCACCGTGTGCACGGCCTGACCGCCGAACCCGGCGCCCCAATCCGGCCGGTGCGGGTGGTTCCACAAGCCTTCCACCAGCGAGAACGACTTGCCGCCGTCGACCGAACGGAACAGCGCGGACGGCTGCGTGCCCGCGTAGACGACCTCCGGGTCCGGGGTCAGCGCCAACTGCCACACGCGCTCCACCGCCCCGTCGGACGGGAACGCGACGGGCGCCTGGTCCGGCTCCTGCCACGACTCCCCGAGGTCGTGGCTGCTCAGCACGCCGGGCCCGAAGTGCGAGCTGTCGACGCCGACCAGCAGGCGCGGCACCCGCGGGTCGATGGCGACCGCGTACACCTCCGCCATCGGGTGGTGCGGCCCGCGCAGCTCCCACGACTCGCGATCCTCACTCGTCGCGAGCCACAAACCCTTGCGGGTGCCGATCGCGAGCACGTGCATGGCGGCCTCCGGGCAGGAACTGAGCCTTCGCTGTGACGTGGAGCACGCTACGCCCGGGGTACGACAATTTCGCCCTCGCGGCGAATCAGCCGGATAAGTTACCGACTGGTAGCGTGCGCTGCGGACGAAGGGAGTAGGCCGGTGTTGTTCGATCCCCACAACTTCGACGGCGCGCACCTGGACCCGGAGAGCAGGCGGCTGCTGCGAGCCACCGTCGACTGGTTCGAGAACCGCGGCAAGCGCCGTCTCATCGCGGACGACCAGGCCAGGGTCTGGTACACCGAGTTCCTCGACTTCGCCGGGCGCGAGAAGCTCTTCGCCACGTTCTGCACGCCCCGCGCCGAAGCCGGCGGAGCCCCGGACAAGCGCTGGGACGCCGCCCGCAACGCCGCCCTGAGCGAGATCCTCGGCTTCTACGGCCTCCAGTACTGGTACACGTGGCAGGTCACGGTGCTCGGCCTCGGCCCGATCTGGATGAGCGGCAACGCCCTCGCCCGCAAACGGGCCGCCGACCTGCTCGACGACGGCGCGGTGTTCGCGTTCGGCCTGTCGGAGAAGGAGCACGGCGCGGACGTCTACTCCACCGACATGATCCTCACGCCCACCGACGACGGCGGCTTCACGGCGAGCGGCGGCAAGTACTACATCGGCAACGGCAACGTCGCCGGCATGGTCTCCGTCTTCGGCCGCCGCGCCGACATCGAGGGCCCCGACGGCTACGTGTTCTTCGCGGTCGAGAGCCGCCACCCGAACTTCAAGCTGGTCAAGAACATCGTGGACTCCCAGATGTTCGTCAGCGAGTTCCGCCTGGAGGACTACCCGCTGACCGCGGACGACATCCTGCACACCGGCCAGGACGCGTTCAGCGCCGCCCTCAACACCGTCAACGTGGGCAAGTTCAACCTGTGCACGGCCTCCATCGGCATCTCCGAGCACGCCTTCTACGAAGCCATCACGCACGCCCACAACCGCGTCCTCTACGGCAAGCGCGTCACCGACTTCCCGCACGTCCGGCAGAACTTCGTGGACGCCTACGCCCGCCTGGCCGCGATGAAGCTGTTCTCCGACCGCGCCGTGGACTACTTCCGCACCGCCTCCCCCGACGACCGCCGCTACCTGCTGTTCAACCCCATCACCAAGATGAAGGTCACCAGCGAGGGCGAGCAGGTGGTCGACCTGCTGTGGGACGTCATCGCGGCGAAGGGCTTCGAGAAGGACACCTACTTCGCGATGGCCGGCCGCGACATCGGCGCGCTGCCCAAGCTCGAAGGCACCGTGCACGTGAACCTGGCCCTGGTGCTCAAGTTCATGCCCGCCTACCTGTTCCACCCCGTCGCCTACCCCGAGGTCCCGACCAGGCACGACGCCGAGGACGACGACTTCTTCTGGCGGCAGGGCCCGGCGCGCGGGCTCGGCGACATCAGGTTCCACGACTGGGAGGCCGCGTACCGCGAGTTCGCGCACGTCCCGAACGTCGCCCGCTTCCACGAGCAGGCCGCGGCGATCCGCACCCTGCTCACCACCGCCGCGCCGGACGCCGAGCAGCAGAAGGACCTGGACTTCCTGCTCAACCTCGGCCACCTGTTCACGCTCGTCGTCTACGGCCAGCTCATCCTCGAACAGGCCCGGCTGACCGGCCTGGACGCCGACCTGCTGGACCAGGTCTTCGACGTGCTGATCCGCGACTTCTCCGGCTACGCGGTCGCGCTGCACGGCAAGGCGTCCTCCACCGAGGCGCAGCAGGCCTGGGCGTTGGGCCAGGTCCGCAAGCCGGTGGTGGACCGGGACCGCTTCGAACGGGTCTGGGGCCGGGTCGCGGCCCTCTCCGGCGCCTACGAGATGAACCCCTAGCGAACGCCGGGGTCGGGACGGCGCCCGTCAGCCGGGTGCCGTCTTGACTGGTGGCCCGCGCCGGGTGTTTGGTCGGGCACCGAGGCGAGGGGAAGGGGACGCATGACCGCGTCCAAGTCACTGCGGGCGCTGCGCGAGGCGATCGTGCTGGAGCACCTGGAGTCGGAGAACGAGCACGAGTTCGCCGCGGCGGTGGGCGCGTTCGACCACCCGCGCTGCGAGGTCGTCGCCACCGGCGAGGTGTTCGACGGGCCCGCGGAGTTCGCCGGGTACTACGCACGGTCCCACGCCGCGTGCCCGGACCAGCGAAGTCACCTGATCGAGTTACATCACGCCGACGACGCGGTGATCGTGGAGCTGACGCTCGACGGCACCCGCGCCGGTCGGCGGTTCCAGGTGGGGATGACCGCGTTCTTCCTGTTCGACGGCGCGCGACTGGTCGGCAAGCGGCTCTACGGCGATGCCCACGCCCCGGCGCTGACCGGGTAGCGGTCAACCGCCCCGGCCCGCTGCCTGGTAGCGGTGCGAGCCCTCGGCGTCGGCCGGGTAGCGATGGGAAGAGCCGCCACCCCCGTGGCCCGGGGGTGGCGGCTCGACTTCCGGGTCGGTGACCCGGTACTAGGTCAGAGCGGTCGGACCGTCTGCGCCTGCGGGCCCTTCTGGCCCTGGCCGATCTCGAACTCCACCCGCTGGTTCTCTTCCAGGGTGCGGTAGCCGTTGCTCTGGATCTCCGAGTAGTGCACGAACACGTCGGCGCCACCGTTGTCCGGGGAGATGAAGCCGAAGCCCTTCTCCGCGTTGAACCACTTGACGGTGCCCTGAACTGCCATCTTGCTACTTCTCCTCTAACAGGTGCCGGATCGCGCTTGCGACCACCGGGTCAGCTAGGGCGACGGCCCCTCCTGGCGGAGAAAGTTCGGCGCCCGCAACTCCGTTCCGCGAGCGTGGTGGAACACGAACACAGAAAGGTACGACCGAAGACAGTCAACCATGAGAGACCGCCGGCAGTCGAGCAACAGAATACGGCGAGTCGCACTGATACCGTGGGCGAGGAAGCGATCACAGGGGGTCTGCCATGCCGGAGCCGGTGCTGGTGTCCATCGCCGCGTCGCTCGCCACCCGAGCCGTCGCGAGCCTGTACGAACTCGTCCGGGTGAAGTTCGCGGGCGACCCCGTGGCGACCGCCGCGCTGACCGCCGCCGAGGGCGCGCCGCCGGACTCCGCGCAGGTCCACGCGTTGGGCGAGGCCCTGGGCCGGGCGGAGGCGGCGGACCCGCGGTTCGGCGAGGAGCTGCGCCGGGCGCACGAGCAGGCGGCCGTGACGCAGACCGGCCGGGTGACCAACCAGGTCTCCGGCACCGTGCACGGGAACGTTCTCCAGGCGGGCGACATCCAGGGCGGTGTGAGCTTCACCTGACCGGACCCGGTCCGGCGCGGGGCGTCAAGATGGAGTGGTGACCACGCTCCACCTGCCCCAGTCCCGGCTGTTGTTCTTCCTCCTCGGCTTGGTGGTCACGTTCGTCCTGATCAGGATCAGCGTGCGGATGATCCGCGCCAAGGTCCGCTGGTGGCCGGGCAACATCAAGCCCGGCGGCACGCACATCCACCACGTGGTGTTCGGCACCGTCTTCCTGCTGCTCGGCGGTGTGACGGGCCTCGCGGCCCCGGACGACGAGCACGGGATACGGGTGTCCGCAGCGGCGCTGCTCGGGGTGGGCGCGGCGCTGGTGCTGGACGAGTTCGCGCTGATCCTGCACCTGCGGGACGTGTACTGGTCCAAGGACGGCCGGCTGTCCGTGGACGCGGTGTTCCTGGCGATCGGCATGACCGGCCTGCTGCTGCTCGGCGCGCGCCCACTGGGGTACGACGAGTTCTACGACGAGGGCGTCTGGCTGCGGGTCGTCATCATCCTGGTGAACCTCGGCTTCGCCATCGTGGCGCTGCTCAAGGGCAAGGTCTGGACGGGCCTGCTCGGCCTGCTGGTGCCGGTGCTGCCGGAGATCGGGGCGCTGCGGCTGGCCCGGCCGGGGTCGCCGTGGGCGCGCTGGCGGTACACCGAGGGCTCCCGCAAGCTGCGCCGCGCCTACCGCCGGGAGGCCCGGATCAGGCAGCCGCTGATCCGGGCGAAGATCCGGTTCCAGGAGTTCATCTCGGGCCGGCACGACGACGACTAGTCGTCGAACCCCGCACTCAGCCACCGGTCGGGGCGGGCCGTGAACAGCACGAACGTCCCGCTGGGCGGATCCGTCTCGCCCGTGGCGAACTCGCGCGCGGCCTCCTCCGGCACGTACCGGCGCACCACGGCGAGCACCTGCCCGGTCGTCGGCGCACGGTCGGCGTCGACCACGGTGCACTCGGCCGTGATGGTCTGGAACGGCAGTTCGGGAAGCTGCACGCACACGCTGACCTGCCCGGCGCGCGCGATGAGCTTGGTCTTGCGCGCCTTACGCCCCTGCGTGCCGGTGAAGAACGTGATGAGCCCGCCCTCGTACGCGTAGAAGACGGGCACGGTCAACGGCGGCCGGCCGTCGTCGGCGGCCACGCTCAGCACGGCCACCCACGGCCGGCCGAAGAACTCGTCACGCACGTCGTCGGCGATCGGCACGGCTCAGCTTTCGTACTCGTCGCGGACGCGCAGCCACTCCATGGTGGGTGTCCGAGGCCAACCCTCCGGTGAGTCCTCCCACTCCTCCTGCCTGCCGTACGGCGTGAGGTCGAGCAGGTTGAAGTCCAGCCGCAGCCGGTCCACGCCCCGAGCGGTCGTGTAGTACGTGCGGAACACGTCGTCACCCACGCGGAGGAACACGCTCAGCCGGAACCCTCCGACCAGGCCGATCTCGTCGTAGAACGCCGGCTCGGACGAGTACCACGGCACCGTGTAGCCGAACCTGTCGCGCACGACGCCGATCTCGTCCTGGGGCGCGCGGGACATCAGGATCAGCCTGGTGTCCCGGACGTTGAGGTGGGACTGGTCGGCGATGTTGTCGGTGAACGACGTGCAGCCGGGGCACAGCCAGTCCTGGCCCGGTTCGAGCATGTGGTGGTAGACGACGAGCTGTCGACGTCCCGCGAACAGGTCGAGCAGGCCCACGGGCGTGCCGTCGGGGGCGACGAACCGGTGGTCCGCCGACACCCGCGCCATCGGGAGCCGGCGGCGGGCCGCGGCCAGCGCGTCCAGTGCTCTGGTCTGCTCCTTCTCCTTGACCAGCAGTTCGTCCAAGGCAGCCTGCCACTCGTCGGCCGACACCACGTTCGGGTGGTTCACGTCCGCACACCTCCGTTGAGTTCCCTGAGGGGACCGTAACAGGTTTAGTTCCCTCAGGGAACTTAACCGGGTAGGATCCACCACGTGCAGCGGACGAACTTCGGAGAGATGGCGTGCTCGATCGCACGCACCATGGACGTCATCGGCGAACCGTGGTCACCGCTCGTCCTGCGCAACGTCTACGTGGGCATCAACCGCTTCGACCAGATCCAGCAGCAGCTCGGCATCTCCCGCAAGGTGCTCGCCGAACGCCTCCGCTGGCTGGTCGAGCAGCAGGTCCTGGAACGCCGCGAGTACGCCGCCAACCGCCACGAGTACGCGCTGACCGACCGCGGCCTGGAACTCGTCGACGTGCTCATGGTGATGGTCAGGTGGGGCGACAAGTGGCTGGCGGGCGAGGCCGGCCCGCCCGTGCTCTACCGCCACCACGCGTGCGGCGGGATCGGCCACGCGACCCTGGCGTGCTCGGCCTGCGGTCGGCCCATGGGGGCCGCCGACATCGACGTCCTGCCCGGTCCGGGCGCTAGCTGACGACGATCCCCAACTCGTCGCAGTCCGCCGCCACATCGCCCGCGCACAGGTCGGCCGACTTGACCACGCTCTGCGCGACCAGCGCCCGCACGTTGTCGCGCATGACCAGGTCCGCGCCCAGCAGCACCGACTTCACGTCCCGCCGCGACACCAGGTCCCGGGTGTTGCCGGTGGCCAGGTCGTCCGCGCCGCTGATGTCGCCGCGCGCCACGGCGATCGCCAGCCGCGCCGCCGCCTGGGCCTCGTCCCGGATCGGCTTGTGGATCGTCATGCACTGGTCGCCGCGCAGCACCGCGCGCAGCCCTGCCAGCGTGGCGTCCTGCCCGGTGACCGGAACGCGTCCCGCGAGCCCCTTGTCCTTGAGCACCTCGATCACCGCGCCCGCCAGCGCGTCGTTGGCCGCGACCACGCCGTCGACCTTGCCCCCGTTGCTGTTGAGGATCTGCTCGAAGACGCCCTTGCCCAGCACCGGATCCCACCTGTCGATGGCCTGGCTCTTCACCAGGCGCAGCGCGCTGCTGTCGTACATCGGGCCGAGCTTGCGGCGCTGCCCGTCGGCGAACAGGGTCGCGTTGTTGTCCGTCGGCGAGCCCTGGATCTCGATGATCTGCGCGCCCGGCTTGACGGCGCCCAGGCACTGCAACAGGCCCTCGGCCTGGAGTTCGCCCACGTTCAGGTTGTCGAACGACACGTAGTAGTCGGCCGTGCCGCCCAGGCTGATCCGGTCGTAGTTGATCACCGGGATGCCCGCCTGCTTGGCCTTGCGCTCGACCGTCGCGCCGCCCTCGGTGCTCAGCGGCGTGGTCATGAGCACGTCCACGCCGCGCTCGATCATCTCGTCGGCGATGCTGGAGAACTTCGCCTCGTCGCCGTCCGCGTTCTCGATCAACGGCTCGATGCCCGCGACGGTGAACGCCGAGGCGAGCATCGGCCGGTCCTGCTCCTCCCACCGGGTGGACGACTCGCGGTCGGGCAGGATCACGCCGACGACCGGCTTGTCGCCCGACGCGGCGGTCCCCGGCGACTGCGCGTCGCCCTTGCCGCCGCAGGACGTGACGAACAGGACGAGCACAGCGCAGGACGCCGCTCCGCGTAGTCTTCGCATTCGCCAACCCCCTGCACGGACCGGACGCCCGTAGACCGCGAAAATCGGATTGTGCGGATTTCATCCCCCGCGGAGCGGCTTCGTCAAGACGTAGCAACGACCCAGCGCCGAATGGTCCGCGCCAATGGGCGTATTGACCTCCCTGGGACATCGAAGCTGCTGGCAGGGTCGTTACCAAAGCGCGAAAAAGTCACGCTCCGCGCACCTTCGGCTACGGTCCCGACTGACTACGAACGACGGCTGACCACCAGGTCTTTTCTGTGTCAGGGTGTCGCCCGACCCAAACCCTGACCGGGTGTGAGGAGACAGCGTGAGAACACGCAGATTCGTTCCGTCGGCACTCGTGGTGGCGACCACCGCGGCTTTGCTGGCGGCGGGAACCCAACCCGCCGCCGGGCAGGGCGAGACCGCCGACTTCACCGTCGTCGTGGAGGAAGGCGCGAACGCCGCCGCGGCACGGGCCGCGGTGACCGCCGCCGGTGGCCGGATCACCGGCGAGAACAGCGCCGTGGGCACCTTGACCGTGACGGCCCCGGCAGCGGGCTTCGTGCAGCGCGTCTCCGCCTCCGACGCGGTGCTCGGCGCGGCCCCGGTGAAACCCATCGGCGCGGCCCCCCGGGGCAACGGCCCCGGCAACCGCGAGTGGAACGTGGTCGAGCGGGAACACCTGAACGCCGCCAACCCCAGCCCCGTCACCGCCGACAAGAAGCCCGCGACCGCCGGCATGGACCCGTTGGACGACGGCCTGTGGGGCCTGAAACTGGTCCGCTCCGACATGGCCCGCGCTCGCCAGTCCGGCGACAAGCGCGTCTACGTGGGCATCCTCGACACCGGCGTGGACGGCAACCACCCGGACATCGCACCCAACTTCAACCGCGAGCTGTCCCGGAACTTCACCATCGACCTCCCCGCCGACCCCGAGGGCAACGAGGTCGACGGCCCGTGCGAGTTCCGCGGCTGCGTGGACCCGGCCGACCACGACGACAACGGCCACGGCACCCACGTGGCAGGCACCATCGGCGCGGCGGCGAACGGCTTCGGCATCTCCGGCGTCGCCCCGAACGTGTCCCTGGTGAACATCCGAGGCGCCCAGGACTCGGGCTACTTCTTCCTCCAGCCGGTCGTGGACGCGATCACGTACGGAGCCGACGCGGGCCTCGACGTGATCAACATGTCGTTCTACCTCGACCCGTGGTACATGAACTGCACCAACAACCCGGCCGACAGCCCCGAGGCCAAACTGGCACAACGCGCCACCGTCACCGCCGTCCAGCGCGCCCTGAACTACGCACACCGCAAGGGCGTCACCCTCATCGGCTCGGGCGGCAACAACCACGAGGACCTGGGCAACCCACGCTCGGACACCCGCAGCCCGAACTACCCGGTCGAGACGGCCTACACCCGCACCATCGACAACAACACCTGCCTGGTCCTCCCGACGGAGGGCAACCACGTCATCTCGATCTCGGCCCTGGGCCCGTCGACCCTGAAGGCCGACTACTCCAACTACGGCACGGAGCAAACCGAACTGTCCGCCCCCGGCGGCTACTTCCGCGACGGTCTGGGCACCCCTTGGTACCGGACCAACGAAAACCTGATCCGATCAACCTACCCCCGCAACGTGGCCTTTGACGAAGACAACATCGACGCGGACGGCAACCTGACCCAAAAGGGCATCGACGCCGGAGTCGTGAAGTACTGCGAGGGCACAACCTGCGCCTACTACCAGTACCTACAGGGCACGTCCATGGCGTCGCCACACGCGACCGGCGTCGCGGCATTGGTGGTCAGCCAGTACGGCAAGAAGGACAAGGCCCACCCCGGAACCTTGACCCTGTCCCCGGACAAGGTCGAAAAGGTCCTGATCAAAACGGCCACCCAACGCCCTTGCCCGTCGCCACGAACAGTGTCGTACGAAAACGTCGACCGTTCACCCGAATACACGGCGACATGCGTCGGCGACACCAAGTTCAACGGCTTCTATGGCCACGGCATCGTTGACGCCTACGGAGCAGTAACCAGAGGCGGCAACCACATCTAACAGAACCAACCACGCGCGCCCCACACCCGAAGCCACGGCGCGCGCAGCGCCACACCTCCCGGTGGGCTGCGTGTCATCCCCGTATGGCCTGCCCGCAGGGAACCGCGCTTGTCCTGGGAATGCAAGCACGCTTTTCGCTTGCATTCCCAGGACAAGGGTGGTTGTCTTTTGACCAGGACATGCGGGGATGGCACGACGCCCGAGTCTTGCTTTTGTGTACATCCTTGGCGGCCTGCCTGTCCGGCGAGGACGCTTTTAGCTTTTCGTCTAAGAGCGAAAAGCGACGCTCGCCGCTTGGCAGGCCTCCGGGGAGGGAAAAGAAAAGGCGTCGTGTTCTCCCCGTATGACCTGTCAAAGACCACCACACTTGTCAAGGAGGCGCAAGCGAAAAGCGTGCTTGCACCTCCTTGACAAGCGCGGTAGCCCTGCGGGCAGGCCATACGGGGAGAACACGAGGCCCCTTTGTGTGCTCGCGCGGGCTTCGGGTGGTTGTGCTCGCGCAGGCCTCGGGTCGGGTACTCGCGTGTTGCCGTTCTGGTCAGCCCAAAGCCGTTCCCAACGCCTGCCAGTCGAGAACCGGAGCGGCCATATCGCGGATTGCCGCGAGCAGGCCCAGCCGGGCCTGCCGGACCGACGGGTCCTCGGCCATCACCAGCACCTCATCGAAGAACGTGTTCACAGGACCGGTCAACCCGCCGGCCGCCGCGACGAACGCCGCCAAGCCCGTCACATCACGGGGCACCTCGGAAAAAGCCTTGTGCAGGGCCACTTCCGCCGGCTCCGCCAGGAGCTGGGGGTCGTACTCCCCCACCGTCTCGGCCGGCACGATCCGCCGCACGCGCTGCAAAGCGGCCACCAGAGCGGCGAAGTCGGCGTCGCCGGCCAACGTGGTCAGCTCCACCAAAGTCTCATCCGCGCGCGCAGGAGCATCGGCGAGCGGCAAGACGGCGTTGACGTAACGGTGGTCGTGGCCGGCGTCCAGCAACTGCTGCTCATACCGCCGCACGGCAAACTCGCGAGCGGTCTCCAGGGCTTCCGCCGACACCTCAAGCCCCTGCGAAGCAAGGGAGAGTGCCCGGCTCAGCGTGATCTCCCGCAAGTCCGGGAACGCCCGCAGCACGCTCACCGCGCCGAGCGCCGCCCGGCGCAGGCCGAACGGGTCGGAGCTGCCGGTCGGGTTGGCGCCGATCCCGAACAGGCCCGCCAGCAGGTCGAACCGGTCCGCCAACGACAGCAGCGCGCCCGCCCGGGAAGCGGGCAGCGCGTCGCCGGCCGACCGGGGCAGCTCCATCTCGTACAGCGCAGCCGCCACGGCCGACGGCTCGCCGGCCCGCTCGGCGTACTCCCGCGCCATCACGCCAGCCAGGCTGGACAGCTCGATCACCATCGCCGAACCGAGGTCGAACTTGGCCAGCTCACCGGCGCGCGCCAACGTCTCGTCCGCACCGCCGACCTCGCCGGCCAGCCGCGTCGCCAACGCCGCGATGCGATCGGCCCGGTCCGCCATCGACCCGAGCTTGTCGGCGAACGTCAGCTTCTCCAGCCCCGCCTTCATCCGCTCCAGCGGAGTCCGCAGGTCCGCCCGCCAGAAGAACGCGGCGTCCTCGTACCGGGCGCGCAACACGGCCTCGTTGCCGGCTCGCACCAAGTCCTCGTCCACCGCGCCGTTCGCCACGGCCACGAAGTGCGGCAGCAGCGACCCGTCCGCGCCACGCACCGGCAGGTACCGCTGGTGCTTCCGCATGACGGTGGTGAGGATCTGTCCCGGCAACTCCAGGTACTCGGCGTCGAACGAACCCAGGATCGGTGTCGGCTGCTCGACCAGGTTCGTCACCTCGTCCAGCACACCGGCGAAGTCCACGACACCGCCGACCGACGCGGCCAGCTCCTCGGCACGCGCCACGATCGCCGCCCGTCGGGCCTCGGCGGACACCGTGATCCCGTGCGAGGCGAGCAGTTCCGGGTAGCCGTCGGAAGAGGGCACTTCCACCACGGGCGACGCGGCCGTGCGGTGGACGCGAGTGCTGGTGCCGGAAGCCAACGACGACACCACGAACGGCACGGGGGCGGAGCCGAGTCGGGCCAGCAGCCACCGGATGGGCCGGGTGAACGACAGCTTCGGGTCGTTCCACTTCATGTTCTTCTCGGCACGCAGCCCGTCCACCACGGAAGCGAGCAACGGCCCCAACACCTCGACCGCGCCGCCACCGACGACCGTGCGCACCACGGCGACGTGCTCGACGCCGTTCTCCACGACCCGCCCCAGATCGGAGACGTCCACGCCCTGACCACGGGCGAACCCGAGCGCGGCCTTGGTCGGCTCACCCGAGGCATCGAACGCGGCCGAGACCCGAGGCCCGCGCATGGTCTTCTCGGCATCCGGCTCACGGGGCGCGACATCGGGCACCAGCACCACGATCCGGCGCGGCGTGCCGTGCGCCTCCACGGTCCCGTGCGCGAGGCGCGTGGCGGCGAGCTTCTCGGCGACCGCCGTCCGCACCGCCTCGACCGTCCGCGTCACCTCGGCGGGCGGCAACTCCTCGGTGCCGATTTCGAACAGCAACATCTCGGGCCGGTCGACCACCCCGCCGGCGGCCGGCAGCGCAGGAGCCTCAAGCGGCTCCACCAGGCCCAACGGGTGTCCCAGCTCCTCCCGCCGCGCCGCCCACAACTGCGCCACCTCGCGCGCGAGCCCGCGCATCCGGGCGAACGCGCGGGCCCGTTCGGTGGTGCTGATCGCGCCACGGGCGTCGAGCACGTTGAACGCGTGGGAGCACTTGAGCACGTAGTTGTGCGCGGGCACGGGCAGGCGGGCGTCCAGCATCCGCCGGGCCTCGGAGGCGTACTCCTCGAACAGCCGCTTGTTGGCCTCGACGTCGGCGTCGTCCAGGTAGTAGCGGGACATCTCGTACTCGGCCTGGCCGAACGCCTCGCCGTAGGAGATGCCGGGCGCGTAGGCGATGTCCTTGAAGTGGTCGACGCCCTGCAACGCCATCATGATGCGCTCGATGCCGTAGGTGATCTCCACCGACACCGGGTCCAGCGACATGCCGCCGGCCTGCTGGAAGTAGGTGAACTGGGTGATCTCCAGCCCGTCCAGCCACACCTCCCAGCCCAGTCCCCACGCGCCCAGCGCGGGCGAGGCCCAGTTGTCCTCGACGAACCGCACGTCGTGCGCGCGCACGTCGATGCCCAGCGCTTCGAGGCTGCCCAGGTACAGCTCCTGCGGGTCGCCCGGGTCGGGCTTGAGGATGACCTGGAACTGGGTGTGGGTCTGGAGGCGGTTGGGGTTCTCGCCGTACCGGGCGTCGTCGGGCCGCACGCTCGGCTCGACGTAGGCGACCCGCCACGGCTCGGGGCCGAGCACCCGCAGCACGGTGGCCGGGTTCAACGTGCCCGCGCCGACCTCGGTGTTGTACGGCTGCACGACGATGCAGCCCCGTTCGGTCCAGTACCTGGTCAACGCCAGCAGCGCGTCCTGCATCGTGAGCACGGGGTGAAGTCTACGAACGGGTCACCGGTGCGCTCACAATCGGGCTACTTCGCTGGTCACTGTTCGTCAAGACCCGGTATCACCGGGTCGTGATGTGGGGCTGTGTCACGCTGTGGGCAACCCTAAAGGCCACCGGGACGTCCAACAGGGCATATCCGGACGCAGGGAGGAGTGCGAGTGGACAACCGGCCGCCGAGGCCAGGCGAGCCCGATGGGTTCCGCAGGCGACCAGTTCCCCCTCGGAGTTCCTCCGCAGGTCAGCCCCCTCGTGGCGACGGTCCGCAGCCGCCGGGCCGCCAGCCTGGACGCCCGAGCGGCGAACGTGGCCGTCCGGCCAGCGACCGCGATCGCGGCGCTGCCGGCCGTCCGGCGCCGGGCAGCCGCGTTCCGCCCCGATCGGGTGACATCCCGCCTCGCGTCCCACCGGCCGACCGAGGACCGCGTGGCACGACCCGTGGCGACGTCCCGCGCGGCGCATCCCGTGGCGACACCCCTCGCGGCACGCGCCGCGACGACGCACCGCGTGGCGCGTCCCGTGACGGAGAACGCCGCAATCCCGGGGAACGCACGCGCGCGGCGGGCGCCCCACCCCGCGGAGAGCGCTCGGCGGCCCGTGAAGGAGCCCGCCCGTCCCGCGCCGAGGGCCGGCCGACCCGTATCCCGGCCCGTCCCGCGGGCGGACCGCCACGCAGGCGGCCACCCGTCAGGCAGTCGAACGGCTCCCTGGCCGGCCGCACGATCGCCGCGTTCTGCTCGGCCGTGGTGCTCATCGGCACCGGCTACGCGTGGTCGAACTTCCAGTCGCTGGCCGACAACCTGACCACCACCGACGTGATCGGCGAAGCGGGCGGCGGCGAGCGCCCCGCCGACGGCTCGATGGACATCCTGATGGTCGGCATGGACAGCCGCACCGACGCCAAGGGCAACCCGCTGCCCCGGGAGATCCTGGACGAGCTGCAGGCGGGTGACGAGTCGGAGGGCGGCCTGAACACCGACACGCTCATCCTGATGCACATCCCGAACGACACCGGCAAGGCGGTCGCCGTGTCGTTCCCGCGCGACGCGTACGTGAAGATCGCCGGCGGCTACGGGCGGCACAAGATCAACTCCGCCTACGGCTACGGCAAGAACGACGCCGTGGCCAATCTCCAGAAGAAGGGCGTCAGCGATCCGGCGAAGGTGGAGGCGGAGTCCCGCAGGGAAGGCGCCAAGAACCTCATCGGCACCATCGAGGGTCTGACCGGCGTCACGATCGACCACTACGCGGAGATCAACCTGGTCGGGTTCTACGACATCACCAAGGCCGTCGGCGGCGTGGACGTGTGCCTGAACGAGGCCACCAAGGACCCGCTCTCCGGCGCGGACTTCCGCGCCGGCCCGCAGTCGGTCGAGGGCCGCGACGCGCTGTCGTTCGTCCGCCAGCGGTACGGCCTGCCCGGCGGCGACCTGGACCGGATCGTGCGCCAGCAGGTGTTCATGGCGGGCCTGGCGAAGAAGACGCTGTCCGCCGGCACGCTGTCCGACCCCGGCAAGCTGCGCGCCCTGATCGACGCGCTGACCAAGTCGATCGTGCTGGACAAGGACTGGGACATCCTCCGGTTCGCCACCCAGATGAAGGACCTGACCGGCGGCAACATCAAGTTCGAGACGATCCCGACCGGCAACCCGGCGCTGGAGACACCCGAGGACGGCGTGGCGGTCGAGGTCAGCGAGAGCCAGGTCCGGCGGTTCATCAAGAACCTGAACGCCGACCCGAACGCGGGCACGGCCGCCACGCCGACCGTCGACCCGGCGACCGTCACCGTCGAGGTGCACAACGCCGCCAACGTGCCGGGGCTGGCGGCCCGCGTGCTCCAGACGCTGGTGGCCAAGAAGTTCGTGGACGGCGGCGCGCACAACGCCGGGCTGACCACGAAGACGTCGGTCGTGCGCCACGGCAAGGGCGGCGAGGCGGGCGCGGAGGCCGTCTCGCTGGCGCTGGGCGGCATCCGGACCGAGCAGGACGACGACATCCCGGACGGCACGGCGCGGGTGTTCTTGGGCAGCGACTACTCCGGTCCGGGGACGCAGAACCTGGCGGGCTCACCGCTGGTGAACCTGGACGGGGCGCACCGGCAGCCGACGACGACCGAGCAGCCGATCACCGCGGACGGGGTGCGCTGCGTCAACTGACGATCTTCGGGGGGATTGGTGAAGGAGTTCATCCGGCGCATCCGGTGGCGACGCGTGCTGGTCGTGGCGGCGCTGCTCGGCGTCGTGGCGTCCGTGCCGTGGGTCTGGGTGCAGACCGCGAGCGCGCCGCACCGATACGCGGCGGCGGACGTGCCCGAGGCGCCCGTGGCGCTGGTGCTCGGCGCAGGCCTGCGTGAGGGGCGGCCGTCGCTGTTCCTGGCCGGGCGGCTGGACGTGGCCGCCGACCTCTACCGGCGCGGCAAGGTCAAGGTGCTGCTGGTCAGCGGCGACAACAGCCGCAAGGAGTACGACGAGCCCAGCGCCATGCGCACCTACCTGACCGGGAAGGGCGTGCCCGAGCGCGTGATCGTCGCCGACTACGCCGGCCTCGACACGTGGGACTCGTGCTCGCGCGCCAAGCGCATCTTCGGCGTGTCCAAGGCCACGGTCGTCACGCAGGAGTTCCACCTGCCGCGGGCCGTGGCGCTGTGCCGGGAGGCCGGGCTGGAGGCGTTCGGCGTCGGGCACGACACGTCGCGGCGGTGGGCGCCCACCACCGCGTACGGGCACTTCCGGGAGGCGGTCGCGAGCGGCAAGGCGATGTGGGACGGGCTCGTCGCCAAGCCGGACCCGATGTTCCTCGGGCCGCCGGAGACCGGCGTGACCAGGGCACTTGATTCCTGAACAGCTACTGTGAGTGCTTCTCGATTAACCCGATCGGGTTATGTTCCGGGCGAGTCGCGTAAGCGGACGGCAAGTCGCGCTTTCCATCTCCGTGGGGCTGTCGGGCCCCCGCGAACATGGAGGACTCGACGGTGCAGATCGACACAGCGGTGTACCAACGCGTGCTCGGTGATGAGCTCCGCAGCCTTCGCAAGCAGCGTGGATGGACCCGCAAGGAGCTCAACCGCAGGCTGCAGAGCGAAATCTCGCTGCAAACGCTCGCGACCTACGAACTGGGCACCCGCCAGTGCTCGGTGGTCCGGCTGGTGGAGATCTGCGTCGCGCTCGGTGTGCCCGCCCACCAGGTGCTGGCCCGCGTGCACGACCGGGTCTTCGGCGACGCGCCCGCGGGCCACCTGTCGGTCAACCTCGCCGCGGTCGTCGCCGACACGCGACCGCAGTTGCTGCCGCTGCGCCGCTGGGCGCAGGGCAGACTGCACCACCTCACCCCCGGCCAGGTCCCCGAGGTGCACCTCGATCTGCCGGCGCTGGAGTACATGGCGCAGTTGTGCCGGCTCAGCACCGTGGACCTGATCCGGACCCTGCGGGAATTGGCCGACCACGGGCCCCGGTAGCATCGGCGGCATCCCTTCTACCGACGCGGGAAGTCGCTTGCCGAACACTCCTGGTGCAGACCCAGCCCGTTTGCCGCTGCGCACCGCGGCGGCCGTGCGCCTGGGCAACATGAGTTCGAAGCTGTCGCAGAAGATGGGGCTGGGCGCGGGCGGCATGATCGGCGGCCGGGTAGCGCTCAAGCTCGATCCGCAGGCGCTGGCGCACCTGACGTCCGGCCGGTCGGTCGCCCTGGTCACGGGCACCAACGGCAAGACGACGAGCACGATGATGCTCAGCCGCGCGGTGTCGTTCCTGGGGCAGGTCGCCACCAACCACGGCGGCGCGAACATGCCCGACGGGCACGTGACGGCGCTGTCCAAGCAGCCCGACGCGCCGTACGCGGTGCTGGAGGTGGACGAGGGGTACTTCCCCGAGGTCTGCCGGGCCGCCGCGCCCGCCGTGGCCGTGCTGCTGAACCTGTCGCGCGACCAGCTCGACCGGGTGGGCGAGGTGCGCACCATCGAGAAGTCGCTGCGCACGGCGCTCGCGTCGGTGGCGGGCGTGGTCGTGGCGAACTGCGACGACATCATGGTGACGTCGGCGGCCCGGGACTCCGCGCGGGTCGTGTGGGTGGCGACCGGCACGGGGTGGCACAACGACGCGGCGTCCTGCCCGCGCTGCGGCGACCCGATCCGCTGGGAGGGCGAGCACTGGCACTGCACCGGCTGCGACCTGGCCCGGCCGCGCCCGGACTGGGTGACCGGCGACGGCTACCTGGTGACGCCCAGCGGTGAGAAGGTCGACCTGTCGCTGCGGCTGCCGGGCAAGTTCAACCAGGCGAACGCCGTGATGGCGACCGCCGCCGCGTTCGCGCTGGGCGTGCCGGTCCCGGAGGCGGTGGAACGGCTGCGCGCGGTGTCCAACGTGGCCGGCCGCTACCGGACGATCCAGCGCAGCGGGCACCGCGCCCGGCTGCTGCTGTCGAAGAACCCGGCGGGGTGGAGCGAGACGCTGACGGTAGTGCGGGAAGCCGACCACCCGGCGGTGCTGGTGATCAACGCCCAGGAGGCCGACGGCCGCGACCTGTCGTGGCTGTGGGACGTGCCGTTCGAACGGCTGCGCGGCCGGCAGGTCATCGCGTCCGGCGAGCGGGCGACCGACCTCGCGGTGCGGCTGACGTACGCGGAGGTCGAGCACACCATCGTGCCGGACCCGTTGCAGGCGATCGACGCGATGCCGCCCGGCGCGGTCGAGGTCATCGCCAACTACACCGCTTTCCGCGACCTGAACGCGAGGGCCGCCCAGTGAGCAGCAAGGTCTCGGTCGCCCTGGTCCTGCCGGACCTGCTGGGCACGTACGGCGACTTCGGCAACGCGGTGGTGCTGGAGAAGCGCATGACGTGGCGCGGCATCCCGGCGGAGATCGTCACGGTCCGCTTCGGCGAGCCGGTGCCGGACTCGTGCGACATCTACGTGGTGGGCGGCGGCGAGGACACCGCGCAAACCCTGGCGGTCCGCCACCTGCGCGAGCACCCCGGCATGCAGCGCGCGGCGTCCCGCGGCGCGGTGGTCCTCGGTGTCTGCGCGGGCATCCAGATCTTCGGCGAGTCGTTCACCCGGGCCGACCAGGTGACCCACCCCGGCCTGGGGCTCATCGACTCGACCTCGCACGCCGGCGGCAGCCGCGCGATCGGCGAGGTCATCGCCACCCCGGCCGGCGGCCTGTTCGAGGGCGTGCTGACGGGCTTCGAGAACCACCAGGGCCGCACCGTCCTGGGCCCGTCCGCGCGACCGCTGGCGCACGTCAAGGTGGGCACCGGCAACGACGGCTCGGTGGAGGGCGCGGTGCAGGGCCGAATCCTGTGCACCTACCTGCACGGCCCGGTGCTGCCCCGCAACCCGCAGATCGCCGACCTGCTGATCGAGTGGGCGACCGGCGCCAAGCCCGCACCGCTCGACCTGCCCGACGTCACGAGGCTGCGCGCCGAACGCGCCAAGGCCGCGGGCGTCTGATCCGGAAGGACCTCGCGGGGCAGACACCCCGCGAGGTCTCCTGACGTCCGGTCAGGCGGAGACGCGCTCCCGGCGCGCACGCGTCAACGTGTAGTCGTCGGCGCGAACGGCCTTGGTGCGCATCCAATAGCGCCACGTGAAGCCCGGCCACACCGTCCGGTTGATCCCCTGCGCGTCCAGGTACCAGCTCTTGCACCCGCCCTCGGTCCAGACGCCCTTGCTCAGCTTGCGCTGCAACCGCTCGTTGAACCGGGCCTGCACCTCCGGCCGCACGTCGATCTCGTCGGCCCGGTGCCGGTCGAGCAGTTGCAGGCACTGGCGGACGTACCGGATCTGCGACTCGATCATGAACACGACGGAGTTGTGCCCGAGACCGGTGTTGGGGCCGAGCAGGAAGAACAGGTTGGGGAACCCGGACACCGTGATGCCGTAGTAGGTCTCGATCCCCGTCTCGCGCCACTGCTTGGCGAGGTCCACCCCGCCCTTGCCCTGGATGTCCAGGTAGTCGAAGCTGTCGACCACGTGGAACCCGGTGCCGTAGATGATGGCGTCGACCTCGTGCTCCACCCCGGCCCGGTCGACCACGCTGTGGGCCCGCACCTCGGCGATGCCGTCCGTGTTCAGGTCCACAGTGGACTTCATCAGCGTCGGGTAGAAGTCGTTGGAGATCAGGACCCGCTTGCAGCCCATGGTGTAGTCGGGTTGGAGCTTCGCCCTCAGCTCGCGGTCCGGGACCTGGGAGCGCAGGTGGCGCTTGGCGATGTTCTGCGCCAGCTCCATGATCTTCGGGTTCACCGCGAAGCCGAGCGCGCTGGACTCCCGCGTCCAGTAGACGAAGTCCCGGTACAGCCGCTGCGTGACCGGAAGGGCGCGGAAGAGCTTCTGCTCCCAGGTGTTGATGGAGCGGTCCATCTTGGGCATGATCCACGGCGGCGTGCGCTGGAAGAGGGTCAGCCGCGCCACGTCGTCCGCGATCCGGGGCACGAACTGGATCGCCGACGCGCCGGTCCCGACGACCGCGACCTTCTTGCCCTTCAGGTCGTACGAGTGGTCCCACTCCGCCGAGTGGAAGGTCTTGCCCTTGAACTTCCCGATGCCCGGCAGGTCGGGGACGTTCGGGATGTGCAGCGCCCCGACGCCCGCGACGACGGCTTTGGCGGTGTAGGTGTCGCCCTTCTCGGTGGACACGTGCCACACCTTGGCGTCCTCGTCCCACCGCGCGCCGGAGACCTTGGTGTCGAACCTGATGTGGTCGCGCAGCCGGTACTTGTCGGCCACCTTCTTCAGGTAGTCCCAGATCTCCGGCTGCCGGGCGAACATCCGCGACCACTTGGGGTTCAGCTCGAACGAGTACGAGTACATGTGCGACGGCACGTCGCAGGCGCAGCCGGGGTACGAGTTGTCCCGCCAGGTGCCGCCGAGGTCGCCCGCCTTCTCCAGCACGACGAAGTCGCGCTCACCGGTGCGCTTCAGCTCGATCGCCATGCCCAGGCCGGAGAAACCCGTGCCGACAACCAGGACTTTGACCTCTCGGTGCATCCCGTCCTCCAAGTCCGGCTACATACTGCTCAGTAGGTTACTCGAAGTAAGTTACTTGCGGTAGTCTGACTTCGTGACCACGACGGAGCCCCGCCGCAAGCGCATGCCGAAGGCGCAGCGCAAGGCGCAGATGCTCGACATCGCCGAGCAGGTCTTCGCCGAGCTCGGCTACCTGGCGGCGTCGATGGACGAGATCGCGGAACGCGTGGGCGTCTCCAAGCCGATGCTCTACGAGTACTTCGGCTCCAAGGAAGGCCTGCTCATCGGCTGCATCCGCCGAGCGCGCACGGAGCTGCTGGAGCGGACGCAGCAGGCGATCACGGGCGCCGCCGGGCCGGAGGACATCCTCCGCAAGGGCCTGCTGGCGTTCTTCGAGTTCATCGCCGAGCACAACCAGTCGTGGTCCCTGCTGCGCCAGGAGGCGGCGGTGACCGTGCCGTCGGCGGTCGAGGAGATCGAGGGCATCCGCCGCCAGCAGACGGACCTGATCGCGGCCGTCATCGCGAGCTTCGACACCGACGTGGACCCGATCGAGGCGGAAGCGTTCGCCGAGATAGTCGTCGGCTCGACCGAACGCCTGGCCATGTGGTGCGAACGCCGCCCCGAGGTCGGACCGGCGCTCGCCACCGGTTACGTCATGGAGGTCGTGTGGCGGGGTGTGGCGACCCGCCTCACGGGCGGACCACGACCTTGAGCGCCGAACGCTCGTCCATGGCGGCGTAGCCGTCGGCGACCTCGTCCAAGGTCACGGTCCGGTCGAACACCGGCGACGGGTCGAGCCGGCCGGCCAGCACATCGGCCATCAGTCCGGGCAGGTAGGCACGGACCGGCGCGAGCCCACCGGCAATCCCGATGTTGCGCCCGAACAACGTCCCCAAGGACAAGGCGGGGGCCTGGTGCGGCACCCCGACGTACCCGATCCGCCCACCGTCCCGAACGACCCCGATGCCGGTCTGCCAAGACTGCTCGGTGCCGACGCACTCCAGGACGCACGCCGCGCCGAGCCCGCCGGTGAGCTCCCGCACCCGCTCGACGGCAGCGTCGCCACGCTCGGCAACCTGGTCGGTAGCACCGAACAACCGCGCAACCGCCGCCCGATCGGCGTGCCGCCCCAACGCGATGATCCGCTCCGCCCCCAACCGCTTGGCGGCCAGCACCCCGCACAACCCGACGGCGCCGTCACCGACGACGGCGACCGTGGACCCCGGCCCGACCCCGGCGGCGACCGCCGCGTGGTGCCCCGTGCCCATGACGTCGGTGAGGGCGAGCAGAGCGGGCAACAACCCGTCATCGACACCTTCGGGTATCCGCACCAACGTGCCATCGGCGAACGGCACCCGAACCGCCTCCCCCTGACCACCGTCAGAGGACCCGGACCCCCAGAAACCACCCTCCGGACACGACGTCGGGAGCCCTTGGACGCAATGCGGACAGGTCCCGTCACTCCAGACGAAGGGCGCGATGACCCGGTCCCCCACCCCGACCGACGTCACCCCGGCCCCGACATCGACCACGGAACCGAGGAACTCATGCCCGATCCGCTGCCCGACCTGGCGTTTCGACACCCCCCGGTACGCCCAGAGGTCACTGCCGCAGATACAGGCCAGCTCGACCTCGACGACGACGTCGCCAACCTGCTCGATGGCAGCATCGGGCACGTCTTCGACTCGAATGTCCTTCGGACCGTGAATAGTCGTCGCCCGCACCGAGCCTCCAGCCGAGAATGGGTCAGAACCCACCCATCCTCGCAAGCCTCCGGGCAACCCCGCACCGGCAGCAGCGGACCCCCGCAGCCTCACCCGACATCGG
This sequence comes from Actinosynnema sp. CS-041913, assembly GCF_050942485.1. Taxonomy (NCBI): domain Bacteria; kingdom Bacillati; phylum Actinomycetota; class Actinomycetes; order Pseudonocardiales; family Pseudonocardiaceae; genus Actinosynnema; species Actinosynnema sp. CS-041913. Next base: position 1,330,100 of record NZ_CP192037.1, on the reverse strand, counting down.
ACCCACGGCAGCGCACCCGGCGGACACCGACCACAGTGGACAGTGCCACGAGCACCCGCCGCCCAAGATCCAACTTGATGCAACACAAGCCAACGCCGCTCATCACCCGTAGGGAGGAATGACCACCTGCTCCCGCCGAAATACCGGTCAGATAGGAGGAAGAACGGAGGCCCTACCCCATGCCCACACTTCCCATCACCGCGAACTACCGGCGCGCCGGCGACGACTGGGCGGTGACCGTGCGGACCGCCGAGAAGTCGGTCGACGCCATCGCGCCGGGGCTGATCGCGGCCCGCGTCCAGGTCGACCAGTTGGTGGACGAGCTGGCCGAAGGACACGCCGACCGGGCCGTGGTGCACCTGCTGGACGGCGACGCGTTCGCGTTCTCCGTGGCGTACCTGCACACCCGGCACGGTCTCCCCGCGCCCAAGACCGGACAGGCCGAACCGAGCACCGCTCACGACCAGGCAATCGAGGTATAGAACCGCCCTCTCCCGCTTAGGATGTCCGGCCAAAGGCGAACGGGAGCGCAGACATGGCCACACCGGTGTACAGCGGGGCGGCACGGACCCCACAACGAGGCAGACCCAGGGACGCAAGCCGCGACGACGCGCTGCGCCAAGCCGCACTGGAGGTGATGGCGGAGGTCGGCTACCGCGCGCTGACCATGGACGCCGTCGCCGCGCGCGCCCGCGCGGGCAAAGCGACCATCTACCGACGGTGGGAGTCCAAGCTGGACCTCGTCATCGACACGTGCACGCACCTCGCGGCGGAGAACCTGGCCGAACCGGACACCGGGTCGCTCGCGGGCGACCTCAAGGAGTTCCTGAGTTCGTTCGCGGCTTTCCTGTCCGGCCCGATCGGCAAGGCGGCACAGGCCCTGGTGGGCGAACTGCCGCACGAGCCGGAACTGGCGGCGGCGTTCCGCGAGACGTTCCTGATCGCGCAGCGGGACGTGCTGCGCCGGATCCTGGAACGCGCCGACGGGCGGGGTGAGCTGCGCGCGGACGCGCCGCGCGGCATGGCGGTCGAACTGGCGGGCGCGGCCCTGATCTACCGGCTGATGCTCACCGGCGACCCGCTGGACCTGCCGTTCGTGGACCGGGTGGTGGACCAGGTGCTACTGCCCCTCGTCGGCGAGGGGCAGTAGCCAGGTCAGCGGAACAGCTTGCGCAGCAAGGCGAACCCGACGAGCACGGCCACCGCGATCAGCGAGTACCGGATCTTGGGTTCGTCGAGCTTCGCGCGCACGCTGTCCTTGCCCGCCTCGACGAAGCGCTGGGGGTTGGCCCTCGTGCCCAGCTCGTCCAAGGTCGTGGCCAGCGCGTCACGAGCCTGCTCGATCTCGCGCTGGATGGTGTCGGGGTCGCGAGCCACATCTCCTCCTAGCAGCGGTCTGCCGGTAACCGTAGTTCAGGCGTGGAACGGCCGTTGACCGGCGTCGGCGACAGCGGTTGCATAACGCTGTTTCCATTCGCTGGGGAGGAGCGTCACGCCCGCGACCCCGGCCTCCCGCCGCGTGGCGGGCGTGCTGCTGCCGGCCAGGGCGGTGTCCCTCGGTACCGGCCTGCTGCGGCGGGCCGATAGGCTTGCGGCCACGGGGTCGTAGCCCAATTGGCAGAGGCACACGGTTTAGGTCCGTGCCAGTGAGAGTTCGAGTCTCTCCGGCCCCACTCACGCGAGATAGCGCAGGACTTCCAGCATGGACTGTGGGTCCACCGACTCCGGGTCGGGCTCCACGCAGTCGGTCAACGCCTTGGTCACCCCGTCCGGATCCAGCCCGCTGCCGATCAGCACCAGTTGGGTCCGGCGGGGTTCACCGCCCCAGGGCAGGCGTTCGAACCGCAGGAACGCACCGACCGTGTGCAGGCTGAACCGCTGCCGGTGGCCGGGCACGCCGAAGTGGACGAAGCCCTTGATCCGGTACAGGCCGGCCGGGCGGGCGTCGAGGAAGGCCATCAGCCTCGTGGGGTTCATGGCCGAGTCGGTGAACTCCACGCTGTCGTAGCGCACGTGGTCGTGGTCGTGGTCCTCCACCAGGTCCTCGAACGACAACTGGCCGACCCGCTCGGCACGGGGGCGGGGGTCGAACAGCAGGGCCGGGTCGATGCGGCCGTGGGTGGCGGCGACCACCGGCACGCCGGGCCTCAGGTGGTCGATCCGCTCCGCCAGCGCCGGGTAGTCGGGCGCCCGGTCGGTCTTGTTCAGCACCACCAGGTCCGCGACGCGCAGGTGGCGTTCCAGGTCGTCGGGGAACTCGGCCGCGTCCACCAGCAGCACCAGGCCGCCGTACGCGATGCGCGGGTTCCCGCTGCCCAGCACCAGCCTCGCCATGGCCTGCGGCTCGGCCAGGCCGCTGGCCTCGATCACGATCACGTCCACCAGCGAGTCGAGCCTGCCGAGCAGGTCGTCCAGCCCGCTCACGTCGACCGCGCAGCACAGGCACCCGTTGCTCAGCGACACGGTCGAGTCGACCTGGCCGGCCACGGTCATCGCGTCGATGCCGATCGCGCCGAAGTCGTTGACCACCACGCCGATCCGCGTGCCGCGCGCGGTGGTGAGGAGGTGGTTGAGCAGGGTCGTCTTGCCGGCGCCCAGGAAACCCGCCACGACGATCACCGGGATCCGCTTCACCCCGCCGATCCTAGTCGACCATCATTTCCAGGAAGAGGTCCATGGCGGCCGTGACGCCCTCCTCGTCGTCGGTCGCGACCAGGTCCAGCAGGAGGCCCCGCGCGACGGCCAGCCCCAGCCGGGCCCGGGTCCGGGCGACCTCGGGCGCGTGGCCCCGGGCGCGTTCCAACGCGGCGACCGGCTCGACCCAGGCGTCCACGATGCCGTCCAGCAGCGCGGTCGTGCCCGGACGGCCTTGGGCGGCTTGGCCGTACAGCTCGAAGAACAGGCGTTCGTGGGCGCGCAGCGCCGGGTCGGTGAGCGCACGCCAGAACGCCCGACCCAGTTCGGCGTGGTCATCGGCCGGGAGGGATGCCAGGAGCGCCCGCTGGTTGGCTTCGACGGCCCGGACCACGGCCACCAGCAGGCCTTCCTTGGACCCGAAGTGGTAGATCAGCATCCGGTGGCTGGTGCCGACGGCCGCCGCGAGCTGCCGCAGGCTCAGGTCGCCGAGCCCGTGCGCCGCCAAGTGGGCCACCACCCGGTCGAGCAGCCGGTCCCTGGCCTCTTGTCCTGTCATGTACCGGATGGTACATGTACCACATGGTACAGAAGGTGGACGTCACGGTGCGCAGCGACGCCGACCCGGCGCGGGTGTACCGACTGGCGGCGGACAGCGCCACCTGGCCTTCCTGGTCGCCCGTGCTCCGGTACGAGCAGGAGAAGGCGGGTGACGCGCACGGTGTCGGCGAGGTCCGGGTGTTTCACAACCGGGGCAGGAGGAACCCCACCAGGGAGGAGGTGGTCGAGCTCACGCCGAACCGCAGGGTCGGGTACGTGCTGCTGTCCGGCTTGGCCATCCGGGACTACCGGGCGTTCATCGACCTGGTGCCGGACGGCGGCGGGACGAGGATCCACTGGCACTCTTCGTTCGAGCCCGAGGTGCGCGGCACCGGGTGGCTCTACCGCCGGGTGCTCCAGGCCGTGATCACGCAGTACGCCAAGGGGTTGGCCGCGCACGCCGCGCGGTGAGGTGGGCTTCCGCCACCCCGGCGCCGGCTCCCGAAGGGGGATGCCGCCCGGGGACTGAGGTTTTCCACACCCCGTTGTGCGGTCCGCTTCATGGCACACCACCCCCGCCCGTTCGTAGCGTGCTGATCATGGATGTCAAGTGGGTCATCGATCTGATGGAGACGTTCGGCGCGCCGGGCGCCGGGCTCGCGATCGCGCTGGAGAACCTGTTCCCGCCGCTGCCCAGCGAGGTGTTCCTGCCGCTGGCCGGGTTCACCGCGAGCCAGGGCCGGATGGGGCTGATCGCCGCGATCCTGTGGACCACCGCGGGATCGGTGGTGGGCGCGGTGGTGCTGTACTACGTGGGCGCGCTGCTCGGCCGGGACCGGGTGCGGGCGATCGCCGCGAAGATGCCGCTGGTGAAGGTGTCCGACGTGGACAAGACCGAGGAGTGGTTCCGCAAGCACGGCAAGGCGACCGTGTTCTTCGGCCGGATGGTCCCGATCTTCCGCAGCCTCATCTCCATCCCGGCAGGTGTGGAGCGGATGCCGCTGCCCACGTTCCTGCTGTTCACCGCGGCCGGCAGCGCGATCTGGAACACCGCGCTGATCCTCGCCGGCTACTTCCTCGGTGAGAACTGGCACATCGTCGAGCAGTACATGGGCATCGCGTCGAAGGTCGTGCTGGGCGCGGTCGCGCTGGCCGTGGTGTGGTTCGTGGTGTCGCGCCTGACCCGGAGCAAGGCTCACGACCGCAGGTAGCGCAGGATCGCCAGCACCCGTCGACTGTAACCGTCCACATCGGACAGGCGGAGCTTGTCGAAGATCGAGTTGACGTGCTTCTCCACGGCGCTGCGCGACACGTGCAGCTTCGCCGCGATCGCGTTGTTCGTGTGCCCCTCCGCCATGTGCGCCAACACCTCCCGCTCCCGCGCGGTCAGCACGTCGAGCGGGTGCTCGGACCTGGCCAGCAGCCGGCGCACCACCTCCGGGTCGAACGCCACGCCGCCCGTGCCCACCCGGCGCAGGGCGTCCAGGAACTCCTCCACCTGGACCACGCGGTCCTTCAACAGGTAGCCGACGCCCTCGGCGTGCCCGGTCAGGAGGTCCACCGCGTAGCGCTGCTCGACGTACTGCGACAGCACCAGGACACCGACACCGGGATGCCTCCGGCGGATCTCCAACGCGGCCTTCAGGCCCTCGTCGGAGTTCGTCGGAGGCATCCGCACGTCCGTCACCACCACGTCCGGCAGGTGCGCGGCCACCACGCGCAGCAGCGCATCCGCGTCGCCGACCGCCGCCACCACCTCGTGCCCCTCCTCGGCCAGCAGCCGCGCCAGGCCCTCGCGCAGCAGCGTCGAGTCCTCGGCCAGGATCACCCGCACGGGACCTCCGCCGTGATCACCGTGGGGCCGCCCGCCGGGCTGCGCACGTCGAACCGGCCGTCCAGCGCCAGCACCCGCCGGGACAGCCCGGCCAGGCCGCCGCCCGCCGGGTCCGCTCCCCCGACGCCGTCGTCCTCGATCCGCACGCGCACCGCGCCCTCGTCCCCGGTGATGTCCACGCGGATCATGGTCGCACCCGAGTGCTTCGCCGCGTTCGTCACCGCCTCGGACACCACGAAGTACACCGCAGTCTCGACCCGCGCCGGCGCGCGGAACCGTCCACAGTGGATCCGCACCGGGATGGCGGACCGGTCCGCCACGGCCTCCAGCGCGTCCGCGAGCCCGAGCGCGTCCAGCGCCGCCGGGTACACCCGCCAGGCGACTTCCCGCAGGTCCTCCAGCACCTGCCGGGACTCGTCGTGGGCCTGGCGCAGCAGGTCGTCGGCGTGGTCCGGATGCCGCCGGGCGCGGCCGAGCAGCATCCCCAGCGCCACCAGGCGCTGCTGCACGCCGTCGTGCAGGTCGCGTTCGATGCGGCGGCGCTCGGCGTCCACGGCGGCGACGATGCCCGCACGGCTCTCGGCCAGCTCGTCGATGCGCAGGCGCAGCAGCTCGGCCTCGCTCGGGCCGAGGAACCGCCGCGCCACCTTGGCCTCCAGGGCCACGACCCCGATGATGCCCTGCACCTCCAGGTACAGCAGGACGCTGCCGATCAGGGCGGTCCACAGCACCGCCAGCACGTCGTCGCCCCACTCGATGCCGTCCGAGGCGTTGGTGACGATCCGGTACACCACGATCACGCCCAGGCCGAGGCCGTAGAACAGCCAGGCCAGCACGAAACCGCCGAACAGGCCCACCGGGGCCCGCGCGGCGAGGTAGCGGACCGCCTGCGGGCGCGTCGGCGGAGCGCTGTCGATGCCGAGGAACGTGCTGATCCGCCGGCGCTCCAGCCCGGCGAACCGCTGGGCGGCCGGCCGGGCGAGCACCACGACCAACAGGCCCGCCAGCCCGGTGAGGAAGCCGAGCAGCAGGCCGGCGACCACGCGCAACCCCCTGAGCACGTGGTCGAGGCTAGTCGTAGGTCAGGCGACCAACTCGCGGGTCAGCAGGTTCTTGAGCTCCTTCGCGGCGGCCCGCCCGGCGCGGGTCGCGCCGACCGTGCTGGCCGACGGGCCGTAGCCGACGAGGTGCACGCGCGGGTCGGCCACGACCCTCGTTCCGTCGAGTCGGATGCCGCCGCCGGGGCCTCGCAGACCGAGCGGGGCGAGGTGGTCGATGGCGGCGCGGAAGCCGGTCGCCCACAGGATGGCGTCGGCTCGTTCCGTGCGGCCGTCGGCCCAGACCACGCCGTCCTCGGTGATCCGGTCGAACATCGGCCGACGGTCCAGGGTCTGGTCCGCCAGCGCCTCGCGGACGGCGGGCGTCAGGCTCAGACCGGTGACGCTGACGACGCTCTTGGGCGGGAGGCCCGCCTTCACCCGTTCCTCGACCAGCGCCACGACCGCGCGGCCCACCTCGGGGGTGAAGGGCTCGTCGCGGAACTCCGGCTCACGGCGGGTGACCCAGGTCGTGGTCGCGGTCTGCGCGATCTCCAGCAACTGCTGCACGGCCGACGTGCCGCCGCCGACCACGATCACGTGCTTGCCCGCGAACTCCTCCGGCCCCCGGTACTGCGACGAGTGCAGTTGGCGGCCCCGGAAGCGCTCCTGGCCGGGGTAGCGGGGCCAGAACGGGCGCGTCCACGTGCCGGTGGCGTTGACCAGGGCCTTGGTGTGCCAGACGCCCCGGTCGGTCTCGACCTCCAGCAGGCCGTCGTCGTCGCGGACGGCGTGGACGTGCACCGGGCGGCGGACGTGGATGCCGTTGCGGCGCTCGAAGTCGGCGAAGTAGGCGGGCAGCACCTCGTTGGCGGGCGCTGCGGGGTCGGGCGGGTCGAACGGCATGCCGGGCAGGTCGTGGATGCCGTGGACGGTGGCCATGCGCAGCGTCGGCCAGCGATGCCGCCACGCCCCGCCGGGGCCTTCGTCGGCGTCCAGGACGACGTGGTCGAGATTGGCCCGACCGAGGAAGTAGGCGGCGGAGAGACCAGCTTGACCTGCACCGATGACCACGACGTCCATGGTCTCGACAACGCTTCAAGGTCATTCGGGCTTCCCCGGTGTGACCGAGGAGTCAGCGCCTCGCGCCGTGCCTTGGATCACAGCCGGAAGGCATCCGGCGGCAGGAGCGTTGCCCGGGGTATGAGTCGACTTCGTGACATCCCGCTGTCCGTCCTAGACCTCGCGCCGGTCACGACGGCGACGGATGCGCGAACGGCCCTCCGGCACACGCGGGAACTCGCGCAGCACGTCGAGGCACTCGGCTACCGGCGGTTCTGGCTGGCCGAGCACCACAACATGCCCGGCATCGCCAGCTCGTCCCCCGCGATCCTCATCGGCCACGTCGCCGACGCCACCACCACGCTGCGCGTCGGCTCCGGCGGCGTGATGCTGCCCAACCACCCGCCGCTGGTGGTGGCGGAGCAGTTCGGCACGCTGACCGCGCTGCACCCCGACCGCATCGACCTCGGCATCGGCCGCGCGCCCGGCACGGACCAGCGGACGGCGCAGGCGCTGCGGCGCACCGAGGGCCCGCTGTCCGTGGACGACTTCCCCCAGCAGCTCTCCGAGCTGATCGGCTACTTCGACGGCACCGGGGACCTGACCGCCGTGCCGGCGCAGGGCAACAAGCCGCCGGTCTGGCTGCTCGGGTCCAGCGGCTACAGCGCGCAGGTCGCGGGGCTGCTCGGGTTGCCGTTCGCGTTCGCGCACCACTTCAGCGCGGAGAACACCCTCCCCGCCCTGCGCCTGTACCGCGAGCGCTTCCGCCCGTCGGCCGTCCTGTCCGAGCCGCACGCCATGGTCTGCGCCTCGGTGATCGTCGCGGACACCGACGAGCACGCCCGGTGGATCGCCGCGCCGGGCGGCCTCGCGTTCCTCAAGCTCCGGCAGAACCGGCCGGCGCCGCTCGCGACGCCGCAGGAGGCCGCGGACTACCCGTACACCGAGTTCGACCGGCTGATCATGCGGGAGCGGCTGTCGTCGCAGATCATCGGCTCCGCCGAAACCGCCCGTGAGCAGCTCGAACAGCTCCTCGCGGACACAGAGGCGGACGAGCTGATGGTCACCACCATGGTCGCCGACCAGTCGGACCGGCTCCGGTCGTACGAACTTCTCGCGGAACTCGCCGGTCTGTCACGTTCATCCGAACGAGTGAAGACTGAAGTTGAGGTGTAGCGGTCGGGCAAAAGACCGCGATGATTCTTCATGAGCGCGCAGGCCCCCCGACGCGCTCCCTAACTTCCGGGCGGCGAGTCCCGCCCGAGCGGACGCCGCCGCGGTCCGCGTGGGCAGCGCCCCCGAGTGTGGCGCCGCCCACGCGGGCGGTGGCGTGGCATCACGGTCCGGCCACAGGCAGGCACCAGGTGCGAATCAAGGCCCCGTATCCGCCCCCGAGCGGTCCCGCGCACCGTCATGGTGGTGGCAGTCGCTGTCAGCCCACCGCCGGGGCGGGAAGGGGAGGTTCGTGAAGTTCGCCGGACTGGCCGTCGGCCTGTGCCTGGCGGGGGCCTTGGCGGGATGTGCGGACCACTCCGGGCTTTCCGACCCCTCCGTCCCCGAAACGACCTCCAGCACCGCGGAGCCGAACAACGCGCCGCCCGCGTCGGCGTTCACGGCGTTCGGCGCGCAACGGGTCTGGTCCAACGGCCTGTCCATCACGGTGTCACCGGCCCGCTCGCTCAAACCGAGCGACACCTCGTTCCCCCGCGCGCCACGCACCGCCGTGTTCGTGTTGACGGTGGTCAACGGCACCGACACCACCTATCGCACCAGCCAGCTCGCGGTGCGCGCGCTGGTCGGCGGCGAGCCGGCCGCCGAGGTGCTCGACTCGGTGCAGGGGCTCAACGGCCTCGCGGCGGCGGTGGACGAACTCGCGCCGGGCGCGGACACGATGCTGACCTTGGCGTTCGCCGTGCCCGAGGAGCTGGTGCGGCTGCAGCTCGTGGTGGAGCCGAACGGCTCGGGCCAAGGCGCGAGCGCCACGTTCGAGGGTCTGGCCTGATCCGGCGGCGGTAGGCCTCGCCCATCCTGACCCGCGCTGCCGGCAGCCACCGCGCTGTTCCGGGCGGCGGGATGTCTCACCTCGCCCCGCAGCCACCGAGCTGTTCCGGACGGCGGTAGGCCTCACCCACCCCGCAGCCACCGAGCTGTTCCGGGCGGCGGTGTCGGGGGCGGCCTGTAGCGTCTGGGGGCATGACCGAGCAGAAGCGCCTCTCCCCCGGCGACCAGGCCCCGGCGTTCACGCTGCCCGACAGCGAGGGCAAGCCCGTCTCGCTCTCCGACTACCTGGGCCGTTCCGTGGTCGTCTACTTCTACCCGGCGGCGGGGACTCCCGGCTGCACCAAGCAGGCGTGCGACTTCCGGGACAGCGTCGGCGACCTGGCGGGCGCCGGGTTCGACGTGGTGGGCATCTCGCCCGACAAGCCGGAGAAGCTGGCCAAGTTCGTCGAGGCGGAGGGCCTGAACTTCCCCCTGCTGTCGGACGTCGACCGCAAGGTCCTGAGCGAGTGGGGCGCGTTCGGCGAGAAGCAGAACTACGGCCGCACGGTCCTGGGCGTCATCCGCTCGACGTTCCTGGTCGACCCGCAGGGCAAGATCGCCAAGGCGATGTACAACGTCCGCGCCACCGGCCACGTCGCCAAGCTGCTGCGCGAACTGCCCGCCTGACCTGCCCGCCCTGATCACGCGGGTCGCCGCCTCGGTGGCCGCCGCAGGTGGTGGCCGGCAGGTGCTCGCCGCGGGTGGCCGTCGCGGGTGGTGGCCGCGCGTCGCGGCAGCGAGTGGCCGCCGTGGTGGCTGTAGTCGGTGTCCGGTCGCGTGATCACCCGTCTGACCGCTTGCCGCGGCCCCTCCCCTGCCCCAGCCTGACGGGCGTCGAGCAGGGGAGGGCGTCATCACCGGGTTGGAAGCCGCCGCCGGCAGGATCGGCCAAGCGGTCGCGCAGCATGCCGCCAAGTCGTGGCTGGAACGTCGCCGCAAGACCAGGCAGCGCAACGCGCTGCTCGATTCGAGCACGAGACCACCGCCGCCTTAACAGCGGTAAGCGACGCCCTCATGTCGTTAGACCTGTCCGACGAAGCTCTGCCGGCCGCCGACGCGGACCCGGAAGTGCTCGCGCGCCAGGTCCGCGCGAGCCTGCGCCGAGAGGCAGGACTGTCGGACCGGGCGACCCGCCTGTACGACGTCGCCCTGGACCGGGCGTGCCGGTACCTCGTGCAGGTGATCCGCCACCTGCCGGCCTTCCAGCCCTGGGCCCTGGCCGAACTCCACCTGTATGGCAGGGCGACCGCCAACCTGCGCGCGGTCAGCCGGCTGGAGCGCCTGGAACGGCTCTATGTCACGAACTGGCGCCGGCCGGAGCCGATCGACCTGCGTCCGCTGCGCGACATGTCCGTGCGGCTGGAGATGACGCGCTCGGACCGCTGCACCGGTCTGGACGAGCTGGGGCCCGGCGTCCGGGTCGAGTACTACCGCTGAGCCAGCTCCCGCAGGTGCGGCAGCAGCAGGCGCAGCGCACGGCCCCGGTGGGACAGCTCGTCCTTCTCCGCGGGCGAAAGCTCGGCCGACGTCACCTCGCACCCCTCGGGCTGGAAGATCGGGTCGTACCCGAACCCGTTGGCGCCGGCGGGTTCGCGGCGGATCGTGCCGCGCCACTCGCCGCGCACCACCGTCTCCACCCCGCCGGGCGCGACGAGTGCCGCCGTGCACACGAAGGCCGCGCCGCGGCGCTCGTCCGGCACGTCGCGCAACTGCCCCAGGAGCAGCTCCAGGTTGGCGAGGTCGTTCCCGTGCGCCCCGGACCACCGGGCCGACAGCACACCGGGCATCCCGTTGAGTGCGTCGACGGCGATGCCGGAGTCGTCGGCGACGGAAGCCAGACCCGTGGCCGCGAAGGCGTCGCGGGCCTTGGCCAGCGCGTTGCCCTCGAAGGTCGGGTCGGTCTCCGGGGCCTCCGGGAACTCGGGCACGTCGTCCAGGCCCACGACCTCCAGGCCGGCCAAGCCCTCGGACACGAGGATCCGGCGCAGCTCGCCGAGCTTCTTGGCGTTGCGGGACGCGAGGAGGATCTTCACTTCTTCCGGCCCTTCGGCTCGGGCAGCACGCCGGGGTAGGGCTGGGCCAGCGCCTCGGACTGGATCCGGTTCAGCTCGGCGCAGCCCGCGAGCGCGAGGTCGAGCATCTTGTCCAGAGTGGACCGGGCGAACGTCGCGCCCTCGCCGGTGCCCTGGATCTCGATCAGCGTCCCGGCGTCGGTCGCCACCACGTTCATGTCGACCTCGGCCCGCGAGTCCTCCTCGTACGGCAGGTCGAGCCGCACGCGGCCGTCCACCACGCCGACCGACACGGCCGACACCGCGCACGACAGGGGCTGCGGGTCGGCCAGGCGGCCGGCTGCGGCCAGCCAGGTCACGGCGTCGGCCAGCGCCACGTACGCGCCGGTGATCGCGGCGGTCCTCGTGCCGCCGTCGGCCTGGATCACGTCGCAGTCGATGACGATGGTGTTCTCGCCCAGCGCCGCCAGGTCGATGCACGCCCGGAGCGAGCGGCCGATGAGCCGGGAGATCTCGTGCGTCCGACCGCCGATGCGGCCCTTCACGGACTCGCGGTCGCTGCGGCTGTGGGTGGCGGACGGGAGCATCGCGTATTCGGCCGTCACCCATCCGAGACCGGAGCCCGACCTCCACCGGGGGACGCCTTCCGTCACACTGGCCGCGCACAGCACGCGGGTGTTGCCGAACTCGATCAGCACCGAACCCGCGGGCCACTGCTGGAAGCCCCGGGTGATCCTGATGTCGCGCAGTACGTCGTCGTTCCTGCCATCGGTCCTCAGCACGCCACTACCCTAAGGCGCTGAACCCGGGACCGTCCCACTGGCGTAGGGAGAGGCATGGCACTCGCAGACGACCTGGTGACGATCTTCGGTCTCCCGGCGCACCCACTGCTGGTTCACGCGGTCGTGGTGCTGCTCCCGCTGTCCGCCGTGGCCGCCGCCGCGCTGGCCGTGGTGCCGCGCTGGCGGCAGCGCTACACGTGGCCGCTGTTGGGCGTCACGCTGCTCGGCGTGGGCTCGGTGCTGCCCGCCCAGACAGCGGGTGAGCAGCTCAACGCCCGGCTGGCCGGGCTGGAGAACCCGCTGATCCAGCACCACGCCGACCTGGGCAACGACCTGCTGCCGTTCGCGTTGGGCTTCGGGGTGGTGGTCGTGGCGCTGCTGGTCGCGGGCCGCCTCGCCGACCGCGAGCGCACGGCCGCGGTGGACGACACGAACGTGCCGAAGACGTGGCGGCGGATCTCGATCGTGGTGGCCGTGCTGGTCATCGCGGCGGGCGCGGCCACGACCGTGCAGACGGTGCGGATCGGGCACAGCGGATCCACCGCCGTGTGGGACGGCGTCGGCACGAACTAGCGGTCCGCGCGGTCGATCACGGCACCATCGACAGCGACGTCACGGCAACGACGGTGCCGCTAGGGCAGCGTCGGCGGCGGCGTCACGGCAGCGTCAACGGTGTCCTCACGGCAGCGTCAACGGTGTCGGCGGGGCCTTCTTCAACGTCCGCGTCACCGTGCAAAGCTGCTCGATCGCCCGCCGCACGGCCGCGTCCAGCGCCGCACGCTGCTCCGGCTCCAGCGACGACACGTCGTAGTCCAGCGTCACCGGCACGGCGTCCAGCTCGTGCGCGCCTTCCGGCCGGACGTCGTCCGCCCGTGCCACCAGGCCGTCGCCGACCCGGCGGGTGATCAGCGTCTCCGCCGTCACCGCCGCACAGCCCGCCGCCGCGGCCAGCAGCAGCTCGACCGGTGTGAAGGAGCCTTCCGCGCCCTTGCGGCCGACGCGCACCGCGGCGCCCCGGTCGTTGGTGGCGACGAACTCGTGCTTACCGACCTGACGCACTTCGACGTTCGACACGTGATCGACGTTAGTCGATGCGGTCGGCGGTGGCCCTGGCGATCTTGCGCACGTATTCGAGGTCTCCGCAGTCCTCGTCCAGCCGTTCCTGGCGCACTTCCAGGAACAGCCTGCCCAGTTCGGCGCGGCGCTCGTCGGGGACCTGCTCCCTGGTGTCGTTGAGGATGGTCCGCTCCTCCTCGTCCACGTGGTGGTTGAGAGCTTCCACCAGGTCCTCCAGTGCGGACTCCCACTCCTCGGACTCGGGGTCGGAGACCTCCATCAGCGCGAGCAGCGCCTGGTGGCCCTCGGCGTGCTCCTCGGCGCCGTGGTCGACGACCTCGTCGTCCACTCTTCGGTACTGCTTCAGCGCCGGGTACACCTCGGACTCCTCGGCTTCCGCGTGCGCGACGAGCAGTGCCGCGAGGTCGCCGAGCAGCGCGAGCCGGTCGGTGGAGCGGTCCCTCAACTGGCGGAACAGCTCCTCGAACCGGCGGTGGTCGGCGAGGATCAGTTCCACGACGTCAGTTGCCATGCCCGCCGATTACCCGGACCGCCGGCTCGTCAACCGCGTACTTGTGGCCCTGACGTGCGAGTTCGACCGGCCCGGCGAACGTGCTGCGCGCCTCGGCGAGCACCGCCTCCGGGTCCGTCCACGGCGCGATGTGGGTGAGCAGCAGCCTGCCCACCCCCGCCGCCGTCGCGAGTTCGCCCGCCTGCACGCCGGACAGGTGCGTGCCGGGCGGGCGGTCGTCGGAGTGCGTCCAGGTCGCTTCGGACAGCAGCACGTCCACGCCGCTGGCGAGGGTGCGCAACGAGTCGCACGGGCCGCTGTCGCCGGTGAACGCGAGCGACGCGTTCTCGGTGGCGATGCGGAACCCGTAGGCCTCGCAAGGGTGGTCGACGCGGGCGGCGGTGATCTCGAACGGGCCGACGTGGCAGGGTTCGGCGGTGAAGGCGTGGAACTCGAACACGTCGGACAGGTCGGCGGTGCGCAGTTCCTCGGCGTTCTCGGCGTAGGCGCGGGCGAAGCGCTGCGGCGCGTCGGACGGGCCGTGCACCGGGAGCCGGTGTTCGGTCGTGTCGTGCGGCGGGTCGGTGTGGTAGCGGCGCATCACGGTGAGCGTGGTGAAGTCGGCGCAGTGGTCCGGGTGCAGGTGCGAGAACAGCAGCGCGTCCAGCGAGAACGGATCGCAGTGCGCTTGCAGCGAAGCCAGCACACCGTTGCCCAGTTCGAGCGCGATCCGGTAGCCGTCCGCCTCGACGAGGTAGCCGGATGCGGGGCCCTGCGGCCCCGGCAGGCTGCCCGAGCAGCCGAGGATGGTCAACAGCACCGTTGGAGAGTGCCAAATCATTCGTGGGGGTGGAAGGACGCGTTTTCCAGGCGGGGCAGGAATCGCCGGGCCAGCTTCGCGAACGGCTCCACCGGTCCCGTGCAGGAGAACCGCAGGTCGGGGTCACCGCTTCGGAACTGGTCGCGCTCGGTGAGCACCCGCACGACGTCCTTGACGGTCTCCTCCGCGCTGGAGACCAACATCACCCGGTCGCCCATGACGATCTGGAGCACGCCGGTCAGCAGCGGGTAGTGCGTGCAGCCGAGGACGAGGGTGTCGACCTCGGCGCGCTGCAACGGCTCCAGGTAGGCCTGGGCGAGGCCGAGCACCTGGCGACCGGAGGTGGTGCCGCGTTCCACGAAGTCCACGAACCTCGGGCAGGAGACGGCGGTGACCTCGATGTCCGGTGCGGCGGCGAACGAGTCCTGGTACGCGCCGGAGGTGATGGTGCTCTGCGTGCCGATCACGCCGACGCGCCCGCTGCGGGTGGTGGCGACGGCGCGGCGGACAGCGGGCAGCACGACCTCGACCACCGGCACGTCGTAGCGCTCGCGGGCGTCGCGCAGGCACGCGGAGGACGCCGTGTTGCAGGCGATCACCAGCATCTTCACGCCGTCGTCGACGAGCTGGTCGGCGAGTTCGAGCGCGTGCTTGCGGACGTCGGCGATCGGCAGCGGGCCGTACGGGGCGTTGGCCGTGTCGCCGACGTACCGGATGCTCTCCTCCGGCAGTTGGTCCATGATCGCGCGGGCGACGGTCAGCCCGCCCACCCCCGAGTCGAAGATGCCGATCGGCGCGTCCGCGGCGGTCACGCGGCTACGGCCCGACGGTCGTCCCGGGCGACACCCCAGGCCGCGAGCACACCGCCCAGCGCGCCGCACAGGTGGCCCTCCCAGGAGATGCCGGGCTGGCCGGGCAGCACGCCCCAGAGGACCGCGCCGTACACCGCGCAGACCACCAGCGCGACCACGATCTGCCCGGCGGACCGGGCGAAGACACCGCGCACCAGCAGGAACAGCAGGTACCCGAAGATCAGCCCGGACGCGCCGATGTGGCTGCCCGGTGAGCCGATGATCCAGACGCCGAGGCCTTCGGTCAGCCAGATCACGGCGGTCACCTGGAGGAACTGCTTGATGCCGCCGGAGGACGCGAGGAAGCCGAGGACCAGCAGCGGCACGGCGTTGCCCACCAGGTGATCCCAGCCGCCGTGCAGGAGCGGCGACCAGAGGATGTTGTCCCACTCCGTGAAGTCGCGCGGGCTGATCCCGTCGGCGTCCAGCCGCCCGCCGAGGGCCGTGTCGATGCCTTCGACCACGAAGAGCAGCCCGACGAAACCCAACACGACGGCCGCCGACAGCACCGGGTTCGGCGGGATGACGCGCTTGGCCGGCGACCTGGGCGCCGGGGACACGACCGTGGGATCCACGCCTTCAGGTTACGTGCGAAGACGGGGTTGCAGGGCACTGTTTGTGCCCGGTAGGCCCTGATCGGATTGTGCCGCCGGCGAAACTCCGGACCACCACCACCGCACCGCCCTGCCCCTCCGCCACACCGCCCAGCCCCGCTACCCACTCACAGCCGCCGCACCTCCCGGCCGCGCACCGCACCGCCCGCCACCGCACCGCCCGGCACTGCCACCGCACCCCCGATCTCAGCCGCCGCACCGCCCGTTCTCAGCCGCCGCACCGTGAAATGTCGTACCCCCGTGCTTGGCTGAACGCAGGGGGTTCCCCGCCAGGGGGTACGCCCGCATCGCTCCGCGTTGGCCGGCGCATACGCTGACGCCGTGCCGATCGAAGTCGCCGTGCGGACCGAAGCCGTCCTGGGTGGAGCCCCCACCTGGGACCACGGCAGCGGAACACTCGTCTGGGTCGACGTCCTCAGCAGCCAGGTCCACCGCTACGCCCCGGCGCGGGACGAGGACGCCGTGCTCGACGTGCCGCAGCACGTCGGCGCCGCCAAGCCCCGCACGCGCGGCGGGCTGGTGCTGAACCTCCGGGACGGCATCGCGCTGGTCGACCGGGACGGCCTGAAGACCTGGCTCGTCTACTGGGCCCGCGACGGCGTGCGCGGCAGCGACGCGGCGGTCGACCCGGCCGGTCGGCTGTGGGCCGGGACGTCCCGCTACGACGAGGAACCCGACGGGTGGCTGGCCCGGGTCGAGCCGACCGGGGACGCCAAGGTCGGGTTGGGCGAGGTCGGCGCCGGCAACGGCATCGGGTGGAGTCCGGACGGCGCGCGCATGTACTTCGTCGACTCGGCCACGCGGCGCGTCGACGTGCTGGACTACGACCGCGACTCCGGCGACGCCACCAACCGGCGGCCGGTGGTCGAGGTCGACCGCGGGCAGCCGCACGGGTTGTGCGTGGACGCGTCGGGCGCGTTGTGGGTCGCCCTGTGGGGTGGCGCGGCCGTTCGCCGGTACACGCCCGACGGCCGGCTCGACGCCGAGATCGAGTTGCCGGTCGGGCAGCCGACGGCGTGCGCGTTCGGCGGCGAGGACTTCACCGACCTCTACGTCACGACGGCGCGGGCCGGGGACTCGTCCAGTGAACTCGCAGGGTCCGTGCTGGTGGTGCCCGGCGCGGGCGAGGGCAGGCCGTCCAGCGCGTTCGCGGGCTAGCGCCGGTGTCCAGGCCGAGCCGGCGCCGTCAGACGACGTAGGTCGCGCCGGGTTCGGCCAGGGACACCGGGCCGGTGAACGCCTCCACCGCGTCGGCCAGCACCCCGTCCCGGTCGGACCACGGCAGGACGTGGGTCAGCACGAGTCGGCGCACGCCGGCTTCCGTCGCCACCACGCTGGTCTCCCGGCCGCTCATGTGCAGGTAGTTGGCGCGCCCGGCCTGTTCCCGCCACGCCGCGTCGGCCAGCAGCAGGTCCGCCCCCCGCGCTAACGCCACCAACTCCGGGCACGGCACGGTGTCACCGGTGAACACCAGCGACGCGCCCTCGTGCGAGATGCGGAACGCGTAGGCCTCGCAGATGTGCCGCATCGGCGCGACCTCGATGGACACCGGCCCCACCGTGAAGCGGCCCTCCTCCAGCGGCACGAAGTCGAACGTGTCCGCCAGGCGCAGCGCGTCCAACTCCTCTTCGGACGCGGCGTGCGCGGCGGCCAGCCGGGACGGCGCGTGGGACGGCGCGAGCACCCGCAGCCGGTCGAACGACGCGGGCGGCGCGGGGTGGGCGCGCAGGTAGGTGGTGAGGGCGCTGAAGTCCGCGCAGTGGTCGAGGTGCAGGTGTGACAGGAGGACGGCGTCGAGTTCGAACGGATCGCACCTCTGCTGCAACGGGCCGAACACGCCGCCGCCGAGTTCCAGCGCGATGCGGATCCCGGCCGCTTCGACCAGGTAGCCCGAAGTGGGCCGGTCCGGACCGGGCGCGCTGCCCGAACACCCGAGCACCGTCAATTGCATGGCGGCACGATAGCAGCCCGCTCTCGGCAAAATTGCGGAAAACACCTTCGGAGAACCTGGCAATATCAATGCGCAAGGTTCACTCGAATGCATCAACCGGGGGTCTGGTGTCGGTCGAGATCGAACGCAAGTTCCTCCTCGGCGCGGAACCTGATTGGTCCGCATTCGCCGGGCAGACGATCGGCCGGATCGAGTTCGAACAGGTCTACCTGAGAGTCACCGAGGTCGAGGAGAAGCGCATCCGCAAGCGCACCGCGAACGGCGTGACCAGCTATGAGTACGCCCATCTCCGACCGCTGCGGCCGGGCGTGCGGGCGGTGGACGAGGTGGCCATCGACGGCGCGGAGTACGACCGCCTGCTGGCCGGCCGGGACGGCACGCGGCAGGTCATCCGGAAAACCCGCCGCACATTCCCGTGGGACGCGTGGCAGTACGAGGTGGACCACATCCGCGAGCCGGCCGGCCGGGCGTGCTGGCTGCTGGAAGTCCAGGTGAGCCGGGAAGACGACGTGGTGGCGTTGCCGGAATTCCTCGCCGTGCTGCGCGAGGTGACCGACGAACCGCTGTTCCGCAACGCCCACATCGCCCTCGGCTAGCAGCGAAACGGCGGTATTCCGTGGAACTGTCCACGGCGGCCCGCGAGATCGCCGGGTGCGTCGCCGAGTACCGGGCGGGGAACGACTCCGCGCTGGTCGGCTGCGTGCGCCGGGTGGCCCGCCCGGAATACCTCGGCCCGTTGTTGGGGCGGACCGCGGAGAGCGACCTGCCGGACCGCGCGTATCGGCACCCGAACGGCTTTCTGAAGATCGTCCTGATCGCCGAGGTGGAATTCCAACTGCGGCTGCACGTGTGGCGCCCGGAGCCGGATTCACCGGTCGCGACGGAGAACGTGCACAACCACCGCTGGGACTTCGCGTCGGCGGTCCTGGTGGGCGGCTAACGGTTCCAGGAGTACGTGCCGGACGAGCACGGCGAGGATTTCCACGGTTTCCGCTACCACGGCCACTCGGGCACCACCGGCTATTCCCTGCAACCGACCGGCCGCACCCGGCTGCGCTGCCGGTTCGACGCGGAACTGGGCGCGGGGAGCAGCTACCTGCTCACCTCGGACGTCCTGCACCGCGTGGTGAGCCCGGCCGACCGCACGACGGTGACGATCATCCTCCAGGGCCCGCACAAGGACGAGCCGGTGGACGTCTACGCGGAGCACCCGATCCGGTCCGGCGAGTCGGTCGCCCTCGACCCGCTGCCGCTCGGGCAGGTCGTGCGCGAGATCGGCCACGTCCGCGACCTGATCACCGGCCGCGCCGCTCCAGCGCCGCCAGGTGCTCCGACCAGCGGTAGGCCCGCGGGAGCAGCGCGGTGACGGGCACGGCTTCGGTGTCCGCCACGATCACGCGGACCTCCGGCGTCAGGTCGCACAGGACCTGGCGGCACCGACCGCAGGGCGGGATCACGCCGGTCGTGTCGGCGGCCACGATGGCGTCCAGGTCGTAGACGCCCTCGGCCGCCGCCGCGCCGAGCACGACGAGTTCCGCGCACGGGCCGCCGGCGAAGTGGAAGACGTTGAGGCCGGTGAACGTGCGCCCGTCGGCCGAACGGCCGGCGGCGGCGACGTTGTGGTGCCGCCACCGGGTGCGCGCGCGGGCGAGGGCCAGAGCGCGGGCCAGCAGGTCGCGGTCCGCTTCGGACAAAGTCACAGGGGCACCACCGCGTCGTCGGCCGACGGTTTTCGCGAATCGTAGGAATAGTCCCGGCCGTACGGCTAGGACCGAATGGACGACACCGGTATTCGCCGAGTCGGAATCGACCATTTGAGACCCGCAAAATCCGCCGGAACCGTTGTCCGCCCACGTCCGGCGGACTGATAGTGGACGGAAACCTCAGGCCAGGGAGCGACCATGCTGCTGAGAACCCTCCTCGTGTCGGCCGTGCTGTTCGTCGCGCCGGCCGTGCCGGCCAACGCCGCGCCCGGCTGCTCCGGGTACGTGGCGCTCACCTACGACGACGGCCCATACGCCCAGTTCACCCGGCCCTTGCTGGCCGCGCTGCGGTCGGCGCGCGCGAGGGCCACGTTCTTCGACATCGGCACCCGCGCGAAGGAGCACCCGGACCTGGTGCGGGCGACCGCGCGGGCCGGCATGTGGCTCGGCAACCACACCTGGTCGCACCCGTTCCTGACCCGGGCGACACCGGATGAGCTGTCCAAGGAGATCGCGAGCACGCAGGACGAACTCCGCCGGATCACCGGCCGCGTGCCGACGCTGTTCCGGCCGCCCTACGGCGACACGAACGCCGCCGTGGCGGCCGAGGCCCGGCGCCAGGGTCTCGACCAGGTGTTGTGGACGGTCGACACCAGGGACTGGACCAGTCCGCCGACCGAGGAGATCGTGCGGTCGGCGACCAGTGCCACGGCGGGTGGCATCGTGCTGATGCACGACGGCTACCAGAACACCGTGGACGCCGTGCCGCTGGTCGTGCAGGGCCTGCGGGCCAAGGGGCTGTGCCCCGGACGGATTTCGGGTGGCCGCGCCGTGGCCCCTTAGCGGACGTCTACTGTTACGTCCAATAGGAAAGGGAGCCCGATTCGGGCTCCCTTTTCCGTGTCCGTAGACCGACACGTCTCATTCCAGTGGACGGCTCACGCCCAGAGATGTCCGTCGAGACGTTCGGCGGCCTCGTCCAGCGTGCCCGCGTAAGCGCCGGTGGACAGGTACTTCCAGCCGGCGTCGGCCACGATGAACGCCACGTCCGCCTGCTCGCCCCGACCCGCGGCCTTCTCCGCCACCGCGAGCGCGGCGTGCAGGATCGCGCCCGTCGAGATGCCCGCGAAGATGCCCTCCACCTCCAGCAACTGCCGGGTGCGGCGCAGCGCGTCGTACGAGCCGACCGAGTAGCGGCCGGTCAGCACGTCCGCGTCGTACAGCTCGGGCACGAAGCCCTCGTCCAGGTTGCGCAGGCCGTACACCAGCTCGCCGTACCGCGGCTCGGCGGCGATGATCTGCACGTCCGGCTTCTGCTCGCGCAGGTAGCGGCCGACGCCGACGAGCGTGCCGGTGGTGCCCAGACCGGCCACGAAGTGCGTGATCGCGGGCAGGTCCTTGAGGATCTCCGGACCGGTGGAGTGGTAGTGCGCGCCCGCGTTCGCGGGGTTGCCGTACTGGTAGAGCATCACCCAGTCGGGGTTCTGCGCGGCCAGCTCCTTGGCCCGCGCCACCGCCTGGTTCGAGCCGCCGGCGGCGGGTGAGAACACGATCCGCGCGCCGTAGGCCTGGAGTAGCTGCTTGCGTTCCGTGGAGGTGTTCTCCGGCATCACGCACACCAGCCCGTAGCCCTTGAGCTTGGCGGCCATGGCCAGGGCGATGCCGGTGTTGCCCGAGGTCGGCTCCAGGATCGTGCAGCCGGGCGTCAGCGCGCCGGACCGCTCCGCCTCCTCGATCATCATCAGGACCGGGCGGTCCTTGATCGAGCCGGTCGGGTTGCGGTCCTCCAGCTTCGCCCACAGCCGCACGTCCCTCGACGGCGACAGCCGGGGCAGCCCCACGAGGGGCGTGCCACCGACCGCGTCGAGCAGCGACTCGTACCGGGCCATGGTCAGCCGCCTGCGACGGCCGGGAGGATCGTCACGGTGTCGCCGTCCTTGACCTCCGCTTCGAGCCCGCCCGCGAAGCGGACGTCCTCGTCGTTGACGTAGACGTTGACGAACCGGTGCAGCGTGCCTTCCTTGACCAGACGCGCCTTCAAACCACCGTGGTTGGCCTCCAGGTCGTCGATGACCTGGGCGAGCGTGCCACCCGCGGCCTCGACCGACTTCTGCCCGCCCGTGTGGGTGCGCAGGATCGTGGGGATGGAGACGGTGACGGCCATGCTGGAACCTCCGAGAGGGGCCGGATATCGGGATGTGAGCGGACGGCGGCGCGTCAGCGACAGTCGGGTGTGTCGTCCGCGCCCGTGTGCGCGAACATGTACGACTCGACAACCTCGACCGGTTCTTCGGTCACGACGCCGTCCACGATCCGGTAGGAGCGCAGCTCGTGCTGCTCCGGGTCTCTGGTGGACACCAGGACGTAGTGGGCGTCGGGCTCGCTGGCGTAGGAGACGTCCGTGCGCGAGGGGTAGGCCTCGGTGGCGGTGTGCGAGTGGTAGACGACCACCGGCACCTCGTCGTCGCGGTCCATCTCGCGCCAGACCTTGAGCTGCTCCGCCGAGTCGAACCGGTAGAACGTCGGCGAGCGCTCGGCGTTGTCCATCGCGATGAACCGCTCGGGGCGGTCGGAGCCCTCGGGGCCCGCGATGATCCCGCACGCCTCGTCGGGGTGGTCGCGACGGGCGTGCGCCACCATCGCGTCGACGAGGTCACGGCGAATCACCAGCACGTGCTCATCCTACGTGGTGGCGGAAGGTGTCCCGGTGTGTGAGAACCGGCACCTAGGCCGGCTCGCGCTCCACTCCGGCTGCCTGGGTGTACGCCAGGTGGCCGCCGAGCAGGCCGCCCGCGCCGATCGCCGCCAGACCGATCGCCGACACCGCGCGGGCGACCACGCCGAAGCCGTGGGCGCGCAGCCGGAACGACGTCAGGTAGAGGACGTTGGCCGTGGCGTTGGCCGCGAGGTGCACGAACGCGGTGCGCCGCTGCTTCTCGTCCAGGGTCGTGTACTCGGCCAGGCCGGTCGCGATGGCCGCCGGCGCCGTCGCCAGGCCCACCCCGATCAGCGCCTGCGCGGCCTTGCCCTCACCGGGAATCAGGTCGAGCAGGGAGGAGGCGGCGAACATGCCGATCGGGAGCAGCACGACGGCGGGGTGCGCGGGGTGCCCGAGCGCCGTGCCGCGCAACAGGTTGGAGCTGCGGATCGCCGAAGGGATCGCCTCGGCCAGCGCCCCGGCGGCCCGGTCCAGGCCCTTGCTCTCCTCGACCCACCGCAACACCCGCGTCAACCGGCTCATGGTTCCCGGTTACCGCGCCACGGGGCTCGCAAAACCGCCGGCGGGTCGCACGTTCACGCACCGCAGGTCGCGCCGTGGGTCGCACGCTCACGTGCCGCAGGTCGCGCCGTGGGTCGCACGCTCACGTGCCGCGAGTTGCGCTTTCGCGCACGGCGTCCGCCGCCGCGGTGCACAGGTCGTTCAGGACCGCGCCGGTCGGGTTGCCGGTGGCCAGGGCGAACACCGTCGCCGGGACGCGGATGCCCGCCCGCACCAGGCCGTCGTGGGCGGACATGGCCACCCGGCGGCACTCGGCCTTGGTCAGCGAGGCGTCCACCACGACGAGTGCGGCGGCGGTCTCCCCGACCACGACCATGGCGTCCGGGACCTCGGCCACGGCGGCTTCGCACGCCGCATAGCCCAGGTCCGCCGCCCCAGGCCCGACCGCTCCGGACCTGACCGCCGCCGCGGGCACGATGGGCACGACCTCGTGCGGCCGGGAACCCACCGGGAAGCCGTGGTGGTGTTCGGACAGCCACCGCATCACGCCGTCCACCGAGGCCAAGCCGTCCGCCAGCACGACCGCGTGCACCCGCCGCACCAGTGCGGACGGATCGAGCAGGTCCAGTTCGCGGGTTCCCCAAGGCGCGCCGCGGGTGTCGACGCCGGCCACGGCCCCGTCCGGCGCGAGCACCACCGTCACGCCGGGCGCGCGGCCGACCAGCATCAGCCCATGACCGCTTCGACCAGGGTCTCCTGCACCCACGTCAGCCAGTGGTAGACCCCCAGGTGGGGTGAGCGCGGGTCGTCCGGCGGGAGTTCGTCCGGCATGTCCTCCTGCACGTCCAGCGCCGTGCCGAGGGCGAGCCGCACGTCGTTCAGCGCCGACAGCCACGCCTCGGCCTCGGCCATCCGCAGCCGCACCTCGCCGCCGTCCGGCGGGCACGTCTCCAGCACCACGGCCGCGACCCCGGTCTTCCGGTCCAGCAGGTCCGGCTCGTGCAGGGAGCGCAGGGCGTTCGCCGAGTCGACCTCGGCCGGGTCGGGCGCGTCCGGGTCCAGGCGGTGGAAGTCGGGCAGCAGGCGGCCCAGGATCGGGTCGTCGGGCGGCGCCGACGCGCCCGTCCTGATGCCGGTCAGCTCGGCCAGCTCGTCCTGCGGCGCTTCCTCCGCACGGGCCAGCAGCATGTCCTGGATCTGGCTCACCAGGCCGCGCACCACCGCGGCTTCCTGCCGGTCGAACCGGCCCAGCACCGTGTCGCCGGTGCGGCTCCACTTCTTCACGACGAACGCTGCATGGTCGCCCAGAGCCCGGCCGCGTGCAGTTTGGCCACGTCGGCCTCCACTTTGTCCTTCGATCCGGACGACACGATCGCCCTGCCCTTGTGGTGGACGTCCAGCATCAACTTCGTCGCGTGGTCACGGCTGTAGCCGAACAGCTTCTGGAACACGTACGTCACGTAGGACATCAGGTTCACCGGGTCGTTCCAGACCAGCGTCTGCCACGGACGGTCCTCGGTGCGGACCTCCACGGGCGCCGGGTCAACCTGCGTCCGCTCATGCTCGACGGGCGTGGTCATACCGCCAATGGTGTCATGTTCCGGTTCGTGGCGGAGCCCATAGGGCCGCCTCCTGCGACAACGAGCCGGGCGAGCCTAGGCTTTGACCTCATGTCGACGTCGCTGTTCACGGATCACTACGAGTTGACGATGCTGGCCGCGGCGTTGCGCGACGGCACCGCCGACCGGCCGTGCGTGTTCGAGGTGTTCGCCCGCAGGCTGCCCGAAGGCAGGCGGTACGGGGTGGTCGCGGGCACCGGGCGACTGCTGGACGCGATCGAGGCGTTCCGGTTCGGTCCGGCGGAGCTGGAGCTGTTGGAACGCACCGACGTGGTGGACCGGGCGACGCTGGACTGGCTGGCGGACTACCGGTTCACCGGCGACGTGGACGGCTACCCGGAGGGTGAGCTGTACTTCCCCGGCTCGCCGATCCTGTCCGTGCGCGCCCCGTTCGGCGTGGGCGTGGTGCTGGAGACGCTGGCCCTGTCGATCCTCAACCACGACAGCGCGATCGCGTCCGCCGCCGCCCGCATGGTGGGCGCGGCGAACGGCCGCCGGATGATCGAGATGGGGTCGCGCCGGACGCACGAGGACGCGGCCGTGGCGTCGGCGCGGGCCGCGTACCTGGCGGGCTTCACGGCGACGTCGAACCTGGAGGCCGCGCGGCGGCACGGCATCCCGACCGCGGGGACCTGCGCGCACGCGTTCACGCTGCTGCACGACAGCGAGGAAGCGGCGTTCCGCAGCCAGGTGGAGGCGCTGGGCGCGGACACGACCCTCCTGGTGGACACCTACGACATCACGGCGGGCATCAAGACGGCCGTGGAGGTCGCCGGGCCGGGTCTGGGCGCGGTGCGCATCGACTCGGGCGACCTCGGTGTGCTGGCGCGCCAGGCGCGGGACCAGCTCGACTCGCTGGGCGCGAAGAACACCCGGATCGTGGTGTCCGGCGACTTGGACGAGTACTCGATCGCCGCGCTGCGGGCCGAGCCCGTGGACGCCTACGGTGTCGGCACGTCCGTGGTCACGGGGTCGGGCGCGCCGACCGCCGGCATGGTCTACAAGCTGGTGGAGGTCGACGGCCGGCCGGTGGCGAAACGCAGTTCGCTCAAGGAGTCCCGGGGCGGGCGCAAGAACGCGCTGCGGCGGCACAAGGACACCGGGACCGCGTTGGAGGAGGTCGTGTTCCCCTCCGCCGAGGTCCCGGAAACCGGCCCGCACGACCGGTTGCTGCCCGTGCCCCTGGTCCGCGGTGGACAGCGGGTGGAGGGGCTGGACACGCTGGCGGAGAGCCGGGAGCGGCTGCGGGCCGCGCTGGTCAGCGTGCCGTGGGAGGGCTTGAAGCTGTCCCGCGGCGAGCCCGCGATTCCGACGACGTTCCTCTGACGACGTTCCTCTAGGAGGGCTCATGACCAAGGCGCTGATCGTGGTGGACGTGCAGAACGACTTCTGCGAGGGCGGGTCGCTCGCGGTCGCGGGTGGCGCGGCGGTCGCGGCGGCGATCTCGTCGCACGTGGCCGGCGGCGACTACGACCACGTGGTGGCGACGCGGGACTACCACGTCGACCCGGGCGGGCACTTCAGCGAGACGCCCGATTTCGTGGACTCGTGGCCGGTGCACTGCGTGGTTGGGACGGCGGGCGCGTCGTTCCACCCGGAGCTGGACGTGACGGCGGTGGAGGCGGTGTTCTCGAAGGGCGCCTACGCGGCGGCGTACTCGGGGTTCGAGGGTTCATCGGGCGGTGGCGAGCGGTTGACGGACTGGTTGCGGGCGCGGGGCGTGGACCGGGTCGACGTGGTCGGGATCGCGACGGACCACTGCGTCCGGGCGACGGCGCTGGACGCCGCCGCGGCGGGTTTCTCGACCACCGTCCTGCTGGGTCTGACGGCCGGGGTGTCGCGGGCGACCGTGGACACGGCGCTGGACCGGCTGCGCTCGGCCGGGGTGGCGCTGGAGGGCGCGCCGCACGTCGCCTGACCAAGCCCCCGGCCTTGCCCGTGTGGGGCGAGGCCGGGGAGTGCGGCTGCCGCCCGCCGGGATGGGCGGGGTCGGGCGCGGTCAGGCAGGGCCAGGTGCGATCGGGCGCGGTCGGGCAGGGCCAGGGTTCGGTCGGGCAGGGTCGGGTGCGATCTACGGGGTGGGTGAGCAGGCTGCCGCGCCGACGACGACGTCGCCGGTGATGCCCGAGTCCTCGGTGAACCGGAAGCGGATGAGGTTCATGGCCATGCTGCCGTCGTTGGGATCGGGCAGGATCACCTCGCTGAACGTGACCCTCGCCAGGACCTTGCCGGCCGTGGACTTGACCTCGTGCACGTAGTTCGCCGGGATTTCCTTCGGCAGGTCCGCGAAGCCGCTCAGGGCGTCCATCGCCCAACCGCTGGACGTGCCTTTCTGGGTGCCCGTGCAGGAGACCCGCCACTTCCCGACCTTCAGCCGCGGCCCGCCCGCCGAGATCAGCGCGGAAAATTCGAAGTCGGTGCCCTCCGCGACGGACTTCGTCTCGGTCACGTTGTGCGCCGGGTCGACCACGGTCGTGGTGCAGGACGAGGTGCCCGCGCCGAACCGGATGCCCGGCTCGGACACCGCCGTGGAGGTGGCGGACGTGGGCCCCTCGACCGCGCACCGCGCTTGAACAGGCACGACGACCTGCCGGCCGGATGTGGCGAAAGCGGCCGACCCGACGGACGCGACGCCCGCCGGGTTCGCCGCGTGAGCCGGCACGCCGGTCAGCCCGAGCACCAGCGCCGCGGCCACCGCCCCGGCTCGGCGCGCGAGGATGTGGTTCATGGAATGCCCTCCTCGTAGTGCTTTTGCCTTGGAATAATCGGTGGCCGCGCGGCGGGACACCGGGTGCCGTGACCCCTAAATCACCCTTGAGGTGGAATTGACCACACGATCGGGTGCCCATTTTGCGGTGCAATCAGGAAGGAATGCGCATCGGCAACGCCGAGGAGAACAGCGCGGGCAATCCGACCAGCCGTTCCAGCGCGCCGCGCACCCGTCCCGCGGCGCACCCGTCGCCGAACGGGTTGCGCCCCGACGGCAGCCGCAGCCGCGACCCGAGCACCCAGCCGGCCTCGGCGAGGATCCGCGTGGTGTCCGTGCCCACCAGCCAGGCGTAGCCGGCGTCCACGGCGGGCATCCGGTCCGTCGCCGAGCGCAGCACCAGCACCGGCACGCCGAACGACGGCGCCTCCTCCTGGATGCCGCCGGAGTCGGTCAGCACCAGGCACGCCCGGCGCAGGGCACGCACAAGGTCGGGGTAGCCCAACGGCTCGGACACCACAATCCGGGAGTGACCGCCCAGCACCGACCGCACCGCCGAGCGCACCGCCGGGTTCGGGTGCGCGGGCAGCAGCACCCGCACGTCGCGGTGCCGGTCGGCGAGCGCCCGCACCGCGTGCAGCACGCGGTGCAGCGGCGCGCCCCACGACTCGCGGCGGTGCACGGTGACCAGCACCAGCCGGTCGGAGCCCGCGTCGAGTTCCCGTTCCAGCGCCGCCAGCGCCTGGTCGCGCACCGGCAGGTCGGCGTCGGCGACCCGCCGCACCGCGTCCACCGCGGTGTTCCCGGTGACCACGATCTCGGCGTCCGGCAGCGCCTCCCCCACCAGCGCCGTGGCCGCGTCGTCGGTGGGCGCGAGGTGCAGGGCGGCGATCCGGGCGATCATTTGGCGCGTGCCCTCTTCGGGGAACGGCCCGGCGAGGTCCCCGGTGCGCAGGCCGGCTTCGAGGTGGGCCACCGGGATGCCGCGCCAGAACGCGGCCAGCGCGCCGGCCAGCGCGGTCGTCGTGTCGCCCTGCACGAGGACGACGGCGGGGGCGCGCACCCGCAGCACGTGGTCCAGCGCGGGCGTCAGCGCGGCCAGCAGCTCGGCCTCGCGGTCGGTCGCGCGCGTCCTCAGCACGATGTCGGGTTCGAGGTCGAACGCGTCCAACGCCTGCTCGACCACGCCTTTGTGCTGTCCACTGTGGACGATGACGGGACGCAGCACGGGGTGGTCGGCCAGCGCGAGCGCCACGGGCGCGATCTTCACCGCCTCGGGTCGGGTGCCGGCGAGCAGCAGAACTTCCTTCACTTTGCTCCTTGTGTCGCGCGACCAGGTATGTCGGGCAATTTCCCCCATCGGCGCCACTTCCCGCGTATTGAAGGTTGCTGACCGTAAAGGGGGACACCGTCCACCCGAACCGCCCAATTGCGGATACCGAGAGTGGCTCATAGACCGAAGAAACCTCACATTCTCACCCGATCCGGCAATGAGGATCACCAGACGACGGGCCGATGATCACTTGATAGCCCTATCGGGTGGCCTCACTCGGATGAAGGAAATGCTCAGTGGCGTTTGTCCACCCCGAACCAGACGTCCCAACCGGGTGACCGCCGTCACGGTGGTCGTGGAGCCATCGGCGGGCCGGCGCTCGCGCACCGTCGCGTCGGACTCCGCCAGGCGTGACTTCGGTGACTTTGTAGAACTCCGACAAAGACCGCACGAGTGATCGCCCGTTAACCTCCGAGGCGAATCGATCCCTGGGAGGTCCCCCGTGTCCGTCCTCGCTGTCCCCGGTCGCCGTGTGCTGGCCGATCTGGTCCCCGGCGCGCTGGCGCGCGACATCGCCCTCGTCGTGGCGGGCGCCGGCCTGACCGGGCTGGCCGCGCAGATGGCCCTGCCGGTGCCGGGCAGCCCGGTGCCGCTGACCGGCCAGACGTTCGCCGCCCTGCTCGTCGGCGCCGCCCTCGGCTGGCAGCGCGGCGGCGCGGCGATGGTGCTGTACCTGATCGCCGGTGTCGCCGGGGTGCCGTGGTTCCAAGGCGCGTCGTCCGGCATGCCCGCGTCGCTCGGCTACGTGGTGGGCTTCGTGTTCGCCGGCGCCCTGGTCGGCCACCTGGCATCCCGCGGCGGCGACCGCACGCCGTTGCGCACGGTCGGCACGATGGCCGTGGGCAACCTGGTGATCTACGCGTTCGGCGTGCCGTGGCTGATGGCGGCGGCGAACGTGGGCTTCGCGAAGGCCCTGGCACTCGGCGTCACGCCGTTCCTGATCGGCGACGCCATCAAGGTCGCCCTGGCCGCGGGCCTGCTGCCGGCCGCGTGGGCGCTCGTCAAGCGCAAGTGACCGACCACCTGGCACAACCGGACAGGACGGCCCCCGGCCCGGTCGCCGCCGCACACGTCGTGGGCTCCACGACGCTCGGCGACCGCGTGCCGGGGTCCGACCTGGACCTCGTGGTCGGCAGCCGCTGATCGGGTACCGCGCGACCGTCATCAGACCCGGGTCGGGGAAGACGCGCTCCGGCCGGCAGCGGTGGAGTCGGGACGGCGGGGTGCCGGCCGCGTTTTGACAGTGCCTCCGGGTACCGTCTTCGCCGTGCCGTCCACCACCGCGATCCCCGCCACCAGGTCCCTGCTCGCCGCAGCCGTGGAGGCGGTCGGCGGAGCCGAGCGCGAAGGCCAGGTGGACATGGCCGAGGCGGTGGAACGCGCCATCCGCACCGGCGAGCACCTGGCCGTCCAGGCGGGCACCGGCACCGGCAAGTCGTTGGCGTACCTCGTTCCCGCGCTCCGGCACGCGGTGGTGGAGGAGTCGACGGTGGTCATCTCGACGGCCACCATCGCCCTGCAACGCCAGCTAGTGGACCGCGACCTGCCCCGCTTGGCGAAGGCGCTGCGCAAGGAGCTGGGCCGCGAACCCCGCTTCGCGATCCTCAAAGGCCGCCGCAACTACCTGTGCATGCACCGGGTCCACACCGGCGCGCCGGACGAGCCGGACGAAGCCGGCCTCTTCGACCCCTTCACGGTCTCCCGCCTGGGCCGCGAGGTGAAACGCCTCCACGAGTGGTCCTCCGACACCGAGACCGGCGACCGCGACGAACTGGTCCCCGGCGTCACCGACCAGTCCTGGCGCCAGGTCTCGGTCACCGCCCGCGAATGCCTGGGCGCGGCCAAGTGCCCGATCGGCGTCGACTGCTTCGCGGAACGCGCGAGAGCCGAGGCGGGCAGGGCGGACATCGTGGTCACGAACCACGCGATGCTGGCCGTGGACGCCCTGGAGGGCTACCAGGTCCTGCCGGACCACGACGTGGTGGTGATCGACGAGGCACACGACCTGGTGGACCGGGTCACCTCCGTGGCGACGGAGGAGTTGAGCGCATCCCTGGTCTCGACCGCCGCCCGGCGCTGCGGACGCCTGATCGACCAGAGCGTGGCGGACCGCATGGCCGAAGCGAGCGACGGCCTGGCCATGATCCTCGAAGACGCCCCGGCAGGCCGCCTGGACAAGCTGCCGCCCGCGCTCCAGGGCGCACTGCGTGCCACGAAGGACGCGGCACACGCCTGCATCACGTCCCTGGGCCCGGACCGCAAGGAGGACGTGGAAGGCGCCACGTCCCGCAAACTGGCCCTGTCGCTGTTGGACGAGGTCCACGACTGCGCAGCGCGGATCCTGAGCGCCTTCGACGACGACCACGACGTCGTGTGGGTCTCCGGCGACTTCGGGGACCGCAACAAGACCCCGTCACTCCGAGTCGCCCCACTGGGCGTAGGCGGCCTGCTGCGCGAACGCCTGTTCGCCAAACGCACCACGGTCCTCACGTCGGCAACCCTGACCCTGGGCGGCACCTTCGACACCCTGGCCCGCCAATGGGGCCTGCCGGCGGCCTCCAACGCCCGCAAAGCGGAAGGCACGGCCACCGACAAGGAACCCCCGTCCGACGCCGGCCAGCCCCGCTGGTCCGGCCTGGACGTCGGCTCGCCGTTCGAACACGGCAGCAGCGGAATCCTCTACGTGGCGAGGCACCTGCCCCCACCGGGGCGCGACGGCCTGCCACCGTCCTATGTGGACGAGCTGGAGGGCTTGGTCAACGCGGCAGGAGGCCGGACCCTCGGTCTGTTCTCCTCGATGCGAGCCGCCAAAGCGGCAGCGGAAGCACTGCGCGGCAAACTCGACTACCCGGTCCTCTGCCAAGGCGACGACGCCACCGGACAACTGGTCAAACGGTTCGCCGAAGACGCGAAAACCTGCCTCTTCGGCACCCTGTCCCTCTGGCAGGGAGTGGACGTCCCGGGCCCCGCCCTGCAACTGGTGGTCATGGACAGGATTCCCTTCCCCCGCCCGGACGACCCGCTGGCATCGGCCCGGCAGAAAGCAGTGGAGTCCAGGGGAGGCAACGGCTTCCTCACCGTGGCGGCGACCCACGCGGCCCTGCTGCTGGCGCAGGGAGCAGGGCGCCTGCTCCGCTCGATGAACGACAAGGGCGTAGTGGCCATCCTCGACCCGAGACTGGCCACGGCCCGCTACGGAGGCTTCCTACGGGCTTCCCTGCCCCCGTTCTGGACGACCTACGACCCTGAGGTCGTGAGGGCAGCCCTGAAACGCCTGGACGCAGCAGCCGACTGATACCGACAGCCGAGAACCTCAGCGGCGAACAGCCACCGTAGCCGTCCCAGGCGCGACCTCGGTGTATCCGGCATCCCGCACCACGACCGCGTCGGAACGAGCCACCAACGCATCCCACTCGGCCGAGGAGGGCGTCCGCACAGCACACCGGTAATCCAGCGCTGCCCACTCCTTCAGCTCCAATTCGGACAACGTGGGAGCAAGCAGCATGGAGGCATGCCCGACCTGGGCGGCGGCCTTGCCGGCCGTCATCTCCACCCGAGGGTTCAACCACAGCAGACGAGCCCCCGAAGGCACCGGGCCGGGAGAATCCACCGGCAACTCGCTGCCGGAGATCTGCAACCGGGACAGCTCCTTGGGCAACTCCGCCACCAACCCGGGCACGAACGCCCGGACCGAGGCCTGCCCGACCGAAACCGTCACACCGGGCAACCCCTGCACAGCCTCCCAATGTGCCCCACGAGCCCGCCGGGCCACCTTCCGGATACGCCCGCGGACCCAGGCCACCAGTTCGGCGTGCCACTCCCCACCGGGCAAGCCCCGGGGGTCCAGGCACACCGCGACCGCCGCGGCGGCAGCGGCCTCCAGCACATCCGTCCGGCAAGGCGGATCGACCCGCGGAATCCGCATCACCAGAGGCATGGCCCGCACAGCGGCGGGATCCTCCGAGTCGGCGGAGTACCGCCGATCCACCAACATCTCCAGCAGGGGGTTCACGGCCGCACCGACTCCAACCCGTCAGCCGCGTCCGCGGCTTCCACCTCGGCCCGGGTGACCCCCAGCACGAACAGCACCGCATCCAGGAACGGGTGCGACAACGCGGTGTCGGCGACCTCCCGCAACGCGGGCTTTGCGTTGAACGCGATACCCAGCCCGGCCGCGCCCAGCATGTCGATGTCGTTGGCCCCGTCCCCGACGGCCACGGTCTGCGCGAGCGGCACGCCCTCCTGCTCGGCGAACCGCCGCAGCGCCACCGCCTTGCCGGGGCGGTCCACGATGTCACCCAGCACCCGCCCGGTCAGCCGACCGCCCACGACCTCCAGCTCGTTGGCCGCGCAGAAGTCCAGCCCCAGCTCGTCCACCAGGGACTGGATCACCCGGGTGAACCCGCCGGACACCACCCCGCACCGGAACCCGAGCCGCTTCAACGTCCGCACGGTCGTCCGCGCGCCGGCCGTGAGTTCCAGCGACCGGGCGACCTCGTCCAGCACGGACTCGTCCAGGCCCTCCAGCAGCGCCACCCGCCGCCGCAGCGACTCGGCGAAGTCCAGCTCCCCGCGCATCGCGGCGTCGGTGATCTCCCGGACCTGCGGCTCGACGCCGACGTGCGCCGCCAGCATCTCGATCACCTCACCCTGGATGAGCGTCGAGTCCACGTCGAACACGACCAGCCGCTTGGCCCGCCGCGTCAACCCGGCGCGCTCCACCGCGATGTCCAGGTCGACCCGCACCGACACCTCGGCCAGCGCCTCGCGCAACGCCGCGTCCGCGTCCGCCGTGTCGGCGGCGACGGAGACCCGCAGTTCCAGGCCGGTGACCGGGTAGTCCGCCACGCCCCGGATGGCGTCTATGTTGACCCCCAGCGAAGCCAGCCGACGAGCCACCTCGGTGAACCCCCGCGCGGTCACCGGCCGGCCGAGCAGGATGACGACGTGGCTCGACTCCAGCCGCGCGGTGCGCTTGGAGTCCGCCCCGATCTCCACCTCGACGTGCATGGACACCGTCGCCATGGCCTGCTCGACGGACTCCTGCAACCCCTCCGGGTCGTGGGCGGCGGCGACCAGCACGCCGAGCACCAGCCGACCCCGGATGACGACCTGCTCGACGTCGAGCACGTCCACGCCGTGCCGGGTCAGCACCGCGAACAGGACCGAGGACACGCCCGGCTTGTCCGGGCCGGTGACCGTGACGAGCACGGGCGTGGCGGTGGGGCTGTGGGTGGCGCTGGTCTTGCCGGCGGCGCTGGGCTTGCTCACTGGTGCTCCTCTGCCAGACAGCGACGAGCCCCGACGCCGGCGGGCGGTCGGGGCTCGTCGTTGAACCTGCGCTCAGGTTACTTGTGGTCGGGGTCGCTGGACTCCGACGCTGTGCCGGACTGCACAGCCTTCCCGGCGAGTTCCGAGGGCGCGGGCTTGGCCTGGTCGTGCGGGATGGCCTTGCCGGTGAACGTGACGTGCGCCTCTTCGTGCAGCCGCTCGATCATGTGCGGGTAGTGCAGCTCGAAGGCCGGGCGCACGGAGCGGATGCGGGGCAGCTCGGTGAAGTTGTGCCGCGGCGGCGGGCAGCTCGTGGCCCACTCCAGCGAGTTGCCGAAGCCCCACGGGTCGTCCACGTGCACGGTCTCGCCGTAGCGGTAGGACTTGAAGACGTTCCAGATGAACGGCAGCGTGGACGCGCCCAGGATGTACGCGCCGATCGTGGAGATCGTGTTCAGCGTGGTGAAGCCGTCGGACGGCAGGTAGTCCGCGTACCGGCGCGGCATGCCCTCGTTGCCCAGCCAGTGCTGCACCAGGAACGTCGCGTGGAAGCCCAGGAACGTGGTCCAGAAGTGCAGCTTGCCCAGCGGCTCGTCCAGCATCCGCCCGGTGATCTTGGGGAACCAGAAGTAGATGCCGGCGAACGTGGCGAACACGATCGTGCCGTACAGCACGTAGTGGAAGTGCGCGACCACGAAGTAGGTGTCCGACACGTGGAAGTCGATGGCCGGGGCAGCGAGGAGCACACCGGACAGACCGCCGAAGAGGAACGTCACGATGAAGCCGATGCTGAACAGCATGGGCGTCTCGAAGGTGAGCTGCCCCTTCCACATCGTGCCGATCCAGTTGAAGAACTTGATGCCGGTCGGCACGGCGATGAGGAACGTCATGAACGCGAAGAACGGCAGCAGCACCGCGCCCGTGGCGTACATGTGGTGCGCCCACACGGCGACGCTCAGCGCGGCGATGCCGAGGGTGGCGTAGACCAGGCCGTTGTAGCCGAAGATCGGCTTGCGGCTGAACACCGGGAAGATCTCGCTGACGATGCCGAAGAACGGCAAGGCGACGATGTAGACCTCGGGGTGCCCGAAGAACCAGAACAGGTGCTGCCAGAGGATCACACCGCCGTTGGCGGGGTCGAACACGTGGGCCCCGAGGTGGCGGTCGGCGAGCAGGCCGAGCAGCGCGGCGGTCAGGATCGGGAACGCCAGCAGCACCAGCACGCTGGTGACCAGGATGTTCCAGGTGAAGATCGGCATCCGGAACATGGTCATGCCGGGCGCCCGCAGGCAGACCACGGTGGTGATCATGTTGACCGCGCCGAGGATGGTGCCCAGACCACCGATGACCAGGCCGGAGATCCACAGGTCGGCGCCGACGCCGGGCGAGTGGATGGCGTTGGACAGCGGCGTGTACGCGAACCAGCCGAAGTCGGCCGCGCCGCCGGGCGTGAGGAAGCCCGACATCACGATCAGACCGCCGAACAGGTACAGCCAGTACGAGAACGCGTTCAGGCGCGGGAACGCCACGTCCGGCGAGCCGATCTGGAGCGGCAGGATGAAGTTCGCGAAGCCGAACACGATCGGGGTCGCGTAGAGCAGCAGCATCACCGTGCCGTGCATGGTGAAGAGCTGGTTGAACTGCTCCTGGCTGAGGAACTGCATACCCGGCCGGGCCAGCTCGGTCCTCATCAGCATGGCCATCGCGCCGCCGACCATGAAGAAGGCGAAGCTCGTGACCAGGTAGAGGATGCCGATCTGCTTGTGGTCCGTGGTGCGGAACATCCGCAGCAGGAACGAACCCTTGACCGCCTCGCGAGTCCCGAAGGGCCGCGTTGCGATCGGCTGCGGGGCTACGGCCGTCACGGTGCCTCCTGCACTGTCTGGTTCTGGCGTTGCCTGGGGTGGCTGGCCACCTTGGCTCATCGGATCGTAGACGGGGTGGTTCTGGGGGGTGCGGCTGGGCTGGGTCCTGGATCAAGGGAGGTAGCGCAGCTCACAGTGTTGTGGGGGCGCTGTTGTGGGGGCGCTCGTGGTCGGCCCTCGATGTTGGGCGTGCTTGTGTCGCGCTGGCTCTGGGTCGAAGAGCGTTCAAGCGTCGCTTCGGGTGCTTGGTCGAAGAGCGGTGGTCTCGTCGGGTGCTTGGTCGAAGAGCGCGCTCGCCGCTGGGCTGGCCGCCAAGGATGATCACAAGGGCAGGAGTCGGGCGTCGTGCCATCCCCGTATGGCCTGGTCAAAGACCACCACCCTTGGGTGGGGAGCGCAAGCGAAAAGCGTGCTTGCACTCCCCACCCAAGCGCGGTCCCCTGCGGGCAGGCCATACGGGGATGACACGCAGCCCACCGACAGGAGTGCGCGCTGCGCGCGCCGACTGCGAAGAGCGTGAAGCGCGCCACGGCAAGAGCGCGAAGCTCGCCACGGCTGAGAGCGCGGTTAGCGGCGGAGTAGGCGGCGGAGGTTGGGGGATGCCACGAAGGCCGCGCCGGCTGCTACCAGGGCCAGGCCGATGGACAGTAGCCACAGGGAGCCGAAGCCGGTGTTGGCCAGGTCTCCGTTTGTGCCGGGGGCGGCTGCGGCTGGGGACGTGGTGATGGTGGTGGCGGGGGCCGGCTGGGTTTGGCTGTTGGGGGGTGTGGTGCTCGTGTTGTCGTTCGGTCGGGTTGTGCTGGATTGGGTTGAGGTGGGTGGCGTTTCCGCCTTTTCCGCGCAGACGAACCAGTGGCTGATGCCGGCGGGCTCGTCGCTTGCGTTGAGGGGTGGGTGTAGGTCCAGCCAGGGCAGTTCGCCTAGTGGCACTACGTTGGCCGGTGGCGTGGCGTAGTAGATGTTGTAGGCCGAGCTGCCCTTGACCACTACCGCCGTGATCTCGTAGCCGGTCGGGTTCGCGGTGATGTCGATGTTCGTGCCTTCGACGCTGTAGCCGCTGGTCGGCTTCAGTTCGTCGCCGGGTAGGCCCAGTGCGTCGCAGGCGTCGTTCTTCTGCCCGATGTCGATGTTGCCCTCGTGCACGGTGGCTCGGGGGTCGCCGGCCTCGTGGGTTTTTCCGGGCTCTGCCGACGCTGGGGCGGCGGTGGTCAGTGCGGTCACCGCTAGGACGGCGGCTGCTCCGAACAGGCGGCGGGCCGTTAGGCGCATGGGGGTGCTCCAGGCAAGGGTGGGGACGGACGGTGGGATTTAACTCGGCCGAATGTCCCTCTATCGAGTTACGGCGTTTGGCAGATGCGGGTTGCTACTAATTCGTTATGCCGCTGTGAGGTGTGCTGGGACGATCGTGTTGTGCGTGGGGTTTTCCGAAAAGTTCTCGCGTTAGCTGCTCGGGAGGGGTTTCCCACCGAACGGCCGTGGGTGCTGAAGAGGGGTAGCAACCTCTTGGTCCACTTGCGGCCGGCGCCTGTGGTTGCTCGGGTCGGCACGGTCACCGCGATGGTGCGTGGGGACGTGTTCGAGCACTTCAGGCGGGCTGACGAGGTTTCCCGCTTTCTTTCCTCGCGGGGTGTGCCCGTGGTTGAGCCGGTGGGTGTCGGGCCGGTGCGGTGGGACGGGCTTGTTGTCTCGTTTGCCTCGTATGTCGAGCACGATCCTGGGTGGCGGCCGGACTCCGCTTCCTTCGCCTCGATGGTTGCCGAGTTGCACGCCGAGCTTCGGCACTTCCCCGGGGACCTTCCTGTCGCCGGGCCGCTGCGCGATATCGACGCCGTGCTCGAACTGGCCGGTGGTCCGTCCGAGTTGGTCTCGGCTCGGGACGAGTTGTCGGCGCGGTGGCCTGAGTTGCCTGTCCAGGCGTTGCACGGGGACGCTCATCCGCGCAACGTGCTGCTCACTGACCGTGGTCCCGTGTGGAACGACTTCGAGGACGCCTGGCTCGGGCCGGTCGGTTGGGACGTTGCCTGTGCCGCCCGCAGTTCCCTGCTGGTCCGGGAGGTGGTGGCCGGCGCGTATCCCGCCGATGAGCTGGCGTACTGGATCGAGCTTCGGGAGCTGTTCGGTCGGTGTTGGCAGCTTGCGGTCGATATTTACCGGGCTCGAACACGGTTGAGGATCTGATCGCGGTCTTCGCCGGCGGGGCTGCCTGCACCGTACCGTTGGCCCATGTTGGAAGCGTTGTGGGACAAGGCCGTCCGGGTGTTGGGTGGGCGGCCGGGCACGGCCGGTGACCTGAGCGCGAGGTATGCCGAGCCTCATCGCGGCTACCACAACACGGATCACGTCCTCGCTGTCGTCCGCGATGTCGTGGACCTGGCCGCGCACCGCACCGAACAAGAGCGGGCGGTTCTGACGTTGGCCGCGCTCGCGCACGACGTGGTCTACGACGGCGCGCCCGGTGACGACGAGCGTTCGAGTGCGAAGTGGGTCGGAGAACGGCTCCACGAGGCCGGCGTCGATGCCCGCGAGGTCGTGGCCCTGGTCCTGGCCACGATCGACCACACGGCCTCGGACGAGCTGACCGCCCTGTTGCTGGACGCGGACCTGGCGGTTCTCGGCGCCGCGCCGGAGGACTACGAGCGGTACCGCTTGGCTGTTCGCGCGGAGTACGCGCACGTGTCCGAGGAGGCCTGGCGGGTCGGGCGTTCCGCCGTGCTGCGGGGCCTGGTGGAACGCGATCCGCTCTACGCCACGGCCCGAGCGCGCGACCGCTGGGAGTCGCGCGCCAAGCTCAACCTCGCCGCCGAGTTGGCGGCCCTCAGCGGCCGGCCATGAGCGTGTCGAACGTGGGGAACGACTTGGCGATCTCGCTGCCGGTGAAGTTGCCGACCCAGCCGTCGTCGTCGTGGAAGAACCGGATCGACACGTAGTCCGGCCGGGTGCCCATGTCGAACCAGTGCGTGGTGTTCTTCGGCACGCTCAGCAGGTCGCCCGCCTCGCACAGCACGGCGTACACGCGTGACTCCACGTGCAGGTAGAACACCCCCGCGCCGCGTGCGAAGAACCGGTCCTCGTCGTCGTCGTGGGTGTGCTCGGCGAGGAACTTCAACCGTGCCTCACCCGCCGACTCCAGCCACGCCGGGTCGTCCGACGGGGTCATCTCCATGGCGTCGACCATGACGTACCCCTCGGTCTCCGTGACCCGGTCGACCTGCGCGCGGTACGCCTCCAGCGCGTTCTCCCTGGTGACACCGGGGATCACCGGCCACTGCTCGTAACGCACGCCGAGCTGCTTCAGCTCGTCCGCGATCTCGACGGGATCGGCGGTGCGCACCACCACGGTCCCGGGCCCGGTGTCCGGCCACACGGTCAGCAATGTCATCGCGAGTCCCTCCTCGTCTCGACCTTGAAGCGCAGCAGCCATTCCAGGCACTCCAGCCGGTGACGTGCCTGGCGCAGGTCGTCACCCCACACGTACACCCCGTGCCGGGCCACGATCAAGGCCGGCACGTCCTTGCGGAAACCGGCTTCGAACGCGTCGCCGAGCGCCCGCATGTCCTGGTCGTTCGGCACGACCGGCACGACGACGAGGTCGTCGTGCGCCCGTCGGCCGAAGCCCTTCAGCATTTCCAGGTCGCGCAGCTCGACGCCGTCAGGCCAGTGCTCGGCGGCCACGACCGGGGCGAGCGCGTGCACGTGGACCACCGCGCCCGCGCCGGACACGGCCGCGATCCGCCCGTGCAGCCCGGCTTCGGCGGACGGCACGCGCACCGGGTCGTCGGTGCGCCCCTCGGCGTCGACGACCACCACGTCGTCGGCGGTCAGCTCGCCCTTGTCCCGGCCGCTGACCGTCACCGCCAGCCGCAGCGGATCCCGTTCCACCACGACCGAGAGGTTGCCGGACGTGCCGCGCATCCAGCCCATCGCGGCGTACCGGGCGCACTCCGCCGCCAACGCCTCGCCGGAGGTCACAGCGCAGTCACCGTCCTGTGCGGACTGAAGTCCGCGTCGCCGTAAGGCTCACCGGGCCGTGCCACGCCGACCGTCCGCCACCCCGCCTCCGCCGCCGCGTGCAGCTCGGCGGGCACGTCGGAGTAGAACGTGATGTCGTCCGACCCGAGCACGGAAGCGATTGCGCGGTAAGAGGAAGCCTCCCGCTTCGGCCCCGCGTTGACGGTGTCGAAGTGGTGCTCGAACAGCCCGCGCAGGTCACCCTCCGCGGTGTGGCCGAAGAAGGCGACCTGCCCGGCCACCGAGCCGGACGAGAACACGGCCAGCCTCACGCCGTCGTCGTGCCACTTGCGCAGCGCCGGGACCACGTCCGGGAAGAACTCCGCCACCAGGTCGCCGTCCGCGTACCCCTGCTGCCAGATCAAGCCCTGCAACGTCTTCAGCGGCGTGGCCTTCCGGTCGGCGTCCATCCAGCCGTGCAGCACGCGCACCAGCTCGTCCGTCCCGCCGTCCACACCGGACAGCTCCCGGACCTGCCGGACCGCCTCCGCGACCACCGGGTCGTCGCCGTGGGCGTCGATCCACGGACCCAGCCTGGGGCGGGCGTAGTCGTACAGCACGACCAGCACCTGGTCGGTGGCGGACAGCGTGCCCTCGATGTCGAGCACGACCCATTCAGTCATGGACTTCCTCGCCGTCGTAGTACTCGGACAAGCGGCCGGGATCGTACGCGCCCCGGTCCGTCACCACCGACGACACGAACCGGGGCGGTGTCACGTCGAACGCCGGGTACCACCCCTTTCCGCGGTCGCTCGCGGTGCGCATGCCCAGCGTGTGCAGCACGTCGTCGCCGGGCCGGAACTCGATCGGCACGTCGGCGGCGGTGGGCGCGAGCCGGTCCGGCGCCTGCACCATGGCCAGGAACGGCACGGCGAACGCGGACGCGGCCACCGCGAGGCCGAGCGTGCCGACCTTGTTCACGACGTGCCCGTCCATGGTGACCCGGTCGGCGGCGGTCAGCAGCACGTCGACCTCGCCGGAGCTGAACGCCACCGCGCCCATCCCGTCGGTGACGACCGTGGTGTCCACACCCATCTCGGCCAGCGTCTCGGCGGTCAGCCGCGCGCCCTGGAGGTAGGGCCGGGTCTCCGTGCAGAAGAACCGCAAGCGCTTGCCCCGCGCGGTCGCCGCCCGCACCGCCTCGATCAGGTACAGGTCGGCCCAGCAGTGCGTGAGCACCGTGCCCTCGGCGGGCAGCAGCGCGGCGGTGTGCTCGCCGAGCGCCCGGCTCCGGCTCCGGTACCGCTCGTCACCGGCCAGCGCGCCGGCCAGCGCGCCCGCTTCGAGGTCGTCGGACGCGGCCACGCCCGCCAGCACCGCGGCGACCGCCTTGCGCAGGTGGTTGTTGGTGCGCCGGGTCTCGACCAGCATCCGGCCGGCCCGCTCCAGGTAGGCCCGGCCCTCGTCCCCCGGCAGCCCGCGGGCCTCCCGCGCGGCCAGCACCATGCCCCACAACGCCGCGAAGTACGGGCCGGAGGACTGGGTGACCATGTCCTCGATGGCCTTGGCGACCTCGGCGACGGTCGCGCAGCGCACCCACACCCGGTCGAACGGGAAGTTCCGCCGGTCCAGGATGTGCACGCCGTCGTCGGCGAGCCGGACGCTGTGCGCGAGGACCGGTTCCATCAGCTATACCCGGTGAACGGGGCGTGCTCGCCGGTGAGGAAGTACGCGCCGACCTCGCGCGCCTTGTACGACACGGGGTCGTGGAGGGTGAGCGTGCGGGCGTTGCGCCAGAACCGGTCGAAGGCATAGCCGCCGGCGGTCGCGCGGGCCCCGCACAGCTCGAACACCTTGCTCGTGGTCTGGTTCGCGACCTTCGTGGAGACGACCTTGGCGGACGAGATCAGCGCGGCGGTCGCGGCCCGTTGCTCGACGGTCAGGTCGTCGCCCCGGTCGCTCGCCTCGCCCAGCGCGGCGGCGGCGTGGTCGGTCAGCAGGCCGGCGGCTTCGACGTCGGCGACCAGTTCGCCGTAGGTCGCCAGGACGTACGGGTCGGCGGTGGCCGAGTCGACGCCGGACAGGAACCAGGGGCGGGTCGTGTTGCGGGTGTACTGGGCGGCTTCGGCGAGGGCGCCTTCGGCCAGACCCACGTAGATCTGGGCGAGCGCGACCTGGAAGCCGAGCGCGGCCAGCGACTGGCGGGGGCTGGTCTCGTCGTGCTCGCCGAGCACCCGTTCGGCCGGCACGAACACGTCCGCGAACGTCACGCCGCCGCTCGCGGTGAGCCGTTGCCCGATGTTGTCCCAGTCGCCCGCGTAGCCGATGCCCTCGGCACGGGCGTCCAGCGTGAAGGTGACCTTCCGGCCGTCGTCGGTGCGGGTGGCGCTGACCACGAGGCGGTCGGCCACGGACGCGCCGGTGGCGAACGTCTTCCGCCCGCTCACCTCGAACCCGCCGGCCACCGGTGTCAGCCGGAGCGCCGCGTCCAACGGGTTGCTGACCCCGGCCCAGAACAG
This sequence comes from Actinosynnema sp. CS-041913, assembly GCF_050942485.1. Classification (NCBI taxonomy): domain Bacteria; kingdom Bacillati; phylum Actinomycetota; class Actinomycetes; order Pseudonocardiales; family Pseudonocardiaceae; genus Actinosynnema; species Actinosynnema sp. CS-041913. The sequence goes on along the minus strand of NZ_CP192037.1, from coordinate 1,288,171 downwards.
GTCGCCCCCGTCCTCGGCTCGGCCGCCGCCGAACAGCCCCTGCCGCCACACCTGGAGGTAGTGGTACCCGAGCAGGTGCCCGATGTTGGCGTCCGCCGCCGCGACCACCCTGGTCACGGCCTGCTGGGTGCCCCAGTCGGCGACCGCCAGCAACCCGGACCGCCGCAACGCGCCGACCTCGGCCACCGGCTCGGCCCCGAGCCGGTCACGCTCGGCGGCGTCCACCCGCAGCGCCGCGGCCACCTCGTCGGCGACGGTCAGCCACTTCTGCCGACCATCGGTGCTCGTCATCCCAACAGCCTCCGGAACTCGCTCCTACCCAGCCTGCCGAGCGTAATCGCCGCCAGTGAGCCGAGGTTGAGCGTTCCGCCACATGGGAGACCGTCCGGGCGGGCCCTCAGCCGCCGACCGGCACGTATTCGGCGTAGTCGGCCAACCCGAGGACGTCCAGCACGTGGCGCGCCCCGGAGATGCGCCACGCGTGCCGCGCGCCGATCCGCCGCACGAACGTCGCCCACCGCCGCCGGTCCTCGGCCAGCGCCTCCAGGTACTGGACGCACAGCACCGGCCGGATGGCCTCGCACCGCTTCCGCGCCCCGAGCAGCGCCATCTCCATCCGGTGCGCCTCGTCGTCGCCGCGCACCCCGTCCCGGACCTTGCCGAGGATGCTGTCGATCAGCGCCAGCCGCCCGGCCAGGTACTTCTCCCAGTACCCCACCGCGCGGGCCTCGGCATAGCGGCCTTCGTCCAGCAGCGCGAACACGCCCTCGGCGAGGCAGTCCCCGAACTCCTCCACCTGGGCCCGCGCGTCGCTCGCGAACGGGTCGTAAGGCTTCTGGATCACCCGCCCGGTGACCGCCGAGCCGCGCAGCCCGTAGTCGTCCAGCAGGAAGAACCAGTCCTCGTTGTAGATGGTCGGGAAGAACGACTCGGTCGACTCCCGCCCGATCACCAGCGCCCCGCCGCCGATGAACGTGCCCTGGTCGCCGCCGGTCTCCCGGTGGGCGTGGCACACCACCGAGTTGTCCGGGAACCCGCGCACGGCCAGGCCCACGGCCGCGATGGACGCCGACAGCAGGCCCGCCGCCACCTCCAGGTCGGCGGGCGCGGGCACGGTGATGTCGTCGTCCAGGAACGCCACGTGCTCCCAGTCCATCAGCCTGGCGATGACCAGGCCGAGGTTGCGCTTGAGGCTGGTGTCGGTGCGGCGGTCGAAGTCGGTGCCGCGCAGCAGCTCCGTCGTGGCGAACCTGGGCAGCACGGTCGACGGCAGGCGGTCCACGTCCACCGCGATCAGGTCGACGTGCGAGGCGAGGGCCACCGTCTCGGCCACCGACGCCTGCCCGCTGCACAGCACGACGAGCGTGGACTCCAGGGTCCGCGCCAGCGACACGGCCTCGGTGAGGAACGGCGTCGGACGGTTGGTCGGCACGATGATGGCGTCGATCCCCGCCGTGGCGCACCGGGCGGTGTCGACGGGGGTCAACAGGTTGTCGTGTGACTCGTGGTGCTCGACGGTCACCGACGTGGTGGCGTTCAACCCTGGCCCTCCGGCCATTCGTAGAGGCGGGACTCGGGCAGGTTCCAGTCCGGTGTGACCACCTGCCCGTTCACGACGGAGACCCTGGTGAGCACGCTGTAGGCGGCCAACCCGGCGAAGGTCCTCCGGAGGTACTCCGCGTTGCGGTCCCGGAACCGCTCGTCGGTGAGCGCACGCACCGCGCCGAGGGTTCCCCGGCCGTACATGCCGTTGCAGATCGTCACCGTCCGCTTGTGGTTGAACGGGTTCGGTCCGCGGTAGAAGTGCGCGATGTCCTCGTGGAGGACTTCGTGGTCGTCGAGCCGGCCGAGCTTCGGCGCGAAGATCCGCTTGGCGTCGCCCTGCCCGACGACGAACCCGCCCGACTCGGCCTCGACGTGCCGGGTGACCTGGCTGACCGGCAGGTCGACCCGGTCCAGCAGCTCGCGGGTGACGACGTTCCAGTCGACGCCGCCGAGCAGCACCAGGTGCGAGGTGTAGTCGTCCGGGGCGAGTTCGGAGGCGATCCGGAACGCCACCCGGCTGCGCGGGTTGAGCGCCCGGATGTGGCCGTGCAGCTCGATCAGCGCGTCCAGGTCCGCGTACGTGTACAGCTCGACGTAGTCCGGCTGCGTCGGATCGGCGTACGGCATCTTGTCGCGCATCGACTTGGGCAACTGGGCGACGACGATGGTGATGTTGTTGCGGTCCGGGAAGTACCAGAAGTCGCGGCGGCCGTTGCGGTCCACGTCGGCCACCGCACCCGCGTCGGGCTGCCCGGCCTCCCGCAGCGCGGTCAGCTCGGCGAGCAGGTCCTCGCGGTGCTGGAGCTCCTCCGGGGTCAGCTCGTCCAGCGGCAGCAGCCGGTACGGCTTGCGGGCCACCGAGCGCCTCGTCGCGAAGAACGTGGCGTACGCGGCGAGCCTGCCGACCGGCGGCGCCTTCGGGTGCGTGCGGCTCTCCCACGACGACAGCAGCGGCACGCTGGTCGACTTCTCGGCACTGAACGCAGCAGCGAGATCGCTCTGCGTGATCATTCGATCCGGCCAGTGCTCTTCACGCAGCGCCCGCAGGCGGTGCGCCAGCGCAAAGGAGTCATCCGGTCCGACCACGTCGCCGCGCCCTTCAGTTAACTTCAGCATACAAGCTGAAGAGGGCAACATACACGAAGTCGGGCCAAATCATCGACCCGATAACCCCTGAACACCCTTGCCAGGTTCATACAGGCACCTTACTCTGAAGCTCGCTGAGGTTTACTCAACTTCAGTGAGCTAAGTGAAGTTCACCCAGGAAGCCATCCGGGGGTTGCCATGAACACGCTTGCCGCTTTAGCTCAATCGTCCGAGACCACCGAGTGGACGCCGCTCGTGGTGGTCATCCTGATGGGCGCGATGGCGCTGGTACTGGGCCTCGCTCGGCTGCTGCGCCGCGTGCTCGGCCTGCTGACCCGCGTGGTCGTGTCGGCCGGCGCGGCCATGACCGGGCTCGCCACGGTGCTGGCCGGTTGCACGGTCCTGACCACACTCGTCCTGTTCTACACCCGCTGACGAGACAGGTGCGGCGGAGCCCCTTCGACTACGGTGTGCGGGCCCGTATCGAAGGGGGATTCGCACGATGGACCTGTCCCGCAGATCGTTCTCCGGGGGGACCGCCGTCGCGGAGGAGGTCGCCGCGCCCCTCGGGACGACCGCGTTCGGCGAGTCCCACCCGCACCGGGCGGCCACCCCGCACCTGCTCCAGGCCGAGCAACTGGTCGGCTACCTGTCGCTGCCCACCTGCCCGCTGGCCAACAACACCTACAAGAGCCCGGCCCAGCCGAACATCGTGACCTGGGGCTCCCCCGGCGACGCGACGACCTGGTTCAACCAGAGCCAGTGCGCCTCGTTCCAGACGGCGGTGCTCAAGCGGACCTACCCGTGGGCCACTTCGGGGTTCTTCAGCAGGCACTTCGGCCTGGCCAGCCCGTTCGCCCGGGACTACCGGGCGGCGTTCGAGCACTCGCGCATCCCGCACTTCCGCCGTGTGCGCCGGGTCGCCGACCTGCGGCCGGGCGACCTGATCGCCATCGACTACCGCAACGACCAGGACACCAACACCGGCCACATCGTCATGGTCCGCTCGGTGCGGGGCACCTACGTGGCGCCCGTGGCGAGCCTGAACTTCCCCGGTGAGACGCAGTACGCCGTGGAGGTGGTGGACTGCACCGCCGAGCCGCACGGCGTGCACGGGGTCGGCAGCTACTTCGCGTTCCCGGACAGCCGGATCTTCAACTCCACCGCGCGGACCGGCGGGGCGGGCTTCGGGCACATGATGTTCTACGCCTCCGACCGGACCGGTGGGTTCACCCGGTACCGGTGGAGCGTGAACACCTCGTCGGGCGGCGCATACCCGCTCGCGCAACGGCCGGTGTCCGCCGCCAGGATCGTCTGACGGCGGATCGGCCGCGGTGGTGCCGTTGCTCCACGAGCGCTTTCGGATGGCCTCGGTGATCTGTGGCTAGAGGCCGGTGATGTTCCGGATCCACGTGCGGTGCGCGGAGGCGTCCGAGTAGATCCACGGGCCTTGGCCGCAGACCGCCGTGGTGCCCCGGGACGCCGCGCCCGCCAGGTGCCAGACCGTGCCGACCTTGAGGATCGCCGGGCTGCCGGAGTCGCCTTGGCACGCGCCCCGGCCGTCGCCGCCGACGCACAGCTCGGCCGGGCCGGTGCCGCACCGGCTGTCGGGCAGCACGGGGGCGTCCACCTCGCGCAGACCGAGCGGCAGGGGGTCGGTGCAGGTCGCGCACGTCCTGCCCCAGCCGAGCAGGCGGACCGTCGAGCCGATCGGCACCGACACCGCGATCTGCACCGGTTGGTGGGTGACCGGGGCGCGCAGTCGCAGCAGCGCCACGTCGGAACCCGGGTGCTGCACGAACTGGGTGACCAGCTCCAGGGTGCCGCCGGAAGTGCGGTTCACCGAGCCGACCCGGACCCGGAGGTTCGACGGGCTCGTGCCGGTGACGCAGTGCTTGGCGGTGAGTACCCAGCCCGACTGGACCAGGGCGCCGCCGCAGAGGTGGCCGCCGTTGGTGTTCTGCAGGGAAGCGACGAAGGAATACGCCTGGGAGGCGGGGCCTCCGCCGATGATCCGGGGCACGGGGTCGGCGGTCGCGGTGGGTGCGACCAGCATGAGCAGGGCGACCAGCAGGGCACGCATCGGTGAGTGCCTCCTCGGTGGGCCGGAAGGCGCGCGGTGCACGCCTTCCGGCTGGGTGGGTTAGGCGCGCTGCCAGAGTGCCGGGACGTTGGGCGGTTCCCAGCCTGGCTGCGAGGTGTGCGGTTGGCGGCACTTGTAGGCGACGCCGTCGAAGGTGACCGTCACGTCGATCGGGTACGTGATCCATGGTGCCCAGCCACCCGACGGCACGCCAGAGGTCGTTGTGGTGGTTGTGCCCGTGGACGTTCCCCCGTTGTCCCAGGGGACTTGGGCCGAACGGTAGAAGTTGACGCCCAGAGCGGTCCACCGGGGCGCCTGCGCGCCGAGGCGGACCTTGAAGGCGTCCCAGTTGTGCGTCGACCACGGCGACCAGCCCAGCTCCGAGATCACCGCCAGGCGGGGGAACGCCATGAAGTCGATGTGCGCCGGGGTCACGATCGTCTCCGTCCACAGTGGAGCCTCGACGCCCCGGACGGCCGACTCGGGCACGCCGCTGAGGTGCGTGCCGGGGTTCCAGTTGTAGGCGTCCTGCACCTCGATGAACCCGGCCCAGGACAGGCCGAGCGGCGTGCTGGAGTTGTACTTCATGTCCAGGTACGCCTTGTTGGCCGGGGACATCAGCACCTTCGCGCCGCGCGCCGCGGCGGCCTGGACGATCGCGTTGGACGTCGTGGTGCCCCAGTACTGGGGGACGGCGGAGGTGTCGGTGGTGGTCTTGATGAACTCGTGCCAGCCCATGGCCTTCTTGCCGTACTTGGCCACCAGCGGCAGGGTCTTGTTCATGAACGTCTGGTAGTCCTGGTCCGTGGTGGCGCTGGCCTCGTCACCGCCGATGTGGAAGTACGGCCCGGGGGTGATCTCGGCGATCTCGCGGATCACGTCCTCGACGAACTTGTACGTGACGTCCTTGCCGACGCACAGCGAGCTGTAGCCGACCGCGATGTCCGTGCGCAGCGCCGGGGCGACCCCGTTGCAGTTGAGCTCGGCGTACGACGCGAGCGCCGCGTTCGTGTGGCCCGGCAGGTCGACCTCGGGGATGACCGTGATGTGCCGTGCCGCCGCGTGGGCGACGATCTCCTGGTACTGCGCCTTGGTGTAGTAGCCGCCGGGCCCGCCGCCGACCTGGGTGCTGCCGCCGTGCGTGGCCAGCCGGGGCCAGGAGTCGATGACGATCCGCCACCCCTGGTCGTCCGTCAGGTGCAGGTGGAAGTAGTTGACCTTGTACAGGGCGAGCTGGTCGAGGTACCGCTTCACCGTGGCGACCGGGTGGAAGTGCCGTGCCACGTCCAGCATCGCGCCCCGGTGCTGGAACCGCGGGTAGTCGGTGATGTTCGCGCCCGGCACCGTCCACGGTCCGGTCTGCGGGGTGGCGCTGTCCACCTTGCCCGGCAGCAACTGCCGCAGCGTCTGCACGCCCGCGAACAGCCCGGCCGCCGTGTTGGCGCGGATCGTGATCGCGGCCGTGGTGACGCCGAGCTGGTAGCCCTGGTCGCCGACCGTCGTCGGCGCACCGCTCAGCAGCAGGGCGATCCCGTCCGTCGGCGTGCCGGTCGTGTCCTCGACCGGGAACGGGTAGCCGGTGGACGGCTTGAGGAGGCCCGCCAGGTAGTCGCCGACGCCGTGGGCCGCCGGCGCCGTGTAGATCTTGGTGGTGGCGCCGAGCGTGTGCGCCGCCCCGGAGACCGCCTGGACGGACACCGGCACCGGCACGAGGCTCTGGAGGGGTTCGGCCGCGGTCGCGGTGATCGGGTTGGAGCTGACGTTCCACACGACGGTCGCGCCGAGCAGCAGCACCAGGACGGCGAGCGCGCGCGCCACCCTTGCTTGGAGTTTCATCGTTGGACCTCCTCCGGGGCAGGCGGCGGCCTCCGGGGTCAAGCGTGCGTACCCGTGCGCGGTAATGTCAATGGGTCTAGACCACTCGCCGGTAGTTCCCCCGAGCGACGACTATCCCGAGAGGTCGAGCCTGCCCAGCTCCACCCGTGACGCCACACCGAGCTTCGGGTACGCCTTGTACAGGTGGTAGCCGACCGTGCGGGGGCTCAGGAAGAGCTGCGCGCCGATGTCGCGGTTGCTCAGGCCGCCCGCCGCCAGCCGCACGACCTGGAGTTCCTGCGGCGTCAGGGTGCTCAACGGGTCAGGGCCCGGTTGGGCGCGGCTCTCGCCGGTCGCCCGCAGCTCGGTGCGGGCACGGGTCGCCCACGGGGTGGCCCCGAGGCGGTCGAACGCGTCCAGCGCGGAACGCAGGTGCGTCCGGGCGTCGTTGCGCCGACGGGCCCGGCGCAGCCACTCGCCGTACAGGAGTTCGGTGCGGGCGCGTTCGAACGGACGACCGGAGGTCCGGTGCAGTTCCACGGCCTCGGTGAACCAGCGCTCCTCGTCGGTGAGCAGTGCCCGGCAGCGCAGGGCGACCGCCCGCGCCCACGGCCGGCCGGTGTGCTCGGCCCATTCGCCGTACCAGGCCGCCGAATCCGCGGCCATGGACGGACGGCCGACCCGGACGGCGGCCTCGACCAGGTCCGGCAGGCTCCCGATCGCGTACAGCCGGTACTCCCCCGCCGCCACCTCGGACAGCCGCTCCAGCACCGCCTCGTGCCGGCCCATCCCCAGGTCCAGCAGTGCCAGCGCGCACGCCGCGCGGATGGCGCTCGTCGGTCCGCCGGCCAGGTGCGCCGCCATCTCCGCGCAGCGCTCCTCGTCCCCCTCGATCGCCGCCAGCTCCGCCAGCACACTGCGCAGGAACCCGGCGCTGAACACCTGGCCGATGTCGGACGCGATCCGCAGGCCCTCCTCGGCGGTGGCGCGGGCGTCGTGGTGCTGCCCCAGGTGCAGCCTGCCCCGTGCCAGGTAGGCCAACGCCCGGGGCAGCACACCCAGCGCCCCGGCCGTCCGGCACGCGCGCTCCAGCGCCACCGCCCAGTCGAACGCCGCCTGGTCCTCGCCCAGCAGCAACAGCCACCAGGCGACCACGGCGTTGCCCTGCCAGCCCTCGCGTTCCGCCGCCAGCAGCTCCCGGAGGGCCGCGAGGGCGTCCGCGACGTCGCCACCTTCCAGACCGAGCGCCGCACGGGCCAGCGCCTGCACGTCGGACGCGCCGGGCAACCCGTCGACCTGGGCGGCGATCTGCCGGACGGCGGGCAGATCCCTTGCCGTCCAAGCGCTTTGCGCCGCCGCGAAGAGCAGTTCCACGGCCAGCGGGCGATCCTCGTGCACGGCGCACCGCGCGGCCCGCGACAGCTCCGCCGCGGCCTCGCCGTACCGCCCCTGCTCGCTGGCCAGCGTCGCCCTGATACGCGCCACCTGCGCCAACTCCAGCGGTTGGTCGAGGAGGTCCCCGGCCTGGTCGGCGAGCACACCGGCCCGGTCGAACTGGCCCGCCTCCAACGCCGCGCCGGCCGCCGCGGTGAGGCGCTGACCGCGGCGCACCACGTCGGGACTGAGTTCGGCGGCACGCTGGTAGGCCGCCGCGACCGCCACGTAGCCGCTCCGCCGGCGGGCGTCCTCCGCCGAACGCGCCAAGGCCCGCGCGACGTCCTCGTCCGGAGCGGTCGTCGCTGCGGCGAGGTGCAGGGCGCTGCGGTAGGTGTCCCCCGACACCTCGGACAGCGCCTTGTGCACGGCCAGCCGCCGCGAGAGGGGCGCGCCCTGGTACGCCGCCGCACGGATCAGCGGGTGGCGGAACGTCAGCCTGCCCTGGTCGGAACGCAGGAGCTGACGCTGTTCCGCCGCCTCCAGGTCGGCCGGCCCGGCCCCGAGCAACGCGGCGGCCTTGAACACCACGCCCGGATCGCCCGTGTCGTCGGCGGCGGCCACCAGCAGCAGGTCCCGGGTGCCGGCGGGCAGCGTCCCGATGCGGTCGGCGAACGTCTGCTGGATACGGCTGTGCGTGGGCAGCGAGCCGACCCGGTAGGCGTGTGCCGCGGGCAGGTGGCCCTCGCGTTGCGCGGCAGGTAGTTCCAGCAACGCCAACGGGTTCCCGCGCGCCTCCGCCGCGATCTGGTCCCGCACGTACCGGGGCAGGTCGGAGGCGTGCTGGTCGAGCAGCGCCGTGGCGTCCTCCGTGGACAGACCGGTCAACCGCAGTTCCGGCAGGCCGGGGGCGGGGAACGGCGGAGCGTGCAGGTCCCGGGCCGCGAAGATCATCACGACCCCCTCCGCCTCCAGCCGCCGGGCGGCGAACAGCAGCGCGTCCGCCGAGCCGGGGTCGAGCCAGTGCGCGTCGTCCACCAGGCACACCACCGGCCGCTGTTCGGCGAGGTCGGCGAGCAGCGTCAGCACCGCCAGCCCCACCAGGTGGCTGTCGCCCCCGTCGGATGGGGCCAGGCCCAGCGCGGAACGCAGCGCCGCCGCCTGGTTCGCGGGCAGCGACCCGGCCTGGTCCACGACCCGGCCCAGCAGCAGGTTCAACCCCGCGAACGGCACCACCGACTCGGACTCGACGGCGACGCCCCGCAGCACGCGGAAGCCGTCCGCCGCCGCGTGGTCGAGCAGGGCCGACTTGCCGATGCCCGCCTCGCCGCGCACGACGAGCACGCCGCTGCGCCCCGCGCGGGCGTCGGCGAGGAGCCGATCGACCACCGCGATTTCCGAGGACCGTCCGTGCAGCATGTCCACGACCCTAGCCGGCGTCCGGGACGAGGACGACTTTGCCGACCGTGCGGCGGCTCTCCAAGGCCTCGTGCGCCTCGGCGGCCGACGACAGCGGGAAGCGGTGCAGCACGGGCGTGAACCGGCCCGCAGCCGCATCCGCCAACGCCCGCGCCTCCAACGCCCGCAGTCCGCCGGCCCGCTTGGCCACGTGCGGGCCCACGGCCACCGTCACGCTCAGACCCCGTTCGAACAGGTCCGAAGTGGACACCTCGGTCGGCTCCCCCGACGACGTCCCGAACATGATCACCCGGCCGCCGGGCCCCACCAGCTCCAGCGCCCCGCGCCCGTACGCGCCGCCCACGCCGTCCAGCACCACGCTCACCTCCCGGCCGCCCAACGCCGACCGCACCTCGTCCGGCCACCCCGCCCGCCGGTAGTCGACCGCGACGGACGCGCCCGACCTCAGCACGGTCTTCCGCTTCTCGTCGCACCCCGCGACCCCGACCACGTGCGCCCCCATCCGCGACGCGCCCTGCACCAGCAGGTTCCCCACCGCCCCGGCCGCCGCCGTGACCAGCACCACGTCGTCCGGCTCCAACGCCGCCACCGCCAGCACCCCCACGGCCGTGCTGCCGGTGCAGACCATGGTCACGGCGGCCTCGAACCCGAGCACGTCCGGGATGAGGTGCAGCGCACCGACCTCCCGCACGGCCAGCTCCGCGTACCCCCCGCTGGCCAGGCCGAGCTGCGTCACGACCCGCTCGCCCAGCCACGTGTCGGGCACCCCCGGACCCACGGCGTCGACCACCCCGGCGACCTCGCTGCCGGGCACCACGGGCAGGTCCGGCAGCGGCAGCCATTCCGCGCAGCCGCGCCGGATCACCGTGTCCACCAGGTGCACGCCGGCGGCGCGCACCGCGATCCGGACCTGGCCGGGCCCCGGCTCGGGGACCTGCGCCTCCTCGTACCGCAGCTCGGCGGGCGACCCGAACCGGTGCAGACGGACAGCGTGCACGTCAGGCTCCGTACGGGCGCTTGGCACGCGCCTCGTTCAGCGCGGAGCCCCACCAGACGAGCTGGTCGAGCATGGTCTTCGCGGCCCCGTTCACGCCCTCGGCGTCCACCGGCTCGCCCGCGCCGTCGAACCTCGACCACGCGCCGTGGAAGCTGACCGTGTCGCGCACCGTGACGGCGTGCAGCTCGGCGAACACCTGCCGGAGCTGCTCCACGGCCCGCAGCCCGCCGCCGACCCCGCCGTACGACACGAACCCGACGGGCTTGGCCTGCCACTCGGTGAAGTGCCAGTCGATGGCGCTCTTCAGCGGCGCGGGGAAGCTGTGGTTGTACTCCGGCGTGACGACGACGAACGCGTCCGCGTCCGCCAGCCTCGGCGACACCAGCTTGACCTCCTCCGCGGGCTCCTCGCCGAACCCGTGCAGCACGTCGGGCAGCCCCACGTCGGCCAGGTCCAGCACGTCGACGTCCAGGTCCGCGCGCTGCTTGGCCTGGTCGACGAACCAGTTCGCCACCACGGGCCCGAACCGGCCCTTGCGGGTGCTCCCGATGATGATCGCCAGCTTGATCACGTTGTTCCCTCCCTCGGACATGGCCCCAAGCTACGAACTGGGGACGCCGGCGGGCATCTGTCACGCGACTGGTCACCTGACGGATTCGACTGGCCGGCACCCGCCCATAAGTTCGGCCCATGACACAGGAAGCGCAGGTCAAGACGCGTTGGACGCCCGTGGTGGCGCTCGCGTTGGCCATGCTGGTGGTGACCACCGAGATGACCGTGGCCGCCGTCACGCTGCCCAGCATGGGCGCCGAACTGGGCGTGGGGCCGGGCGCGACGGCGTGGGTGCTGCTCGCCTACACGCTGCCGATGGCGGCGATCGCGATCCCGGCGGGGCGGTGGGTGGACCGGACGGACGTGCGGCTCGCGTTCCTGCTCGCGATGGCCGGCGTCGGCGTGGCGAGCGTGCTCACGGCGGTCGCGCCCGCGTTCTGGGTGCTGCTGGTCGGACGGGCGTTGCAGGGTGTCGCCGCGTCGCTGGTGCTGGCCGGGTACATGCCGATCGTGGTGGCGGCGGTCGGGCCCGCGCAGCGCGGCCGGGCGGTCGGGTACGTGATGACGATCATGACCATCGGCGGGATGGCGGGCGCTCCGCTGGGCGGGTTCGTGGCGGGCGCGGTCGGGTGGCGGTCGGTGTTCCTGATGAAGCTGCCGCTGCTGGTCGCGGTGCTGCTGATGGTGTTCCGCGGGCTGCGCGGGGACGGGCGCGGGCTGCCGCTGCCGGACCGCGGGCTGCTGCTGGAGGCGGTGCTGCTGGGTGGCGCGATCACGGCCGTGCTGCTGGCGTTCCAGGACCGGGCGTGGCTGGTCGCGGTCGGCGTGGTGCTCGCGGTGTGGTGGGGCAAGCTGCCGGCGTCGCGCCCGGTGCTGCGGCTGGCGCGGCGGCCGGCGTTCGGGTTGCCGATGGCGGCGCTGATGCTGGTCGCGACGCTGGGCGGGCTGCTGTTCTTCCTGGTGCCGTACTTCGTCTCGGACGTGCTGGGCGGCACTCCGGAGGACGTCGGCGTCGCGCTGCTGGTGTTCGTGGCCGGTGTCGGCGCGCTGTCCGCGGTGGCCGGGAACCTGGCCGACCGCTACGGGCCCTGGCTGGTGGCGGTGGCCGGCGCGGTGGTGACCGTGCTCGGACTGCTGACCCTGTTGCCGCCCATCGGGAGTCTGCTGGACCTGAGCTGGCGGCTGGCCGTCATCGGGGTGGGGCAGGGACTGTTCAACGCCGCGATCAACACGCTGGTGATGTCCGTCGCGCCGGAGGGGATGGAGGGCGCGGCGGGCGGCATCAGCGCCACCGGGCGGATGGTCGGCACGACCGTCGGCCCCGCGATCGCCGCTCTGGCAGCCGGTTTCGCCGGGAACGGCGACACCGGGTTCCGCATCGGGGTCGCCGTCCTGACCGCCCTCGTGGTGGCCGGAACCGGTGTGCTGGTGACGGGCCGCCCTCGGTAGGGGAGCCTTCGGCCGCGAACCCGCTGTCAGACCCGAGCCACCCGGCAGGCTCGGCGAGAGCGGACGCGACGCCGGACCGGTGCTAGGTCGACCGCAGGAGCGCCGTGGCCGCCTCGATGTCCTCGACCCGCCCCTGCGCCTCGAACAGCGTCAACGCCTGCCGCCAGCACGTCCGGGCCTGCTCCCCGTCGCCCAGCGCCGCGTGCACATCACCGAGGTGCCGCAACACGCTGGCCTCCTCGTAGCTGTTGTCCAGCTCGCGGTACAGGTCCAGCGTGTGGTGGTAGTGCCGCACGGCGTCGGTGTCCCGGCCGTGGTGGTGGGCGATGAAGCCGAGGCTGTCCGACGTCGCCGCCTCGCCCTCGCGGTGCCCGAGTTCCTTGTTGAGCGCCAACGCTTCCGCGCAACACGCCTCCGCCCGCGCGTAGTCCCCGAGCTTCGCCGCCCGGTACCCGACGTCGTTCAGCGCCTCCGCGACCCGCACCGGAATTCCCAGCCCGCGGAACAGGACGAGTTGCGCGTCGGCGTGGGCGAGCGCACCTGCCAGGTCTCCCTGCCGTTCCAACGCCCACGCCATCGCCCGATGCGCCCCGGCCTTGCCGTAGTCGTCCTCCACCAGCTCCAGCGCCCGGCCCAGGTGGTGCCGACCCTCCTCGTGCACACCGAACTCGGTCAGCGCCATCCCGACGTACCGGTGCGCCGCCACCTGCTTGGACCGGTCCCCCAACGCCTCGGCCGCCGCCAGCGCCGCCCGCCACACCGCCAGGTCCTCGGCCGCGTGACCGCGCCGCAGGTGGTAGTTCGTCAACGTCCAGGCCATCACCCACACGAGGTCGTGGCACCCCCGGCCGACGGCCTGGCGTTGCGCGGCCAGCAAAGCCTCGTACTCGCCGTCGAACCAGCTCATCGCCGCCGAGGCGTCGGCCAGTGGGACCACCTCGCCGGCCGGCGCGTCGACCGGCGGCCGGTGCGGCTCGATCAGCATGTCGCCGGCGTGCGCGGTCGCGGCGAAGTAGCCCACGAACCGGCGCAGCGGCCCGTCGTCGGCGGGCGCGACCTCCGCCGCGTACAGCCGGACCAGGTCGTGCATCCGGTACCGCCCGAGGACGTGCTGCTGCACCAGGTGCGCGGTTTCCAGGTCCCGCAACACAACCCTGGCCCGCGCGGGGGGAAGGTCGGCCAGCGCGGCGATCGACCGCAGGCTCAGGTCGGCCGCCGTGGGCAGGCCGAGCAGCCCGAACAGCTCCGCCGCCGCCGGGGCCAGCACCCGTAACGACGAGGCGAACACCGTGCGGAGACTGGAACTCAGGTCGTCCAACGCGTCCAGCCGGTGCTCGGCCAGCTCCTCGGCCAACGCCGCGAGCGGCAGGTCCGGCTGGGTGACCGCACGGGCCGCGATGATGCCCAACGCCAGCGGCAGCCCGCCGCACAGGTCGAGCAGCGCGTCCACCACGGCCGGCTCGGCCGCGACCCGCTCCCGCCCCAGCCGGGCGGTCAGGAACGCGCGGGCGTCGGCTTCGTCCAGGACGTTCAGCGAGATCGACTTGGCCCCGTGCGCGCTGATCAGGCCCAGTAGCTGCCGGCGGCTGGTGATCAGGGCGGTGCACCCCGGCCCACCCGGCAGCAGCGGCGTGACCTGCGCCGTGTCACGGGCGTCGTCCAGCACCACGAGGATCTTCTTGTCCGCCACCAGGCTCCGGTACAGGGCGGCCTGCGCGTCCACGTCCTGCGGAGGGTCGGGCACCCCGAGGGCTTCCAGGAACCCGCGCAACGCGGCGGCCGGCGTCACCGGCTCGCCGGCCGGGTCGAAGCCGCGCAGGTTCACGTAGAGCTGGCCGTCCGGGAAGTCCTTGGCGTGCAGGTGCGCCCAGTGCAGGACCAGCGCGGACTTCCCGACGCCGCCCGCGCCGCCGATCGCGGTGATGGCGACCGTCGAACTCGGCTCGGTGAGCGCCCGGACCTCCTCGGTGCGGCCGGTGAACCACCGTTGCGGCGCGGGTAGCTGCCGGGGCACCGCCGGTTTCGGCCCGAGCAGTTCGAGGTGCAGGTCCCGCAGCGCCGGGCCGGGATCGGTGCCCAGCTCCTCCGCCAGCAGCCGGCGCAGGTGCTCGTAGTGCTGGAGCGCCTCCGACGTCCGCCCGGCACGGTGCAGGGCCTTGATCAACTGGCTCGCGAGGCGTTCGTCCAGCGGGTCGTCCTGGGCCTGCGCCTGGATCTCCGGCAGCAGGGCGGTGTGGCGGCCCAGGTCGAGCACGACGTCGTTGCGGTCCAGCCGGACGGCGTTGCGCTCGGCGTGCAGGGCCTCCCTGGTCGCGGCGAACCACGGCGACTCCAGGCCCGCCAGCGCTTCGCCCCGCCACAGGCCCAACGCGCGGTCGTAGAGCGGCGCGGCTTCGGCGGGCGGCGCGTTCCGGGCCTGTTTGACCAGGTCGCGGAACTCGTGCAGGTCCGTCGACGTGGTCTCCAGCACGTACCCGGCCGGATGGCGGGAGATCCCGATCTTGGCCCGCAGCCTCGACACGTACCCGTACAACGTGTCCCGCGCCCGCAACGGCGGCAGATCGCCCCACACCCGGTCGACCAGCCGGTCCACCGGCACCGGACGCCCGTCTTCCAGCAGCAACGCCGCCAGCACCGCCCGCTGCCGGGTGTGCCCGACGTCGACCGGCCGCCCACCTTCGTGCGCTTCCACCGCCCCGAGCAGCCCGAAGTCCATGCCAGCCCCCTTGACCTGCCGGTTCAAGGTTCATCCTAGGTCGATGCATGATCACGCGCGCAGAGTGGTGACCGGACCGCGGACCGATGCTGTCCAGGGCGGGAGTTCCCACAGTCCCGTCCTTCTGGGGGTCCGAAAATCCCGGCCGATGCCCCCCATCGGCCGGGATTTTCGGATTCGCAGGTCGGCGGAGGCGTTCCCGTGGAGCCGGGAGGAAGCGGCTTCACGGGAAAGTCGGGAAAGAGCGGGAGTCGCGCCTGGCTCGCGCGGGTGGCACTCGGTGGTGTTGCGCCGGGTTGGGGACCGGATCGAACTCGTCGTGGATCGGGTGTGTCAGCGGCTGACTTCGGAGCGGATTTCGGTCAGGCCTTCGGTGAGCTTGTCGATGAGTTGGGTCATGGCCGATTCGCCGAGCAGGAGTGAGAGGCCTTCGCTCAGGCCCAGGCCGTGCGCGCTGCGGCCGACCGAGAGGATGAGGGTGCGGTCGGCGTTCAGCTCGTAGGTGATCTTGGTGTCGCGCTCGATTTCCATGTAAGTGACCAATTCCATGCGACAAACGTAGACCTAGACGTATAGCCATCGGAATCGCTCGATTGAGTGATACGTTTAGCTAGACGGTTCCGATACCGTGGTGACATGTTCGAGTTGGCCGCACCTTCGGCACTCCAGTGGTTGATCGGTATCGAACTCGCGCGTTATCGCAACGAGGCGAATTTGTCGCTCGCCCAACTGGCTGCGGTGTGCGGGATCGGCAAGCCCAAGCTCAGCCACCTGGAAACCGGCCGGGTCGCACAGTACCCCGCCGACATCCGGAAGATCCTCCGGGCCTGTGCCGTGCCGACCGAGGACATCGATCGACTGGTGCAGTTGGGCAGCCGGTCGGATGAGGCGTCGTGGATCGGGCCGTGGACCGATGTGGTGTCGGACTGGCTGCGCACGATGGTCGGGCTGGAGTCCTTGGCGCGGAAGGAGTTCGTCTTCGAGCCGATCGTCCTGCCGGGCCTCCTGCAAACCGAGGCCTACGCGAGCGCCCTGACCAACGCCTCGCCGCGAGTGTCCACCGATACGGCCGGGAGGCTGGTGGAGTTCCGGATGGAGCGCAACCGTCTCCTGCTGAAGGAAGACCCACTCGACCTCCACGCGGTGATCAACCTTCAAGCCTTGCGGCTGAGCGTGGGCGACCGGGAGATCATGAACGAGCAGTATCGCCACCTGCTCAAGCTCGGGAAGCTGCCCAATGTGGCCCTGCAGGTGATGCTGCCCGAGGCAGGGCCCCATGCGGCCAGCACCGGCCAGTTCATGCTGCTGGACTTCGCCGACGCTCGGCCCATCGTGTACATCGAGATCCAAGATGCCGCAGTGTTCGTGGAGGAGGCCCGACGGGTTCGCACCTATACGCTGAGTACGCAAAGCCTGGAACGAGTCGCGCTGTCGCCCACCGAGAGCACGGCTCTGATCGAATCCTTGATCACCTAGGAGTCCGATATGTGGCGTACCAGCAGCTATAGCGCCGACAACGGTAGCTGTGTCTCCGTCCGCTTCCCCTCCGCCGGCCCGGTCGCCGTGCGCGACTCCAAGCACCCCACCGGCCCACAGCTAGCCTTCCCGGAGACCGCCTGGACCTCCTTCCTCCAACGCCGGAAGTAGGCACGACAGGGCTGGGCTGAAACATGCGCGTGGAAGTGCTGGGCCCGGTGCGGGTCCTCGGCGACGACGGCGAACCGGTCCAGCTCTCCGGCACGAGGCTGCGCATGCTGCTGGGCCGGCTCGCGCTGTCCGCGGGCAAGGCGGTGTCGTCCGACGCGCTCATCGAGGACATCTGGGGAGCGGAACCGGCCGGCACCGCGAACACGTTGCACGCGCTGGTGCACCGACTGCGGCGGGCGCTGCCGGACGCGGGGGTGGTGGAGTCGCCGGCCGTGGGCTACCGGCTCGCGCTGCCGGCCGACAGCGTGGACGCGCACCGGTTCGAGGTGCTGGCCGCGCGGGGCAGGCGTGAGCTGGCGGCGGGTGAGCCCGAACGGGCGGCGGCGACGCTCGGGGGCGCGCTCACGCTGTGGCGCGGGGCCGCGTTCGCGGACGTGCTCGCGGCTCCGTACGCCGGGCCGGCCGGTGTGCGGCTGGAGGAGCTGCGGGCAGCGGCCCGCGAGGGTCGCTTCGACGCGGAACTGCGCCTGGGGCGGCACGCCGAGGTGCTGCCCGACCTGGAGGCGGCGTACGCGGACAACCCTCTGCGGGAACGCCTGGCCGCGTTGCGGATGCGGGCTCTTCATGCGGCAGGCCGCCAGTCGGACGCGCTCGCTGTCTACGAGGACATCAGGAGCAGGCTCGCCGACGAGTTGGGGGTTGATCCGTCCGCCGATCTGCGGCAGACCCACCTGGCGGTGCTGCGCGGTGAGTTGGATCGGCCGGTGGTCCGGGCCGGTGCCGCGCCGGGTCGGCTGCCGGCGCGGTTGACGTCGTTCGTCGGCCGTGCCGACGAGCTGGGCCTGCTGGCCGAGCTGATGGAGAGTTCCCGGCTGGTTACCGTGGTCGGTCCCGGCGGAGTGGGGAAGACTCGGCTGGCCGTGGAGGCGGCGTCCCGGCACCGGGCGTATCGCGGCGGTCGGCTGTGGCTCGTCCCGCTGGCCGGGGTCGAGCGCCCGCAAGGGGTGGTCGGCGCGATCCTCGGGGCGCTCAGCGCGGGCGCCGGTCAGCACGCGGGCGGCGCCGCCGAGCCGCTGGACCGCGTGGCCGAGCTGCTCGGCGGGGGCGACGCCGTGCTCGTCCTGGACAATTGCGAGCATCTCGTCGCCGAGGTGGCGCGGACCGCCCAGCGGCTGCTGGAGGCGCGGCCACGGCTGACCATCCTGGCCACCAGCCGGGAATCGCTGGAGGTCATGGGTGAGGCGTTGGCCCGTCTCGGCCCGCTCGACGTCCCGCCCGAGGGCGCGGACCCCGCCGGCGTCGCCGAGTCGGCCGCGGTTCGGCTGTTCCTGAATCGCGCGGTCGCCGTCCGGCCCGGTTTCCCGCTCGATGAGTCCACTGTGGACGATGTGGTGGACGTGGTGCGCCGCTTGGACGGCCTGCCGCTCGCCCTGGAACTGGCCGCGGCGCGATTGCGCTCGATGAGCATCGGCCAGATCGCCCGGCGGCTGGACGACCGGTTCCGGCTGCTGTCCACCGGCAACCGCGCGGCGCAGCCCCGGCAGCGCACCCTGCGCGCGGTGGTGGAGTGGAGCTGGGAGCTGCTGACCGACCGGGAACGGGTGCTGGCCCGGCGGCTGGCGATCTTCCCCGCCACCACCGTGGTCGACGCGATCGAGGCGGTCTGCGCGGACGGACGACTGTTGGCGCCCGGCGATGTCGTCTACGTGCTCGGCTCACTCGTGGACAAATCCCTTGTGGAGCAGAGCGGGGACGGCTATCGGATGCTGGAGAGCATTCGCGCCTTCGCGGCCGACGAGCTGTCGCGGGCCGGCGAGCGGGAGACGGTCCGCGGCCGGTTCACGGACTACTACGCCGCGCTGGCCGCCGAGCACGAGCCGCTGGTGCGATCCCACGAGCAGCCGTCGTCGCTGATGCTGCTCGCGGCCGAATACGACAACCTGGTGTTCGCGCTGCGGTCGGCGCTCGACGGCCGCGACCCGGCGGCGGCGGTGCGGCTGCTCGGCCTGCTGCACTGGTACTGGTACGTGGTGCGCTACGACGCCCGTGCGGAGTCGTTCACCGCCGAAGCGCTCGCGTTCGGCGACGCGCTCCCCGGCGACGCCCGTGCCGGATTCGCCGCGATCGACGCTCTGATCGGCAACAGCGCTCCGACCACCGACACCGAACGGGTGCGCGCCCTGATCGCCGACTGCTCGGACACCGGGGCCTTGGAGCGGTACCCGCTGCTGCTGATGGTGACGCTGCCCATCGCACACCAACTGGGTCTGGACGAGCTGGTCGAAGCCGAGATCCACCGGGTGCGGAGCCGCCCGGACGGCTGGGCCCGCGCCTGCATGGCGCTGCTGGAGGGCGTCGTCGCCAGGGATCGCGGAGACTGGGCGGCCATCACCACCGCACCCGCGCGGGCCGCCCGTGAGCTGGCCGACACCGGCGATCGACTGTGGACGGCCGCGTCACTGGCCATCCTGGCCGAGGTCCATTCCGTCCGGGGCGATCACGACGCGGCGATCACCGGCCTGGAGCGCAGCATCGCGCTGACCGCCGGGTCCGGCTCGCAGGACGAGGTCTCGTACCTGGTGGGACTGGCCACTGTGCGGATGCGTGCCGGCGACCTGGACGGCGCCCGGCGCGACATCGACGCCGCCGAGCGGCTGGCGCGGGCGCGCGGGCGGCGGTACGCGGAGGAGGTCGAGGTGCTGAGGGGTCGCACCGAGATGCACCGCCGCGCCGGCGATCCGGTACGGGCGGAGCGGGCCCTGGATCGGCTGGCGGAGCTGGTCCGCCGGTTGCGGTTCCCGAACCTGGAGGACTCGCTGGCGCCGGCCCGGATGGCGCTCCGGCTGGCGACCGGGGACGCCACGCGAGCCCGCGAGTTGCTGCCCGCCGCGATCACGGCGGCCCAGGCCGCCGGCGACCCCGCCTCGGCCGCGCAGCAACTGGCCCGGCTGCTGTTCCTCGAAGCCGACCTGTCCGGCGCGGCGAACGCGCTCGGTATGAGCGAGGCCATTCGCGGCGTCTTCGACAACGGCGACCCGGAGCTGCGGGAGCTGGCCGCCGAACTCACCCGACAGCTCGGCCGGCACGACTACGAAGCGGCGTACCGCGCGGGCGCGCGGCTGGCCCGGCCCGACGCGATCGCCCGCTTGGACTCCTGTGCGACCCGGCCTTACACGCCGATCCCGTCTCTGTAAGCGCCATATAAGACGGATGTCATCGCGGACGAGCACCGTTGGGTCGAACGAGACAACGGGTGACTGTCCGGCTATTGCGTCCGGGCGGTTCCGATTCGAGAGGAACCGACATGGCAGTTGTCGAGAGCCCAGGGCGCCAGAAGGTGCGCGAAGCCATGGATTCGGCGGTGGGCGACATGGGCGCTCCCAGCGTCGTCGTCCAGGTCCAGGACGACGACGGGACCTGGTTCGGCTCCGCCGGACTGGCCGACACCGTCACCGGCGCCCGGCGGGTGCCGGGTGAGCAGTTGCACTCCGGCAGCATCTCCAAGGCGTTCACCGCCGCGACCGTGCTGCGGCTGGAGGCCGAGGGCCGGTTGAGCATCGAGGACACGGTGGACGACTGGCTGCCGGGCGCGATGGCCGAGAACGGCTACGACGGCGCCAGGGTCACCATCCGGCACCTGCTGTCCAACACCAGCGGCCTGTTCGCCACCGGCATGGCGCTGGAGTTGCAGCGCCGGATCAACATCCGCTCCGCGTTCGCCGAGCACCGCTTCGACGTGTACCAGCCCGAAGACGTGCTGAAGATCGCCCTGTCGCAACCGCCGGTCTACCAGCCGGGAGAGGCGTTCCTGTACTCCAACGGCGGTTTCGCGTTCGCCGCGGCGATCGTGGAGAAGGTCACCGGCAACAGCTTCGAGTCCGAGGTCGACCGGACCATCGTGCGACCGCTGGGGCTGACGCACACGTTCGCGCGTCCCCGCCAGGAGACCGGCTACCGGGGCCGTCACCCCCGGGCCTACTCGAAGGTGTACCTCAAGGAAGGCGTGCGTCCCGAAGACCTCACCGCGGACAACTGGCCCTCCATGATGGAGGACCCGAGCCTCCCGCCCATGGACACCACCGAGTCCAATTCGTCATGGGGCTGGGGAGCGGCCAACGTCGTGGCGCCGCTGGACGAGCTGATCGTGTTCGTCAACGCGATGATCACCGGCAGCCTGCTGCCGGCCGACCAGCACCGCCGGATGTGGACCACGGTCTCCACCGAGGGCGCGCACTGGCTGGCGAACACCCGCTACGGCCTGGGGCTGTACGAGCTGACCCTGTCCAACGGCCTGAAGCTGCGCGGCGGAACCGGTCAGGGTCCGGGAACGTGCACCTTGGTCATGGGCACTGCCGACGGCAAGCACACGCTGGCCGTCCACACCAACAACGACTGGGTGTCCCTCCCGGTCCTCGACAAGATCATCGAGGCCGAGTTCGGGGCGTCGGGCTTCCAGCTTGACCTCTGACGGGCCAGGCCGGGAACAGGCGTCGGGCACGGTCGGCGAGCGCCACCAGACCCAGCTCGCCGGCCGGCTCCACGCACTCCCCGGCCGACACCCGATCCCCTGTTCGGACAGGAGAAATGCTCGTTGAGGTTTTCGCTACCCCTTGTTCACCAAGATCCGCGTGGAACCGGTGCCGAGCCCGGTCGGCCCGCGGAACGCTCGCGGGGTAAGCGTTTCCCGGCCGCCGAAGTGCCGGTCCAGGCTCTCCTGGTCGTACCGCCGCACCTTTTCGTGCCAGTTCAGGATGCCCGCCAGCCAGTCCTGCAACTCCACCGCGTACCGGGTGAGCGCGTCCCGCGCGTCCTGGTCCAGGGCGAACTCCGCGAACAGCGCGGGCAGCTCCTGCGCCACCGAGTGCCGGAACTGCCGCAGCCGCTGGTTCGCCAGGTCCACCACGATCGCGTACGCCCGCTCGACGTCCACGTCGAGGAAGTTCTGCGCCACCAGCACCATGTTGTGCAGCTCGCCCTCGTACTGGATTTCCTTCCGGTACGAGTAGAGGTCGTTCAACAGGGTCGCGTAGTCGATCGCGGAGTTCTCGATGTTGCGGATCGCACGGGTCCGGTAGATCTCCGGCGGCACCAGCTCACCGTGCCCGAGGCGGGCCATGCTCATGGTCAGGTCGGAGCCGAACGTCTGGCGGCGCACCTCGATGTAGTCGACGGGGTCCGGCACGCGGTGCTCGTGCTGGTTCTTCAGCTCCCACAGCCAGCTATCCAGCATCGCGTCCACCGCGGCGCGGAACTGCTCGCGGTTCGCGCGCGGCATGTCGGCGGTGGTACGCGCCCAGATGTCCGCCAGGCCGCGTTCCAGCGGGCTCACCGGGCTGATCGGCGCGGGGCCCTCGACGGGCATCAGGTCCTTCAGGCGCGCGGTGGTCAGCTTCGCCGCCGGCATGTCACCCGACCTGGCGAACACCCGCGGGTAGTAGTCGTCACCGTAGGTGCCCCAGGTCAGCCAGAGCGTCGAGACCTCCAGCTCCTCGGGCGTGGCGTCCGGGTCGATGCCACCCGAGCACAGCGCGAGGTCGTAGTCCCAGGCCTTCTCCTCGGTCCACACGCCTTCGTCGAGGATGCCCATCTCCCTGGCCCACGCCACGCTCGCCGCCTGGGCGTCCCCGACGTGCGGGCTCACCGACAGCGGGAACGGCATGTCCAGCGCGGGCTTCGGCAGCGGCGGGACCGTGGCGAACGGGACGTGGGTGAAGCCCCGCAGGCGCTGCGGAGCGGTGTTGAGCAGCGACGTCACGGCTTGCGTGCCGAGCCCGGTCGGGCCGCCCAGCACCGGGTTCGCGTCCAGCGCGCCCTTGTTCATGTAGCGGCTGGACCGCAGGTGCCACTCGTGGCCGCCGGACTGCCAGTCCTGGAGGCCCTTCACGTACGCCATGACGGCGAGCCGCCCGGCCGGGTCGACACCGTTCTCGTCCAGCAGCGCCGGGACCTCGGTGAGCGCGGTGTGCTCGAACTGGTGCAGGCGGGACGTGAGCAGGTCGTTCACCGCCTCGGCGGCCTCCTGCGTGGAGAGGTCGAGGAACTTCTCCAGCACCAGCACGCCGTTGCTCAGCTCGCCCTCGTCCAACACCTCGCGTTCGTAGGAGAACAGGTCGTTGCGCAGGTGCACGGCGTCGGCGAACGTGTCGCGCAGCACGGCCAGCGGGCGGGTCGACGCGATCCGCGCGGGCACCTCCAGGCCGGTGACGTGCTCCACCAGGTTCGCGCTCCACGGCGCGCCGCCCACCTTGCGGCGCATCTCGATGTACTCGATCGGGTTGGCGAGGCGCCCTTCGGAGATGTTCAGCAGCTCCCACATGGACTCGTCCAGCAGGTGCTTGGTGTTGTCGGCGAACCGCGCGCGCCAGTCCGGGGAGTGCGCCGGGACCGTGCGCTCCCACAGGTCCTTGAGGCCCTTCTCGACCGGGTTCGCGGGTTCCTCGGTGATCACCCCGTCGACCGGCATGAACAGCGGCAGCCGGTCCAGGTAGGACTTGGCGCCCTGGATGTCGTCCGGGTTGCGCTTGTACAGCTCCACGAAGTGGTCGTCGAAGTAGAAGACCCACACGTACCAGTCGGTGACCAGGTCGAGATCGTCCGCCGTGGCATCCGGGTGGGTGTACGCGCACAACAGCGCGTAGTCGTGCGCGGTGAGGTCGGCGTCCGTCCAGATCACCGTGCCGTGCTGCGGGACGTCGATGAAGTCCATCCGGTGCGCCCACGCGCGGCTGTGCGTGCGGGCCCGCTCCAGGTTGGGGTTCAGCCGCGCCGGGTAGGGCAGGTAGAACTCCGGCAACTGGAACGGCTGCATCGGCCGGCACCTTCCTCTCAGTGGTTACCGGTGCACGCAACCAGTCGCGGGAGGCATCGGCCAAGCCCTCCAGCCCCGGTTCCACACGTTCGGGCAGTCGCTTCCCTCCAGTGGCCCAACGTGCGCCGCTGCGGGTATTCACACGGTGTGTGACTGATCGACTCCGCCGTTGAGTGCAGTGGATCACGCCCGGATGGGTTAAGCGGTTCGTTAGGTTAGGCTCCCCTACATGTCTACGGGCGAGGGCGCTTTGCTGGCCGGCCGAGGGTTGGTGCTCGCGCACCACGACCGGACCGTCGTGCACGGCGTGTCGCTCGAACTGCGCCAAGGCACGGTCACCGCGCTGGTCGGGCCCAACGGCTCCGGCAAGTCGACGGTGCTCCGGTCGCTGGCGCGGCTGCACAAGCCCAAGGGCGGCGACGTCCACCTCGGCGACCGGCAGGTGTGGCACGGGTCCGCGCTGTCCGGCAAGGAGTTCGCCCGCAACGTCACCCTGCTCACCCAGCAGCGGCCGACGCCGTCCGGCGTCTCGGTGCGCGACGTGGTCGCCTACGGCCGGTACCCCTACCGGTCCGGGTGGCGGGGCGCGGACGTCGACGGGGCCGCCGCCATCGACCGCGCCATGGCGTTGACGGGCGTCGGCGCGATGGCCGAGCGCGGCGTCGACGAGCTGTCCGGCGGCGAGCTCCAGCGGGTCTGGCTGGCGTCCTGCCTGGCCCAGCAGACCTCGGTGCTGCTGCTGGACGAGCCGACCAACCACCTCGACCTGCGCTACCAGGTCGAGATCCTCGACGTCGTCCGCGACCTGGCCGACGACCACCAGGTCGCCGTCGGCGTGGTGCTGCACGACCTCGACCACGCCGCGATCATCGCCGACCGGGTCGCGCTGCTGAGCGAAGGCCGCGTGGTCGCCAGCGGCGCCGTCGGCGACGTGCTCACCACCGGGCACCTCACCCAGGCCTACGGCATCACGGTGCACGTCGCCAACGACCCGGTCACCGGCGCGATCCACTGCCGCCCCCTCGGCAGGCACACGCCTCGCCCCGTCTGAAGGAACAACGGAGAACCATGCGCATCCCCACCCTGGTCGCGGCTGCCGCGATCCTGCTGTCCGCTTGCGGCACAACGGAAAGCACCTCCTCGCCGAGCGAGACCGCCGCGGCGGGCGGCCCGGTGACGGTGACCGACGCGCGGGGCAAGGCGGTCGAGCTGAAGGCCGCCGCCCAGCGGGTCGTCACGTTGGAGTGGGCCGAGACCGAGACCCTCGCGGCGCTCGGCGTCATGCCGGTCGGCGTCGCCGACGCCGCCGGCTACAAGACGTGGGATTCCGTTGCGCCGCTTGACGATTCGGTCAAGGACGTCGGCAAGCGGAACGAGCCCAGCGTGGACGCCATCGTCGCGCTCAGCCCCGACGTGATCATCATGGCGTCCGGGCGGGACACGACGCTCGTGTCGCAACTGGAGAAGTACGTCCCGGTCGTCGTGACCCAGGCCAGTGACGCCACGCGCAACCTCGACCGGCTCCGCGAGGACACCAAGCTGATCGCCAAGGCGGTCGGCAAGTCCGCCGAGGGCGACAAGCTGCTGTCCGACATGGACGCCAAGCTCGCCGAGGGCAGGAAGGCCGTGGACGCCAAGGGCGCGGCCGGCACGCCGTTCCTGATGGTCGACGGCTGGCTGGAGGGCAGCACGGTCAACATCCGGCCGTTCGGCAAGGGCTCGCTGGTGTCCGACATCGCCGAGCAGGTCGGTCTGAAGAACGCGTGGACCGGCCAGGTCGACCCGCTGTGGGGCCTGGGGCAGACCGACGTCGAGGGGCTGACCACGCTGACCGACCCGAAGACCGTGCTGTTCTACAGCGCGTCCGAGGACGACGTGTTCACCACCGGTCTCGCGCAGAACCCGGTGTGGCAGCGGCTGCCGTTCGTGACCTCGAAGAAGATCACCAAGCTCGCGCCCGGCACCTGGACGTTCGGCGGCCCCCGGACGGTCGGCCACGTCGCCGACCAGCTCGCCAAGGCCGTCACCGCCTGACGTGTTCCGGACCACCGCCGTGACGGCGGGGATCGTGGTGCTCATCGCCGCGCTCTCCGCCGTCCACCTCACCCAGGGCACGTCCGCGACCGGTGTGCTCGACGTGCTCAAAGCCGTTGTCGGACAAGGCGACGCGGAGACGCTCGCCGTGCTGGCCGGCTCCCGCGTGCCCCGCCTGCTGACCGCGCTGCTGCTCGGGGTCGCGCTCGGCGTGGCGGGCGCGGGCATGCAGTCGGTGGCGCGCAACCCGTTGGCGTCGCCGGACACGCTCGCGGTCAACGCCGGCGCGCACCTCGCCGTCGTGGCGATCGCGGCGTTCGGCGTGAGCCTGCCGACGCTGCCCGCCGGGGCCACCGCGTTCGTCGGCGGGCTCGGCGCGACCGCGGTGGTGCTGGGGCTCTCCGGCGGTGGTTCGGCCAGTCCCCGGCTGGTGCTGGTCGGTTCGGCGGTCGCGCTGACGCTGCAGTCGCTGACCATCCTGCTGCTGCTGATGTACGAGCAGGAGACGACCGGGCTGTTCGGGTGGGGCAGCGGCTCGTTGACCGTCAGCGACCTGGACGCCACCACGCAGATGACGCCCGTCGTGGTGGTCGCGGTGGTGGCGCTGATCGCGATGGGGCGGTCGCTGGACATCCTCGCGCTGGGCGACGACAGCGCGACCGTGCTCGGGTTGCGCGTGCGGCGGACCAGGATCGGCGCGGTGCTGCTGACCGTGGCGCTGACGGCGGCGGGCGTGACGGTCGCCGGGCCGGTCGGGTTCGTGGGCCTGTGCGCGCCGGTGATCACGCGGCTGCTCATCCCGCTGGCTCCGGGGCTCGGCAAGCACCGGGTGCTGCTGCCGGTGTCCGGGCTGGTGGGTGTGCTGCTGGTGCTCGGCGCGGACGTGCTGCTGCGGGCGGTCATGGGCTCGGCCGAGGCGCTGCGCGTGCCGACCGGCGTCACCACGACGATCCTGGGCGCGGCCGTGCTGATCTGGCTGGCGCGGCGGGGCCGTTCGTCGGGGCGGGCGGGGCGGCAGGCGCCGGCCGGGCGGGTCGGCGTGGCCGGGTCGCGGGGCAGGCTGGTGGCGGTCGGCGTGGCGCTGGGTGCGCTGCTGGTCGCCGCGCCCGTGGTCGGGCTGCTGCTCGGCGATCGCCTGGTGCTGCTGGGGGACCTCGCGAACTGGTTCACCGGGCAGACCGGCACGGCGCTGACCTTCGTGCTGGACCAACGACTCCCGCGCGTGCTGGCCGCGCTGGCGGCGGGCGCGGCGCTGGCCGTGTCGGGCTGCGGCATCCAGTCGGTGAGCCGGAACCCGTTGGCGGAGCCCGGTTTGCTCGGCATCACCGCCGGAGCGGGGGTGGGTGCGATCACGCTGATCACGATCGTGCCGCTGGCCGGGGCGTGGCACATCGCCGGCGCGGCGGGTCTCGGCGCGATGGCGGCGTTCGGTCTGGTCTACGGCCTGGCGTGGCGCTCGGGCCTGGAACCGGACCGGTTGGTGATCATCGGCATCGCGATGTGGTCCGGCGGGATGGCGCTGATCACCCTGCTGATCGTGACGTCGGACCCGTGGAACACCGCGAAGGCGTTGACCTGGCTGTCCGGCTCGACCTACGGGCGGACGCTGGAGCAGGTGCTGCCGGTCGGGCTGGCGCTGGCGCTGCTGACGCCGCTGCTGTGGGCGTGGCACCGGGAACTGGACCTGCACAGCCTCGACGACGACACCCCGCGCGTGCTGGGGATGCGCGTCGAGCGGTCCCGGCTGGTGATCCTGGCGGCGGCCGGGATCCTGGCGGCCACGGCCGTGTCGGCGATCGGCGTGGTGGCGTTCGTCGGACTGGTCGCGCCGCACGTGGCGCGGTCGCTCGTCGGCGGTCGGCACTCGCGCGTCGTCCCGGTCGCGGCGGCCATCGGCGCGGTGCTGGTGAGCGCGGCGGACACACTGGGCCGCACCGTGATCGCACCCGCGCAGGTGCCCGCCGGGCTGGTCATCGCGCTGGTCGGGACGCCGTACTTCGTGCTGGTGCTGTGGCGCACCAGGGAAGCGCGCTGAAGGTCACCCGCCCAGCGCGAAGACCTGGTGCGGGCCGTCTTCGCACCGGTCCTGGATCAACTGGACGCCCACCTCGCGACTGCCGTGGTAGACGCCGATGCAGTAGGCCGCGCCGGGCACGGACCGCAGCCGGTAACCGGTGGCGAGCGGTTCGAGCGTGAACTTCTGCTCGGGCCGGTCGCCGCAGTTGTCGCCCGCCAGCAGGACGCCGGGATCGGTGCCGCCGTAGTCGACGGTCGCGCAGCCGACCCCGAACTCCGGGTGGTGGAGCTTGATGCGGAAGGCGCCGTCGGGGAGGCGTTCCAGTCCGGTGGGCGGGGAGGCGGTGGCGCAGTCGTGTTGGCCCAGCACGGTTCTGGGGGCTGAGGTGAACTTCTCCTGGCCTTCGCCCACGCAGAGCCCGGTGTGGCCGAGGCGGATGCGCTGGATGCCGTCGCCGGGCGCGCCGACGGGCGGCGGCTGGGGTTGCTGCTGGGGTGGGGCGGTGGTCGTGGGTGCGGGCTGGGCGGTCGGGTTCGGGTTCTGCACCACCGGGGCGGCTCCGGCGGAGGTCGCGGCCTCGGCGGTGGTGGTCGTCTCGGCAGTGGTCGCGTCGGTGGTGGTGGTCGTCGTGCTGGTCGGGGCCGCGCCGGGTTGGTCGGCGGCTTTGGGGATGTTGGGCAGGACCGCCACCAGGACGATGGCCGCTGCGACTGCCGCCAGCGCCAGCCAGCGGTAGTGGCTGCTGCGCCGGGTCGGTTCGGTTGGGGCGTACTCGGGCGGGTTCGGCTGCTGGGTCTCACGCTCGGCCGCGTCGATCTCGGCAGTTTCGGGCTCCGCAGCTTCAAGCTCCACAGCCTCGGGCTCGGCAGCTTCGACCGCCGCCGCCGCGAGGTCGGCGCGGACCAGGGCCCAGGCCGCCGCGGTGTCCTCGTCGCCGCCGCACGCCCGGACCAGCGCCGTGACGATCTGCTCCCTCGGCAACGTCGACCTGGTCAGCGCCGAACTCAGCGTCGAGGACGGCAGGACCTCGCCCACCCGCGCCGAACGCCGTTCCAACTGCCGGAAGCTGTACCCCGAACGCACCCGCAGCTCCCGCATCGCCGCGACGAACTCCGCCGCGTCCGCCGCCCGTGGCGGCCTCAAGTGGTTCGCCTCCACCGTGGCTCCTCCCCCAAGAGTGCGGGGAAGAGCATGGCACAGACCACGACCCGATCAGTCGCCCACCCGCGAACCACCCACCGGACGCCGGACGCAGGTCCACCAAGCCCTCGACGGCTCCGCGCTCGGGCAGCCGGGCCAGGTGGTGCGCCACCGGGTCGACGCCGTGTCCGAGCCGGACGAGATCCACCAGCGACGAGCTGCGTGTAGGCGAACGTTGCGCGCCAACGGTTTTGAGTGTGCAGGTGATCACCGGCCCATGGTGGCCCGTCGGACCGGCCGGGCGCGGCGGGCTTGCCGCCGGGTGCGCATGTCACGTCGTCGGGACATGCGCACCCGATGGCTCAGGACGGCCGGCGTTCCCGTTGCCGGGGGACCGCGGTCAGCTTGGCGAAGGTGTAGGCCGCTGACACGAGTGTCATGTGGTGGTGCCAGCCCCGGTACGAACGTCCTTCGAAGTCGAGCAGCCCGAAGTCGGCCCGCAGGTCCTGCAGGTCCGCGTTGGTCCGCTCGACCAGTGCCCCCAGTGAGATGACCTCCGCCGCCCGCAGGTCGGTCCGGTTGGTCAGCCAGAGCTTCGGCCGCCCGCCGCGGGAGGTCGCGCCGACCAGTTGCAGTGTCGCCGCGCCTCGGCTGCCCGGTCCCGTGGGCAGCCGCACCGGCACGGAAACGGCGTGGGTGGCGCGGTGCTTGCCGTCCGCACCCGGTGTCCAGGTGACGACCTGGCGGTGTTTGACGTCCGCGCCGCGCAGGCAGTCCCGTGCCCGCACCACGTGTGGCCCGCGGTGCGGACCGAGCCCGGCCCGCACCGGCGCCAGGTGCGGGCCGGGCGCCACGGGCAGTGTGTCCGACACCTCGAACACGAAGTCCGACCCCAGTTCGGACAGCCTGCCCATGAGCCGGTCCGCGCCCGGCGTGTGCCGCAGGTCGCCCACGACGGGCGCGCGGCCGATCCCCCAGTCGGCGACCTCCTCGACCATGTCCAGCGCGTACTGCCACGCCGGCTGCGCCCGCACCGACGTCGGGATGTAAGCCCGGTCGCGGCGGCGGTCGTCGTCGGTCCACCGTTGCGTCAACTGGATTCGCCAGTCGACTGGAATGCTCGCCAGGTCACCGGCGAGGAAAAGGCCGGTGCCGAGTTGGCAGTTGATCGCCCGGCCGACACTCGGCACAAATCTACGTTCTACTCCCACCGAATGGTCGCCGCGTTTCGGAATAATCGTGTCGGCGATCACCCAGGCCCTCGGCGCGAGCAGTCGTTCGGCTTCTTCGGCGATTTGCGCCCGGACTTCACGCCAATCCCACGGACTCTGGTTGATGAATTGTTGTAACGACTGCGAAACAGGTAACTCCAGAACCTCCTCGGCAATCCTCCGGACAGACTTCCGACCACGTCCAAGTAACAGCCCCCTGAGGTAGACTTCAGCCCATCGGCGCTGGTCAGAGCGCGGTAATGAGCCAAACTTGGCCTGTGCGAAGTGTGTCACCTCATCATTCTTGGCAAGCGAAAGAGCAGTGCGGAGACTGTCCTCGACCACCATCGACCCCCGAAAGTGCTACTAACCGTACACAATCGATACTCCATATGGGGAACGTGCTCGGCAAGCACTACTCGCCCAAGTGGCGACGATCTCGTGAGGTCCGCAGGTAAGAGCTTCGACGAATGCATAAACCTGTGCTCACTCTTCGTAGTGGACCGGGTTTGCGAGTTATCCTTGTGTCTGCTTTAACGGCGACGCCAACAGCGGCGAAGCCCCTCGCGAACTATGCTCGACCGACGCCTTGTTCACCCAGCGTGACCAGTTGAGACGTTAGCCGGACGGACCAAAGGTTGGTACATACGGGTGACACCCGCGCGCTCCGGCCGGCCACTCATCGCAACCTGCTTGATCACGCAAGTTCAACGGCTGTTGAAAATGCCTGCCCGGTAATACCCCGGCCGACCGATAACGGGTCGATAGCCGACGAGCGATCAGGGACGCCGCCCGGCCGGCGTTTCAGCACGCCACCGGTCCTTTGTGATCGATTTCCGGGCGGCGCCCGACTAATCGATCAAGAAACTCGCTCGGCGATGGTGACCGCCTGGTCGAACCCGGCCAACCGGATGATCTCCACGACTTCCGGACGTGCGCCGACGACGATGATCACCGCGCTCGGCGGCAGCTTCTGCTGCGCGAACGCCAAAACCCGAACGCCCGCCGACGACATTGTGGACAATCCGGTCAGATCAAGCACCAGCCGGTCCAGTGGCCGCTGCGCCGCCTGCTCCACCAGCGAGCGGAACACCGGCGCGGTGTCCGCGTCCAGCTCGCCGGTGAGGAACACCGTCCCGGTGCGCCCGGTGAACCCCAGGTACGCCTCGAAGCTCATCGCACTCCTCCTTCACTCGTCCGTGCCTCCAGCACGACGACGGATTTGCCCGCCAGGACCAGCCCCGTCACGCCCTCGCCGCCCGACGCGCGCTCGGGGCCGAGCCCGCCCTCAGGACCTGACTCGCCCTCAGCGCCCGGCTCACCCTCAGCGCCCGGCTCGTCCGCAGGGTGCGCGGTGTCGGCGAACACGTGCCAGCGCGCGCCCTCGGGCGGGTCGGGCAGCCGCACGGCCACCGGGGCGAGGTCCGTGTTGGCGGCCACGAACACCGTGTCGCCCTCGCCGCGCAGCTCCGCCGCCAGCAGCCGCGACTCCGCCGACCAGTCCGGCATCCCCGGCTCGACGCCGTGCCAGCGCACCCCGTCCTCACCGGGGTGGGAGGCCCGCCGCAGCACCGGGTGCCGCCGCCGGAACTCCACGAGCCGCCGCACGAACGCCACCAGCCCGGCGTTCTTCCCGGCCAGCGCCCAGTCCACCCACGTGAGGTCGTTGTCCTGGCAGTACGCGTTGTTGTTGCCCTGCTGCGTGCGCCCGAACTCGTCGCCCGCGAGCAGCATCGGCACCCCGTGGCTCACCAGCAGCAGCGCCAGCGCGTTGCGCACCTGCCGCGCCCGCAGGGCGAGCACCTCGGGCGAGTCGGTCGGCCCCTCCCAACCGCAGTTCCAGCTCTCGTTGGCGTCGTGCCCGTCCCGGTTGCCCTCGCCGTTGGCCTCGTTGTGCTTCTCGTTGTAGGACACCAGGTCCGCGAGCGTGAACCCGTCGTGACAGGTCACGAAGTTCACCGACGCCCTGGTCCCCCGGCCCGCGTACAGGTCCGGCGAGCCGACCAGCCTGGTGGCCAGCTCACCCGCCGAACCCGGCCGTGCGACGAGGAACCGGCGCAACGCGTCGCGGTACTGCCCGTTCCACTCCAGCCAGCGCCCGTAGTCCGGGAACGACCCCACCTGGTACAGCCCGCCCGCGTCCCACGCCTCCGCGATCAGCTTGCGGTCGGCCAGCACCGGGTCGTGCGCCATCTCCTCCAGCAGCGGCGGGTTCGCCAGCGGCGCGCCGTCCTCGCCGCGGGTCAGGATCGACGCCAGGTCGAACCGGAACCCGTCGACGTGGTACTCGACCACCCAGTGCCGCAGGCAGTCCAGGATGAACTCGCGCACCACGGGGTGGTTGCAGTTCACCGTGTTCCCGGTGCCGCTGAAGTTGTAGTAGTCGCCGTCCGGCGTCAACAGGTAGTACGTCCCGTTGTCCAAGCCGCGGAAGGACTGCGTCGGCCCCCGGTGGTCGCCCTCGCCGGTGTGGTTGAACACCACGTCCAGGACGACCTCGATGCCGGCCGCGTGCAGGTCCCGCACCAGCTCCTTGAACTCGCGCGGCGAGCCGTAGGAAGCCTTGGGGGCGAAGAAGCCCACGGTGTGGTAGCCCCAGGTGTTCAGCCGGGGCGGGCCGCCCGCGATGTCGGTCTCGTCGAACTCGAACACCGGCAGCAGCTCGACGCAGTTCACGCCCAGCTCGCGCAGGTACGGGATCTTCTCCCGCAGCCCGGCCACCGTGCCCGGTTCCGCGACGCCCGAGGACGGGTGCCGCGTGAAGCCGCGCACGTTCAGCTCGTACACCACCAGGTCCTCGGCCGGGATGCCGGGCGGCCGGTCCTCACCCCAGTCGAACGAGTCGCGCGGCACGCGGGACCGGTAGCGCGGTCGCGCGCCCCAGGTCTCCCCGCCCGCCAGCGCTTTCGCGTAGGGGTCGAGCAGCAGGTCGTCGGTGCCGTCCACGCGGAACGCGTAGTGCACCAGGTCCGGGTCCAGGCCGAGCACGGTCATGGTGAACACGTCGCCGACCCGGTACTCGTCCGGGAACGGCAGCTCGGTCAGCACGTCGCCGCGCTCGGGGTCCAGCAGCGCCAACCACATCCGGTCGGCGCTGCCGGACCGCACCGCGAACGAGATCCCGTCGTCGCGCACGGTCGCGCCGAGCGCGGGCAGGCCCGGCCCGACCCGGAAACCGTCCAGCCAGCGGGTCACGGCCGCTCCACCGGGGTCAGCCGGGCCCGCACGGTCAGCGGTGCGGCGCTGCGGGGCAACCGGATCGCCATCGCCCCGGCGTCGAAGTCGGTGAACGGCTCGCCGTCCACCAGCACCCCGTCCAGCTTCACCCGGCCCGCCGGCAGCACGTCCGGCGCGACCCGCAACACCCGGTCCGGGAAGTCCGCGTCCGGCAGCGGCCGGAACCACAGGTCCAGCGGCTCCCCGTGGACCAGCAGTCCGTTGTAGACGGTCGCCAGGTAGCACAGCTCCGCCGAGTGGTACATGCTCATCGAGTGGCTGCCCTTGAGCCGCTCGGTGCCGACCAGGTAGGGAATCCCGTTGGCCAGCACGTTGAAGTACACGCCGCCTTCGT
The DNA here is from genome assembly GCF_050942485.1 of Actinosynnema sp. CS-041913. Classification (NCBI taxonomy): domain Bacteria; kingdom Bacillati; phylum Actinomycetota; class Actinomycetes; order Pseudonocardiales; family Pseudonocardiaceae; genus Actinosynnema; species Actinosynnema sp. CS-041913. The sequence goes on along the minus strand of NZ_CP192037.1, from coordinate 1,254,707 downwards.
CGTGGTCCAGGAAGAACGCGTTGTAGAACGCCTCCGCCTCCCGGGCGTGCGCCAGGAAGTCCGGCCCTCCCCGGTGCCCGGCCAGCACCAGGTAGGCCAGGATCGCCTGCTCCTGCTGCCACCACGCCTTGCGGTCGTGCCAGACGAAGTCGTGCGGCGCCTGCCGCTGCACCAGGTCGTACCAGCCGCCCCGGCGCGGATCGCGGCCCACGTCGGGCATCGAGCGCGCGAGTCGGTCGGCCAGCCGCTGGTAGTCGTACTTGGGCAGGGCCGCGTTCATCCGGGTCAGGTTCCAGGCGATCTTGAGGTTGTGCCCCACCACCGCCCGGTCCTGCTGCCAGCCCCACGACCGGTCCGGCGACCAGTCGGCGTGGAACCGCTCCTGCACGAACGGGGTCGCGCGGTCCGGGAAGTGCGACACGATCATGTCGAAGGTGTGCTCCAACATGCGCAGGTGCCGCTCGTCGCCGGTGGCGAGGTAGAGGTTGAACAGGTACGCGGGCGCGTGGTCGCCGACCGAGTTCCAGTTCTTCCGCGACCGGTTCGCGCCGAGCGCGTGGCTGTGCGGGCTCAGCTCCACCGGGTCGATGTGCGAGAAGTACCCGCCCCGCGCCGGATCGGCGAAGAACTTCTCGAACAACCGCATGGTGCCGTCGATGTCGGCCTTGATCGCCGGGTCGCCGGTCAGGCGGTAGTTCTGCACCAGGCCGGCCAGCGCGTAGATCTGCTCGTAGGCCGGGATGGCACGGTAGTCGTCATCGAACTCGGAGGTGAACAGCTTGCGCTCGCGGCCACCGTCCACGTCGATGCCGTGGTACCAGTAGGTGACGTCCTCGTCGGTGTCGACGAAGCGCATGTGGTCGCGCAGGTACTGCGAGCCCCGGTCGGCGACGGTGAGGAAGTCCTCCTCGCCGGTCAGCATGAACGCCGTCGCCATGCCGTAGACCAGGCGCGAGACGGTGTCGGTCTCCTGGACGTGCCGCCCGTTCTTGTCGCCGCCCAGCCGGATCTGCGTCCGGTAGTCGGCGTAGTCCACCTCGCCCGCGCCGAACTGGGCGCGGCGGTAGAAGCGGGCCAGCTCGCGAAGCTGGTCGGTCCACCAGCCGGGGCGCTCGAACGCGTGCTCGGCGGGCCCCTCGCCGACGAACGTCACCTGCGTGGCCTGGTGGCGGCCGTCGGGGTAGATCGGCCCGTAGTTGAACACCAGCCGCCCCGGCGTGCGGAGGAAGTCGGCGAGCCGACCGGTGACGTCCCGGTACGGCTCGCCGAGGTTGCGCACCACCTGCGCGGACGTGGTGTCGGTCAGGTCGATCGTGACGACCTGACCGTCCACCGTGCGTAACCGGAAACGTCCATCCTCAAAGGACTGCAGATAGCCGAACGTGGTGTCGGAGAACGGGTGCATGTCAGCGCTGCCGGGCGACGAGCTGCTCGATCACGGTGCGCGCCAGGAGGTTGCACTGCTCGACCGTGCGGGAGGTGACGAGGTCGCCGTCCACCACCACGTCCCGGTCGGTGTACACCGCGCCCATGTTGCGCACGTCGCCGACCAGGTTGTTGTGGCACGTCACCGCGCGGTCCCGGATCAGCTCCGGCACCGCCGACAGCAGCAGCAGACCGTGGCAGGAGAACGCCTTGACCAGGTTCGGCAGCCGGAACGCCCGGCGCATCACCTCCACGGCGGGCGCGAGCCGCTGCACGTTGTCGGTGTACCGCAAGCGGTCCGCGACCATGCCGGACGGCACGATCAACGCCGAGAACCGCGACAGCTCGTCGTAGTCCAGCCTCTCCAGGTCGCCCGACACCTCGATCGGCGCGCGCTGCTCGTGCCCGGTGAACGTGAGGGATTCGCTGCCCCACAACCGGGTCAGCAGCTCGACCTCGGCGCCCTCCTCCTCGAACCGCATCCGGTAGTAGGCGATCTCGGCCTCGACGTAGTCGCTCTCCATCAGGATCCCGATACGCCGGCCCACGAGCCTGCCGGTGCCCTGCACTTCAGTGGTCATGTCCTTGCCTTTGCTCGCGTCGTCGGATCTTGCGGAAAAGCCCGCTCCGGGCCGGGAACCCGGGGCTCCCGGCCCGGAGCGGACGGCCACCGTTCGCGCCCCGCGCGCCGACGGTGGCGGGGATCGACGCGCTACGCCGCGGCGCTCTCGCGAGCGGACTCGGTCGCGCGCGGCGCGGCGGATCCCGGCATGGGGGTCAAGCCCCCGACGGTGCAGGTGCGGATCCTCGGCCGGCCGTCCCGCAGCACGACCGACCAGTGCTCCGCGGTGTCCACGCCGACCCACACGCTGTTGGCCGACGGCGGGGCCCACATCCGGGACTGCCAGTTCACCTTCAGCGCCACCTCGGCGTGCAGCGGCGACGTGGCTTGGACCCGGAGGTCCAGCACCTCGTGCACCTCGTCGAAATAGGTGGCGACCATGCCCTGGTACCAGGACCGGAAGTCGTCGTGGCTGCGCACGGTGGCCTGCGGCAGGTGCAGCACGAGACCCGTCGGCGCCAACAGGTTCAGTAGCGCCTCCACGTCGTCGTGCCGGTCCAGCGCGGCGAACCAGTCCTGCACCAGCCCCCGGACCGCGGCCTCCGTGATCGGCCGGTCAACGTCCCCCATGTCTTCCCGCACCTCCTGTCGTGTCGTGACCTAGTCGATGACGAGGTCGATGAGGTAGGGCCCGTCGTGCGAGAGCATCGCCTCCACGGCGGTGTCCACCTCGTAGAGCTTCTCGACCCGGCGACCCGGAACGCCCAGTGCCGCGGCGATCCCGGTGAAGCCGATGTCCGGTGTGGACAGGTCGAACGCGGCCGGCAGCGGGCGCGGCCCGATGCCCAGCTCCCGCCAGTACTGCTCAAGGTTCAGGTCGAGCAGGTGGTACCGGCGGTTGTTGCAGATCACGAACTTCGCGCCGATGTCGTACCGGGCCGCGGTCCACAGCGCTTGGATCGTGTACATGCTGCCGCCGTCGCCGGTGAACGCGACCACCGGCAGCTCCGGCGCGGCGAGCTTGACGCCCAGCGCGCCGGGGATGCCGACACCCAGTGAGCCGCCACGGGTCTGGAAGAACCGGCCGGGCTGTTGCGGCGGCAGGTATTTCGCCAGTGGCGCGGACGCGGTCAGCGCCTCGTCGAACACCACCAGGTCCTCCGGCGCGCGGCCGGCGAGCCGCCGCACGAACCGGTCCAGCACCGTGTCGTCCTCCAGCGCGGGCTCCGGGTGCACCGGGCGCGCGCGTGAGGTCTCGATCGGCGTGCTCGGCGCGAGGCCGGGCCGCTGGCGGTTGATCTCCTTGCCCAGCGCGGCGAGCGTGAGCTTGGGATCGGCCACGATGCCCACGTCGACCGGGAAGTTCTTGGCGATCTCGTAGCTGTCCAGGTCGACGTGCACGATCCGGGCGTCGGGCTTGAACGGGCTGTCCAGCGAGGGGAAGACCTCGGGGAAGACGTAGGTCCCGACGATCAGGACCGAGTCCGCCCCGCCCACCACGCGGGCGCTGTCCGCGCCGAACATGTGGCCGAGCTGCCCGCCGTAGAGCCGGTGCGTGGCGTCGAAGTTGAACTCCGACGAGTTCACGCCCCACACCTCGGCCCCCAGCGCCTCCGCGACCGCCGTCAGCTCCCGCTGGGCCCCGCTGGTGGCGACGCCGTCGCCCATCAGCACCAGCCGGCGTGGGCCGGCGAGCAGCGTGGTGGCGGCCTCGGCCACCAGCGAGGGCTCCGGCAGGACCCGGGTGGCGGGGATCGAGGTGCGCACGGCCGGCTCGGCGGTCAGCTCGTCCAGCACGTCCGCCGGCAGCACGACCACCACCGGGCCGCGCGGCGGCGTCATGGCGATCTTCACCGCCCGGCGCAGCACCCGCAGCACCGACGACGGGTCGATCACCCTGGTGGCGAACTTGGTGACCGGCTCGGCCATGGCGACCAGGTCGGCCGCCATCTGCCCGTCCATGGCGTCGTACTTGACGCCCGCCTCGCCCACCACGACCACCAGCGGCGAGCCGCCGCGCTTGGCCTGGTAGAGCATCCCGATGCCGTTGCCCAACCCGACCCCGCTGTGCAACTGGACCAGGGCGGGCCGCTGGGCGGCGCGGGCGTAGCCGTCGGCCATGCCCACCGCCGCGCCCTCGTGCAGCGAGAGCAGGTAGTCGATGTCGAACTCGCCGCCCGCGTCCAGGAAGCCCTGCTCGACGGTGCCCGGGTTGCCGAACATGTACTCGATGCCGTCGGCCGCGAACTGCTCGAAGATGGCGACCTTTCCTGGCCTGCTGGTCATGGCTACCAGCCGTACCGGCGGAGGCCGTTTTCCAGCGCCTGCACGAGCAGCTCGCCGGCGAGGATCGAGTCCGGCGTCGACCGGGCCGTGATGAACGGGTAGTCGACGATGACCGAGGTCTCCTTGCCGACGTTGCCGTGGAAGCGGCCGACCGGACCGGTGGCGTCGCGGAGGATGTACTCCAGCGGGTACGGCGGCGGCCCCATGTTGAACTCGACGCCGATGAAGCCGGTGCCGTCCTTGTAGTCGTACTCCTTGGGGTGACCGGTGACGTGCTTGTTCTGGATGATGCTCTCGCGGCTCTCCAGGTCGCGGGCGAACGCGAGCACCGCGACGCCGTAGCACTCGGCGAGGATCGCCTTGTCGGCGTTCACGAAGCCCAGCACCAGCTCGTGCAGCCGCTCGTTGTTGGCCAGGTCGACGATCGGGCCGGAGCCGCCGACGATGGTCAGCGCGTCGAAGCTGGTGACGAGGTCGGACACCGCGCCGTCCAGCCTGCGGTGGTACTCCTCCACCTCCCGCAGGTGGTTCACCGAGCTGTAGTACGGCCGCTCGGGGATGAGGTCCGCCAGGCTCAGCGGGTTGTCCAGCCGGGGGGACGCGTCCAGCTCACGGGCCCGGCGCGCCATGTCCGGCGTGGTGACCGAACGGCCCAGGGGCGGGTCGAGGTACTCGGAGTCGAGGCTCGGCGGGAGGGCCTGGGGCCGCTTGCCGGTGGGCGTGAGGAAGGTGACGCGGTAGCCCGCGGCGTCGAACGCCTCGATCGGGCCGACCAGCTCCTCTCCCCAGTAGCCGTACTCGGACAGGACGACCAGCATGCGCTTGGTCATGGTGTTTCCTCTCAAGGGTTGTCAGGCCTGGTTCGGCCCGATGATCCAGTTCTCGCGCACCGCGAGGGTGTGCACGTAGCGGGGCTCGGTGAAGGTCGCCAGGTCGGCCATCGCGCGCTGGTACTCGGTGCTGCGCATGGCATTGCGCAGCGCGTTGGCGTCGTCGAACCAGAGCTGGTAGGCGCAGTCCAGGGTCGCCTCGCCGATGCCGTAGGCGCCGTCCCTGGTGTGGTTCTGGTAGTACCGGCGCAGGCCGGGGACCTTGCTCATCAGCGGGGCGTGCGCGTCCCGGCTGTACTGCCGGAACTCGGTGAGCGGCATGCCTTCCTCGCGCTTGACGAGCACGAACAGCTTGACGCCCGGCGTCTCCCGGTCGCCCGGCAGCACGATGTGCGCGTCGGTGTCCAGCACGAGGGTGCGCCAGAACGCGGCCCAGCGCGGCTCGTCCAGCCGTGCGCCCTCCAGGAATTCGGGCGTCTGCAAGGAGGCGAGCTGCTCCTCCTCGTTGGCCAGCCAGATCTCGGCGACCCCGCTCCACAGCGGCTCGGGCTCGTCGTAGGACAGCTCGACCCGGGTGTCCACGCAGTACTGGCGGATCTGCGGGATCTTGGCGGCGTACCGGACGGCGTGCTCCTCCACCCAGTAGCGGTGGAACTCGCGCTCGCTCATCCCCGGCCGGGGGTAGGCGAAGATCAACTGGTGGATCACGGCGCTACCTCGGCTTCGGTCGGCCGGTAGCGGTTCTGCACGTCCTCGGCGAACCCGAGGTAGTCCCGCAGCGGCCAGATGACCTCGAACTCCAGGTACTCGCGCATCGGCAGCCGGAACACCGAGCGGTCCAGCTCCTCGGCGGACTCGGCGTCCACCACCGCGATGACCCGCTTCTGGCCGGCCACCTTCCACAACCCGATGCAGTAGCCCGAGTTCAGCGTCTCCTCGGCGTGCCGGGTCTCCTCCTCCTCGATCTCCCACAGCTCGTCCAGGCTGATGCGGCCTTCGTGGTTCCACCGCATCTGGCAGTAGAACAGCATGGTCGGTCCCTTCTACTTCGCGAGGTCTTGGGTGAGGGCGTGCGTGGGGCCGAAGACGTCGACGGCCAGCTCGTACGGCGTCAGGCCGTCGTGGCCGACGAGGTCCAGCCGCGCGCCCGCGTCGAGCAGGATCCGCGCGCAGTCCTCGAATCCGTGCCAGAGCGCGTCGTGCAGCGGCGTGTAGCCGTTGGTGGCGCCCTGGAAGTCGATGTCCACACCGGACGTGTCGACGAGGATCTTCGTGATGTCGGCGTGTCCGTTGTAGACGGCCTTGTGCAACGGCACCGCGCCGAACGTCGGCTCGGTGGCGTTGACGTCCGCGCCCGCCGCGATCAGGGCGCGCACGATCTCGGTGTGCCCGTCGCGCGCGGCGACCAGCAGCGGCGTGTGGAAGTCGTTGAAGCCGTTGAGAACCGGGTACCGGGCGTCCACCTCGGCGCCGTTGGCCAGCAGCACCTGCACGGTGATCAGGTCGCCGGCGGCGGTGGCCGCCATCAGCTTCTGGCGCTCGACCGCCCGCTGGTCGTTCTCGATGCGCCGCTTCAACAACGCTTCCGCGGCGAGCAGTTTCTCCTGCCCGAGGGTGTTGACGTTCAGCGCGTACTCGAAGTGGTCGCGCATCGAGAAGCCGTAGTGCGTGGCCAGGTTGAGGCCCGCGTTGCGGTCCAGCAGGTAGCCGACGATGTCCGGGCGCTTGTACCAGAACGCGTCCAGCAGCGGGGTGTGGCCGGTCGAGGTGGCCACCGCGTCGACGAACGCGCCCGCCTCCACGAGCAGCTTCACCGTGTCCAGGTCGCCGCCCTGGACGGCCTTGTGCAGCGCGGTGCCGCCCGCGGCGCTGTCCGCCGTGAAGACGTCGGCCCCGGCGTCGATCAGCACCCGGACCAGCTCGGCGTTCCCCTTGCCCGCCGCGACCATCAGCGCGGTGAGGCCGTCCGAGCCGCGGGCGTTCAGGTCGACCCCGTTGCGCAGCAGGCCACGGACCTCGTGCAGGTCGTCGCGGCGGACCGCGTTGAGCAGCAGAGTGCGCGCGGCGTCACTCATGGCAGTTCTCCCAGGATAGGTGTCTGAGCGCGGAATCCCCTTGTGTGCCAAGAGAAGCGCTCCGGAACGAGACCCAGTCAACCGGCGCGCGACGATGATCGACAAGGGGCGGCGGACGACTAGCCCAACTTCACGCGGTGCGCGATGGCCATTACCAAACGGCATCGTCGCGGGTCTTGGACACCGCACGGGTGGCTCAGCACCATCTCAGCCATGACGGACCAGGGCAAGGTGAGCAGGCGGGCCGCTCTGCTGGCAGGCGCGGCGGCGGCGGGCATGGCGGCGACGGGCACGGCGTCCGCCGATCCCGCGGCGCAGGACACCGAAGCGCAGGGTGGCGGCGGTGGGGAACTGCGCGGGCAGGTCGCGTTGGTGACCGGCGCGGCGCGGGGCATCGGCCGGGCCACGTGCCTGGCGCTGGCCAAGGCGGGTGCGCACATCGTGGCGGTGGACATCGCGTCGCCGAGCGCGATCCGGGTCGACTACCCGCTCGGCTCGGAGGCGGAGCTGAACGAGACCGCGCACGGTGTGCGGGCGGCGGGTCGGCGCGTCCTCACCGTCAAGGCGGATGTGCGGGACGCCGGTCGGATGCAGGAGATCGCCCGTCAGGCGGTGCGCGAGTTCGGCCGGCTCGACATCGCGGTGCCCAACGCGGGCATCAACACCTACGCGCCGTTGGCGGACATGCCGGCGCAGCAGTTCGCGGACGTCATCGACGTGAACCTGACCGGCGTCGCCAACACCATGCGCGCCGTCATCCCGCACCTGGTGGCGCGCAAGGCCGGGGCGATCATCGTGGTGTCCTCCAGCGAAGGACGGCACGGTGCGCCGCAGCTCGCGCACTACCAGGCCGCGAAGTGGGGGGTGATCGGGCTGGTCAAGGGTGTCGCGACGGAGGTCGGGCCGGCCGGGGTGCGGGTCAGTGGCGTCGCGCCGACCGGGGTGCGGACGCCTTTGGTGCTCAACGAGGCCACTTACCGGTGGGCGGGCGGCACCGGGCCGGCCGATCTGGAGAAGGCCTTGCGCGGGTACAACACCCAGCCGGTCGGGCTGATCGAGCCGGAGGACGTGGCCGATGCCATCGTCTTCCTCGCTTCACCTCGGGCCCGGTACGTCTCCGGCACGATCCTCGATGTCACGGCTGGGGCCAGCACCCGCTGGAGTTCGTAGTCCTCACCCGGAGGCGGAAGAGTAGTCCGCCCTCGCCGGGTTCAGTCCACTTCGGACAGTCCTCGCACCACCTCGGCGAACGCGGCGACCAGCGGGTTCGTGCTGGTCGCCGGGCGGGCGAGGGCGATGCGCAGTGGCGGGATGTCGGTGATCGGCCGCCACACCAGGTCGGGCCGGGCGTAGTAGGCGGCCATGGACTGCGGGCCTATGCACACCGCCGCGCCCGCCGCCACGTGCTCCAGCATCTCCTCCACGTTGTCGTTCTCCGGGCCCCAGACCGGCTCGGACCCGTCCGGGCGCGGGTTCACCGCCCACCAGTCCACCCAGTGCTTCGGGGCTTTCCTGGTCCACATCAGCGGCTCGTCGCGCAGGTCCAGGATCCGCACGGTCTCCTGCGCCGCCAAGTGGTGCGCCGCCGAGAAGCCGACCAGGCGTTGCTCGACCGCCACGATCTCGGTGTGCAGGCCGGTGGTGTCGGCGGGCAGCCACAGGAACGCCGTGTCGACCAGGCCGTCGCGCAGCGCGGCCACCTCGCCGCCCCAGTCGAACCGCTTCGGCTCGATGGTGACGTCCGGGTGGCGGGCCGCGAAGGTGGTGCGGGCTTTCGTGGTCAACGGGCCCGCGCCGGTCGCTTCGAAACCAATGCGAAGAATCCTCGATTCCACCGCCGCGACGCCGCGTGCCGTGCGTTGTGCCGCCTGCCAGTCCGCGATCAGGCCTTTGGCCACCGGGAGCAGCGCCTCACCGGCCGAGGTGAGGCGCACCTCCCGGCTCGTGCGTTCGAACAGGGTGATTTTCAAATCAGCTTCAAGCTGGCGGATTTGCCTGCTCAGAGCGGGTTGGGAGACGAATAGGCGTTCGGCGGCGCGGGTGAAGCTGAGTTGTTCCGCCACCGCGACGAAATAGCGCAGGACGCGAGTGTCGACGTCCATGAGTTGGGCCCCCTCGGTGCGCGATCTATGCCACCAGCGTATTGGTACGAGTCTTGGACTTCGGTGAAGTCCGAGTGTCTTCTTGATCGTGCAGGGCACACCGGTCCAGGACCAGGAGGACCTCCATGAGCGTCAACCGTCTACCCGTTCCGAACGGCGCCGCGCCATCCCGAGTGTGGTTCATCACCGGCACCTCTTCAGGTTTCGGTCGGGCCATCGCGGAGCAGGCGCTCGCCGTCGGCGACACCGTCGTGGCCACCGCGCGCAAGGTGGACTCCCTCGCCGACCTGACGGCGCTGGCTCCGGATCGGGTGACACCCCTGCGACTCGACGTCACGAGCGGCGCCGACATCGCGAACGCCGTGCAGGATGCCATCACCTGGCACGGGCAGATCGACGTGCTGGTGAACAACGCCGGTCACGGCTTCGTCGGCGCGGCCGAGGAGACGCCGGAGGCCGAGCTGCGCGAGATGCTCGAAGTGCACCTGCACGGTCCGGTGGCGCTCACCCGCGCCGTGCTGCCGCACATGAGGTCGCGGCGCACCGGCGCGATCGTGCAGATGTCCAGCATGGGCGGCCAGGTCGTGTGGCCCGGCTTCTCCGCGTACTGCGCGGCGAAGTTCGCCCTGGAGGGGTACTCCGAAGGCCTGGCCGCCGAGGTCGCCCCGCTGGGCATCAAGGTGCTCATCGCCGAGCCCGGCGCGTTCCGGACCGGCTTCGCGGGCGCTCCGCTGCGCTTCGGCGCGCCCATCCCCGACTACCGCGAGGTGCTCGACCCGATCCGCGCGCTGATCCGCGACATGGACGGCACCCAGCCGGGAGACCCGGCCAAGGCCGCCGCCGCGATCCTGGCCGCGCTGGACGCCGAGCACACCCCGCTGCGCCTCCCGCTGGGCCTCGACGCGTACGACGCGATCGCGAGCCGCCTGGCCACCCTGCACACCGAACTCACCACGTGGCAGCCGACGTCGCTGGCCACGGACATCGCCCCTTGACCCCCTCCGGGTCGGGGCCCCTCACGCGGCTCCGCGCCGCGCCATGACTTTGGAGAACCACATCATGTCTACCCATGTCGACTCGGTCGGCGCGGGCCTGCCCGCCGCCGAGTCGGAGAACCCTCGCTGGCTGGCCGTCGTCGTGCTGGCCGCCGCGCTCGCCCTGGACGCCGGCGGTGTCGCGGTGGTCAACGCCGCCCTGCCGGTGATCGGGCAGGACCTCGGGATCGGCAGTGCCGATCTCCAGTGGATGATGACGTCGTACGCCGTGACGTTCGCGGGCTTCCTGCTGTTCGGCGGCCGGGCGGCCGATGTGCTGGGCCGTCGCCGGGTGTTCGCGCTCGGCGTCGGGCTGTTCACGCTCGCCACGATCGCCGCCGCCGTCGCGCCCGTCGCGTCGGTGCTGATCGTTGCCCGTGCGCTGCAAGGCGTCGGCGCCGCGCTGTCCGGGCCGTCGTCGCTGGCGTTGCTGACCGAGATGTTCCCCGAGGGGCCGCGGCGCAACAAGGCGCTGGCCGTGTACACGTCCGTCGGTGCTTCGAGCTTCAGCGCGGGCGTGGTGATCGGTGGAGTGCTGACCGACTTCTTGAGCTGGCGCGCGGTGTTCGTGTTCAACGTCGTCATCGGGCTGGCCGTGCTGCTGGCGATCAAGTCCGTGCTGCCCGAGGGCAGGCGGAGCCGGCAGCCGCTGGACCTCGTGGGCGCGACCGCCGTGACGGGTGGTCTGCTGCTCGCCGTGTTCGGGTTGAGCCAGGCCAGTCACGCGGGCTGGGGGACGCCGCTGACCTACGTTCCGCTGGTGTTGTCGGCGATCCTGTTGGTGGGCTTCGTGTGGTGGGAGCGCCGGGCCGCGAACCCGTTGCTGTCCTTGGCGATCTTCCGGCTGCCCACCGTGACGGCGGCGACGGTCGCGGCGGTCGCGTTCTTCACGGCCGTGCTGGCGGTGTTGTTCTTCGCGCCGATCTACCTGCAGGGCCTGCTCGGCTACACGCCGCTCCAGTCCGGCCTGGCCATCCTGCCGATGGGCATGATCGTGGTGGTCAGCTCGAACATCGCGGGCCGGATGATGGCCCGGGTCGGCCAGAAGCCCCTGCTGATCCTCGGACTCCTCCTCATCGCCGCCGGCGTCGGGCTGTGGGCGGTGACCCCGTTGGACGCCGACTACTGGCTGCACATCTTCCCCGCCGTCGCGGTGATGAGCGTCGGTCAGGGCGTGGCGTTCGCCGGGTTGACCGCCGCGTCGCTGACCGGTGTGCCACAGCACGAGCACGGCGTGGCGGGCGGCCTGAACGTGACGGCGCAGCAGCTCGGCGGCAGCGTCGGCGTCGCCGCCCTGGTGACGCTGGCCGCGTCGCTCGGCTTCGCCGACACCCCCCAAGGCCTGCTCGACGGCTACCACGCGGCCTACCTCGCGGCCGTCGCCGTGCTGCTGCTCGGGATCGTCGTCATCACCGTCGTGATGCGCGGCCCGCGCCGCACCTGAGAGACCACCTGGCTCGGGGGCTTCCGCGCGGCCTCCCGACCCCCGAGGAGGCGCGGCAGCCAGGCGCACACGTTCCCCGCACCGTGCGCCGTTCCCGGCTTCGGCCCGGAGGCCCCCCAGGCCTCCGGGCCGAGGGATCACCCCCTTGGCCCCGACCAGTGAAGGAACCTGAAATGCGGATGTACCAGCGAATAGGCGCGATCGGATTACTGCTGTTCGCCGTCGCGTGCAGCACGCCGTCGCAGAGCACGACCCAGCCTGCCGGAGGGACGACCGTGGCCACTTCCCCTGCCGTGTCCCTGCCGCTGTCCGAGGAGGACCGCGCCGCCGCGCCCGACCTGACGCAGAAGTTCGTGGACGCGGCCAACGCGGGCGACTCCGCGGCCGTGGCGGCCACCTTCGCGGAGAACGCCCGGTTCGACAGCGTGGGGCGGATCTACCCGTCCCGCAAGGACATCATGGACCGCTTCCTCGACCCGGAGGTGATCGAGGCGGGCGGCAAGTACGAGGTCACCGGCACCCGGTGGAACGGCGACCGGTACGTGGTGGACTACAAGTTCACCACGGGCGGTGGCGGCAGTGAGGTCTTCTACTACGAGTTCCTGGTCCGGGACGGCCTGATCCAGGACGTCATCGGGCGCTACAGCTAGCACGAGGCCATCCGCCGGGCCCCGCCGTTCACCACGGCGGGGTTTCGTCGTTCCCGGGGACGTTTTCGTTCAGTCTGCGGAGTAGCACGCCGTTCCTCGTGTCCGCGGTGGATCGCTGCCAGCCTGGAGGCAGGGGAGATTCCCCTTCTGCCGAAAGGAAAACCATGGACACCCGAAGGATCGTGGACAACTGGTACGGCGCGATCGGCCGCGGCGACATGGCCGAGATCACGGCCGGCCTGTCCCCCTCCGTGGTGCTGGAGCTGCCGCAGGACCAGTGGAACGCGGTCATCCCGTACCTCGGCACGCACGTCGGCCTCAACGAGGTGGCGGAGGCGTTCCGCATCCGCGCCGAGACCACCGAGGTGCTCGACTACGGGCTGCGCGGCCTGTTCGTGGACGGCAACACGGCGTGCGCCGTCGTCTACACCAAGGGCCGCCACACCCGCACGAAGGTGCTGTTCGAGATCGAGGACATGCACAAGGTGGTGTTGTCCGAGCACGGCAAGATCACCCACTGGAAGGTCTACTTCGACCCGAACACCGAGGTCAACGCGTTCAACGCGGACCGCGAGCAGCGCCTGTACGCTGCCGCCGCGCGCGGTGACGCCAAGGAGGCCCAGGAGCTGCTGGGCTTCGGCGGCGACCCCAACCGGCACGACGAGAGCGGCCTGACGCCCCTGATGGCCGCCGCCGCCCGTGGCGACGACACCATGGTCCGCACGCTCCTGTCCGGCGGCGCGGACGTGCTCGTGACCGAGCATTCCGGCCAGACCGCGTTGCACAAGGCCGTGGAGAACGGCAGCACGGACATCGTCCGCGCCCTCGTCCGCGCCGGGTCCATTGTGGACGCACCGGTTGCGACGACCGGTCAGACCCCGCTGCACATCGCGATCCGCCACGGCAACGCCGAGGCTGCCCGTGTGCTGCTGGAGTCGGGGGCCCGTCCGGACGTGGCCGACCACCTCGGCCGCACCCCGCAGGCCCTGGCGCGTGACCTGCTCGCCCCGGAGGTCGTGCGTGCGCTGTTCGCCTGAGCGGCCGGTTTTCAGCGAAAGGGGTACAGGACGATGAGCGGGCGTCTGGTGGTCGACGAGGTGTCGCCCGCCGTCAGCTCGGGCCGCCACCCGGCGAAGGCCGTGGTGGGGGAGCACATCCCGGTCTCGGCGACGGTGTGGCGGGAAGGGCACGACGCGGTGGCCGCGACCGTGGTGTGGCGCGGTCCGGACGGCGCCGGCCGGGAGATCCACATGCGGCCGTCCGACGAGGGCCTGGACCGCTGGCACGCCACGGTCGTGCCGGACCGCGAGGGCGCGTGGACGTTCCGGATCGACGCGTGGAGCGACCCGTGGGCGACGTGGCGGCACGCGGTGCGGGCGAAGCTCGCCGCCGGACAGCGTGCCGACGAGCTGGCGAACGACCTGGCGGCGGGCGCGCGGCTGCTCGACCGGGCGGCCCGGAAACTCAGCCGCGGCACCGAACGGCCGTTGCTGAAGGTCGCCGCCGCCGCTCTGCGGGACGAGGAATCGCCGCTGTCCGAGCGGGTCGTGTCCGCGCTGTCGGACGTGGTGCACCAGGTCATGCGCCGGTTCCCGGTGCGGGAGCTGGTCAGCCGCGGCAGCACGCACCAGGTGTGGGTCGACCGGGAACGGGCGCGGTTCTCCGCCTGGTACGAGCTGTTCCCCCGCTCCACGGGCGGCCGGGACGCGGACGGCAGGCCCGTCCACGGCACGTTCGCCACCGCGGCGCGCGAGCTGCCCCGGATCAAGGACATGGGTTTCGACGTGGTGTACCTGCCGCCGATCCACCCGATCGGCGAGGTGCACCGCAAGGGCCGCAACAACAGCGTGGTCGCCGAGCCCGGCGATGTCGGCTCGCCGTGGGCGATCGGGTCGGCCGCGGGCGGGCACGACGCCGTCCACCCCGACCTGGGCACGCCGGCCGACTTCCGGCGGTTCGTGCGGCAGGCCGACGCGCTCGGCCTCGAAGTCGCGCTGGACCTGGCGTTGCAGTGCGCGCCGGACCACCCGTGGGTCGCCGAGCACCCGGAGTGGTTCACCACCCTGCCGGACGGCACGATCGCGTTCGCCGAGAACCCGCCCAAGCGGTACGAGGACATCTACCCGCTCAACTTCGACAACGACCCGGCCGGTCTGTACGCCGAGGTGCTGCGGGTGGTGCGGCACTGGATCGACCAGGGGGTGCGGATCTTCCGGGTCGACAACCCGCACACCAAGCCGCCGGACTTCTGGCACTGGCTGATCTGGCAGGTCAAGGAGGCGCATCCGGAGGTGTTGTTCCTGTCCGAGTCGTTCACCCGCCCGGCCCGGCTGCACGGCCTGTCCCGCTTGGGTTTCACCCAGCACTACACGTACTTCACCTGGCGGACCGCCAAAGCGGAGCTGGAGGAGTTCGGCGCGAGCCTGGTCGAGCACGCCGACGAGGGCACGCCCAACCTGTTCGTGAACACCCCGGACATCCTGCACGAGTCGTTGCAGCACGGCGGTCCGGCGATGTTCGCGCTGCGGGCGGCGCTGGCCGCGACCCTCTCGCCGTCCTGGGGCGTGTACTCCGGGTACGAGCTGTACGAGCACCAGGCCGTGCGGGAAGGCAGCGAGGAGTACCTGGACTCGGAGAAGTACGAGCTGCGGCCCAGGGATCTCGACAGCGCGCCGTTGCGGCCGTGGCTGACCCGGCTCAACGAGATCCGCCGCGCGCACCCGGCACTCCGGCAGTTGCGCACCCTGCGGTTCCACCGGACGGACAACGACGCGCTTATCGCGTACTCGAAGACCGACCCGGACACCGGGCGTTCGGTGATCTGCGTGGTCACGCTCGATCCCGACCGAGTGCAGGACGGGACGGTGACGCTCGACCTGGAGGCGTTGGGGCTCGACGAGGGTTTCCGTGCGCACGACGAGGTGAGCGGCGAGGTGTTCGTGTGGGGCAGGACCAACTACGTCAAGCTCGACCCGCACCGGGCGGTCGCGCACATCGTCTCGGCAGGTGACCGGTGAGGTCCGCACAGCCGCTCCCGGTGGACCCGGACTGGTTCAAGCACGCGGTGTTCTACGAAGTCCTGGTCCGCGCGTTCAACGACGACGACAACGACGGCACAGGCGACCTGCGTGGCCTCGCGGGGAAGCTGGACTACCTCCAGTGGCTCGGCGTGGACTGCCTGTGGCTGCCGCCGTTCTACGCCTCACCGCTGCGTGACGGCGGCTACGACATCGCCGACTTCCGCGCCGTGCTGCCGGAGTTCGGCACGGTGGAGGACTTCGTCCACCTGCTGGACGAGGCGCACAGCCGGGGCATCCGGGTGATCACCGACCTGGTCATGAACCACACGTCGGACGCGCACCCGTGGTTCCAGGCCTCGCGCACGGACCCGGCCGGGCCGTTCGGCGACTACTACGTGTGGAGCGACGACGACTCGAAGTACGCCGACGCCCGCATCATCTTCGTCGACACCGAAACGTCGAACTGGACCTACGACCCGGTGCGCGGCCAGTTCTTCTGGCACCGCTTCTTCTCCCACCAGCCGGACCTGAACTACGAGAACCCGGCCGTGCAGGAGGCGATGCTGGACGTGCTGCGGTTCTGGCTGGACCTCGGCATCGACGGCTTCCGGCTCGACGCCGTGCCCTACCTGTTCGAGGAAGAGGGCACGAACGGCGAGAACCTGCCGCGCACCCACGAGTTCCTGCGGCTGTGCCGGAAGGTCGTGGACGACGAGTACCCGGGCCGGGTGCTGCTCGCCGAGGCGAACCAGTGGCCGTCCGACGTGGTGGCGTACTTCGGCGACCCCGCCGTGGGCGGCGACGAGTGCCACATGGCGTTCCACTTCCCGTTGATGCCCCGGATCTTCATGGCCGTGCGGCGGGAATCGCGCCTGCCGATCTCCGAGATCCTGGCCCGGACACCGGAAATCCCCTCGGGCGCGCAGTGGGGCATCTTCCTGCGCAACCACGACGAGCTGACGCTCGAAATGGTCACCGACGAAGAACGCGACTACATGTACGCGGAATACGCCAGAGACCCGCGCATGAAGGCGAACATCGGCATCCGCCGGCGGCTCGCTCCGCTGCTGGAGAACGACCGCAACCAGCTCGAACTGTTCACCGCCATGCTGCTGTCCCTGCCCGGCTCCCCCGTCCTGTACTACGGCGACGAAATCGGCATGGGGGACAACATCTGGCTCGGCGACCGGGACGGCGTCCGCACACCCATGCAGTGGACTCCCGACCGCAACGCGGGATTCTCCTCGTCCGACCCCGGGCGCCTGTACCTGCCGGTGATCGCCGACCCGGTGTACGGGTACCGCAGCGTGAACGTCGAGGCGCAACTGAACACCTCGTCGTCGCTGTTGCACTGGACCAGGCGGATGCTGGCCGTGCGGCGGGAACACCCGGCGTTCGGCACCGGCACATTCACCGAGCTGACGTGCGCCAACCCCAGCGTGCTGGCGTACCTGCGGGAACAGGACGGCGACATCCTGTTGTGCGTCAACAACCTGTCCCGCTTCCCGCAGCAGGCTGCGTTCGACCTCTCGGACTTCGCGGGCAGCCTGCCCGTGGAGTTGACCGGCGGCGTGGTGTTCGCGCCCGTCGAAGCCACCCCGTACCGGCTCACCCTGCCCGGCCACGGTTTCTACTGGTTCGCCATCCACCGGATGGGAGGAGTCCGATGAGCGAGCTGCGCCCACGGCTCGAACGCGCGCTGACCGCGTGGCTGCCGTGGCAACGCTGGTTCGGCGGCAAAGGACGGCCGGTCGACAGCGTGGCCGTCGTGCAAGCCGTCGAACTGGTCGACCAACGCGCCTCCGGCGGACCCTTGGGCCTGCTCACCGTCGCCGAGGTGCGATTCACGGACGGCGGCATCGAGCGCTACCAGGTCCCCGTCGGCGTGCGCACCACCCTGCCCGACCGACTCGCCCCAGCCGTACTCGCCGGCTTCGACGGATGCGTGGTGTACGACGCGACCGGCGACACCGAGCTGAACTCGTTGCTGCTGCGGCTGATCGGGCAGCACGCGCACCGGGACACCCTGCACTTCGTCCCGGAGCCGGGCAGCGGGTTCAGCGGCGCGAGCCGGCGCGGCCTGGTCGGGCGGACCATCGGGGTCGAGCAGTCCAACACGTCCATCGTGTTCGGCGACCGGTACATCCTCAAGCTGTACCGCCGGATCGCCGAGGGCGTGAACCCGGACCTGGACGCCCATCGCGCACTGCGGCGGGCACGGTCCCCGCACATCGCGGCCTTGTTGGGCGCGGTGGAGGGAACTCTGGGTGACGCGCCCGCCACCTTCGGCATGTTGCAGTCCTTCGCCGCCGGCTCGGCCGAAGGCTGGGAGATGGCGCTGACCAGCGTCCGAGACCTGTTCGCGGCGCCCGATACCGCACCGGACACGGCGGGCGCGGACTTCGCGGCCGAGGCACGTCGGCTCGGCAACGCGGTGGCGGCCGTGCACGCGGACCTGGCGCGGGAACTGGGCACCGGGCAGGTGGACGCCCGCGACCTGAGCGCGGACATGGTGGCACGTCTGGACGCCTCGCTCACCACCGTGCCGGCGCTCGCGCCCTACGCCGACCGCGTGCGGGCCGCGCTTCGGGCCCTCGAAGGCCGGGTTCCCGTGCAGCGGATCCACGGCGACCTGCACCTCGGGCAGGTGTTGCGGACACCGAGAACGTGGCTGCTGATCGACTTCGAGGGCGAGCCGGCCGCGCCGATCGCGGAACGGATCGCGCTCCAGTCACCGTTGCGGGACGTGGCGGGGATGCTGCGGTCGTTCGACTACGCCGCACAGCACCAGGTGCGGCTGTTCACCGGCCCGTCCGGGCAGCTATGGCGGCGGGCACGCCAGTGGGCCGCGCACAACCGGGCCGCGTTCTGCGCCGGGTACGCCGAGGTCGCGGGCTTCGACCCCTCGGCACAGCAGGCGTTGCTGACCGCGTTCGAACTGGAGAAGGCGGTTTACGAGACCGTGTACGAGACCCGCAACCGGCCCGACTGGGTGGACATTCCGCTGCGGGCCGTGCGGCGGCTGGTGGGAGAGTCATGACACTGTCCATTGTGGATACCGGCGCACCACACGATGTCCAGGTCGACCGCCTGCTGTCGGGCACGCACCGCAACCCGCACCAGGTGCTGGGCAGCCATCCCCGGCCGAGCGGCGCGGTGGTGCGCGCGATGAAGCCGGGCGCGGACACCGTGGCGGTCGTGACAGCGGACGGCCGCTTCGAGCTGTCCGCGGTCCGGGGCGGGCTGTTCTCCGGCGTGGTCCCGTTGCGGCTGACGGACTACCGGTTCGAGGTCGGCTACCCGGACCGCACCGAACTGGTGGACGACCCGTACCGCTGGCTGCCGACCATCGGCGAGCTGGACCTGTACCTGATCGGCGAGGGCCGTCACGAGCGGCTGTGGGAGGTGCTGGGCGCGCATCCCCGCCGGGTCGGGGACGTCTCCGGCACGTCCTTCACCGTCTGGGCGCCGAAAGCGCGGGCCGTCCAGGTGCTGGGGCTGCCGATGCGACTGCTCGACGCCGGCGTGTGGGAACTCTTCGTGCCCGGCGTGGCCCCCGGAACCCGTTACCGGTTCCGGATTCTCGGCGAGGACGGCCAGTGGCGGGAGAAGGCGGACCCGATGGCGTTCGCGACCGCGCTGCCGGCCTCCGTGGTGCACGAGTCGGATCACGTCTGGCACGACGAAGCGTGGGTGGCCACCAGGGACGCCACGGACTGGAGCCGTGCCCCGGTCAGCGTCTACGAGGTCCACCTCGGTTCCTGGCGTCCCGGCCTGGACTACCGGCAACTGGCCGAACAGCTCGGCGACTACGTCACCAGGCAGGGGTTCACGCACGTCGAACTGCTGCCGGTGGCCGAGCACCCGTACGGCGGATCGTGGGGCTACCAGGTCACGTCGTACTACGCCCCCACCGCCCGGTTCGGCTCACCCGACGAGTTCCGCCACTTCGTGGACGTGCTGCACGGCAAGGGCATCGGCGTCCTGGTCGACTGGGTTCCGGCGCACTTCCCCAAGGACGACTGGGCTTTGGCGAAGTTCGACGGCGGCCCGCTCTACGAGCACGCCGACCCGCACCGGGGCGAACACCCCGACTGGGGCACGCTGATCTTCGACTTCGGCCGCCCCGAGGTGCGGAACTTCCTGGTGGCCAACGCGCTGTTCTGGCTTGAGGAGTACCACGTCGACGGCCTGCGGGTGGACGCCGTGGCGTCGATGCTCTACCTGGACTACTCGCGCCCGGACGGCCAGTGGACCCCGAACGTCCACGGCGGTCGGGAGAACCTGGACGCCGTGCGCTTCCTCCAGGAACTCAACGCCACCACGTACAAGCACCACCCCGGCGTCCTGATGATCGCCGAGGAGTCCACCACCTGGCC
The DNA here is from genome assembly GCF_050942485.1 of Actinosynnema sp. CS-041913. Lineage (NCBI taxonomy): Bacteria > Bacillati > Actinomycetota > Actinomycetes > Pseudonocardiales > Pseudonocardiaceae > Actinosynnema > Actinosynnema sp. CS-041913. The sequence continues at coordinate 1,234,900 of NZ_CP192037.1, read as the reverse complement.
GGGCGTCACCAGGCCGACGCACGACGGCGGCCTGGGCTTCGGCTTCAAGTGGAACATGGGCTGGATGCACGACACCCTGCGCTACTTCGGGCGCGACGAGCGGGAACCGTGGACGGGGGAGATCACGTTCTCCCTCGGTTACGCCTGGAGCGAGAACTACGTCCTTCCCCTCTCCCACGACGAAGTGGTGCACGGCAAGGGATCGCTGTGGCAGCGGATGCCCGGCGACGACTGGCGGAAAGCAGCGGGCCTACGGGCGCTCCTGGCCTTCATGTGGGCGCACCCCGGCAAACAGCTCCTGTTCATGGGGGACGAGTTCGGCCAGCAGGCCGAGTGGTCGGAGTTCGGCTTGGACTGGCACCTGCTGGACAACCCGGCGCACGCGGGCGTCCAGCGACTCGTCGCCGACCTGAACCACCGCTACCGCACCACCAACGCGTTGCACGACAAGGACACCACGCCGGACGGTTTCGACTGGATCGACGCGACCGGCAGTGTCCTGGCGTTCCTGCGGCACGGCGAACGGGGAACGCTCGCCTGTGTGGCGAACTTCAGCGCCACCCCTCGGCACGACTACCGGATCGGCCTGCCCCACGCCGGCACGTGGCGGGAGGTGATCAACACCGACAGCACGGCGTACCACGGTTCCGGCGTGGGAAACCAGGGCGAGGTCATCGCCGAGGACCAGAGCTTCCACGGCAGGCCCGCGTCCGCCGGCCTGAGCCTGCCCCCTATGGGCGTCCTGTGGCTTATGCCCGAAACCAATGCCGATAGGTAATCGCGGCAAGTATTGGACCTGTCACGCTCGGCGACAATACGTTCGGGGGTGCCGACGGATTCCCGCCACCGACCTTGCCCAGGCGATCCGCGACCCTCAACCAGGAGTGAGCATGACGACCTCTGAAGACCAGGCAGGCGTGTCCCGATCGGATGTGCTGCGCGGCCTGGGACTGACCGCGGCCGTGGCCGCCACCGGCACGCTGCTGGGTGGCGGCACGGCGACGGCGCAGGCGCAAGGCTCACCGGAGCACCCGAACGTCCGCCTGATCAAGGACTACTACGCCACTTACGGCGAAGGGAACCCGGCCAAGCTGCGGCGCTTCTTCGCGCACGACATCAAGTGGACCATCCCCGGCCACCACCCGCTGTCGGGCGCCAAGCAGGGCGTGGAGGAGGTGCTCGCGTTCTTCCGCGAGCTGAACAAGGCGGGCTTCCGCGCCGAGCCGATCTTCCTCGCCGCCGACGGCGAGTGGGTGGTCGACCTGCACCGGGGCTGGAGCACCCAGCCGAACGGCCTCGACATCCTGTGGACCCTGGCCTTCCGCATCCGCCACCGGAAGATCGTGGAGGCCGTCAACTTCGCCGCCGACCAGCACGCGGCGGACGCGTTCTTCTGGAAGGTCTACAAACTGGCTCCTCTCCCGGGCCGGTTGGACTGACCGGAGCGATCGCGCGGGCGGTCCCCACACCGCCCGCGCGGTCGGCTACTCCCCGGCCAACGCCGCGATGTCGTGCGCGACCACCAACGCGGTCTTCATCGGCTGGAACCCCATCTCCCGGTTGACCCGGATCATGTGGTCGTTGTCGCTGTTGGTCGCGGTCGTGATGCGCACGAGCCCAGGCTGGTCATCGACCAGCCACCGCGCCATCTCCCCCTTGAGCCACCACCCGATCCGCCGCCCCCGGTGCGCGGAGAGCACGGCCGTGTCCCCTTGGTAGTACTCGTCCGGACGCCGGGGCAACCGGATGACCTCGGTCAACCCGACCACGGTGTCCCCGTGCACCGCCACCACGACCCGCTGGTCGACCCCGTCCGCACGGGCCTCCGCCTCGACTTCCCGAACCCGCGCCGGCGTCCAGTCCGGCTGCCGGAACTCGGTCTGCCCGGTGGGCGCGTCGTGGATCGCGCTGCGCGCCTCGGCGTACGACGCCAACAACTCCTCGGGAGCCGCCCCGACCCACCGCTCCAGCCGGAACGTCCCACAACGACCGGTCGGCGGACGCGAACGACAAACCCAGCCGGACAACCGACCGCACGGTCCGGGAGCCGAGCGACTTGGCCCAGAGATCACCGGGCCCGCCCTCGACCACCAACCAACCCTCGATCACCCGCCGCCCACGTGCCCGCAACGAAGGCAACAAGGACCGCAACACAGCGGTGCCGATCCCCCGCCGCCGATGGTCCGGGTGAACCACCACTTCGGTCAACACGAGGTGGCTGTTCTCGTCCTCGGGGAACCGCAGGTAGACGACACCGACCACACCGTCCTCGGCAGTGCGCACCAACCGGTACGCCGCCTCGCCAAGCCCGGGAAACGGATTCCGCATCCGCTCGACCACGCTGTCGAAGTCGACCGGCTCATCCTCGGGATCGACCTCGGCCTGCCGAATCCGCACGTACTCCGCCAACGAGTCCCGCGAGGCACGGTGCGGATCGAGCGCCACCACTTCCAACCCCGCCGGACTCACCGCGTCCCCCCGATCCGGGACGCCAGCAAGTCCACACTCCCGGCTACCCCGACCATCGACTCGACGGTGGCGTACCCGAGCGCGTGGTTGACCCGGATCATGTGAACGTTGTCCGCCGCCGTCATGGTGAGAACACGTGACAACTCCGGCCGCTCGGCCACCACCCACCCCAGCATGTAAGCCTTCATCGCCACTCCGAGCCCCCTCCCACGTCGTTGATGGCCCCACGCCCCCGGCGACGCACGTCGGGATGCACCGTGACCTCGCTCAGGGCCAAGTGGGCGCTCTCCGACTCGGGAAACTGGGCGTACGCATGTCCGACAATCCGACCGTCGAGATACGCCGCCCAGTACACCGCCGGCCCAAGCCCAACAAACGGATGCCGCAACCGAAACCGGACAACCTCTTCGGTAACCTCCGGCCAGTAGGGTCGCCCATCCCCTCGCGCAGCCACACTGACGTGCGCAAACCCAGAAACATCATCCCGTTCGGGATCGAACAGCCTGACTTCCATCCACTCCCCCCTCGCACAACCTTCCATTCTGCCCAAGGAGGGAAGCGCGTTTCGAGGACCAGCCGGCGATCGACGGTCAACGCAGGCCGGTGACGATCTTGTCGATGGCCGCGCCGAGCTTGCCGTACTTCTCGGTGTACGGCACGGGGTACACGCCGGGCGGGTCGGCCGGGCGGTTCACGTCGATGTAGTCGGTGCCCAGGTTGCAGAACACCACCACGATGTAGTTCCGCTTCTCCTTGCCCGGCAGGGAGTGCACGATGCCGGCGTCGCTGCCGGTGGTGTCGACCCAGCCGTTCTTGTGCGCGTAGGTGACCTCGGCCGCCTCGTCGCACGGGCGAACGTCCTGCCCGTACACCGCGCCGCCGACGGTCACCGTGCCGTCCGCCGGGTTCACCCAACGCGGAGGCGTGACCTGCGGGATGCCCGGCGCGGGGTAGGCGCGCCCGCACCAGTTGGTGGTGGACAGCATCTCGTTGTGGCCCTGGTCGCCCAGGGTCTTCAGGAAGAACCGGCGGGACGGGTGGCTGAGCACGTCCCGCGTGACGTGCTTGCCGGTGTCCGTGGTCCACAGCGGGCCGGGACCGCCGTTCACCAGCAGCAGCAGCTTCGCGGTGTCGATGCCGCTCATGTTGGAGCCGATCCACCGGCCGCCGTTGCCGGGGTTGGTGCCGGTGATCATCAGCGTCGGCAGGCCCAGGTCCACGAACGACCGGTTCAGCTCGTCCATCGCGTTCAGGTCGTGCAGCATCTTGATCAGCGCGCAGGTGGACTCGTTCTGCGACTTCGTGATCATCTCGTCGAAGTACCGCCGCACGGTCTTGGTGGACGGCCCGCCGCACACCGGGTGCGGCGTCACCGGCTGGTAGGCGTAGTTCCCGTCCAGCGCCACCCGGCCCTGGTCGACCAGGCGCAGCACGCCGAAGCCCACCATCAGCTTGAGCACCGACGCCGGGTAGGGCGACGAGAAGTCGATCGGCGCGTTCTCCCGACCGGCCAGCACGTCCCGGGTTCCCCGGCCCCCGTTGACGTCCCACTCGGTGTCGTCCCACCACCGGTAGCGGATCTGGTCGGTGGACAGCGTCCTGCGGTTCACGGGCACCACGAGGCCGTCCGGGTACTGCGGGCTGAGCAGCACGTCGGCCATCGCGACCGGCCGCCCCGCCCGGTCCAGCTCGATCACCGCGACGTCCATGTTCGGCGTCTGGTGCAGCGGCTTGCCCGCCGCGAGCGTGACCCGTTCCGCCAGTTCCACGGGTGTCGCGTCGTACTTCTCCGCCGCGCCGGACCGGGACACCGCCGGACCCTCCGGCGGCGTCAGGTCGATCACGTTCTTGAAGTCCTGCGCCACGATCGCCTGCCGCACGGCCTCGGCGAGCCGTTCGGCGGGGCCGGCGGCGGCCGTGCCGGGCGCGGTCGCCATCGCACCGGCCACGGCCGCCACCACCGTGAAGGTCGACATCCTGCTTTTGAGCAGCCTCAATGCACACTCCCCCGTCACTGATCAACGCTGACGAAGGCGACCGTAGTGCATCCGTGACCTCACCGTGACCAGAACCTACCGGACACCCGCGAGGTCGACCGTCCGCGTCTCCTTGGCGATCAGGGCCGCCACCAGGGACACCGCGCCCATCCCCGCCAGGTACGCGGCGATCGCGTAGCCCGTGCCGAACTTCGCGTACAGGCCGATGGCGATGATCGGCGCGAGCGATCCGGCCAGCACCGACGCGAGGTTGTACGCCAGGGACACCCCGGAGTACCGGATCTCGGTCGGGAACAACTCGGAGAAGAACGCGCCGATGACCGAGCTGTACGCGGCGAAGATCAGCAGGCCGCCGGACACGGCGAGGATGATCGCGAACGTGTTCCCGGTGTCCAGCAGGCCGAAGAACACGAACGCCCACACGATCGTCGCCGCCGACGCCGCCAGGTAGATCGGCCGGCGGCCGATCCGGTCGGCGAGGATCGCGAACAGCGGGATGGTGAGCACGGCGACGCCCTGGCCGACCATCACGGCGGTGAGCGCCACGGATTGGCTCAACCCCAGCATCTTCGTCACGTACGTGATGACCAGCAGCGAGTAGATGTAGAAGCCGGCGTTCTCCCCGAACCGGGTCGCGGCGGCCAGCACGACCTTCCGCCAGTGCCGCCGGACGACCACGCCGGCGGGCAGCCCGACCGGCGCCTTGGCCTGCTCGAACAGCGGTGTCTCGGCGACGTGGAGCCGCAGCCACAGGCCGATCAGCACCAGCACCGCCGACAGCCCGAACGCGATCCGCCAGCCCCAGGACAGGAACGCCTCGGGTGACATCACCGCGCCGAGCCCGGCCAGCGCCGCCGCCGCGAGCAGGTTCCCCAGCGGTGGCCCCACGTTCGGCCACGACGACCAGAACGCGCGCCGCGAGCTGTCGCCGTGCTCGGACACCAGCAGCACCGCACCGCCCCACTCGCCGCCGAGCGCGAAGCCCTGCACCAGGCGGAGCAGCACCAGCAGCGCCGGGGCCGCCGCGCCGATCATCGCGTACGGCGGGATCAGGGCGATCAGGCACGTCGACGCGCCCATCAGCACCAGGCTGGCGATCAGCGTGGCACGGCGGCCTTTCCGGTCGCCGTAGTGGCCCAGCACGACGGCCCCGACCGGGCGGGCGATGAAGCCCACCGCGTAGGTCGCGAACGCCAGCATGGTGCCGACCAGCGGGTCGGAGTCCGGGAAGAACAGCTTGTTGAACACCAACGCCGAAGCGGTGCCGTAGAGGAAGAAGTCGTACCACTCCACAGCGGTGCCGGCGAGGCTCGATCCGGCGATCAGCGGCAGGCTCTTGTGCGTTTTCCGTTGCGGGGAGACGGTGTCGGTCATCGTCGACCTCCGTGGATCAGAGTTCGTAGCTGCTGAGGAAGGACTCGACGGCGGCGGTCGCCTGCTCGAAGCCGTAGTTGCGGAACGCGTAGCCCTTGGCCACGAACGGCGCTCCGGCGTAGAACATCTCGTACTGGTGGTGACGACCGGCGAACTCGCTGCCCACCGCGTCCCACACCAACTTGAACAACTTCACCCGCTCCTCGGCGGACACACCCGGACTGTGCACATACCGATCGATATCCGGCCGAGTCTCAGTACTGGTCATGTCCGCCACGCTCGACGGCACTTGCAGCACACCACCGCCGACCAGGTCTCGGAGGATCGCCAACACCCTCGGGTACAACTCGGATTGCAGCCCCATCACGCCGTACAGGGCTCGCGCGCCCGGTCGCCACAGGCCTTGCGCGTCCGGTTCCGCCGTGTGCTCGGCCGCCAGCACCGCCGACTCGACCAGCGACGTCAGTGACGCCAGCTCCCCCAGCTTCTCGACCACACCGGGGAACTTGTCCACCCCGTTGACCGCTGCGACCTTCCTCGCCAGACCGGCCAGGAACCGCAACTTCACCGCGAACCTGAGCTGCGCCTGCCAGTTCCCCAGCACATGCGCACCGGTATCAAAGAACTGACGCCGGAGACCCGCCACATCGCGATAGACGAACACCCGCTCCCACGGGATGAACACGTCATCGAACACCAGCAAGGCGTCCGTCTCATCGAACCTGGTCGTGAGCGGGTAGTCGTACCGACTCGTCGCGGCCGGCGCATAAGGCCGGCGGCACAACAGCTTCAGCCCCTCGGCACCTACTGGCACCGCGAAACTGATCGCGAAATCCGTGTCGTCCGGGCTCAGCGGCTTGATGCAGGACACCAGGATCTCATCCGCCACCGCACCACCGGTCGCCAACATCTGCGCGCCCCGCACGACGATGCCGTCGGGCCGCTCTTCAGCGACACCGACCTGGACGAAGTCGCCGTCCCACTCGTGCGCGGTCGTCGCACGGGACACCTGCGGCGGGATGATCGCGTACGAGACATACAGGTTCTCTGTTTGCACGCGTTGCTGGAACGCCACCACGTTCGTTGCCAGATTGTCGGCGAACGCCTCCGGGTGCGCGGCGAACGCGGCGACGAACGCGCCCACGTGATCCGGGCTGCGGCCCACCCACCCATGCGTGTGTTCGGCCCACACCTTAGCGGCGGCACGGAACGCGGTCAGGTCCTCCCGGCTGCGCGGGGTGGTGAACAGCCGGTTCACCGTCCGGCCGCCTTGTTCGATCGTCATTCCGGACGAGGGATCAGCGGCGATGTCGAACAGTTCCGCGATCGTCTTCGCGACCGGCGCGAACGCCGGGTGGTGCGCGACGTCGTCCACCACCACACCGTCCACGTAGACCCGACGATTGTCCTTCAAGGAGGCCAGGTACTCGGCTCCAGTCCGCATCACGTGCTCCTCTGCTTGGTTTCGTAGGCGTGGGTCAGCAGCGGGCCACCGGGCACTTCGAGGTGCACCCGCCAGTAGCTGCCGTAGCTGAACTCCCCCGCCAACAATGGCAACGTGCCGCAGAACAGCACGAGATCGCCCTCGACGTCACCGAGCGCCCGTGCCATCCGGTCCAAGGTGTCGACCGGGTGCCGCAGGGTGGCCACCCGACCTCGTTGGTACTGCCATCCGTCCACACTGGACTCGGCGATCAGGTTGTCCCATCCGAGGTCGGCGAGGTCGATCTCCACCACCTGCGCCCCCAGCGGTTTGGGGCACGCGGCCTTGGACGCCGCGATGTCGGCGCGCTCCAGGTCCCGGTCGGTGTGGTCGGAGCCGACGCCCAGGAAGTGCCGCCCACCCGACCGGATCACCACCGGTTCGACCTCACCGGACGTCGCCGGTCCCCCGACCTCCACGATCGCGTCCGTGGTCAGCAGGGCCGGATCGAGGTCGTAGAACGCCGGCACGCTCGCCGGGCGCGGCACCCCGATCGCGGCCAACTCCTCGATGTGCGCCTCGACCGAGGCGATGTCCCGCGCCGTGTACCCGGCGACGACCAGCCGTGCCGGCGTCAGCGTCAACTGCTCTTTCGAGCCCGTGACATGCAGCGTCAGCGTCATGACCGCCCCCAGCGCCGGTCGGCGAGCACGGGGAACTCGGCACGCGCCTTCGCCACGGCCGCCAGGTCGTACTCGCAGACCGTGACGCCTTCATCGGCGCCGGCCTCGGCCAACACCGTCCCCCACGGGTCCACCACCCGGCTCCCACCGGCCAGCTCGACCCCGTCCTGCACGCCGACCGCGTTGCACGCGACCAGCAACACCTGCTCCTCGACCGCCCGGCATTCGGTGAACAGCCGCCAGTGCCGGCTCCGTGCGGCAGGCCAGGCCGCCGGCACGATGACCGTCTCCGCGCCCCGGTCCACCAGGCCTCGCCAGAGTTCCGGGAACCTGAGGTCGTAGCACGTGGTCGCGCCGACCGGCCCCAGCGCGGTGTCCGCCACGTCCAGCTTGTCGCCCGGCGTGAGCAGCGAGGCTTCCCTTGAGGCGTAACCGAACACGTGCACCTTGCGGTAGGTGTGCACGATCCGCCCGTCCGGCGCGATGATCACGGCGGTGTTGAACAGCCGACCCTGATCATCGCGCTCGACAATGCTGCCCAAGTGGACGTGCGCACCCAGGTCGACGGCCCACTGACGCGCCGCCTCGACGGTCGGCCCGTGCAAGGGCTCGGAGCGCTCCGAGTAGGTGTCGAACGCGAAGTAGCCAGCCGCCCACAGTTCAGGCAATACCACCAGATCCGCGCCGCTTGCTTCAGCGACCATCCGACCAACACGCGCACGGCGTGCATCAGGTGTTTCCTCAGGAGGGCTGGCCACTTGAACCAGTGCGATCTTCATGCGATTCCCCAATCATTAAAAAACTGCACCACCGCAGAGGAACCACAACGCAAGGCGACCAGTACCTACGCAGGTCTGGTCTCAAGCCGGGAACGCTAAGCAGCGGCACCACATCATCGATAAGCCCCTGAAGCCGCCAGGGACGGCTGGAACGCCACGCGCGCTACGGAACGCGCACTTGCGGCTGCCAGGTCGCGTTCTGCTTTTGAGTACGCGAGTCGGTTGGCTGGGCGGGTTGCTCTGCGGGCGGCGTGTTGCGCTGACACCGGTCCCCAGGCAGCCTTTAGGGCTACCGATGATGTGGTCCCGTTGCGTGCTGTTCCCAGCTTGAGCCCAGACCTGCGTAGGTTCTGGTCACCCCGCCGTTGTGGTCACTCTTCTGCCGTCAAGCTGCGTAAAGAGCTGAAATTTTTCTCTTCCGGCCTGGAGCACGGTTTCACGGCTTTCCCTGTGGTGCCCAGGAGAGCACGTCCAGTGCGCCGTTCGGGGCGAATGCGCCCAGGTCGGCGACGCCCTTGGCGAACACGTAGTTCTGGATCGTCGCCACCGGCAGGAACCACGCCTCGTCCACCACCGTGCGGTGGAACGCCTTCGCGGCCCCGTCCTGCTCCGTCTCCGAGGCGGCGGCCAGGGTTCCGAATGCCCGGTCGATGTCGGGGTCCGTGCTCTGGAACGGGTTCAGCGGTGAGGTCGCCCCGGTGATGTTGAACAGCGCGCTCGCGAACAACGGCGTGTTGAGCCGGAACGTGGTGGCGGAGAACCTTCGCGACGTCAGGTCGGCGACGTACCGGTTGAGGTCGTTGCCGTCCGTTTGGATGGTCGCCGTCACGCCGACCTTCGCCAATTGCGCGGCCACCGCCTGCGATGTCGTGTTCATGCCGAACGTCAGCAGGTCCACCAGCTCGAACGAGAAACCGTTCTGGTAGCCGGCCTCGGCGAGCAGCCGCCGGGCCTTCTCCGGGTCGTACGGGTAGACCGCTTCCAGCGACTGGTCGTGGCCGTCGGTGCCGGCGGCGGCGAGTTGGCCCACCGCCTGGTACCCCGCGCCCAGCGCCTTGGCGATCGCGTCACGGTCCACGGCGTGGTTGAGCGCCTGCCGCACCCGGACGTCGCCCATCGCGGGTGTGGTCTGGCCGGCCCGGTCGATCAGGTACAGCGCCAGCACTCCGGGGTTGCCCTCCAGCACCGACGCGCCGCTCGCCCGTGCCTGGTCGGCCGATGTGGCCGTGGCGTTGAGGTTCACGTCGACCTGGCCGCTCGCCAACGCCTGCACCGCCGAGTTCGGGTCGGGGATCACGCGCACCTCGACCTTGGTGAACCGCTGCGACTCGGGCCGGTAGTAGTTGGGGTTCTTGACGAACGTGTAGTGGTCGCCCGCGATCGTGGCCGACGTGTCGAGCATGTACGCGCCCGCGCCGAACGTCTTGGCCGTCAGCTTGTCGGGCTGGGCGAGGCCGGCGGGGCTGATCACGTCGCCCCAGTTCACCAGTTGGCTGAACACGTACGGCAGGATCGGGTTCGGCGTGGTCAGCTCGACCCGGACGATCGGGCCCTCGCTGGTCACGTCGCTGATCCCGGTCAGGAACGGCTTCATCGGGCCGGGACTGGCGAGGTAGTACTTGAGCGTCGCGACCACGGCCGCCGGGTCGACCGGGGTGCCGTCGGCGAAGCGCACGTCCGGCCGGATGGTCATCTCGAACCGCGTGTTGCCGGGGCCGACGTACTTCCAGTCCGACGCGATCGCCGCGCTGAACGTGCCGTCCGAGTTGGCCCGGATCAGCGGCTCGTAGGTCAGCCAGTGCACGATGCCCTGGACACCGGAACCGTTCTGCGCGGGGTCGAGGCTTTCCGGTGGGGCGGGCAGCGCGATGACGAGGGTGTCGTCGGCGGCGGCCGAGGTGCCGGCACAGCCGGCGGCCAGCAGCGCGAACGCCGCCAGCAGGGCTGGGAGTCGTCTCATCCGACAGGTCCTTTCTCAGGCGAGGGCACGGCGTTCGGCCCGTCGGCGGGCCTGTGCGGACGGGTCCGGCACGGGCGCGGCGGCGAGCAGTGCCCGCGTGTACGGGTGGCGCGGGGTCTCGCAGACGTCGTCCACGCGGCCCGCCTCCACGACCCGGCCGCGGCGCAGCACCACGACGCGGTCCGCGAGGTGCCGGACCACAGCGAGGTCGTGGGTGATGAACAGGTAGGACAGGCCGCGCTCGGCCCGCAGGTCGGCGAGCAGGTTCAGCACGTGGGCCTGCACGGACAGGTCCAGCGCGCTGACCGCCTCGTCACAGATCAGCAGGCTCGGGTCGGGCATCAGGGCACGGGCGATGGCGATCCGCTGGAGCTGGCCGCCGGAGAACTGGCCGGGATAGCGGCCCGCGGCGCCCCGGTCGACACCCACGCGGTCGAGCATCGCGCCCACCCGGTCCCGTGCCTCGTCCCGGCCGGTGCCGGGCGGCAGGGTCTCCGCGACGGCCTGGCCGATGGTGCGGCGGGGGTTGAACGACAGGTAGGGGTTCTGGAACACCACCTGGAGCCGGCCGCTCAGCGCACGGCGCTCCTTCGGCCGCAGGTCGGTGATCTCCCGGCCGTCCAGGCGGATCGTGCCGCCGGACACCGGCACGAGGCCGAGCACGGCCTTGCCGAGGGTCGTCTTGCCGGAGCCGGACTCGCCCACCAGGCCGACGGTCTGGCCGGGCTGGACGGTCAGCGAGACGTCGGTGAGCGCGACCTGGTCGCCGTACCGCACATCGAGGTCCGCGATGTCGAGCAACGCCCTCATCGTCCGACTCCCGTCGCTCTGCAGAACAACGCCTTCATCGCCCTGCTCCCGTCGTGCCGACCAACGCCCTCATCGCCCGACTCCCGTCGTCGTGCCGTGCCGGGGATGGACACAGCGGTAGCTGCCGCGGGCCGGCTCGGCGGTGACGGCCACCGGAGCCGCGCACTCCGCGGTCGCGAACGCGCAGCGCGGCGCGAAGCGGCAGCCGTCGGGCCAGTGGCCGGGTGAGGGCACGGAGCCGGGTAGCACGGGCAGTCGGGCACCTGGTGGCGCCGCGCTCGGATCGGCGGCCAGCAACGCCTCCGTGTACGGGTGCCGGGGCGCGTCGAACACCCGTCGCACGTCGGTCTGCTCCACGACCTGGCCGGCGTACATGACCACGGCCGTGTCGCAGGTGTCGGCGACGACACCCCAGTCGTGGGTGACCAGGACCAGGGCCATGCCGGTGCCGTCCCGCAACTCCCGCAACAGGTCCAGGATCTCGGCCTGCACGGTCACGTCGAGCGCGGTCGTCGGCTCGTCCGCGATCAGCACCCGCGGCTCGCCCGCGAGCGCACGCGCGATCGCCACCCGTTGCGCCATCCCGCCGGATAGCTGGTGCGGGTACTTGGCCAGCACACCGGGCGGGTCGGGCAGGTGGACGGACTCCAACAGCTCGACCGCCCGCCGCAGCACCTCCGCCCGGGTCGCGCCCCGGTGGTGGTGGCGCACCGCCTCGGTGAGCTGGTCGCCCACCGTGAACAGCGGGTCCAGGCTGGCCACCGGGTCCTGGGCGATGTAGGCGATGCCGCCGCCCCGCACCAGGGCCATGCCGCGTTCGTCCAGCGACAGCAGGTCCTGCCCGGCGAACCGCACCTCGGCCGCGTCGACCACCGCGCCGGGCGGCAGCAGGCGCAGCACGGCGGACACGGTCATCGTCTTGCCACAGCCCGATTCCCCGACCAGTCCCAGTGCGGAGCCGGGGTGCAGGTCGAAGCTCACGTCGTCGACGAGGGTCGTGCCGTCGTCCAGCCGCACGGACAGCCCGCGCACCGACAGCACCGCCGTGTCGTCCGGCGGCGCACCCGCCTTCCGGGTGACGCTCGTGCGCATCCGCCTCCAGGACAACGGTTCCCGGCTCGTGCGGTCGTCGGTGGCGGCACGCACGACGTCACCGAGGACCGCGCACGCGATGGCCGTCGACGCCACCACGCCACCGCTGGGCACCAGCAGCCACGGTTGCCGGTAGATCGCCTGGGACGCCTCGGCGATCAGCCCGCCCCAGCTCGGCTCGGGCGGCTGCACGCCCAGGCCGAGGAACCCCAGTGAGGCCTCCACCAGCAGCGCCGAGCCGGCGACCAGGGCGACCAGCGAGATGACCGGGCCGATGACCGAGGGCAGCACGTGCCGACCGAGGATTCGGGGCGTGGTCAGGCCCGCGACCCGGGCGGCGGCGACGAACGGCTCGTCGCGCACCGCGACCGTGGACGCCCGCACCACCCTGGCCAGGCCGGCGGCGGACAGCACGCCGAGCGTGATCATGGCGGCGGACTCGTCGTGCGGGAAGATCGCCAGCACGACCAGCAGAATCACCACGGCGGGCATGGCGAGCGCCAGATCGCTCACCCGCAGCACGATCCGGTCCAGCAGGCCGCGCCGGTAGCCCGCGAGCACGCCCGCCGCGCAGCCCAGCAGCAGGTACGCGGCCAGCGCCTGGCCCACCACCAGCAGGCTCACCTGCCCGCCGTGCAGCACGCGGCTGAGGATGTCCCGGCCAAGCTGGTCGGTGCCCAGCCAGTGCGCCCACGTCGGTCCACTGTAGACAGAAGCGAGGTCTTGCTCCTGCGGGTCGTAAGGCGCGATGAGGTCGGCCGACACGCAGGCCAGGACGACCAGTCCCAGCCACGCCAGGCAGGTCGCGCCGAGCGGTCGGCTCACGACCGCGCGCCACGCGTTCACCGGGTCACCGCGTTCGGGCTCAGCCAGCCGGTGACCAGGTCGACCAGCAGGTTGACGATCACCACCAGGACCGTGAAGCACAGCACGACCCCTTGCAGGACCGGCAGGTCGTGCTGCGCCGCGGCGGTGACGGTGAGCTGGCCGAGGCCCGGCAGCGCGAATAGCTGCTCCACCACGACCGACCCGCCGAGCAGACCGATCAGCACCACGCCGAACACCGCGACCACGGGAAGGGCGGCGTTCTTGGCGACGTGCCGGAAGATGATCCGCCGCGCGGGCAACCCGTTGGCGCGCAACGCCCGGACGTAGGGCCGCCCCAGCACCTCCACCACCGCGCCCCGCACCTGCTTGGCGATCACCGCGATCCCGCCCACCGCCAGGCACACCACCGGCAGCGCGAGCGACAACGCCCACCCGTCCGGCGACTGCGCCGCCGGCACGTACCCGGTGACCGGGAACCACGCCAGGTTCACCGCGAACACCACCACCAGCACCAGCCCGAGCCACGGCGTCGGCACGCTCATCGCGACCACCGACAGGCCGTCCAGCACCCGCCCCGCGACCCCGCCGCGCAGCGCGCCGAACATCCCGAGCGCGACGCCCACGACGGCGATCACCAAGGCGGACAACAGGAGCAGCGACAGGCTCACCGCCAGCCGCGAGTCGACGATCGCCGACACGGACTCGCCGGTGAACAGCGAGCGGCCGAGGTCGCCGCGCACCGCGCCGGACAGCCACGTCCCGTACTGCTCCGGCAGCGGCCGGTCCAGCCCGAGCTGGGACCGGACCTGCTCGTACGCGGCGGGATCGGTGTTCGTGCCCAGGACCACCCGCGCGGCGTCGCCGGGCGTCAGCCACGCCAGCAGGAACGTCAAGGCGGACAGGACGACCAGCAGCGGGACCGACCACAGCAGCCGGCCGCCGACCAGGCGGAGCATCACCGCGTCCCGGGTAGCAGCACGGTCGTGCCGGGCAGGAACGTCACGGTAGCGGGCGACCCCGACTCGTCGGCCCGGGTCACGGTCACGCCCAGCCGCACCGCGTCACCCGGCGCCAGGCGCAGGTGCACGGGGTAGACCTCCACGTCGAGCGTGACGGGCTCGCCCTGCGGCAGCTCTTCCGCCCGGTCGTGCGGGTGCCACGGCGCGGCGGGCTCGCTGCGCTCGGCGTCCACGGCCCGGTGCGACGCGCGCAACCGGCCTTCGGTGACCTGCTGGACCTCACCGCCGGCCCGGACCACCGAGATCCGCGCGTGCAGGTCGACGTCGGCGCAGCCCGCCACGGACAGCACGGCCGTCAGGCCCACGTTGCCCAGCAGCTCGGTCGGCCGGTCGACCGGCAGGTCGAAGGTCGCGGACTCGCCCCACAGCCGCATCCCGGACTCGGTGGCCAGGTCCACCAGCACGTTCACCGGCGTGGGCGGCGCGGGCGGCACGCTGAGCAGGCTCGCGGCGACGTCGACGGTCGTGGGCTCGGCCACCGGCTCCCAGCGGGTCCAGGACGGCTCGGGCCAACCCCGGTGCGAGGTCCACTCGTCGGCGCCGAAGACCGCCAGCCGCACGTTGTCCGCGGAGTGGTCGCCCTGGTCCCGCAACCAGAGGTCCAGCCAGCCGACGAGTTCGGCGCGCAGCTCCGGGCCCAGGAACGGCTCGTGGCTCCAGTTGCCGACCAGCAGGCGCTTCGGACCGGCGGCCTGCCGGAAGCCGCGCACCGTGCCGCGCAGGAAGTAGTCCTGCCAGCCGCCGATGAACAGGGCGGGCACGTCCAGGGCCGTGAAGTCGGCGCGGTGGAACAACTCCGTGTCGAACGGCTCGTCCACCAGCTCGGAGTAGAAGTGCCGCAACCCGTCCCGGCGGGTCTGCTCGCGCGAGGAGTTGAGGAACGTCCGGGCGCCCCACGCGGTGTGCGAGGGGATGCCACCGCGCTTCCACATGTCCCGGTAGGTGTCGGTCGGCGCGATCCACGGTGCGATGCAACGGAGTCCGCGCGGCCGTCGCACAGCGGCCAGCAACTGGTTGATCCCGCAGTACGACCCGCCGACCATGGCCGTGCGGCCGTCGCAGAAGTCCTGGTCCGCCAACCACTCCAGCAGCTCGGCGCTGTCCTGCGCCTCGCGTTCGGACAGCACGCCGTGGTACGGGCCGGTCGAGCCGCCGAATCCGCGCACGTCGGCGACCACCACGTCGTAGCCGGCGTCCAGCACGGCCGCGACGAGGTCGGCGTTCTGGGCGGCTTCCTTGCGGTACGGCGTGATCGTGACGACGACCGGGGACGGCGTCGCGCCGCCCGGATAGCGCAGCGCGGACAGCACCGCGCCGTCGCTCATCGGGATGTCGAGCCGCTGGGGCGGCGGCAGGTTCGGGTTTTCGGGCATGGCGAAGAAACCTCGCTTCGAGGGGAGTCCGGGGAGACCTGGGGTCAGGCGATCGAGGGCGTTGTCCCGGTCCAGGTCAGATCCAGGTCAGGAGATCCAGGGCGCATCCCCGGTCCGGGTCAGGAGATCCAGGGCGCATCGCCGGTCCAGGTCAGGAGATCCAGGGCGCCGGCGCGTGGCCCCGGTCCAGCACGTCGCTGAACCGGCCGCGCAGGAAGCCCAACGGCTCGCCGTCGCGCTCGCACACGTCCCGCACGTGCCCGATGACGACGATGTGGTCGCCCGCGGTGAAGTGGCGCTCGACATCGCATTCGAGGTGGGCGAAGGCGTCCGGGATCACCGGGACGCGGTGCCGGCCGTGGGTCACGTCGAGGCCCGCGAAGTGGTCCTCGCCCCGGCGGGCGAAGCGCAGCGCCAGGTGTTCCTGGCGGCTGGACAGGATGTTGACGGCGAACCGGCCGGCCGAGATCACGGCCTCGGTGCTGCGCGCGCCGATGGTGAGGCACACCAGCAGGAGGGGCGGTTCGAGCGAGACGGAGGTGAGCGAGTTGACGGTCATGCCGTGCGGCGCGCCGTCGGCGGCGCGGGTGGTCACCACGGCCACGCCGGTGGCGAAGCGGCCCATCGTGCGGCGCATGGTCGACGGTTCGACGGGTGTGGTTGCCGGGATCATCCGATCCTCCAGGGTGCTCAGGTCCGGTAGCGGACCTCGAATGTCAGGACCCCCTCGTCGGTGCGCCACGGCCCGTGCGGCATGCCCGGCGGGCGGCAGGCGTACATGCCCTTGGTGAAGGTCCGCCCCAGCGTCAGGTCGGTGAACGAGCCCTCCAGGATGTAGACCTCCTCCCAGAAGTCGTGCCGCTGCACGCCCATCGCGGACGAGTCGGCGCCCGGCTCGTAGCGCAGGATCCTGGTCGCCACACCGGTTTCGTCGTCGCGGGCCAGGACCCGTTCGGTGATGGCGGGGTCGTCGCCGGGGCAGACGGTGAAGCCGACCTCGGTGACCGGGAAGAACTCGTGTTCGGGTTTGCTCACGGTGACTCCATGCCGTAGGAGGCGAGGAACGCATCGACCTCCGCGAGCGCGGTGTCGAAGTCGTAGTTGCGGAACGCGTGGCCCTTGGCCACGAACGGCGCTCCGGCGTAGAACATCTCGTACTGGTGGTGACGACCGGCGAACTCGCTGCCCACCGCGTCCCACACCAACTTGAACAGCTTCACGCGTTCTTCGGCGGACACACCGGGACTGTGCACGTACCGATCGATATCCGGCCGAGTCTCAGGACTGGTCATGTCCGCCACGCTCGACGGCACTTGCAGCACACCCCCACCGACCAAGTCCCGCAGGATCGCCAACACCCTCGGGTACAACTCGGCCTGCAACCCCATCACGCCGTACAGCGCCTGGGCATCCGGCCGCCACATCCCCTGGGCATCGGGCTTCGCGGCGTACTCGGCGGCCAGCACCGCCGACTCGACCAGCGATGTCAGTGACGCCAGCTCCCCCAGCTTCTCCACGACACCAGGGAACTTGTCGACGCCGTTGACCGCCGCGACCTTCCGCGCCAGACCGGCCAGGAACCGCAACTTCACCGCGAACCTGATCTGCGCCTGCCAGTTCCCCAGCACATGCGCACCGGTGTCGAAAAACTGACGCCGAAGACCCGCCACATCGCGATAGACGAACACCCGCTCCCACGGGATGAACACGTCATCGAACACCAGCAAGGCGTCCGTCTCATCGAACCTGGTCGTGAGCGGGTAGTCGTACCGACTCGTCGCGGCCGGCGCATAAGGCCTGCGACACAACAACTTCAGCCCCTCCGCACCCACCGGCACCGCGAAACTGATCGCGAAGTCCGCGTCCTCGGCGGTCAGCGGCTTGATGCAGGACACCAGGATCTCATCCGCCACCGCACCACCGGTCGCCAACATCTGCGCACCCCGGACCACGATCCCGTCGGCGCGTTCCTCCACGACGCCGACCTGGACGAACTCACCGTCCCACTCGTGCGCGGTCGTCGCACGGGACACCTGCGGCGGGATGATCGCGTACGAGACGTACAGGCTCTGCTCGGCGATACGACGCTGGAACGCGACCACGTTCGTCGCCAGGTTCTCGGAGAACGCCTCCGGGTGCGCGGCGAACGCGGCGGCGAACGCGCCCACGTGATCCGGGCTCCGACCGACCCAGCCGTGCGTGTGCTCGGCCCACACCGTCGCGGCGGCGCGGAACGCGGTCAGGTCCTCCCGGCTGCGGGGCGGGACGAACAGCCGGTTCACCCCGCCCACCGCGAACCGCTCGTCGACGAGGTCGAACAGCTCGGCGATGGTCTTCGCGACCGGCGCGAACGCCGGGTGGTGCGCGACGTCGTCCACCGCCACACCGTCCACGTAGACCCGACGGTTGTCCTTCAACGAGGCCAGGTATTCGGCTCCAGTGCGCATCACGTGCTCCTAGCGTCGGACAGGTGCAGCGCGGTCAACGTGCTCATCAGGTGGGCGGCCACCGCGCGGCCCGCCTCCTCGGGGTCTCCGGTGCGCAGGGCGGCCACTATCGCGGCGTGCTCGTCCAGCACCCGGCGGGACCGGTCGGCGCTGGTGGACACCGCCCGCAGGCCCATCCGGACCTGGCGCTCGCGCAGCGTCTCGTAGAAGTCGGCGAGCACCGGGTTGCCCGCCCGCCGCACGATGGTGCGGTGGAACACGCGGTCCCGCTCGATGAACCCGAGCGGGTCGGTGATCGCGGCCTCCTGGTCGGCCACGAGTTGGTCCAGCTCGGCGGTGAACGACTCCTCGGCGGGCACGGCCCGGCGCACGCACCAGTCCTCCACCAACGCCCGCGCCTCCATCACCGCGCGCACCTCGGCGTCCGAGATCGGCGGCACGAACGCGCCCTTCTTGGGCATGATCCGCAGGAAGCCCTCGGCCTCCAGGCGCAGCAGCGCCTCCCGGACCGGCGTGCGCGACGTGCCCGCCGCCTGTGCCACGCCGGACTCGGTGAGGAACGTCCCGTCGTCCGGCGGCAGCGTGGCGATGTGCTGCTTGAGCCACCGGTAGGTGGTGTCCTGGGCGGACCCGCCGGACAGTTGTGAACTGCTCATGGACGAGATGTATACAAGCCGTGGACAACGAGCACAAGAGGTCGTGACCCCACCGCGACCCGCGGTTCACCGACCCGGCACGAGGGGTGCGGACGCACCGGGCACGGCATGGCCGTCAGGCGCCCGCGGCGGACTCGGCCCGAGCGGGCGGTGTCGTGATCCGGACAAATACCGATACCGTCGGCCGGTGCCGTCGCGAAGTGAATTCGAGGCAACTGCGTGCGACCATTCGGAGGTATATCGAAAACCCATAGATCAGGTCGTATGACCAGGCCGTCGCCTGGTCATGGGCATTGACCCGAACAGATCAACCGGAAGGTTCTGGCAACGGTTAATCCTCGATGGGTTACGCCATGCGCGTTACACAGGGACTGCTTAAAACGAGGCCGCCCACTTCGTGACTGGGACATTCTCGTCCGAGTCCTCGGTATTCCCTGCGTGCCTGAGGAGCTGGCATGAAACGCAGTATCGGCGTCTACCTGGCCGCGTGCCTGGCCGCCCTGTCGGTCCAGACCGCGTCAAGCGTCGCGCAAGCGGCGCCGGCCGCGCCGGCCAGTCCGATCACCTTGGCCACCAACGCGGCCGACCAGGCCGCAGCGTCCGGCCTGGACGCCCTGGCCAAGGGCCCCGACGAGCAGTTCCACCGGAAGGCCGTCTACACCGGCGGCATCCCGGGCAGAAAGGACCTCTTCTACGTCTCCTACGACCGCACCTACAAGGGCCTCCCGGTCATCGGCGGCGACGCGGTCGTGGCCACCGACTCGGCCGGCAAGGTCCTGGAGACCGTCGCCGCCAACGAAGGCGGCCTCGCGGTCGACACCAGGGCCAGAATCGGCGTCCAGCGGGCGAAGTCCATCGCGCGCGCCCAGATGACCACTGTGGACAAGGTCGAGGGCGGCACGCTGTCCGTGCTCGCCGAAGAGCACGGCAAGCTCGTGTACGAGGTGATCGTCACCGGTCAGCGCGCCGGCGACCCGAGCCGGCTGCACGTCTACGTGAACGCGCAGACCGGCGTGGTCGAGGACCTCGTGGACGACGTGAAGGCGGGCACCGGCAACAGCGAGTGGAACGGCCCGAACCCGCTGTCCATCGACACCAGCAACAACAGCACGGTGGACGACACCCGGCCCGGCCTGCGGTGCGTGGACTACGCGACCAACCAGCCGTTCAGCAAGCCGTCCAACTCGTTCGGCACGGGCAAGGCCACCAGCAAGGAGACCGGCTGCGCCGACACCCTGTGGTCGACGCAGAAGCAGTGGGACATGCTGAAGAACTGGCTGGGCCGCAACGGCATCGACGGCAACGGCCGCGGCGTCACGGTCAAGGTCGGCCTGGACCGGGTCAACGCGTACTGGACCGGCCAGCACATCGAGATCGGCCGCAACAACGCCAACCAGTGGATCGCGTCCATGGACGTGGTCGGCCACGAGCACGGGCACGCCCTCGACCAGTACACCCCCGGCGGCGCCGGTCGTGAGGCCGGTCTGGGCGAGGCCACCGGCGACATCATGGGCGCGCTGACCGAGGCGTACGCCAACGAGCCGGCCCCGTTCGACACCCCGGACTACCTCGTCGGCGAGTCGGTCAACCTGGTCGGGCGCGGCCCGATCCGGAACATGGCCAACCCGCAGGCGGTCAGCGGACACCCGAACTGCTGGTCCAGCGCCATCCCGGGCACCGAGGTGCACGCGGCGGCCGGTCCGCTCAACCACTGGTTCTACCTGCTCGCCGAAGGCTCGGCGGCCAGCCCGACCTGCGACGGCTCGACCGTGCGCGGCATCGGCATCCAGGCGGCGGGCCGCGTGTTCTACAACGCCATGCTGCTCAAGACGTCCGGTATGACGCACTTCAAGTACCGCATCGCGACCCTGACGGCGGCGAAGGCGCTCGACCCGACGTGCGCGCAGTTCAACGCGGTGAAGGCGGCCTGGCAGGCGATCAGCCTCCCGGCCCAGTCCGGCGAGCCGACCTGCACCAACACCCCGGCCAACGACTTCAGCCTGGAGCTGAACCCGGCCTCGGGCACCGTCCAGGCGGGCGGCCAGGCGACCACGTCCATCACCACCACCACGGTGAGCGGCAGCCCGCACGCCGTGGCGCTGACCGCGACCGGCCAGCCGGCCGGCGTGACCGTCCGGTTCAGCCCGGAGTCGGTCACCTCGGGCCAGTCGTCCACGCTGACCGTGTCCACCACGGCCGGTGTCGCGCCGGGCACCTACCCGATCACCGTGCGGGGCACGGGCACCGCCACGCACACGGTGACGTACAACCTGACCGTCGGCAGCCAGCCGCCGGCCAACGACTTCTCCCTCGCCCTGAACCCCAACAGCGGCGACACGAACCCCGGCGGCACGCTGACGACCACCGTCGGCACGACCGTCACGTCCGGTGAGTCGCAGAAGGTCTCGCTCACCGCGTCCGGCCTGCCCACGGGCACGACGGCGACGTTCGACCCGTCCACCCTGGCGGCCGGCGAGTCCTCGAAGCTGACTCTCGCCACCTCCGCCTCGACCCCGGCCGGCAGCTACACGGTGACCGTCACCGGCACCGGAGGGGACGCGACGCACTCGGCGACGTACACGTTGCGGGTCGGCGGGGAGCCCCCGGCGAACGACTTCGCGGTGACCCTGAGCCCGGAGAGCGGCAGCGTCCAGGCGGGCAGCTCGGCGACGACGACGCTGAGCACCCGGACCACCGCCGGTTCGCCGCACAAGGTGCACTTCGCGGCGTCCGGCCTGCCGGACGGCGCGACGGCCACCTTCACCCCGCTGTCGGTGGAGTCCGGCGAGTCGTCCACGCTGGCCATCGCCACGTCGGCGACCACGCCGGAAGGCACCTACACCATCACGGTGACGGCCACCGGCACGGACACCAACCACACCGCCACCTACACCCTGACGGTGACCGGTGACGGCGGTGGCGGCTGCGGTGGCGTTCCCGAGTGGAGCGCGACCACGGCCTACGTGCCGAACGACGAGGTCTCGTACAACTCGCACAAGTGGAAGTCCACCTGGTACTCGACCGGCGCGGAGCCGGGCGCACCCGGCTCCTGGGCCGTGTGGGCGGACCAGGGCGCCTGCTGATCACCTGAACACCTGATCGCCTGACGGGGCGGCTGTCGACTCATCCAGGTCGGCAGCCGCCCTGTCCGGTGTCAGGCGGTCACGTCGTAGGTGAAGAACGCTCCCTCGCCGAGCATCACCCGGGAGCCGGGCGCGAGGATGGCCGGGATGAGCCCCGCCAGCGCCTGCGGCGACCAGCCCGGCGCGATGACCGTCGTGCCGTTCTTGGAGCCGAGGTCGACCACCAGGACGTCCCAGCCGTTCAGGCGGACTTCGACGTGGCTGCGGGAGATGTCGTTGCCGTGGTTGGCGAAGCGGATGGCACGCAGACCGCGGTCGGCCACTTGGGGGTCGCGGCCGAGGACGACGCCGCGGTCCAGCGGGACCACCTCGCCCGTGGACAGCCGCAGGATGCCGAGCAGCGGGCGTGGCGCGACGAAGGCTTCTTGTGGGGCAAGGCGTTGTCCGCAGACGCGGCAGGCGACGGCGTGCTCGGGGTTGAGGTGCCTTGCCGGACAGGCGATCGCCCGCACCTTCGGCGTGCCCGCCGTGACGTGCCGCGTGTCCTCGGGCGAGGAGTTGCGGCGGAGCATCGTCTCGTCGACTTCCGGCGAGGGCACGGAAATCACCGTCGTCACACCTTCCGCAGGCGAGGGCATCGCGATCACCGCCGTCACGCCCTCGGCCACCACGGACACCGGCTCAACCGCCACCGGCTCCGGCACCACCACCGGCACAGACACCGGCTCGACCACCGCCGGCACCGGATCGACCGCCACCGCCACCGCCTCGGCGAGCACCGGCTCGGCGAGCACTGGCGAGACCACCGCCGGTACGTCCGCCAACCGCGCCGCCAGTCGGCAGGCCAGCACCACTCCGCGCTCCACCGGCAGCTCGGCGCCCCCGCCGACGCCGACCGCCAGCCGAAGCTCGGCGACCACGTCCGGCAGCCCGGTGTCGACCCACGCGGCCACCCGGTCGTCCCTCAGTTCGAGCAGCACGCCGTCCGGCCCGACCACGCCGACCACCGCGTCGCCCCGCAGCACCACCCGCCGCTCGGCCTCGCTCCACCGCACGAGCGCGAAACTCCCGACCGCGCGGTCGCCCTCCTCCGCGATGACGCGAACCACGTCATCCAACCCGGCCCCGTCGCGCACGAGTGCCCAACACCGCCGAACCACACCCGATCCGGGCGCGACACCGAGCAACAGCCAAGTCCCGTCGGCCACCACGGCAACCGCCGCACCGGGCGTGTAAACGGTCACCGGGCACTCCGCGACAAGGTTTCCTCCAGCTCGACGTCACCCACGCCGTAATCCACCACCACCACGGTGACATTGTCCCGCCCGCCGGCGGCGACGGCCCGCCGCACCAGTTCCGCGGCGGCGGGCTCCGCATCGGACACGTCCCGCAGCACGTCGGCGATCTCCACGTCCTCCAACTCGCCCGTCAACCCGTCCGAGCAGATCACGAACCGC
The DNA here is from genome assembly GCF_050942485.1 of Actinosynnema sp. CS-041913. Classification (NCBI taxonomy): domain Bacteria; kingdom Bacillati; phylum Actinomycetota; class Actinomycetes; order Pseudonocardiales; family Pseudonocardiaceae; genus Actinosynnema; species Actinosynnema sp. CS-041913. Next base: position 1,211,450 of record NZ_CP192037.1, on the reverse strand, counting down.
TCGCCCGCGACCGGCGGGAACACCCACTGGTCGGGATCGACCGCCGGGTGGACGCCCAACGCCCGGGTGATCACGTTCCGGTACCGCGAGTACCGCGCCTCTTCGACGGTCAGCGTGCCGGACGCCACCAGCTCGGCCGCCTCGGAGTGGTCCACCGTCAGCAGCGTGAGCACGCCGTCGGCGTACCGGTAGACCCGCGAGTCGCCGAGGTTGAACACCACCCACCGCGGCGACCCGGCGAACTGCACCAACCCGATCCCGGTGACCGTCGCGCCCATCCCGGCCTGCTCGGGGTTCGCCGCCCCGGCGCCGCGAATGGCGGTGTTGGCCTCCCACAACGTCGCCCGGATGTCGTCCGGCCGCAAGTCCGCCCGCTCGTCGAGCGCCCGGAGGTGGTCGACGGCCATGGCGCTGGCCACCTCGCCGGCGGCGTGCCCGCCCATCCCGTCCGAGACGGCGAACAGCGCGGAGCCGACCAGCAGACTGTCCTCGTTGGACAGCCGCACCAGGCCGACGTCGGAAGCGGCCCCGGCTCGCACGCCCATCAACGCCTCCCGAACGAGGAGGTCGTCCCGACGACGACCGCCACTCGCGTCTCACATCGCCGGCCCCTCCGAGAATGTTGCACCCGACCGCGTCGCGCACCGCCGGCGACGGTCGCGCGATCACGCGACGCGGTGTCGGGGTTGGGTTATCGTGTAGCCACCACTCGCCCGGATCGCGTCCACAAGCCAGATTTGGAACGTAGTGCCACCGAACCGTCCGACCCGTGCGGAACGGGCCGCGCAGACGCGTGACGAGCTGCTGGAGGCCGCGGCACGGGTGTTCGCGCGCAAGGGGTACTCCGGGGCGTCGGTCGGCGACATCGCGGAGGAGGCCGGGTACACCCACGGCGCGGTCTACTCGCAGTTCCGCAACAAGCAGGACCTGTACTTCGCGCTGTACGAGCGGACCACGAGCCGGCGGGCCGAGGCGATCGCCGGGGTGTTCGTCGCCGCCGAGGGTTCGCTGCGGGAGCGGATGCGGGCGGTCACCGAGTGGTCGATGGTCGACCTGCGGGAGCACCCCGAGTGGTTCCTGCTGCACATGGAGTTCCTGTTCGCCGCCGCCCGCGATCCCGAGATCCGCGCCCGATTCTCCGAAGGGGCGCGCACGATCCGCGCGATGATGGCCGCGCTCATGCAGCACGAGTTGGACAGCGGCACGTTCCGGTCCGACATGTCGGCCGAGGACATGGCGCTGGGGCTGAACGGCATCTTCCTCGGTCTGGCGCTCCAGCACGTGATGGAGCCGGGCATCGTCCGCACCGACCTGTACGGCGACATCGTCACGCTCGTCATGGACGCCCTGTCGCCGTCGTGACACCGCGCGGGGACGCCGCCGTCACCCGCCCGACGGCTGGCGTGCGGCGGCGTCCGGGTCGAGTCCGGGGCCTTCCGGCAGCCGCACGACCAGCCCGGCGGGCAGCCGCACCGGACGTGCCGCGGCGTAGCCGAGCATCCCCAGCACCTCGGGCCGCGCCACCGGATAGCGCCGGCCCAGGTCGGTGACCACGGTGAAGGTGCCCACCGGGGCGTCCGCCGACGGCATCGCCTCCACCACGGCGGCCCAACCCGGCGGCACGTGCACGCGGTCCGCGAGCGGCGTGCCCCGCTCGTCCCGGCGGGTGGTCGTGGTCAGCGGGTCCGCCGGCGGCAGCGTGGCCCCGACGACCAGGTGCGGCACCGCCTGCCCCGGCTCGACCGTGGCGCACACCGCGACCTCCCGGTCCGGCAGCCGGGCGATACCGGGCCGGGCGGCGGGAGCGGCGTGCTCGGCGGCGGCGGGCTCCTGCCGCCGTGCCCCGGCGGCCAACGCCGGTGCCAGCGGAACCGCCGACGGCTCGCCGCCGGGGTAGGCGGCCAGGCTCGGCGCGTACGCCCGCTGGATGTCGTACTGCAATTCGGTGATCGGCCGCAACGACTCCGGCTCGGCCAGGTAGTGCTGGAGCCCGCCGCCCGAGGTGCGCACCACCAGCAGCGTCCCGACAAGCAGGTCGGGCCGGCCGGGCACCGCCGTGGACGGCTCCCCGGCGCGGGGCACCCCGATCGGCCCGATCGGCGCTCCGTCCGGCAGCACGTCCAGCCACGACCGGCCCACCTTGGCCCACGGCTGCGTGGTCAGCGCCAAGCCGGTGCCCACCGCGCCGTAGTCCTCGATCCGGTGCCGGTGGCCGCGCCAGACGAGGAACCGCTCGCCGGTCGGCGTCGACTCCACCAGCAGGGCCCGCTCGCCGAGCCCGACGCCGTGTCCGGGCGCCACGCCGACCAGCAGCACCGACTCCTCGACCCGGTGGCCGGCCGCGTCGCCCGCCGGGGCCGAGCACAGCGACCACGACCCGGACAGCAGCCGGTCGGGGCCGGGCAGCGCGTCGGGCGCGTCCGCGATGCCCAGCCGGGGACCGCGCGGGACGCCGACCAGCGAGTCCCGCGACACCCGCTCGGTACGGCCGTGCCCGCCGATCAGGAGCAGGGCGGACGCGTAGTTGGCGACAGGGTGCAGGCGTTCGTTCAAGTAGACGTACCGGGTGCCGGTCTCCTTCTCCACGATCACCGCGTCGTCCTTGCGCCAGGCGTTGTTGCCGCCCGGCACGACCATCCCGTAGACGCCTACGCAGGCGAGCGCGACGAGCGCCAGTGCGACGCCGGCGAAGGACGCCCCTACCGGGCGGCGGAACGGCGGCTGCTCCGGATCGGTCTCCCCGGTGACCAGCGCCGACGTCGCCCGCTGGACGGAGAATTGGTACGCCTGGAGCTGATCGCGCTTGGACGCCACGGGGTCAGCCCCCCAGTCCGCGCACGTAGCCGAACAGGCCGAGCGCCCAGCACACCACCGGCACGACGGCGAGCATCACCAGGATCTCGGCGTACTCGGCGAACCGGCCCAGGTACGGGTTGGGCGCCCGGGTGCTCGACACGATGCCGGCCGCGATCGCACCGGCCGCCACCACGAGCAACACCGGCCCGGTGACCACCAGCAGCGCGTCCCGGTCGGCCATGGCCGGCCCCGCGACCAGGCAGCCGACCCCGAACACGCCCGCCACCAGCAGCGGCAGCCGTTGACGCAGGATCGGGTAGAGCCTGGCGCGCAACAGCAAGCCCGCGGAGAGCACCGCGACCAGCACCACCGCCGCCGTGCTGTCGCTGCGCACCAGCACCACCTGGCAGCACATGACCACCACGGACGACCCGGCGAGCATCCCGGTGAGCAGGGCGTCCGCCCGGACCACCGCCGCGTGCACCAGCGCGAGCGGCGGTTGCGGCTCGTCGCGGAGCAGGTCGGCGGTGGAACGGGGCAGCACCGGCATCGGCACCCGGCCGAGCCGCAACGCCAGTGGGGCGAACGCCGTCGACAGGACCAGCAGACCTCCGCTCACGACGGCCGCCGACTCGTGGGCCGCCCACGCGCCCGTCCCCAGCCAGCCGCCGATCACGCACAGCGCGCCGACCGTGACCGCGCCGGCGGACAGCGCGGGAGCGGCCGTCACCCCGAGGTGGCCGACCAGCGCGACCAGCAGCAGCACCGCCCCGGCGAGCAGCAGGTGACCGGCGGACAGCGCGTGTTCGCCGACCGGCAGCAGGTGACCGGCCGGCAGCCCGTCCTCGCCGGGCAGCAGGCCACCAGGGGTCGGCGACCGGTCGCCGGAGGGCAGCCCGCCTGGCGTCGGCGACCGGTCGCCGGCGGAGAGCAGGCCGGCCAGGTTCAGCGGCCGGTCGCCCGCGAGCAGCAGGCCGCCGCCGGCGAAGGCGAACGGCAGCGCGACCGCCGCGAGCACCGCACCCGCACCCGCGTCGCCGACCGCACGGGCCAGCACCACGGCGACGACCAGCAGGACCGCCGCCACGCCGAGGGCCCACAGCGCGGGCGTCGTCCACGGAGGCCCGGCCCGCAGCACGGCGACCAGGCCGAGCAGCAGCGCCGCGCCGCCCGCCGCGAGCCCGGCCCGCCGGGTGTGGCGCGGCCCCCACGCCCGGCCGGCCCGACCGGAGCCGGTGGCGATGGCGTCCACCAGGTCGTCGTACTCCAGTTCCGGCCAGTCCAGGTGGCGCGGGGTGAGGTGCAGGATCTCCCCGTCGCGCACCCGGTGCGAGGCCAGCGTGCGGTCCGGTTCGAACGCCGTCCCGTCGGCGCGGCGGAGCAGCCAGCCGCCGTCCGCCACGCCGTCGTCGGCCAAGCCCTCACCCGCCCGCGCCAGCAGGCCGGGCAGCACCTCGGCGACTGCGGCGTGTTCCGGCAGCGCCATGTCGATCCGCCGGTGCGGAGTGGCCACGGTGATCCTGACCAGGCCGGTAATCTGCATGGGACGAGTTTCGGCCGGCCCGCCCGGCCGCGGGCCGCACAGGCAGGAACCTGCCGCACGGCGCCGGCGGCCGACCGGCGTTCCTACGCTGGGCGCGTGCGACTGCCGACGGCGGAGACCGCGGACACCCGCGGGCGGGGGTATGGGCTCATGGGCGTGGACGCGGGTGGCGCGGTCGTCGACCCGAGGGTGCTCGCCGCCGGTCCCGTCGCCACGGTGTACGCGGCCCGGCTGGCGGCCACCGGAGCCGAGATCGCGGTGAAGGTGTTCGCCGACCGGTTCGACCGCGACACCACCGCGTGGCTCGACCGGGAACGCCAGGCGCTGGCCGCCGTGCCGGTGCGGACGATCCTGCCCGTCGACGGCCTGGTGGACCTGCCGGACGGCCGGTCGGGCGTGCGGATGGAGCTGTGCCGGGGCTCGCTCGCCCAGGCGCTCGCGGTCGGGAAGCCCACCGTGCGCGACGTGTTCGGCATCGGGTGGGTGATCGCCGGGGCGCTCGCGGCGGCACATCGGGCGGGCGTCGTGCACGGCGGCGTGACCCCGCACAACGTGCTGTACCGGCGGTCCGGCGAACTGGTCGTCGCGGACTTCGGCCTGGCGCTGCGCGAGCCGTTCCCCCGCGACCCGACGCACGCGCTGGAGTACACCTCGCCCGAAACCCTCCGCGACGACACCCGGTCCGCGGCGTCCGACCTGTACGGGCTGGGCGCGGTGCTGCACGCCGCGTTGACGGGCGCGCCGCCGTTCCCCCGACGCACCGGTGAGCCGCCCGGTGAGCGGATCCTGCGGGTGCTGCGCGAGCAGGTGCCACCGGTCCGGGGCGCGGGCGTGCCGGCCGAACTGTCCGATGTGGTCGGTCGGCTGCTCGCCAAGGACCCGGCGGCCAGACCTCCGGACGCGGACGGCGTGGCGCGCCTGTTCGAACACCTGCTCCGGATGACGAACCCGCACGCGGTGCCGCCGACCGCGCCGCTCCCACCGGTCCCCGCCCCGGCACCGACTCACGAATCCGTGCCAGTGCAGGGAGCTGCTCCCGAGACGGACGACTCCGACACGAGCGATCCCGGCGACTTCGACTTCGACGCTTTCGCCTCGCAGCCCAAGCCGCCGACGCCGGCCACCGGCCGCACCCTCGTCCACAGCACGGACGCGACCGCACCGACCACCCGGTCCACCCGCCGACGAACCGCCGTGTGGACGGGTCTAGGCGCAGCATTCGTAGCAGGCTTGATCACCGTGCCGCTGGTCATCGGGCAGGACGGCCAGACGCAACCCACCAGCCCCGCCACCGCCGCCGAAGAACCCCAGCCACCACCGGGGACGCTCTCGGCCGCACCCGGCCGGATCAACCTCGTGCTGGACCCGCCCACCGACCGGGGCAGCCACGTCGAGCTGTCCTGGCGCGCGGACGGCGACCTGGACTTCGCCGTCGTCGTCGCGGGCGAGTTCATCGACACCATGGTGTTGACCGCCCACCGGCAGCACAACCTGCGGGTGCCGGTGGACCCGACCCGCCGCTACTGCTTCCAGGTCCGCGCCACGGACGGCCGCCACATCTACACCAGCGAGCCGGTGCCCGTCCGCGGCGCGGAATGCGGACTCTGATCAGGACACGCGGCTCACCAGCAACAGCAACGAGCGCGGGTCCACGGACGGGCGCAACAGCGGGCGCGGATCCACCGCCGCGCGCAGTCGAGCGGACAACGGCCGTCCCGCCAGACCGCGACGGACCGCGCGCTCCTCTTCCCAAGCGCGCCGCACGGAACCGTCCGCCACCGGCACGCCGGACCACAGCGCCATGTCCAGCACCCGCCCGAGCCGGGCAATCGCCTGCGCGGCCGGCTCGCCGATCACCGGGGCCGCCGACTCGGCCAGGTCGCGCGGCGTCATCCCGATCCGGAACGGCACGCCGTGGGCCCGCAGCCGGTCGCACAGCTCCGCCCAGGCCGCGATCACGCCCTCGGCCCCGGTCCGCCGACGACGCCGCCCGGCCCGGAGTGCCTTCGCCACCGGCACGCCGACCAGCCAGCAGATCAGCAGCCCCAGCAGCGCCACGGCCGCCGCCACGGCCGCGAACCACAGGTCGACATCGGCCGCCGGGGTCTCCGAGGACGCCCGCTTCGGCTGCTCCGGCGGGCGCAGCTCGTGCTCGGGCGGCAGTTGCTCACGGGCCTGCGCGGCGGCCTTCGCGAGTCCGGACGGCGCGGGACCGGACCGGCCTTCCCCGGCCGCCGCCGTCGGGTCCATCGGCACCCAGCCCACGCCGGCCACCGCCACTTCCGGCCACGCCAGCACGTCGCGGTTGCGCACCACGTAGGAGCCGTCCCGTGCGACGCCGCCCCGATAGCCGACGACCAGCCGGGCCGGGATGCCGTTCATCCTCGCCAGCGCCACGTACGCGGCGGCGAACTGCTCGCTCGTGCCGCGCCTGCTCTCGGTCAGGAAGTGCCGTAGCTGCGGCCACCCGTGCCCGGTCGGGAGGTCGTCGCCGACCGCCAGCCGGTAGTTCCGGGCGAGGTAGCGCTCCAGTTGCAGGGCGGACTGGAACGTCGGGCGCAGGCCGCGCACCGCGTCGCGGGCCAGTGGGCCGATCTCGGCGGGCACGACGCCGAGCCCGTCCAGCCCGCCCGCCTCCGGGTCGACCGGGCCGACGCCGAGCGCCGCGGCGTCGATCTCGGGCTCCGACCAGGTCAGCCGGTACCGCCGGTCCCCCGGCCCGGCCAGCAGGAGGGTGCCGTCGGACTGGTCCACGAGCGGGGCGAGCCCGTCCACGCCCAACGGGATCGCCTGGCTCGGCAGCCACGGGCCCGGCAGGTCCTCCACCACCACGTCGGCCGTCCGGGTGACGCTGCCCGCCGCCCCGTCCCGACGCGCGCCCAGCCGGCTCAACCTCGTGTCGGCGGACCAGTTCACGCCGTCGAACCCGTCCAGCACGACCAGGCTCCACCGGTCCACCGGCGCGTCGGCGCGGTACCGGAACACCTCCCGCTCCGGATCGGCCAGCCGCTGCGCGATCTCCTGCAACGGGTTGCCGACCCGCTGCTGCCGCAACGGCACGGCCTGGTCGTCCTTGACGCGGTACGGCTCCCGCCCGACCGGGTCGAAGCCGCCCACCACGATCCCGCACACCACGACCGCGACCACCGTGGCCGACGCCGACCGAATGTCCACATCGGACAATCGCCGACCGGTGCCGCGCGGACCGGTCGGACCCGGGCGGCCGGATCTCGGGCCGGTGTCACCTGAGCCGGTCGGACTCGGGAGGCCGGGCCTCGTGCCGGTGCCGCGCGGACCGGTCCGGCTCGGGCGGTCCGCCCACAGCAGCAGTGCGGCGGGCCCCGCGTAGCAGGCCGCCGCCAGCAGCGCCGTGCCACCGGTCGACGCCTGGTAGGCCTGCGCGAGCCCGGCCACCGCCAGACCGGGCAGCAACGCCACCGCCGGGGTGCGCAGCCGGAGCAGGATCTCGACGCCGAGCACCGTCGCGAGCAGCACCGCCAGCGGGACGAACAGGAGCTGGTCGGGATCCGGGCGCGCGGGCCACGTGGACTGGAGGGTGAGCAGCCAGCCCTCGGTCAGCCCGCGCTGGATGCCGCGCAGCGACGCCGCCGTGGGCAGCCCCGCGACGGTCGTCGGGAACAGCACCGCCTCGATCAGCCCGAGCACACCCGTGAACAGCAGCAGGACCGGCCGGTACGGCGTCAACCGCGGCCGACGCGCGCACAGCTCGACACAGCCGTACCCCACGAGGACCACCACCAGGACCGGCACCAGCAAGGCGGCCAAGCCGAAGACCGGCGCGAACAGCAGGCCCGCGACGGCTGTCGAGCCCAGCAGGCCGACCACCGCCAGCCGATCGACGGGCGCGGTCACGAGCGGCCGTCCCGCAGCGCGTTCCAGCGGGCCACGGCCTCGACCGCGTCCGCCGCGACGATCAGCCCGGCGGACGACGGACCGGTGCCGCCGAGCCGGATCACCGCGTCCGGCCGCCACCCGCCGACCGCGCCGAGGTCGGCGACCGGTCCCGTGATCACGACCAGCGCGCCGCCCGGCCGGGCCGTCACGGACTTCGGCGTCAACGGCACGTCGTCCGCCGCGTCCTGCCCGATCAGGCACAGCTCGTCCAGCAGCGGCCGGGCCGCGCGCAGGCCGCCGTCGACCGGGGTGTCGCCGCCGGGCGTGATCAGCCGGAGCTGCTGACCGGCCGACGCCGACGCGTACACCAGCGAGGCCGCCACTTCCACGGCCTCCTCGAACACCGCCGGCCCCATCGCGGACCGCCTGGTGTCGAGCACCACGGCGCACCTGGTCCGGGCCGGGTCGACGTACTCGCGCACCATCAGCCGCCCGGTCTTGGCGGTCGCCTTCCAGTGCAGGTGGCGCACCTCGTCGCCGATCACGTACTCGCGCACCGCACGCAGGTCCGACGAGCCGTGCAGCGGCGGATCGGACAGCGGCCCGTCGTAGTGGTGCCGGGGGTGCCCGACCTGCGCCAGCCGCGCCGGGTGCGTGCGCGGGTGCACCCACAGGCTCCGGGAGTCGCCCACCGTCGGGTGCCCGCGCACGAGGTCGAACGGGTCGAACCGGTGCACCGCGAACGGCCCCACCCGCAGCCGGCCGCGCACGGAGGTCGGCAGCTCGTAGTGGTAGGTGGCCTCCGCGCCGGGCGCGAGCGGCCGAACCCGCACCGTCCGGACGTCCACGCCGGACCCGAACGGCCGGACCCCGACCGTCCGGACATCCACGCCGACCCGGTCGCCGGCGGTGAAGCCGGGCTGCCGGCGCGCGGTGGTGTTGCGGACCACCAGCGAGGCGAGGGCGGGCTTGCCGCGCTCCACCCGGTCGGGGTGGACGGTGCGGCTGATCTCGACCTTCGGCCGGACCGTCGTGGTCACCGCGGCGGCGAGCACGCTGCCGACCGCGCCACCGGCCAGCACGAGGAAGAACGGGTAGCCGGCCGTCACGCCGAACGCGTAGCAGCAGACGGCCCCGGCGAGCACGGCGACGCCGCGGCGGGTGAGCCGCACGCTCATCCCCCGATCGCGGCCGTGGGCGCGGCGGTGTCCGCCAGCAGCTCGTCCACCACGTGGCCGGTCTGCCGCCTGCCCAGCTCCGCGTCGGGGGTGAGCACCAGGCGGTGGCACATCACCGGGTGGGCCACGTCCTTCACGTCGTCCGGCACCACGTAGTCACGGCCGTGCGTGGCGGCGAACGCCTGCGCCGCCCGGATCAGGGCGATGCTGCCGCGCGGGCTGACGCCGTGCCGGACCGCCGGGTGGCGCCGGCTCGACGCCGCCAGCCGCACCGCATAGGACACGATCTCCGGGGCCACCCGGCACTTGCGCACCTCGGCGATCACCTGTTGCAGGTCGGCGAGGTCGAGCACCGGGCGCAGCTCGTCCGGGCTCACCCCGGCGCGGTCGCCCAGCACCACCATCACCTCGGCGTCGTGGTCGGGGTAGCCGACGGACAGCCGCATCAGGAACCGGTCGAGCTGCGCCTCGGGCAGCCGGTAGGTGCCCTCCATCTCGATCGGGTTCTGCGTCGCCACCACCAGGAACGGCCGCGGCACGTCGTGGCTCACCGAGTCGACCGTCACCCGGCGCTCCTCCATCACCTCCAGCAGCGCGGACTGGGTCTTCGGCGTGCCCCGGTTGATCTCGTCGGCGAGCACCACGTTGGCGAAGATCCCGCCGGGGTGGAAGCGGAACGCCTCCGCGCCCTGGTGGTAGACCATCACGCCGGTGATGTCGCCGGGCAGCAGGTCCGGCGTGAACTGGATGCGCTGCCACCGGCCGCCGACGCTGGCGGCGACGCACCGCGCGAGGGTCGTCTTGCCGACCCCCGGCACGTCCTCGATCAGCAGGTGGCCCTCCGCGAACAGGGCCGCCACGGCGAGGCGGACGGTGTCCGGCTTGCCGCGCACGACAAGCTGCACGTTGTCCGCGATGAGGTCGTACGCCGCGCCGGGCGTGGGCGTCATGACGTGCTGCCTTTCCTCGGATCCGAATGCCGTCGCGTCACCGTGCCGCCATCGCGCCGAACAGCCCCGTCCGACGCGGCGGTGCTCCCCCGGCTCCCCCGGTCGGCCCGGAGGCCGGTGCGGGCACGTCCATCCAGGTGGCCGGCTGGCCCTGCCCGGTGGCGTTGCGGGCGTACACCATGACCTGGACCTGGGCCGCCGGGTCGGTGGGGGCGCCGTGCACGACGATGTCCTGCACCCCGGCGCACGGGACCGTGGTGGTGGGCACGCCGCCGAGGTTGAAGATGCTCGCCTCGCAGGTGGTGTCCGTGCCGCTGGTGTTGACGTCGACGGTCGCGGTCACCGACTCCGGGCCGGTCCGCGTGACCTTGAGGATCTTCACGATCGGGTAGCCGAACGGGGTCGGAATCACGTCGGTGCCCGGCAGTCCGGTGACGGTCGGCGAGCCGGGCGGGCCGAACCTGGTGATCGCGCGGACGGTGACCAGGCCGGTGATGCCGCCGACCGCCCAGAACTGGGTCGACGTGCCGGTGACCTCGCGGTCCGCCTGGCCGGCCGCGCTCACCAGGTAGTGGACGAGCGTGCCGCCGCCGAGGTCCGGCTGGTTCCACGTCACGTCGACGTTCCCGCCGGGGCCGGTGGTGGCGGTGACCTCGGGCGCGGCGGCGGCGCGCAGCGGGATGACCGGCGGCGCGCTCGCGCCGGGACCGCGGCCCGCGCTGTTCTCGGCGACCACGGTGACGGCGACCGCGACGCCGTTCGCCAGGCCGTGCACGGTGGCGCTGACCGCCGACCCGTCCACGCTGGTGGACCCGCCGGACCAGAGCAGGTGGTACGCGGTGACCGGGGCACCGTTCGCGGCGGCGGGCGACCACGTCACCGCGGCGGAGCCGTCCCCCGCGACCGCGCCGACGTCGCCGGGCGCGCCGGGCGGGGTCGCGGCGGCGACCGGCGGCGCGGCGGGCTTCGTGGCCAACGTGCGCGGGGACCTCGTCTCGTCGTCCGCGGGTGGTTGCTCGCCGGTCGGCGGTGGCACCGTGGTCGAGATTGTGGTCGACGCGGTGGTCGAGGCCGTGGTCGACGTGGCGCTCGCGGACTGCGAGGCGGACTCGGCCAGGTCCTTCCCGACTTCCACGTGGGCCACCGAACCCTGCCGGCCGTCCACGACCAGGACGTGCGAACCGTCCGGCCGCTCGACGTAGACCCGCTCGTCCTCGCCGCGGGCGAGCCTCGGCGGTCCGCCGGCGCCCGGCACCTTCGTGACGCTCTTGCGCGAGCCGCTGCTGTCGTAGGTCAGCAGCTCGTCGCGGTTCTGGTCGACCAGCGTGACGACCTGCGCGACGGCGACCGGCCCCGCGAATCGGCCCTCCGCGGGCAGCTCGACCTCGACCGGCTTGGCCACCGGGCGCTTGCGCAGCCCGGCGGTGTCGACCAGGTGCAGCCGCTTGCGGTCCGGGTCCACCACGGCCAGCCGCCCGTCCGCGGTGCTGCTCGCGACCTGGGCGGACGCCGGCAGGTCGAGCCCGAGGGCGACCGACTCGCCGAACCCGTCCTCGCCGAACGTGCGCAACGAGTCCGTGGTGGTGTCGACCAGCACGGGCCGGTCGTCCACGACGGTCAGCGAACCGGTGTGGCCCGGTTCGAGCTGCGCGGGGCAGGACATGCGGGTGGCGTCGCGGGGCAGCTCGCACAGCGAGCCGGTGTCGATCCGGTGCAGCCACACGCTTCCGTCGGCGGTCGCGGTCGGCTCGGACAGCGGACCTCCCGCCGGCACCGTCGCCATCGGGTCGCCGAGCCGGACCACCTGGCCCGCGTTGCGGTAGACCAGGTACGGGCCGCCCGCGACCTCCAGCACGACCGGGTGTTCGGTGGCGGGGGGCGTCACGGTGTTCTCGACGCTGAGGGTGGACTTGCCGAACACCGTGATGCGCGAGCGCTCGACCACGTAACCGGACTTCTCACCCTGCACGACCTGGCTGCCCTGCTCGACACCGGGCAGCGCGACCCGCGCGTCCACCTGGCCGGTCGACCCGTCGACGTGGTACGCGGACTGGAACGCGGTGCTGTAGACCCAGTGGCCCACCTGGATGAACTGGAGGCCGGGCGCGATCGGACCCTGCCCGGCCACGGCCACGCCGACGAGCCCGACACAGCCCGCCACGAGCGCGGCGATCATCACCCGCGTCCGGGACACGGCGCTGAGCGCGGGCCCGCGGGACGGCCTCGCGCCGACCGGGTTCGTGGTCACACCGCACTCCTGACCGGGCCGCGGGAAGCCGTCCGACCCGGCCTGCGGGCAGCCGGGATTGCGTCCATCATCCGGATGAGACCCATAATTCGGGACGCTAGCACCCGCCGATGCCGCCATGGCGGCCTTGACCGCATCCTGCCGGGAATCATCCACCCGGCGGAGCGCACCCGGCGGAGCGATCACCCGACGTGTCATCGAAACCTCATGTGCGCCGGGAAGACTCCGGCCGGACGACCCCGGCGAGGAGGACACCACGGTGACCAGTTTCGGCGTGCCCCGACCCGACGGCCCAGTCGCCGCACCGACCGCACCGCCGACGTGGGACACCCGCCCGACCACACCGCCGACGTGGGACACCCGCCCGACCGCCGCGCCCTTCGCCGCAACCACCCCGATCCTCACCGCCGCCCGACGACAGCCGTGGAAGCCACCACCGCCCGCGCCGAAACCGGTCCGCCGCCCACTCCGCGGGGTCGGCGTGCCCCGGATCACCTGCTGGCAACTGGCCCTGGTCGCCGTGATCCTGGTCCTGGACGAGCCCTGGCCCACGATCACCGCGGTGGCGACGGCGGCCGTCGTGGTGGTGGCGTTCACCGCCGTGCGCGTCCGCAGCCGATGGCTGTCCGAATGGGCGGTCCTGTCGGCGAAGTACCTGCTGCGCAACCGGGACCGGAGCCTGCCCGGCGACCACCCCGGCCAGGCACTGCTCAGCCTGATCTCTCCGGAAGCGACCGCCGGCACCACCGACGTCAACGACGAGCCGGTGTGCATGGTCAGCCGCGCGGCCGGCATCACCGCCGTGCTGCACCCGTCGTCCACGACCCGCGACCTGACCAAGTCGATGCCCGCTCCTCAGGAACTGCTGCCCGCACCCGACGAACGAGCACTGGCACTGGCCGTGCAGGTCGTCCACCAAGCCGGCCTGGACCGGACCCGTCCACCCCGGGTCTGGATCGCCCTCCAGGTGCTGCGCACCGTCGAACTGCACCGGGACGACGACGTCCGACGGGCACTCGGCAACGCCGTCCGCCGGGTGCGACGCAGGCTCCGCCGGGAGGGCCTGCCGACCAGGCCGCTCACCGAACACGAGACCCTGGGCACCCTCGCGGCACTCGCCCACGTCAACGCCGGCCGGCACCGCGTCCGCGAGCAGTGGCGCCACTGGTGGAGCGGGCCGATCACCCAGGCGACGTTCCGGCTGGACGGCTGGGACCGGCTGCCGACAGCGGTGGCGCCGCAACTGCTGCGCCGGCTGCTCACCGCCGCACCCCAGGCCGCCGTGACCGTGTCCGTCACCGCCCGGCGAACGCCCGCCGGCTCCCAGGTGGAGGCCGTGCTGCGCATCGCGACCGCACACCCGGTGGCACTGGAGAACGCCGCAACCGAGCTGGCACGACTGGCCCGTGAACGCGGTGTCGACCTGGAACGCCTGGACGGCGAGCACACCGACGGCTTGGCCGCCACGCTGCCGATCGGCGCCCGCTAACCGCTGATCAGGTACCCGACCCCGCGCACGGTATGGATCAGCGGCGGATCGTGCAGCTTGCGACGCAACTGGGCGATCACGACATCCAGCACGTTGGAAGCCGGATCCGCCATCTCGTCCCAGGCGTAGGACAGCAACTCCTGCCGGGACACCGGCAGGCCGGGCGTGGACATCAGCCGCTCCAGGACCAGCAGCTCCTTGCGCGCCAACGTGAGCAACACCCCGGCCCGGGTAACCCGGTGCCGACCGCCGTCCAACTCGACATCGGCGCAGCGCAACACCGCCGGCCGCCCGACCGCACTGCGCCGGCACAGACTGCGCACCCGGGCCACCAACTCCGGCACGGCGAAGGGCTTCACGAGGTAGTCGTCACCGCCGAGCCGCAACCCGTCGACCCGATCCGCCTCACTGTCCCGAGCGGTCAGGAACAGCACCGGAACCTGCCACCCATCCTGCCGCCGCGCGTGCACGTACCGCAAGGCGTCACCGGCGGGCAGCATCCGGTCGAAGACCGCGCAGTCGTAAGAGTTCACGAACAACGCCTCGTCGGCAGCCGGCAGATCCCCCACCGTGTCCACCGCGAACCCGGCCGCCCGCAAGGCGGCTTCCAGCGCCACTCGGAGGTTCTCGTCGTCCTCGGTCATCAACACCCGCACACCGCCGAACGTTAGTGCGCGCCGCGGGGTTCGGGGCGTCCGCGGTGGCGTCAGCTCGCCCGGTCCATCAGCCAGCCCCGGTCCGCCGCCTTGACCCCGGCCTGGAACCTGCTGCGCGCGCCGAGCCGGTTCATGATGTCGGCGACCGTCCGCCGAACCGTGCGGACCGAGATGCCCAACCGCGCGGCGGCCGACTCGTCGGTGCTGCCCGAGCAGAGCAGGGCGAGCAGGTCGCGTTCCCGGCGGCTGAGCGGCGAGGCGTGCTCGTCGTCGGACGGCTCCGCAGGCGTCAAAGGCACCGCCGCGGGCCAGATCCGCTCGAACAGCGCGGTCGTCGCGGCAACCACGCTGGGCAGCCGGAACAACGCCACGCCGTCCCGGACCGCCGGCAGCAGCGCGGTGGTCCCGTCGACCACCACGGCGTCCATCGGGACCTCGGTCTCGGTGCGCACCTCCGCGCCGGCCAGCGACAGGCCGGTGAGCCGGCCGGACAGGCGCGCCGAGTCGGGGAACAGCACGCGGTACCGCACCCCGCGCCGCAGGTTGGCGCGGTCGATCCGGCTGAACGCGCCGATCGGCCCGACGCCCCCGCCGGAGCACAGCACCAGCACCTCCCGGGCCGCCGACGCGAGGAGCGCGTCGACCCCCGCGTCCCCCGCGTCCCGGTTCCCGCCCTTGACCAGGCTCAGCCTGCCGGATTGCCGCGTGTCCATCACCACTACCCCCTCCAACAACGTCCACAGTGGACAGACCGCGCACCGCGCGGCCGGTTCCTGCCAGATCCCGCCGATCACGTGGTTTATGCTCACCGGCGCGTTAGCGTCCAGCAGCAGGCCCACCGCCGGAGCACTCCGACCGACCGGGAACAGCAACGACACGAGCCAACTGTCCGCCGGCACACATGAGGTTTCGATGACACGGGTGATGGTCGTCGAGGACGACGAGGACCTGCGGGTGGCGGTGGCCGCGAAGCTGCGCGCCGAGGGCCTGCGGGTCGACGCCGCGCACGACATCGCGACCGCCGACGACGCGCTGCGCGGCGGCCACTACGACTGCGTGGTGTTCGACCGGATGCTGCCCGACGGCGACGCGATCGACTACGTGCGCGCCCGCCGCCTCCAGGGCTGGGGCGTGCCGGTGCTGTTCCTCACCGCGCGGGACAGCCTCGCCGACCGGGTGGCCGGGTTCGAGCACGGCGGAGACGACTACCTGGTCAAGCCGTTCTCGGTGGCCGAGCTGTCGGCCCGGGTGGCGAACCTGTGCCGCCGGTCCGGCGGGCGGCCGTCGGTGCTTCGGCACGCGGACCTGGAGATGGACTGCGCCCGGCGCGAGGTGCGCCGGGACGGCGTGCTGCTCACCTTGTCGGACAAGGAGTTCGCGGTGTTGGAGTACCTCTTGGCCCGCGCCGACCACGCGGTGGGGCGGGCGGAGCTGATCGAGCACTGCTGGGACTCCGGCGCCGACCCCATGTCCAACGTGGTGGACGTGGTGGTCAAGCGGCTGCGCCGCAAGCTGCGCGAGCCGGAGCTGATCCACACCCTGCGCGGGCGCGGCTACCTGCTGGGCACGCCGTGACCGGCTCCTCCTCCGCCGACCGGCTGCGCAGGCTGCGCTGGGTGCTGACCGCGCTGTTCACCGTCACCAACACCATCGCGCTGGTGGCCTTCGCGTGGTGGGTGGTCCAGGACGACGCCGAGCAGGCCCTGGCGCGCACCGACGCCGAGCTGCACCGCGTCACGTCGGCGGTGAGCAGGCTGGTGAGCTACGAGGAGGTCGTGAACTTCAGCCTGGTCAACACCGACGAGCTGAACGACGGCTGCCCGCAGTTCGCGATCATGCCCGGCGGCGCGCCCGCGTTCCAGGCGCACGTGTCCAGGCGGACCTGCGTGCCGATGGACAACGCGGTGCTCAGCGCGCTGGCCTCGGCCGCCGTGCGCGGCGACCGGATCGTCACCGGCTACCAGCGGGGCGCCGGCGGCCAACTCGTCCGGGTGCGGGTGGAGCCCCTGCTCAACCGGGACCGAAAGCACATCGGCGCGGTGGTCGCGGTCGCCGACACCGGCCCCCGGCAGCGGGAGCACAACCGCCTGGTGCTGCTGGTGATCGGCGGCTGCGTGGTGCTGGTCGGCGGCCTGGGCGTGGCCGGTCACGTGTTGTCCGGCCGCGCGATCCGGCCCGCGACGGCCGCGTTGCAACAGCAGGAAGTGCTGCTCGCGGAGACCGCGCACGACCTGCGCACCCCGGTGGCCGCACTGCGCGCCCTCGCCGAGACCGCGCTGGACAACCCCACCCAACGGGCCGACCTGCTGCCGCGCACGGTGCGGCTGGCGGCCCGGATGGGCGGGATCATCGACGGGCTGCTGGTCCGCGCCCGGCTCGCGGCGGGCGTCGAACAGCTCGCCATCCAGCCGGTGTGGCTCGACCAGTTGGTGACCGGGGTCGTCGAGGAGACGCCGACCGAGGGCGCGCAGGTCACCGTGACCGCCGCGCCGACCAAGGTGCACGCCGACCCGGCCCTGCTCCAGCGGGCCATCGGGAACCTGCTCGGCAACGCCCTGCGGTACGGGCGGCTGCCCGGCGAGCAGGCGATCGTGCACATCACCGTGGCCGGCGGCACCGTCACCGTGGCCGACCACGGACCCGGCATCGACGCCACCCTCGCCGAAAACGCGTTCGACCGGTTCTCCAGCACCGGCGGGTCCTCCGGGCTCGGGCTGTCCATCGTCCGCTGGGTGGCCCAGGCGCACGGCGGCAGGCTCGCCGTCTACAACGCCGACGAAGGCGGCGCGATCTTCGAGCTGACCCTGCCGGTCAGCGCACCGTGAACCGTTGCCACGGCGGCAGGTCGACCCACCCGCCGTCGAGCTGGTAGGCCAGGTAGTAGGTGTAGGAGCCGGGCGCGGGGAACCGGCGCGACGACTCGACCTCCCGGGGCGCCGTGCCGAGTTCGACGTCCACCAGTTCGGGGAAGTCGTGGAACGTGCCCGCCTCGTCGCGGACCCGGACCGCCAACCTGGGCAGGACCACGACCCGGTCCGCGCTGATCGTGGCGCGGACGACGACCTTGCCGCCGGCGGCGGGCGTGGCGGGTTCGACGGAGAGACGGCCGGCGATGGTCACGTCACCCGCCGACGGGTCGACGGGGATCAGGTCGGGCTCATTCAGCCGGGACAGCACGACTACCGCCGACACGACCAGCACCAGGGCGGCGGCAGCCCACAGCAGCCGGGAACGCGTCGACATGCGCCGTACGGTACGTCCACCCGCCACGAGCCGGACAGGACGCCTTCCGGCCGACACACGCCACCTCACGCCCGCCGACGCCTCCGGCCGTTGCACGCCACCTCACGCCCGTCCGACGGGACAAGGCGCCTTCCGGCCCATGCACGCCACTTCACGCCCGCCCGACGACATGGCGTGGCCACTTGCGGCCACCCGGGCGCTGGGCTCTCGGGTCCGTCGGAGGATGGCGGGCGATGAGACGACATCGCGCGTTCGCGGTCGCCGCCGTGCTGGCCGCGACGGCTTTCCAGGTCATCGGCACGGCGAACGCCGCGCCGCCCGCCGGCGCATGCCACGACCCGCTGCCCGCACACCCGAGGGTGCACGAGGAACCGTGGGCGCAACAACTCCTGGACCCGCGGCGGGTGTGGCCGCGCAGCAAGGGCGCGGGCGTGCTGGTCGCGGTGGTGGACTCCGGGGTGGACGCCGACCACCCGCAGCTCGGCCGGGCCGGGAAGGTGCGCGGGGGCCGGGACTTCGTGCGGCCCGGTGGGTCGCCGGGCGCGTTCGACTGCGTGTCGCACGGCACCGGCGTGGCGGGCATCATCGCCGCCGACCCCGTGCCCGACGTCGGTTTCCACGGCATCGCGCCGGACGCGGCGATCCTGCCGGTGCGGATCAGCGAACGGGACGTCGGCGACCGGGGCGAGTCGCTGCGGATCGACCCGCAGGTGCTCGCCGACGGCATCCGCTACGCGGTGGACGAGGGCGCGAAGGTGGTCAACCTGTCGCTCGCGGGCTACGACGACCAGCCCGCCGTCCGGGACGCGGTGGCGTACGCCGTGGCCAAGGACGCGCTGGTGGTGGCCGCCGCGGGCAACGGCCAGCGGGACGACGCCGTCGAGCTGCCGTCCTACCCGGCGGCGTACGACGGCGTGCTCGGGGTCGGCGCGGTGGACATCGACGGCGCGCGGATGTCCGGCTCCCAGGTCGGCCGGTACGTGGACATCGTCGCGCCGGGGGCCAAGGTGCTGGCCGCCACCAGGGTCGACGGCCACACCTACGTGGACGGCACCAGCTTCGCCGTGCCGTTCGTGTCCGCGACGGCGGCGCTCGTGCGCGCCGCCTGGCCGCGGCTCACCGCGCCCGAGGTCGCCCGACGGCTGGTCGCGACGGCGGACCCGGCCCGCGGCGGGCGGCACAGCACCGCGTACGGAGCCGGCCTGGTCGACCCGTACCGGGCGGTGACCGACGGGCTCGACCCGGAACGGCCGGCGGCGCTGCCGTCGCACGTCGCGGCACCGCCGGACCAGGCGGCACTCGACCGGGCGGAGTGGTTGCGGCACACCGGGACCACGGCGAAGTGGGCGACCGCGGCCGTGCTCGGCGCGCTCGTGCCCGCCGTCCTGTTCGCGGCGGTCCGGGCGCGCGGTCGCCGGCGCGGGTGGCGACCGGGCTGGGCGGCCACCCTGCCGGACCGGCCGGCCGCGGTCGAACCGCCCGAGCAAACCTTCCTGATCCCCGAACGCTGACACCCGCCATCCAAAAACCCCGACGACAACCGACAACCCGAACAGCGGAGAGCCCCGACGCTACGGCGCGCCGGGGCTCTCCGCTGTTCGGCATCACATCGCGACGGTGCGCCTGGCCTGGGCGAGGGCGTCCATCATGAGCTGCTGCGCGGTGTCGGTCGCCTTGGCTTCCTGCACCAGCGCCTGGTCGTGCTGGTCGGCGTGCTTCGACCACATCCCCTGGGTCGTGTTCAGCTCGCTGCCCGCCTCGTCGGTGAAGTACGAGCCGGAGGCGTCCTGCACGAACTTGTACTGCTGCGCGCCGGTGTCGATGTTGCGGCTCACCGTGGAGTTCATCGCACCCACCGCGCCGGCGATGGCGTCGAACACCATACGAACTTCGGTCATGGTCCGTCCTTCCGAGAGGTGTCAGCCGTTGATTACCGAGGCGACGCCGTAGCTGACGCCGCCCACCACGTGGTGGCTGTCCGAGTCGACCGCCGCGTAGAGGTTGGCCACCGTGCGGGTGTCGTCCCCCTGCGCCTGGAGCATGTTGGTGAGCTTCTGGCTGTCACCGAGCCGGGCATCCTCGACCGCGGCGAACGCGGTGTGCGACGTCCCGGTCCAACTCGACCCGGCAAGCTGGGCGTTGTGGTTCCCCAGCGCCGTGCTGTTGGCGTTGATCTCTTCGGCGTGGGCGACGGTGTTGTTCGACAGCCGGAGAAGGCTGTCGGTGTCGCCGTGGAGAAAGCTGCCGGCCATGGGCACTCCCTTCCTGGAGGTGGTTCCGACTAGACGGCTCCCGAACGCAAGCTATGGCGGGCCACCCCCGTTCCGGGCCCGTCGGCACGTTCCTGCCAAGCGAGCCCTGCCGACACATGCGCCCCGCACGAGCCCGGTCGGCACGTTCCTGCCACCCCGTGCACGGAGCGGCTCCGGTCGCGAACCATCGCCTCCGTGGCGACTGTCGTGGTGAAGAGACCGGACCGCAGGCCCGCGCCGGAGATGCCGGCCGGCGAGCTGATCCTGCAACCGCCGCCGGAGATCCCGCCCCCGCCGGCGCGCCAGTGGCTGCAACTGCTCATGGTGCTGCCGATGGTCGCCATGATGGCGGCGATGATGCTGATGTTCTCCGGCTCGCTCAACGGGCACATCCGCTTCGTCATCTACGGCCTGATGGGTGTCGGGATGCTCGGCATGGTGGTGATGGGCCTCCTCCAGGGCGGCGGGCCGAGCAAACGGGAGATGGGCCACGCCCGGCGCAAGTACCTGCGGCACCTCGCCCAGCACCGGCTGCGGCTGCGGCGTGCGGTGCGCCGGCAGCGGGCCGTGCTGGAGTACCTGCACCCGGAGCCGTCCGCGCTGTGGTCGCTGGCCGCGAGCCACCGGCTGTGGGAGCGGCGCAAGGACGACCCCGACTTCGGCGTGGCCCGGATCGGCCGCGGCGCGCAGAGCCCGGCGACCGCGCTGGTGACGCCCGACACCAAGCCACTGGAGGAGCTGGAGCCGCTGTCCGCGCTCGCGTTGCGGCGGTTCATCACCACGTTCGCCGCCGTCGGCCGGCTGCCGGTCGCGATCGCGGTCACCGGGTTCAGCCGGGTCTACCTGCGCGGCGACCGGGACGCGGCGCTCGGCACGGCACGCGCCGTCGTGGCCCAGCTCGCCACCCTCCAGTCACCGGACGACCTGCGGGTCGCGGTGTGCGTCGGCGAGGAGCGCCGCGCCGACTGGGAGTGGGTGAAGTGGCTGCCGCACGCGTTGCACCCGGAACGCTCCGACGCGCTCGGACCGCTCCGGCTGGTGGCGGCGACCGTGCCGGCGCTGGAGTCGATGCTGGAGGAGGAGCTGGCGAAGCGCCCCAGGTTCGACCCGGAGGTGGACACCCGCTCGGCGGGGCCGCACCTGGTGGTGGTGCTGGACGGCGGTTCGGTCGCGGGTTCCGGCCACCTGACGACCGGTGGCGGGGTCGAGGGCGTGACCGTGCTGGACCTGACCACGCCGCCACCCAGGGTGCTGGACCGCGCCACGGTGGTGCTGGACGTGGCGGCGGACGGCGACCTCGTCGCCGAGACCCACGACGGCCACGCCCACCTCGGCCGCGCGGACGCCCTCGGCCCGGCCGCCGCCGAGGGCCTGGCCCGGCAGCTCGCGCCGCTGCGGCTGACGGCGGGTCGGCGCGGCGCGGCGCCGATGACCACCGAGCTGGGCCTCGGCGAGCTGCTGGAGCTGGGCGACCCGTACCTGTTCGACCCGGCCGACACGTGGGCGCCGAGGCCGAACCGGGACCGGCTGCGGGTCCGGATCGGCATCCGGGCGGACGGCGTGCCGATCGAGATCGACCTCAAGGAGTCCGCGCAGGACGGCATGGGGCCGCACGGCCTGCTTATCGGCGCGACCGGCTCCGGCAAGTCGGAGCTGCTGCGCACCCTGGTGCTGGCGCTGGCCGTCACGCACCCGCCGAACTCGCTGAACTTCGCGCTGGTGGACTTCAAGGGCGGCGCGACGTTCACCCGCCTGGACGCGCTGCCGCACACCAGCGCGGTGATCACCAACCTCGCCGACGAGCTGCACCTGGTCGACCGGATGACCGACGCGATCAACGGCGAGCTGATCCGCCGCCAGGAGCTGCTGCGCGCGGCCGGGAACTTCTCGTCGCTGCGCGACTACGAGAAGGCCCGCGCGGCTGGCGCGCCGCTGCCCGAGGTGCCGACGCTGCTGGTGATCTGCGAC
Organism: Actinosynnema sp. CS-041913; assembly: GCF_050942485.1. NCBI lineage: Bacteria > Bacillati > Actinomycetota > Actinomycetes > Pseudonocardiales > Pseudonocardiaceae > Actinosynnema > Actinosynnema sp. CS-041913. The sequence goes on along the minus strand of NZ_CP192037.1, from coordinate 1,189,272 downwards.
GAGTTCTCCGAGCTGCTGTCCGCGAAGCCGGACTTCATCGACATGTTCGTCCAGATCGGACGGGTGGGCCGGTCGCTGGGCGTGCACCTCCTCCTTGCCTCGCAACGGCTTGAGGAAGGCCGGTTGCGCGGCCTGGAGACGCACCTGTCGTACCGGATCGGCCTGCGGACGTTCTCCGAGCTGGAGAGCCGGGCGGTGCTCGGGGTGCCCGACGCGTTCCAGCTACCGCGTGCGCCGGGCCACGGGTTCCTCAAGGTCGGCACCGACCCGATGGACCGGTTCCGCGCCGCCTACGTGTCCGGTGTGCACCAACGCCACACCGGCACGGGCGCCACAGCGTCCATTGTGGACAAACTGGTGTTGCGGGAGTACACGACTTCCTACGTCGCGGCGGAACTGGACGCCGAGGACGAGGAGGACACCGAAGAGGACCAGGAGAACGCGGTCGGCGAGACGCTGGTGGACATCCTGGTCGACCGGCTCACCGGCAAGGGCACGCCCGCGCACCAGGTGTGGCTGCCGCCGCTGGCGGACTCGCCGACGCTGGACCGGTTGCTGCCCGGCCTGGGGGTCCACCCCGAACGCGGCCTGACCGCCGGCGGGGCCGAGGCGGCCGGCGCGCTGCGGCCGGTGCTCGGCGTGGTGGACCGGCCGTTCGAGCAGCGGCGCGACCCCCTCGTGCTGGACCTGGCGGGCGCGGCCGGGCACGTGCTCGTGCTGGGCGCGCCGCAGACCGGCAAGAGCACCGCGCTGCGCACGCTGATCACGTCCCTCGCGCTGACCCACACGCCGCGCGAGGCGCAGTTCTACTGCCTGGACTTCGGCGGCGGCGCGCTGGCGTCCGTCGCGGACCTGCCGCACGTCGGCGGCGTGTCCGGCCGGTTGGCCACCGGAGCCGTCCGCCGCACGGTCGCCGAGGTGGCTGCGGTGCTGGCCCAGCGGGAGCGGATGTTCGCCGAGCACGGCATCGACGGCATCGCGACGTACCGGCGGCTGCGGGCCGAGGGCAAGTTCGCCGACAGCCCTTACGGCGACGTGTTCCTCGTGATCGACGGCTGGCAGACGTTGCGCAGCGACTTCGACGACCTGGAGGAGGCGGTCGGTGACATCGCCGCCCGCGGCCTGTCCTACGGCGTGCACGTGGTGGCGAGCGCGGCGCGCTCGTTCGACTTGCGGATGAACGTCCGGGACCTGTTCGGCAGTCGGCTGGAGCTGCGGATCGGCGACCCGATCGACTCGTTCATCGACCGCCGGGCCGCGATGAGCGTGCCCGCCGACGCGCCCGGCCGGGGCATCTCGATGACCGCGCACCAGACACTGGTCGCCCTGCCGCGCATCGACGGCTCCCCGCGTGCCGACGACGTCACGGACGGCGTCCGCGCGCTGGTCGAGGCGGTCCGCGCGGCGTGGCCGGGCGAGCCCGCGCCGTCCGTGCGGCTGCTGCCGGGGGTGTTCCCGTTCGCGGAACTGCCCGCCGCCGATGCGGTGACCGGCCCCGACGCGGGCCTCGCGGTGGGCATCCACGAGCACGACCTGTCCCCGCTGCGGCTCGACTTCGCCGCCGACCCGCACTTCTTCCTGCTGGCCGACACCCAGTCCGGCAAGACGTCGTTCCTGCGCGTGCTGGCCCGCCGGATCTGCGCCGCCTACGCCCCGGAACAGGCGCGCATCGTGCTCGTGGACCACCGCCGCGGGCTGCTCGGCGAGGTCGGCGAGCAGCACCTGCTCGGCTACGGCACCAACGACACGCACAGCCGGGGCCTGCTCGCCGAGGTGGCGGAGGCGATGACCGCGCGGCTGCCCGGCCCGGCCGTCACGCCCGAGCAGTTGCGGGCCCGGAACTGGTGGCAGGGCCCGGAGATCTTCGTGCTGGTGGACGACTACGACATGGTGGCCACGCACAAGGACCACCCGCTGATGCCGCTGCTGCCCCTGGCCGCGCAGGGCGCGGACATCGGTCTGCACGTCGTGCTCGCCCGCCGCTCCGGCGGTGCCGGCCGGGGCCTGTTCGAACCGTTCCTGGGACGCCTGAGGGAAGTCGGCACGCCCGGCTTGATGATGTCCGGCGACCGTGACGAGGGGCCGCTGCTCGGCGGTATGCGCGCGCAGGTGCTGCCACCCGGCCGGGGCTGGCTGGTGGACCGGCGCGGGCACAAGGGCCTCGTCCAGCTCGCCTGGCTGCCGCCGCGCGAGTAGCCGGCCGGTTCCTGTCGTGACCGGTTTCGCGGATCACGGAAGTGCTTGTCTCTGGGGGAAAAGCCGGGCGGCACGGCCGACGGGGCTGTCCCGCCACCACCGGGACACCGAGGAGGGGGCGTATGACCACCGACAAGATCGACGGCGACACCGCCGCGATGAGCCTGTTCTCCCAACAGCTCAGCGCACCCCCGCTGCCGCCTTCGCTGGCGCGGCTGGGCACTCCGCCGAACTTGAGCGGACTGTTCGAGGGCATGGCGATGACGTTGCTGGACAAGGCCGCCACCGCCGAGGTGGCCGCGTACCTGACGAAGGTGACCGAGGAGTTCGTCACCTACAGGCAGAAGGTCGGCACGGCCGCGGCGACCTACACGGCGGCCGACGTGACCGCGGTCGCGGGACTCGTGTCCGCGGGCGCCCAACTCGCGCAACAGGGACTGGGCATGGCGCAGCAGGTGGCCGGCCCCACCGGACAGCCACCGACCGACGAGGACCACGACCCGCAGCACGCTGCCTGAGGAGCCACCAATGGCCGTCCCCTACAACGTCATCCCCATCGAGACGCACCTGGCCATGATCGCGGCCGAGCAGGCGAACGTGCCCGTCCTGGTGGACGCGGCGAAGATGTGGACCGAAGTGCGCACGTGGATCGAGTCCGCCCGGGTCGAACTGCACACCCGGGCGCACAACCTGGCCCCGCACTGGCGCGACGAGGCGGGGCGCGAGCTGGAGGAGAAGTTCCAGCGCTCCGACGCCGAGCTGAAGATGTGGGGCGAGCGCATCGACGGCGCACAGGTGGTCGAGACGCTCACCACCCTGGCCACCGCGATCCCGCAGGCGTTCCAGACCGTGACCGGCCTCTACCAGGCATACCTGGCGGCCATCTCGAACCCGTTCACCGCGGCGGCGGCCCCAGGGTTCCAACAGGCGTCGGGCACCCAGCTCACCGCTCTGGGCGCGCAGTTCGACATGTCGATGCTGAAAGTGTGCGCGGCGGCGGGGATCAAGTCACCCGGCGACGTCCTGCCCGAGGTCGAGGAGACGGGCACGCCCGCCGAGACCATGGAGGCGGCCACGGCGACGATGGGCGCCCTGTCGTCACTGCAAGGCCTGGCGTCCGCGGCAGGCGCCGGCTCGAACCTGCCCATGCCCGAAATCCCCGACCTGCCCACCACGGACGGCCCGTCGCTGGCGGGTGTCACGTCGACCCTGCCGCCCCCGGTCACCGGCGCGGGCTTCCACCCGACCGGTCTGCCCGGCGGCGGGGGCCTACCGGCGCTGTCCGGCCCGCCGGTGCCGATGGCCCTGCCGGGCACACCCGGCTCGACCGGCGGAGCGGGGCTGCCGCCGGCGAGGCCGGCTCCGTCGAAGCAGGCTGCGACCCGCGCGACGGCCACCGGCGCCGCGATGATCCCGCCGATGGTGCCGCCACCCCACGCGACCGGCGGCACGCCGCGCCCGACGTCGGCCCCGGAACACCGGGCGGGCAACTCCCGGACCACCCGACGAGCCGTGAACGGGACCGACGGCGTGCCGAGCGCACTGCGCGGCAGGTCGGCCAAGCCCGCCACGTCGTCCTTCACCTTCCCCCGACACCCCGAGCCACTGGACGAAGACCTCTGGCAAACCCCCGCCACCCGTTGACGGCGGGCACGTGACGCGACGAGCCTCGACCCCCGGGTTGAGGCTTTTCGCGTCCGTCCACCCCGGACACGGCGAAAAGTCTCCGGAGTCGGTTCAACGACACCATTGAGGGTATGAATCTCGCCGATCACCAGAAGACCGCCGCGAAACCCGGCGGAGGCCCCGACCCGAGTCCGCCCTGGCGTGAACTGCTGGGATCGCGACACGGTGGGGCGGCGATCGTGCTGGCGGCCGGGGTGCTCGTCGGAGCGGTCAACATCTACCTGGCGGCGAGCCTGCTGCCGACGGCCGTGGCCGAACTCGGCGGCGAGCGCTTCTACGCGTGGAACATGACGATCTACCTGGTGGCCATGGTGGTCGCGACGATGCTCGTCAGCCGCGTCCTCGGCCGCTGGGGGAACGTCGGGGCGTATCTGATCGGCTTCTCGGTGTTCCTGGCCGGCTCGCTGGTGTGCGCGGTGAGCCCGGCGATGCCGGTGCTGCTGGCCGGTCGCGGCGTGCAGGGCGTCGGCGCGGGTCTGTTGTCTGGCCTGGGTTTCGCCGTGATCCGCTCGGCCCTGCCGCGCAAGCTGTGGACGCGCGGCAACGCGCTGATGTCGGCGATGTACGGGATCGGCAACTTCGTCGGCCCGGCGCTGGGCGGCCTGTTCGCCCAACTCGGCCCGTGGCGGCTGGCGTTCGCGGTGATGGCGGTCATCGCGGCGGTGTGCGGCGCGCTCGTGCCCCGCGTGCTGCCGCGTGACGGGCGCAGCGGGGCGCGGACCCCGATCCCGTTGGTGTCGCTGCTGTTCGTCACGGCCGCCACGATGGCCGTCAGCGTGTCGGGTGTGCTGCCCGGCACGCCCGCGAAGGCCGCCGGCGTCGTGGTGGCGCTGCTGCTGCTCGTCGGACTCGTCGCCCACGAGCGACGCGGCCGGCACCGGGTGTTCCCCCGCACGACCTACCAGGTGGGCTCGTCGCTGAAGTGGATCTACCTGACCATCGGGCTGCTGGCGTTCGGCGTGGCCGTGGAATCGTTCCTGCCGCTGTTCGGCCAAGAACTCGGCGGACTGCCCCCGCTGGCGGCCGGCTTCTTCGCCGCCGCCATCTCCCTGGGCTGGGCGGCGAGCCAGTTGCTCAGCTCCTCGGCGACCGGGGCGCGCACGATCCGGCGGCTGTGCGCCATCGGCCCCGCGCTGCTGGCGCTGGGCTTCCTCGTCCAGGGACTGCTGCAACGCGAGAGCGCGCCCATCTTGCTGGTGCTCGCCTGGCTCCCGGTGCTGTTCGTCGCCGGGGCGGGCATCGGGTTGGCCTACCCGCACCTGTCGGTGGCCGCGATGGGCAGCACGGCCGATCCCGAGGAGGGGAAGCAGGCAGCCGCCGCGGTCGCCACCGTGACGACGCTGTCCATCGCGTTCGGCACGGCGGTGGCCGGGGCCCTGGTCAACCTGGGCGGCCAGTCGACCCTCGACGCGGCGCGCTACCTGCTGTTCGGCTTCGCGGCCATCTGTGCCCTCGGCATCGCCACCGCCCGCGCGGCGAACCGCCCGGCCCGACCCGAGCCGTCCCGCGACCCGGCCGGCAGCCCGTCAGACACCTCCTGACGCCACAGCAGGCCGGCTCGGCGAACACCTCCCGCGCATCCCGCCGCCGGTCGCCGGTCGCCGGTCGCCGATCGCCGGTCGCCGGTCGCCGGTCGCCGGACAGCCTGGCCTCGCTGCCGAACCCGCGGCTCCACACCACGGACCGCCGCGGGTCGGTCGGCGAGGGACCTCAGGCGGAAGGGTCTCGGAAGATGGGGATCTCCTGCGCCACCTCTTCGTACGGCCCGATCGCCGTGACCCGCCCGCCGTCGAGCGCGACCACGGTGTCGGAGAGGCGCACGGTGGTGCCGCGGTGCGCGATCACCAGCAGCGCGCACTCCGTGGAGACCTGCTCGATGGTCCGGGCGAAGGCCGCTTCGTTGACGGCGTCGAGGTGGGCGGTCGGCTCGTCCAGCAGGAGCAGGCCGGGGCGCGGCAGCAGGGCGCGGGCCATGGCCAGGCGCTGGCGCTCACCGCCGGAGATCATGCCGCCGTGCTCGCCGACCTGGGTCTCCAGGCCGTCGGGCAGCCGGTCGACCAGCCCGGTCAGGTTGGTCATGGCCAGGACGCGGTGGATCTGGTCCTCGGGCGCGTCGGGCACGGCGTAGGCGATGTTCTCGCGCAGCGAGCCGTGCAGGATCGGGGAGGTCTGCTCGACCAGGCCGATGCGCGCCCGCGCCTGCGCGATGGTCAGGTCGGCGTGCAGGTCGTGCCCGTCCAGCAGGATGGTGCCCCGGTCTGGGTCGTAGAAGCGCTCGACCAGCGCGAAGATCGTGGACTTGCCGGCGCCGGACCCGCCGACGAGCGCGACGTGGCCGTGGTGCGGGACGGTGAACGACACGCCGCGCAGCACGGGCCGGTCGGGCTGGTAGCTGAACCAGACGTCGCGCAGTTCGAGCGCGGGGCGCGGCGCGTCGGTCGGACCCGTGGTGGTCACGGGGCCCCGGCGCGGGCCGGGACGGTCGGTCTCGACCGGGAGTTCGACCACGTCGTGGACCCGCTGGAGCGCGGCCAGTCCTTTTTGGAGGGTGGCGACCAGTTCGAAGAGGCCGGCCGCGGGCATCGCGATGTAGCTGACGTAGAGCAGGAAGGCCACCAGCTCGGCGAGCGTGAGGTGGCCGTTCGCGACCCGCGCGCCGCCGACCACCAGCACCACGATGAGGGAGCCGTGCGCGGACAGCGTCACCGCCGGCCCGGAGATCGAGTCCAGCCGCGCCGACCTCAGGTTCTGCTCGTAGCTGGTCCGGGCGCAGGCCCCGATCCGGTCCTTCTCGCGGTCCTCGGCCCGCATCGCCCGGACGGTGCGGATGGCGGTCAGGGCGCGTTCGAGTTCGGCGGACATCCTGCCCAGGTTGTCCTGCGCGCTCTCGGTGGCGCTGCGGATGCCGCTGAGCACGAACAGCGTGACACCGCCGATCCCGCCGACCACGACCGCGACGATGAGGAACAGCAGCGGGTCGAGCCACACCATCGCCGCCAGCCCGCCGACGACGATGAAGATGCCCGACGACATGTCGACCAGGTCGTAGGCGATGGCGTCGCGCAGGAGGGTGGTGTCACTGGTGGTGCGGGACAGCAGGTCGCCGACGCGGTGCCGGTCGTAGACGCGCATGGGCAGCCGCAGCAGGCGGTCGATGAGGCGGAGCCGCAGGCCGAGGACCACGCTCTCGCCGGAGCGCTCCAGCCAGTACCGCCCGAACGTGTCGACCACCGCTTCCGCCACGAACATGACCGCGAGCAGCACCAGCAGCCACGAGATCGCGCCGCCGCCGGTGACGGTCTCGATGGTGCGCATCGCCACCAGCGGCTGGACCAGGCCCAGCCCGGCGCCGACGAGGGTGAGCACCAGGGCGATCGCGATGGACTTGCGGTGGCCGCGAGTCGCGGCGAGCAGTTGGCGGAAGCCGATCCGGGTCCGCACGGTTTCGTCCGGCACTGGCGTCGGTCCGGCGGTGTGGTGACGCGGCGCGACGACAGTCATCCGCGGTGTTCCTGCTTCTCGGTCGAGCGCGGCGTGGGCTGGACGGTCATCATGACGTGCAGGTGCTCCGTGCCGGGCGGCTCCCCGACCGGGCGGCCCTCGGCCTCCACCCAGGCGTGCGCGCCGAACGGGGCGGTGCGCACCCCGACCCGCCAGGTCGGCCACGTCCCGCGCAGCCGGCACAGCAGGGCGGTGGCGATGGAACGCGGCAGGCAGCCGGGCCCCGCGCACCGGAGGCTGACCGCGACCACCGTGTCCCGCGCGGACTTCGCCTCGGCGTGGCTCGCCGGGCGGGCCCGGCCGCTCACGACGGCCAACGTGGACCGGATCCACCGCGGCGGCAGCTTGGCCAGGACCCTGGCCACGACCGTGACCACCCAGCAGACGACCCGCCGGCCGACGCCCAGCCCCTCGGGTTTCCCCGGCAGCGCGACCGGGCTGCTCACCGGCGCACCGCCAGCCCCGTCGAGCACAGGTGCTCCACGACCTCGGCGACGTCCACGCCCACGGTGGCCGAGTCGGCGTCCGCGCCGGCCAGCAGCAGCCGGACGGCCGCCTCCTGGTCACCGCCTTCGAGGAGGGTGTGCAGCACGACGGAACCCGTGGCGTTGAGCTGCCAGTACCGGCCGGTGCGCTCGTCCAGCAGCACCGCGCCGTCCTCGGTGGTCGTCATGGACACGTGCTCGGCAAGGCGCAGGGTCATCCGGGTGCTCCCGTCACGGGGTTCGACGGCCACTCCCCCGACAACGGGAGAGGTCCACCGTGGCACAGGTGGCCCGCCGCGCAGAACGACCCGCGGACACCTCCACACGTTCGTGCCGCACGTTCACCGAGAAGAGACCCGTTCCCTCGCGCTCGTCACCGCGCGAAGCGATGAGCGTGCGGCGGTCAGCGGAGGTTGGCGCCGTACACCTTGTCGACCGTCATCGTGATCAGCACCCTGCGGTCGGACACCATGACCGACCGGTACTCGTCCCAGTCCGGGTGCTCGCCGGCGGCGGCGCGGTAGTAGTCCACCAGCGCCTCGACCTCGGGACCGTGCGGGTCGGCGCCCGGCCCGACGAGCGCGACCGTGCCCTCGGCGGTGGCCCACGCCCAGCCGTCCGTGCTGGTCACCTCCAACGCGGCCCGGGGATCCCGGCGCAGGTTCGCGATCTTGGCGGTCCGCTCGGTGGTCGAGATCCGGATGACACCGGCGGCCCGGTCGTATGACGGCTGGACCGGGGAGAGCTGGGGACGGCCGTCGGCCTTGATCGTCGCGAGCACGCCGAGCCGGCTCTGCGCGAGCAGCACGTGCGGGTCGAAGAGTGTGTCCGTCATGTCGGTGCCAACCCGCGACCGGATGCCGCGTATTCCGGCTCACACCACGACGTCACCGTGCGCCGGAGTTCGCCGCCGGGTGGACGACGTCGTGCAGCCTGAGCGGGACGGGCGGCGGCAGGGGCTCGGCCTGGTCCGCGCGGAAGGCGGTCAGCAGGTACGCGACGAGTCGGCGCGAGGCGGCCACGGCGGCTTCGGCGGAGTCGGCGACGATGCCGCCGTTGGCCATCAGCAGCAGCGTGAGGTCGTCGAGCGCGAAGTCGGCCCGGAGCCGGCCGGCCTCCTTGGCGCGCCGCGTCAGTTCGGCGAAGCCGTGCAGGGCGCGGACGCGTTCCCGGTCGATGTCCAGCGCGTCGGGGAAGGCCGCGGTGAACGCCGTCGTGAAGCCCCGGTCGACGGCCTGCATGGCGCAGACCCGCTCGATGACGGTGCGGAACCCGCGCCACGGGTCGGGATCGGCCAACGCGTCGTCCACGACCGACACGCAGGTCGCGAACTGCTCGGCGAAGACCTCGGTGACCAGCGACCCCTTGGTGGGGAAGCGGCGGTAGAGCGTCGCGACCCCGACCCCGGCACGCCGGGCGATCGCGGTCATCGGCACGTCGAGCCCGCGTTCGGCGAACAGCTCGCGGGCGACTTCGATGATCCGGTCGCGGTTGTGCCGCGCGTCGGCGCGCAGCCCCACCGGTCCGCCGGCGAGCGAACCGGTCGACAGGCGAGAGTCCGCGGCGCTCATGTCTCTCACTTTAACTCAAGCGGAGGGGTCGCTCCGCTTACCGCACTACCGTGGCCGGTACCGCCCACCCGCCGATACCGCGGCTCGCGACCAGTGGAGATGACCTTGAACTACCGGGGACCATTGCCGAAGCGGGCGATCGGCCGCGTCAACGCCTGGCTGACCGCACTCCGTTCGTCGGCCCGATGGGGCCCGATGCTCCGCAGGCACCTGACGATCGTCACCTACACCGGACGGCGTTCGGGACGCACCTTCAGCACGCTCATCGGCTACCGCAGGCAGGGCGACATCGTCACGATCACCGTCCGCATGCCCGACGCCAAGACGTGGTGGCGCAACTTCACCGGCGCGGGCGGCCCGCTGTCACTCGACCTGGACGGCGCCGCCCGCACCGGTCATGCGGTCGCCCGACGGGAGAAGGGCCACGTCATCATCACCGTGCGACTCGACCGGCGGTAGCACCCGGGCCGGCCGGGTCACAGCGCGGGAACGAGGCTGATCTTCCACCGATCACCCGAGCTGCCGATGCGCTGCCGGTACTCGATCGTGCGGCCGTCGCCGGTCGCCACGCGCACCGACACCGAAGGCGGTTGGCCCCCGTCGAGAGCGACGCTGATTTCCGAGGCGTCGACCCGTGAGAGTTCTTCGAGGTACCCCTCCGCGAACGCCGCTTGTTCGGAGAAGGGCAGGTCGATCATCCGCCCGAGGGTTTCCGCGTCCCGGTCGCGCAGAGAGCGCTCGAAGGTCTCGGCGAGTTCGTGCGGACTGGCCGCACCGGGGTCCGGTGCACGACCGGTCGAGATCGTGAGGAACGTCAGCCAACCGACGACCAGCACAACGGACACGTAAACCAGCGTGCGTCGCCGCAGCATGCCACCACCCCTCCGACCGCACGAATCACCACCCGTACGTGAGGACCACCTCACGAGTTCACCGCACGACAGGGTGACACGTCCCGATCCGGGAGGCACCGCGCACACCCACGCCGCTAGAACCGAAGCCGGAGTTGTCCTCGTGCGAAGACAGGGAGGCCACGATGCCCGTCCAGACGCTCGACCACAGCGCCACCGGCTACAGCGTCCGGCAGGCGTATTGGATGGCCGAGGCGGCCAAGCTCGCCTACCAGTCACCGGAGACGATCGAGAAGACCGCTCAGAACTGGGGATTCGACCGCGTCCGACACCACGAGACGACGTTCCGCCCGCCGTTCCCGCTGGAGGACACGCAGGCCTACACCGCGGCCTGCGACCGGATGATCGTCACCGCGTTCCGCGGCACCGAGCCGAAGAAGATCCAGGACTGGCTGTCCGACGGCACGACCCCGCCGTGGCCCGGCCCGGCGAACAAGGGCTTCGTCCACTACGGCTTCGGCGAAGCCCTCCAGTCGATCTACCCGCAGGTGCGCGACGCCATCCTGGAGTTCCGCGACAACGACCAGACGATCTGGTTCACCGGTCACAGCCTCGGCGGAGCACTCGCCGCCCTGGCCGCGATGCGGCTGCACTTCGAGGAACCCCGCCTGCTGGCGGACGGCGTCTACACGTTCGGCCAGCCCCGGGTATGCGACCGCACCCTCGCCGAGGCCCACGACGAGGCCTTCCGCGACCGCACACACCGCTTCGTCAACAACAACGACATCGTTCCCCAGGTCCCGCCCGCACCGGCGTTCCACCACATCGAAGCGGCGCACTACATCGACTCGAACGGCAAGATCCGCGACCGCATGTCCGCCATCGGCAGCCTCACCGACCGCGCCAAAGGCCTGACCGCCGACGCGTTCGCCCCTGCCGGCGACGGCATCCGAGACCACGTGATGAACCGCTACGTCGAAGCCCTGAAGAACAACGCCGGCTGACCACGACCCCGCACGAATCACGGGGTCGACACCGGCCATGAACGGTCGTCGGCCGCGCACATCGCGCGGCCGACACGTCATCCGCCTATCCGGGACGAGTCGGTTCGAAGCCTCCCTCCGCGAATCGGAACCAACAGGTCAGAACCAGAGCCAGACGGGAATGGCCCAACTCCGCGGACAGTTGTGGCCGGTGATCGGGGAGTAGTGGCAGCCTTCGACCCGGAACTGGTACGAGTGGCCCGGGGTGACGAAATCCTGACCGAAGCCGTAGTACCCGGCGGTGTTGCCGCACTCGGTGCCGCCTGTGTAGCAGTCCCACTGCCCGAGGTTGGCTCTGTCGTCGATGTCGAGTCGGACCAGCCACTTGTTGTAGGAATCCGGGTCGGTCGTGCCCCACTGGAAGTCGAGCCGGAAGCGGTTGCCCTGCTCCCCGAACCTCGTCCACCACCCGGAGACGATCATCCCTCGACCCTGGCTCGGCGACCACACCATCTGGCCGCGTTCGAAGTTCTGGTACAGACCGTTGTAGGTCGGGGCCAGCGGCGAGATCGCGCAGCCGTAGGCCCACGTCTTCTGCTGCCACCGGCTGAGGAACAGGTTGTCGATGCTCACACAGGAACTGTCGGGCGACGAGGCCTGGGCAATGGCCGCTCCAGGAACCACCGATCCGGTGATCAGCAGCAAGGTGGCCGCGATCACGCCCAACGCGGTGCGGATTCTGCGCATGCGAATTCCTCTCGTCGGCGCCGAATCCAGGACGCGGCACGTCGGGATCCGGCGGTCGATACGGTCCGCGCCATCGTCTCGTCGGATATCTCCGGTGTCTTCTTCCGGTTCGCTGAGCGGACCGCGGCCGGTGAATCGGGCCGCCGGGACAACGATTGGCAGATCAGGGTTGCACTGCTTGGATCACGTCGACCGTACTGGTCAAAATGGTGGCCAACCGCAGCAGTGGGTAGCCGGCGTCGACCATCGCATAGAGCGCGGCGACAGGAGTGTCGCTATCGAAGGTGAACGACACCGCCGCACAGCACACCCCGGCGACGACTTCCTCCCGGTCGAACACCACGTCCCCTCTGCCGGGCTGCGGAGACCCGTCGGCGATCATTTCCGAGCCGCGCGCCCGGGTGGGGTTCGTCGGCGGCGTCAGCACGGCCCGACCAGCAGCGGACCTCTTGTACCAGGCAGTCCCGGACGGCGCAGGCAGTGGTGTGGTCAGCCTCCCCGGAACCCTGCCGATCAGGACCGGCCGACTGCGGGAGGGCACGACCAGACCGACGGTGGCGCCGGTCAGCCGAGCCATGGACCGCATCGGACCGAGGGCCACCCGAAGAAGGTTTTGGTGAGGCCGCCACGCCTGACTCCACATCGGGATGGACAGACCGATGTGGTAGTTCCGCCCGCACTTCTCCACGACACCCTGTGCGGTCAATTGCTCCAACAACCGGTAGGCAGTCGCCTTGGGCAACCCGGTTTCCGCAGCCAGCCGGGTCAGCCCCAGCTCACCCGTCTCAGACAACGCGTCCAGCAGGGCGAACGCCCCGTCGAGAACCCCGCGCCGGCCGCCGGTCATAGCAGCCTCCTCCCGTGGAACGGCCCCACCTCCGGCCGCCTGCTCCGGGTTGACGGAGATCGCACCCACGGGATGGTGGACCAGGTCGGCCACGCCGGGGACAAGCCGGTACCCAGGGACGCATTCCATTCAACCGATGCAATACTTCGCCGAACCGGACTTTCCGCTTCCCAGCGTCACCGGTGCCGAGTCACCTCGCAACGGCCAAAAGCACGCACTCATCGCCCCCGATCAGTACCGCCCATCCGACGGGTCAGGGAGAAATCGTCGCCAACGATTGCGAATCCATCTCGAACACGTTCAGGGTTCGCATCGAAAAACCGAATACAGCGGGTTCGCGGGGCCGACCGACCCGGGTCCGCGTCGGCGCCGCCGGCCGTCCGGCGACACCAGCGCGGACGATCGCGGCGTGGAATTTCGCCGGCGCCGCGCAGGTCGCCGACCGTACTCGCAGCGCGCCGAGTACGGCGCCGTCACGCTCACGATTTCCCATGACTCGCCGCCGCGAATACCGCTCCGCCACCACCTCAGCCAGCTCCAATTGTCCCGGGGGGGTGACGGCCCCTCGACGCGCCGCAGCCTCACTTGCGCCGGCGCCGGCGGCGATGACGAGTCCCACTCCCATCCGGCGCCGCCGCCCGAACGTTCCCGATCGACCACCGACAACGTACATTCAGAACCGACGACGAACACCCTTTCACCCGCGTCATGCCCCTACGGCCACGCTGAAATGCCCTGTCGACGTAGACCGGAGTCAAGACCACCCCCCATTTCCGAGAAGCTCGGCTGTTGTGCTTTTCGTCGTGTCGACCGTGAATACCGGCGTCGGTCGGCGGACCCGTGTTGCGCTGACTTCACCCCTAAGTGGTGACGTGGGCACTTTGTGTTACCGCGAAGCACTCCGGGTGATCGGACTCACCGCTGCCCGTCGGCCCGATGGCACCCAACATGGGATGGAATGCGTCGGGTAGGGGTGGACACCCCGGCGTGACGATGACAGGTGATCGAGGAGTGCGCGCGTGTCGGTCCTGGACGAGAAGTTGGGTGCCATCTACGACGAGGTGCTGCGCCGGAACCCCGGCGAAGAGGAGTTCCACCAAGCGGTGCGCGACGTGCTGGACAGCCTCGGCCCGGTGGTGGCCAAGCACCCGGAGTACACCGACGCGGCGGTGATCCGCCGGTTGTGCGAGCCCGAGCGGCAGATCATCTTCCGCGTCCCGTGGGTCGACGACTCGGGTGCGGTGCGGATCAACCGGGGTTTCCGGGTCGAGTTCAACTCCGCCCTCGGGCCCTACAAGGGGGGTCTGCGGTTTCACCCGACCGTGTACCTGGGAATCGTCAAGTTCCTCGGTTTCGAGCAGATCTTCAAGAACTCGCTCACCGGCATGCCCATCGGGGGCGGCAAGGGCGGGTCGGACTTCGACCCCAAGGGCCGCTCCGACGGCGAGGTCATGCGCTTCTGCCAGGCGTTCATGACGGAGCTGTACCGGCACCTCGGCGAGCACACCGACGTGCCCGCCGGCGACATCGGGGTCGGCGGCCGTGAGATCGGCTACCTGTTCGGCCAGTACAAGCGCATCACCAACCGCTACGAGTCCGGCGTGCTCACCGGCAAGGGGCTGACCTGGGGCGGTTCGCAGGTGCGGACGGAGGCGACCGGCTACGGCACGGTGTTCTTCGTCGAAGAGATGCTGAAGGTCCGCGGCGGCTCGTTCGACGGCAAGAAGGTGGTGGTCTCCGGGTCCGGGAACGTCGCCATCTACGCGGCGGAGAAGGTCCGGCGGCTCGGTGGCACGGTGATCGCCTGCTCGGACTCCAACGGCTACGTGGTCGACGAGCGGGGCATCGACCTCGACCTGCTCAAGGACGTCAAGGAGAAGCGCCGGGCCCGCATCTCGGCCTACGCCGAGACCCGCTCCGAGGCCCGGTACGTCGAGGGCGGCTCCGTGTGGGACGTCCCGTGCGACATCGCGCTGCCCTGCGCGACGCAGAACGAGCTGAACGGGCATGACGCCGCCACACTGATCGGAAACGGGTGCGCCATCGTCGCCGAGGGCGCGAACATGCCGTGCACCCCGGACGCCGTCCGACTGTTCACCGACGCCGGAGTCCTCTTCGCCCCGGGCAAGGCAGCCAACGCGGGCGGCGTGGCCACCAGCGCTCTGGAAATGCAACAGAACGCGTCCCGCGACTCCTGGAGCTTCGACCACACCGAACGACGCCTCGCAGACATCATGCACGGCATCCACGACCGCTGCCTGGAGGCGGCGGACCTGTACGGCAAGCCCGGGAACTACCTGGCCGGCGCGAACATCGCCGGCTTCATCCAGGTCGCCGACGCAATGCTCGCCCTCGGCGTGATCTGATCCGCGCAGGCGGGCCAGGCCCCGATCCGTCGTTCAGCCCGGTGTGACGGGGTGCCGATCGCCCGCCGGGTGAGTATGCGACGGTGCCCTGTTCGCCCCGGATGACGCAGCTACTGGGCCACCGTCCACCGGCCGGGCGTTACCCTCTCACCTCGACTCGGCCGCATCGGAAGGTGATTCGGCCCGTACAGAGCGACTCCGACCCGAAGGGTGCGACGAGTGGCGAAGCCCGCAGGGCGCGTGATTGGTCGGTGGCGGATCGTGGAGATGGACACGCTCACCGGGCACCTGTTCCTCCACCTGGGAGAGGACTCGGGCTTCCGCGCGACGCCGTTCCCCGGAACCAGAGCACGAGGCGAGCGTTGAGCGAGTACCAGTACTACGAATTCGTCGCGCAGGACCAGCCGCTCGACGCGAAGGCGCAAGCCGAGGTCCGCGCCCTGTCCACCCGCGCGCGGATCACCGCCACCGGCTTCGTCAACGAGTACGAGTGGGGCGACTTCCGCGGCGACCCGAACCGGCTGGTGGAACGCCACTACGACGCGCACCTCTACCTCGCCAACTGGGGCACCCGACGTCTCCTGCTGCGCCTGCCGCGCAGTGTGCTCGACCTGGACGCGGTCGAGCCCTATCTCGTCGACGAGCAGGTCGAAGCTTGGACGACAGACACCCACCTCATCGTCGACCTGCGCAACCACGACGAGACCGGCGACTGGGACTACGAGCCGGAGGGAGCGCTGTCCGCCATCGTCAGCGTCCGGAACGAACTCGCCGCCGGCGACCACCGCGCGCTGTACCTGGCATGGCTGGCCGGGTACGGCACCTGGGAACGCGACGAGGACGCCTTCGACCGCGACACCGACGACGACCCGGAACCACCGGTACCCGCCGGACTGCAAACACTCACCGCAGCACAGCGCGCCCTGGCCGACTTCCTCCGCCTCGACGACGACCTGCTCACGATCGCAGCCGAAGCGAGCGCACCACTCGACGAGACCACCGACGACCCCGAACAGCTCGCGGCCTGGGTGACGGCACTGCCCGACGCAGAAAAGGACCATCTACTGCTGCGCGTCATCCAGGACCAGGCCGCAACCGTTCGGATGGAACTGCTGCACCGATTCCGCGACCACACCACCCCGCCCGCCACCGCACCGCAGCAGCGCACCGTAGGCGAACTCCTGGACGAGACAGCACGCAGGCGCGCCGAAAGGCAGCAGCAGGAAGAGGCGAAGCGCGTTGAGGAGGAAGCCCGTCGCGAGCGCGATCGAGCCCTCGCCCACCAGCAGCGGCTGGACGAACTGGCGCAGGACGAACAAGCCGCGTGGGCACGCGTCGACGCTCTGATCGCCACCCGCAAACCCGCCGATTACGACGCCGCCGTCGCACTCCTCGTAGACCTGCAAACCCTGGCCAACCGCGAAAACCGACCGCACGACTTCACCCGGCGCCACGCGGCCCTCCGACAGGCGCACAAGAACAAACCCAGCCTCATCGCCCGCCTGGCACACGTCAACCTGTAACCGGGCCAGCCCGTCACCGGGCCAGCCGTCCCGACGCCGGACGCCACCGCCAGCGGGATGAGCGCGGCGTCGCGGCGTGCTCGCCGACCCGTCCGCCGCGTCGTGGTGCGCGGCGACCACTGTCGTCCCCACGGCCAGCACGAGCCGATGTCTCCCGAGGAGGTACGGCTCGGCGGCACCCAACCTGGCGGGCAAGGTCGGCGACAACACCTGGCGCAGACCAACGCAGCGGTAGCAGCAGACTGGTCGCCCAGATCGGGCACCAACCGCCCGCCGACCGCCACACAGAACCGTCATCGAGTCGGCAACTCAGCCCGACCATCAACAGCAGGTGCGGAATAATGATCGTCCATCGATCACATAGACGCAGGTCAACAGACGATTCGGACGGACTTCCCACTTGCATTGCCGCGAGGACTCGAACCCTTGACCCTCCGTCGGGTAAGCGGGATTCGTAGTCCGCTGTGCGGTCTCGACCGATGACCGCGATGTCGCCGTTGGCCAACTCCCAGATGTCCGGACACAGGGGTCATCGTTCGTGACGCCCAACTGCGCCGCTGACCTGCCAAGACGTTTGGCGAAGTGCGTGACGGGGTCGGCTTCCCGAAGGCGATTCATGAAATCCCCTTGCACTCGACGTGATCCCGGGAGTACTGCTTAGCGACACCCTGCCCGGATAGCTCCGCCCACTTGGCAACCGATGCTAGTGAGCACCACACCAGTCCGCACAAATGCGAACTCAACACCTATTCCATTGAAGATGTGACCGCCGCACGGGTACGACTGGAGCACGTAACCGACCGGCGTTGTTCACATCGGGCGCATCTGCCGACTCCCACCCCTCCATCTGGGCGGTACACCTCTGGACAACGCACCACCTGTGTCGGTCGCACCGAGGGATGCCGCACCTTCCTGGCCGTGGTGAAACGAAGACGCGGTCACAACGATCATCACGAGGTGCGCGGTATTGAGTTCGGTCCGGTGGAGCACTGTGATCCCCACTGAAGTCGACGGGCCCCGGTGGTGCGAGCCCGGCCTCGACCGGCGCGGTGGCCGCTACCCGCTGTCGGTCGAAGCGCCGGTGACGAGCATGGTGGACACGCTGGTGCCCGGTGTGTCCACGCTGACCAGACTGGCCCGCTATTACTCCTTGTACTGGGCGCTGGGCGACCACGCGGAGGAACACGACCTCGACGCTGCGGTGTGTCAGACGCTGGTACGCCGTACCGAGGTCGGTCTGGCTCTCATATCCATAACCCATGACCGGGATCTGTTCGCGCACGGCACCGATACCGTCAAAGCACTGTTACGCAAAGGCTCCGCCAACGGTCTGGCGGAGCCTGGGCGTTCTTCGTACTCGCCTCGTTCCTGGGGGTTCTGGTCGCAGTACAACGGTCCGAGCATGGCCATGGGCACCGTCACCGTCGAGGCTGGTGCACTTCGGGCCGGCAAGCACGGGTGTCCCGCCTCGGTGCGCCTGATGTTCCGGCCGCTCATCGACCTCGCGACACGTGATGAGATGGGCGATGTCGACCGGGTTGCCGCGCTGGCTATGGAGGCTCCGGACACTCCCGACCTGCCGCCGTTGCGCGATCTCTTCGCCGCGACTCGCGACGGGCGCCACCTGCCGGAGGAGTGGAGCGGTGACGACCACACACGGCGAGCCACACTGCGTTTCCTGGCACGAGCGGTTCAGCGCAAGCCCGGCAAGGCGCACGTGGACGCATTCCGGCACTACCTGGCCTATGGCGACACTCTTGACACCGATCCGGTCCTGATCGGCGACGGGCGAGCGCGGGCGTGGCGCGGTGTGCTGCTCCGGCACCACTCGGTGGGCGCGTGGCGCCGCATGTGGGCGGCACTCGTCCAGCAGGTGCTCGACAAGAGTGGAACCGCGACCAAGGACGACCTCCACGAGTGGATCAGTTCCGAGGTATCCGACGTAACCGTTCGCGAGTTCGCCCGGTCCCTGCCGCCGGATGTAGATCGGAAGGGGTACCCGCTGCCCGCTGAGGAGCCTTTCCTCGGTGAGCCGTTCTCCCCGGAGGCCGACCTGGCCGTGCTGCTGCTCGGCGCACGGCGCCTTGAGCACCTGGAGGATCGCAGCCTCGACGCGTTCCTGGGACGTCGCCGCAACTCATCCGGACGCGGCCAGTTCCTGGACCCCAACTGGGTCGCTTTCCGCAGGTCCGAGCACGAGGACCGGCCGCTGCCCGAACTCGCCCGCGCTTTCGTGGACGACATGATCGCGCAGTCCCGCAGGGTCGCGCTGCGCAAGCTGCGGGTCGGTGACGACGGCCGGATGACCGTGTTCAGCAAGTTGCACGAACGCAACGGCCGGTACTTCGCCGAGCAGGCGGAGGGGGCGGGCAACGTGGGCCTGCGTATCCACCAGCTCTCGGCGATGGCCGAACAGCTCGGCCTCTTCACCGCGGACGGGGTTACCCCGCTCTGCACCGAACTGCTGGAGTTGGCCGGATGAGCCGGGCGATTCACGAGTTCCACTCCCCCTTGACCCTGCTGCGCGAATGGCGCGACCGGTCGGACGGTGCTCGCTTGCGCGAAGTCCTCATCACCGGCTTCACGCATGACCTGGTCTTCCTGGAACGCCACTGCGTTCCCACCGCACGTGCCCTGGGCGTCCGCGTCACCGTCCTCGGGGACGCGGGGCAGGCCGTGCACGAACCGGTCGACGTCCGGTACGCGGGTAGGACCTACCAGCACGGCCACGCGGCGTGCGCCGGAGCATTCCACCCCAAGCTGGTCGTCCTGGTCGGCGATGAGGACGTGTGGGCGGCGATCGGCTCGGGCAACCCCACGTGGTCCGGGTGGGGCCACAACCAGGAACTCTGGCTGGTGCTGCGCACGTCGATGCGGCAGGGACCGGCCGCGCAACGCGACCTCGCCGCCTGGTTGGTCGATCTGCCCGAGGTGGTCGCGATGCCCACGTGGATCGCGGACGCGGTCGTCCGAGTGGGCGGCTACGTGGCCCCCGATGAGGTCGACGACTCGCTCCCGGACCTGCGGATCTTCGGCAACCTGCGACAGCCGATCCTCAGCCGGCTGTCGACGGGCCCCGTGGACGCGCTGCGGGTCAGCTCACCGTTCTTCGACCCGCGTGGCGCGGCCCTGCGAGCGCTGGTCGACCGGTTCTCCCCCGACGCACTCGACGTGGCCCTGCAACCGACGTTGTCGCAGTACGACGCCGCTGCCCTGGCACGAGTCGCGGCGACCGTGCCGACGGCCGGCTTCCGGTTGCTCGACGAGAGCCGCACCTATCACGGCAAGCTCGTGGAGTGGGCTGTCGACGGGACCACCACAGCGTTGGTGGGCAGCGCGAACTGCACTGCGGCAGCGCTGCTGAGCACCACCTCGGCAGGCGGCAACTGCGAACTGGTCGCTGTCGCGCCCGTCCTCGACAGCCTGCTGCCGGAGGGCACCGCGGCGACCACGATCCCGCCCAGCCAGGCGCACGCGTCAGCAACGCAACCTCGCCACGCGGTCAAGCTGGTCCTGCTAGGGGCGCGACGCCAAGAACAGAACCTAATCGTGGAGCTGACGACCACCGCCCACGAGCCGGTCACCATCGAATCCTCCCGCGACGGAACCCCAGGGACTTGGACGGCGTTTCACGTCTGGCGCCCAACCGGGGAGACTTCGGCGACCTTGCGGTTCCCGGCGCCAGAACAGCTCGGCGGCGCCGTGCGCGCGTGGGTGGAGGTCTCGGGTGAGCGCGTCGTGTCCTCCGCGGTGTACCTGACAGACCCCGTGCGCTGTCTGCCGCGCGAGGACGAACAGGACCGGCCACGTCTCGTCCGTGACTACGAGCTGGACAAGACCATCACCGACCCGGCGCTGGCCGCCCGCTTCAACGCCGATCTCCTGCGCCTGCTCAGCCAGGTGCCGCAGAGGCCGCCCACAGGTGCTTCTGCTCTGCGAACGCAACCGTCCGCAGTCGAAGTCGCTTCCTCCGAAGACCGCTGGGGTGCGTGGCTGCACCACGTGGAGGGGATGCTCGGTCCTTCACTGACGGGGCTCGTCTTCCCCTCCTCGCCGCGGCTGCCCGACGGCACGGTCACGAGATGGACGGTCGGAGCGGACCCGGATGACACCGAACTCGCCGACGGCGAGGACGAGGACGTCGTGGACACCGAGATCGAGCCTGACTCGGCGCACCAGACCATCCCGCCGTCCGAACACCGCAAGCTGCGAACCTGGGCGACGCGGTGGGTCAAAGCGGTGTCCCGTCCCGCCCGTCCACCGCTGGAACTTCGGATGACCGTCGCCCTCCTCTACCTGGACCTCCTCGCCGCAGGTGTGTGGGGCACGGAGGAGAGCTGGCGGACGGAGGTCCGGGACCTCGTTCACGCCCTGCTACCCGACGAGGACGAGATGGATTCGCTCCCCGGGCGCACCATCTCCTACCAATGCTCGTTGACGGCGGTGTGCCTCGCCCTGCTCTTCCAAGACGCCTCACCGCACGGCGGAGGTGAACGCGACATCATCGCCAAAGCCGCCTGGGCGGCTGCACGCGAGTCAGTGGCGTTCGCCGACCGCCGACTCGCGGTGGACTACCTCCACCGCGCCGTCCAAGCGCACGCCAGGGTGGTGTCGGAATCCGAGGTGGACGAGATCATCCACCTCGCCGAAGCGGTCGTCGACGATCCCCGAGCCGAAGTCCGGGCGGCCTTCGCGCAGGCCGGGCTGCCCGCACGGCTGGTGGACGGTGTCTGGGTGGTGGACGGCGAATTCCGCAACCCGCGACGCACCGCCGCCCACGCGGCGACCGTGGCGGGGAAGCAGTCCGCCGTCCTCGCCCGCAACGCCGGCCGGGCCGCTCTGGTTCTCCGCGATAACGCCACGCTCTACTTCGCCGAGTCCACCGCACCGAGGTGGCGTGTCTACCGGCTCTCGCCACTCGGCACCCCGTTGTCGCTGCTCGGCAACCCGGAAGGGCTCCCACCTGCGGTGAGTCAGCACCCGCTGGACGCCGCTCCACCTCAGGCAAGCCAGCTCGCCGATCGGTTGGAGGTCGACTTGACGCAGCTCGTGGCCGGAGTCCGCACAGTGTCGTAGCCGCCGGCCCGCTGCCGTGAACTCGAACTCCTAATCCGTCGAGAACAAGTCCGGCTGTTCGAGTGCCACGAGTCGTCCGAGCACGTGGATGAGGTCGAGCAGTTCGGTGGTGGCCGACGGCGTCCAGGTGGTCGGGACGATGGCGTCAAGGGTGGCGTCACCTGCCGACAGCCAGGAGGGATGGTCGGTCATCACCAAGGACACGATCACGACGAGGCTCCCAGGGTGGGTTGAGGACCACCCATGATGCCGAGACCACGCCCTCATACCGAGCACCTGGCCGTGGCGGGGCCGATGTGCCGTGATGACGGCGGCGGTTCACCAGCGATTAGGGACTCATCCCGGCGGAACCGCGGTGGCTTGATCCGGTGGCGATGCAGCGCTCACATCAGCCAGCAGCATGTGATGAAAGATCTTTGAAAAGATCTGCATCCGCCAACAAAGTGTGGTCTCGGAGCCGAACGTTGACAGCCGCTACGGCCGTCCAAAAGCACTGAGCAGATCCACCCAGATTGCTTCTCAGTGAACCGCCGAACCAACTGTTCCCGCTGTCAACGCCGTTGGGCAGCACGGGGACGCCGCGCCGTGATGACGACCGTGACGAGGCTGAGCGCCATGCCGATCACGGCGAACACCACGCCGGCGGCAGCCGGCGCGATCGGCAACTCCACGGTCACCTCACCGCTTCGACAAACAACGGCCGGTGTTGTGTCTAGGCGCAGCTCGGCCACCGCCCGGGTCGACGCCAGTTGCCCTGCCGCATCGCCCTCGCACCACTGGTAGGTCGACGCGATCTGGGCGAAACCGAGCGCCGCGACTCCCAGGAGGATCGCGAAGACCAGTGCGCACGACACGGCGAGGCCGCGGTCGGTCATGAGTGGGCGTGACATATCAGCGCAGGTGACTCCGGTTCTCGAACCACTCGTCATCGTCAGGGCGAGGTGCGGTGCGGCGCCGGTCGACCGGCGGCGTCTCGGGAGCAGCGGTGAGGTGCTGTTTCAACGCCAGCGCGTCGTCGAGTTCACGCGCGAGGTCGGCCATGTTGAAGTCGAGCACCTCGGCAGCCCGCTTGGCCGCCTCGTGCGCCGCCATGACCTCCTCGGTCAACCAGGGCTCTCCACCCTCACGAAGGGTGTTCGGGGCGATGTGCACGCGGACGAGCTTGCCCATCATGTCCACCCACACCGTGACCGCACCGCTGGGTGACACACCCTTGTACTGGCTGAACAGTGCTTTCTCCGGGTCGCGCCTGATCTTGGCGAAACGTTCCTGCGCCTGCGCGACCATCTCCTGCGGGTCCACGTCCCCTCCTAGGGCTGGAGCTTGCCCAGTGACTCCATCGCCTTGGCGACGTCCGCAGACGCCTCGGCGCACTTGGCGATTTGCTCGTCGGCCTTGAACTTCTGCGAGTGCCACCACGCGGCCAGGCCCGCCAGGACACCGAGGATGCCCAGGATCAGTCCCACAATGGCGCCGATCCCGGTCAGACCGACGATGATGCCCGCGATGACACCGATGATGCCGAGCACGAACCCGATGGCGCTCCAGATGTTGTTCCACATGTCCGAGGCCTTGAACTCGAAGCCGTCGGCGATGTCGACCAGTGCCTGACCGACGTCGTGGGCGGGCTTGCGCATCTCGCCCAACGCCTGCTTCATCCGGTTGATGCGCTCGGTGTAGGCGTTGCTCGCCTCACCGGTCCACGCCGATGCCTGGTTGGCGGCCGTCTCCAAGCCCTTGACGCAGCCGTCGATCGCTTTGCCGAGCTGATCCGCGCCGTCGGACTGCCCGGTGCCCCACACGTCCCGCCCGATCCGGCGGAACGACTCCGGGTCGATGTCCCGAATGACCCTCAAGGTGGCCGCGATGGACGGCAGACCGGGAGCGTGCCGGGCCGCGAACCCGTCGATCTCCCCCGCGTCCGACAGCAACGAGTCCGTGATCACGGTCTGAAGAAAGCCCACGTGCTCCTCCCCCTGGTCATTCCGGGTAGACCCGGCGCAGCCCTTCACCGATGAGCTTCTCTGCTCCCACGTACTCCTGCTGCGTCCGATGGACGCCGTCGATCGCAGTTTCGATCGTGGTGTGGACCCGGTTGATGAAGTCCTGCACGGCTTGGCCGGCGCGGGCGTAGTCCTGGTCGACGAACTTCGTCAACGCCTGGATCACCCCGTCAACGGTCTCCTCGATGTTCTCGTGCGGGCTCACGGACTGCACCGTCATGCTGCCCTCGAGGCTGGCCTTGGCGCGGAAGTCCTGTAACCCCAGCGCCTCCCCAGCCGCTCTGAGATTGGCCTTCAGCTGCTCGAACTCGCCCGGTTCGAGCGCATAGCCCGACCAGGAGTCCCCATTTCGTCACCCCCTGCGACCATCTCGTGCCGCAATGTAGCAGCAGGCATCAACCGCCACCCTTGAACGAAGAAGCGGCCACCGAAAGGTCGCCAGGTAGATCCACCCGGTCGGGTTAGTGAGACCTGGAGCACACATCTGACAACATTTCGTCCGGAGCGACCGCCTGCTCCAGATTTGCTCCAGCCCGACCACCGCAGTCCACAGTGGACCAAAAAGCAAGATCGCCCACCACCTGCATCACAGCAGGTCAGCGGGCGATTCTCATACCATGTTCACTTGTGGAGCTGAGGGGACTCGAACCCCTGACCCTCACACTGCCAGTGTGATGCGCTACCAGCTGCGCCACAGCCCCGTGCAGTCACGTTCCCCGGTGGTTACCCGCCGTTCTCGCGTGGCAATACCGTACAACATCGGGCCCGACGGATGGAAATCGGGGGTACCGGGGGCACGTTCGGGCTGCTAGACCGGGGTGCATGGGTGTCTCGTCGTTGGTCGAGCCGGATGCCGAGGGTGTCCGGCCGGAGGTTCGTCGGGGTGTGCAGGAACGCCGGTTGCGGGGGCTGGTAGCGCGGCTCTTGGCTGCCGGTGGGGTGCAGGCCGCCCGGTTGCGGGAGGTGGGGGTGGTCGGTGTCGGGGATGTGTCGGTGGACGAGTTGTGGCGGTTGCCGTTTGTGACCAAACAGGATCTTTGGGAGCACTATCCGACCGGGTTTCAGGTCGACGATCGGATTGTCTGCATCCACGGGTCCTCGGGTACCGGGGGGCGGCCTACTTTGGTCCCGTATACGGCGCACGATGTCGATATTTGGGCCTCTGTGATGGCACGCGCACTCGGTGGGGCCGGGGCCACTTCCAGAAGTCTCATCCACAACGCGTACGGGTACGGATTGTTCACCGGCGGGCTCGGTGTTCATCACGGTGGTATGCGGTTGGGGGCTACCGTTCTTCCGCTGTCCGGCGGGATGACCGAGCGGCAGGTTCGGTTGATCGCCGATCTTCGGCCCGATGTGTTGTGCTGCACGCCTTCCTACGCTATCCACCTCGGCGAAGCGTTGCGGCACAACGGCATCGAGCCCAGCTTCACGGTCGGCGTGTTCGGCGCCGAGCCGTGGACGGACGGGATGCGCGAGCAGATCCAGGCGCTGCTGAACCTCACGGCGCTCGACATCTACGGGCTTTCCGAGATCATCGGGCCCGGTGTGGCGTGTGAGTCCCTTGACTCGCAAGGGATGTTGAACGTCGCCGAGGACCACTTCCTGGTGGAAGCCGTTGACCCGGAAGGGAAACCTGTCCCCGACGGGACGCCCGGCGAGCTGGTGTTCACCACGTTGACCAAGACCGGCATGCCGCTGCTCCGCTACCGGACCGGCGACGTGGCGACGTTGGCCCCGCCCGTGCCGGACAGCCCTCGAACCCTGCGCCGGATGAGCAAGGTGTTGGGGCGTCGGGACGACATGCTCATCGTGCGCGGTGTCAACGTGTTCCCCACAGAGATCGAGAGCGTGCTGCTCGCCGATCCGCGGGTCAGCCCGCACTACCTCATCGTGGACGACCGCCGCGCACGCCCCGAGTTGTGGGTGGTCGTCGAAAGCCCACAACCCGAAGGCCTGCACCGGAACCTGACCGAAGCGCTCCGGGAACGCCTCGGCATCACGTGCAAGGTCCTGGTCACCGAGCCCGGAACAGTGCCGCGCACGGAGACCGGCAAGGCACGGCGACTGGCCCGCTGGGACGAGGGCCGACCTCCGATCGCCGGACTCACTTGACCAGGTTGGTCAACCAGTCCTCTTCGCGCACGTCGATCTTCTGGTCGCCCACCGCCACCGACGGCGTGCCCTCGAAGAACGACATCCCGCGCACCTTGTCCAGCTCCGCCTGCGTGTCCTTGTCGTACGTGTCGTTGTCGACGCACGTCTTGAACGCGTCCCCGGTGATGCCCAGGTCGGTCCCGAGCTTCACCAGCTCCTGCTTGGTGTGGCCGGGACCGCCCTCGTCGGGCTGCTTCGCGAACAGCGTCTCGTGGTACTCCCAGAACTTGCCCTGGTCCGCGGCGCACAGGGCGGCGTTCGCCGAGTCCTTCGAGTAGCCCGGCGGGTCGGACAGCCGCACCAGGAACGGCAGCGCGTGGTAGCGCACGCGCAGGGTGCCCTTTTCGATCTCCTGCTTGATCTGGGCCCCGTAGATCTTCTTGAACTGCTTGCACGCCGGGCACAGGAAGTCCTCGTACAGGTCGATCGTGGCCTTCGCGGTGTCCTTGCCGACGACGACCACGGCGCCTTCGCGCTTGATCGGCGCGGACACGCCGGTCACGTCGGGCGGCGGGGACAGCGCGCCGTTCGCGGAGTCCGACTTGGTCCAGATCACGCCGCCGATCACGGCCAGCGCCAGCACGACGACGACCACGACGCCGATCACGACCTTGGACCGGTCGTTCTTCGCGCCTCGTGCGGATGCCACCGCCTTGACCGCCCGCTGCTCCTGCTTCTTCTTCCGAGCGTTGCGCTCCGCGCCACCCACGTCGTCAGCTTCCTTCCCGGTCACCTGGGGCCGCAGGCTACCGAGAGATGCTGAGCGGAACCTGAGTGATCACGCGTCCGGCTGACGCGGCCGGCCCGCGAGCCGCTCGCCGGTCGGCACCTCGGGGCCTTCGTGCAGGCACCCGGACTCTCCGGCGACCACCTCCGCGACGTGCGAAGACGGCTCCTTCGGCAGCGTCTCGGGCGCGAACAACCAGAACACCAGGGCGACCACCATCATCACCCCCGTAAGGGTGAACGCCGCGCTGTACGACCAGTGGTCGACCAGCACGCCGGCCAGCAGCGGCCCGATGATGGCGCCGCAGTCGGTGACCATCTGGAACGCCGCGAGCACCGGCCCACCCTTGGCCTTGGCCCCGATGACGTCCGCCACGACGGCGTTCTGCGGCGGGTTGAGCAGCCCTGCCCCGACACCGGCGACCAGCGACGCCACCATGAACATCGGCACGCCGGTCGTGAAGCCCAGCCAGATGGTGCCGACCGCCGAGACCGCGAGCCCGGCCATCGCCATCGGCTTGCGCCCGATGCTGTCGGACAGCTTGCCGGAGATCATCAGCACGGCCGCGTTGCCCAGCGCGAACACCGACAGCGAGATGCCCGCGATGGCGGGGCTGCCGTGCAGCGCCTCCACCACGAACAGCGGGACCAGCGAGATCCGCACGCCGAACACGGCCCAGCCGTTGGCGAACCCGGACGCCACCGCCGCGCGGTAGGCGGGTGACCCGAACGCCTGGCCGACGCTCAGCGACTCCTGCGGCGTGCTGGTGTCGATCGCGGCCAGCGTGGACCGCCGCAGGAACCACCACACGAACAGCGCGGCGATCACCAGGGCGACGGCGTAGGTGACGAACGGCACGCGGATGGAGATCTCCGCCAGGGCCGCGCCGACGATCGGGCCGCCGATGTTGCCCAGCAGGAAGCCCGTCGCCCACAGCCCGGACGCCCGGCCGCGCATCGGCGCCGGCGTGATCCGAATCAGCAGGCCGACCGCGGCGACGGTGAACATGGTGGAGCCCACGCCCGCGAACGACCGGAAGACGATCAACTGCCAGTAGGCGGTGGCGAACCCGCACGCGCCGGTGCCGACCGCCACGATGAGGATGCCGACGATGTAGGTCCGGGTCTCCCCGAACCGGTTCACCAGCCGTCCGCTCACGGGCGCGAACAGCAACCTGACCAGGGCGAACGCACTGACGATGGCGGACACGGCGGTGGTGCCGACGTCGAAGCCCTTGGCGTAGGCGGGCAGCACGGGCGCGACGATGCCGAACCCGACCGCAATGATGAAGCTCGCCACCACGAGCACCCACACCTCGCGGGGCAACCGGGGTTTGGACTTCACGTCGTTCCCCAGCACAGCGCCCTCCGCTCTCCGTTAGCTGTGCTAAGGATATGCGGTGGGGCAACCAAATACTCAATCCAAGAGTTCGTCAACTCTGCGTGCATAGGCCGTTACGGGATAGCCGCCGGCGAACCCGCACGCCTCGGCGAACCGCTCGCCCGCCCCTCCCTCCGCGACGTGCGAGGCCACCAGCAGCGCCCCCGAGTCGCGCAACGCGGCCACCGCCCCGTTCACCAACGCCGACCCGACGCCACGCCGCCGCCGCGCGGGCCGCACCACGACATGCTCGACCAGCCCGACCCCGCGCTCGCCGAACCCGGCCGCGAACCCGCCGATCCGGTCGCCGTCGTCCACCACGACGAACACGCAGCGCGGGTCGTCCAGCCGCTGCCCGAGGTGCCGCACCAGCCGCGCCGGGTCCGCGCCCAAGTCGTCGGCGAGCAGCCCGGCCATGCCGTCGAGGTCCGCGTCCACCGCCGTCCGCGCCCCGGCTTGGACCACCGGCCCCCGGTGCACGACGGCCAGCGACTCCTCCACCGCGTACCACCCGGCGTCGTCCGCGATGCCCTCGATCTCGGCGACCGTGGTCGGCGACGCGTACACCACCGCCTCCGCCCGTCCCACGTCCGCAAACGTTTGCTCCAAGCGCATCAACGTGCCCGCGACCTCCGCCGACGAGCCGTCGAGCGCACAGGCGTGATTGCCCAGCGGCAACGGGTTGTCCCGGTTCACCACCACCTGGGCGCAGCCGACCCGACCGACCTTGCCGTACCGGACCGCGCCCGACGCGAGCCGCGCCGCCTCCACCAGCCCGGCCAGCTCACGGGCGCGGTACGGGTCCAGCAGCTCGGGGTCGTCGGGGTCGCGCAGCGGGTCAACCACGCGATCAGCCTCGCACGTCACGGCCCTTCCACGTCGCCCCGCCGCGCAGCGCGCGGCACGCCGCGTCCACCATCAGCACGCCGAACACCACCGTCCCGACCGGACCCAGCAGCGCGGCCGATCGGGGTTGCCGCACGCGCCTCAGGTACACCCAGTTGGCCAGCGAGTGCCCGAGCCACGCCGCCGCGCCCCGCTTGGAGCCGCGCGCCGCCGTCACGATCGGCGCCAGCCCGTACGCGATCTGCGCGAGCCCCATCCCGCCCAGCGCGAGGAAGGCGCTCGCGGGGCCTTTCGCGTACATCGACGTGCCCGCGACCAGGCTCTTGCGCATCGACCGGTACGTGTCGCCGAACGTCGACAGCCCCGACGTGGTCAGCGACTCCGTGCCGTCGACGTACCGGGTCCGCCCGCCGGTGTCCCGGATCAGCGTCGCGAACGCCACGTCGTCCGCGCGCGTCCCGGCGATCACCCGCCAGCCGCCCGCCTGGTCGTACGCCGTGCGGCTGACCAGGATGCAGTGCCCCACCGCCAGCGCCTGCCCGCGGCTGCCGTCGACCGACGTGCTCTCGAACAGCAGCACGTTCGTCGGCGGGAGCAGCAGCCACCACCCGGCGTTCGAGGTCGTCGAGCGCCCCGCGGTGGACACCAGGTCGACGTCGTCCCGCTCGGCCGCGGCGAGCAGCCTGCCCACCAGGTCCGGCGCGGCCTCCGTGTCGGCGTCCATGAACAGCAGCCACGCCGACCGCGCGGCCTCCGCGCCCAGGTGCATCGCGTGCACCTTGCCCGCCCACCCGGACGGCGGCCCGGCGCTGGTCACCAGCTCGACCCGCGGGTCCTCGGCGGCGTGCCGGCGCACGATCGCGGCGGTGCCGTCGGTCGACGCGTCGTCCACCACGACGATCCGCAGGTCGGCGTAGTCCTGCGCGCGCAGGCCAGCGAGGCAGCGGTCGATGTTCGCCGCCTCGTCCCGCGCCGGGACGACCACCGTCACCGAGCCGGCGTCGACGGAGACCACCGGCAGCCGTCGCACCTGCTGCCACGTCCGCACCGTCCACGCCGCGCGGGCCAGCGTCACCGCCGCGCCGAGGACTCCCCATTTCCCCATGGCTCCACAGTGGCACACCGGCGCGGCGCGGTGCGGCCGATCGGCGGGACGGAACAGCGGGCGCGGTCTAGTAGGTGATCTGCCAACCGGAGCCGTCGAACGTCGCGGTCGCGGTCGTCACTCCGGCCGGGAAGTCCAGCGCGGCCTGCGTGTTGATGCCCATGGTGCTGAGGAGTTCGCCCTCGCGGTAGGTCCCGGTGCCGATGTAGAACTGCGGCGCATAGCCGTAGCCCTGTTTCGCGCCCGGCTGGGCGAGCGCGACCAGCGTGCCGAACCCGCCGATGCCGACGCCCACGTTGCCCGCGCCGGACGGCACGCTCGGGTCCTGGTTGACCAGCAGCGTCCCGGGCGGTCCGGGTTGCTGGTCGGTGAAGGCGAGCGCGCCGTCGACCAGCGCCAGCGTCACCTGGTTCGACTCGCCGGGCACGGCCTCGATGATCTCCACCGGCTCGTAGTTCTGCCCCGGCCCGAACTGCGTGAGGCTGCCGCGCACGAAGTTGAGGGTGTGCTTCCACTGGAAGGCGGTCGTCTGGTTCGGCGCCAGGTCGAACGACCGCCACACCACCGGGTTGCCCGGAGTCACGCCGGGCACCATCGGGAACACCATCGCGTTCGCCGGGGTGGGCGAGTTGTTGACCACGGTCAGTTCGAACTCGACGCCGACCGGCGGCGCGACTTGCGCGCCCTGCTCTACAGTGGACATGGCTTTGCCCCAATACCAAAGGATTCGCGGCCGGCGATCGTCGACCAAGACCCACGTTAGTCCCAGGTGGACAGACGTTGGAACACCCGTCACCCGACGGGGTGGGCAGGTCGCACAGATGGTCGCACCGCCCCGGAAAACGTGAACGAAGCGTAGGGGCGACCCGGGCGGTCCACGGACCACGCGCACCTGCGCACGGCCGTGATCGGGCGCGGGTCCACACTTGCTCATTGTGGAGCTGCCGATCGCCGGGGTGTTGGACGAGCTGGTGCGCACGCTGGCCGCGCACGGGTCGGCGGTGCTCGTCGCCCCACCGGGCACCGGCAAGACGACGCTCGTGCCGCTCGCGCTGGACGGCCGGGTCGTGGTCGCCGAACCCCGCCGCATCGCCGCCCGCGCCGCCGCCGCGAGGATGGCGAGCCTGCTCGGCGAGCCGGTGGGCCGGACCGTCGGCTACGCGGTGCGCGGCGACCGCAAGACATCCCGCGACACCCGCATCGAGGTCGTGACGTCGGGGTTGCTCGTGCGACGGCTGCAACACGACCCGGAACTCGCGGGCGTCGACACCGTGCTGCTGGACGAGTGCCACGAGCGGCACCTGGACGCCGACCTCCTGCTGGCCCTGCTGCTGGACGCGCGGGCCGGGCTCCGACCGGACCTGCGGCTGCTCGCGACCTCGGCGACCGTCGCCGCCGACCGCCTGGCGGCCCTCCTCGGCGACGCCCCGGTGATCCGGGTGTCCGCCCGGACGCACCCGGTCGACATCTCCTACCTGCCGCCGGCCCGGCGTGAGCGGGTCGAGGCCGTGGTGGCACGGGCGATCCGGCGCGCTCTGTCCGAAGTGGACGGTGATGTGCTGGCTTTCCTGCCCGGCGTCGCGGAGATCCGCCGCTGCACGGCGCTGCTGGACGACGTCGACGTGGTGCCGCTGCACGGTCGCCTCGCCTCCGGCGTGCAGGACGCGGCGCTGAAGCCCGGCGCGCGGCGGCGGGTCGTGCTGGCGACGGCGATCGCGGAGTCGAGCCTGACGGTGCCCGGCGTGCGGGCCGTGGTCGACTCGGGACTGTCCCGCGTGCCACGCGTGGACCACCGGCGCGGGCTGGCGGGACTGGCCACGGTCCGGGTGAGCGCGGCCGTGGCGGACCAGCGGGCCGGCCGCGCGGGGCGGGAAGCGCCCGGCCGGGTGTACCGGTGCTGGCCGGAACACGAGCACAGCACGCTGCCGCGCTACCCCGAGCCGGAGATCCGCACCGCCGACCTGACCCGGCTGGCCTTGGAACTGGCCTGCTGGGGCGTGCCGTCCGGGGAGGGCCTGGGCTGGTGGGACGCGCCTCCGCCGGGCGCGCTGGACGCGGGTCGCGCGGTGCTGGCGGCGCTGGGCGCGCTGGACGAACGGGGTGCGACCGAACGCGGCCGGCGGATGGCCGACCTCGGCCTGCATCCCAGGCTGGCCAGGGCGCTGCTGGACGGCGCGGCACTCGCCGGCCCGCGCACCGCGGCCGAGGTGGTGGCCCTCCTGGACAACGACCGCGCCTCGGAAGGTGTGGAACTGTCGACCCGCCAAGCCGATCCACGGGAAGTGCGACGCCTGGCCGCACTGGTGGCGGGAGGCGACCCGCCCGAGGTGGCCGACCGCGCCGACGCCCAGGCGCTGGTGGTCGCCCTCGCCTACCCGGAACGCCTGGCCCGCAGGCGTTCCCCCGGTTCCTCCACCTACCTCATGGCGGGCGGCACCGCCGCCGAACTCCCGCCCGGCAGCGGTCTGCGCGACGCGGAATGGCTCGCCATCGCCATCGCCGACCGTGAACCGGGCCGCAGCCAAGGCCGCATCAGACTCGCCGCCCGCGCCTCGGAGGAACTGGCCCGCCAGGCCGCGCCCACGCTCCTCACCCACGAGGACGACATCCGCTGGGACGGCGACGTAGTGGCCGACCGGCTCCACAAACTCGGCGCGATCACGTTGTCCGGCAAGCCACTGCGCACCCCGGAGGCGATCCGGACCGCCCTGCTCGCCGGCCTCCGCGCGGAAGGCCTGAGCCTGCTCCGCTGGGACGCCGACGGCGCCCGCACCCGCGAGCGCATGGCGTTCCTCCACCGGACCCTCGGCGATCCGTGGCCTGCCGTGGACGACGACGCCCTGCTCGCCGTCATCGACCTCGGGAACGCGCGACGACGTGCGGACCTGGCGAAGATCAGCGGCGAACAGCTAACCCGGCGGCTCCTCCCCTGGCCGGCCGCCGCGAAGTTCGACGAACTCGCACCCGACCGCCTGGAAGTGCCGTCCGGCTCCAGGATCCGGGTCGACTACTCGGGCCCCGAACCGGTGCTCCCGGTGAAGGTGCAGGAGGTCTTCGGCTGGACCGAGACCCCGCGCCTGGCCGGCGGCCGAGTGCCCGTCGTCCTGCACCTGCTCTCGCCCGCCGGTCGGCCGACCGCCGTGACCGGCGACCTGGCCTCGTTCTGGCGCACGGGCTACCCGCAGGTCCGCTCCGAACTGCGCGGCCGGTACCCGAAGCACCGCTGGCCGGAAGACCCGTTCACCGCCTCCCCGGCCCGCCGTTAGCTACTTGACGGTGAGCGTCAAGTACTTGACGATAGCCGTCAAGGAGGTGGGCCATGCTCGCGGACCAGATCGCGGCGATCATCCGGTCACGTCTGCTCGACCCGGTGGAAATCCTCTTTGGCGACGCCGGTGACCTGTCCGAACGCACGGACGCGCTGGCCGGGCGCCTCGCCGACGCGATCCTCGGCGACGACGAACGGGCAGCGGTGCACGCCATCGCACGACTCATCGGCGCGCTCTACCCGAGCGACGGCCCGTTCGACCCGCCCGCCGAGTGGTGGCGCACACCGCTGGGGCAGGCCACGGCGAGGCGGCTGGGGCACCCGGCGGCGCAGGCCGTCTCCTACTCCGTGGCCGGTGCGATGTTGGGCGTCACCAAGCAGGGCGTCCACGACCTCGTGCGGCGGGGGAAGTTGACCAGGGACGCCGACGGCGGCGTCACCACGGAATCGGTGAGAGCGAGGCTGAACACGTGAAGGTGCTGGCACTGCACGGAGCCGGCGGGTCACCCGCCGACTGGGACGCGGTGGTCGGGGAGCTAGCCGGCGTGCACGACATCCGACCGCTGCCCCTGCACGGGCCCTGAGACTGGGAATCCGTGCTGGACCGGATCGAGGAACACGCGGCGGACAACCCCGCCGTGGTGGACATGTCACTGGGCGGCATGGTCGCCGCGCTGTGGGGACGGCGGCACCCGGAATGCCCAGCCGTGATCGACATCCAGCCCCGCACCGTGGCCACCCTGGTAGAGGGCTTCCTCGACAACCGCTAGCCGGACCCGATACACCGAACAGGTGATCTTTGTGAGCCCGCTGAGGCGGCCTCCATCGCCTACCGACCACCGCAGCGGGGGTCCGGGGGCGCAGCCCTCCGGGCGGGGTCCGGGGGTCGCACCCCGGAGAAAATCCGGAGCGGGGTGTGTCCGCGCGTTCCGCGGACACACCTCGCCCGAGTGGAGCTTCTCCGCCGATATTCAAACCGCCCCGATCTCCTTGGGCCGCTGGTCAGGGTCATGCAGAAGATCGACAACCCGGCACAGGAGGGTCATGAGATGGTGACAACCGTTCATGGGAGGACAGCCTCTCCTGACTACGCCCGATCCGTCCTGAGCGATGAGGACATCACGGAGCTGATCAAGGAATACCGCTCCGGCACGACAGCCCGAGCGCTAGCAGAGCACTACGGCGTACACGTCTCCACGATTAAGAAGAAGCTCCAGAAGCATGGCGTGCGGAGGTCCGGTCTTTGAGCCATGCAACCACTCTCTCCGCACCGGCCTCTTCTCCGAGTTTTTCGAGCAGTTCGCGATAGAGGCCCTCCATCTTGTAGGTTCGGTCGGACTGATATAGAGTCCGCGAGTCACCATATCGCCTAGGCACTTGCGACCAGGTACAGCGATGTGCCACCTTGTATCTAACCCCGTTGAAGGTTCGACGTTTGGCATTCAATTCACGGTATGATCGAAGTATTACGCTGCTGCGGACGTGACGCTTCAGCCGCAATGCCTTGACGACAAGATCCCACTCTTGGTCAGTCAGATCGCTGACTGACGATCCTGCTACCTGCTGCCAGGCGTCCAGTACGTCACGAGGCTTAGTATAGATAAAGTGATAGCCCTCAGGCCTGGGTTTATATGACGGTACGTGCAGATCGATCTCAGGATGACCGGTAAGCTCGGCGAGTTCTTCTAGCTGAGCCTCGCTCGCGTGGCGATCAAGCCAGAAGCTAATGTTTTCGGACAGTTCGCCCATAGCGCGCATATCGTCGACATCGCCGACGAGCCCGTCGAGCGTCGGTACGGCGGCAACGGCCGCTTTCCGAACAGCAAACGCCAGCGACCATGGCTCAGTGGCTTCGATGAGGGCGTCCAAAGCCGCTTCATCGGAATCTGTCGGCAGATCAGGGTACTGCTCAAGCAGTCTTGGCTTCACATCAGCGGGCAACTCGTGCATAAGGTAGTGCCGCACGGCTCGTTTTAGGTCATCGGTCCACTGCTGGACGTCCAGGCCAACTAGCCCGTTGGCGCCGAGATTGTACTGATAGATGTTCCCGTACGTCGGTGCGAGGTAATTGGCAAGTAGCTCATAGTGCATTACTTGCTAAGTTATACCTCGAAATGGACGAAAGATCAAGCACACGCCCGCCGATTCCAGAATACCTCCACGTACACAACGCACACTCGTGAAAATCGGGCATCGCACAGCGCCCCGAATTATGTTCCAGATATGAAACTTCGCCACACGCAGCAAGGACGTTGCGCTCGGTTAGAGTGTTCTGCGTTCGCTACGCCACCCGGCGCTCAAGACGAGCGATGCGGTTCTCATGGCCTTGGACGGTATCTGCACTGGCCTCATGGATAGTGTCGAGCTTGGCCTCAACGTGCTTTATATCTCGCTTCAGTTCGCTGCCAACTTGTTCGACCTGGAGCTGAACACCGGCGATGTCGCTCTTGAGCTCGTTTCGTACGTTGTCGATACGGGCTTCGAGGCGATTGATGTCGTCCTTGGTAGCCATGTTCTCCACAATCGGCTTGAGTTGCTCTTGCACGATATCGGTTACGACCCGTTGGAGCTGAAGTAGTTGTTCGTCGTTCATATGGTATCTAGTATGCGCCTATTGCCACGGATAATCAAGTTCAATACCTTCATTCCGAGCCCGACGGTTTAGCTGCAATTTCTACTATATTCACCACGCAAAATAGCTGCAAAAATAGAGGTAGGGCCTGTCCACAACGCCCGCAGCAGACCGCGCGCCAGACGATCGAGATGCGCGGCCTGGCGCGGAACGGACCGCCCGCCAGGCACATGCCACTCGGTTCATGAAGCGAGCACTCATCATGCTCACAGCCATCGTGATCCCTGCCGACGAACGGCAGCCGATCCGACAGCAACAGATCGAACCGCACGACCTCAACGCCTACCGGCAGATCGTGGGCGGCAACCTGGAAGTGGTCGCGCTCGACCGACCCTCGGCAAGCCTGTACCTCAACGAAGAGGGCAAGCTCCGGGAGCTGCCGGTCAACCCGCGGGCGTCGGTGCTGGCATGGGTGCACAACAGCGCCCTGCGAGCGACGGGAGATGTGATCGTCGGACCAGCGTTCATCGTCGGACCGACGGACGGCCACGGCGACGACCAGTCCGCACCACTCGGCTTGGTCGACCTTCTGTTTGGTACCACGCGCTTCCGGGTGCAGGTGCTAACCGGAGCGACCCGGCAGTGGCGCCAAGCCGATCCGGTGCTGTTGTCATGGTCCGAGGCCTACCGCGATGCGGTTCGTCTGACACTCCTTCGACCGGAGATCGCTGAGGTGCGGGTGGTGCCCGACCTCGCCCCTGAGCTCAGGGAGGTGTGGTACCAGCTCAGCTTGGCCAACCCGTGGATCGCCGCTGCGGATGACCCGCCGTTCACGCGCAGCAGCTTCGTCGGCTGCTACAGCGTCGAGGAGTTGGCGGAGCAGATTGGGCACACGAGCTGGTCGCTGGGGACAGCCTTCTACTACCGCGATCTGTGCTTCATCAACCAGGTCGACGGCGGCGATGAGTGGTTGACGATCCGGCACGGGGTGGTGTTCGAGAGCATCACGTTCATGCCTTACATCGAGGCGAGCACCTTCGCCTCCTTGATCGCTCGACTGCTGGCGGCATCGAAGGAGGCATGCTTGCGGCTGGAGTATTGACCTGACCGCCCGCCGTGTCGCAGCGTTGCGCACGGCGGGCGGAGTTACCATGCTCCCCCTCCAACACCGGGAGGTTGGATGCCCCAGGCGC
This sequence comes from Actinosynnema sp. CS-041913, assembly GCF_050942485.1. NCBI lineage: Bacteria > Bacillati > Actinomycetota > Actinomycetes > Pseudonocardiales > Pseudonocardiaceae > Actinosynnema > Actinosynnema sp. CS-041913. Next base: position 1,152,189 of record NZ_CP192037.1, on the reverse strand, counting down.
TGTCGCTCGCGATGCTTCAAGAACTCATCGACATCCCCTGCCCTGGGTGCGGCTACGAGTTCGAGATACAACTGCTTGATATCAGGGTGCAAACGTTCCGGCTGTGCCCGTGCTGCCGAGTACAGATCCACTTCGTTGACGACGGCTCGCTCTTCGGCGCCCTCCAATCCGTTGACGAATCGATGCGCGAGCTCAGGAGGTTCTTCTAGTGAAGTATGAACGCGATCTCCAGGTGCGCCTGCGTGAGCGATTCAAGCGACTCTACAAGACAGAATTTCGCGGCTACAACTCACAAATGCGCCTATTGAGAGACTTCATCATAGCGGTTCCCACACTCAAGGCGATCATCGACTACGCCGGTCAGGATGACCCCGAATTCCGCGCAAGCGAATGGGTAGACCAGAATTTTTCACGCCACAACCAAGATTGGCCGGACACCGAGGAAAAGAAATTCAAGGTACTTTGGTACCTTATCAACCAGCTCACCTCTGGAGATGAGGATTGGGACTGGCTACAGGTGGCAGACTTCTTCACATTTGAGAGCCAGTCCGAAGCCATGACGCGCGCGATCGCCGAGCAGGTCTTCGAGCCGTTCATCGAGTACCTCGAAGACAAGCTCGGGACTGAGAGCACCGCCCTGTACCAGCTTGATCGGCTACGCCAACGCATTGAGCGGTTCGATATTGACGAACTGCACGCGGCCTACTCAGCGGATACTGCACGCGGCGAAGCGATCTACGACCACTACATGCAGAAGTTCCTGTTTGATCAAGGGATCGAACACGTGATCTCAAAGCCACGCACCGCATCCGGGGAGGCCGATGTCGTAGCGAACCTCGACAGCGACGACGCCTTGGTCGTGGAGATGAAGCTTTACAACGGCTCCAACTACGGCGTCACCTACCTTCGCAAGGGGTTCAACCAGGCTGTTCAGTACGCCCATGACCACGGCAAGACCACTGGACACCTTGTCGTCGTCAACCTGAGCGACGACAACCTCCAGTTCGAGTCGGATGAGCCAACTGCGATGTGGCCGCCCCGGCTTCATGCTTCGGGTGTCACGATCTATATCGTGGCGATTCGGGCACTACCAACGGCAACCGCGAGCAGACGAGGCAACCAGCAGACCGTAGCCGTCACCAAAGCTAATCTTGTGCGGATGGAAGCGGAGTGAGACGCAGCATCCAGCGCTCGGTATAAGTGGTACCCGTAACACGCATAGAAGCACCTGCGGAAGCAGCGGCGTGCAACACAGCAGTTAGAATCACTGCTCGTTGTTTGACACGCGGTCTATGGCCGAGTAGTCAAAGCTCGTGGAGCTCGAAATCCGTTCACCACGTCGACCTTCGTCAGGTGGAGATACCCAGCAAGCAATCTCACTGTAGCGCTCATGGCGAGCCGAGGCACGGACTGCGATACTCGACCTTCGTCCTCGCCCATAGACAGCCCAGGAGTTAACGCCACCGGCCTTAAGACGCAAAGGGCACGTCCAGTAAGGTTCATAGGATGCGGTTGAGCCATCGACGTACTCGGCGATACATCTGAACACGTTCTCACCCTCCTGCAACAGGAAAGGTTTCGAGATGGGCCTTCCCTCGACGTCGACGATCGTTAGACTCGTGATGAGGTAGTCGTTTTTCTTGAGTGGCCGTATGGGTGTGTCGCTCATGTTGGGCATCCTATCCGATCAGGCCAAGGTTCCCCCAGGCCGCCGTGAAGCCCTTAACGGCAACCCTAATCGTCACTTGCACATCCTTCGGATCCGCGCCCGGATGAAGGAGTCGATCAGTCTCTACGGAAACACGCGTGATGAGCTTGTCATCGTCGAGCAGGCAGTGCAGAGGGCTCTCATCTGCCAACGAAGACCAAGCTTTCGGAACTTCACTCGTGTCTACGGGACGCCTGAGTGCATCGAAGAGCGTCTTAAGTTGATTATCAATGTCGCCCGAATGCGTAATAAGCGCACCTGGATTTTCGGGGCGAAGCACTAAGATGTCCAGCTCCGTATAGAGTCGTAGGTATGGGTTGACCAGGGTCGCAAAGTAGTTTCCGCCAACCTCTTTGAGCAGTACGCCGCGCTCCTCCTCTCTCAAGACCGGAACGTTGGGCGGCGTGATCCAGTCCTGCTTTTCCGCGAGCGCTGGATGCGTATTCCAAAGCTCTTTAAGCTGTGGATGGAGGTCGAGTCTGATTCGATGCTTCACCCCGGCGTTGCTGCTGCTAGGAAGACGACCCGAATAAGTGAGGGTAAAGCGCATAATTCTCATTGTACAACATATGAGTACTGGCCCATAACTTCCATCCTGACGCCGGTGAAGTAATAGGGCCAGATGGTGCTCGGTCAACTCGCTCTTCACGTTGAGAAGCGTGGGCTCGGCATCAAAGCAACATCACTCGGTGTTGCCAGCCTCAACTTGTGATCATGAGATTGTTGTATGTCGATAGCGACCAGCCCTCTGCCCCTAGTCTATGATCTAGTATCCCGCATCACTGCCTTCCCACGAATAAGCAGAAACTATGACCGATATGGGCACCGACACTCCTGAAGTCAACCCGCTATCGTCCGCAACACCTCTGTACCGCGCTTGTATTGAACTCCGGGATTCCTGGACGGCGCTTCGCACGGACGACAGCACTCATGACGAATCAGCACCGTACTCGGCAGCGGCTTCACGTTCGGAAGCTGAGGAGTATGTGTTGAGAGGGGCGCAATTCGCGACGGTCTTTGCGATCGACAGTGTCCTTGACCACCTGCGTGCGCTCGCACTGAGCTACGAGCCAGCAGCCCGTTCTCGGAAGGGATGGCCTGCCGACAGGTGGCCCGGCGTTGCTAGTTTCACGGCAGGTCGTGCCATTCTTGAAGGATGTGCTCTGACCGGTTGGTTTACCAACCCACGTATTGACATTGAGGAGCGTCTTCGACGAGGAGCGCGGATACTTCTATGGTCACATAGCGAAGAACAGGCCGGGCCGAACCCTCCACCCAAAGATACTCTAAACTTCTGGCGGGAGAAGATCGAAGCGAGCGGGTTGCGCGTCCGCAATTCCGGTCGACGACTGGGTATTGAGATCGAGGGCAAGGCCCGATACTACTCGCACCAAGCAGCCATAGACGAGCTTGCACCTAAAGCTGGGCGGGTCCTTTACCACGAGTGGAGCGGCTTGGCGCATCATGTGGCATGGGCCTTCGCCGACTGGGGGCGGCTTCGCGTCGATGACACAAAGCCCGCCCTGCGTTATGCCTTTAATAACCATGAGGATCGCCACTTCCATCTGGTTTCTAACATCGCAGGTGTCGTCACTACAGCTGGACACAATTTTGCTCGCTACTTCGGGAGAAGTTCTGACGCACTACTAAAGACCTACGATCGGATATTTGCAGATCTTGAAGCCGAGCTTCCACACGTACAGGCCGCACTTCGTCAAAAGTACGGAGAATGAGTTGCAGGACGAACGCATCACCGTCACTTGGCAACACAGCTTGAACCGCGTTGTATACTATTGCAGTACTGCTCAGCGTCGGGGCGCGAAGCAGAACCATGCTTGTGCGTAATAGTGAATGAGCAAGGGACGCGCCGGTGAATGTGCAGAACACAAAAAAGAAGATCGACCCGAATGCCTACAACGCACTCGCCGACGCCCTCGCCGTCATCTACTGGAACAAGCTGCCCTGGGCACGTTATCTCCGTGGCCACTTGAAGGATTACCCGGAACTTCTGGCAGGACTGGATCTAACGGGCCCTACGACTAAGCGTGAAACTGCTGGCGAGTTGATCGATCGACTCATGGCCAACGAGAGCAAGTACCAAAGTTTCGCGATCTCCCTGATGCTACGAGTCGCGAGTATGGACAGCTTTCCAAACCTTAACGCTCAGGTCGACAGGGACGCCCTAGTCGCAAAGGCAACGGACGCGGTCGCAGAACTACGCAGGTGGACAAGGCGCCACCAGGAGATTGCGGAGGCCAATGAACGCGCTGCTGCTGCGATGGCCAAGGCTGCAGCGGAGGCGAGCAGAAATCGAGCATTTTCGGAGTCGCTCGGCAAGCTTAGGGATCAGTTCCTTGAGATGCACAAGGCCACGGGAACACCGCAAGAACGAGGCATTCAGTTCGAGAAGTTTCTCAACGGACTCTTCGGCCTGTTCGATCTGGAACCGCGAGCTGCATACTCCCTGGAGAACGAACAGATCGACGGAGCGTTCAGCTTCGACACTGACGACTACATTCTCGAAGCGCGCTGGTGGAAGAAGGCGATCGGCCGCGGTCATCTCGACGTCTTCGCCAGCAAGGTTCATCGCAAAGGTAAGAACGCGCTCGGTCTGTACGTGAGCTTCAGCGGGTTCAGTCAAGAGGCGCTTGACACCTACAAGTACCAGACGCCATTCATCACGCTCGATGGGCCCGACCTCATGGCGGTCCTCGACGGCCGTGTACGTCTCGACGACCTGCTCAAGCGGAAGAAGCGTCATGCCAATGAAACGGGCGACTGTTATTTTCCCGTGACGAGCATGCTTTAGACTACCTACTTCGTGGCCGCACTAACCCGTGGCGACGAGCACGTAAGCGCGAGGCGGCAACCTGGCCGGATGCAAACGCAAATTGTGCCACCTACTATTTACAATCCACTGGTGGCCGCACATCGATTTTCATCGGCATCTGCGTCGATGCATCTGTATGGGCGGCCGTAAGCTGTCCCTCCACAAGTCCGATCGTGAACTCAAGATCGGCACCTTCAAGGTGCGTTCCGTTGAAGGTTGCACCGGTGACATCTACGCGATCGAGCGCACCGCGTCGAAAATCTGCTTTGTCCAGGTTGACGTCCTGCATATGAGCGCCACGCACAATCATGCCGTCAAGCTTTGCCTCGCTCATCTGAGCGCCGCGCATACGCGCACACTTGAAGTCAGTATGAGCTTCGGCGTTGTCGAGTAGTGAGTGCTCAAAATTTGCGTAGTAGGTATGGGAGCCACGGAACTCACCGTTGCGAAGGCACGCGTAGGAGAGGTCGGCGTGATCCAGGCTTGCCACCTTAAGGTTAACGTCCCACAACTGCGCATACGCAAAATTAGCTTCATCCAAGAGCGCGCCCTCAAAATTCGCGCCAGGGTCGAGCTTCAGCCCGGCCAGGTACGCTCCACGGAGATCGAGTCGCCGTTCTTCGTTCCGGGAGTCGCGCTTGGCGAGCAGCTCCATCGCCACTTGGACGGGTAGCGACGGCTCGAAAGGCGGCGTATCAGTGCACGAAGCCGGAGCGCTTGCTTGCGTCGTCGCGGCGAGTGCCTTGGCGTGTTGTCGAACGAACGCGGCCAGGAGGTCAACGACGGCCTGATGATGGTCGAGGTCTCCAAGAAGTGCACGCAACGAGTAGAGTGCGCCCACCCGAGTCGTTTCGCTTTCCGAACCCAAATTCTCGACAGCCTTGGCGTATCGATCGATCGCCTGCTGCTTAAGCGAGTTGTTGAATGTATCCTGCGTAACCTTCAACGTATCATTACTAACCTCAAGCGCCTGACGGCTGAGGTGCGTTCCAATGCCGGTGGGGACAAGCGCCGCGAGAAGCGCTACCCCACCGAGAATGCCAACACTATACGTACGACCGGCATCTATTGCTGCGATGCGGTCTTTTGGGTCGGAGAGTTTCGCGATCTCGGACTGACGTCGTGACCGATCTTTCAGCATCCAGACCACGACAAGTGTGACCACCGCCAGGCTAACGCTTAGCCAGACCACTGCTGACATCAACTCGACTCATCTCATCTACAGGAGTACTTGCCGACACATCACGCTACCAGCGAGACGTCGATCAGCGGTGGCAATTTGAAAGGCCGGGCGCAGAGGCCCGGCCTTAGGTGTCATGCCACAGTCGTCCGTTGATCAACCATTACCTTAGTCAGTGGCGGCTTCTCGCTTTTCCGACATGAGCTCCAGCACGGTAGTCTCAAGCTGAGAGATTGCCAACAGACTAGCCGCGAGCATCACGAAGAGACTGAGGACGATCAGCGTGATCGCCCCGCCAGCAAACCATACGACCTCATCTACCGGCCATCCTTCGATCAGCCCGTCGCCAGCAATGCATACAAGCACAATGCCAGCGAGCATGAGCACAGTACCGAGCCAGAACGCCTTGTCGCTCAATCTCGATCGATTGCGCACAACGCTCACCTCCATGACTGGAAGGACTCCGCTTATCCAGCGGGTTCACCTGATTCATGAAGGTGAACGGTCTACACATCGAGCTGCGAATTTTGCAGTACGAACCTACAAGTTAGTGCGGAGTTGCATGAACTCTTCCTCCAGCACCCACACGAACGCCACCCCGGCCCGCGGCAGCATCCAGCCGTCGAAGCCGATGTTCACCGTCTTTGGCTCGTCGCTGCGCTCGGAGTGCTCGACACGGGAGACCTGGCTGCTTGCAAAGAAGTCCAGCGTGTTCATCCGCCGGATGCCCGCCTGGCCGTAGTCGAGCTGGACATGGAAGCCCTTGGTTGGCCTCGGCAAGTCGAGGTACAGCAGGTGTCCGTGGCGGAGGACGAGCGCGCGGTAGGTGTAGGCCACCGTGATCTCCCCGCTGCCGTGGGCCGCGCTGCCCAGGTCGACGGTGTAGAGCTGGGCGCCGGTGCGCTCAGTCCGACGTACCTTCCTCGGCTTGCCGTTGACCGTGACGCTGGTGAGCTCGAAGACTTCCGGGTTGGCGGCATCCAGACCGCTCGACGGGTCGAAGTGCCACACGGACGTGACGGCCTGGTCGCGCAGCAGTTTGCGGTACTCGGCGGGGTCAGAGACGCAGGAAAAGCGCATCGTGCTGGTGGCTGGCCGCACCTTGTACTCCCAGCGAACGGTCGCAACGAACATCGAGTCGTTCGCGGTTGTTGGTCGTCCGTTCCACGGGTACAGGGCAACCGTGGCATCGACGTCGTGCCACCGTTCGGGCGCGTGGATGACTTGGTCACGGAGGTCGGCGTAGAGGTCGTTCGCGAGAGCGTTGTCCTTGAGCCGCAAGGCGATGGCGTTGGTGGCCACCCTGTCAAGGTGATCGTCGGAGGCGACGCCCTCCAAGGTTTTGGGGTCGAAGGCCAAGGCGTCGAGGACGGCATCCCGGATGGCGGGTGCTTCAGCGCGGACGGCTTCGCGGAGTCCTTCCTTGGTGTGCTGCTCGCCGAGCTCTCGATCCAGCAGCTCGAAGAAGAAGACCACGACACCAATCCCGAAGAGCCCCGAGCCAAGCTCGGCCAGCGGGATGGGATGGGCAGTGCCGCTAGGAGATCAGCCAGCGGCGGCCACTTGGCGAAGATCAGGGTCACGAGGCCGCCAGCAGCAAGGAGCACAGCGACGAGCTGGGCTTTGGTCTTGTACAGCTGACGGAACGACGTGGCCATGCAGCCTTATTGTACCAAGTTTTGTCTTAGTGTTGAATACGTAGACGACGGCCCTGGGTGCTACAGACACCCAGGGCCGTCGTTGTGCCTTCATGGGCAGCCGGCTCAGATGCCGCCGCCGCCACCGCTGATCACGATGCGCATGACTCACCCCCTCGTAGGTCACTGCGGAGGCCGCTGTTGATCTCTAGCAGCCGAGGACACGGCCACGATATCCGATTTTGGGATATTGACAAGCGGCGAAGTGCCCTATCCCGGTGGACAAGGGCATCACGGCCGAGGAGTACCGCCGCTTCCGAGCGCTCCTCAGGCAGATGCGCTTGGAGGCGGGACTGACGCAGGTCGAGGTGGCGAAGCGCCTGGACGAACCGCAGTCGTTCGTGAGCAAGTACGAGTCGGGCGAGCGGCGGTTGGACGTCATCGAACTGCGGCGGGTAGCACAGGCGCTGGGGACAACGCTGGCAGTGGTTGTACTGCGGTTGAACCAAGAGCTTGACACCACTGATGAGTGAACATGACCGCAACTCACATCGCCCAACGGGGTGGACTCCGACGCGCTGAACAGCGAAGACGGCCTCCTAGGTGATCGTTCCGAATCACTAGCTGAATAATTGACAGGGGTTCTGCAACCTGCCAAGATGCGCTCGTGACAGAGCCGAGCTTGCTGACGCGCACCCAGTGCGAGGAGACGCTGTCGAACCACGTCTCCGTGCTCAACGAGTGCTTCCAAAGCGCGTGGGAACGCTGGCGCGACTGGCTGCCCCAAGTGAAGGGCTCCCCTGCCGATCTCACGGCGCACGCACGGGCTCGCGTGTTGCACGACTTCATCAGGGCAGAGGTGAAGCGGCGGCTCCTCGGCAAGCCTGGCGTGCAGATCAAGGAGTCGCGGGGGCTCCTCGTGGTTCGCATCCGCGACCGGGTCGTCATCCGCTTCAAGAAGTTCAGCGGCAAGGCGCTGAAGACGTCGGGCAACTGGAACCAGCAGACCGCAGCCTTCGATGCTCATCACCTCGAACTCTCTGAGGACGAGCTTCAGCCGATCACTCACCTGGTGGCGGGCTACCTGCTCAACGAGCTGGAGGCTGGCATCGAGAAGGTTGCCATCACCTGTTTGGTTGAAGGTCAGCACTTCTGGCCGCCCATCGAGATTTTTACCGAAGCCGCCGAGCACACTGCGACTGTCCACGTGACCGACGTCGCGGATCCGACCGTCTCGAAGCCTCGCGTGCGCAGCACCCGGCGCAAGAAAGCCACAGAAGGGGAGTGACATGAACCCGCGCATGCTCACCGCAGCACGGGATGCGCAGGGACTCACTCAGAAGGAGTTGGGGGACGCGTGCGGCATTGCTCAGTCGAGCATCAGCAAGGCTGAGAACGGCACCCGTCCTCTAACTGAGGACGAACTCAAGCGTGTTGCCGAGCGTCTCGGTGTCACGACCGACCTCCTGAGTTGGCCTGATGACGTCTACGGGTTCGGTAGCGCCAGCTTCTTCCACCGTAAGCAGCAGAGCTTGAGCCAGAAGACCTTGCGCCGCATCCAGGCACAGGTCAACTTTTTGCGTATGCGTGTCCAGCGCCTGTCGCAAGGCGTCGAGGTCGATGCTTCGATGACCATTCCCCATCTTGACCCGGACGGAGCAGGAGGGCCGGAGGAAGTTGCCAGGCGGCTTCGTGCCGCCTGGCGCCTCCCTATTGGCCCCGTAGGAAACGTTGTCAACGCCATCGAGAATGCTGGTGGCGTCATCGTGCGGCACGACTTCGAGACGCACCGGATCAATGCCATCAGCGTCTGGCACCCAGGCTCGCCGCCACTGTTCGTTGTCAACTCGACTCTTACGCCTGAGCAGCAGCGATTCGTACTGGCACATGAGCTTGGACACATGGTAATGCATGAAGGCGAGCCTCCGCGGGAAGAAGCCGAGCGCGAGGCGGATCGGTTCGCGGGAGAGTTCTTGATGCCCGCGACCGATGTAGCAGGTGACCTACGGAGCATCGACCTCAAGAAAGCGGCAGCGCTCAAGCCGTACTGGAAAGTCTCGATGCAATCGTTGATTCTTCGCGCCGAGCACTTGGGGATCATTTCACCGGGACGCTGCCGGAGCCTTCATGCCTATATGAACAAGCTCGGCTATCTCCCTATTGAGCCTCTGCCAGTCCCGAGGGAAGATCCGACCGTACTGACGGACATCGTTCAAGTACATCTCGATGAACATGAGTACACACCCGACGAGTTGGCCAAAGTGCTCGGCATGCCGCGGAGTCAATTTATCAACGAATTCACGACGAAGAGGCATCGGACGCTCAAGGCTGTGAACTAAAAATTCCTGCCAGCGGACTGCTCATCCGGCTCCGGGGCGCGGTACGTCGGCAGCTTCGTCGCGAGCCAGGCCTGGTCGAACGCCATGCCGGTCTGCTGCTCGGCGACCGCCAGCGACGTTGCCCGCAACTTGCCCACCTCGAAGGGCACGTTCGTCGCCCAGCTCGGCACAAGATCGCCAGGGTCGTCGGCGTCGACGCGCATGGGGTCGAAGGACGCGGTCACTGTGCCGTCCTCGGCCCCGGTGATGCGGAACAAGCCATTGACGTTCCAGTGCACGCTGAAGAAGGTGGCGCCGTCCGCGGAGACGCGCCGGGCGATCTCGGGGATGGTGCCGCTCCAGCCGTTGTTCTCCAGGGCGATGACGTGCTCCTGGTGCTCGAATACCTGGATGTAGAAGAAGCCGGGGTCATCGAGGGCGGCGTCTTCGGCCTCGATGGTGGTCATGAGCTGACTCTGGACCGGGTCACCGCCGTAGACGCGCACGACTTCCTGGGTCGTGGAGCGTTGGATGACAGCGAAGGTGAGCACGACGTCCTGGTGCTCGATCCAGTCGTAGGCCTCGATCAACTGGTGCATGACTGGTCCTCGGCGGTGTCGCTTCCGGCGTAGGCGCTGGTGGCGATGCTCTCGGGGTTGGTGATGACGACGATGAAGGCATCGCCCTGCTGGATGCTGGCACGACGGTACTCCTGGCGCAGCGTGCCACCCTGACAGTTCTGCTCCCGGAGCGGCACTTCTTCGGTACGGACGTTGGCCCACTGGCCGCCCTCGACGCTGGAGGCGAAGGCGTACTCGTCACAACTGCCATCGGCGAAGGTCTTGGTGAAGACGCCAGTGCCGCAAACGGTGCTGCGCTTGGTCTGGTCGGTACCAGGGGCGTCCTTGTGGAGGAGGGCAGGCTTGCCCTCACTCCAGGCGAGCTGGATGTTGCGCGTGATGTAGGGCATCTTCACAGCGCTGAGCAGCACGACCTTGAGGTCGTCGCACTGCCTGTCCTTCAGGAGCTGCTCCGCGGTGCACTTGTCGGTGCGCGGCTTGATGGCGGGCGCTACCTCGTAGCTCTCGGCCGGTGCACTGCCCAAGTCGGTGACGGCGTCTTGCACCGTGTCGAGGAGTTGAGGGCCAAAGAGGATGACGACGGCCCCGACGACGAGGATGGGTAAGAGACCGGTGGAGCGAGTCTTGGCCACGGTGGAAGGCTCCCGAGTACGGTGAAGGTGCCCACCAGCGTGGCTGGACGGTTAGGCAGTGGGGCAGCGGTTTCGAGGTGAATCACCCGAACGGTTCGGCTCCTAGGACAGCCTGTCCTACCGCTTCGTCACCCATTCGCCAACCCGCCTGACCTGCGTATTCTGGGCAGTGATCCGGCTTCACCCCTGGCAGGGAGGTGCCCAGCCATGAGCGACGACCTGACCCTCGGCGAGCGCATCAAGCGTGCCCGGACGCGACGCCAGTTCACCCAGGAGCAACTTGCCGAGAAGGCCGAGGTCAGCGTCGACCTCATCCGCAAGCTGGAGCAAGGCGTCCGGCACACGGCCAGCATGAGCTCGCTGACGCGCATCGCCCGCGCCGTGGACAAGGACGTGCCGCAGCTCCTCGGCCAGACGAGCACCATCGCGCCGCAGGTGGATGAAGAAGCAGTCGGCATCCTGGCCATCCGCGACGAGCTGACGTCGCTCGGGTACTTCCCGGGACTCGCCGATGAAGAGGTCTTCAACGACGAGCCGCCCACGGTCGACGGACTACGCATGGCGCTCGCTCACGCCGAGTCGATCCGCCAGCACGGCTCGTTCGCTGAGCTGGGTGTGATGCTGCCCGGGCTCATGGCGGAAGCGCGTGCCGCGGTTCGGGAGCTACGTGGCGACGACCAGGTGGCCGCCTTCGGCCTGCTCTCCGAGGTCATCCAGATCGCCTCGACCATGCTGACGGCGCTGGGGAAGCCGGACATCGGCTACATCGGCCTCATCCGCGCCCAGGAAGCAGCGGAAAAGTCGGGCAACGAACTGCTCCAGGCGATGAACGTCTCGGCCTTGTCGTGGGTCTTCTTCAAGCAGGGGCGCTTGGACGACGCCGAGACGGCTGCGCTGCGCAAGGCGGAGCAGCTGGAGCCGGACTTCGTGCGGGGCTCGGCGGAGAGTCTGGCGGTGTGGGGCATCCTCATGCTCCGGGCGGCCAGCGCGGCGGTACGGAACAAGCAGGTCGACCGCTCCGAGGAACACATGAGCCTGGCGCGGGCAGCTGCCGCCCGGGTGGGCAAGGACTACAACATCTACGCCACGCCGTTCGGGCCGACGAACGCCGGCATCGCCGCGGTGAACGCGGCTGTCGAGAGCGAACGGTTCGAGCACGCGCTGGAGTTGGTGAAGACCGTACCGACGAACGGCTGGGTGTCGCCGACGTGGCGGGCGCGACATCTGCTCGATGTGGCGATTGCACACAGCGAACTCGACCAGGACGAAGCGGCAACAGCGCAACTCCTTGCCGCAGAACAGATCGCGCCTGAGTGGATGCGCTACCACACCCTGAGCCGGCAGACGGTGCAGGAACTAGCCGAGCGGGCTCGGCGGAAGCAGACGCCGCTGTTGCAGCTGGCGGATCGGCTCGGAGTGGAGCTGTAGGGGCACGACGAAGGCACCCTTCACCAGCGGTGCAATGCTGTCAGCCTGAGGTTTCCTTGCCCTCGTCAAGACGACGCATAGTGTCAGCGTCACGCTCAGAGACTTCGTCGTGGTGCTTGTGAACCGACTCGATGATCTTCACGACGTCATCGACGGAGTAGCGGTCGGCCGTCAGATCCAGATCTCTAGTCTTGATCCGGATTCTGCGCCCAGGGCGCAGCTTGAGCCACGCCGTCACGGCTCCGCCCAACGAGACCCAGAAGGCTTCGTTCGAGATCGCTGCAACAACGAGTTCGTACGCAGGTCCGTTCGAGAACTCAGCGCCGTAGCTGGCCTTAACCCCCTCGTCTTTCAGCAACATGATCATGTCGCGACCGTGATGCCGATTGACCCGGATCTTCACATCAGTACTCGTCCAGGCTTCAAGGCCGAGGACAAGCGGCTGCTCGTGCTGAGCTGTCTCCGTCACGAGTTCAGCATGCTAGTCGATTGACGACACATCAGTTTGGGCCGACGAAGTCGGCCTCCCTTGATCGTGTTGCGCCGCCAGACCGCGCGGGTACACGCCGCCCGGTGCAAGCGCTTGACCACTGCGTCCTATGACGCCCTGTCCTACCCCACCCGCGCGTTCGTGATCACTCTGAACGCCTGTCGCTTCTACCGCCTCCCGTTCCTCGACATAGTCGACGGCAAGGCATCCGGCGCCGGGTGACACCCCGACAGGTCGGTATCGGCACGCTTCTCTCCCACTTCTGCCGATCCGGCCTGCTCCCCGGCGCTGGGTGCCGCCCACCACGACCAAACGCCGAGCAGGAGCAGGTGGCGATCCCCATGACCGACTTGGCGGCAGTGATCCCTCTGCAGGGCAAGGACATCCTCGGCGAGAGCGCCGTGTCCACGGCGGACGTTCCAGAACCGGCCACCCTCTACTACCTGACGGTGATCGCCTTCCTGCTGCACGTCGATGTCGAGGGCACCTGCCCGCGGTGCCGCGTGGTGTGGCCCTGCGACCACGTGCGCCGTGCGTACCGGCTGAGGGAGGGGTTCTAGAGCCATGCTGCCCGCCAAGAACGAGAAGCCCGTCCTCCAGGTGGAGTCGTCCAAGGTCGTCTACGGCTACTTGCTGGCCGAGCAGCCGGACGAGTTGGAGATCGTGGCCTGGCAGCGGGAGATCCGGCACTTTTGCCGCACTCGTGGCCTCCTGCTCGCCAATGTGTTCGTTGACCGAGGGCCGCTTGGCGACACGGTGCAGCGGCCTGGCCTTGGTGGCCTCCTCGACGTGCTCGCCATGCCAGAGACGTTCGGCTTCGTCGTACCCAGCGAAGACCACTTGTCCCGCTCGAAGCAGGCGCTCATGGTGCTGGCGCTCCGGATCTCGCAGACTCAGGCGCAGATCGTGGTCATGAGCCAGCACACGGACGACACGTCGGTGTGGTGGTAGCGCCCATGTTCGAGGACGACCTCGTGCGGCAACTGCTGCATGAAGCGCGCTTCGCTGCTTTGCCGCTGCTCGACGGCGACGGCGTCTTCAGCGGGCTGCATCTTCACCGCGTCGTTCCGGGCGGCGTGGTCGACGTCGTCCAGGTGTGGCCGGGCGGCCAGGAGCTGTACCACGCCGCACACGCACGAGTACAGAACACCTTTAGCAGCGACGCGCCGTTCGCGCCGCCCGCAGCCTTGGTGCGCGTCAGCGGTCGTCTCGGCGATATCGCGGGGGCGCTGCTCCTGCCGCCGGGACAACGGCTTCCGGCTCCGCCGGAGTTGCGCCCAACCCTCAAGCCAACCCCTTCGCCTTTGGAGGGGTCGATCACGCACACCTACGAGAGGAGGTGATTCACGTGGATGAGTCCGAACTGGGACTGGTGGTGCAGGTCGAGCGCACCCCGATCGTCCAGAACCGCACGGAGCTGCAGGCGTCGGACGGCGCTGTCGGTGACTCGGGTGAGACCCGTGATCCGTAAGCCGTAAGACCGCTCCTTCATGTACACCCACCCGAAGCAGAAGGGGCTCCGCACCTGGCTACACCGCGGAGCCCCTTCTGTCATGAAGAGATGAGGACACCCACGTGTTGGATCACCCGTTGGTTCGCGGCATCGAGGACGCTCTGGGCTGGATGGGGCCGGGACTCCTCGGTCGAGAGTTCGCCCGCGGCGCGCTACCCGACCCGGACTTCGGCTCCAAGCTGCTCACGCCCGAGAAGTTGCTGGACATCATCATGCGCAGGAGCCTCGCGGCCTCCCGCCTGCGCATCTTGCAAGGTGGCCGCGACCTGCACCCGAACGCCTTCATCTCGACGAGGCCCGTCCGACGCTCCGAGGGCGTCCCGATGGTCGACATGGAGCGGCTGGGACGGCTCATCCAGGAGGGCGCCACGCTGGTGCTCGACGGGGTCAACATCTACGACCCGACGCTCGAAGTCGCCTGCCGGGCTCTCCAGTGGTGGACGCACGAGCTGGTGCAGGTCAACACCTACCTCACCACCGGGGATGCGGCCGGGTTCAACCTGCACTGGGACGACCACGACGTGCTCATCGTGCAGGTGGCCGGGCAGAAGTCATGGGAAGTCCGGGGTCTTACGCGCCCGGCGCCGATGTACCGCGACGCCGGGCCGAACGTGGAGCCGCCGGAGGAGATCGTCTGGAAGGGCACCATGCAACCCGGCGACGTCATGCACATTCCACGTGGCTACTGGCACCAGGCCACGCGGGAAGACCGAGGCGATGGGTTCAGCTTGCACCTGACGTTCGGCTTCCCCCAGCGCACCGGCGTGGATTACTTCACCTGGCTGGCCGACCAGTCGCGGCGCAGCGAAGTGTTCCGGCACGACCTCGCCCGCTGGGACTCGGTGCGCTTCCGCGGTGAACAGCAGTTCGCTCTTACCGACGGTGCGGTGAAGCTGTCCGCGACGACGAGCATCGACGACTTCCTGGCCGCCCGCGAACGGGAGATTCCGCCGAGCAGGCACATCGCCACGCACGGGGTGTTCGGTTCGCTCACGGCGGTGGTCTGCGTGACGGAGTTCGCCCCGCACCTCGAAGAGTTGGACGACACGGTGGTGCTCGCGGCAGCCGCCCGGCGGATCGAGTTCGGCAAGGCCGCACTTCCGGCGCTCCAGCTGCTGCTCAGCGGGAGGCCGGTGGTCATCCCGGAGGTAGCGGCCGAGACCGGCGTCGACGCGGCGATGCTCGCCGAGGTCTTGGTCGAAGAGGGCATTTGCGCCGCAGTGACGCCGGAGCTGGCCGCTGGCTACGAGGACATGGTCACGAGCGAAGGTCGCTGAGCAGCCGGTCGGCGTTCTCACGAGCCAGCGGCACGAGCTCGTCGGCGTAGCCGGGCGGGTAGCTCAGAATCTCGGCGCAGTGGTAGAGCTGCGCGAGCTTGCCCGTCCGGCTGTTCAAGTCGCCTTGCAGCTCCTCGAAGACGCGCTCGGCCAGCTCGGGCACGGCGAAGGACGAGGCCCATAGGTTGGCGGCGTCCCAGCCGCGGGGTGCAATGCCCCAATCTTCCCAGTCGAAGAAGTAGCAGCTTGGAGCCGTCAGGTTGGCCCAGGCGAGATCGGCGTGGGCGGCTCGCCACTCGCTGACGGTGGCATCCACAGCTGGGAACAGCTTGTGGATGGTGGTGGTGATCCGTTCTTGGGTGACCGGGTGGAGATGCGGGGTGGCGGTTCGGGTCGTCGTGTGGGCAGCGAGGGCTTGCATGGAGCCTCGGAACGCCTCCCACCACGACTCGGACAGGTTGGGGTTCTGCTTCAGGGTGCCCCCGGCCTTGATGGGCGTGTCCGTGATGAGCTCGGTTTCGTCGGCGCGCCACATGACGCCGAGGTCGTGGTCGATCCAGGAGACGCCTTGCAGCCAGGCGGGCATGGCCACGCCCTCAAGGACGACGGCATCTTCGAGGCCCCAGCCCTGGCCGTTCATCCGCGCCAGGTCTTTGACTTCGATGCGCACCCAGGTTCCGCGGGTAGTGGCGTAGCCGAGGGAGCGGCGTTTGCGGACTTCGGACTGGGAGTCGACGTCTGCATCCAATGCCTTCTTGACGCGGGAGACCATGGAGTCAGTCGGGGTTTTGCGGAGGTCGGGGAACATCCGTGCAGCATATCATTCCCAAGTCACATAAACTCATTAAACAAAGCTGAAACGACGACACACCGTCAAACTGGAAACCAGTCCGATCTAACCTTGATGCCTCGTCGAGTACCGAGGATCCGAGGGCCAGCCGTCGATGTACTCGGCCTCCTTCGCCAACTGATCGGCATACTTCGCACTGAGGTGCTCAGCCAACCAGTGAGCCCGTATAATGACAATATCGCGCTCGTCCCCTTCCTGCCTCTCATATATCTCCTCGTACATATACTCCAAGGCCAGCCGAAAGAGATCTGGAATCCAGTCCTGAGCAAGCGCTTGATACTCTTCAGAAACATCCACCTCAAGAGGAATTTCGACTCCATGCAACATCGCACTCAACTGGCTCAATCGTGACGTTAGATCGATATCATTCCACAGCGCTTCTGGATCGCGCTCCCCCAGGTCGGCAATCTCTCCAAGAAGGTCGTATGCGCGCATAAAAATCAGAGAGTTAATCGCAATAATTTCGTCGCGCAAACTATCGCGCAGAAGACGGCCAACTAGTGAATGCATGTTGAAGTAGTATAGATTCTTCATCAGATCAACAGCACGTTGATTGTACGATGGAATGGCCCTCATGTCTGCGACAATTGGATCCTCTTCGTACTTTATAAGCGCAAGTCGTTGAAGCTCTTCGAGACCTGCGGCAAAGTTGGCCCCACCTATTTCCCCGGCAAATACCTCATCTACAAAGAAGCGCAACTCCTTGATCGCACCAAACCGCACCAGATGCCCACACGAGGCAATATGTGCCAGCAAATACACGACCGATGAATTCTCTTGACGCAACCTTGCGACCGTGCGCGCAAGTACAGCACGTAGCGTGTCATGAGATTTCACCTTAAGGTCGTAGTCCCCTTCAATCAAATCTTCACATATTTCCTGAATAGGCACTCCAGATGACCTTGCGAGGCTACAAGCGACCTCGATAGCCAGCGGGTACCTACCAAGGGTATTGACAACGGATGTCACAGCGTCAACAGAAAGTGACGGGACAAGCTGACGAGCGAATTGAGATGCTTCGTCTTTCGTCATAACGTCGACGAGAATTTCATGACACCAGAGCGGAGCGCCTTCACCCGATTGCCGACACGTTGCAATTACGACTGCGGCTGCATCGTGCGGTACTAGCTTGTTCAGCTCTTCAGAGCTTTGCAGATTATCTAGGACGAGAAACGGATTCTCGCGTCTACCGTGCATTAAGACCGCCAGCAGGGCTGCCGAATCAAGTCCGGCATGCCCCACCTCAGGGTGGTGGCGCAAAACAGCAGCACTGAGATGCTCGCGCCACGGTTCGCCGTCCTCAAAATGAATGAACGGGGCACCAGGCGCTAACACCTTAGCCAAGGCTGTTTTCCCCATGCCAGGCAGGCCAACTAATGCGATTAGTCGCGCCCCTTGCTCGACAAGCGCATTTATTTGACGTACAAGCTCGGGCCGGTGAACGATATCTGCGCCACCGTATAGCCGTAGAGATACCGACTGGCTCGCAGTATCAGGCACATACGTGGCCATCTGATTTGACGCTGGATCTACGTCACGCTCCTCACGCGGCCAATAGGTAGAAGACGTTAGTATTTCTGCCATTTGATCGAGGGCATTTCCAAAATCCCGACGGCTCGTCCGGATAGCGATCCGACGGATACCACGATCAGCCTCGGCCAACCACCTCCTGCGCTCCTCAAGGGTCATCGATTTCAGATCTTCAATCTCGGTCAGATTGAAAGTTACGAGAAGTGCGTACCTGTACTGGGCTTCGCGTTCACGCGCGGCAAGCTGCTGGCGCGAACTTCGGGGCGAAAGTTGCTCGATGACCGCCACCAGATTCGCTCGGACAACTTTGCGCGCCGTACCAATTTCGTACACCTCACCCATGGGCCATACCTGACGCAGAGGCCGGGCTTTGCTTTCCAGAATTTCTAGCAAGTCCTCCCTATGCACTCCTTGACGTTCGGCAAGTGCCCGCAAACTCTGCCGCAACTCAGACTTTCGTTTTTCGATCTCGATCTCAGTAACCATCCCACCTCTTTCCAGCGCGCCCGAAACTGGCCCGTCGCTCATCTTATCGTACATTAAATCATCTCGACTTGCGTTTACGGAAGTGTTATAAGTTGAAGCAGAGGAGATATTCACAATGAACGAAAAAATGCCCAAAGCCAGTGGAGGCGCAAACCGAGAGCTGCAAATCGACTCCAATCATCAACAATATCCAACGCCAGAGCAACTTCGCGAGTTCGAAGGTATTAAGAATGCAAGCTTGCTCGACGAGGAGTCAATAGAGAGCTTCGCCCGCGATCCCGCCAATCCGACAGAAACGGAAATAGAAGAGATGGACAGATACAACGCATCGCGCCCGAAGCTGTTCGATATCACCTTCGAGGAGTTCTTCGGCTACCCGGATCCACGCGACACTACGAGCGACCCTCCGGGGAAGTCCAGCGGTCGGTGAGTCGCAACCCACGCTGACCTACCAGCGTCCGCCCCCATGCCTTGCGGCGAACCGGATGCAACTACACATCACAGCGATTTCTGGCCAATCGTTCCCAAAAGCATCGCTCAAGTGGCCACTACCGCTTTGACCTGCCGCAACGCGGTGGCCACAAGGTGGCCAGTGGCCACTAGACATGATTCTGGTGCCGCCTGGTGTCTAGTTGTACTTGTCCGCACGGCCGGACACAGAGTCGACATGATGCCGGGCTCCTCAAGGACTCAATAGCAAGGAAGCTTCTTAACCGAATTTTCCTGTACGTATGCAGTACCTAAATAGATGAGGTACTCACACGGGCGCGTCCCGAACAGCACAGACAATCATTGGAACGGTTTTCGATACAGCGAACGGACATTTTTCGGCAGACACAGATCGCGACTAGGTCGCCACTTCATACGGACGCTTTCATGGGCCACTCGCCTACGTATCGCAATTTGTACCACAGGACAAGTCTGCCCAAATCCCCCACGCCCCCGCACTTGCATTCCAAATATCGACAGGCGTCTCGAGCAATCTCGCACCACAAGAGAAAGGAGAGAGTTGATGCCACGCAACCGCTACACCAAGGTTATTCGCAAAAGCGAACGCGACCACCTCGCTGGCCAGGAGCGCGAACTGGAGCAGCTCACCAAGGCGCTCTGCGCCGGAAACGACGAGCCCATCCTGCCGACCACCGACGACGCCAAGCACGAGCGCAGCAAGCGTCGCGCGGAGAACAAGAAGCACAAGCCGAAGCGCCACCGAGATCAGGGCGGCCAGTCCTCGTAGTTCCTAGTAAGGAGCCGGGGCTGGCGCTCGCTAGCCCCGGCTCCTTCTCTCCACCTCACGAGAAGGAGAACACATATGAAGGTCAACAACGTATTCGCACGCTGCGTCGGCCGCAGGCACACGACCGTTCCCCTGGTCGCCACGCTCACCGCAGCAATCTTGCTCTCCGCCTGCGGCGACGGCCCCTCCTCCCACGCCGACTTCACCGCCAATCAGCAGCTCCTCACCACCTGCGACCCGGCCAAGCCGCCCGCCTCCCTGGTGGAGATCGACGGCACGGGCTCCAGCGCCAGCGACGCCATCACCGCGGAGCGCATCACCGCCGTCGAGTCCATCGCCACGCGCACGGCCGTCTGCTCTGGCCACCTGCGAGTGCTGGTCTTCTCGGCATCGAGCGCCGCCACGACCGTACTGTTCGACGGCGACCTCAAGCAGCTGGGAGCTACGGACAACGCCCGCCTCCGCCGCGTGCCCGAGACGGTAAAGGGCGTCATGGACACCGTGCGTTCCGGCTACAGATCGGCCATGGCCTCACTTCCACAGGGCGCCAGCGACATCACGGCCCAGTACCGCCTCGCCTCAGAGTGGAAGCAGCAACTCGGCGGCAACTCCGCGCTCAACCTCGTCATCCTGACGGACGGCTTTCAAAATGTCTCGGTCGACCTGGCCGCGAAGGCACTCTCCGCAGACGAGGCGAAGGTGCTCGCCGACCGGGTAGCTATGCCCAACCTCGCCGGGGCATCGGTGACCGTGGCCGGGCTCGGCCGCATCGCCAAGGGCGCGCCGCCCTCAGCCATCGTCGAAGGTTTGGTGCACTACTACAACGCGCTCTGCGCCAAGGCATCCGCCGCGACGTGCACCTCGGTGTCGGACTACGCCGAAGCGGGCCGGTGACGCGCGTGACCAGCGAGCTGTTGCCGCCGCGCGGAAGCGGCGAACCCGTGGACAGCTGGAAACGCGAAGCTGATGCCGTCACGCTTCCCCGGCTGGCTGACGCCAGCGCCCTCGCTCGTCCCTCCGCAGTGGGCACGACGTACGCCGAGCTGGAGCACGCGGCCCTGGCCGACGAGCAGGAAGCCAGCTGGTCAGCCGAAGGAGAACGAAGCGCCCGGCCGCATCGGGCGAAGGCACGCGGCGTCGACCAGCACGTTGAAGGCTTTGCGCTGGCGCTCGGCGAACGTGCTGCGGAGCTGAAGGAAACCCAAGCGGCCTACCAGGACGCGGCCAAAGTGCTCGGGCCGTACGTTCGGCGGGCTCCGGGCGAAAAGCTGCGGTACCTCGTCTGTTGGCCCCTCTTAGTTGCAGGTGACGCAGCCGGAGTCTGGTCAGCCGCGGTTGTGCTGGGCGACATCGTGTTCATCGCGTTCTGGCAAGCGCTTGCGTCCGGTGTGGCCGCTGCGTGCGCTGGGCTTATTGGCTCCGAACTCCGCGACATCCGAATGGCGAAGGCTCGCCGCCGCGACCCGGACGATCTCACTGAGGACGAGCAGCGCTACCGCCGCTTGTTCATCACCACCGACGACGGCACGCCCATCGTGAAGCTCATCGGGCTCTTGTCGGTGCTCGTGGTTGCGCTCATCGGCGTGGGCATCTTCGCGCTCAGGAGCAGTATCGAGGGCCCGGTGGCCGGGCTGACGTTCGGCCTCTTGGCCGCCGCCACCGCAATCGGGTCGGGGCTGCTTGGCTACGCGGCAGCCGACGAGGTAGCCGATCTCCTTGCATCTATGGCAAAGCGCGTCCGCCAAGCCGAGAAGCACTACCTCAGCTTGGCCGCCTCGCCGGTGTTCACCACCAGGGCGACGTCCGACGAGACGGCGGACTCGCTCACGCGGGAAGCCGCTCACCGCGGCAACGCCGCCGCCAGGCGCGTGGAGTCGCTGGGCTGGCGGGTGCAGCGTCGGAATCCGCATGTACTCGGCCACGGCTACGCGGTCGGCGAGACGTGCGGGCCTATCGGGTGGCGGGCACGGCGGGGTGAGGGCTCGTGAAGCGGCTGCCGCGGCTCCAACCGAGCACGCTGCTGGCGCCGTCACTGGTCGGAGGCGTGGCCTCGGTCTCGCCTCCGGGCACCCCTCAGCGCCAAATCGGCTTCGCCCTGGGTGACCCTGGTGAGCCGTCACCGGTGCCAACGCTGGTTATCGCGCTCGCCGACAACTCCGGCTCGGTGACCACCACCGGCGGTGCAGATCCACTGGCGAACCGGTACGCCGAGATGCGCGAAGCCTTCGGTGTGGTCGCCCGCCGCGCCTCGCGCCGCGAGCGTGGAGCCGTCCTCCACTTCGACACCCCGACCGACGCCGATGTCCCGCCGACACCGCTGACTCGTCTCGGCGTGCAGCGGCTTGGGCGCGGTCTCCGTGTCCCGCACCAGGTATACGGCTCAAGCGAACTGCTGCCGGGCCTCCGTCAGGCCGCTGAGTTGGCGCGGTCGTACGCCAACCACGAGACAACGCTCGTCGTACTGTCGGACTTCGCCCTCCTGGACGCCGATCCCACTGCGGCGCTCCTTGAACTGGCGGCGTTCCCCGGCGACGTCCACGCCGTGGTGCTCGGCGGCCTTGCGTCGCCTGGCTTGTTCGATGAGCGCATCACCGTCACGTCCGTGACACACGAGGCCCAGCCAGGCGCCGTAGCGCGGGCATTGTTTCGGAGCCTGGTGCGGCACCGGCCCGGAAGCTGGGTGGAGGAGACGCCATGAAATTCCTCCTCCCCTCCGGAGGCGACGGGCCGCGTCCGCCGCTCGCCGGACGCCTTGTTGGCCTTGCGATCGGGCTCGCGCTGCTCTCGCTCGCCGTCATGCTGGCGCTCGACGTCATCGCCGAACTGGTGGCTATCGCGGTACCGCTCCTCGGCGTAGCGCTTGTCTACGTCCTCATGTTCCGCTGCGGCCACAAGTGACCAAACACAGTTAAAGAAAGACTCGAATAATTGCACAGACAGGAGACCTATGCCCAGACGAAGCCGGAAGCGCCTTGTTGGCAAGCACGAAGAAAACAACGCCATCCATGAGGCGGACGAGTGGTGCAGGCAGCTTGAAGCCGCGCTCCACAGGGCCTGGAAGCGCACGAACCAACGACGCACCCCCAGAGGTCACGGCCTGCCGATCGGTGTTGTCAAATCAGCAAACCGGGTATGAAACCCGGCGACAGTTAGAGATAATAAGGACTGGACGAAAAGCTAGCGCCTCCAAGCTGACACAACCTGCGGAATGTCACTTCGCAGCGTCAAAGCCATGACGCGCTAGCCGTCCATATACCAAACGCCTTGTAACGAGGGCTGCCTTCTATTTACGCATATACCGCCTTGCTCCGTCAAGCCGGGCGTCGTTCAAGATGCGCACGCTTCCTCGTTCCGAGTTCATTCGACAAGGAGGTGACCAATGCCCGAGCCAGACTCGGAATCCAATGTAGTTATTACATCACAGCCACACGCACACCCCGCCGTTCGGAAATTGGCTCGGGCGGTCATCGCCCTCGTCCGCTCCCAGCAGGAACCCACGAGCAGCCGCCCGTCGCGGCAGCCGTCTGCCCCGAAACCAGCCAACAGAGACACCGGGAAGGAGGCCCCTCATGGCTGAAATGCTCTGGCGCGAAGCCATCCCTCCTGATCAACTCAGCCTCAAGCAGCTCACCGGGCTGGTGCGGGCGCTTGCCGGTCGACCGCGGTTCGGCCTCCGGCAGCAGCAGCCGGCCGTGGTGTTCGAGCTGTGGCTCACCAGGGACACTGCACGCTGGCTGATCGGTGCCGACGAGCAGCTCGGCCGCCACTTCTTCGGCGACCTTGGAGTGCAACTCCCCGGTCTGTCGCTGACGTCGCTCCGAGATTCGCCGCGCCGTCTGCCGACGACCGCCCGTGAGGTACGGGCGTCCAGTGCCGCCTTTCCCCTCCGCCTCGACACGGCAGGGGCGCTCTCTGCCGGACTCCTTGGCCTCCGGCACCGGCTCGGTACAGACGAAGCCCTTGTTCTCCAGTGGGGCATCGGGCCAAGCCACACCCGTACCGCGCCGCCGTCAACCTTCGCCCCGCTCGAAGCCCTCGGCATCGTGGCCACGCCGAAACCAGCCAGTGGCGAGCAGACCGCCTGGAAGGAGAAGAGCGCCGAGCCGCTCTACGGCGTCCGCGGACGTGTCGGTGCGATTGCCGCTGACCTGCACCGTGCGAGCCAGCTCATCGGGCCCGTGATGAGCGTTCTCGCGCTCGCCTCCGGGACGCATACCCACCTCGGCGGCACCTGGCAGTCGCGGCACGTCGCGAAGCAACTCCTTGGTGTCGTTGGCAAACAGCGCACCTGGAGCACGGTCGTGAACGCGGCGGAGCTCGCCGCGCTGCTGGCGTGGCCGGTGGAAGGCACCAGGGTGCCGGGACGCGGCTTCGCGCTGAACCCGCCGCCCAAGTCGCTGCTCGTTCCGGCGGCTGAAGCCGAGACCACTACCGACCGGATCGTCGGCGTGAGCGTGCATCCGAGCAGCGGAAGCATGAGTGTGCGGGTTCCCGCCTCAAGCATTGCGAGCCATACGCACGTGATCGCGCCGACCGGGGCCGGAAAGTCCACGACGCTCGCCCGTTGGCTGCTGAAGGACATCGCCGCCGGGCACTCGATTTTCCTCATCGAACCAAAAGGTGATCTTGTAAATGACCTCCTGGCCCGGCTTCCAGCAAGCCTTCGCGCCAACGTCCGCCTCATCGAGCCGGGGTCGCCCGGCGCCGTCACGGGCTTCAACCCGCTCGCCGGACCGCGGGCGGACGCCGAGCGGCGAGCCGACTCGCTGCTTGGTCTCTTCCGCGACATCTTCGGCACGGCCCTCGGCCCGCGTTCATCCGACGTGCTGCTCCACGCCCTCATCATGGCCGCGCGCTTGGAGGACGGCACGCTCACCGACGTCCCCTTGATCCTTACGAACGGTGGCTTCCGCCGCCGGGTGCTGGCCCAGGTAAGCGACCCGCTCACCATCGCGCCGTGGGCAGCTTGGTTCGATCAGCTGTCGGAGTTGGAGCGCTCGCGCGTCGTCATGCCGATCCTCAACAAGACGAGGGCGTGGACCGCGCGTGGCCCGATCCGCCAGCTTCTCGGCGCACCCAACCCCGCCCTACGTCTCGACGACCTCTATGAGCAGCAGCACATCGTGCTCGTCAGCCTCAACACCGGCGTTGTAGGCCCAGAAACCGCTCGGCTGCTTGGTGCCCTCCTCTTGGGACAGCTCCGGGAAACCATCCAACGACAAACCATCCGCCCAGCCGCCGACCGCCGCCCCGTGTCTGTCGTCGTTGACGAGTGGCAGACCTTCGTGGCCGGTATGGACTTCAGCGACATGCTCGCGACCGCTCGCGGCATGCGAACGGGCTTCACTCTGGCCCACCAACTGCTGCCCCAGTTAACGCCTAACCTCCGCGCCGCAGTCCTCGCCAACGCCCGCTCCCGCCTCGTCTGGCGTCCAGCCCGCGCCGACGCCAAGGAACTTGCCAGCGTCCTCGGCGACGGCGTCTCACCGGACGACCTAATGCGGCTCCCCGCCTACCACGCCGCCGCCCAAGTGCTGACGAACGGCGCAGTCAGCGACCCGTTCGTCGTGAACACGCAGCCGCTGCCGGAAGCCACCGAGGACGTGGAGACAGCGCGACGGGAGATCAGCGAGCGCTTCGGCACCGCCCCAGAAGAGATCGACGCCTACCTCACGCAGCGGTGGCGCGGCGACGGTGACAAGCCATCAACCGACCAGATCGGAGTACGGAAACGGAGGAACCCATGACGGACACAGCACCTACCGCTCGCCCTACCTCTCGAAGCAACCTCACAGCCGCTTGGCCACGACAAACCCTCATCTCGCGTCAACGACACTTCGCCCCACGCGGAGGCAGTTGGTGAGTGCGCGGGGACGAGCCGTCCGGCTCCTCGACCGCCTCTCTCAGCGCGACATCGCCATCCTCGGTGATCTTGACCGGCTGCGACTCCTTACCGGCAAGCAACTCCGTCGTCTCCACTTCGCCGATGGCGATCCGGTCACCCAAGCACGCAAGGCACGAGCCGTCATGCGGCGGCTCAGCGATCTCGGCGTCATCGTGCGCTTGGAGCGCCGGGTCGGCGGCATGCGATCTGGGAGCGAGGGCTTCGTCATCGGCCTCAGCGGCTGGGGCTTCGCCGTCCTCGACGTGGTGCACAACCGGCAGCGCCGTCATCGGCGGGTTATCGAGACGAAGCCCGCCTTCCAGAGCCACATCCTCGCGGTGAGCGAGCTGTACGTCGACCTGGTGGAGCACAGCCGCCGAGATGGGCACGAACTGCTGGAGTTCGCGGGCGAGCCAGATGCCTGGCGCCGCTTCGGCGGGCTCGGCGGCGAAGCCATCACCCTGAAACCCGACGCTTTCGTGCGACTTGGGATCGGCGACGTCGAGGTGCTGGCGTTCATCGAACAGGATCTCGCGACTGAGTCGTTGCCGACGATCGCCCGGAAGCTGGCGGTCTACGTGGCGTATTGGCGCAGCGGGCAGGAGCAGCGCCAGCACGGTGTCTTTCCGCGGGTGTGGTGGCTCGTGCCGACGACTGGCCGTGCCGAGGCCATCCGGCGCGTCGTCGCCGGACTCGCCCGCGAAGCCCAGGCCCTCTTCGCCGTGTGCCTGGCCCATGAGGCAACAGCAGCTCTCACCCATCTACCGACGGAAGGAGGCGGTGTATGAGCACCTCGAAGGAACTCCCGCTTGGCCAGGTACTCATCGGGGACGCGCGCACGTTGCTTGATGACCTGCCGGCAGCGTCGGTGGACAGCGTCATCACGAGCCCGCCGTACTGGGCGCTACGGAACTACGGGCACGACGGTCAGATCGGCGCGGAGGCGACCGTGGACGAGTGGGCCGACGAGATCGCGACTCTGTGCCAGCAGCTCACCCGGGTGCTCACACCGACGGGTGCCCTCTGGCTGAACCTGGGCGACAGCTTCGCTCGCCATCCACGAGACGGTGCAGCCAAGAAGAGCCTGCTACTGGCTCCTCAGCGGGTCGCCTTCAGGCTGACCCGGGCAGGCTGGCTGCTCCGCAACCAGGTGGTGTGGGCGAAGCCGAACCCGATGCCGTCCTCCGTCACCGACCGGCTCACCACCACGCACGAGTTCCTGTACTTCTTCACGAAGCAGTCGAACTACTACTTCAACCTCGACGCGATCCGCGAGCCAGCTGTCACCAAACCGCACAGCGGTCGCAAGGGACGCCCAAGCTATCCGCCCCGGCATGCCGCACCCAGCCTCGGTGCTGGCACCACCCCGCGGATCGATCTCAACCAAGGGCTCGCGGGCATGAAGGCACGCGGCCAGGAAAGCCATCCGCTGGGTCGTAACCCCGGCGATGTCTGGCGAATTGGAACCGCGAGCTTCCGGGGCGCCCATTTCGCCACGTTCCCCGCTGAGCTGGTACGCCGTCCGTTGCTCAGTACGTGTCCGGAGCGGGTGTGCACCGTCTGCGGCCTCCCGTGGAGGAAGGCACGTCAGGTGATCAACGGGCGGGCGCTTGCCACCGGGCCGCTCCAAGCAGCCTGCCGTCACACAACCTGGCGGCGCGGACGAGTGCTCGACCCGTTCCTGGGCAGCGGGACGGTCGGTTTGGCCGCCGAGGAGCACGGCCGCGACTGGCTCGGCTGTGAGCTGAACCCCACCTACGCCGCGCTGGCGAACGAGCGACTCGACGCCTGGCGCAGCAAGCAACCACGTAACCGAAAGGAGGACAACTAGATGGAACGACAACCAAGCTTCGAAGGAGGTGAACGCCGCGAGCATGAGTCGCGGCCCGAGATCTACGAGTTCAACCCAACCGACCGCATCCACCTCGGCATCATCGGCGCGATGATGGGCGACGACGATCTTCTGATCGACCCGCACACCGCCCGCCTGATCGCCGAGGTCGTGCGCACGGACACCACGCCAGCCCTCGACCTGTACGCCGAAACAGGTCAACTGGCAGGAAGCGTCGCCTACCAGGAGCTCATGCGTCTCCGCGCCGATCCGGCCGTCAACGAGGTACACACCGAGTGGCTTGGGTGGTTGAGCCAGTACTGGTTGAGCGTCGAGCGGCAGTACACCGAACAGCGCGAAACGTCGAATAGCGGTGAGCGGGAACACCGGTACGAGCCGCAGGTGTACGTCACCGACCTGGAGAGCCTTGAGCGCCGGATTTACCACAGCCTGTGGGTCGATGCTGACCAGCCAGCAGCTGACATCGAAGCCGATGTCACCGCCCTCCTGAGCAGTTCGCCAACCGTCGGCGCGAAGCGGTGGGTGGTCAGCGCGCACAAGGACTTCGCGGGTCTCGACATGAGTGGATTCCAGAGCGCCGAGATCATCTCGCGCATCGCCCGTGGCATCCGCGAGCACGGCGCACCGTTCGCGGTCTGGGCCACCATCGCTGGCGTGGACGACCTGGGCCGCCTGGACAGGTTCAGCGACTTCTACTTGGCCAGCTACGCGTCGCTCGAAGACTGGGTGCGCGAGGTAGCAGCCGATCTGGAGTGGGACAAACACCTCGACGAGGTGATCGACCCACAGGTAAGGAAGTACGTCGCGATCGACTACGGCCGGTTCGCCGCCGACGCCGTCGAACGCTGGGACGTCGTCCGCGGCCACGACGACCGCATCCACGTCTTCCTGCGCTGAAACTCCCTACGGCCACTCCTCGGTGGCCTGTGGCTGCTCATCCACGCCCGCGACTCACGCGGACATGAGCGGTCACACCACACCGAGGAAGGAGAGCAGGCCATGACCGATCCGAACGGCGGCCGGAATGGCGGCGTCAAGACACTCGGCGTCCGCCTACCCGGCGAACTGCACGCTCAGTTCGCCCTGGTTGCCCAGCTCGATGAGCTGAACCTGGGCGACGCGGTTGTACGTGCCGTTGAGCACTACGTCGAGGCCAAGCGGAGCGAGCCCGACTTCGCCGACCGTGCCCGGCGGGCGCTGGAGGACATCGAGCGTGAGGCCGCTGCCCGACGTGGGGCTATCCAGGGCCTGTTTGGCGGCGCAGAGGTGACGCCGCTGACGAAGGCCACCGGCAGGAACCGTAAGGCTGAAGCCGAGGGGTAACCGCTCGCCCACGGCACT
Source organism: Actinosynnema sp. CS-041913 (assembly GCF_050942485.1). Lineage (NCBI taxonomy): Bacteria > Bacillati > Actinomycetota > Actinomycetes > Pseudonocardiales > Pseudonocardiaceae > Actinosynnema > Actinosynnema sp. CS-041913. The sequence goes on along the minus strand of NZ_CP192037.1, from coordinate 1,123,415 downwards.
CCACCTCACCAGAGGCGACAGGCAGCACACATCGCTGCTGCCTGTCGCCCTTAATCCTAAACACACCGTAGAAATAGCAGCACTCCCACAGATAAGGACAGGATTACCTCTCTTGGCACTTCTGTACGAAATTGAGAAAATAAGGAGGCGCGATGCATGACATCGAAGAAACGACCCGAATGGAAGGTGAAAGTCTACGGTCGACAGGCCGAACAGATCGATACCGACCTCATAGTTCAACTGGTAATCATGCTCGGACGCCAACTTGCCGAAGAGGCAGAAGAACCAAACCAAGCCGGTGGGCGACGACGTCGACCGACAGAGGAAGCCTAAAGGAGGAACATCATGACCGAAACAACACTCAACCGCCACGTCGCACGTCAAGCGTCCGCCGTAGGACGTAAGCGTGCCGCCCTCTACCTGCGCGTTTCCACCCCAGGGCAGGTGCACACCGACTACGACCCCGAAGGCATCTCTATCCCCGCACAGCGCGAAGCAGGCAAGCGCAAGGCCGATTCGCTGGGCGCGGACATCGTCAAAGAGTTCGTCGAACCCGGGCGAACCGCCACCAGCATCGATAAGCGACCCGCCTTCCAAGAGATGATCGCCTGGGTCAAGACCCAGAAAGATATCGACTATGTGATCGTCTACCACTTCAACCGCGTCTTCCGCAACGGCGTCGACGCCGGGATCACCAAGCGCGACCTCAAGAAGGTCGGCACGCGCATCATCTCCACTGTCCTCGACATGGGCGAAAGCCCTGAAGGTTCGATGGTCGAAGCCATCATCCACGCCGTCGACCAATACCAGTCCGAGGCCAGCGGCGCGGACATCAAGTACAAGATGAGCCAAAAGGTCAAGAACGGCGGCTCGGTCGGCCTGGCGCCCCTGGGCTACCTCAACGTCCGGGAGCCCAAGCCCGAGGGCGGCGAGATCCGCACCGTCGCGCCCGACCCCGAACGTGCCCCGCTCATCACCAGGGGCATCGAACTTTTCGCCACCGGACAGCACACCGCACAGGAAGTCCTCGGCCAGATCAACGCCGCCGGCCTGCGGACGCGCGGCACCCGACGCACACCAGCGAAGCCACTCTCCCTCAGCCACTTCTACGAGATCCTGACCGACCGCTACTACTGCGGCTTCGTCACCCACGACGACGAGGAGTACCCCGGCCGCCACCAGGCACTGATCACCGAGGAGACCTACGACCGCGTCCAACGCGTGCTGACGCTCCGGGGAGGCGGAGGCATCCGCCAACGCCAGCACCACCACTGGCTCAAGGGTCTTCTCTGGTGCCACCGCTGCGGCTCCCGCATGGTCATCACGCGAGGCAAGGGCAACGGCGGGGTCTACTTCTACTTCTTCTGCCGAGGGCGGCAGAAGCACACCTGCGACCTGCCGTACCTCGGCGTCGCCAAGATCGAAGCCGCAGTGGACACGCATCTGGGCACAGTCCGCCTCAGCGACAGCTTCCAAGCGGCCGTCCGACGTCAGCTCGATGAAGCACTCCTCGGCGAACAGGCCGTCATGAGCGGCCTGAAGAAGCGCCTCGGTGCTCGCCTGGACGAGCTGGACACGCGAGAGGACCGGCTGCTCGATCTCCTCGGCGACCCGGACTGGCCGCGGGCCAAGATCAAGGGCAAGCTCGCGGCGATCGAGCGTGAGCGCGGTGAGATCCAAGCCCAACTGTCCGACACCACCACCAAGCTGGAAGCCGGGCGAAGCTTCTTCGGGGCAGCTCTGACGCTCCTTGCCGACCCGCAGGGCTTCTACCGCCGTGGCAGCGACGCCGTGAAGCGAGCCATCACCAAGGTCATCTTCAGCAAGCTGCACGTCGACGCCGAGCCTGACGAGGGACTGGGCGTGATCGAGGGTCACACCCTCACGGACGGTGTCGGCGGGCTGGTCGACGTCGGCGCGACCACGGCCACCAACGCCAAGAGCGGCCTCCTCCCGAAGGAGGAGACCGCTCTTGATCTCATGACCGACGCTGACCTGCTTGGCGTGGTCCTTGCGGACCACGGTTCAAGTAGGGCCGCGCTGGTGGAGGTGCCGGGAATCGAACCCGGGTCCTCTGCCGTCTCACCAAGGCTTCTCCGTGCGCAGTCCGCTAAATCTCTACTCGGCCCCGACGATCACGCGGACAAGTCGCCGTGATGAGCCCAGTCACTGTGGGTGTCCCAACCGTTCCCCGTGACCGGGAACGGAGGTGAGCCTCCTAGCTGATGCCGGCGACCGGAGCGGAGGCTCCTCCGGGCCGACAGCGTCGCTCCTAGCCTCAGGCGGCGAGGGCGAACGCGCGCTGGTCGTTAGACTCGGCGCTTATTGGTTTGCGATGACGCTCACGGTGGTCTCTCGCCTGCACCGGCACGCTTCCCTTGGATCAACGCACAAAGTCGAAACCGTTCACCCCCTGGTCTGGGTCTTGCGTCCGCACAGCATAACGCGTGCCGCACCGAGGTTCATTCCCAATACGCTCGACGGGCTTGGTAGGGCTGTCCCCACCCCTCGGACGCCGGTCGACCTGATGGTTTCCGCCACACGTCCGGGTGATGCTGGTCGGGTACATCGGGCGTGAAGGTGGGGAACATGACTGCGCGGGCCAACCCGGACATCGCACGGACCAGCGGGTACTTCCTGCTCAACCTGGTCACCGGGCTCTTCTGGTTCTGCCTGCTGGTGCCGCTGCTGGCGGTCAGCATCGGCACGATGGTGGTGTGGGTCGGTTTCCCGCTGCTGGCGTTGACGCTGCTGCTGGCACGCAGCGCGGCGACCGTGGAGCGGGCGTGGGTGGGCGTGACGCTGGGCGTGGAGATCGAGCGCCCGTACCGGCCCCTGCCGGAGGGCAGCCTGTTCGTCCGCACCAAGGCGATGATGACCGATCCGGCGACGTGGCGTGACTTCGGCTACTGGATGCTGATGCTGCCGCTCGGCGTCGTCGAGTTCGCGATGGTGGTGGCCCTGTGGCCGGCTGTGCTGTCGTTGACGTTCTTCCCGGTCTACTACCAGTGGCTGCCGAGCAACTTCGAGGTGACGCTCGGCCAGACGGTGTGGCTGATCGACTCGTTCACCAGCGCCATCCCCGTCAGCGTGCTCGGCATCGCCCTCGGTCTCATCGTCCTGCCCCTGGTCAAGGCCACCGGCCGGGGCCACGCGGCGTTGGCGCGCACCCTGCTCGGCCCGTCCCGCACCAGCGTGCTGGAAGCCAAGGCGGACCACCTGACCGCGTCCCGTGCCCGTGGCGTCGAAGCGGCGGAGGCCGAACGCCGGCGCATCGAACGCGACCTGCACGACGGCGCACAGCAACGCCTCGTCGCGGTGGCCATGGGCCTGGGCCGTGCCCGCAGCAAGATGGACTCCGACCCCGAAGCGGCGGCCGAACTGATCGCCGAGGCCCACGCCGACGCGAAACTCGCCATCTCCGAACTGCGCGACCTGGCCCGGGGCATCTACCCGTCGGTCCTGGGCGACCGGGGCCTGGACGCGGCCCTGTCGTCCCTCGCGGCGAAGTGCCCCATCCCCGTGGACGTCTCCGTCGACGTCGAGCCGCGCCCTCCGACAGCGGTGGAGAGCACCGCGTACTTCACCGTCGCCGAGGCCTTGACGAACATCGCCAAGCACGCCGGCGCCACCCAGGCAGGCGTCAGGGTGACCCGCACGGAGAACTCCGTGGTCGTGGAGGTGACCGACAACGGCCACGGCGGCGCGGCGATCCGTCCGGGAGGTGGCCTGGCGGGCTTGGCGGACCGTGCTGCGACCATTGACGGCGTGGTCGTGGTGGTCAGCCCCATCGGGGGGCCGACCGTGATACGGACGGAGCTGCCGTGCGCGTGGTGATCGCCGAGGACTCGGTCCTACTCCGAGTGGGCGTGGAACGCCTCCTCGCGGACGAGGGCATCGAAACCGTCGCGGCGGTGGAAGACGGCGACGCCTTGCTGGCAGCCGTGGACGAACACAAACCGGACCTGGCGATCGTGGACGTGCGAATGCCCCCGACGTTCACCGACGAGGGCCTCCGCGCGGCCATCGAGGCCAGGAAGAGAATCCCGAACCTGCCAGTGCTGGTGCTGTCCCAGTACGTGGAGGAGCGCTACGCCGTGGAACTACTCGCGGGCGGCGCAAGCGGCGTCGGCTACCTGCTGAAAGAGCGGGTAGCCGACGTTTCTGAGTTTGTGGCGGCCGTACGCCGGGTAGCCGACGGCGGCACCAGCATCGACCACGAGGTAATCACCCAACTCATGGTCCGCAGCAAGCGCAACCCCGTCGATACACTCACCCAACGGGAACGCGAAGTCCTGGGACTCATGGCACAGGGTTTGTCCAACGCGGCGATCGCCAAATCACTCGTCGTCTCGGACGGCGCAGTCGAAAAACACGTGGGCAACATCTTCGCCAAACTGGGCCTCGAACCCAGCAACTCCGAACACCGCCGAGTACGAGCAGTGCTCGCCTTCCTCAACTTGGGCTGACCAGACCCCCACCCACCAGCCCAAAGCCTGCGCGAGCACAGCAACAAGAAGCCTGCGCGAGCACACAAGCGGGGCCTCGTGTTCTCCCCGTATGGCCTGCCCGCAGGGCAGGCCATACGGCAATGCCACTAACTTAAGCTTTCCGCTGGTCAGGGCCAGGTTCGTCCGCCGAACAGGCCGGATGACACTACGAAAGATTGTCCACTTAGGACATAGTTGCATCGCGCAGGCGCAGATCCCCAGGTCGCCTCTCGCCCCAACGAGTCCGGGATGGCCCGGATCCGGTCGAGCTGAACGTCCTCTGGATCGATCTGAGCTGTGAAAACGTGGCTAAAGTTAGTGGCATTGGGCCATACGGGGAGAACACGACGCCTTGGCATTTCCTCCCCGGAGGCCTGCCAAGCGGCGAGCGTCGCTTTTCGCTTTTAGTCGAAGAGCTAAAAGCGTCCTCGCCGGACAGGCAGGCCGCCAAGGATGTACACAAAAGCAAGACTCGGGCGTCGTGTCATCCCCGCATGACCTGGTCAAAGACCACCACCCTTTTCCTGGGAATGCAAGCGAAAAGCGTGCTTGCATTCCCAGGAAAAGGGTGGTTCCCTGCGGGCAGGCCATACGGGGATGACACGCAGCCCACCTGGGGGTGTGCGCTGCGCGCGGCCTCGGCGTGTGGCTCGCCGGTTGGTGGTTCAGAGGCCGAGCAGTCTGGACGGGTTGTCGTGCAGCACTGCACGTAGGAACGGGTCGCCCAGTCTTTCGTCTGCCGCCGCCCACGACTCGATCGCCGCGATCTGTACGCCGTACTCGTACGGGATGTTCGGGAAGTCCGAGCCGAGCACGACCCGGTCTGCGACGTCGACCAGGCGGGATGCCCAATCGGACGGCAACGGTGATCGGGTCTCGCTGAACGGCACGCCCACCATCGTGGTGTCCAAGTGCACGCCCTCGTACCGTCGGACCAGGTCCAGCGCCTCGACGTAGTCCGGCATCCCGGCATGGGCCAGTACCGCCACCAGCCGGGGATGCCGCTTCAAGACCTCCTCGAACACACCGAGACCGGTGTGCTTCCCGGGGATCGGCCCGTCGCCGCAGTGCACCACGGCAGGCACGCCGGCCTCGGCCAACAAGCCCCAAGCCGGATCCAACAGGTCGTCTCGGGGGTCGTAGGCCCCCACCTGCACGTGCGCCTTCACGCACCGCGCGCCCCGTGACAAAGCGTCGGACAGGTACCCCGCGACCCCGGCCTCCGGGTACACGGTCGCCGTCGGCACCGCGCCAGGCGTGCGAGCGGCGAAGTCCAGCACCCAGGACGTCAGCCACTCCGCCATCCCGGGCTTGTGCGGGTACACCAAGGGCGCGAACGCCGCCACGCCGAACGACCGCAGCGCCGCCAGCCGCTCGGCCTCGGGCGTTCGGTACTGGATCGGCCACTCGACGCCGTAGTGCTCGGTGGCCGCGTCGAAGTAGGCCCAGACCTTTTCCAGCACCCGTGAAGGCATGAAGTGCACATGGACGTCGACCAGGTCGAAGCCATGGCCGGCGCTCAATAGCGGCCCTTCAGCGCACGTCCGTGCGCCTTCTGGATCTCCCGTTGGGCATCCCGCTTGGCGAGGTCCTGCCGCTTGTCGTACGCCTTCTTGCCCCGCGCCAACGCCAGTTCGACCTTGACGTACCCGTCCTTGAAGTACATCTGCAACGGGATCAGCGACAGACCGCTCTCCTTGGTCTTGCCGATCAGCCGCTCGATCTCCTTGCGGTGCAGCAGGAGCTTGCGCTTGCGGCGCACCTCGTGGTTGGTCCAGGTCCCGGCCACGTACTCCGGGATGTGCAGGGCGTGCAGCCACACCTCGCCGTCGTCGACCTGGCCGAACGCGTCCACGAGGGACGCCCGGCCCATGCGGAGGCTCTTGACCTCCGTGCCGACGAGCACGACACCCGCTTCGAAGGTGTCCAGGATGGTGTAGTCGTGCCGAGCCTTGCGGTTCGACGCGATCACCTTCTGACCGCGTTCCTTGACCATGTCGAAAACCTTACGTGAGCACGCCAGCCGATATCCGCCCGCGCGCCGCTACAGCCGGACGTACAGGCGCAGCGTCACGTACCCGGTCAGCGCCGAGATGAAGACCGCGACGCCGAGCAATATCGGCGAGATGATCACCACGTCCAGCATCCCCATCGGCGGGAGGATCTGCGAGGAGAACAGGTCCCCCGACACCCTGGTCACGCCGAACGCCATCAGCGCCAGTCCGCCCAAGCCGACGATCGCGCCGATCACGCCGGCCACCACCGCCTCGATGAGGAACGGGAGCTGGGTGTACCACCGGGTGGCGCCCACCAGCCGCATGATGCCGACCTCGGTCCGCCGGGTGAACGCCGACACCTGGATGGTGTTGGAGATCAGCAGCAGCGCCGCCAGGGCCTGCACGAGCGCCAGGCCCAGCACGATGTTGCGCAGGCCGTTGAACACGTCCAGCAGCCGGCTGAGGAACTCGCCCTGGTCGTTGACCGCCTTGACGCCCGCCTTGCCGGTGAACGCCTGCACGATCACGCTCGCCCGCGCCGGGTCCTCCAGCTTCACCCGGAACGTGGCCGGGATCGCCTCCGGCCGGGCCAGCTTCACCAGCTCGGGCTGCGCCTCGAAGATCTGCCGGAACCGCTCGTAGCCCTTCTCGCGGTTCTCGTAGACGACCGTCTCCACCCCGGACGTGTTCTCCAGCGCGCTCCGGAGACCCGCGCACGGCTGCTGCGCGCAGTCCTTGTCGGTGGCGCTGACGTCGTTGGTGAGCAGGACCGAGACTTCGAGCTTGCTCTGGTAGTTGTCCTGCATCTTGTCGACCATGCGGACGATGAGCAGACCACCGCCGAGCAGGCCGAGCGAGATCGCGGTCGTGAGGATCATCGCGATGGTCATCGTGACGTTCCGGCGCAGGCCGGTGACGACCTCGCTGAACACGAAGCTGGTACGCATCGGGGGGAACGTTCCTCAGGGTCGGGGGATGAGGGTGGTCTCTAGCGGCCCACGCCGTAAACACCCCGCGCGTCGTCGCGGATGATGCGGCCGTGGTCCAGCTCGACCACACGGCGGCGCATGGAGTCGACGATGGAGTGGTCGTGGGTGGCCATCAGCACCGTCGTGCCGGTGCGGTTGATCCGCTCCAGCAGCAGCATGATGTCCTGGCTGGTGTCGGGGTCCAGGTTTCCGGTCGGCTCGTCGGCGAGCAGCACCAGCGGCCGGTTGACGAACGCGCGGGCGATCGCCACCCGCTGCTGCTCGCCGCCGGACAGCTCGTGCGGCATCCGGTCGGCCTTGCCGTCCAGGCCGACTAGCTGCAGCACCTCGGGCACCACCTTCACGATGGTGTTCCGCGGCTTGCCGATGACCTCCAGCGCGAACGCCACGTTCTCGGCCACCGTCTTGTTCGTGAGCAGGCGGAAGTCCTGGAAAACGCAGCCGATGGACTGGCGCAGGCGGGGGACTCGGCGCCGGGACATCTTGGCCACGTCGAAGTTCGACACGTACACACGGCCCTTGCTCGGCACTTCTTCGCGGAGCAAAAGTCGTAGGAACGTCGATTTTCCGGACCCGGATGGTCCGATGAGGAACACGAACTCACCCTTGTCCATCTCGACCGAGACGTTGTCGAGCGCGGGGCGCGTGGAGGTCTTGTAGACCTTGGACACGTGTTCGAGGCGAATCACGACGGGGGAGTCTACCCGTGGCCTGGGTAAAGCCTCCGTCTCGCCCGGCGAAACCGGGCGAAACGGGGACTTGACCGATCATGAGGGATCAGGCGGACTGCTGCTGCTTGCGCCAGCGGATGCCCGCTTCGAGGAACTCGTCGATCTCCCCGTCGAGCACCGCCGAGGGGTTGCCGACCTCGTGCTCAGTGCGCAGGTCCTTGACCATCTGGTACGGGTGCAGCACGTAGGAGCGCATCTGGTTGCCCCAGCTCGACCCCGAGTCCTTCAGGGCGTCCATCTTGGCCTGCTCCTCCTGCCGCTGGCGCTCCAGCAGCTTCGCCTGGAGGACGGCCATCGCGGTGGCCTTGTTCTGGAGCTGGGAGCGCTCGTTCTGGCAGGACACCACGATGCCGGTCGGGATGTGCGTGAGCCGCACGGCCGAGTCGGTGGTGTTCACGCCCTGGCCGCCGGGGCCGGACGACCGGTACACGTCGACCCGGAGGTCCTTCTCGTCGATGACCACGTGGTCGGTCTGCTCGACCACGGGCACCACCTCGACGCCCGCGAACGACGTCTGCCGGCGGCCCTGGTTGTCGAACGGCGAGATGCGCACCAGCCGGTGCGTGCCCTGCTCGACGCTCAGCGTGCCGTACGCGTAGGGCGCGGTGACGCGGAACGTCGCGGACTTGATGCCCGCCTCTTCCGCGTAGGAGGTGTCGAACACGTCGACGCCGTAGCCGTGGCGCTCGGCCCAGCGCGAGTACATGCGCAGCAGCATCTCGGCGAAGTCCGCCGCGTCCACACCGCCCGCCTCGGCGCGGATGGTGACCAGCGCGTTGCGCTCGTCGTACTCGCCGGACAGCAGCGTGCGGACCTCCAGCGACGAGATCTCGTCACGCAGCTTGGCGCGCTCGGTGTCGGCCTCGGCGAGGCTGCCCGCGTCGCCCTCGTCCTCGGCCAGCTCGTAGAGCACGCTCAAGTCGTCCAGGCGGTCGCGCAGGCCGATGATGCGGCGCAGCTCGCCCTGCTTGTGCGAGAGCTGGCTGGTGACCCGCTGCGCCTCCTCCTGGTCGTCCCACAGGTCCGGCCGGGCCGCGGCCTCCTCCAGCTCCGCGACCTGGGCGCGCAGCGAAGCGAGGTCCATCACCGCCTCGATGCTCGCGAGGGTGGCGGAGAGGTCCTTGATGTCTGCTTCGACGTCCGGGTTCACGGCAGAAGATTACGCCAGGACCGGTCGCGGAGCGCGACCGGTCGGCGCTCCTCAGGCCGTGGGGATGGCGTCGAGCAGCTTGAGCACGGCCTTGGCGTGGGCGAGGCCGAATTCGGCCACCGCCTTGGCGTAGGCGTCCTCCGCGGTCTTCACCGCGGTCTTGGCGGCCTCCTGGTCGGCGCTGTAGCTGGCCCGCGCCGCGTCCACCAGCGACTGGCGCTGTTTGGCGGTCAGTGAGCCGGCGTGCACCAGCCGGAGGATCAACGGGCTGCGCAGGTGGTCCGGGCCCGGTTCGGACAGCAGCCAGTTCTTGAAGGCCTTCTTGCCCGCGGCCGTCAGGACGTACTGCTGGCTGGAGCGGGGGCCCTGCTTTCCGAGGCGCAGCAGGCCCGCGTCAGCCAACGCGGGCAGCTCGCGATAGACCTGGCTGCGGGTGACGCTGAAGAACGCACCGAAGCGCTCCCCGGCCTCAGCCACGAGCTGGCCACCGGTCTTGGGTCCGTCGTGCAGCAGCCCGAGCAGGGCGGCGGCAGTCGCGTTCAGGTCCGACACAACACCAACGGTGCCACTTTCAGGTGCGGCTGTCCACAATGGTCAGCCGTTCTGTCCACAGTGGCTGATCACGGGCTAGTGGAGTTGGGCCAAGCGGAGCAACGAGAAGCTCCGTTGCGTGACGACAAGCTGATCAACGCCACGCTTTCGGCCGCTTGACCGCAAATATCCAACCGGTCTGGAAAGCCATTGCCCGGCAAGGGAAACCGCACTTTTGCGTTCACCCGAACGCCGACGGGGGTGACAGGCCGCGCTGATGGTCTTGGTCGGGGCGGCCCCGCTTAGCACAACCCGGTGATGTCCGGCCTCTGGTCTGGCGGATACCGGCAGTGCTGGGATCATCACTCCTTGTAGGCGTTTCTCTGGAGGTGCGCGGTGGGCATCAAGTGGATGGAAAACAAGGTCGTCAAGAACGCGCGGGCGTGGGCGAGCGGCTCGCTCCCGGAACAGGCCGGCAAGGACGAGTGCATGGTGTGCGGCAAGCAGATCCGCCGGCACCGCACGGTCAGCGGCGAGGGCCGCGTGTGCTCGCTGGTCTGCGCGCAGTACTGGGCAGAAAACATGACCTGACCCAGCCAAACGAACCAAACAAAAGACCCCCCTCTCCACCAGGAGAGGGGGGTCTTTCACATAGTAGCGGGGACAGGATTTGAACCTGCGACCTCTGGGTTATGAGCCCAGCGAGCTACCGAGCTGCTCCACCCCGCGTCGTAAGACCAACTATACACACCCCGAAAACCCCCTTTTCACCGGGCCCCCTCCAACCAATAACCCCAGGCAGACCCCCCAACACGCAGTCCATCCCGCCCCCCACCACACACAGGACCGGCCGCACCCACCAGCCAAACGACGCAAGTCGCCCGGGGGTGCAGGGGGCGAAGCCCTCCTGCGCGGGGCCCGGGGGCTGCGCCCCCGGTGTAAATGCGGAAAAGCCTTGCCTACGCACTCCGTAGGCAAGGCTTTCCGACTTTGTAGCGGGGACAGGATTTGAACCTGCGACCTCTGGGTTATGAGCCCAGCGAGCTACCGAGCTGCTCCACCCCGCGTTGTAATGTGAACTCTACGCGGTGGTTACCCCGAGATGCAAATCGGGTGGCCCGGAAGTGTTCCAGGCCACCCGACGCACTGCTCCGGCCCAGGTCAGCCCGTGGGCGTGGGGGTCGGAACCAGCGAGGACTGCTGCTGCGGCGGCTGGGTGGTCGACGTGCTCGCCGCCTCGAACTTCCTGGTCGCCTCGTCCAGCGCCTTGTACGCGTTGCCGAGCGCGGCGAAGTCACCGCTGCTCTGCGCGGCCTTGACGGCGGCCAGGGCGGACTGGATGTCCCGCACCGCCTGCTGCATCTCGGTGCTCTGCCCGTTGGCCGGCGGGTTGGTGTTCGACGTCGGCGGTGTGGTGGTCGACGTCGGCGTGCCCGGCTGGTCCGGCACCTGCGTGCCGGCGCCGGTCAGCACCTTCTCCAGCGCCTCCCGCAACGTCGGGGCGTACCCGACCTTGTCGCCGAAGCTCACCAGGACCTTGAAAAGCTGCGGGAACTGGGTGTTCTGACTGGCCCGTTCGATGTAGATGGGCTCCACGTAGAGCAGCCCGCCACCGACCGGAAGGGTCAGCAGGTTGCCGTACACCACCTTGGTCTGCCGCTGGGTCAGCAGGTTCAGCTCGCCGCTGACCTCACCGGAGGTCAGGAACTGGGTCTGGATCTGCTGTGGACCCTTGGCCTCGTTGTTCAACGTGAGCACGCTTATCTTGCCGTAATTGTCCGGATCCGACCGGACGCTCACGTACGACGCCATGAACTCGCGGTTCTGCCGCACCAGCGAGCTGGTGAGCTGGAAGCTCACCTTGCCCGGATCGCCGGTCGGGTCGCCCGCCAGCACGTAGTACGGCGGCTGCTGGTCGCGCGGCTGCTGGCTGTTCTGCTGCTGCTGTTCCACGGTCGTCGGGTTGTCGACGGTCGGGTCGGACGGCACGCCCCAGAACGAGACACCGGAGTAGAAGTCGCGCGGCTGCTCGACGTGGTAGCGGGCCAGCGTGTCGCGCTGCACCTTGAACAGGTCCTCCGGGTAGCGCAGGTGCTCGCGCAGCGACTGGCTCATGTCGCTCTTCGGCTGCACCGTGCCGGGGAAGACGCCCATCCACGCCTTCAGCACCGGGTCCTGCTCGTCCATCGCGTACAGGGTCACCGTGCCGTCGTACGCGTCCACAGTGGCCTTGACGGAGTTGCGGATGTAGCTGATCTCCCGGTTGGGCTGCTGCGCGACGCCGGGCAGCGAGTCGTTCGTCGCCGACGCCAGCGACGTGCGGCGCGCGTACGGGTAGTTCTCCAGCGTCGTGTAGCCGTCGACGATCCACGTGATGCGGCCGTCGACCACCGCCGGGTACGGGTCGGCGTCGACGGTCAGCCACGGCGCCACCTTCTCCACGCGGTCGCGCGGGTGGCGGTTGAAGATGATCCGCGAGTCGTCGCCGATGGCCGAGTTGAACAGGATGTTCCGCTCGCCGTAGGCGGCGGCGAAGACCAGCTTGTTGAACAGGCCGCCGATCCGCACACCGCCCTTGCCGTCGTAGGTGTACTGCGCGCGGTCGGTGTCGTACTCGCCCGGCGAGCCCTCGCCGCGTCCGCCGACGATCGAGTAGTCCGACGGGCTGCCCAGCTCACCGAAGTAGGTGCGGGGCTGCTGCACGCCGAACGGACCCGGCTTGACCTTGCCGTCCTGGTCGACCTCGGCCGCCTGGAAAATCGGGTAGCCGCCGTTGCCGCCCTCGTCGGCGGGCGAGTTCACCCTGCTGGCCTCGGCGAACACCATGCCGTTGCCGTGCGTGTAGATCAGGTGCTGGTTGATCCAGTCGCGCTGGCCCTGCGGGATGCCCGAGATCTGCAGTTCGCGGACCGCGACGATGTAGTCCTGGAGTTCGTTGTCCACCTTGTACCGGTCGACGTCCAGCTTCTCCGGGAACGCGTAGAACGGCCGCAACTGCTGGAACTGGGTGAACGTCTTGGAGATCACCGCGGGGTCGAGCAGCCGGACGTTGCCGATCGTCGCCTGGTCGCCCTTCAGCGCGTCCAGGGCGACGTTCTGCTTGCCTTCGTAGGGTTTTGTCTCGACTTGTTTGTCGGTCAGCCCGAACGCCTCCTTGGTGGCGGCGATGTTGCGGCTGATCGAGTCGGCTTCCTTCTCGTTCGCGTTCGGCTTCACCGAGAACTGCTCCAGCACCGCCGGCCACGCCGCGCCGACCAGGATGCTGGACAGCACCAGCAGGACGGTCGCGATGGCGGGTAGCTGCAGGTTGCGCAGCACCGCGCCGACGAAGAACGCGATCGCGCAGAACACCGCGATGCACAGCAGGATCAGCTTGGCCGGCAGCACCGCGTTCAGGTCGGTGTAGGTGGCGCCGTAGAACTTCTCGTTCCGGTCGGAGAACAGCAGTTGGTACCGGTCGAAGAAGTAGGCCACCGCCTTGAGCAGCACGAACACCCCGGCCACGATGGACAGGTGGGTGCGCGCGGGCCCGGAGAGCTGCCCGCCGCGCCCGGCCAGCCGGATGCCGCCGAACAGGTAGTGCGCCACCACCGCGCCCACGAACGACACCGCCGTGGCGATGAACAGCCAGGACAGCAGCCAGGTGTAGAACGGCAACTGGAAGGCGTAGAAGCCGATGTCGTGGCCGAACTCGGCGTCGACCTGGTCGAACATCGTGGCGTTGAGGAATAGCTGGAACTGCTGCCACTCGCCCTGCGCGGAACTGCCGGCGATCACGCCGATCAGCACCGGCAGGCCGATCGCGAACAGCTTCATCCGCCGGGTCACCACCGAGCGGTACCGCGCCACCGGGTCGTCCGGCCCGGACACCGGCACGAACACCGGCCGGCCGCGGTAGGCGAGGATCAGGTTGAGCGCGACGAGACCGCCCACCAGCAGGCCCACGGCGAAGAACAACCCGAACCGGGTCGCCAACATGGTGCCGTAGACGCTGCGGAAGCCGACCTCGCCGAACCACAGCCAGTTGACGTAGGTGCCGAGCAACCTGGAGCCGGTGATCAGACCGACCAGGACCACCGCACCGACGATGAGCAGAATCCGGCTTCGACGGGACAGCCTGGGCAGTCCGACCGGGGGCCGAGTGGCCACTGGGCACGCTCCTGGATCGCGGTAATGGCTTTCGTACGTTCTGTCCAACTGTACGGAGGCCGCCCAGGGTTCCCCGTTCGGTCGTCCGTTTCGGGCGGATGCGACCATGGCGGACGTGTCAGCCAGTGAAACGCCGCCCGTGGTCCTGCCTGCCGTGGCCCGCGAGGTCGAGGAGTTCGTGTCCACCGCCGGCTGGAATCAGGGGCCTCAGCTTTTCGCCCTGGTGCCGACCGCCGACCTGCTCGCCCAGCAGCCGGAACTGGCGGGCGAGCTGGACCCCGTGTCGTCGCCGTTGACCCCGATCGCCCAGGACTCGCTGCCCGCGGCCGAGCTGGACAAGGCGCTGGCCGGCATCGTGTGGCCGGACGTGGTGCGCGGGTGCGCGCTGGCGCAGGAGATCGTCGTGCTGCCGCCGGACGCGGAGTCGGAGCTGTCCGAGGACCTGGACGACGAGGCGGCGCGGCAGTTCGCGGCGGAACACCCGCTGCGCCGGGAGGCCCGTCTGGTGGCGGCCGTGCTGCGGGACGGTTCGGCGGCCTGCGTGCTGCGGCTGCGCGGCAACGTGGAGGTGCCCGAGGAGGTCGTCGAGCACCCCGAACTCGCGCCGAACCTGACGCACGCCCTGCTGGAGACGTTGCGGCCCTGAGCGTTCGGCCGGCAGGCCGGGGTTTTCCGGCCCCGAGCCCGGACCGCCTAGCAGCTCGGCGCGTCCTTGCCCGCGTTGATCGCCTTCAACGACTCCACGGCGTCCGCCAGCTTCTCCACCTTCACCAGCCGCATGCCCTCCGGCGCGTGCTGCTTGGCCTCGTCGCAGTTGCCCGCCGGCACCAGGAAGGTCGTCGCGCCGCTCTCCTGCGCGGCGACCATCTTGAAGTTGATGCCGCCGATCCGGCCGACCTCGCCCTTGTCGTTGATCTCGCCGGTGCCCGCGACGGACTGGCCGCCGTTCAGCTCCCCCGGCGTCAGCTTGTCCACGATCGACAGCGCGAACAGCAGACCGGCGGACGGCCCGCCGACGTCGGTGAGGCTGATCTTGATGTCGAACGGCACGTCGGCGCGGTCCACCGGCAGGACGCCGAGGAACCCGGTGGGCCGGTCGTCCACCTTCCCCAGCGTGATGCGGGCGGTCTGCCGGGCGGACTCGCGTTGGAAGGTGACGTCGACCTGGTCGCCCGGCTCGGTGGTCTCCAGTGCCGCGCGGACGTCCTCGAAGGACGTCACGTCGCGGCCGTTGACCACCAGCAGGCGGTCGTTGGGCTGGATCACGTTGTCCGCCGCGCTGCCCTTGGTGATCTCGGCGGCGACGACCTTCATCGGGTAGTCGAGGTAGCGCAGCGCGGCGACCTCGGCGCTGGACTGCGAGTCCTGGAACGCCTTCACGTTCTGGTCGCGCACCTCCTGCTCGGACTCGCCGGGCCGGAAGAACTCCTCGCGCGGGGCGAGCGCGTACCGGCCGCTGATCCACAGGCCGAGCGCGCCGAACAGCGACACGTCGTCGGTCAGCGACACCGTCGTCATGGTGAGCGCGCCCTTGGTCGGGAACGTCTCCTGGCCGTCGACGCGCACCACGTCGGACCCGTTGACCTGGCCCAGGGTGTCGTACGTCGGACCGGGGCCCAGCGCCACGTACGGCACCCGCGCGAACCCGCCGAGCAGGCCGAGCGCGAGGACCACCGCCAGGCTGATCACGAGCGTCCACGTGCGCCTGGTCAGTCCGCGCCGGGGCCGAGCCGGTCGGGCCGTCGGCTGCTCCACGACGGTGTCGGTGCCTTCGCTCACGCTCGACAGGGTACGACCAACCCCTCACGCCCTCGGCGAACCGGTCCCGCGCGCGACCCACGGCCCGCGTACCGTGGGGGCATGAGTGACGTGCCCTTCGGGTTCGGCCCGCAGGACCCAGACGATCGTGGCCGCAAGCCGGAGGAGCCTGCGGGCAACCCGTTCGACTTCAACCAGCTCGGCGCGATGCTGAGCCAGCTCGGCGCGATGTTCAGCAACGCGGGCACGTCGTCCGGTCCGGTGAACTACGACCTGGCGAAGCAGATCGCCTTGCAGCAGTTGGCCGGTCAGGGCGGCATGGGTTTCGCGCCGGACCAGAGCGCCGCGGTGGCCGACGCGGTGCACCTGGCGGAGATGTGGCTCGACCCGGTGACGGCGCTGCCCGCCGGGACCACGAAGTCCGAGGGCTGGAGCGCGCGGGACTGGGTGGAGCGCACGCTGCCGACGTGGCAGCGGCTGTGCGACCCGGTGGCGCAGCGGGTGTCGGGCGCGTGGGTGGAAGCGATGCCGGCCGAGGCGAAGGACGCGGCGGGGCCGCTGCTGTCCATGCTCGGCCAGATGGGCGGGATGGCGTTCGGCTCGCAGCTTGGCGGCGCGCTGGCGCAGCTCGGCTCCGAGGTGCTGACGTCGACCGAGGTCGGCCTGCCGCTGGGGCCGGAGGGCACGGCGGCGCTGCTGCCCGCGAACATCGAGAAGTTCACCGAGGGCCTGGAGCGCCCGGCCAGCGAGGTGCTGGTGTTCCTCGCCGCCCGCGAGGCCGCGCACCAGCGGCTGTTCAGCCACGTGCCGTGGCTGCGGCAGCGGCTGCTGGACACGGTGGAGGAGTTCGCGCAGGGCATCAAGGTCGACACGTCGGCGCTGGAGCAGCTCGCGGGCCAGGTGGACCCGGCGAACCCGGCCTCGATCGAGGAGGCCATGAAGTCGGGCATGCTCGAACCGCAGACCACACCCGAGCAGAAGGCCGCGCTGACCCGGCTGGAGACGCTGCTGGCGCTGGTCGAGGGCTGGGTGGACGTGGTGGTGGCGGAGGCCGTGGGCGATCGGCTGCCCGGTGCGGAGGCGCTGCGGGAGACGCTGCGCCGCAGGCGGGCGTCCGGCGGGCCGGCGGAGCAGACGTTCGCGACCCTCGTGGGTTTGGAGCTGCGCCCGCGCCGGCACCGGTCGGCGGCGGCGCTGTGGAAGCTGCTGGGCGACCAGCACGGGACCGAGCAGCGGGACAGCGTCTGGGAGCACCCGGACCTGGTGCCCTCGTCCGATGACCTGGACGACCCGATGGAGTTCGCGGAGCGGTTCGGCCGGACGCGCAAGGCGCTGGAGGACCCGATGGCGGAGTTGGAGCGGACCCTGCGGGACGAGAAGGACGAGGACTAGCTCCCCGAGGCCGACCGCCGGCCGCTTCGGCGTCGGCAGCGAGTTCGCTCTTCGACGCGCCCGGCAGGCGTGTGTTCCCGTGCCGCCGGCCTCACCGCGCACGTCCGGGCGCCGGCTTGGCGCTTGCGTCGGCGGTCGCGCCGCCACCCATGCCGTCACCCACCTCGGCGCTCGCGCTGACCCGGCGTGCTCAGTCCTCCTCGGTGATGCCCAGGCCGGCCGCCGCCGACAGCCCCTCCAGGTACCCGATGGCCCGCTCCGACCTCGGGTACCGGTGCACGAGTTCCCAGAAGTCCTTCCCGTGCCCCGGCACGCGCAGGTGCGCCAGCTCGTGCACCAGCACGTAGTCCAACACCCACGCGGGCACGTCGCGGAGCCGCTCGCTGATCCGGATGGTCCCCTCGCTGGGCGTGCAGGACGCCCACCTGGTCCGCATCGGCGGCACCCACCGCACGCTGCTCGGCTGCACCCCGTCCAGGTGGCGGTCGGCCAGCTCCTCGCACCGCGCGAGCAGCGCGGCGTCGGACGTGCGGGTGGGCGAACGCCTGCGGGTCTCGCTGCGCTGGAGGCGGCTCAGCATCTCCGCCACCCAGTGCTTCTCCTCGCTCTTGCTCATGCGCGCCGGCAGCAGGACGACGACGGTGTCCCCCTCGCGGTACGCGCTCACCATGCGACGGCGTCGAGCGCTACGCCGTACCTCCACCTGCGGTTCGGGCATGGCGTTCACGGTAAAGCCCCGCACCGACAATTCGCGGCGGCCAAGCGGCGGTGTGTGCGGGTACGGCCGAACAGATTCGCCCGAACGACGGCTGGACACGCTGGACGCGGCGTGCAGCGGTTGTCCGTCCACACAGGTAGCGTGCTGCGCAGCCCCCGAGTGTGGCGCAGATCGCTCCGCACTCTCGAAACAAGGGAGGAAGCCGTGGCCGAGACCTACAACGGCTACTGCGTCAAGTGCCGTGAGAAGCGCGACTTCACGGGCGAGGTGCACGAGAGCAACAACCGCAGGATGGCCAAGGGCAAGTGCCCGGTCTGCGGGACCACGGTGACGCGGATCCTCGGCAAGGCGAAGGTCTGAGCCGGGCGGGTGGCCGGGTGTCCGCCCGGCCACCTGTCAAGGCCCTCTTCACCTGCCTGTGGACAAGTCACCGACCTGTGGACAACCGTTTCACCCCTGATCACCGATACCGGCAGGCTGCACAGCGTGAACCTGCCCCACCGCCCCCGCGTGCTGCCGGGTCTGCCCGTGCTGCGCCGTCGCACCGACGCCGTGCAGATCGGCACCGACTCGCGGCACTCGCTGCTGATCGAGGACGTCCCCTCTCCGATGGACCAGGCGCTGCTCGGCCTCACCGGCCGCCACACCGTGCCCGAGCTGCGACAACAGCTCGCCGGCCACGGTGACCAGGCGGCCGAGCTGGTGCGCCTGCTGCACGGTCTGGCCGAAGCCGGGCTGGTCGAGGAGGCCGTGCCGTCGCCGCACGGCCGGCTGACCCCCGAGACCACCGGCTGGGCCCTCCGCACCGGCCGCCCGGCCCCCTACCTGGCGCCCGCGCGCTCCGCCCGATCGGTCGTCGTGCACGGCGACGGGCGTCTCACGGTCGCCGTCGCGGTGCTGCTCGCCGGCGCAGGCGTGGGCCACGTACGGGTGGTCGCACGCGGTCGGGTGAATCCGGAAGACACCGGTTCGGGTTATCTGGACGCCGATGTGGGCAGGCCGCGCGGCGAGGCGGCCGGCGAGGCGTTGAAGCGCGCGTCGGGCACGGTGCGGACGTCGACCAGCACGAAAGCCCCCGACCTGGTGGTGCTCGCCGACGCGCTGGTGCCCCCGCCGGAGCTGCTGCGGGTGTTGCTGCTGGAAGGCACGCCGCACCTGGCGGTGCGGGCGGGCGAGGGGCTGGGCGTGGTCGGACCGCTGGTGGTGCCCGGCCGCAGTAGCTGCCTGAGGTGCGCTGACCTGCACCGGACCGACGTGGACCGGGGCTGGCCGATGCTCGCCGCCCAGCTTGTCGACCAGCCGCAGCAGGCCGATCTGGCGACCGTCACGGCGACCGCCGGGCTCGCGAGCGGTCAGGCGCTGCTCGCCCTGGACCACCACACGGTCGCCCGCACGCGGCCCCCGGCGTGGGACGCGACACTGGAGGTGGACGCGTACGCGGGCCTGGTCGAACACCGGATCGCGCCGGTGCACCCTCGCTGTGAGTGCCGCTCACTTGTGTGAGTCGTTCCTCAGCCGGAGCTGTGTAGGTTCGATGATGCGTAAACCACTGCGACCGCGTTAGTCGGGCGGGGGGAGAATCTTCGGGTGAGTGAGATCCCGCGCAAGGCCGTGCAGCGCACCGCCAAGCTGGCCAGCCTGCCCATCGGGGTGGCCGGCCGGGTGGTGGGCGGTTGGGGGAAACGGCTGGCAGGCCGCAGTTCCGAGGAGGTCAGCGCCGAGGTGTCGGCGAAGACCGCGGAGCAGGTCTTCGCGGTGTTGGGGCAGCTCAAGGGCGGTGCCATGAAGTTCGGGCAGGCCCTGAGCGTGTTCGAGGCGGCGGTGCCGGACGAGCTGGCCGAGCCGTACCGGGAGGCGTTGACCAAGCTCCAGACGGCCGCGCCGCCGATGCCCGCGCGCACCACGCACCGGGTGCTGGCCGAGCAGCTCGGGTCGGGGTGGGTGAAGCGGTTCACGTCGTTCGACGACGCCCCGGCGGCGTCCGCGTCGATCGGGCAGGTGCACCGCGCGGTGTGGCACGACGGCCGCGAGGTGGCCGTGAAGGTGCAGTACCCGGGCGCGGACGAGGCCTTGCAGGCGGACCTGAAGCAGTTGCTGAGGTTCAGCAGGCTGTTGCAGGCGATCATGCCCGGCACCGAGGTGAAACCGCTGCTGGAGGAGCTGCGGGACCGGTACCTGGAGGAGCTGGACTACCGGACCGAGGCGGCCAACCAGCGGATCTTCGCGAAGGCGTTCGAGGGCGACGGGCACGTCCTGGTGCCGCGGGTGGTGGCCAGCTCGCCGAAGGTGATGGTGACCGAGTGGACGGACGGCACGCCACTGTCGAAGATCATCCGTTCGGGGGAACGCGAGGAGCGTGACCTGGCGGGCCGGCTGCTGTCGGAGTTCCACTTCTCCGCGCCGAGCCGGTCGGGCCTGCTGCACGCCGACCCGCATCCGGGCAACTTCATGCTGGGTGAGGACGGCCGGCTGCGGGTGCTCGACTTCGGGGCGGTCGCGCGCCTGCCCGACGGGCTGCCGCGGACGTTGGGCCTGATGACGAGGCTGGCGCTGGACGGGCGGTCGCGAGACCTGGTCGACCTGCTGCGGTCGGAGCACTTCATCCGGCCCGGCACGGAACTGCACGAGGAGGACGTGCTCAACTACCTGGGCCCGTTCGTCGAGCCGCTGCGCGCGGAGACGTTCCACTTCACCCGGAAGTGGCTGCAGAAGCAGGCGGAACGGGTGGGCGACCTGCGGAGCCCGGACTCCCAGACGGGCCGCTCCCTGAACCTCCCACCGCAGTACCTGTTGATCCACCGGGTGACGCTGGGCGCGACCGGCATCCTGTGCCAGCTCGACGCGAACGTCCCGGCGCGCTCCATCGTCGCCCGCTGGCAACCGGGCTTCGACGACTGAGTTGTCCCGACGCCGTCGTCGGGACAACTGAGTTATCCACAGCCCTCAAAGTTGTCCACAGATCCCGATTCGCACCTCGCGCCACAGCCCGGACCAGCCGAAGATCACGGTATGACCCAAGTGATCAAGGCCACCGACCTGAAAGCCGCGGGCATGTCCCGCTACGTCATCGACCTGCGCTGCCGTCCGGGCGGCCCGTGGCAGCGCATCCTGCCGGGGGTGCTGCTGCTCAGCGCGGGGCCTCCGACCAGGGCGCAACGCGTCCGGGCAGCCCTGGCCTACGCCGGCCCGGACGCGGTGCTCACCGGCGTGGACGCCCTGCGTGAACAGGGCTTCCACGACCTGCCGCTGCCACCCCGTGTCCACGTGCTGCAACCGGCCGGCCGCCGGAAGACCGGCGACCACCACCTGCTCCTGGAACGCACCACCCGCCTACCGAGCCCGGTCGTCAAGGACGGCCTGCCCTTGGCGCCGCCGGTCCGCGCAGTGCTGGACGCGGCCCGCCACGAGTCCCGTCCGCAGCGCCAGCACACCATGATCACGGCCGTGGTGGGCGCGGGCACGTGCAGCGTCGCGATGTTGCTCCGCGAACTCGACGCAGGCAGCAAACGAGGCGCGGCCACACCACGCTCAGCCCTGCGCCGACTAGCCCGAAACCACCAGGCCGCCTTCACCTGACACACCCAGCCCGCCGCACCCCAGCCCCGCCGCACCCGGACCACCGCACCCGGACCACTGCGCACCTCCGACCACCGCGCACCTCCGACCACCGCGCCCCCGACCACCGGGCCCGGACCACCGCGCCGCCGGGCGTCAAGGCTTCCGAGCCCGCCGGACCTTCAACGCTCCAGGAAAGGAGTGCCTAACGGAGTCACCTCACCAATACTCGGCAGGCAGCTTGCCCTCGATGTCGCGCACATGAGCCCGTGCGCACTCGT
Organism: Actinosynnema sp. CS-041913; assembly: GCF_050942485.1. Lineage (NCBI taxonomy): Bacteria > Bacillati > Actinomycetota > Actinomycetes > Pseudonocardiales > Pseudonocardiaceae > Actinosynnema > Actinosynnema sp. CS-041913. Next base: position 1,101,674 of record NZ_CP192037.1, on the reverse strand, counting down.
GGCACAGCCAGCGGTCGGTGCCGTCTTCCCGTTCCCGCGCCCAGGCGAGCAGTTGGGCAGGTTCGGTCACCGACTCGCGGGTTCTGCCACAGCGCGCGCAGGCGTCGTTCACGGTTTGCGGCCCAGGTGCACGGTGCCGGCGGTCAGCAGGAACACGTCGTCCCGCAGTCCGATGTACTCGCTGTCCTCGGCGTCGAGGAGGCGGGTCACCGTGCGGCGGTCGGCCGCGTGCAGGCGGTCGCCGCCGACCTCGGCCAGCCACCGCAGTTGCTCGACGGCCCAGTCGCGCACGGCCTGCTTGGCGGGTGCGGGGTGGTCGACGAGGTAGCTGAACGCGGTCACGTCGAGCAGGCCGGCTTCGGCCAGGACGATGTTCCACCCGACCGGGAGGCGGTGGAAGTCGGTCATCGACTCGCGCATCCGCACGAACCACTCGGCGCGGGCGTAGGAGAGTCGTTCCTGCAGGCCGGGTTCGCCGATGCCGACGTCCCAGGGCAGGAACTTGGTTTCGAGGCCTCCCTCGGCCAGCGCCAGCCACCCGCCGGGTGTGAGGGCGCCGGTCAGGTCGGCCACGCCCTGGCGCTGGTCGGGCAGGTGGTGGACGACGCGGGCCGCCCACACCAGGTCCGCGGGGCCGGCGAAGTCGGCCGGGCGTTCGGTGGCCAGGTCGGCGAGCACCGGGCGCACGTGGACGGGCGAGGTGGTCGTCTCCGTCTCGTACGCCGCCGCGGCGCGGGCGGCGGTCGTGGCGGCGTCGAGCAGTTCCGGCACGGCGTCGACCAGGACGATCGTGCCGCCGCCGCGTGCGGTCATGGCTTCCACCAGGGCGACGCTCATGCCGCCCGCGCCGCAGCCGACGTCGACCACGGTCGGGTTGTCCGGCAGTGGGCGGACAAGTCTGCGCGCGATCACGCGCTCGGCCTCGGCGTCGAGTTCGTTGGCCCGGCGCAGCGCGGTCAGGCGGGTTGCCCAGTCGATGCCATCGTGAGTGTGAGCGGCCACAGGACAAACCGTACCTACGAGTCGGCCCGCCCTCCCCTCGAAACGGGGAGGGCGGGCCTGGGCTCATCGCGTCCGGGCACGCGGACCTGGGGTCAGGTGTCAGGAACGCGGGCTGGTCGAGCCCTCGGCGTTCGGACACGCGGACCTGGGGTCAGGCGTCCGGGCCCGCGGGCCTGGTCAGGCCTTCGGCACCCGAACGCCAAGGGCCTGGGTCAGGTCCTTGGCGCTCGGGCACACGGGCCGGGTCGAACTCAGGCCTTAGCGTGCGTGCGGGCACGGCGGGCTCGGAGCGCGGGCGTCAGAGCGCGCGGGCCTTCAGTCGCGCTCTGCGCTCGGCCCAACCGGCCAGCCGGCGCCACCTGCGGGCGACGACCAGGCGGTGGGCCACGCGTTGCTGTTGGGCGAATACCTCTGCGTCATGCATTCGGGATCTGGCCAGGTTTTCTTCGAGCAACATGGGGTTACCTCGCGGGTTGAGTTCGATGATCGTGCTGTCGTCGCTGGTGGTTCGGTACGTGGTCACGCGGCGGCCTCCTGGTCGGTAGCCCCCCGGACAACGGTCGCGGCGGGCGCCGCGGGAACAACAGGTGCGGCCGGCGCCGCGGGCGCGACGGGTGCCGCGTCCTTGCGCGGGCGTCCACGGGGACGCTTGCGCGCGATCACTGCTCCGCGCTCGAAGATCTCGCCGCCCCAGACCCCCCAGGGCTCGTGCCTGGCGAGCGCGCCCGCCAGGCACTCGGCGATCACCGGGCAGGTGGCGCAGAACTTCTTGGCCTCCTCCAGCTCGGCCGGAGCGTCGGCGAACCACAGGTCGGGGTTGTTGGTGCGGCAAGGAAGTTCCAAGCCGGCTTCGGGCGCGGTGTCGATCAGGGAAGCGACCCCGGCTCCTGCCAGGTCCGGCTCGGTGGACAACGTCCCGGCTATCGGGACGGTGGCGGTCAACATCTCGTGGACTCCTGTCACAGGTCTTGCGATGGGGTTTGTCCTGCTAAAACAGGTCGAACAAACACAAAGGCCGCGGATCCGGTTACGGGTCCGCGGCCTTGGTGAGCCTGAGTGTCCTGACGGGTGGGTCAGGTACCTCGCTCGTGCGCGGACGGCGCAACGTTCTGAGTCGGGACAACGGTCGGCGCGTACATGGCCGGCAGCTTGATCATCTGGACTCGCTCGACGCCTGGCTTGGAGGCGTGGCGATCGCGGGCAGACTTCTGCCCCACGACGGGAGCGGTGCCGGACACAGCCAGAACCTCAGTCCAGAGCTGACCGGGCGTCTCGAAGCACATCGGAGTGTTCACCACCGGTCACCTCCTCGGTCGGGCAGCTAGTCTCGGAGCAACGCTCTATCAAAATCCCCAGCGGGCGCTTCGCGCCCGGCCTCAGCAGGTTATGACCCTGTCCCAGGGGGATGCAACCGCTTTTTCCAAATACCTGTCGATCGTGTGAAGTTTAGCGTTTGCCCTGCACAAGGGCCAGGACATCGGCGCCGTAGCGGTCGAGCTTGGCCGCGCCGATGCCGGCGATGGCCACCAGGCCCGCGATGTCCTCGGGGCGCTGCTCGGCGATGGCCACCAGGGTCGAGTCGGTGAACACCACGTAGGCGGGCACCTTCAGCTCCCGCGCCCGCCCCGCCCGCCACGCCCGGAGCCTGTTCAGCAGCTCCTCGTCCAGGTCGGACGGGCAGCCGCCGCACCGGCTGAGCTTGATCGCCCGCGCGTCGGTCAGCGCCGACCCGCACACCCGGCACTGCGGCGTGGGCCTGCGCTGCGCCGGCTCCCGTTTGGCGGTGCGCGACGCCGGGTGGTCCTCGGGGATCAGCCCGTAGAGGAACCGGCTCCGCCGCCGGTACCGGCGGCCGCCGGCGGCCCGTGCCAGGGCCCAGGACAGCCACAGGTGCTCACGGGCGCGGGTCACCCCGACGTACAGCAGCCGGCGTTCCTCTTCGATCGCCGCCTCGTCGCCTTCGGCGTGCAGGATCGGCACGGTCCCCTCGACCAGGCCGATCAGGAACACGGCGTCCCACTCCAGGCCCTTCGCCGCGTGCAGGGACGCCAGCGTGACGCCCTCCACGGTCGGCGGGTGCTGTGCCTCGGCGCGCATGTCCAGTTCGGCGACGAACTTGGGCAGGTCCGCGCCCCCGACCGTGGCCACCAGCTCCTCGGCCAGTTCGACCAGGGCGAGCAGCGACTCCCACTTCTCCCGCGCGGCGCCGCCGGCGGGCGGCTCGTCGGTCAGGCCGATGCCGGTCAGCACCTCGCGCACGACCTTCGGCAGCTCGCCGGACGGCTCCTGCGCGGCGGCCGAGCGCAGCGCGACCATCGCCTGCCGCACCTCGGCACGGTGGAAGAAGCGCTCACCGCCGCGCACCTGGTACGGGATGCCCAGCTCGGCCAGCGCCTGCTCGTACAGCTCGGACTGCGCGTTGACCCGGTACAGGATGGCGACCTCGCTCGCCGCCACGCCGTCGTCCAGCAGCGCCTTCACCCGCTGCGCGACGGCCGCGGCCTCGGCGGACTCGTCGTCGAACTCGGTGAACCGCGGCGCCGGGCCCTCCGGCCGCTGCCCGATGAGCCGCAGCCGGGACCCGGCGGGACGGCCGCGGGCCCACTTGATCAGCTCGTTGGCCAGTGCCACGACCTGCGGCGTCGACCGGTAGTCCCGCTCCAGCCGCACCACGGCGGCCTCGGGGAACCGGCGCGGGAAGTCCAGCAGCGGACGCGGCGAGGCGCCCGCGAACGAATAGATGGTCTGGTTCGCGTCGCCGACCACGGTCAGGTCGTCCCGCGTGCCGAGCCACGCGTCCAGCACGCGCTGCTGCAACGGCGTGACGTCCTGGTACTCGTCCACCACGAAGCAGCGGTAGCGGTCGCGGAACTCCTCGGCGACGTCGCTGTGCTCCTCCAGCGCGGCGGCGGTGTGCAGCAGGAGGTCGTCGAAGTCGAGCAGTTGCGCCTCGTTCTTGAGCTGCTCGTAGGTCTGGTAGACCTGAACGACCTGCTCAGCGGGTGCGGGCGTGTCGCGTTGCGCCCGTCCGGCGGCCACCGGGTACTCGTCGGGCGAGATCAGCGACGCCTTGGCCCACTCGATCTCACCGGCGAGGTCGCGCAGCGAGTCCGACTCGGTGGACAGCCCGACCCGGTTGGCGGCCTGCGCCACGAACCGCAGCTTGTTGCGGTCGATCAGGTCCCACTGCGGCCCGCCCACCACGCGCGGCCAGAAGTACCGCAACTGCCGCAGCGAGGCCGCGTGGAACGTCCGGGCCTGCGCACCGGGCACGCCGAGTGCTCGTAACCGGGTCCGCATCTCACCTGCGGCACGCGCCGTGAACGTGACGGCAAGGACTTGGCCGGCGGCGACATGACCTCGTTGCACCAGGTAGGCGATGCGGTGGGTGATCGTCCGGGTCTTGCCGGTGCCCGCACCCGCGAGCACGCAGACCGGGCCACGCGGCGCCTCGACCGCGGCGCGCTGTTCCGGATCCAGTCCCTCCAGCAGCCCGTCCATGCGCTGCATCCTCGCATTGCACACGGACAGCGCTGTGATGGGGCGACACGGCGCGCCGTATCCTGGTGGGTATGGCTGGAAAGCAGGACAAGGCCGCCGCCAAGGAAGCGGCGAAGGCGCGGCGCGCGGCTTCGAAGGCGCGGCGCGGTCAGATCTTCGAGGCGTTCAAGGTGCAGCGCCGCGAGGACAAGGCGCTGGTGCCCCTGATGCTGGCGTGCGTGCTCGGCGCGACAGCGGCGGCGTTCCTGCTGGGCCTCATCTGGGACATGCAGTGGGTGCTGCTGCCGCTCGGCATCGCGGTGGGCGCGCTGCTGGCGGTGATCGTGTTCGGCCGCCGCGTGCAGCGCAACGTCTACGCCAAGGCGGACGGGCAGCCCGGAGCCGCGGGCTGGGCCCTGGACAACCTGCGGGGCCGCTGGCGGGTGACCCAGGCGGTGGCGGGCACGACCAGCGGCGACATGGTCCACCGGGTGATCGGCCGGCCGGGCGTGGTGCTGGTGGCCGAGGGCGCGCCGCACCGCGTGAAGGGCCTGCTCGCCCAGGAGAAGAAGCGGGTCGCCAGGGTGATCGGCGAAACCCCGATCTACGACGTCATCGTGGGCAGCGAGGAGGGCCAGGTCCCCCTGCGCAAGCTCCAGAGCCACCTCATGAAGCTGCCCCGCAACATCGCGGCGGCCCAGGTCGACACCCTGGAGAACCGCCTGGCGGCCCTGGCCAGCCGGGGCGCGGCCATCCCCAAGGGCCCGCTGCCGCAGGGTGCGAAGATGCGCAACATCCAGCGGGCCATGCGTCGCCGCTGACCAGCGAAAACGTCCGTCACCGGAGGTCCGCGCGGGTCTGCTGACGCCCGCGCGGGTCCGCGGACGTCAGCGGACCCGGATGACCACCGTGCCGGCGGCCTTGTCGTGCAGGCAGCGGCCGTCCGCGTCCCACACCACGGCCGGGATGATCGGGAAGATCAGCGCGGTCCGCAGCGCCGCCCGCGGCACGCCCACCACGCCGGCCCCGTCCAGTCGGGCCACGCGCAGGCCGAACAGTGCATGACCAGGCGTGAAGCCGAAGAAGCCGACCGCGATCACGGTGATGGCGAACCACGCCAACAGGCTCCAGTTACGCGGCAGCTCGGGGTAGGTGAAGACGCTCGCCACGCCCATCGCGAGCGCGAAGTCGACCAGGATCGCGAAGGCCCGCCGACCCGTGCCCGCGACCGAGCCGGGCCCGGATTGGGGCAGGCCGAGCCGTTCGCCCTTCCAGCGCTGGCCGGTGCCGTCACCGGAGTCGGCGCCCGGCTCCAGGGCCGAGCGGGGTCCAGACAGCCACGAACCGGTCCACTTGCTCACCCCACCAGAGTAAGGCTGTGCTCAGCGGGTGAGCACGCCCAGGTCCGGTTGCCCGACCTGGGCGGCCCGTTAACACTGGCGAAACACGAGGGTGACTGCTGGGCAACACCGCGGCCATAGCGTCGCCGACGATGGCAGGCCGCACGCAACCCGCGGCGTACAACCACGCCCCCACCGCAGTAGAGGAGTCGACGAGGGTGTTCAAGAATCCCGACGAGGTCCTGAAGTTCATCTCCGACGAGGGCGTGAAGTTCATCGACGTCCGGTTCAGCGACCTGCCCGGTGTGATGCAGCACTTCACGCTCCCGGCCTCGGCGTTCGACGCGGACGCCATCGCCGAGGGACTCGCGTTCGACGGCTCGTCGGTGCGCGGCTTCCAGTCGATCCACGAGTCGGACATGCTGCTGCTGCCCGACCTGTACACGGCGCGCGTCGACCCGTTCCGCATCGAGAAGACGCTGATCGTCAACTTCTTCGTGCACGACCCGTTCACGCGGGAGGCCTACAGCCGCGACCCGCGCAACATCGCGCGCAAGGCCGAGCAGTACATCACCGAGTCGGGCATCGCGGACACCGCGTACTTCGGCTCCGAGGCGGAGTTCTACATCTTCGACTCGATCCGCTTCGACACCACGGCGAACGCCTCCTTCTACGAGATCGACGCGATCTCCGGCTGGTGGAACACCGGCCGCGAGGAAGACGGCGGCAACCGCGGCTACAAGGTCAAGTACAAGGGCGGCTACTTCCCGGTCACGCCCACCGACCACTACGCCGACCTGCGCGACAAGATGGTCCTCAACATGGAGGCCAACGGCTTCACGGTCGAGCGCGCGCACCACGAGGTCGGCACCGGCGGCCAGGCCGAGATCAACTACAAGTTCAACACGCTGCTGCACGCCGCGGACGACCTGATGCTGTTCAAGTACATCATCAAGAACACCGCGTGGCAGGCGGGCAAGACCGTCACGTTCATGCCGAAGCCGCTGTTCGGCGACAACGGCTCGGGCATGCACACCCACCAGTCGCTGTGGAAGGACGGCGTGCCGCTGTTCCACGACGAGTCCGGCTACGCGGGCCTCTCCGACACCGCGCGCCACTACATCGGCGGCATCCTGCACCACGCGCCGTCGCTGCTGGCCTTCACCAACCCGACGGTGAACTCCTACCACCGCCTGGTGCCGGGCTACGAGGCCCCGGTCAGCCTGGTCTACAGCCAGCGCAACCGGTCGGCGTGCGTGCGCATCCCGATCACCGGCAACAACCCGAAGGCCAAGCGCATCGAGTTCCGCTGCCCCGACTCGTCGGGCAACCCGTACCTGGCCTTCTCGGCGATGGTGATGGCGGGCCTGGACGGCGTGAAGAACAAGATCGAGCCCCCGGCCCCGATCGACAAGGACCTCTACGAGCTGCCGCCCGAGGAGGCACTGAACGTCAAGCAGGTCCCGGCCACCCTCGACGCCGTCCTGGACAACCTCGAAGCGGACCACGAGTTCCTGCTGGAAGGCGGCGTCTTCACGCCGGACGTCATCGACACCTGGATCTCGTTCAAGCGGGAAGAGGAAATCAACCCCCTCCGCCTCCGCCCGAACCCGTACGAGTTCGCGCTTTACTACGACGTCTGATCCTGCTCGAAGCCTGAAGGCCCGGTGTCCGTTGGACGCCGGGCCTTCGGTTTACGGCTGTTCTTCGAGCACACGAAGCCGTTCCCGGGCCGGGACGCGTTCGTCGGTGACGAGGGAGCGGTACTGGACGCGGAGGTATTTGATCTGGTTTGCCGGGATCACGACGCGGGGCCAGCGGTCGCCTATCAGTTTTTGTTCGGGGGTGTCGCCGCCTCGCAGGGGTGGGCCCAGGTAGGTCAGGGCGTCGCCTTCCAGCACGATCTCGCGTTCGTCGGGCGTTCCGGATGCGGTGTGGGAGCGCAGGTAGCCGAAGAACGACGTGTCGTCCACCAAGTGCACGTGCACCCACGGCACCGAGTTGTCGGGGCGATCAGTGCGGAACACCTGGCGCCAGGCCGTCTCTTGTCGCACGGCGACGATCTCGCGGCCCCGTCTGGCCACCAGGTGGTCCACGAGCACGGCCAAGGCGCAGGCCACCAGCAGCACGGCGGAAGCGACGCCCACGATCGGCCAGAGCCGGGTCTTCGCGTACGCGCCGCCGTCGGTCACGAGCTTGGCGACGTCCAGCAGGTCGGTGCCGGACACCAGTCGCACCACCGCCAGGAGACCCAGGACCAGCAGGCACGACACCACGGTGAAGACCAGGCTGCCGAGGGCGACGCGGGCCGCCTCGCGGAACGCCGACTCCTTGCGGCCCGCCCGTCGGCGTTCCCGCAGCAGTTCGAAGACGATGCCGGGCGCGACCAGGGCGAGGAACGAGAGCAGCGTGCCCAGGGTCTGGGGCACCATCAGTCCGTGTCACCGCCGGACCTGGGCGGTTCCACCGGCTCGGAGTCGAGGTAGCTGGGTGGCAAGGCCCCGAAGGGACCGCCTGACGGCTCCGCCGATGGGTAGGGGCTGCCTTCCGGTTCCACAGTCTTGTACGGACCGCCGTCCGGGGCGACCACCGGATCGCCGGTCATCACGTAAGGCCCGCCCTCCGGGGCCATGGACTCGGTCGAGTCGATCTCGACAACCAGGTCGGATTTCCTGTTCTCAGGGCTCTTGTCAGCCATCGCCCGCCTCCCGCGATTCGCCTGACCCTATCCGAGCAGTCGTGGATCGGGCACGAGGCGTTACCTCGGGATCGGGATACCGGCCACCGACACGGCACCGCCGGTAGGCGCGAGTTGGCCGGTGATCCCGGAGAACGTCAGAGTCAACGCGGCAGCCGCAGCCGGCGCCTTCTGGTCCAGTTCCACATAGCCCGAGATGCTCGCGTTCTTCGCGATGGTCACCGGCCACTTGCTGGTCGACAGCGAAGCGGTGTAGTCGCGCAGGGTGTCGTCGACCGCCGTCGACGTGGACAACGGCAGGTCCATCTTCGACGTGCTGGCGTTGACGGCCGTCACGTGCAGCCGCAGCAGGCCCCCGGTGTTCTCCACCCTCGTCACCTCGACGGTCAGCAGGCCCCGGGACTGCTTCCACGAGCCGACGCCGACCTTGCTCTCCGCCCTGGTGGTCGTGGTCTCCTCGGTCGTCGTGCCGAGTGCGCCGTCCAGCCCGCCCGAGGAGGAGGCCGTCGTGGTGGTCGGGGGCGTGCTTGAGCGGAACGTCACGCTGAGCGCGCCGATGCCCACCGTGCCCGCCGTAGCCGCCTGGACCACGCCCAGCAGCACCAGCACGCCGAGCACGACGAGGCTGATCTTCAGGGCGGCGTTGTTCTTCTTGCGGTGGTGACCGTCGACCATGACGTCCTTACGTCCGGGCGCACGCGTGCGAACGTGGATCTCCCCATGAGGCCCCGACAGTTTCGGCATAGCGGACGCCAATAGTCAATGCTCAGGGCCCGAAACGAACCCCTGTCCCACGCTGCGTGCCCACGTGCGGACGCCGGGCGCACGCAGGGCTGCCCGTCCCACCATCGTGGGCTGCGGTTAGGGTCGCGCCGTGTCTGATGACGTCGCAACCACCGCACAGGTGCTGTCCACCAACATCTTCGACTCCGCAGCAGAGGCGATCGAGGCGATCGGCGCCGCCGACGTGCTCGGCCTCGGCGTCAAGGTCTCCAACCGGCTGGTTCCGGACGAGGAGTCCGACGACACCCTCGTGGAGGAGTGGATCGTCGAACTCCTCACCTCGGTCCCCACGGTCGACGAGGAGTGAACCGGAGGGGCCTCCCGCCCGGAGGCCCCTCACCTTCACACCGTCAGCACGACCTTGCCGCGCACGTGCCTGCCTTCCAGCAGCCGGTGCGCCTCCGCGGCCTCGGCCAGCGGGAACGTCTGCTGCACCACGACCTTCAGGTCACCCGACTCCGCGTGCGCCGCCAGCCACTCCAGGTCGGCCCGCACGGGCTTGGCGTAGCAGTACCACCCGCCCAGTTCCAGCACGTTGGTGTCCACGATGGACACGATCCGGGACGGGTCGCGCACCAGCGCGGGCGAGTCGTTCAGCGCGGCCCCGCCGACGCAGTCGAACGCCACGTCCACCAAGCCGTCGCCGCCGATCAACTCGGCCACGTTTTCGATCAGCGCGTCCCCGTACGCCACCGGCTCGACGCCCAGCCCGCGCAGGAACTCGTGGTTGCGCGGGGACGCCGTCCCGATCACGCGGGACGCCCCGAGGATCCGCGCCACCTGCACCGCCAGGTGACCCACGCCACCGGCGGCGGCGTGCACCAGCACCGTGTCGCCCGCCGAGACACCCACCTTGCGCAACGCCTGCACGGCGGTCAGCCCGGTCAGCGCCAGCCCGCCTGCCTCCGCGAACGACAGCGACGGCGGCTTGTGCGCGAGCCCCCTTTCGGTGGCCGCGACCAGCTCCGCGTAGGTCCCGTGCTGCACGTGGTCCTTGCGCTGGTAGCCGAACACCTCGTCGCCGGGCCGGAACCCGTCGACGGCCGGTCCGACCTCCCGCACGACACCGGCCACGTCCCAGCCCGGGATCAGCGGGAAGTGGTGCGGCATCAGGTCTTTCACGTAGCCCATCCGCACCAGCCGGTCGGCCGGGTTCACCCCGGCGGCACGCACCTCCACCAGCACTTCGTCGAAGTTGATCGCAGGATCGGGCAGGTCCTGCGACCGCAGCACGTCGATGTCACCGAACTCGTTCTGCGCTATCGCCTTCACGCGCCCCAGTGTTCACGAGCCGTAGAAGACCCGCTCGATCACGGCCCGCGCCCGCCGCGTGGTCCGCTGGTAGGAGTCGAGGAACTCGCCGGGATCCCGCGGGTGCCCCATCACCCCGGCCACGGCCGCCAGGTCGCGCCCGGTGGTGGGCAACTGGTCGCCGGGTCTGCCCCGCACCAGCACGATCGCGTTGCGCGCCCGGGTGGCCATCACCCACGACTCCATCAGCGCCGACCTGTCCTCCTCCGACACGAGCCCCGCCTCGGCCGCCGCCCGAAGCCCCCGCACGGTCGACGGTGTGCGCAGCGCCGGCAGCTCGTGCGCGTGCTGCAACTGCAGAAGCTGCACCGTCCACTCCACGTCGGCCAGCCCGCCGCGTCCCAGCTTGGTGTGCGTGGACGGGTCCGCGCCGCGCGGCAGCCGTTCGGCCTCCACCCGCGCCTTGATCCGCCGGATCTCCCGCACGGACGCCGCGTCGAGCCCGTCAACGGGGTACCGCACCGGCTCCACCAGCTCGATGAACCGCGCCCCCAACCCGGCGTCACCGGCGATGAACCGGGCCCGGAGCAGCGCCTGCGCCTCCCACAGCTCGGCCCACTGCGTGTAGTACGCCCGGTAGGACTCGAACGTCCGCACCAGCGGCCCCTGCCTGCCCTCCGGCCGCAGATCGGCGTCCACCTGCAACGCCGGGTCCTGGCTGGGCGCGCCCAGCAGCCGCCGCACCTGCTCCACGACACCGCCGGCGTACCGGACGGCGTCCGAGTCGCCCACCCCCGGCGCCGCCTCGCACACGAACATCACGTCCGCGTCCGAGCTGTACCCCAGCTCACGCCCGCCGAGCCGCCCCATGCCGATGACCGCGATCGACGCGAGCCGGTCACCGGCGGTCCGCACCACGGCGTCCAGGGCGGCCTGCAACACCGCCACCCACACCTCGGACAGCGACACGCACACGGTCCGCAACGGCACCAGTCCCAGCAGGTCCGCCGACGCCACCCGCAGCAGCTCCTGTCGGCGCAGCGACCGGGCGGCGGTGACCGCGCGCTCCAGGTCGGTGTACCGGGACACGGTGCTCCGCAGCGGGTTCCCGATGGCCATCGGATCCCGGCCCACCAACGCGGAGGTGTCGGCCAGCAGCCGCAGCACCTCCGGCGCACGCACCAGGAGGTCCGGCACGAACTTCGACGTGCCGAGCAACGCGGCGAGCCGGTCCACGACCGTGCCCTCGTCCCGCAGCAGCCGCAGGTACCAGGGTGTCTCGGCGAGCGCCTCGGACACCCGCCGGTACGCCAGCAGCCCGCCGTCCGGGTCGGGGGTGGCGGCGAGCAGGTCGAGCAGCACGGGCAGCAGCGCGGTCTGGATGCGCGCCCGCCGCGACACCCCGCGGGTCAACGCCTCGATGTGCTTCAACGCGCCGTCCGGCGCGGCGTAGCCCAGCGCGGCCAGCCGGGCGGCGGCCTCGGCGGTGGTCAGCCGCAACGCCTCCGTCGGCACGTTCGCCACGGCCTGCAACAGCGGCCGGTAGAACAGCTTCTCGTGCAGCCGCCGCACCTGGTTGGCGCGCTTGCGGAACTCCGCGAGCAGCACCTGCGCCTCGGACAGGCCACCTTCGGCGGGCAGCCCGGCCGCCCGCGCCAGCCAGCGCAGCCCCGCGGAGTCGTCCTCGGCCGGGAACAGGTGCGTCCGCAGCAGCCGCTGCAACTGCAACCGGTGCTCCAGCGTGCGCAGGAACCGGTACGCGCGGCCGAAGTCGGCGGCGTCCGTGCGTCCGACGTACCCGCCACGTCCCAACGCCGCCAACGCCGCCGTCGTGGTCGCGATGCGCAGCTCCTCGTCGCCACGCCCGTGCACGAGTTGCAGCAACTGGACGGCGAACTCGACGTCCCGCAGCCCGCCGCGCCCCAGCTTCAGCTCCCGGTCGGCCAGCCCCGGCGGCACGTGGTCCTCGACGCGGCGGCGCATGGCCTGCACGTCGGGCACGAAGTTCTCCCGCTCGGCCGCAGTCCACACCAGCGGCCGGACCACCTCCAGGTACCGCTGCCCCAGCTCGGCGTCGCCGGCCACCGGCCGGGCCTTGAGCAGCGCCTGGAACTCCCACGTCCGCGCCCACCGCTGGTAGTACGACGCGTGCCCGTCCAGCGTCCGGACCAGCGCTCCCGCCTTGCCCTCGGGCCGCAGCGCCGCGTCGACCTCGAAGCACGCCTGCCCCGCGACCCGCATCATCGTGCTGGCCAGCCGGGTCGCCACGCCGAGGTCGCCCTCGCCGACGAACACCACGTCCACGTCGCTGACGTAGTTCAGTTCGCGCGCCCCGCACTTGCCCATCGCGATCACGGCCAGCGTGCACTCGTCGGCCCGCGGCACCTCCCGCGCCGCCACGTCCAGCGCGGCCCGCAGCGCCGCCACCGCCAGGTCGGACAGCAGCCCGGCCACGGCGTCGTAGTCCACGTACCGCACGTCGGGCTCGACGACGTGCGCCAGGTCCTCGGCCGCGATCCGGCACAGCAGCGCCCGGTACTCCCGCCGCAGTGCCCGCACCGCGTCCGCGCCGGTCAGCCCGTCGACGGCGGCGACGAGGGTCGGCGCGAACGTGTCCGGCGAGACCTGCTCGGCGTCGGCCAGCGACGTCCACCGGTCGGGGTTGGCGACCAGGAGGTCCGACAGCGCGCTGGACGACCCGAGCACGGCCAGCAGCCGGCCGCGCAGCACCTCGTTCGCCCGCAGCGCCTCGTCCAGCGCCGGCCACCGGTCACCGAGCGCGGTCCGCAGCCGGTCGACGCCGAGCAGCGCGAGATCCGGGTCGGGGCTGCGCGACAGGGCCCACAGGACCGGTTCGTGGCGCTCCGCGGGCCTGCGGTCCTCCCACCACCCGGCCGCGTGCAGGTATTCGCCACTGCGTGCCCCGGTCAGCCCGAATCGGGCGGGGGACGTCGGTGTACGGGCTGGATCGGTCATCGCCGACCACCGTAGCCCGGTGGCCCCGGAGGCGAGGCTTCAGCTCGCCACGATCAAGTAGATGCCGAACAACACCACGGTCACGCACGCCACGAGACAGGCGGTCGCGGCGGCCGTGGACACGACGACGGACCCGCCGCGCTCCCGCGCCTCCTCCCGCGCGGACAACGCGCGCAGCCCGGTCGAGAACAGCACGACCAGTCCCAGCACCACGCCCAGACTCACCCCGAACACGGTGCCCAGCGCCGCCCAGTCGACCTTCATGCCGCCACCTTGTGCGTCTCGGCCTGCGCCGCGATCTCGTCCACCACGTGCTCCGGCCGCACCGGCTCACGCCGGGACAGCAGCCAGATGACCAGCGACCCGACCACCGCGACGGCGGCCACGACGACCACGCCGACCGTGCCGGTGGACGCGAGCTTGCCGGCCGCCGCGCCCACGATCCCGGCGGCGGGCAGGGTGAGCATCCAGGCCAGCGCCATCCGCCCGGCCACGCCCCACCGCACGCCGTCCCGCTGCCGCCCCAGCCCGGAGCCCATGATCCCGCCGGACGCGACGTGCGTGGTGGACAGCGCGAAGCCGAGATGCGAGGACGCCATGATCACGGTCGCCGCGCTGGTCTGCGCCGCGAAGCCCTGCGGGGCCTCGATCGTGGTCAGGCCCTTGCCGAGGGTGTGCGTGATGCGCCAGCCGCCCAGGTAGGTGCCCAGCGCGATGGCGACGGCGGCGCTCAGGATCACCCACATCGGCGGCGCGGAACCGGGCGCGAGCGTCCCCGCGGTGATCAGGGTGAGGGTGATGATGCCCATCGTCTTCTGCGCGTCGTTGGTGCCGTGCGCGAGCGACATGAGCGCGGCGGACGCCACCTGGCCGGCCTTGAAACCCTTGCGCGCGACCGACTCGCGGGTCCTCCGGGTGAGCCGGTAGGTGAGGAACGTGGCCAGCAGCGCCACGATCCCGGCGACCAGCGGCGCGGCGATCGACGGCACCACGACCTTGTCCACGACCTTGGCGAAGTGCACCGCGTCCGCGCCGGACGCGATCCAGGTGGCCCCGATGAGCCCGCCGAACAGGGCGTGCGACGAACTCGACGGCAGCCCCACGTACCAGGTGACGAGGTTCCACATGATCGCGCCGACCAGGCCGCCGAACACCACGGCGGGCGTGATGCGGGCGTCGTCCACGATGCCGCCGGAGATGGTCTTGGCCACCTCGACCGACAGCAGCGCGCCAACCAGGTTGAGCACCGCGGAGAACGCGACGGCGGTGCGCGGCTTCAGCGCCCCGGTCGCGATCGACGTGGCCATCGAGTTGGCCGTGTCGTGGAAGCCGTTGGTGAAATCGAACGCCAGCGCCGTGATGACCACGATGATGACGAGGAGCGAGGCATCCACGCTGATTCCTCCGGCTGAACCGACACAGTCGTGGGTGAACGCTACCTGTCGGACCGATGAACACTCACATCAGCGGAGGTTCGTCACACCAAAGGAAGGTTCCGCTGGGTGGCGAGGTCGCCCGCCGCCAGTCGGACGAACCGCTCGGCGAACGGCTGCCACACCTCGCGGATGTCCTCGTGGCCGCGTTCGAGCCGCTCCGGGTCGAACTGGCCGGGCCGCGCGCACGCGGCGGCGTCGGGCGCTCCCCGTGCCCAGTCCAACACCATCTCCGGCGTCGTCTCGATGTGGAACTGCACCCCGTAGGCGTTGTCGCCGACCCGGAACGCCTGGTTCTGGTACATCGGCGAGGACGCGAGCAGCTCGGCCGTCGGCGGCAGCAGCGCGATCTCGTCCACGTGGAACTGGAGCACGTCCGGCGTCCACGGCAGGTCCCCGAACAGCGGGTCGCTGCCCGCGACGTCCCGCTTGGCCACCAGCAGCACGCCCACCTCGGGCCCGCGCGGACCGCGCCGGATCTGGCCGCCGGTCGCCGCCGCGAGCAGTTGCCCGCCCAGGCAGATGCCGAGCGTCGGCACCCTCTTGGCGACCGCGTGCGAGAGCAGTTTCCGCACGTCGGCGAGCCACGGGTGGTCCACGTCGTCCAGCGCGCCCATGGCGCCGCCCAGGCACACCACGCCCTGGTAGCCGTCGAGCGTCGCGGGGACCGGCCGCTCCTGCGGTTCGAGCACGTCGAGCACCGCGCCGGCGCCGGTCAGCCAGTCGCCGAGGCGGCCGATCGGGTCACTGCGGTCGGGTTGCAGCACGAGCAGACGCGTCACCTGTCCGAGGGTAGATCAGCAGGCGCAGCCGATCCCGTGCAGCCCGTGGCCTTCGACCGGGTAGCCCGCGGCCTCCCAGGCCCGGAGGCCGCCGGCCAGCCGCTTCACCCGGAAGCCGAGCCGCGACAACGCGACCGCGCCCTTGGTGGCGGCGTTGCACTCGAAGCTCTCGCAGTAGCAGACGTAGACCAGGCCACGGTCCCAGTCGGCGGTGGTGGTCTCGTCCATCTCCCAGTGCGGCAAGTTGATCGCGCCGGGGATGTGCGCCCGCGCGAACGCCTCGGCGCCGCGGGTCTCGACCAGCCGGAAGCCCTCGGTCTCACCGGCCGCCAGGTCGCGCACCACGTCGTCGGGATCGGCCTCGAACGACAGTTCGGCGGCGAAGAACGCGGCGGCGGCAGCGGGGTCGGCGGGTGGGAAGCGCAGCGTGTTCGTCATGGCTTGAATCCTGCTTGAGCAGGGTTTTCCGGGACATGGGGAAGTCCAGGCGCGCGGCCGGATGTGCCTACGATTCCACGGTGGAACTGGACGACCTGGACTGGAAGCTGCTGGAGCTGCTCCAGCGGGACGGGCGGATGACGTTCACCGAGTTGGCCAGGCGGGTGTCGCTGTCCGCGCCGGCGGCCACCGAGCGGGTGCGGCGGCTGGAGCAGGCGGGCGTGATCACCGGGTACGCGGCGGTGGTGTCGCCGCGGCGGATCGGGCTGCCGATCGAGGCGATCGTGCGGGTGCGGGTACGGAGCCTGGACACGCCCCGGTTCCGGGAGCGGGTGGTGACCATGGCGCAGGTGCTCGACGCGGACCACGTGACCGGGGACGACTGCTGGCTGCTGCGCGTGGTGTGCCGGTCGACGGTGGAGCTGGAGGAGTTCGTGGAGCACGCCCAGCGGTACGGGGACACGACCACCTCGCTGGTGTTCTCGTCGGCGGTCCGCAACCGGCCCGTGACGCCGGAGGTGTTCGGGGGTATCGTTTTTCGATAGCATCGATAAACGATATGGGGGGACCATGTCACGTCGGAGGAGGAACCCGTTACAACCGCTGCTCGGCGTCGTCACCGCCTTCGCGTCCGTGGCGTCGTGCCTGCTGGTCAGCGGGCTTGCGCACACCGTGTACGTGGCGATCAGCCGGCCTGTGTGCGTGCACGACCTGTGGCGCGACGTCTGTCTGGAGCAGCCGTCCGGGAGCCAGCGGCTGCTGAGCGTCCTGCTGAGCCTGCCGACGTCGGCCGCCTACGTCGCGGCGCTGATCTTGCTGATGCGGCTGCTGATCCGGGCCGAGCGGCTGGGGCCGCACAGCTCCGACATCGCCCTCGGCGCCCGCCGCTACGGACTTTTCCTGCTGATCAGCATGCCCGTGGCGACGTTGGTCGAGAGCATCGTCCGCAACGTCCTGGTGCCGCACGAGGCGCTGTCCTTCCTCGGTGAGTGGGACTTCCCGTGGTGGGCCCTGTTCACCGGCCTCGGCCTGCTGACGTTGGCGAAGATCCTGCACGCCGGCGCGGAGATGCGGGCCGAGTTGGAGGGGACGGTATGAAGAACCCGTTGCAGCCGCTGACCAGCCTGGTGCGGTTCGGGTGGTCGATCACCGCCGTCCTGTTCGCGGGCGGCGCGCTGTTGAGGGCCGTCTACACGCTCCGGGGCACGGTCTGCTTCACCGCCGACAACGCGCCCAGTCCCGGCGTGGACGACTCCCCGCTGTACCGGGACACCGTCACGGCGTACCCGGAGGTCGTGCGCATGTGCCTGCCGGAGCCGACGTTCGGCGACCGGCTGCTCGGCATCCTGGAGTCCGCGCCGTCCAACTTCGGGTACGCGGGCACGTTCCTGCTGTTGATGGTGCTGCTGGAGAAGGCAGTCAAGGAAGGCATCCACACCGCCGACACAGCGGACCGGCTGCGGCGGTTCGGTTGGTACCTGCTGATCGCGATGCCGGCGGCGACCCTGGTCGAAGCCGTGTCACGGTCGGTGCTCGTCCAGCGCGCGGTGACCTACGACGTCGAAGCGACCATGTTCCTCGCCGAGTGGGACGCCCCCTGGTGGGCATTGGTCACCGGGTTGGGGATGCTGTCGCTGGCGAAGATCATGCGGACCAGCGCTTCGATGCGCGAGGAGCTTGAAGGAACGGTGTGAGCGTCCAGGTGCACCTAGACCGGCTGCTGGCCGATCGCGGCATGACGTTGACCGAGCTGTCCGAACGCGTCGGCGTGACGGTGGTGAACCTGTCGATCCTCAAGAACGGCCGGGCGCGGGCCATCCGGTTCAGCACGCTCGTCGCGCTGTGCGAGGCGTTGGGGTGTCAGCCGGGAGACCTGCTCACGGTTGTCCCGCAACGGGCGGAGTGAAGACGAACTCCGCCGCGTCGCACACCGGGCGGAACCCGATGCGCTGGTAGATCGAGTTGGAGGTCGGGTTGGCCAGGTCGGTGAACAGCACCACGTGCTCCGCGCCGGCCTCCAACGCCCACCGGGCGCACGCCGAGGTGACCGCCGCGCCGTAGCCGCGCCGGCGGTGTTCCTTCGCGGTGTAGACGGGGCCGATGCGGGACATGCCCGAGGCGGGTGGTCCGCAGCCCGCCCACGCGACCGGCTGGTCGCCGTCGAGCCACAGCAGGTGGCCCGAGCCGGCGGCGAGGCTGTTCCGGACGAAGCCGTCGGCATGCTCCTCGTCGGGGTCGTACGGGGTCGACTCGGCCGTGAAGTCCAGGTACCAGCGGACGAGGAGCGCGGCGTCGTTCTCGGTGGCCAGGCGGGCAGCGCCGGGCACACCGGTCGGCGGCGTCAACTCGTCCAGCCGGTACAGGCGCTGCGCCATGACCTCCTGCGCGCCGTACCCGGTACGGGTCGTCCAAGCGAGGGCGAACGCCTCGGCCGAGTCACGCGGCCCGTTGATGCCCGGCAGCTCGACACCCTCCAGGTTCTCGGCGACCGCCTCCACCCAGTCGACCGGCACACCGCTGAGCGTCAACGGCCACGGCGGGGTGCGCAGGGCCGCCGCGACGACCTTGCCGTCCTCGGTGACCGTGACCAGCGTCGGCTGTTCGTCGGTCGGCAGCGGCCGGTCGAGCCGCCGCCGCACGGCCGCGATCGGGATGGTGTGGAACACCGGGTCCGCGTTGAAGAAGTCCCTGGTCAAGGCCCAGAAGCCGGCCAGGTCGTCGTGCCTCTTCACATCCGCCACGGACGGGACCGTAACGCAAAAAGCCCTCAGGGGCACCCGGATAACCGGGTGCCCCTGAGGGAAAGAATGTTCGGCGGCGTCCTACTCTCCCACACCCTCACGAGTGCAGTACCATCGGCGCTGGAAGGCTTAACTACCGGGTTCGGAATGGGACCGGGTGTTCCCCCTCCGCCATGACCACCGAAACACTATGAAATTACCACCACAGACACCCCGCGCCCCCGAAAGGTCGCCTGGTGTGCCCGGTTGGTTCTTTCAGAACCGCACAGTGGATGCGTAGCATTTTCGTGACAAGTCCTCGGCCTATTAGTACCGGTCAACTCCAGCCGTTACCGACCTTCCATCTCCGGCCTATCAACCCAATAGTCTCTTGGGGGCCTTACCCCACGAATGGGTGGGATACCTCATCTAGGAACAGGCTTCCCGCTTAGATGCTTTCAGCGGTTATCCCTTCCGAACGTAGCCAACCAGCAATGCCCTTGGCAGGACAACTGGCACACCAGAGGTCCGTCCGTCCCGGTCCTCTCGTACTAGGGACAGCCTTCCGCAAGTATCCTACGCGCGCGGCGGATAGGGACCGAACTGTCTCACGACGTTCTAAACCCAGCTCGCGTACCGCTTTAATGGGCGAACAGCCCAACCCTTGGGACCTACTCCAGCCCCAGGATGCGACGAGCCGACATCGAGGTGCCAAACCATGCCGTCGATATGGACTCTTGGGCAAGATCAGCCTGTTATCCCCGGGGTACCTTTTATCCGTTGAGCGACCACGCTTCCACAAGCCATGGCCGGATCACTAGTTCCGACTTTCGTCCCTGCTCGACCCGTCGGTCTCACAGTCAAGCCCCCTTGTGCACTTGCACTCGACACCTGATTGCCAACCAGGCTGAGGGAACCTTTGAGCGCCTCCGTTACCCTTTGGGAGGCAACCGCCCCAGTTAAACTACCCACCAGGCACTGTCCCTGATCCGGATCACGGACCGAGGTTAGACATCCAGTACGACCAGAGTGGTATTTCAACGACGACTCCACAACCACTGGCGTGGCCGCTTCACAGTCTCCCACCTATCCTACACAAGCCGAACCGAACACCAATACCAAGCTATAGTAAAGGTCCCGGGGTCTTTCCGTCCTGCCGCGCGTAACGAGCATCTTTACTCGTAATGCAATTTCGCCGGGC
This sequence comes from Actinosynnema sp. CS-041913, assembly GCF_050942485.1. Lineage (NCBI taxonomy): Bacteria > Bacillati > Actinomycetota > Actinomycetes > Pseudonocardiales > Pseudonocardiaceae > Actinosynnema > Actinosynnema sp. CS-041913. Next base: position 1,081,570 of record NZ_CP192037.1, on the reverse strand, counting down.
CTGTGGTTGAGACAGTCGAGAAGTCGTTACGCCATTCGTGCAGGTCGGAACTTACCCGACAAGGAATTTCGCTACCTTAGGATGGTTATAGTTACCACCGCCGTTTACTGGCGCTTAAGTTCTCAGCCTCGCCCCGAAGGACTAACCGGTCCCCTTAACGTTCCAGCACCGGGCAGGCGTCAGTCCGTATACATCGTCTTGCGACTTCGCACGGACCTGTGTTTTTAGTAAACAGTCGCTTCTCGCTGGTCTCTGCGGCCGAAAAATCCTAGCCCGAAAAAGGCTTCAAATCCCTCGGCCCCCCTTCTCCCGAAGTTACGGGGGCATTTTGCCGAGTTCCTTAACCACAGTTCGCCCGATCGCCTCGGTATTCTCTACCTGACCACCTGTGTCGGTTTGGGGTACGGGCCGCATGAACACTCACTAGAGGCTTTTCTCGACAGCATGGGATCACCCTACTTCGCCTCAATCGGCTATGCATCACGTCTCAGCCTTGATGTCCGGCGGATTTGCCTACCGAACGGCCTACACGCTTACACCAGTACTACCACTCACTGGCGGAGCTACCCTCCTGCGTCACCCCATCGCTTGACTACTACAAGTTCAGGTCCCGCGCTCCACAACCACAGTCGTCCGAAGACTTCCATGGCGCTTCGGGCGGTTAGTATCACAAGGTTCGCCATGGGCGCGTTCACACGGGTACGGGAATATCAACCCGTTGTCCATCGACTACGCCTGTCGGCCTCGCCTTAGGTCCCGACTTACCCTGGGCGGATTAGCCTGGCCCAGGAACCCTTGGTCATCCGGCGGCAGAGTTTCTCACTCTGCTTTCGCTACTCATGCCTGCATTCTCACTCGTCCAGCCTCCACACCTGGATCACTCCGGCGCTTCAATGGCTGAACGACGCTCCCCTACCCATCCCGACATAATCGGAATGACACGGCTTCGGCGGTGTGCTTGAGCCCCGCTACATTGTCGGCGCAGGACCACTTGACCAGTGAGCTATTACGCACTCTTTAAAGGGTGGCTGCTTCTAAGCCAACCTCCTGGTTGTCTGGGCGACCCCACATCCTTTCCCACTTAGCACACACTTAGGGGCCTTAGCCGGCGTTCTGGGCTGTTTCCCTCTCGACTACGAAGCTTATCCCCCGCAGTCTCACTGCCGCGCTCTCACGTACCGGCATTCGGAGTTTGGTTGATTTCGGTAAGCTTGTGGGCCCCCTAGACCATCCAGTGCTCTACCTCCGGCACGAAACACACGACGCTGCACCTAAATGCATTTCGGGGAGAACCAGCTATCACGGAGTTTGATTGGCCTTTCACCCCTAACCACAGCTCATCCCCCAGGTTTTCAACCCTGGTGGGTTCGGGCCTCCACGCAGTCTTACCCACGCTTCACCCTGGCCATGGCTAGATCACTCCGCTTCGGGTCTAGACCACGCGACTCAACCGCCCTATTCGGACTCGCTTTCGCTACGGCTACCCCACACGGGTTAACCTCGCCACGCAGCACTAACTCGCAGGCTCATTCTTCAAAAGGCACGCCGTCACCCCGAAAGGCTCCGACGG
>NZ_CP192037.1:0-1077500 GCF_050942485.1 Actinosynnema sp. CS-041913 | reverse complement strand
GGACAACACTGACAACACGAACCGGAATAAGGTCCGTGCATATTGCCAGTTGTCCAGTCAATCTCAAAGGAAACCTCTTGACGAGGTTCATAAATTTACTGGCTATTCGGCACGCTGTTGAGTTCTCAAAGAACACGCGCTCACCATCCTGACCCGCGTCTTACCGCGGCCCATTCCGGGGCTGGTGTTTCATTTTGTTGCTGGAAGCTTAGCTCGTTCGTTTTCGCGATGTCAAATCGGCCGTTTCGGCTTCTCGACTCCGCGACAAACTCGCCGCGCATTCAGTTCACTTGGTTTCTTCCAGACCCGAGGCAGCCACTTAGACTGCTTATTCGTATCTGGGAGCTTGACGCCGCAGTAGTCTACCCGGCCCGATTCGCGGTGTCAACCGCTCGTTCCGAGGTCCTGCCTGGCGACTCGGCAAAAGTTACCCACGGGCCGATCCGAAGTCAAATCGCCTGGTCAGCGGGCTGCCGCAGCGGCACGACCACCTGCGGGCCAGCCGACTTGGCCTGGATCGGGCGCGGTCGCAGCCACAGGGAGAGGGTCCGCATCCCCTCCATGGCGGTCACGATCTGCTCCGGCGACGCCGGTTCACGGGTCGCCACCGGCACCAGGTCGTAGCCCCAGATGCGGAATTCCTTCAGGACCGTGACCGGATCGTCGCCAAACCCCTCCGTGGCCGACGCCGAGAACTCCAGGAACACGTGAGGGCGGTCCCGGCGCAGCAGGCGCACCAATCCCGCGAGCGCACGGTGACCACGGCCCGGCGCGTCCACCCGGACGACGGACAGCTTCATCCCGTGCAGCGCGGGCACGGCCTCCAGCTCCTTGTCGAGCCGAGCGGCCCGCACCTTGGCCGTGTCCTCCGGCGCGTCGGCGGGCAGCGGCGCGACCGAGACCCCGCCGGTCAGCGAGGGCTGCGTCGCCAGCTCGCCGACGCTCTCCCACGCAGCCGCGTCCACGACGACGAGCCGGTCGGCGACCCGTTCGGGCAGGTTGACCTGGACGTTGTGCCGCAGGAGGTCCCGCGCCGACGGGCACGGCTCCACGGCGACCACCGCGCCGCCCGTGCCGAACCGGCTGAGCATCCGCACGGTCTGGTAGCCCACGTACGCGCCGACGTCGAGGAAGATCCCGTCCGGCTCGACCACGGAGTCGATCAGCTCGGACAGCTCCGGCTCCCACACCCCGTTGCTGGACAGCATGGGCAGCATGAACGCGTCGTCCGACGGCAGCCGCAGCAGGCCGACCTCGGTCAGCACCAGCGAGCTGCGCACCTCGGGCACGGCCTCGCTGTGCCGCTCGTGCTCGCGCACCACGACCCGGCGCAGCGCGTCGGCGGTCTGCTGGGCCTGGTTGGCCGCCCGCAGGCCGAAGTCCAGCCTGGTGTCGCGTTCCCGCAGCACCTCCACGACCTTGGACTCCAGCGAGTCGATCCGGTCCAGCGTCCGCTCCAGCGCGACCGCGAGCTTGTCGATCCGCTGTGCCAGGGCGTCGCCCTGCTTGGTCCGCTTGCCGGCTTCGGCGACAACGGCGTCCTCGATCTCCCGCAGCCGCCTGCCCTGGCCGGCCATGTCGGCGCGGACCCGCACCACGCCGTCGTCCAGGCCTAGGACCTGGTCGGACAGTTGGCTCTGGCGTTCCAGGTGCTGCTCGACCTCCGAGCGCAGCGCCTCCAGCTCGCCGTGGCCCATGCCTGCGGTCAGGTCGTCCTGTCGGCGCACCAGGTCCGACACCGTGCGCTCGACGCCGTCCACGAGGGAGCTGAGGACGTCGCGCATGTGGTTGTCGTAGTGGTCGAGCACGCGCAGGACCATCTTGCGCAACTGCGGGGCCATCGGGGTGCGGCTGGCCACGCTGACGTCGGGCTGCCGCAGCAGGGCGTGCTTCGCGGAGTGCAGCGCCTTCAACGGGTCGACGGTCGGGCTCGGGTTGGCCGCCGCCCGGCGCGCGCGCCAGGAGCGGTAGGCGTGCTCGACGCGTTCCCGCAACTGATCGCCGATCTTGGCGACGGTCCGGGTGTCGAGCCGGGCACGGCCCTTGGCGCCGATCGCCCGTGCGGTGGTCAGGTCGTCGGCCAGCGCGCGCAGCAGCTTCACGGCGGCCTCGACGTCCGGCTCGGAGCCCTGGCGGCACGGCACGAAGATCACCGACTGCTTGTCGAACAGCTCGGCGACCGCGCCGTGGTCGGACGTGAGCACGGGGACGCCGCGGGCGGCGTGCTCGGCGAGGGCGGCGGTGATCCGGTCGCCCCGGCCGCGGTGCAGGGAGAGCAGGCAGTCCACCGGGCCGAGTTCGGCGACCAGCTCGATGCGCGGGTCGGCGGCGGTGGCCAGGCGGAGCCGTTCGGCGGCTTCCGGGTGTTCGGCCGCGCCGGTCACGGCGATCCGCAGCGTCACGTCCGCGCGGTCGGTGAACGCGCCGAGGAACGCCGACACCGCGCCGATGACGTTGCCGTCGCGGTCGATCGCGTGGTCGGCGAGCGCCCCGAAGATCGCGCCTTCGTGTTCCTCCGGCTCGTAGGCGTCCTGTTCGAGGACCGGCAGCGGGAGGACGCGGACCGCGGGGCCGCCGGCGCGCTCGACGGCGGTCCGGGTGGTGTCGGAGGGCACCCACAGCTCGTCGGTGTCCGGGGCGAGGCCTTCGTCGAGCCGGTAGTCGACCACGAACCGGCCTGCCGGCACCGGGGTGCGGTGGCCGACGCGGACCACGACCGGGTAGCCGACCGTGGTGGACATGGGCAGGCCGGACGCGCGTGCGGCGGCCTGGAGCAGTTCGGCGGCCTGACCCACGCCGACGACGGACACGCCGAGCTGGTCGTGCAGCACGGGCGCGTCGGCGCGGGGGCTCGGCACGGCGGGCACGGGGAGGCGGCCGGTCGCGACGCCGGCGCCCGCGCACCAGTCGCGGAACGCCGCGCCGTCCGCTCCGAACGGGTCGGGGAACTGCGCGCGCAACGCCTGCTCGCCACGCCACAGGGCGGCGGCCCAACGGGTGCTGCCGGGCAGGCCGGGCGCGGGTTCGCAGGCCCAGGCGAGGAAACCGGCGCCGCCGTCCGGGCCGAACGCGGGCGGCGGGTGCGGGCCGCCGACCGGCGGGCCGTCGACCTGTCCGTCCGGACCGAACGCGGGCGGCGTGCCGTTGACCTGTCCGTCCGCGGTGGGCTTGTCGCGCACGAAGTGGGTCGGGTCGAACACCGAGCCCGCGGTGTCGCGGGCGGCGTCGCGGTAGTCGGCGCGCAGCTCGTCCGGGATCGGGGTGCCGTCGGCGAGCTGCCCGAATCCGTAGCGCACGGGTGCCGGCGTGTAGCCGCGGCGGACCAGTTCCGCCCGGTACGTCGAGCACAGCTCCGCCAGCTCGGGGTGTTCGGACAGCAGCACGCGGGGCCGGTCGGCGAACGCCGCCGACAGCAGCCACGGGCGGCCGGGGTCGAAGCCCTCGAAGTGCACGGTGCGCAGCGGCTCGCCGAGCACGGTGAGCGTGCCGTCGTCGAGGCGGTGGAGTTCGCGCTGGCCCGCGTTCCAGACCGACAGGCCGATCGTGGCGTCCCGCAGCACGTCCAGGCTGACCAGGGCGGGTGCCATGTCGAGCACGGCTTTCGTGGCGTCCGGCGTGCGGCGCAACTGCTCTTCCAGCGACCTCAGGAACGGCTCCGCGCCGGGTGCGACGACCAGGAAGCCCGGGTCGAAGACACCGGTCTCCAGCAGTTCCGTGGGGGTGGGGCGCAGGCCGTCGTCCGGCAGCGGGCGCAGCGCTCTCGGCAGCAGCACCAGCGGGCCGCGGCGGACGGCGTCCAGCACGCGGTCCGCCAGCGAGCCCAGCACCTGCGTCCACGGGTCCAGGTAGAGCACCGGGATGCCCTGGCCCAGTAGCTGCTCCAGCAGTCTGGGGCGGAGCAGGCCGCGGAGCTGCGGGGCCGTGCAGCCGGTCGCGAGTTCGGCCAGCTCCTCCGGCCGGACGCCCAGGTCGGCGGGCGTGACCAGGCCGGGGCCGGAGTTGTCCGGCAGGGCGTCCACCACCAGCGCGAGGAACCGCGCCTCGGGGTGGTGCGCCAGGAACGAACTCGACAGCACCTTCACCGCGGGCAGTTCGGCGGCGGTGGCCACCGTGCACGCGATCAGGGTGGGACGGGCTTCCGAATTCGCGGGAACCTCGGTCACGGTCTGCAAACCTAGCTTCTCCGAGTGCCCGGTGTGGACCACCCGCACGGGTTGTTTCCTCACAGGACCGGCAGCAGCGTGCGCAGCTCGTACGGCGTGACGCTGCGCCGGTACGCGTCCCATTCCGTGCGTTTGTTGCGGAGGAAGAAGTCGTAGACGTGTTCGCCCAGCGCTTCGGGGAGTAGTTCGGAGTTCTCCATCTCGGTCAGCGCCTCACCCAGGTTCTGCGGCAGGTTGTCGTACCCGGCGGCCCGGCGTTCGCGGTCGGTCAGCGACCACACGTCGTCCTCGGCGGGCGGCGGCAGCTCGTAGCCCTTCTCCACGCCCTTGAGGCCCGCCGCGAGGATCACCGCGTACGCCAGGTACGGGTTGCACGCCGAGTCCAGGCTGCGGATCTCGACCCGCCGCGACGACGACTTGCCCGGTGAGTACATCGGCACCCGCACCAGCGCGGAGCGGTTGGCGTGGCCCCAGCACACGGCCGTCGGGGCCTCGCCGCCGACGATCAGCCGCTTGTAGGAGTTGACCCACTGGTTGGTGACGCCGGAGATCTCGCGCGCGTGCTTGAGCAGGCCCGCGACGAACGCCTTGCCCGTCTCGGACAACTGGTACGGGTCCTCGGCGTCGTAGAACGCGTTGCGGTCACCCTCGAACAGGCTGACGTGGGTGTGCATGCCGGAGCCGGGCTGGTCGGAGAACGGCTTGGGCATGAAGCTCGCGCGCACCCCCTGGGTGATCGCGACCTCCCGCACCACGTAGCGGAACGTCATCACGTTGTCCGCCATGGTCAGGGCGTCGGCGTAGCGGAGGTCGATCTCCTGCTGGCCGGGCGCGCCCTCGTGGTGGCTGAACTCCACGGAGATGCCCATCGCCTCCAGCGCCTCGATGGCGTGCCGGCGGAAGTGGGTCGCGGTCTCGTGGCTGGTCTGGTCGAAGAACCCGCCGTTGTCCGCCGGGATCGGCTCGCTGCCGTCGTCGGGGAGGTTCTTGAGGAGGAAGAACTCCATCTCGGGGTGCACGTAGCAGGTGAACCCGGCTTCGCTGGCCCTGGCGAGCGTGCGGCGCAGGACGTGGCGCGGGTCGGCCCACGACGGTGAGCCGTCGGGCATCGCGATGTCGCAGAACATGCGGGCCGAGTAGTTGTTCTTGTCCGGCGTCTGCCACGGCAGGACCTGGAAGGTGGACGGGTCGGGCTTGGCCACCATGTCCGACTCGTAGACCCGCGCGAAGCCCTCGATGGCCGAGCCGTCGAAGCCGATGCCCTCGCTGAAGGCGCCTTCCAGCTCCGCCGGCGCCACCGCGACGGACTTGAGGAAGCCCAGCACGTCGGTGAACCAGAGCCGGACGAACCGGATGTCCCGTTCCTCAAGGGTGCGGAGCACGAACTCCTGCTGGCGGTTCATGGCACGAAGCCTAGGTAAAGCCCGTTACGCACGCGTTGCCGACTCGCGGAAAACCGGTGGGCCGGACTGCGGTCGGGGACGGATGCGCAGGTCAGTGTGGTAGTGCGCGTTCGGGGCGGCGGATCGGGGCGGAAGCTGTGGCCATCGGAGCGTTTTCTCAGCACGGTGGATCTACGATCCCCCGTATGTCCCGTCGTCGCGTCCTGGTAGGCGCGCTCGCACTGCTGCTCGCCGGCTGCTCCTCGTCCTCCGCGGACCTGCCCGCCGGGTCCGAGCTGGTCGCCAAGTCGGCCTCCGCCATGCGCTCGGTGACCAGCACCCACTTCACCATCAAGGTCGACGGCGAGCTGCCGAACGTGTCCGTGAAGGACGCCGAAGGCGACCTCAACGCCGAGGGCGAGTCGAAGGGCCGGGCCAAGGTCGAGCAGTTCGGCCAGCTCCTGGAGGTCGAGTACGTCCTGGTCGACCAGGACCTCTACTTCAAGGGCCCGACCGGGGGGTTCAACAAGCTGCCCGCCGCGCTGGCCGGTCAGCTCTACGACCCGACCGCGATCCTCGACCCGGACAAGGGTGTCGCGAAGGTCCTCGCGAGCGCCAAGGACGCCAGGACGGTCAGCGCCGACGACGGCGGGCACGTGGTCGAGGCGACCGTGCCCAAGGACGTCGTCGCGGGCCTGGTGCCGGGGATCGACGCCGACGTGAAGTCCCGGTTCTCGCTGAAGGACGACCGGCTCACGGACGCGGTCTTCGAGCTGCCCTCCGGGGCCAAGGTCACGATCACGCTGTCCGACTTCAACAAGTCGTTCACCGTCGCCCCGCCGACGTGACGTCCCGTCGGCTCGCGATCGGCGCCGGCGCGCTGGCGGTCCTGCTCGGCGCGCTGGACGCGTACGTGGTGGTCGGCGTGCTGGTGGACATGGTGCGCGACCTGGGCATCCCGGTGAACCACCTGGAGCGCGCGACGCCCGTGGTGACCGGGTACCTGCTCGGGTACGTGGCCGGGATGCCGCTGCTCGGCCAGCTCTCGGACCGGTTCGGGCGGCGGCTGGTGCTCCAGCTTTGCCTGGTCGGGTTCGCGGTCGGGTCGGCGGTCACCGCGCTGGCCGGCGACCTGCCGCTGCTGGTGGCCGGCCGGGTCGTGCAGGGGTTGGCCGGTGGCGCGTTGCTGCCGGTGACGATGGCGCTGGTCGGCGACCTGTGGGACGCGCGGCGGCGGGCCGGGGCGTTGGGCGTGGTCGGCGCGGCGCAGGAGCTGGGCAGTGTGCTCGGCACGCTGTACGGCGTCGGGGTGGCGTCGCTGTTCAACGCGTGGTCGGTGTTCGAGTCGCTGGAGCCGCAGAGCTGGCGGTGGGTGTTCTGGGTGAACCTGCCGCTGGCGCTGGTCGCGATGGTCGTCGTGCAGCGGACCGTGCCCGGTGGCGGCGGGCGGGCGGTGCGGATCGACTTCGTGGGCGGCGGGCTGCTGGCGCTGTCGCTGTCGCTGCTCGTGGTGGGGCTGTACAACCCCGATCCGGAGCACGCCGTGCTGCCGCCGTGGGGGTGGCCGGTGCTCGGCGGCGCGCTGGTCGTGTTCCTCGCCTTCGGGTGGTGGGAGAGGCGGTCCGCGGTTCGGCTGCTGGACCCCGCCGGGGTGGCGATGCGGCCGTTCCTGGCGGCGCTCGCCGTGTCGCTGGCGGCCGGTGCGGCGCTGATGGTGACGTTGGTGGACGTCGAGCTGTTCGCGCAGACGGTGTTGCGGCGGGACTCGGCGGCGGCGGTGGCGCTGCTGGCGCGGTTCCTGATCGCGTTGCCGGTCGGCGCGCTGGTCGGCGGGTGGCTGGCGGCGCGGGTCGGCGACCGGTGGGTGTCGTTCGCCGGGATGGCCGTGGCGGGTGTGGCGTACGTGCTGATCGCGCGGTGGCCGGCGGACGTGTCGGCGTTCGTGCTGGACCGCGACCTGGCGATCGCCGGGTTCGGGCTGGGGCTGGTGATCGCGCCGGTGTCGGCGGCGGTGCTGCGGGTCGTGCCGGACGTGCAGCACGGGGTGGCGTCGGCGGCGGTCGTGGTGGCGCGGATGACCGGGATGCTGGTCGGGGTCGCGGCGCTGTCCGCGTGGGGGCTGCACCGGTTCCGGGAGCTGACGGCGGACCTGGACACGCCGCTGCCGTTCGGGGTGCCGCCGGAGGAGTTCAAGCGGCAGGCCGAGGCCTACCAGCGGGCGCTGTCCGACGCGTTGCTGACCGAGTACCACGAGATCTTCCTGATCACGGCCGTGATCTGCGGTGTCGGCGCGGTGGTCGCGCTGCTGCTGCCGTCCGGGCACCGTTCTGACGAGGCGCCGGACGCCGCGCGGGATCTGCGGGAGTCCCGGAACGGGTGATACCGGGATTCGGGACTGCACGGTCGGGCGTCGCGGCGCACGCTGGCCGTCATGGCGCATTTCGAGGCTGATGCGGGTGGCACGACTGATCAGGCGCGGTCGCTCGCGGCGCTCGGTCAGTCGAAGGCGTTGCGGATCACGTTCGGCGTGGTGACCGTGCTGATCGGGGTCCTGGTGCTGGTCTGGCCGGGGATCACGATCCTCACGGCGGCGGTGCTGTTCGGGGTCCAGTTGCTGATCACCGGGGTGTTCTGGCTGATCAGCTCGTTCACGGAGAGCCGGGCCACGAGCGGGTACCGGGTGCTGTTCGCGGTCGCCGGGGTGCTGGCGCTGGTGGCGGGCATCCTGAGCCTGCGGTCGCCGTTCCAGACCGTCGCGGTGCTGGCGCTGCTGCTCGGCGCGACCTGGGTGGTCGGCGGGGTGGCCGAGATCTTCCACGGGTTCGGGAACAGCGGGTGGACCGTGTTCTCCGGGTTCGTGACGCTGGTCGCCGGGATCGTGGTGCTGGTCATGCCGATGTCCAGCCTGGTCGCGCTGGCCTGGTTGCTCGGCATCACGCTGCTGGTGCTGGGCGTGCTGAGCATCGCGGCGGCGGTGACGGACGGTCGCGCGCCGGCCACCCGGCCGAGCCCGGGAACCACCGGCCGGGCCGCCCACGCCTGAGCGCGGGATCGGCCTTTCGGCACACCCGCCGGGTCGTCGCACGCGCTAGCGTGCTCGATCGGGGGGGTAGACGTGGCAGAACTTCGCGTGCAGCGACTCGCACGGTGGACATGCGCGGCGATCGTGGGTTTGTCGCTGCTGGTGGGAGCGTCGGCGTTGGCCGAGCCGGACGAGCCGCCGCCACCCACCCGGGCCGAAGCCGAGGCCGTGCTGGACGACGTCGTCCGGTTCGCCCGAGCGGGTGACTACACCGGCCTGTGCGAGTCGGAGCTGGCCGCCGGCGGCGTCTGCCGGCAGTTGGTGGACAGCGCGCGGCAATCGGGGTGGTCTCCGGGCCCCGACCGGCCCGAAGTGGTCGGCATGAGCACGCCGAAGTCGGGCGTGGTGCTCCACCTGCGCGGTGTGCGCGCCGACGGGACGCCGTTCACCAGCGATTTCGAGGTGTCGCGCCACCCTCGCGGGCTGCACGCGAGCACCCCGGTCTACTGGTCCGGCGTGCAGCTCGCCGGTTAGCCCTCGCGCCAGCCGTTGGTGATCGGCAGCCGGCGGTCGCGGCCAAAGGCCTTGAAGGTGATCTTGGTGCCCGGCGGGTACTGGCGGCGCTTGTACTCGGCCCGGTCGACCATCCGCAGGACCTTGTCGACCAGTTCGTGGGCGAAGCCCATCGCGATCAGGTCGCGGTAGCCCTTGTCGCCCTCGACGTAGTCGTCCAGCACCGCGTCGAGCAGCTCGTAGTCGGGCAGCGAGTCGGTGTCCACCTGACCCGGCCGGAGTTCGGCCGACGGGGGCTTGCTGATCGAGTTCTCCGGGATGGGCGGCAGTTCGCCGAGCTTCTCGGCCTGCGCGTTGCGCCACCGCGCCAGGTCCCACACCAGGGTCTTCAGCACATCCTTGATCGGCGCGAAACCGCCCACCGCGTCGCCGTAGATGGTCGAGTAGCCGACCGCGAGCTCGGTCTTGTTGCCGGGCGCGAGCACCAGGTGGCCGTGCTGGTTCGACAGGCCCATCAAGGTCACGCCACGGCACCTGGCCTGCACGTTCTCCTCCGCCAGGCCGGTCAGACCGAGCTGGTCCACGAACACGCGGACCTGGTCGGCGATCGGCTGCACGTCGTAGTGCAGGCCGGTGCGCTGGGCCAGGTCGTGGGCGTCGGACCTGGAGTGCTCGGACGAGTAGTCCGACGGCATCGAGACGCCGTAGACCGAGTCCGCGCCGAGGGCGTCCACCGACAGGGCCGCCACGACCGCCGAGTCGATGCCGCCGGACAGGCCGAGCACGACCGAGCGGAAGCCGTTCTTGTGCACGTAGTCGCGCAGGCCGGTGACCAGCGCGTGCCACACCTCCGCCTCGTCGGACAGCGGTTCGGCGGCTTGCGGCGCCGGGAGCGGCTCGTACGCCGGGAGCGGGTCCTCCGTCAGCGTCCTGCGGTGCACGGTGAAGCCGTCGACCAGGCCTTCCGTGCGCGCCGCGCCGCCGGGCAGGTCCAGGTCGAGCACGACCAGGTGCTCCACGAACTGCGGCGCGCGGGTGACGAGCGTGCCGTCCGCGGTGACCACCATCGTGTCGCCGTCGAACACCAGCTCGTCCTGGCCGCCGATCAGGTTCACGTACGCCAGCGGGGCCTTCGCCTCGGCCGCGCGGCGGGCCACCAGCGGCAGGCGGGCGTCGTCCTTCTTGCGCTCGTACGGCGAGGCGTTCGGCGAGACGACCAGGTCCACACCCGCCGCGCCGAGGGCGGCGACCGGGCCGCCGTCCTGCCACAGGTCCTCGCAGATCACCATGCCGATCTCGACGCCGTGCAGCCGGACGACGTCCAGCGTGTCGCCGGGCGTGAAGTAGCGGCGCTCGTCGAACACGCCGTAGTTCGGCAGGTGGTGCTTGTACTGCCGCGCCACGACCTCGCCCCGCCACAGCACGGCCGCCGCGTTGCGCATACCGCGCTCGTCGCGGTCCAGGTAGCCCACGAACACCGGCAGGTCGCCGCAGCCCGCCTCGTCCAGCCGCGTCGCGAGGTCGGTCAGCGCCTGCCGGGACGCCTCCGCGAACGACGCGCGCAGCGCGAGGTCCTCCACCGGGTAGCCGGTGAGCGCCATCTCCGGGAAGACGGCCAGGTGCGCGCCGGCCTCGACGGCTTTGCGGGACCAGTCGAGCACGAGTTCGGTGTTGCCGGCCAGGTCGCCGACACAGGCGTTGACCTGGGCGAGGGCGAGTCGGAGCTGTGGCATGGGGGCATTCTCGCTCACGTGGGGCGGGCTTGGTGGCCGATGTGGCCGGCGAGTCACACCTACCATCGGGGTGTGCGCCGTTCCCTCACCCTGTTCCTCGTCCTGCCCGTGCTGGCGTCCTGCACGTCGGTCCTGCCGGGTTCACCGACCCCCGGCACGGCACTCGAACAGCGCGGACCCGCCGGCGCCGTGCCCGCCGGGCTGGAGCGCTTCTACGGCCAGCAGCTCGGGTGGGAGGACTGCGGCGAGTACGCCACCACCGGGACCACCCGGGCGCAGTACCGGAACAAGAAGAGCATCGAGTGCGCACGCCTCGAAGTTCCGCTGGACTACGCCAAGCCGGACGGCCGGACGATCCGGCTCGGCCTGCTCCGGCAGAAGGCGACCGGCGACCGGATCGGGTCGCTGATCATCAACCCCGGCGGCCCCGGCGGGTCCGGCATGTCGGCGGCGGCCGGCCTCGGCACACGGGTGGGCAAGACCGCGCTCGGCGAGCGGTTCGACCTGGTGGGCTTCGACCCGCGCGGGGTCGGGGCCAGTCAGCCTCAGGTGCGGTGCCTGACCGACGCCGAGCGGGACGTCGACCGCCTGGACGTGGACCTCGACACCTCGCCCGCCGGGATCGCGCAGACCGAGGCGGAGAACAAGGCGTACGCCGAGAAGTGCGCCGCCGCCAGCGGGCCGGAGTTCCTGGCGAACGTCGGCACCCGGGACGTCGTGCGGGACCTGGACGTGATGCGGTCGGCGCTGGGCGACGAGAAGCTGAGCTACCTCGGGTACTCGTACGGGACGCACATCGGGGCCGGGTACGCGGCGGCGTTCCCCGGCAACGTGCGGGCGCTGGTGCTCGACGGCGCGGTGGACCCGACCCAGAACCAGGTCGAGTCGCTGATCGCGCAGGCCGCCGGGTTCCAGAAGGCGTTCGACGCGTTCGCGGCGTGGTGCGCCAAGCGCCAGGACTGCGCGTTGGGGGCGGACCCGGCGGGCGCCAGCAAGGCGTTCCGGGACCTGACGCTGCCGTTGGCACAGCGGCCGGTCGACGTGGGGTCGCGGAAGCTGTCGTACAACGACGCGATCACCGGGGCGGTCCAGGCGATGTACTCGGAGGAGCTGTGGGGGCCGCTGAACTCCGCGTTGACGGAGCTGAAGAACAACCGCGGCGAGGTGTTGATGCAGCTCGCGGACGCTTATTACGACCGTGACCAGGAGGGGAAGTACGGCACGATCACCGATGTGTTCACGGCCGTGAAGTGCGTGGACGAGCCTCGGGTGACGGATCGTGCGGTGCTCGACGACGTGGCTCGGCGGTACAAGGCCGCCGCGCCGTTCATGGACGACGGCAACCCTCCGGTGGGTGCGCTGGATTCGTGCGCTTTCTGGCCTGTGCCGCCTTCTGTGCAGTCGGAGAAGCCCGTGGCCGGGTTGCCGCCTACGTTGGTGATCTCTACTACCGGTGATCCGGCTACGCCTTACCAGGCCGGGGTGAGTCTGGCTCAGGCGTTGGGCGGTGGATTGCTGACGTTCGAGGGGAACCAGCACACCGTGTACTTGCAGGGCAATGAGTGCGTGGATCCGGTCGGGGACGAGTACTTGATCGATCTGAAGTTGCCGGCGGCGGGGAAGGTCTGTTCCTGAGCCCGGACGGGTCTAGACCCAGACGAGTCGGGCGATGTTGTCGACGGCGTTGAAGATGTCGAGAGCGCCTTCAGGCTCTTGAAGGCTCATCCGCAAGTCGCCGTCCACCGAGATGACCTCGGTGTGCTCTTCCAACACCAGGCCCCAGGCGGCCACCCAGGTTTCATCCTCGTCTTCCTCCACGACGGCGAACATGCGCGGGGCGCTGCCGGTGACCATGTCCTGGATCAGCGATTCGTCCATAACTCGACGGTAAACCCGACATGTCATGTTGCCTAGTCGCTCGTTCGAGCGATTGCCGGGCAGTACGACTCGGGCAGACTGGCCGCCATGACGAGCGGCCAGAGCCCGACCGACTACCGCGCACGACTCGGCGAGCGGCTGCGGGAACTGATGCGGCAGGCCGGCGTGACGAAGGCCGACATCCAGGAGACGTTGGGCGGCTGCTCCGACTCGAAGGTCGCCAAGATCCTGCGCGGAGACCACTCCGTCGCGCCGCTTGAACTTGCGGCTGTGCTCGACCGGCTGGGCGTCCAGGATCCCGAGCGGTCCGATCTGTTGCACCTGGGCGAGGAAGGTCGCCGCCGTAGACCGAAGACACCTTGGGGCTCGGCCATTCCAGACCGGCTGCGGAAGTTCTTCAACACCGAGGAGACCGCACAGCGCATCGAGCTGTACCGGCCGGATCTGCTGCACGGCTTGGTGCAGACCGAGAACTACGCGCGAGCGGTGATCGAGACCAACTCGACCCTGCGGCGCGACGAGATCGAACGCCTGGTGCAGGCCCGGCTGGCCCGCCAGGCGCGGCTGACCGGACCGAATCCTCCGGACTACACGCTGATCATCCGAGAAGCCGTGCTGCGGGCACCCGTCGGCAGCGCGGAAACGCGGCGGGAGCAACTCGGGCGGCTGCGGCAGTTGGTCAAGCTGCCGCACATCACCATCCGGATCATCCCGGACCGCGTGGGGCTCACCAGTGCGCTGTACTTCCCCTTCATGATCCTCACACCGACCGGCGATCGCGGCAAGACGGTGTACGTCGAGACCTTGACCGATGGTCTGCTGGTCGATGAGGAAAAACGGATCGCGCACTACGAGGTGGTGTTCAAGGAGCTGCTGGCGGTCTCGGTCGGGGGTGGGGAAGCGACCCGTTTGATGGATAAGCTCGCTCCGTGACAGTTCTGTGGCGTAAAAGCAGTTATAGCGGCAACAGCGGCGGCGATTGTGTCGAGCTTCGGGCCGGGCTCGGGGCCGTTCGGGACTCGAAGAACAGCGGTGTGGTGCTTGAGGTTCCGCCGACCAGGTTGGCCGCGTTCCTCGCAGCGGTGAGGCGGGCCTAGGCGTCCACCGACGCGGACCAGCTTGCCAGCAGGCGCAGGCGTTCCTCGGTCGGCGAGCCCTCCTCGGCCGTGTAGACCCCGAGGTGCAGTCCCGGGTCACCGGGCAGGCGCAGCATCTCGTAGTCCAGGTCCAGGTCACCCACCACGGGGTGGCGGATCAGCTTGACGCCGTGGGTCTTCTCCAGCACCGCGTGTTGCGCCCACAGCTTGCGGAACGTCTCGTCCTTGACCGACAGCTCCCCCACCAGCTCGGCCAGCCGGGCGTCGTCCGGGTGCCGGCCCGCGTCGAGCCGGAGGGTGGCCACGGTGTCCGCGGCGACCGCCGGCCAGTCGCGGTAGAACCGCCGGGTCTCCGGTTGCAGGAACGTGTGGCGCGCGTTGTTGAGCATGTCGGGTTCGAAGTCGGAGAAGCCATAAAGGGCGTCTGCCAGCGCGTTCCACGCCAGCAGGTCCGTGCGGCGGCCCATCACGAACGCCGGGACCTCTTCCATGCTGTCCAACAGCCTGCGCAGACCCGGTCGCACCCGCTGCGGCACGGCCTTACGCGCTGTGGTCGGGCGGACGAGGTTGCGGAGGTGGACGCGTTCGGTCTCGTCCAGTCGCAGGACGCGGGCCACGGCGTCCAGCACCGCGTCCGACACGGCCGGCGTCCGGCCCTGCTCCAGGCGCATGTAGTAATCGACGCTCACACCCGCGAGCAGCGCCAACTCCTCCCGCCGCAGTCCCGGGACGCGTCGCCGGCCACCGCCGGGCAGCCCCACGTCGTCCGGTCGCACGCGGGCCCGCCGGGTCCGCAGGAACTCGCCCAGGTCGTGGTTCACGCCACCCAGTATGGCCCCGATCGCCCGGCTCATCCTGGTCCTGCCAGACCTAGGGAAAACCGGAGCCTTCGATACCCCCGGCCGGCGGCCCCAGGCTGGTCCCCATGACGACATACGACCTAACCAACCGCACCGCCGTGGTCACGGGCGCCGCCAGCGGCATCGGGGCCCAGACCGCCCTGGCGCTCGCCCGCTCCGGCGCACGGGTCGCGCTGCTGGCCCGGCGGACCGAGCGGATCACCGAACTGGCCGACACCATCACCGCCGAGGGCGGCCAAGCGCTTGCGGTCACCGCGGACGTGACGCGGGACCTGTCCGAAGCCGTCCAGGCCGTCCACGACGCCTACGGCCGGGTCGACCTGGTGGTGAACAACGCGGGCGTCATGCTCGGCAACCCCATCACCGAGGGCCGGACCGACGAGTGGTCGCGGATGGTCGACACCAACATCAGCGGTGTGCTCAACGTGACCAACGCGTTCTCGAAGGACCTGGTCGAGGCCGCTCGACTGGGTGCTGCGGACCTGGTCACCATCTCGTCCGTGGGCGCGCACCAGACGTTCCCGGGCTTCGCCGTCTACACCGCGACGAAAGCCGCCGTCACCCACCTGGCAGCGAACCTGCGCACCGAACTCGGCCCGCTGGACGTGCGGGTGACCAACGTCGAACCGGGCTACACGGACAGCGAGCTGATCGACCACATCGACAACCCCGCGATCAACGCGAACCTGGACACGTGGTTCGACGGCGTCGGCAGGCTGACCGCCGCCGAGGTCGCCGACGTCGTCGCCTACGCCACCAGCCGCGCCAAGCACGTCAACCTGCGGCAGATCGTGGTGCTGCCTACTCGGCAGGTCTGACGAACGGGAACAGCACCGTCTGCCGGATCGAGGCGCCGGTCAGCATCATCAGCACCCGGTCGACGCCCATGCCGAGACCGCCGGTGGGCGGCATCCCGTGCTCCAGCGCCGCCAGGAAGTCCTCGTCCAGCTCCATCGCCTCGACATCGCCGCTGGCCGCCTGCGACGACTGGGCCTCCAGCCGCCGCCGCTGCTCCAGCGGGTCGGTCAGCTCCGAGTACGCCGTGCCGATCTCCGCCCCGAACGCCACCAGGTCCCAGCGTTCGGCCAGGCGGGGGTCGGCGCGGTGCTGCCGGGTCAGCGGCGACACCGAGAGCGGGAAGTCGGTGTAGAAGACGGGCTCGACGGTCCGCGGCTCGACCAGCTTGTCGTACGCCTCCAGGACGATCCGCCCGTGGTCGGCGTCGTCGTCCGCCGTGATGCCGAATTCGCCCACCAGGGAACGCAGGATCGGCAACGGCGTGTCGGCCGTGACGGTCTCGCCCAACGCGCGCGACACGGCCTGGTGGACCGTGACGATAGGCCACTCGCCCGAGATGTCGACCTCCTCGCCATCCCGCAGCGCGACCTGTTTCCCGTGTGCGGCAACGGCCGCGTGCTGCACCAGCTCACGCATCAGGTGCATCATGTCGGTGTAGTCGGCATACGCCTGGTACGCCTCCAACATGGTGAACTCGGGGTTGTGGGAGGCGTCCGCGCCTTCGTTGCGGAAGTTCCGGTTGAGTTCGAACACCCGGTCCACGCCCGCCACGCACAGCCGCTTCAGGTACAGCTCCGGCGCGATGCGCAGGTACATGCGCATGTCGTAGGCGTTGATGTGGGTGACGAACGGTCGGGCGTTCGCGCCGCCGTGCACGGATTGCAGCATCGGCGTCTCGACTTCGAGATATCCCCTGCCGTGCAGGAACTCCCGGATGCCGCGCACCACGTCGCTGCGCACCCGCAGCATCCGGGCGGACTCCGGGTTCACCACCAGGTCGAGGTACCGGCGGCGGACCCGCGCCTCCGGGTCGGCGAGACCCTTCCGCTTGTCCGGCAACGGGTGCAGGCACTTCGCGGTGACGGTCCACTCGTCCGCCAGGACGGACAGCTCACCGCGCCGCGACCGGACCACCTCGCCGCGCACGCCCACGTGGTCGCCCAGGTCCACCCCGGCCTTCCAGGACGCCAACCCGTCGTCCCCCAGGTGTTCCGCGTCGAGCATCAACTGCAGCTCACCGGTCAGGTCGCGGATTCGGGCGAAGCACAGGCCGCCCAGCTCACGCAGCGCCACCACCCGCCCGGTCACCGAAACCGTGTCGCCGAAGCGTTCCGACGCCTCGGTCAGCGCGCAGTCCCGGTCGAACCCCACCGGGTACGGGTCGATGCCGTCCGCACGCAACCGGTCCAGCTTCGCGATCCGCACCCGCACCTGCTCGGGCCGCCGCACGGGCTTCGGCTCGACCTTGAGCGCCTCGATCTCGGCCACGGCGGTGGTGAACTTCGTGCCGGTCGTCTCGTGCCGCAACGCCCGTCCGGACCCGCGCTTGAACAGCGACCGCAGACTCGGCACGAACCCCTCGGCGACACCGGCGGCCATGCTCACCCACGGCAGGTGCCGGGTGCGGGCGTAGCACAGGAACCGGGGCTCCCAGTCCGGCTGGTACTTGGCGTTCGACCGGTACAGCGACTCCAACTGGAAGAACCGCGACGCCAGGCCCAGCACCGCCCGCCACGCCCGCAGCACCGGCCCCGCGCCGATCTTCCCGCCTTCCTCGAACACCGCGCGGAACATCGCGAAGTTCAGTGAAATCCGTTGCACGCCAAGGCGTCGGCCCGCGTCGGCGAGCGCCGCGACCAGGTACTCGTTGAGCCCGTTCTCCGCGGTCCGGTCACGCCGCATCAGGTCCAGCGACACACCTCGCCGCCCCCACGGCACGAACGACAGCAGCCCGCGCAGCCGACCGTCGGCGTCGTAGGCCTCCACCATCACGCACCGGCCGTCGGTCGGATCGCCCAAGCGCCCCAACGCCATCGAGAACCCGCGCTCGGTCTCCGCGCCCCGCCACCGCTGCGCCAGGTCCAGGATCGCCGCCATCTCGTCCGGCGGGATCTCCGCGTGCCGCCGCACCCGCGCGGTGTACCCGGCGCGTTCCACCCGGCTGACAGCCTGCCGCACGGCCCGGCGCTCCGGCCCGGCCAGGCTGAACTCGCGCACGTCCAACACGGCCTCGTCGCCGATCTCCAGCGCCTTCAGGCCCGCCGCCGCGTACACGTGCGCACCGCGTTCGCTCGCGCCCAGCACGCCCGGTATCCAGCCGTACCGCCGCGCCTCGTCCAGCCACGCCCGCACCGCGAGCGGCCACGCGTCCTCGTCGCCGACCGGGTCGCCGCCGGCCAGCGTGGTGCCCGCGAGGACCCGGTAGGTCAGCGCGGCCCGGCCGTTCTCGGCGAACGCCGCGCTCCTGTCCCGGCGGGTGGCGAAGTAGCCCAGCGAGTCCCGCTCGCCGTGCGCCGCCAGCAGCCGCCGCACGCCCAGCTCCTCGGAGTAGTCCAGCACCCGGCTGGACCGCTCGCCCCGGAAGAACACGTACAGCGCGCCGATCGCGACCAGCGTGCCGCCCAGCCCGAGCAGGACGCTCAACCACGGCGGCCCCTCGCGGACGCCCGCGCCGTGCAGCGGCACCACCTCGCCGGTGACCTGGTTGGCCGCCCAGACCAGCTTCTCCCCGACCCCCTCCAGCCGGCCGGGGAACACCTCGGCCAAGCCCCAGCCGACCAGGCACAGCACCGCCAGGCCGCCGAGGAACACGACCAGCCCCTGCCGCCACGCGCCGGGCGCGAGCCGCGCCGGGAACGCCGGGCGCAACGTCCACAGGAAGGCGATGATCGCGGTGGTGACGACCGCACCGCCGACGAGCGTCGTCAGCACCTCGGTCCAGTCCACCTGCTCGTCGGGGCCGAGGAACTGGGTCGGGTCCACCGAGTAGGCGAACAGCACGACCAGCACCGCGGTCAGGTTCAGGGCCTCGAACAGCAGCAACGTCCACAGCGCGGCCCGTTTGCGGCGGCGGGCCGCGGCGCCGAGCACCACCAGGACCAGGGCGATGAACAGGTTCGCGTCGACCGGCAGGCCGAGCCACGACGACATCGCGACGATGGCCTCGCCGAGGTCGGAATCCTCGCCCACGACCAGCAGGACCAGGGAGGCCAGCGCCGCGAGCTGCACGACCGTGGCGACGACACCCGCCGCCCGCCACTTCCACCGGGGCACCGCCACGTCACACTCCAAGGAGAGCCGTCTGTACGGAGTGCCGGTGCCTGGCAGCCGGCACCTGATGCCGGTGGACCGGCCGGACGCCGTCGCACCGGCCGTCATCAAGGCGCTACGCGGGCTGTGAGGCTACTCGCACACCGCGCACAACCGCCCCCTGCGGTGTCACGCTGGTCGGGTAACCGTGCAACTAGGCCCGGAGACCCGCGACGAAGCGGGCTTCGAGGGAGGACGGTCGACGATGACTTCTGCGCCTGAGGTAGCCGCGCCTTACGGCAGCGGGGCCAGTGCCCCCGGGCCGGTCAAGAAGGTGCGCATCCACCACCTGCGTGAGCTGAAGGAACGCGGCGAGCCGTGGCCCATGCTCACCGCGTACGACATGTACACCGCCGAGCTGTTCGACGAGGCGGGCATCCCGGTCCTGCTGGTCGGCGACTCCGCGTCGAACAACGTCTACGGCTACGACACGTCGCTGCCGGTGACCGTGGACGAGCTGATTCCGCTGGTCAGGGGCGTGACCCGGTCGGTGAAGCGGGCTCTGGTCGTGGCCGACCTGCCGTTCGGCTCCTACCAGGTGTCCGTCGAGCAGGCCGTGGCGACGGCGGTGCGGTTCATGAAGGAAGGCCGCGCGCACGCCGTCAAGCTCGAAGGCGGCCGGCACTTCGCGCCGCACATCGAGGCGATCGTGAACGCGGGCATCCCGGTCATGGCGCACATCGGCTTCACCCCGCAGAGCGAGCACCAGCTCGGCGGCTACCGGGTGCAGGGCCGCAACGACGCGTTCGACTCCGTGGTGGCGGACGCGCACGCCGTCCAGGAGGCCGGGGCGTTCGCGGTGGTCCTGGAGATGGTGACCGGCGAGGTCGCCAAGCAGATCACGCACGACCTGCGCATCCCGACCGTCGGCATCGGCGCGGGCCCGGACACCGACGCCCAGGTGCTGGTGTGGCAGGACATGCTGGGTCTGCGGCGCGGCAAGGCCCCGAAGTTCGTCAAGCGGTACGCGAACGTGGCCGACGTCATGCTGGGCGCGGCGCGGGAGTTCGCCGCCGAGGTCCGCGGGCACCAGTTCCCCGGCCCGGAGCACACGTTCCACTGATCGGGCGACATCCCGTTGGGGCTGTCGGGCTTGTCCGACAGCCCCGGCGGGCTGATCATCAGCGGTCCGCGGTCGGGCAGAGTAAGCGTCATGTATCCCGAGATCGAGCCCTATGACCAGGGCCTGCTCGACGTAGGCGACGGCAACCGCGTCTACTGGGAAGTGTGCGGGAACCCCTACGGCAAACCCGTGGTGTTCCTGCACGGAGGTCCGGGCGGCGGCAGCGCGCCCGTGCACCGCAGGCTGTTCGACCCCGCCGTGTACCGGATCGTGCTGCTCGACCAGCGCGGATGCGGCCGGTCCGTGCCGCACGCCGGCGGGCCGGGCGCGGATCTGTCGACCAACACCACGTGGCACCTGGTCGCGGATCTGGAGCGGCTGCGCGAGCACCTGGGGGTCGACCGGTGGCAGGTGTTCGGCGGGTCGTGGGGCAGCTCCCTCGGCCTGGCATACGCCCAGACCCATCCGGCGCGCGTCACCGAGCTGGTGCTGCGCGGGGTCTTCACGCTGCGCAAGCGCGAGCTGGACTGGTACTACGGCGGCGGGGCCGGGGCCTTGTTCCCCGAGCTGTGGGAACGGGTGACGGCGCTCGCGCCGGCCGGCGACGTGATCACCACGTACGCGCGCCTGCTGAGCCACCCCGACCCGGCCGTGCACGAGCCGGCGGCCGTCGCGTGGAGCGTGTGGGAAAGCTCCACGGTGACCCTGCGGGAGCGTCCCGACCTGGTGGCGGCGTTCTCCGAGCCCCGGTACGCGCTGGCGTTCGCCCGGATCGAGAGCCACTACTTCGTCAACCGGGGCTGGCTGGACGAGGGCCAGCTACTGCGGGACGTGGGCAAGCTCGCGGGCATCCCGGCCGTCATCGTGCAGGGCCGCTACGACGTGGCCACGCCCGCCACCACGGCGTGGGAACTGCACCGGGCGTGGCAGGGCTCCGAACTGGTGATGGTGCCCGACGCGGGGCACGCGTTCGACGAGCCGGGCATCCTCGAAGCCCTGGTCGACGCGACCGACCGGTTCCGGCTCTAGGCGAGGGCCTGCTCCAACGCCGCCCTCGCCGCTACCAACGACGGCCCGTACCAGGTCAGATGACGCCCGGAGACGTATACGGGGCGTAGACCCGGGAAGAACTGCGGGCCGTCGTCGGGCGTGAAGAGATACGGCTCGTCAGGAAGCACCACCAGGTCGACGTCCAGCGCTCGGAGTTCGTCCACCGAGGGACGCGGATAGCGCTCGGCGTGGTCCGCGTAGACGTTCACCACGCCGAGGCGGTGCAGCACATCGCCGGCGAACGTGTCCCGCCCGACCACGACCCACGGCTTGCGCCAGACCGGGACGACCGCCTTCGCCCACGGCGGCCGGACGTCCCGCCACAGCCGTTCGGCTTCGACCAGCCAGCCAGGCTCGACGTCCCAGGCGGTGCCCAGCAGCCGGCGCAGCGAGCCGAGCGCGGCCGGCACGGAAGCCGGCGCGGCGGTCACCCACACCGGGATGCCGTCGGCACGCAGGCGTTCGACGTCCTCCGGCCGGTTCTCCTCGCTGTTCGCCAGCACCAGGTCCGGCCGGAGTGCCAGCACCCGGTCGACCTTCGGGTACTTCGACCCGCCGACCCTCGTCACGGCCAGGTCCGGCGGGTGGGTGCAGTAGTCCGTGGCGCCGACCAGCACCGCCGGGTCCACCGCCTCGGTCAACGACGGCACCAGGCTCACGACCCGCCGGGGCGGTCCCGGCAGCGGAACCGGCTCGCCGAGGTCGTCGACGGGCAACATCAGCCGGCCACCCGGACGAACGCGACCTTGCGCCGCTCCGGATCGGCCTCGGTGAGCCGGACCCGGATCCGTTCGCCTTCCGGCAGGCCAGGCCCCGCGCAACGCCCCATGACCGGCGGCTGGGAGACGAACACGTCCGCCCCGTTGCCGTCCGCCCGCAGCACGACGGCCTCGAACACCTGCCCGACCCGATCGGCCAGCACCCACGCCTCGACCTGGTCCAGACAGGCCCGGTCGACCTTGCCCGCCAGCGTGTCGGAGCCACCCATCAGACCGGGCAACAACGGCAAGGCCCGCCGCAACCAGTCCGGCACCTCCCGCCCGGCCGTGACGGCCAGGCAGACCTCGGTCGTGAACCGGTCCACCAGCCGCCGCAACGGCGCCGTCACGTGCGTGTACGGCGCGGCAAGTCCGGCGTGCGTCGACACGGGCGGGATCGTGCCGTCGAACGCGGTGTACCCGGCGCCCCGGAGCAATCGGGTCGCGTCCACGAACAACGCCAACGACTCGGGCCGACCCGGATCGAGCCCGGCCAGCAGCCGTGCGGGCGTCACCCCATCCGGCCACGGCACACCCAACGCGTGCGCGGACCGCTTCAACGCGTCGACCGCGCCATCGTCCGCATCCGGCAACGTGCGGAGGACGCCTACCTTGGCGTCCAACATGATCCGAGCCGCGGCCATCCCGGTGAGCAGCGAGATCTCGGCATTCCAGGAGTCGACGTCCGCCCGGGGCCGGACCACGAGCTTCCAGTCCCCGTCGCCGTTGGGCACGATCTCCTGCTCCGGCAGCCGCAACTCCACCGCACCACGCTCGGTGGCCCGTTCCCGGCGAAGCCGGCCGAACTCGGGCAACGCCTCGACGGACGGGTGCGGATTCCCCGCGTCGAAGGAAGCCTGGACACCCTCGTAGTCGAACTGGGCCCTGGACCGGACCATCGCCCGCCGGACCCGAACGTCCCGCGGCTCACCGTCGGCCCCGCAGTCGAACGTCCACAGGACAGCGGGCCGCGTCTGGTCGGGCAACAGGCTGGCGGCCCCTTCGGACAACACGGTCGGATGCAACGGCACGTTGCCGTCGGGCAGGTAGAGCGTCTGACCACGCTTGCGGACCTCGGCGTCCAACGCGCCCCCTGGCACGACGAACACGCCGAGATCGGCGATCGCGTAGTGCACCCGGAACCCCACCCCGACCCGCTCGATGAGCAGAGCCTGGTCGAGGTCCTTGGCGCCAGGCGGATCGATCGTCACCAACGGCAACGACGTGGCATCCTCACGGTCGCCGACAGCGACATCCCGCCCGACGGCCTGCTGCGCCTCGGCCAGGGCAGCAGCCGGAAACTCGGCGGGCAGGCCGAACTCGACCCGAATCCCACTGAAGTCCAGCTCCACCCGCCCGGTACGGATCACCATCGAGGCCACAACTGCACCTTAACGCGCCCGCCATCCGGACCCGGGCCTAACGCTCCTTCCACCGCCGATCGGCCTCGTCCTCGTCCTCGGTGCGCTGACGGGCCAGCTCCAACGCCCGCCGAGCCGTGGCCTCATCGGGATAGGGCCCCATCCGGTCCCCACCACGACACCCGACCCCTTTCTCGGCCGTCTGGTGGGTCAGGCAGTAGTACCAGGCATTCGGATCACCCATACCCCAAGGCTGACACGCGAACTCCCGCATGTCATGTCCGACCCGACGGCCCAGCGGCGAGCGCGCTCTGCGACCCGGCGCCGACGCGACGCTCGGAAGTCCTTCGACCAGCACCCGATCAAGCGCCGACCGGCAACCAATCCCCAGTGCGGCGCCGCCGCCCCAACCCCACCGCGTCGAACTCGTCGAAGTGCTCTCCCTTGACGACCCCGAGCCGCCGAAGAGCCCGCGAGATGGGCCCGCCGGCAGCCGGCAGCGGCGACCCCATCCCCAACCAGAGCGGCCCGAGAACGACCGCCCCGCCATCCCAGACCTGAGCGGCCTGCTGCCCCACCCCACCGAAGTACTCAGCCTCGACATAAGCCACCGGCCCGGCACCGGAACACGCCGCCAACACGGCCCCGGCCCCGTCAGGCGCCTTCCAGAACCCGGGCAACTCCCCGACCACCCGCGGAACCACCGCGAAATCGGTCACCGGCAACAACCACAGCTCACCGCTCAACGGCACCAGGTGCGTGCCCCAGGCCAACTCCCGCAACACGAGCTCCGAGCCGACAACGGCCTCCAGGCAGTACACCCGTCACCGCTGATGAGGGGACTGCACCGGCAACGGCCCCGACGGCGGATAAGGCTGCGGCACCGGAAACCCGCGAGCGGGCGTGTTCTGGTTGGCGTTGGCGTAGTCACCGGGGATCGGGTCCAGCACCGACACCAGCACCACGCGCTGCTCGGGATCGTCGATCCGCGTCCCGGACCGGTCCCGGTAGACCAGCTCCCCGTCGGAGTCGATCTCCACGAGCACGCCCACCTCGGCCAACTGCTCCTCGTCCAGGTCCACCAGCCGCTCCCGCCGCGACGGCACGACCCGGTAGATCGGCCAGCCCAGGTGCGCGAACGACCGGTGGAACTCGGCCAGCAGGTGCGTCAACTGCTGCTGCCAGGGCAACGGCATGGCCTCCACCAGCGACCGGGGCAGCACGGCGTACGCCGGGTTCACGCCGGGCGGCAGCGCGGACAGGTAGTCCCGCAGCGGCGTGCTGGACGCGGGCGGCCCGGCGTGGCGCTGGATGGGGTCGGGGGTGAACATCGGTGGCGCCTCCCTCACGCGATCACACGCCCGGCCGGACGGCCAGCGGCATCAACTCGTGGTAGTCCCAGTTGATCTTGCTGATCTTCACCACGTCGCCGGTCTGCGGCGCGTGGATGTACTCGTCGTTGCCCAGGTACATCGCCACGTGGTGCACCGTGACCGGGTTCGCGGGGTTGGTCGCCCAGAAGATCAGGTCACCCGCCTTGGCCTCCCGCACGGGCAGGTGCGCCCCACCGGACATGTACTGGTCGTTCGCCACCCGCGGGATCTTCACGTCGGCCGCCGCGAACGCCTTGACCAGGATGCCGGAGCAGTCCCACTGGTCCGGGCCGTTGCCGCCCCACAGGTACGGCTCGCCGAGCTGCTGCTTGGTGAACTCGATGGCCGTCCCGGCCGCCGAGGACGCCAGCAGGAACTGCCCGGCGCTCTCGCCGCAGCCCGCCGGGTCCACCACGTTGCCCAGCTCGCCGATCAGGAACGCCGCCATGGCCTCCCAGTTGTGGTACCGGTCCGGGAACGCCGAGCGCTCCACGGCCTGGGCGGAGTCGCCCGGCCGGCGCTCCTCCCAGCTCGGCACGTTGACCAGCACGTCGTAGAACTTGTTGATCGCGTACACCGGGTCGGTCACCTCGGCGGGCGAGCCCCAGCCCATCGACGGGCGCATCTGGAAGATGCCCAGCGAGTCCCGGTCGCCGTAGTCCAGGCTGCGCAGCCCCGACTCGGTCATGCCCGCCTGGATGGCGATCTGCCAGGCCAGCGGCGGCAGCTCGCGCTCCTGACCGATCGAGATGATCTTGGCGACGGTGCCGCGCTGCTCCTCGTTGAGCCGGCTCGCGTCGTTGCGGCCCTTCTCCGCGCCGCCGCCCTCCCACGGGCCGATGGACGCGTTGCAGCCGACGTTGCGGATACCGACGCCGCCGGCGCCGTCGGCCGGCGTGGTGCCGTTGACGACGGTCGAGACCCCGTTGGTCACGGCAACCACGACCACGGCGACCACCGCGGCGACCACCAGCGCGATCTTCAGCATCTCAGCCCACCCTGCTGTACTTGTGCACGCGCCAGCCCTCGGGCAGCTTGGCCACGGTCAGCACGAGCTTGCCGGTTTCGAGGTCAGCTTCGAAATCGACCGAATCGGTGGTGGACCGACTCGCCTTCACCGGGCTCTTGATCTCCTTCGGCACGTTCGCCGGGTCCACCGACTGCAACGTGGGCAGCAGCTCGTCCGACGTCCACGGCTTCAACCCGGCCAGCCACTTGGCGTTCGTGACGCCGTCCGGATGGTCCAGCCACGCCTCGATCCAGCTCTCGGCGACGAGCTGGGCGTCCGGGCTGACCGGCGCGGACGTGGGCGCGGGCGTGGGACTCGGCGCCTTGGTCGGCAACGGCGACGTCGTGCCGGTCGTCGACGGCAGCACGCCGACCTGGTTGCCGCTCCCCGACGACGACGTCCGGGACGACGACGTCGTCGGTCCGGACGTGGCACTCGACCGCGGCCCGACCAGTTTGTCCGCGACGATGCCGATCGTCGTGACCACCGCGATCAGCAGCACGATCGTCGCGACAAGGTGCCGAGGCGACCGCAACGGCCATCCCCACAACCGGCGGTACACCGCCGCACGTCCCCGGTTCGTCCTGATCGGCATTAGCTGTCCCTGACCTCAAGCCCACGCGAAGGCCGGTAGATCACGTGGACCTGCCGCCCCGCCACCACCTCGGTCTCGGCCCGCCGAGGCCCCGGCAACACCGGACTGTCGGCAACCCGCGAAAACCCGTTCGTCACCCGCGAAGGAACCAGCACGGCGTCGTCAACCCGATCCCAACCCCGATCGGCCACCGGCGGAGCATCCACCACCCGCGACCGCCCGGACGGCAGGGCCGCCGGCCCGCCATACCCGGCGGCGGGCAACGCGGCCACCCCACCACCACCGACACCACCGGCCAACTCCCCCGCCGGACGACCGGCACGGTCGAGCCGATGAGCAGTGGCGACAACAGGATTGGCAGCCTCCGGCCGAACCCGCCCCCGCCCCCGCTGCGGCACCTCGGGACCGTCCGGGTCCGTGTCGCGCACGGTGTCCCAGAACTCCTCCTGCGGCGACGGCCCGGTGTCCTTCTTCCGGCGCAGCCGGGACAGCAGGCCACCGCCCATCGGCAACGCGTTCCCGACCGGGCCGACCGACACTTCGACCATCTGCCACATGCGCCGCATCGGCTTGCCGACCATGAAGCACACGAAGGTCAACATCAGACCGAGCAGTGTCCGCGTCAGCAGCGACAGCCCGGACGCGCTGAAGATCGCCTGGAGCAGCAGCGCGTGCGTGCCCGCCAGCACGGCCAGGATCAGCACGTTGAACACGGTCACCGCCGCCGCGCGACCGACCTTGCGCAGCAGGTCGTGGTGCAGCAGCGCGACCAGGCCGATCAGCGGCCCGGCGAGGGTGAGGATGCGCAGCAGGAGCTGGGCGAGCAGCACGGCCGCCTTCGCGAACAACTGGAACAGCGAGAACGCCATCGCCTGGAGCAGCGACAGGAAACCCGCGCCGGTCCGGCCGCCGTCGGACCCGGTGAAGTAGCCCTTCACCGGGCCGAGCTGGTTGGCAATGTTCTTGTACTCGTCCTTCTTCGCCTGCAGGGCGCTCGCGTCGCCGTCCTTCTGCTGGTCCAGCTCGACCACGGTCCAGGCCTGGGCGTTGAGCAGGCGCGGCCCGAACTCCTTGGCCTGCGCCGCGTCCGGCGTGCCGAACTCACCGCGCAGCCAGCTCTGGTAGACGACCGAATCGTGCAGCCGGGACGGCAGGACGTGCAGCGTGCCCTGTTCCTCGGGCGACTCGATGAACCCGGCCTGGATCTCCGCGGTCTTCGTGACCAGCGTGTCGTCCAGCATCTTGTAGAACTGGGGCAGCGCCAGCGCCGAGGTGGCGAGCCACATGGCCGCGAGTGCCCAGAGCCCGCGTTTGCTGATCGTGGCCAGGTCGCCCCGCCAGATCTGGCGGAACATGAGGATCGCGAGTATCAGCGCCACCAGGCCGAACCAGCGCAGGTAGACGTTGTCGTAGACCCGCTGCACGCCGTTCTTCACCGCGTCGTCGAGCGGCTTGAGCAGGCCGTTGCCCATCACCGTGTAGTGCAGCGCGTTGGTGACACCGACGATGGTCTTGGCGACGTTGAACAGCTCGTTGCCCATCCAGGTGTCGAGCACCGCGGCGGTGTCCGGCAGCTTGAGGCAGCTCTCCTGGTAGGCGTGCCACACCATGCCCGCGTACCCGTGGGTCAGGTAGGGCGTGTCCTTGAGACCTTGGCCGTCGGGCGGGTCGAGCGCGCCGACCATGCCGGAGCCGGGACGTTCCGGGTTGGGCGCCTCACCGCAGTCCGCGGCACTGGCCGAAGGCGCCCCGATGACCACCTGGAGGCTGACGATCGCCGCCACCGCCGCCATGGAGACCCAACGCGTACGACTCCGCCGGGTGTGGGGCACTTCCACAGTGCCGGCATCGCTGCCGGTGGCCGCGTTGTCCGCGGCCCGGGCGCGGCTGAACCGTCGCCGCGCGTAGAGCGCGGCGGCGATGGCCGCCACCAGGAGGAGGGTGCTCATGCCGCGCCTTCCCGGCCCGGACGGCGGTTTCCTCCCTCACCGTGTGTCGACTCGACCAGTTCGTCCGTCAGACCGACCTCCAGGTCGGCGGCCAGTTCGTCGTCGTAGTCGGCCGGGTGGTCCTCGGCGTACGCGAACGGGTCCTGGGGTGGCGACGAGAGTTCCGCCTGGGCCGGCTCCGGGCCCTCGCGCATGGCGTCCGGGGTCGTGTCGAGGGAGGTACGGAGGTGTTCCAGGTGGGGGCCGGAGAAGTCGATGCGGATGCGTTCGACGCCGCCCGCGCCGTCGCCGAAGATGAACTGCCGGGGCGCGAGGTCGCGTTCGGTGTTGTTGCGGACGCCTCCCGGGCGGCGGCCGAGGGACGCCACGACCTGCTCGTAGCCCGCTCCGACCGGGACCTTCAGCAGCCTCAGCGCGTCGGCCTGCGCCTGGTCGTCGTCCAGGCGGCCCACGAAGACCGAGTCGAGCAGGGTCACGAAGCCCTGGATCTTCAGGAAGTCGGCCGGGATCTGGGATGACAGCAGGACGCGGACGTTCCACTTGCGCGAGTCGCGCGCGAAGCGGTTCATCAGGACCCGGCCGGTCGGGACCTCGGAGAGGAAGAACGCCTCGTCGATCCACACGCCCTTGCGGAGGTCCTTGGGGCGTTCGTAGATCGAGCGCTGGGTCAGCCACGCCGCCAGGTTGAGCATCTCCACGCCCAACGCCTCCGCGTCGGTCCAGTGCTCACGGCCCACGCCGTCCTTCGGCAGGTTCAGGCCCGCCATGGTCAGCACGGTGAGGCGGTCGTCGCGCTGCTCGTTGTACGGGTCGGCGTCCTGTTCCGGGATCAGCAGCGACATCCGCTCGCGCATCTCGTCCAGGAAGTCGGCCACCACGACGGCGTGCTCGTGGTGCTCGGACGCGTCCCGGCGCAGCGCCTCGAAGACCTGGCCGGGGTGGGCGTCGGGCCGGCCGCCGACGGTGCGGACCGCGCGCAGCAGCACGATCCGGGTCTGGGGCAGGCGCGCCACCTCGAACGGCAGCAGACCGCTCAGCACGTCCAGCACCAGACGACGGCGGGTGGCCGCGGCCAGCGCGCGTTCGCGCCGCCACGCCCGCTCCGGGTCCTCCTCGTCCATGAAGTGGTCCAACTGCGGCTCCGCGACCACCCGGTACGGGTTGAGGATGCCGGGCTGGGCGTTCAGCAGGTTGATCGGCCGCGCGTACGGCCGCAGCTCGGGCAGCTCGCACAGCGCCGCCAGCGGCCCGGACGGGTCGAGCAGCGTCCAGTGCGCCCCGGCGCGCAGCGTCTTGTAGACGATGCCGCCGCCGAGGAACGACTTGCCGGCGCCGAGTCCCGCGACCATCGCCGTCAGGCCCGACGCGTCCCGCAGCTCCTGCGCCATCCACGGATCCCACGCCACCGGACGGCGGGTCGCCGTCACGGTCTCGCCGAGCAGGATGCCGCGCCGGTCGCCGACCTCGGCGGTCGCCGTCGGCACGGCCGAAGCCGCCCACAGCACCGAACCGCGGCGGAGGTAGGCGGACGACGACAGCGGCTCGCCGGGGATGAACTCGCGGGCGATCGCGTACTGCGCCTCGGGGTGCTCGATGGCGACCTTCGGCTTGTACAGGTCGAGCAGCGACTGGGCCAGCCGCAGCGCCTCGCGCTCGGTCGGACCCGACACCGCGAGCCGCCACCACGAGCGCACCCGGGTGCCCAGCGCGGTGAAGCCGGACGTCATCTCGTCATCGATCTCCAGCACCCGCGACGCCTGCCGGGCCAGCGACTGCGGCGGCTCCAGCTCGTGCTCGTCGGTGTAGTGCCGGACCTGCGAGCGGACCTTGTTCATCTGCCGCTGGAGTTCGCCGGACACCTCCTCGGGCCGCCGCACGTAGATCCGCGCCGACCACTCGACGGCCGCCGGCAGCCGGTCCGAGCGCTGCACCCAGGGGTCGTCCACTTCGGGGATCTGGAGGCCGTGCATCAGGCCCACGGTGAGCACCGCGACGTGCCGCTTGATGCCCGCGTTCGACCCGGTGCGGCCCCGCACGGTCACGGTCGGCGAGTACGGCTCCTGGTGGAAGTCCGCCGCGTCGGTGAACGAGGCCAGGTCCTCCGGCTCCCATGGTGCGCCGGGCACGGCGGGCAGGTTGCGCGGCGCGGGCAGGCCCAGCGAGCACGACCGGTGCATCAGCCAGGACATCTCCTCGGCCGTGACCGGACGGCCCTCCAGCCCGGCCGACCCGATCACCTGGTCCAGGTGGTCGACCTCGGACTCGATGGCGACCAGCTCGGCGTCCACCGCGTCCGGGAACACCTTGCGCAGCACGGGCGCTGCCCGTTCGACGGCGCGGTCCATCATGTTCCGGGTCTGCACCTGGACGCCCAGGTAGACCTCTTTCTCCGCCATCGAGCGGCCCATGAGCTGCTGCTGCTCGCCGACCATGTAGTCGTCGAACGACAGCGTCCCCGGCGTGTCCGGCAGCCGGCGCACCGCGTTGTGCACGTGCGCCTCGGCCCACATGCGGATCGGGTACGGGCGCGTGGTCACCCGCAGGTGCATCCAGCGGCCCTGCAGCTCGGCGTACTGGCCCGCGATCGCCGCGATCAGGTCCTGGCGCTGCGAGTCCGACCGGAACGACCAGCGCTGCGGCGCGAGCTTGTACCAGGCGTAGACCTCCTGGCCGGTGCGCAGCAGGTGGCCGTCGATGCTGCGCGCCGCGATCGACGGGGTGTAGTTGGGCACGGCCTGCTCGCCCGGCAGGCGGCGGCCACGCTTGCTGTAGACCTTCCGGTCGTCCCGCCCGGCAGCGGCGTGCTGGGCCACGTGCTGCGCTGCGGAGCGTCGGGTGCGGTCACGCCGGCGTCCGAACACCGCGAACCTCCTTCTTACGGCGGTCTGCCTGCCTGCGGTGCTGGGATCGGGTGGCGCGCGCCGAGCGTTTCGCCCCCTTGTCTCGAAGACGCTTGCGAGGCCGCTGCGGGTTCACCCGGATGCGGGCCGCGCTGGCCGCGCCACCCGTCCCCGAGGAGGTCTCCCGCGGCGAGTTCAGCTCGCGCACCCACATCGTCACGACCGACGACAGCGGGCGCTCGTGGCTGATCCGCGAGCAGATGAACCGGGTCAGCGCGACCGTGATCACGAAGCCCCAGCCGGTGTTGATGACGTCGAACCCGAAGCCAACCTGCCGCTGCACGGCCGTGACCAGCAGGAACACCACGATGCCGACGCCCCATGCCACGTAACGCGCCCGCCACGGGAAGGTCGCCTTGGGCGGGCCGAGCCAGACGGCGTCGACCCGGTAGACCTCGTCGTCAGTGCGTACCCGCAAGGGTCACCCGCCGGTGAACAGGCCGGCGATCCACTGGCCGATGTTCGCGCCGGCGTTCGTGGTCACGGCAAGTCCGATGATCGCCAGCGCGATGATCACGCCGCCCAGGCGGCGCATGACCCCGGCGTTGTCGCCCTTGCCGCCGCCCAGCCAGAGCAGCAGGACCGCGACGGTCAGCAGCAGCAGGGGTACCAGGTTGTCGAGGATCCACTGGCGCACGCCACCGGTGCCAAGGGCGGGTTCTGTCTGCTGCGCGAGTGTTACCAGG
This sequence comes from Actinosynnema sp. CS-041913, assembly GCF_050942485.1. Classification (NCBI taxonomy): domain Bacteria; kingdom Bacillati; phylum Actinomycetota; class Actinomycetes; order Pseudonocardiales; family Pseudonocardiaceae; genus Actinosynnema; species Actinosynnema sp. CS-041913. The sequence continues at coordinate 1,046,001 of NZ_CP192037.1, read as the reverse complement.
GTCATGGCGGTCATCTCGTACTCCTGAGTACGCAGGACTTCGCCGGGCGAGCCGAGGGGTGCCCGTCCGGTTCGTGCGCTATCGAGTAGAACACGTCTTCGTCACGAGGTGTATCGGTCGGCTAGCACTGGGTAGATCAATAACCGTTCCCCTGGCAGTCGATTACGTCTAATCTGGTCACCGTCATCATGGTTCGGGGGGAGCCGGTGGAGAACCGGCGATACCGGATTCTCCCGGTTGCCGAGAGAGTTCACCCGAGTGCGAACACCCTGGTCACGCACTGTGCGCACGACCTCGGACCCCCTGTCCACCCCCACCGCGCCAGTGACCCGTCCGGCCGAAAGGCGGACCCGATCGGGCCGCATCCCGGAGTGACGACGCCGAGGAGGCTCGCCGATGACCCAGCCGCCCGAAGCCGCACCCGAACCAGCCACCGGAGTGAACGAAATCACCGTGTCCGTGGCCGTCTCGGGCAGTGATCAGGTTACCGGCACGGACGGGCGTTCGGGGCGGCGGGTGCAGCGGACGGTCAACTTCGACCAGGACGTGCTGGAGCGGGCCCGCGCGGCGGCGACCTACCTGGCCGCGTACGAGCCGGCGGCGGAGGTGCGGAGCCTCGCGGACATCGTGAACCCGGCGGTCGAGGCGTACGTGGCGGAGCTGGAGCGCCGGTACAACGGCGGCGAGGCGTTCCGCCCGGTGCACCGGATGCCGCCGGGCCGTCCCGCGCGGCGATGACCGCCGAGCGCCGATGACTCCCCGAGGCCGATGACTGACGCCGATGACTTCCGGACATTGATCCGGTCTGAACACTCGTGACTCCGGGACCATCCCGGCGCGGACGACGAGGAGCTGCCATGCCCGCGACGGACATCGACCCGCGCTACGGCGATCCGGGTGCGACGCCCACCCCGTGGTCCACGGCCGAGGAACGGCTCGCGACCGCCGAGCTGTTCTGGCTGTCCACGGTCCGCCCGGACGGCCGCCCGCACGTGACGCCGCTGCTGGCGGTCTGGCACGGCGGCGCGCTGCACGTCTGCACCGGTCAGGACGAGCGCAAGGCCCGCAACCTGGCGGAGAACCCGCAGGTGGTGCTGACCACCGGGACCAACGCCCTGCACGGCGGCCTCGACGTGGTGGTCGAGGGCGAGGCGACCAGGGTGGTCGACCCGACCGAGCTCCAGGCGCTGGCCGACGTGTGGGAGGCCAAGTACGGCCCCGACTGGCACTTCGACGTGGCCGACGGCGGTTTCGCCAACCCGCACGGCGTGGCGCTGGTGTTCCGGGTCGAGCCGGCGACCGCCTTCGGGTTCGGCAAGGCCCCGTACAGCCAGACCCGCTGGCGCTTCTGACGGCGCGGAAGGGGCCCTTCCACCCCCAGTTCGGCGGAAGGGCCCCTCAGGTCACGCGATCAGCTCGTGCCGGAGATCCGCCAGTAGCCGACGGTCGGCAGGGTGTCCGGGCCCACCGGGCCCTTGGTCCAGAAGTAGTCGTTGAAGTTCGCGATCCAGGAGTTGCCGATCGGGCCCATGGTCGCCCACACGACCCACGCCGGCTGCGTGTCGATGGACGCCTGCGCCCACGCGTCACGCACCTTCATCGGGTGGTTCCACCACAGGAACGGCGTGCGCAGCAGGTAGTTGCCGAACCTGCCGCCGTGCACCGCGCTGTGCATTGACACGGTGTCGAAGCTGTTGATCTGGTGCAGGCCCCGGAACGCCCGGCCCCAGCGCTGCGCCCAGCTCTGCCCGCCCGCCGAGCCCTGGAGGATCGAGCAGGTGAACAGGCTCATCCACTCGACGTCCCGGTTGCCCCAGCGGGCCTCGTTGTTGGACAGGAACGTGTCGGTGTTGCTGCTGCACCCGGCGAACGAGAACCCGGTCGGCGAGCCGTGGCCCTGCCAGTAGGTCATGTCCACGTCGTCGGCGTACAGGTGGTCCCAGCCGCCGGGGAACGCCGGGTCCTTGAAGTCGCGCTCCCAGGCGTTGCCGTTGGTCCAGCTAAACTGGACCGGGATGCCCCGGCTGGAGAACTGGTTGTTGAACGCGTTGATGTTGTTCGACGTCCACGGCAGGCCGGAGCACGGTCCGGTGCCCTCGCTGCCGACGTCGATCCGGTTGGTCCACTGCGGCGAGATGCCCTCGGTGCGCGGCGGCTGGCTGGGACCGGGCTCGGGCAGGGCCGCGTCCACGGCGGCCCCGACGGTGACGGACTGGGCGGCTGCCCCGTCCGGGTTGACGCCCGCGCACCGGAAGCTGGGCTCCAGCTTGCCGATCCGCTCGGACAGCGCCGGCGCGTCGTACACGTAGGACACGTCGGTCAGCCGGACGCTGCTGGTCATGACCTTGGCGCAGCGCGCGCGGCCCTCGGTCAGGTCCAGCACCCGCACGGTGCCCGCCCTGACCAGTTCACGGGTGCTGTAGGTCAGGCCCGCGACCGCGCCCTGGCCGTCGAACGCGATCCGGATCTTGGCGCCCGCGCCTTCCAGCGGCACGCCGTCGAGGGCGAAGGTGAACGACACGGCCGTGTCCAGCGGCGCGGACACGACCGCCTTGTTGTTGGCGTCGACGATCTCGAACGTCGTGTGCTTGGCGTTCGCGGTGGCGTTGCCGGGCAGCAGCCCGACGCCGCGCAGGGTTTCCTGGGCGCGCTTGGCGGCCGTGTCGACCGGGATGGCGCGCAACTGCTTGATGGCTTCGACGTCGAGCTGGGTCTGCGCGGTCTCCAAGCCGTCCTCGTCGGGCTTGCCGGTGCCCCGGTCGAGGCCGGGCACCTTGAGGTAGGTGGCCTCGTCGGCGAAGGAGACGGAGCCGTCCTGGGCTCTGTGGACGTCCTTCAGGCCGAACGCCCGCTGTAACGCCGCCGCCTGGTCGGCGCTGAGCCCGGCGCTCTTGACCTCGTAGACGGGCAGTTCGGCGGTCGCGGCCGTCGCGGTGACCGTGCTGGTGACGGCCGCCGCGCCGACCAGACCGGTCAGTGCGAGCCAGGTGAAGGCCCGCTTGGTGGTGGACATGGGTTTCCCTCCTCGTCGTGACCGCAGAGCAGGGCCTGCGGTTCGGGAGGAGGACGCGGCCCCGGACAGGTTGATACGAGGACCACTCGAACGGCCTCACTTGTGTAACACCGTTGGCGCGCAAGGGATTTATAGGCGGACCCGTGTGCCCTCACGCGCTTCGGGATGGCGAAGGGCCAAGCGCGTGGAGATCGGCGGCAGGGCCAAGCGGCCCGCTGCGCGCGGAGGCCGTCGCCAAGGCGTCGACAGGGCGAAGCGGCCCGGCACAAGGCCGGAAGCGTGCGCGGATGAGCCGGCCGTAAGCCGGATTCTGTTCACGGGCGCCTCGCGGCGGCACCGTTCGGCGGCCATCCATCTCGGCCTGCCGTCGCCGACAGGCTCGTGCGGCCTACCCGCAGGCATCGGGCGGGCAGCCCTCGATCGCCTGCGCAGGCGCCGGGTCACGGCGCCCTCTTGGCCTTGCTCCGGGTGGGGTTTACCTAGCCGCCCCCGTCACCGGGGGCGCTGGTGGTCTCTTACACCACCGTTTCACCCTTACCCCGACTCGCGCCGGGGCGGTCTGTTCTCTGTGGCACTGTCCCGAGGGTCGCCCCTGGTTGCCGTTGACAACCACCCTGCCCTGTGGAGTCCGGACTTTCCTCGGCGGCAGAGGTACCTCTGCCGACGCGACCGCCCTGCCGACTCATCCGCACGGACAGCATAGTCGGCGGCGTCCCAGGCGGTGGAACCAGGCACCCGAAACCTTGTCGTGATGTGGGACGTACTGCTCTACTCGAAACATGGCCGGAATCGGGGTGCTCACCCGCCGTCGGCACGTCGACTTCGGTCGCACGGCTGCCGCGATCTGTTGTCGCTGACAGGTTTCCGCTCGTAGTCCGAGCCTTTTTGCTCGTAGTCCGAACCTTTTTCAGGAGGGTGTCAGCGAGCCATGTCCACCATTCTGGTCATATCCGGCAGTCCTTCACCCGCGTCGCGCACCGGGATCCTGGTGACGCACGTCGACGACCTGCTGCGCCGGGCGGGGTACGAGGTGCGCACCCTGCACGTCCGGCAGTTGCCGACGTTGTCGCTGCTCACCGAGGACATGCACGACCCGGAGATCGGCGACGCGGTGGGCGCCGTGCTGCGCGCGGACGGCATCGTGGTCGCGAGCCCGGTGTACCGGGCGGCGTACAGCGGGCTGGTGAAGGCGTTGCTCGACCTGTTGCCGAAGAAGGCGCTCCGCGGTCGGGTGATCCTTCCCCTGGCGACCGGCGGCAGCCAGGGATTCCTCGTCGCGATGGACTACGCGCTCAACCCGCTGCTCGTCGGGAAGGGCGCGGACAATGTGCTGCGCGGTGAATTCGTGCTCGATCCGGACATCGTCGGCGACACCATCGCCCCGGCGTCGGCGGATGCCATCGAGGCCGCCGTGAACCGCTTCACGCTGGCCGTCGAAGACGCCCGGTTCCGCCGCAAGCGCACCCAGCTTCGGCCGGCGGTGTGAACCGGGCGTTCCCCGCGTCAGATGATGAACTTCTCCCACGGGCCCAGCTCGGTGGCACGCGCGCGGAGCATCGCGTGGTCACCCCCCTGGTACCCCATCTCGACCGAGACGTACCGGTCGTTGGCCTGGGAGCGCAGCGCGTGACGCTTCTCGGCGGAGTTGTAGAGCAGGTCGTACTTCTCCCACGGGCCGATCGCCTTGGCGCGGGCGCGGAGCATGCCGTAGTCGCCGCCCCCGTAGCCCAGTTCCGCCGAGACGTACAAGTCGTTGTGGTTCGAACGGATGGCCCACGCCTTGGCGCCGTCGCTGTAGTAGAGCGAGAACTGCTCCCACGGCCCCACCTTGTCGGCACGCGCGCGGAGCATCGCGTGGTCACCGCCCTGGTACCCCATCTCGGCCGACACGTAGCGCTTGCTCGCGGCCGAGTAGAAGTTGGTCGCCAGCGCCGAGACCTCGCCACCGGTCACGACCTCCCAGCTTGCGCGGGTCTCGGCCGACGCCGAGGGCTGGACGACGGCGAACGTGGCCACGAACGCCATCAGGGCAGCGGAAAGTCGGAGAAGTAATCGCATGATTCCCCCTGAAAAGGACTACTGGTCGTAGGGCGGAACAGCACCGTACGACCAGTAGAGGGGGCAAACAAGCGGGCATTGAAAGGCCCGACCGTTGAAGGACTCAGTCAAGGTGTGAAATGTCGTTCACCAGCCGGACCGACGCGTGGCCGTCCGGGTAGAACTCGACCACCGACAACGACGCCAGGTCCAGGTGCAGCCGGAACAGCAGCGACGGCCCCACGTCGAGACCCATCCGCACCAGCGACTTGATCGGCGTGACGTGGCTGACCACCACGACCGTCCCGCCGCCGTGCCGGGCGAGCACCTCGTCCCGCGCCTTCCGCACCCGGCGGTGCACCTGGTCGAAGCTCTCGCCGCCGGGCGTGGGCACGGACGGGTCGCCCAGCCACCGCCGGTGCAGCTCCGGGTCGCGTTCGGCGGCCTCGGCGAACGTCAGCCCCTCCCACGCGCCGAAGTCCGTCTCGATCAGCCCGTCGTGCGCGGTCGCCTCGACCCCGGCCGACCGCGCCACCGCCCGCGCCGTCTGCCAGGCCCGGTCCAGCGGCGACGACACCACGGCCGTCACGCCGCCGATCTTCGCCAACCGCTCCGCCGCCGCCTCGGCCTGCCGCCGGCCCACCTCGGTCAGCGGCGGGTTGCCGCGGCCCGAGTACCGCCGCTCGACGGACAGCTCCGTCTGCCCGTGCCGCAGCAGGTACAGCCGGGTCGGCTCGCCCACGGCGCCGGACCACGACGAGGGCGTCATGTGCTCGGCCGAGGAGGTCCCCGGCTTGTCGACCGTCCGCACGATCCCGGCCTGCTCGTCCATCGCCGCATTGGCCAGCCGGTCCGCGTCCTTGTTGCGCTCGCGCGGGATCCACTCGTAGGCCACGCGGTCGAAGGCGCCCGCGACCTCGCGCGCCTCCCTGGCCAGCGGCTGCATGGACGGGTGCTTGACCTGCCAGCGCCCGGACATCTGCTCGACCACGAGCTTCGAGTCCATCCGGACGTCCACCACCGAGGCGCCCAGCTCGGCCGCCGCCCGCAGCCCGGCGATCAGCCCCTGGTACTCGGCGACGTTGTTGGTGGCCACCCCGAGCCCGGCCGACCGCTCGGCCAGCACCGCCCCGGTGGCCGCGTCCCGCACCACGGCGCCGTAGCCGGCGGGCCCCGGGTTCCCCCGTGAACCGCCGTCCGCCTCGACGACGACCTTCACCGCGACGCCCTCACAGCCCGGACTCCCCGGTGCGGACCATGATCGCGTCGCACTCCTCGCACTGGATGACCTCGTCCGGAGCGGACTCCTTGACCTTGGCGAACGCGTTGCGGTCCAGCTCGATCCGGCACGCGCCGCACCGCCGGGACCGGAGCAGCGCCGCGCCGATGCCCTTGTGCGCGCGCACCCGCTCGTACAGCGCCAGCAACGGCGCGGGGAACTGGGTCTCGACCCGCTTGCGGTCCGCCGTGCGCTTGGCCTCGGTGGACTCCAGGTCGGCCAGCACGCTGTCCCGCCGCCGCGCCGCGTCCGACAACGCCTCCTGGGCCTTGTCCAGCTCGATCCGGGCGTGCTGCACGTCGGCCTCGACCGCCTCGCGGCGCTCCATCAGCTCCAGCAGGTCGTCCTCCAGCGCCGACTGACGCCGCTCCAGCGTGGCCAGCTCGTGCTCCAGGTCGGTGAGCTGCTTGGCGCCCACGGACCCGGACTGCATCAGCACGCGGTCCCGCTCCTTCCGGGCGCGCACCTGGTCGATCTCGGTCTCCTGCCGCTTGACGTCCCGCGAGAGGTCGCCCAGCGTGGTCTCGATCGTGGTGAGGGCGTCCTGCTTGGCCCGCAGCACCTTCTCCGCCTCGGCGATCTCGGCGATCTCCGGCAGCGTGCGGCGGCGGTGGGTGACGCGCGCCAGCTCGGCGTCCACCTGCGCCAAGTCGAGCAGCCTGCGCTGCACGGCGGGGTCGGCTTTCACTTCAGCGGCCTCCAGTTCGGGTCGTCGCGCCGACGGTCCACGGATCGGTCCGGCGAGTCGAGACGAGAACGTCGACCGTACCGTCGAACGCGTCCCGCACGATGTCCGCCGCCTGCCCGCACCAGGGCCACTCGCCGGCCCAGTGCGCCACATCCACCAACGCCGGCCCACCGCGGGCGAGGTGCTCGCCCGCCGGGTGGTGCCGCAGGTCGGAAGTCACGTAGGCGTCCACGCCGGCCCGCGCGGCGGCGGCCAGGTAGCTGTCGCCCGCGCCACCGCACACGGCCACCCGCCGGATCGGCCGCTCGGGGTCGCCGGCGGCCCGCACACCCCACGCCGTCGCGGGCAGGGCGTCGGCGACCCGCTGGGCGAACTCCCGCAACGGCTCGGGCCGCGCCAGCTCGCCGATCCGCCCGATACCCCGGTCGGACGGCAGCCCGGCGATCTCGTTGAGGTTGAACGCGACTTCCTCGTACGGGTGCGCGGCACGCAGCGCGGCCACCACATCGGCACGCCGGGCGCGGTCCAGCACGACCTCGATCCGCGTCTCGGGCAACCGCTCCAGCGAGCCGACGGTCCCGATCGCCGGCTGAGCCCCGTCGACCGGCCGGAACTGCCCGACGCCGTCCACGGTCCAGGCGACATCCCGGTAGTCGCCCACCGTCCCCGCACCGGCCCCGTGCAGCGCGTCCAACACCCGAGTGGCCCGGTCGACCGGCACGTACGTGGTGAGCACGTCCAGCTCACGAGCGGGCGCGGGCGTCAACGGCCCGGTGACCACCAGCCCCAATGCCTCGGCCAACGCGTCCGAGACACCCGGACGAGCCGCGTCGGCGTTCGTATGAGCGGTGTACAACGCGATGTTGTTGCGGATGAGCCGGTGCACCAGCGCGCCCTTGGGGTCGTCGGCCGGCACACCGTTCACACCGCGCAACAACAGCGGGTGGTGCGCCACCAGCAACTGCGCGCCGACCTCGACCGCTTCGTCCACAGTGGACTGATCAGGGTCGACGCAGAACAACACCCGCTTCACCGCTTCACCGCGGTCGCCGCACACCAGCCCGACCGCGTCCCACGACTCCGCCGTGGCCGGCGGATAGGCCGCCTCCAGCACGGCGAGGACCTCGCCGACAGTGCTGCTCACCGCTCCCCCAACACAACCCGCAAAGCGTCCACCAACAACGCGAACTCCTCCGGCGCGCGCACCGCGACGCGCAGGTGGTCGACGGTCAGCCCGGGGAACGTGTCCCCACGCCGCACCGCGATGCCCTTGTCCCGCAACCCGTGCCGCACCCGCTCGCCGTCCGGCACGCGCAGCAGGATGAACGGGGCCTCCGGCGGCACGACCACCAGCTCCCCGAGTTCCCGCACGGCCGACCGGGTGTGCTCCCGGCACCGCGCGGCCAAGGCCTCGGCCTCGGCGACCGCGGCCGGCTCGCAACAGGCGGTGACGGCCTCCAGCACGAGGCTGCTGACCGGCCACTGTGGACGGTGCAGCGACAGCGCGGCGAGCAGCTCGGGCGCGCCCAGCGCGTACCCGGCGCGCAGCCCCGCCAGCCCCCAGGTCTTGGTCAGGCTGCGCAGGACCAGCAGACCGGGGACGTCGGTCCGGCCCGCCAACGACTCCGGCTCGCCGGGGATCGTGTCGGCGAACGCCTCGTCGACGACCAGCACGCGCCCAGGCCGGCTCACCGAGGCGACCAGCTCCGCCGGGTGCAGGACCGACGTCGGGTTGGTCGGGTTGCCCAACACCACGAGGTCGGCCTCGTCCGGCACCGACGAGGGCCGGAGCCGGTACCCGTCCTCGGCGGACAGCGGAACCCGCACGACCGGCACACCGGCGTCCCGCAAAGCGACCTCGGGCTCCGTGAACGACGGGTGGATCACCGCCGCCAGCGAAGGCCGCAGCGAGGGCAGCAACGCGAACCCCTCCGCCGCCCCGGCGAGGACCAGCACCTCGTCCGCCCGCCGCCCGTGCCGCGCCGCGACCGCCTCACGAGCCCGGAGGTCGGCGGCCCGAGCCGGGTAGCCGCCGAGCCCGTCCAGCACACCGACGAGCCGGTCCCGCAGCCACGCGGGCGGCGCGGGCATCCGGACGTTCACGGCGAAGTCGGCCAAGCCGGGAGCGGCATCGACGTCCCCGTGGTGACGCAACAGCGCCCGGCCCGAATCATGGCTGGTCATCGCGGGAAGTCTAGGCGACCGGCGACCCGCCCCGGCACCAGCGGTGCGCGGGCACACCACCGGCAGCCCACCGCCCACCGAGCACCCGCGGTGGATCCACCGCCCGGCGACCACCCGCCGGAAGCCTCCGCCCGACGAGCACCCGCCGGAAGGTCACCCGATCTGAGACTCGGCCCACGCCAGATAAGCCGGCGGCAGCTCCCGCAGGATGCCCAGCGCCTCGGACTCCGGCACGTCGGGCAGCGCCCGCACGGTCTGCGCCGCCAGCCCACCGCAGTAGGCCAGCGTGTCGGCCACCAGCCGACCGCCTCTCAGCTCCCGCAGCAGCCCTTCCACCTCCGCGTCGCCCATCCCGCGCCCCCGCACCGCCAGCAGCTCCCGCTGCTCCTCGGTCAGCGCACGCAGCAGCGGAAAGGTGTACACCCCCTGTCGAAGATCGTTCCCGGCCGGCTTCCCCAGCCGCTCCGTGGTGGACGCCAGGTCCAACAGGTCGTCCAGGATCTGGAACAGCAACCCGAAGTGCGCCCCGTACTCCGACAGCCGGGTGGTCGCCTCCTCGGAGGCCGACGCGCAATGGGCCGCCAGCACGCACCCGACCCGGAACAACGCCCCGGTCTTCAACGCGATCGACCGCAACGCGCTGTCCGGCGACCGGTGCGCGTCGTAGAGGTCGAGCACCTCCAGCACCTGGCCCTCCACCAGGTCCGTCACCGCGGCCGCGAGCTTCCCCGCCGCGTACGGCGAGATCGAGTCCAGCGCGGCCTGACTGGCCCGAGCCAGCATGAAGTCGCCGACCAGCACCGCGGGCCCGGGGCCCCAGTCGGCGTTCACCGTCCGCACCCCGCGCCGCTCCACGGCGTTGTCCATCAGGTCGTCGTGCACCAGCGACCCGGCGTGCAGCAGCTCCACGCAGGCCGCCGCCGTCACGGCCCGGTCGGTGATCTCGCCCGCCAGCGCCAGCGACCCGGCCAGCATCACCACGGACCGCAGGCGCTTGCCGCCCGCGGCGGTGATGCGCCCGGAGAACGTGTTGACGATCGGCAGCGTGGAGGACGTCGCCAGCTTCCGGATCTCGTCTTCGACCCTGGGCAGGGCGTCGGCCAGCGCGGGGATGGTGGGCATGGTCGTGGTCGGCACACCACAGATCCTCGCGCGCCACGCCTGAGAGGCCGCTGAGATCAGAGCACGGACGCCGCGATTGCGATCAACACCACTGCGACGCAGAGGATCCAATGCCACCGCATCGGTGGTCGGGCGTCACCCGCCGCGAAGTCCCGCAGTAGGGGGTCGCTCATGTTTCTCTCCCCGAGTTTTCACTACGACAATATCGTCGCAGAGAAAGCGGGGATCGTTACTAAACACCGGGACATTACTCGTGCGTACGCTTGCGCAAGTTCGCCTCCACCTCGGCCAACAGCTTCGCGCGCTCGCGTTTCGCCTGCTCACGACGTTCTCGGTGGTGTACGAGGTGCACCACGTCGGCAGGCCGCAGACCCGCCGATTCGCGGTAGAAACCCTCTTCGAACCACCACCAGGAACGCAGTCCCACCCGCGCGATACGCACAGCCTGTCCCCGCCTGCGCACATCGAGTGACGGATAGTCCGCGATACGCACCGGCGGACACCCGGTGGCGACGAAGAAATGGCGTTTCCGGAACAGAAACCCCCGGTCCGTGAAGAACCCGGCGTTCGGGTCGACGTGCAGTTCACCACTCGGCACGGACGGCCGGGGCCGGGCGAACGCGGGCGTCTCCGGCCACGAGCGCTGCCACAGCGAGATGGCCGCGAACGCCGCGAACCCCACGACGAGCAGCAACAGCACGCCGACAACGCCTGACATCGATCCCCCAACGAGCCGGTCGATTCGATGGTCAGGCGTCCCGGACGCGACGTCCGGCACCCTCACCCAGAGCGCGCAACCTGGCAGACTCGCCTGCCGTGACCCTGCACGTCTCCTTCATCTGCACCGGCAACATCTGCCGTTCCCCCGTGGCCGCGATCATATTCCGCGAGCACCTGGACCGGGCGGGCCTGGGTGGTCTTGTCACGGTGTCCAGCGCCGGGACCGGCGGCTGGCACGTCGGCGAGCCGGCGGACCACCGTGCGGCGAAGTCCCTCGCCGACCACGGGTACCGGTCCGACCACACCGCCGCGCAGGTGTCCGAGGAGCACCTGGCCGCGGACCTCCTGGTGGCGCTGGACTCCGGCCACCTGCGGGCGCTGACGCGGAGCGCGGACGCGGACCGGGTCCGGCTCCTGCGCTCCTTCGACCCCGACGCGGACGGCGTGGACGTCCCCGACCCGTACTACGGCGACCGCGCGGGGTTCGACCTGGTGATCACCCAGGTGGAAGCCGCCGTGCCCGGCCTGCTGGCGTGGGTGCGCGAACGGCTGTGACCGCCGCCGGACGCGCGCGGAGAGGCCTTGTCCGCCGCCCGGGCGCTGCCATGATGAAGCGATGGGGATCGAGGCGTTCGACCGCGACGACTGGCAGTGGCTCAACGAACCGGCCTCCTGGTCCGACGAGGGCGGTCTGAGCATCACCACGGACCCGGACACCGACTTCTGGCGCACCACCCACTACGGCTTCGACCGGGACACCGGCCACCTGCTGGGCGTGCCGCTGACCGGCGACTTCACCCTCGTGGCGTCCTTCACCGCCGACTACGCCACCCAGTACGACCAGGCGGGCATCGCGCTCCGCGTCGACCACCGGAACTGGATCAAGGCCGGGGTGGAGCTGGTGGACGACGAGTTCCAGGTGAGCACGGTCGTCACCCGCGACTTCTCGGACTGGTCGGTGGTCCCGGCGGGCCGCGTGTCCCGGGTCACCGTCTCGGCCGCCCGCGAAGGCGACACCGTGACCGTCCGGTACGGCCTGGACGGCGCCGAGCCCACCACCATGCTGCGCCTCGGCTACTTCCCGCCGGACGTCGCGACGCTCGCGGGTGTGATGGCCGCCGCACCCACCGGGCCGGGTTTCGTGGCCAGGTTCGACCGGGTGCGGGTCACCACGGCCTAGGGCTTACCGTGGACGGGTGCGGTTGAGGTTTCTGTTGCGGCCGGGCTGGCTGGCACTGACGCTGGCGGTCTGGGTGTTCGCGGGCGCGTGCTTCACGCTGCTCGCCCCGTGGCAGTTCAGCCGCGACAAGGAGCGCGCGGCGCAGAACGACGCGGTCACGTCGTCGGTCCGCACCGACCCCGTGCCGGTCGCCGAGATCCTGGACGAGTCCAACGCCGAGCACGAGTGGCGCCGGGTCACCATGACCGGCCGCTACCTGCCGGAGGGCCAGGCGGTGGCCCGCCTGCGCACCGTCCAGGGTGAGGCGGCGTCCGAGATCCTGACCCCGTTCGCGCTGGACGGCGGCCCCACGGTGCTGGTCGACCGGGGCTACGTCCGCCCGGTCAACGGCCTGAAGGTCCCCGACCTGAAACCGGTCCCCCGGGACACGGTCACGATCGTCGCCATGGTGCGCGCCGGCGAGTCCGACGACCGCGACGCGATCGAGCGGGACGGCCACCGCGAGGTCTACGCGATCAACCCGGCCGTGGTGGGCCGCGCGGTGGGCATGGACCTCCGCCCCGGCTACTTCCAGCTCACCGAGGGCCAGCCGGGGGTGGAGGAAGCCCTGCCGCTGCCCAAGCTGGACGCCGGCCCGTTCTTCTCCTACGCGCTCCAGTGGATCGCCTTCGGCGTGATGGCCCTCGGCGGCTGGCTGTACTTCACGGTGCGCGAAGCCCGTCCCGGCGGCGCGCTGACCGAGCCGAGGGCTAGGCGGAAGTCCGTCGCCGAGCTGCTCGCCGAGGACGAAGCAGCGCCAGCACCGCGCTGACCGCCGCGGCGGAGGCGCCCACCACCCGCGACAGCTCCACCGCCCTGGTCACGTGGCCGGCGTCGGGGTTGCGCCCGTGCCCCAGCACCGGCCGGTCCTCGGCCCCGTGCGAGTACACCGTGCGACCGCCCAGCCGGATCTCCAGCGCGCCCGCGAACGCGGCCTCCACCTGCCCGGCGTTCGGGCTGGGGTGCGCCGCGGCGTCCCGTCGCCACGCCCGCCAGGCCTCGCCGGACGACCCGCCCACGACCGGCGCGCCCGCCGCCGTCAACAGCGCCGCCAGCCGGGCGGGCACCAGGTTCGCGAGGTCGTCCAGCCGCGCCGCGGCCCAGCCGAACCGGCGGTAGCGCTCGCTGCGGTGCCCGACCATGGCGTCCAGCGTGTTCGCCGCCCGGTACCCGAGCAGGCCGGGCACCCCGGCGACCGCGCCCCAGAACAACGGCGCGACCACCGCGTCGGACGTGTTCTCCGCCACGGACTCGACGGTCGCCTTGGCCAGTCCCATGGTGTCCAGCCGGGCGGGTTCGCGCCCGCACAGGTGGGGCAGCCGGCGACGAGCCGCGGCCAGGTCCCCGCCGTTCAGCTCGCGCCCCATGGCGGTGCCCTCGTCGGCGAGCGACGAGCCGCCCAGCACGACCCACGTCGCGGCGGCGGTGGTCAACGCCTGGAGCACCGGGCTGCGCTTGCCCAGCCGTTCCACGGCGATCCCGGCCAGCACGGCGCCGCCGACCAGCGTCGCGGTGTGCGCCGCGCCCGCCGCCCGGTGGTCCCGGTAGACCTTCCGCTCCACGGCGGCGGCCACCCGCCCGAATCCCGCCACCGGGTGATACTTCCGGGGGTCGCCGAGCACCGCGTCGGCGGCCACGCCCAGCAACAACCCGACCGCGCGTCCCACGCTCACACCGGCACGGTATCCCGCGGCTGTCGGTAGCCCGCATTAGGGTGCGTCCCGTGGAACCGGCCCGCTTGAAGCTCTACGCGTACCTGGACGCGCGCGACCACCAGCGCACGTACCTGGCGATCATGCGGCTGTTCACGTCCACCCTGCTGGCCGACCTGTCGGCGGGCGAGGTGGCGGGCGCGCTGGCCGGTGCGGAGCGCGAGGGCCGCGTCGAACCGGGCGAGTCGCGCATCGAGAACGTGATCAACCGGCTCAGGCAGCTCGTCGAGTGGGGCAACCTCGTGCAGGGCCGGCGCGAGGTGGTGGCGTCCAGCATCGCGGAGTTCCAGCACGGCAGCGTGCGCTACCAGGTGTCCAAGCTGGCCGTGCGGGTGCAGCGCGACGTGGACGAGCTGCTGCGCGTCCCCGAGGGCGCGCGCGAGGTCTCCCGCGAGCTGCTGCCCGCCGTGGAGCGCGGCCTGGACCAGCTTGGCCGGTCCCTCTCCGAGGCGCTGGTCAGCGAGGCCCGCCGGCCGCGCGAGGTGCTGGCCGAACAGGTCACCACGCTGTTCCTCCAGCACGCCGAGCTGGCCGCCACGGTCCGCGACTTCTACGCCTACCTGGGCCAGGTGGTCACCCGGCACCACCTGGCGCCCGAGGAGATCTCCGGCTTCCGCAACCTCCTGGTCGAGTACATCCAGATGGTCGTGGAGGACGTGCTCCGGCACACCCCGGCGATCGCCGACGCGCTGGCCCGCCTGACCGGTGCCCGCGCGGAACTCCTCCGGCTGCTCGGCCGCGCGGACCTGGGCGACCGGGTGGAACGGGCCCGCGGGCGCTCGGCGGAGGACTGGCAGGAACTCACCGACTGGTTCGTGGACCGCCCCGGACGCCCCAGCCAGGTGACGGCGCTCCGGGACGCCACGGCGCGGGCGATCGGCTCGCTCCTGGCGTCGGTGAAGCGCGCCACCTCGGGCGGCGGCCTGCTCCCCGGCCGTCGGGCCGAACTGCTGAAGCTCGCGGCGTGGTTCGACTCCGGCACCAGAGCCGAGGCGCACGAGCTGTACGCGGCGGCCTTCGGCCTGTACTCGGCGCGGCACCTGTCCCCCGCGCCCGAACACGACAGCGACAACGAACGCACGTCGTGGCGCGACGGTCCGGTGCACGACGTGCCGGTCAGCGTGCGCAGCCGGGGCGACCGGGGCGCGCGCGGCCGGACGTCCAAGATCCTGGACGACCCGATGACCGAGCAGTCCCTCCTGGCCGAAGCCCGCGAAGCCGACGAACGCCGCGCCGCCTCCGTCGCCGAACTGGCCGCCGCCGCGCCGCATCTCAGCACCACCAGGCTGTCCGGCGAGGCTTTGGGCGTGCTGTGCGAACTGCTCACGCTGGCGATGGCGCAACGGGACACGGCGGCGGACTCCGGTTCGGCCACCGACCCGGTGCGCGGCCTGCGGGTGACCGTGGCACACGCCGCCGGCCGGTCCACCCGGATCCACTCGCACGCGGGCACGCTGACGCTGCACGACTCGACGCTGGTGCTCGACTGATGTTCGACGACCTCTCCGACATCGACGCCGCCAACGTGGTGCGCTGCGCCCGCACCCTGCTGCGCCGGCCGCTGCTGCGCGCCGACGGCCCGGACGGCGAGCTGCTGACGCTGGTGTACCGGCACCGCTTCGTGCTCCAGGACCTGTTCGCGCGGCAACTCGGCTACCGGCTGGTGGTCGAACGCCGGTTCGCGCGCCTCTACAAGGCAGGCCCCGGCGCGGACGACACGCGTGGCGTGCTGGGCATGTCACCCCGCGGCTACGCGTACGTGGCGCTGACCATGGCGGTGCTGACCGGCATCGGGCGGCAGACCCTGCTGTCCCGGCTGGTGTCCGACATCCGTGCGGCGGCGGTGGAGGCGGGCATCGAGGTCGTGGACGACGTGACCGACCGGCGGGCGTTGACGGCGGCGCTGCGGCACCTGGTGTCGCAGGGTGTGCTGCACGAGACCGAGGGCACGGTCGACATGCAGACCGAGGCCCTGATCACGGTGGACACGGACCTGCTCGGGCAGCTACTGACCGGCCCGGTGGCGGAGGCGTCGTCACGGGAGCGCCTGGTGGAACTGGCCGCCCGGCCCGGACCGCGCGGCGTGGAGCACGCGGTGCGGCGCAAGCTGGTGGAGAACCCCGTGGTGCTGTACGCGAACCTGCCGGCCGAGCAGGCGGAGTGGCTGCGGCGCAACCAACGCAAGGAGTCCGTGCTGCTGGAGACGTTCTTCGGGCTGTACACGGAGTCGCGTGCGGAGGGCGTGCTGGCGGCCGACCCGGAGGACTACCTGACCGACCTGTACTTCCCCGGCACGTCCACGGTGGCGCGGATCGCGCTGCTGGCGTTGCCGGAGCTGGTGTCCGACGAGCCGGTCGCGGGGCGGCACCCGGTCGTGCGCGAGACTTTGGTCTCCGTGTGCGCGCGGCTGGTGGAGGACTACCCGACGGCGTGGTCCAAGCAGTTCACCGACGACCTGGAACGGCTGGCCGACGAGGTGCTGGAACTGTTGCGGCGCATGGGCTTGGCGGTGCGCGCCGACGAGGGGTGGCTGCTCGACGCCGCCGCGCACCGGTGGATACCCGTGCCCGACGGCGACCCGGAACGTGAAGTGGAGCAACCGGTCGTGGTGCCTAGCTGGTCGCTGTTTGATGAGGAGAACGTGTGAACAGGTGGCGGCTGCACCGCGGCGGCATCGTCAACATCTGGCAGTACACCGAGCAGACGTTCGACTTCTCGGGTGGCCGCGCGATCTTCCAGGGCACCAACGGGTCCGGCAAGTCGCGCACGCTGGAACTGCTGCTGCCGCTGTGCCTGGACGGCGACCTGCGCCAGGTGGGTTCGAAGGGCTTCGACACGGTCAGCCTGCGCCGCCTGATGCTGGACGACTACGACGGCGGCCCGAACCGGATCGGGTATGCGTGGGTCGAGCTGGTCCGCGACGGCGAGTACCTGACGTGCGGCCTGGGCGTGAAGGCGTCGAAGACCTCCCAGGCCATCACCGACTCGTGGCGTTTCGTCACCGCCCGACGCGTGGGCCACGACCTCCAACTGGTCGGCGCCGAGCGCACACCCCTCGGCCCGGCGCAGCTACGTGACCTGATCGGCGCGGACTGTGTGCTGGAGGAGGCCGCGTTCAGGGCGAAGATCGCCGAGACCGTGTACGGCGTGCCGGGCGCGCGCTACGGCGACCTGCTGCACCTGCAACGGACCCTGCGCAACCCGGACGTCGGTCTGAAGGTGCTGGAAGGGCAGCTAGAGCAGATCCTGTCCGACGCCCTGCCGCCGCTGGACCAGGCGATGGTGGAGCAGCTCGCGACGTCGTTCGACGACCTGGAGTCGATCCGGGAGAACATCGTCCGGCTGTCGTCGGCGGACGCGGCTCTCGGGACGTTCCTGAAGACGTACTCCGACTACGCGTTCGGCGGTCTGCGGACGTCGGCGGAGCGGCTGGGCGCGGCCGAGGACGCGGTGCGGAAGCTGGAACGCTCGTCGGCGAAGCTGTCCGCGTCGCTGTCGGAGACGTTGGCGGAACGGGCTTCGGCGGAGCACTCGCTGGTGTCGCTGGAGGCGGGCGAGCAGCAGGCCGAGGAGACCATCGGCGCGTTGAAGGAGCTGCCGGCGTTCCGCGACCTCCAGGACTTGCAGACGCGCGAGAAGCTGGTGGAGGAGAAGCGCTCGTCGGCGGTCGCCGCGCTGGACATGGCGAACAAGCAGCGGTTGCAGGAGGACGGCGCGGTCGACGGCGTGCTGCGGCTGCTGCGCCGGCTCGCGGAAGATTTGGGCGCGGCGGAGGAACTGGTCGAGCCGCTGCGCCACCAGCTACGGGCCGCCGGCTTGGACGCGTCGCTGGTCCCCGACGTGCCAAGGGTGTCGGTCGTCGACGCGGAAGCACGCACGGAGTCCGTCCGCGCCAAGCCCGACCCCGAAGCCGAACCGCTGCCCATCGAACGCCGCGTGCCACCGCCGTCGGCCGACCTGGACCTGACGCCGGCGGCGGAGCGCACGTCGGAGATCGCTTCGCTGGCCCGTCAACGCGGGGCGCTGGCGCTGGCGCTGCACCAGCAGGCGGACGAGCTGGAGTCGGCGCAACGCAAGGTGGACACCCTCCGCCAGACCGCACGGGACGCGCAACACGCCGCGACCGAGTCGGCGGCGCTGCGCAACCAGGAGGCGCAGGAACTCGCCGAGGTCGCCCTGCGGTGGCTGGACGACGTCCGCGCCTGGCAGTCCTCGGGCCCGGGGCAGCCCGAGACCGGTCTGGCACTGCCCGCGTCGGTCGATCCGGCCGCCGCCCGTGAACTGACGTCCGCCGCACGGGAGTGGGTCGGTCCGCTGATGGCGTCGGCTCGGGAGGCCGCGCACGGTGTCGCGCAGCGGCGGGGCGAGCTGCACGGGACGATCGACGCGCTGGACGCCGAGCTGGCGGCACTGCGGTCGGGCACGGCCCGAGCGCCGGAGCGGGGTCGGTTCGCGGTGGCCTCGCGGGATCCGGCGGCGGGCTCGCCGTTCTACCGGCTGGTGGACTTCCAGGACGATGTGGACGAGTCGCGACGCGCGGGCCTGGAGGCGGCGCTGGAGGCGTGCGGGCTGCTCGACGCGTGGGTGACCGCGTCGGGTGCGGTGGACTCCGGGGCAGCGGTCGACGCCATGGCCGGCGACCACGTGGACAGCGGCGGTGGCAGCGGTGTCCCCGGCGTCAGCAGCGGCGTCAGCGGTGACCTCGGCGTCAGCAGCGGTGGCAGCGGTGTCCCCGGCGTCAGCAGCGGCGTCAGCGGTGACCTCGGCCTCAGCGGTGTCCCCGGCGTCAGCGGCGCTCGGGGCGCCGGCGGTGCGACGCGTGATGTCGTCGCGGTGCCGTGTGAGCCGGTGGCGGGCATGTCCCTCGCATCCGTGCTGGTCCCTGCCGTCGAGCCGAGTTCCCCGGTGCCGGCCGAGGTCGTGGCGTCCCTGCTGGCGTCCGTCTCCCTGGACGAAGGCGCTTTCGCCGTCTCCCTCGACGGCCGTTGGCAGGCGGGCGTCCTGACCGGCGCGTGGCACAAGGACGCCGCCGAGTTCATCGGCGCGGGTGCCCGCGAAGCCGCCCGTCAGCGCCGCATCGCCGAACTGGAGGACGAACTCGCCGCCCTCCGCACCGAACTCGGCCAGGCCGAGGCCGAACTCGCCGCCGCGCACGCCTTGGTCGAGCAGTGGGAATCCCACCTGGACCGGTTCCCCGCCGACCGCGAACTCGTCGCCAAGCACGGCCGCCTCCAAGCCGCGCAGGAGTCCGCCGACCGCGCCGCACGCCGTGCCGAGGAGTTGCGCGCCGAACTGGAGTCCGCGCAGTCCCGCGGCGCGGCGGCGCAGGCCGAGGTCGTGCGCCAGGCAGGCGACGCCGGACTGCCCGCGACCACCGAAGGTCTCCGCCAAGCCCAGAGCGCCGCCGCCGAGGCCCAGCGCACCGCCGACCGGCTGGGTGACGTGCTGCGCAGGCAGTGCCGGTCGACGGTGGCCGACCTGACCGACGCCGCCCACCGCTACCACGCGGCGGTGGACGACCGGGTGGCCGCCGAGTCCGACGCCGAGGCGCGGTGCGTGGACTACGCGACGCAGGCCGGCACGCTGGCCGAGCTGACCGAGGCGATCGGCGGGGAGGCGAGGGAGATCGCCGACCAGCTCTCCGCGGCGGAGCGTTCCCGGCGGGAGATGCGGGACGAGCTCAAGGGAGTCCGCGAACGCGTCGCGTCGGCTCGTGAGCAGGCCGCGAAGCTCTCGGCCCAGTTGGACACGACCGCCGAACAGCTAATGTCCGCGCAAGACGCGCGGGTGCGGGCGGTCGAGCACTTCAAGGCCACCGTCCAGGCGCCCGGCGTGCTGGTCGCTGCGCTGCCGGACGTGCCGGAGGACGTCGAGTCGGTGCGCGCCGCACTGGCGATGTCCGACCGGCGGGGCGCGGGCGAGGCGACGGTGATCACCAAGCTCCAGGCTCTCCAGACGTCCTTGGCGGGCAGCCACGACATCGCCGCCGAGCAGCACGAGGGCCTGCTGACGGTGACCGTGACCGGTGAGGAGGGCGCGCGTCCGGTGGCGGTCGCGGCCCGTCAGGTGACGGAGAAACTGGCCGAGCAGCGGGGATTCCTGGACGAGCGGTACCAGAACATCTTCGCGGACTACCTGATCCGGGACCTCGCCGAGTGGCTGCGCGGGCAGATCGCCGTGGCCGAGGACCTGTGCAAGCGGATGAACGAGGTGCTCGGCCGGGCCCGCTCCAGCCAGGGCGTGCACGTGAAGCTGGCGTGGAAGCCGTCGGCGTCGCTGGAGGAGGAAACACGCGACGCGCTGGCACTGGTGCGCCTGCCGTACGCCGACCGGAACCCCGAGCAGGACGCCGTCCTGCGCCGCGTGTTCACCGAACGCATCGAGGCCGAACGCGACTCGCACTCCGGCAGCTACGCGGAAATCTTGTCGCGTGCCCTGGACTACCGCACCTGGCACCAGTTCACCGTGACCGTCGCCGACACCGGTCCCGACGGCAACCCACGGGAGCGGCGGCTGCGGCAACTGTCGTCCGGTGAGACGCGGCTGATCTCGTACGTGACCCTGTTCGCGGCGGCGGCGTCGTTCTACGACGCGGTGAGCGGCGACTTCTCGCCACTGCGGCTGGTGCTGCTGGACGAGGCGTTCGAGCGGCTGGACGACCCGACGATCGCGAGGATGCTGGGCCTGCTGGTGGACCTCGACATGGACTGGGTCATCACGTGGCCGAGCGGTTGGGGCGTGTCCGACAAGATCCCGCGGATGCACATCTACGACGTGCTGCGTCCCAAGAACGGCCGTGGCGTCGCGTGCACCCAGACGACCTGGGACGGCGCAGCCTTGGACCGCATCGATCCTTGACGCCCAGCTCAGTGCGGCGCTGCGACTCGAGGCCCAACCCGGCTCAGTTCGGCGCGAACCGCTGCGCGTCCCACTTCCCGTGTGCCTCCAACAGTTTCCGCCCGATCCGCTTGAGGTCGGCGAGGTCCCGGTCGGTTAACGTCCCCGCGAACTCCTCCGCGACCGCCGCCCGATACGTCGGTCCGGTCGTCGCCGTGACCACCCGCCGCCCTTCCTCGGTGAGCGCCGCGTACACCACCCGCCGGTTCTCCGGCGGCTGCGACCGCTCCACCCAGCCACGCCGCACGAGCCGCTCGACCAGCCGCGTCACCCCGCTCGGGCTGACCGCGAGCAACTCGGACAACTCGGACATCGGCAGCCGCCCGTTCATCCCGATCCGGTACATCGCCTCGTGTTCCAGCAGCGAACAGCCGGCCACCGCCTCCACCCGCTCGCTCATCGCGACGCGCACCGCGTCCACACCCTGCTGCACGTAGAGCCACGCCAGCAGCGCGTCGCTCGGCTCATACCGTTCCACAACGGCATCCTACCCAACTCACTTGACTCCAGAACATTTTCACTGTCAACCTTTGCTCATGGAACTGACATTGGTGACCGGCGCGACCGGAGCCCAAGGCGGCGCGGTCGCCCACCTCCTGCTCGACCGGGGCCACCCCGTCCGAGCCCTCACCCGAAACCCCGAAAGCCTTGCCGCACACCGACTCCACGCCGCCGGCGCGGAGGTCGCCCAAGGTGACTTCGACGACCCCGCCACCCTGAAAGAGGCCCTGCACGGCGTCCGCTCGGTCTTCGCCGTCACCACGCCGTTCGGCACCGACCCGGACACCGAGGTCCGTCAAGGGATCGCGCTGGTCGACGCAGCGCACGAGGCCGACCACATCGTGTTCACCTCGGCCTCGAACGCCGACCGGCGCACCGGCATCCCGCACTTCGACAGCAAGCACCGCATCGAGGAACACCTGACCAGCGGAAACGTACCCTGGACCATCCTCGGCCCGGCCGCGTTCATCGATGACAAGTTCGGCGAGTGGACCCTCAGCGGCCTGCGCCGAGGCGCCCTGGCCCTGCCCATGCCGTCGGACCGCGCACTGCACCTGGTCGCCGTCGCGGACATCGCCGCCGTCGCCGTGCTCGCCCTCGAACAGCCGGACCGCTTCGCCGGCACGCGCCTGGACCTCGCCGGCGAAGCCCTCACCCCGGCGAAGATGGCGGACATCCTCACCACGGCCACCGGCAGGCCGATCCACCACCACCAGCCGCCGCTGGAGGTGGTGGAACGCCACTCGTCCGACCTGGCCGCGATGTTCCGATACTTCGCCGAGGTGGGCACCGACATCGACCTGCCCGCACTGCACGCGGCGCTACCGGAGATCACCTGGCACAGCTACGCCGACATCACCCGCACCGTGCCGTGGAGCGAACTGCTCTAGTCCACGGCCGCCCACGACTGGATCATCCGGTACGCGATCGACGCGCCCGGCGTGAGCAGCAGGTCCGGCACACTGCCCGACACCTCCAGCGCCTGCCGCACGTCGGCCCGGCTGACCCACTTGGCCTGCGCGATCTCCCCGTCGGCGAGCCGCAGCGGCTCGGCCGGGTCGGCCACCGCCTGGAACCCGACCATCAGCGACCGGGGAAACGGCCACGGCTGGCTGCCGAGGTAGCGGATGTCGCTCACCCCGACGCCGACCTCCTCCTCGATCTCCCGCGCGACACACGCCTCCAGCGACTCGCCCGCCTCGACGAACCCGGCCAGCACCGAGTACCGCCCCTCCGGCCACCCCTCGCCACGAGCGAGCAGCACCTGGTCCGCGCCGTCGTGCACCAGGCAGATCACCGCCGCGTCGGTGCGCGGGTACTCCTCACGCCCGCACTGCGAGCACACCCGCGCCCACCCGGACTTCGCGGACTCCTGGCCACCACCGCACACCGCGCAGAACTTCGCCGACCGGTGCCAGTGGAACAACGCCACCGCCGAGGTGAACAACCCCGCGCCGGTGTCGTCCAGCAACGCGCCGCACGCCCTCAGGTCGAGCCACTGCGGCTCGTCCGTCGGCTCCACCGCGAACCACGCGCGGCCGGACGACGCGGCCACGTCCGTCTCGTCCTCCGCCAGCGGAACGGCCCAGTACGCGACACCGTCCTGCTCGCCGAGCAGGACAGCGTCGTCCGGCGGCCCGTCACCGAACTCGGTGGCGGGCCGGTCGACCAGGCGCGAAGCCCGGTCGGCCACCAACGTCCGACCACGCGTGTCGACCGTGATGACACGCGCCTTCGGCCATAGCTGCCCGAGCCGCTCCGCGTCGTTGCGCAACAGCTCCCGCCGGTCCACCGTGAACCGCGACAGGGCCGGCAGCTCCACCAGCTCGAAGCTCACGGCAGGCTGACCCCGCCCAACGACCGCAGTTGCGGCGCGAGCAGCTCCGCGTCACCGACCAGGACCCCGGTGAACGCGCTGGGCGCGAAGAACTCCAGCGCCGCCTCGGCGACCTGCTCCACCGTGACACCCGCCAACCGCTCGGGATGCCCGGTGAACCACTCGAGGCCCAGCCCGAGCCCGGCGAGGTTCACCAGGAACGACGCCAGCCCGCCCTGCGACGACGTCGCGGTCAGCAACGACCCGATCGCGTACCGGCGCGCGGTGTCCACCTCGGACTCCGACGGCGGCACCAGCCCGAGCCGCCCCAGTTCGTACCGCGTCTCCAGCAGCGCGGCGGCCGTGGCCTCGCTCGCCGTGTCGGCGTCCACCAGCAGCGTCGCGCCGTCCGGCGTGAACTCCGGGTGCGACCGCGCGCTGTAGGTGTAGCCCTTGTCCTCCCGGATGTTCTCCACCAGCCGGGAGGAGAAGAACCCGCCGAACACCAGGTTCGCGATCTGCAGCGCCGGGTACCGCGGGTCGGTCCGCACCAGCCCTCGCCCGGCCAGCCGGATCTGCGACTGGACCGCGCCGGGACGGTGCACCAGCCGCACATCCCCGCCGCGCACCACCGGCAACGGCGACAGCGACACCGCGGTGCCCTCACCGGTCCACTCGCCGAGCGCGCCCTCCACGGCCCGCACGGCGGCGTCCGGCTCGACGTCGCCGACGACGACCAGCACCGAGCCCCGCGGCAGCACGGCCGACGCGTGCAGCGCCAGCACCTCGTCCCGCGTGACCGCCGCGACCTCCTCGGCCTCCGGCATCTCCTTGGCGAACGGGTGGTCGCCGTAGAGGTGCTTCTGCAACGCCTCCCGCGCGATCACGTTCGGCTGCGACCGCGCCAGCCGGATCCGCTCGACCAGCCGCGCCCGCTCCCGCTCGACTTCCTCGGCCGGATAGACCGCACCGGTCAGCACGTCCCGCAGCACGTCCAGGACGGTGCCCAGCCCGGACACCAGCGCGTTGCCGGAGAACGCCAGCCGCTCCGGATCCACCACCGCGTCCAGCTCGCCGCCGACCAGAGCCAGCTCGGTGTCCACCGCCACCCGGTTGCGCGTGGCAGTGCCGGTGAGGACCGTGTTGGCCAACACCTCGGCCCGCGCCGCGTGCGTCGAGCCGACGCTGGAGGACGCCGGGTCCGCGAACGGAACGCGCAGCCGCACCTCCACCAGCGGCACCGACGACCGGCGCACCGCGATCACCCGCAGCCCGTTGCCCAGCACCGTGTCCACCGTGGACAGGTCGGCGCTGGCCCGCTGCTCGCCCAGCTCCGGGAGCGGACGCGGCCCCAGCTCCGTGCGGCCGATCTCCTCGGCGCTGCGGTGCGTCGTCGGGGCGCTCACTCGGTACCTCCGTTGTCAGCAGCGGCGCCGTCCGCGCCGGCAGGGTTCAGAACCAGCACGGCCCGCGAGTCCGGCCGCAACGCCTTGGCCGCCGCGGCGACCTCGTCGGTGGTGACCGCGGCCAGCTTGTCCGGCAGCTCGTACAGCAGCTCGGCGCGCCCGAACAGCAGCTCCGCCGAACCCAGCCCGAGCGTGCGGCTGGTCAGCCGGTCGTGCTCGCGGTGCATGGTCGACACCCACCGCGCGGTGACCTTCGCCAGCTCCTGCTCCGTCGGCCCTTCCTCGGCCAGCCGCAGCAGCTCCTCGTCCACCGCCGCCACCACCTGCTCGGCCGTGACATCCGGCGGGTGGATCGCAGTGACGCTGAACGTGTCCGGGTCGCGAGCCTCCAACGGACCGAAGAGCCCGCACCCGGCACCCACGTCGACCACGATCGCGTCCCGGTGCACCAGCCGCTGCTGGAGCCGCGAACCGTCACCGTCGGTCAGCACCCCCGCCAGCACCAGGTAAGCCAGGTAGCCCTCCACCTCGCTCACCGGGTCCGGGATGCGGTATCCCATCGCGATGGCGGGCATCGGAGCGTGCTTGTCCGTGTGCTCGGCGCGCAGCTCGCCCTTCGGCGCCGGCTCCGCGAACGACGGCCGCACCGGCACGGGACGCGCGGGCACGTCTCCGAAGTGCTTCTCCACCAGCCCCTTGGCGGCCTCGGGTGCGAAGTCGCCCGCGATGGTCAGCACCGCGTTCCCCGGCGCGTAGTACGTGTCGAAGAACGCCGCGCAGTCGTCGACCGTCGCGTTTTCCAGGTCGGTGAAGTCTCCATAGCCGTTGTGGGCGTTCGGGAAGGTCTGGAACAGGACCGGCGGCAGCAGGATCCAGGGGAACCCGCCGTACGGCCGGTTGAGCACGTTGAGTCGGATTTCCTCCTTCACCACGTCGATTTGATTCCGCAGGTTTTCTTCGGTGATCTTCGGCGCACGCATGCGGTCCGCCTCCAGGAACAACGCCCGCTCCAGCGCAGCGGACGGCAGAACCTGGTAGTAGTCGGTGTAGTCGGGGTGGGTCGACCCGTTGAACGTGCCGCCCGAGGACTGCACGTGCCGGAAGTGCGCGAGCTTCTCCAAGCTCTCGCTGCCCTGGAACATGAGATGCTCGAACAGGTGCGCAAACCCTGTCCGGCCTTCCGGCTCCGAGCGGAATCCCACGTCGTAGTGCACGCTCACCCCGACGACCGGGGCGCTCGGGTCTGGGGCGAGCACCACCCGCAGGCCGTTGGGAAGCGTGAACCTGTGCAGTTCGGGTAGCGCCATGGACGCAGCCTACGGGTTTCCACCCCCGCGAGGACCGCAGGTGGCCTGCCCGGAGCAACGTCCGTGTCCGCCCACCGCGAACCGACCGTTAGCCCGCCTGCCGAGACCTCGGCAGGCGCCCTTCCCACCAGGCTCCGCTGCCCATCGGAGCTGTGTGGTCGGACAGGTCAATCATCGAACAAGGGTTCGAGAAGGGCAAGATCACTATCGGGTGAACGTCAGCCGCGCAACGACCTCAGGTGCCCCGCCTGGGCCAGCACACCGTCCACCGCACCCAGGAAAGTCGGGAACCGCTGGGCGAATCGCCGCAGGTCACCGGCCTGCTCGGCCTCACCGAACCAGTACAGCCCGGACTGGCCGCCGGCGAAGGCGCCGAGCCAGCGCTCGGTCTCACCGAGCACCACCGCGTAGGGGAGCGACCGCGAGAACACCATCTCCCGATCGGCTTCGGGAATGTCGCCGAGAGTCGCCGAACCCAGGTACCCGCGCAACCCGCGCACGTGCTCCAGCAGAGCACTGCCCCGCTTGGTCCGGGCCGGCATCGTCCGGGCTCCCAGCGCCAGCGCGCCACCCGCGACGACGACCACCAGACCGAACAGCGCGGGCCCGGTGACAAGCGCCAACACCACGGTCAGCGCGACGCCCAGCATCGCCAGCCCGATCCCGGCCCACCACCACCGGCTGCGCTCGGAGTCCGGCCGCCGCACGAACCAGTTCTTCGCCACCACATCGGCGTACAGCGCGTCCCGCACCCGGCTGAGGTCGATCCGCCGACCACGCAGTTCGGAGAGCAGCACCGCGTCCACCCCGTCGGGCAGGAGCGCCGAGTACACCGCCCGCTCGTAACCGGACAGCGACGGGTCCGCCGGATTGCGCCGGACGAACCGCCAGTCCGAGCCGCCGACCTCCTCGATCCACAGGTAGTTGCGCACCGCGAGGTCCACGATCGTCGCCGTCACGTCCACGACGTCGACGTGCTCGTCCACCACGGTCCCGACCTGGCCCGGCAGCACACCGTCCGGGGATGCGAACGCCACCCGCCCGGTCCCGTCGGACACCAGCACGTTCACCGGCCCGACCTCGCTCGCCAACGCCCGTGCGTCCCGGCCGCGCAGGTACCAGAGCAGCAGCACGCCGCCCAACAACAACACGACGAGGCCGCCCAGCCCCACCCCGGTCACGGGCGTCAGCGCGAACGCCGCCGCCAGCCCCGACGTTTCCTCGATCCGGGCGTTCGCGGGCGCGGCACCGTCCTGCAGGCCGACCGCCACATCGATACGCTCACCTGTGGGAAGGCCGATTTCGGTGGCCCGCACGCCGCGGCCGTCGCCCAGCTCCGCGGTCGTGCACGGTCTGGACGTGCCGGGCGCGCCGGCCAGGCAGTTGACCGACTTGGGGGCATCCGGCGTGATGACCGAGACCTTCACCGAGTCCAGCGCGGTGTCCCAGCCACTCGCGGGTTGCCAGCGCAGTTCTAACGTGTCGCCGATCTTGGCGACCGCGCCGACCACGGCGTACGTGACCGTGGAGGTGCCCGGCTCCAGCGCGATGGTCAGCTCGTCGGAGGACACCGTGGTGGCGCCCTTGCCCTGGACGGACGCGCCGCTGACCTCGAACACCCGGTCCCGGGTGTCGCTCACGGCGATGCGTAGCGGAACCACCCGCTTGGCGGTCCTGCCTTCGGGGACGCTGACGACCTCCGTCACGGTGAGCTTGCCGTCGCGCTCCAATTTGAGGCGCACGTCGGCGCCGACCGTGCCGGGTAGGCCGACCGGACTGCTCGGCTGCGCCGACGCGGTGTCCGGGAACGAACACAGCGCGACGGCGCAGGTGATCGCCGCTCCCCAGTTTTTCAACACGGCCGCGGAGAATAGCGGAGTCCGCCTATGCTTCTGTGCTGATTCGGGCATCCGCGATATGGGGGACCACCAGCGATGACGCAACCACCGCCGCCGGGTGGCTGGCCGCCACCACGACCGGTTGGGCCACCGCCCATGCCCGCTCCGCTGAACCCCCAGCCGGCCCGTCCGTGGCCTACCCAGCAACCGTCGCAGCAACCCCAACAGCCCCCGCAGATGCCGCCCGGACAGCCGTGGCAGCAACAGGCCCCGCCGCCGATGGCCCCGCCGCAGCCGCCGCCGGTGAATTGGGGCCCCCAGCCCGGTTGGGGTCCTGGACAGCCGTATCAGCCGCTGCCGCGCAAGAAGAGCAACGGTCCGCTCATCGCGGGCGTGCTCATCGGAGTCGTCGTCCTGGGTATCGCGACGGTCGGGATCGTGGCCGCGACCAGCATGCGCAAGAGCGTGGACGATCCCGCGTATTCGGGTTACTCGAACTACACGTACACGAACCAGACGACGACCACCACGGCCGAGACGACCACAACGACCACGTCGTCGAGCAGCACCAGGTCCACGTCGACCAGCACCACGAAAGCCGGCCCCAAGGCCGTGATCACGCTCGGTGACAACCCGATCCACGGCTCGGGCCTGGGCGCGTTCAACATCGACGGCTGCCCGCTGCCGGGCATGAACTACTCACCCGGCGGACAGGACGAGTTCCTGCGTGCCGCGCTGCCGTGCATCGAAGCGATGTGGAAGCCGTCGTTCCAGAAGGCGAACCTGCCGTATCAGCCGGTTGAGCTGGTCATGGTGACGTCGCAGATCACCAACACGTGCGGCTCCATGGGGCCCGACCGCACCGCCATGTACTGCGACGGCACCATCTACTGGACGCCGAACCACTACGCGAACGAGCAGGGCTCTGCGAACCCCAACCACCCCGGCAAGTACCTGGGGCAGCTCGCGCACGAATACGGCCACCACATCCAGTGGTTGTCCGGCATCCTGCGCGCGTCCAGCCAGGCCCAGTACGAGAAGGGCGGCTGGGACACCGAGGCGGGTCTCGACCTGAACCGGCGCAAGGAGCTGCAGGCCACCTGCTTCGGCGGGATGACGCTGGCGCCGCTGTCACACGGAGCGGTGCCCGGTGACGTCATCTCGGTGGCGCTGAGCGACGCGGGCAGCCGGGGTGACTACCCGATCTACCCGAACCGCGACCACGGCGCGCCGGAGCGGAACGCCGCATGGGTCAACCACGGATTCAAGAACAACGAAACGAGCGCGTGCAACACTTGGTTGGCGAGCGCGGCGGACGTCAGCTAACCCGACTGGAGGACCGTGCACACGCCCGAGGAGCCTAAGAACAACCCGATCGTCCTCATCGGCGTGTTCTCGTTGATCGTGTTGTGCGTGCTGGGCCTCGGCCTCGTCACCCAGTTGGACACCAGCAGGCGGGTCAGCGGGCGGCCTGTGGCCGCGCCGCAGGCCCCGGCGGCGGCAACGGCCACCGAGCCGCCTCGGCCGCGTGCGGTGCACCGGCTGGCGGACCACCCGCTACTTACGTCCCCGGTGCGGTTGGCGGACGCCACGTGCGCATTGCCCGCGTTCGGTCTGTCTGACGCGGAGCTGACGGCGTACTACACGGCCGGGGTCGCGTGCCTCGACCAGGCGTGGCAGCCGGCGTTGGGGAACGGGAACCTGCCGTTCGAGGCACCCGCGTTGGACACGTCGCCGGACCTGAAGGACGGGCCGTGCGGCGCGGCGCCCTCCGAGACCGAGGCGGTTGCGTACTACTGCGGGCGCAACCGGACCATCTACATGCCCACGTCGCGGCTGCGTGACAACGGCGGCGGTGATCGGCCCAGCACGCACCTGGCGACGTTGGCACACGAGTACGGGCACCACGTGCAGGCATTGACCGGGATGTTGCGCGCTGCGGACAGCAAGATCGTCGACGCGGGTGAGGGCACGCCCGCCGGCCTGGAGATGTCGCGCCGGATCGAGTTGCAGGCCAACTGCTTCGCGGGGATGTTCCTCACCGTCGTGTCCGGGTCCATCGGGTCCGAGCTGGCGCAGGAGGCGGCGGACGACTTCCAGTACGCCGTGGAGGAGCCGGCCGACAAAAATGCCCACGGCAGCCCGGATAACCAGGCCGAGTGGGCGTCTTACGGGTTCACTTCCGGCGTGACCACGTCGTGCAACACCTATACGGCGTCGGCCGAGGCCGTCGCCTGAGTCTGTCTGCCCAGTAGGTGGGCGTACAGCCCGCCGGCCAGGCCGCTCAGGCACACGAGCATCGCGGCCAGCCGAGTCCCGAACGGCATGTTCGCCGGAGCGCTGTCGGCCACCTGCACCATGAAGTCGCCGCTGGTGTCGGCCGGGACCACCACGTCGACCACCTCGTTCGCCTGGTGACCGCAGCCGTCGAGCCGGGCGGTGCGGGTCTGGTCGCCGATCTTGAGTTCGACGCGGTCGTAGGCGTCGGCCCCGCCGCAGGACGCCGGGGTGACGACGGTCGCCGCCACCCGCCGGACCTCGGCGGACGAGCCGCCCGGCCACCAGATCGCGACCGCCGCCGCGACTCCCGCCAGTCCGATGACCAGCAGGATCAGCGCCCATCGGACTGGGCTCAGCCGAACCGCCACAGGGTGGATGGTCGCAGACGAAGTGCCCTGTTGTCGTGGGGGTGGGCGGCTGGTCCGCCCCCACCCACATCACCCGATAGTGATCTTGACCACCTCGAACCCCTGTTCGAAGATGGATCCATGAACAAATCCACGACAAACCCCTCCACCCGGTGGCGGCCGATCACGGCCGGCCCATCCTTTGTCCACTCCAGACCGGTTCTCCCAACCGCCCACGACCCTTGACGTCCGCTCCGCTCCTGCCGGGCCTGCCCACCCGGCAGGGTGACCGCCCAACCCTCGCACCGGCCATTCGCTCCATCGCTCCACCCACTATCCGACCTAGTGCCTGAGCGCAGGCTGAAGACGCGGGCGGGGCTCTGGTCCCACCACGCAGAATGAGGAGGTGTCCAATGCTGCCAGGGTGCTGGTGATCGAAGACGCGGAAGCCATCGGCGCCGCGGTGAGTTCGGCCCTGCGCGACGCGGGGTACCAGGTCCAGCTCCGTCCGGACGGTCGGGACCTGGAGGGCGAACTCACCCGGTTCCGCCCCGATCTGGTGGTGCTCGACGTGATGCTGCCCGGCCGGGACGGGTTCATGCTGCTGGAGGTCATCCGGCGGGCCAGCGGGGCGGGCGTGGTCATGCTGACGGCCCGGGACGATGTGTCGGACCGGCTGCGCGGGCTCGACGGGGGCGCGGACGACTATGTGGTGAAGCCGTTCGTACTGGCCGAGTTGGTGGCTCGGGTCAGCGCGGTGCTCCGCAGGCTGGGGCGGACGCCGTCGACCGTGCAGATCGGTGACCTGGTCGTGGACGCCGACTCGGCGGTGGTGCTGCGCGGGGACGCGCCCGTGGAGCTGACCGCGACCGAGCTGCGGCTGCTGCGCTACCTGGCCGCCCAGCGCGGGCGGGTGGTCGGCAAGACCCAGATCCTGACCGCGGTGTGGGGTTACGAGGACTACGACCCGAATCTGGTGGAGGTGCACGTCAGCGCGCTGCGCCGGAAGCTGGAGGAACACGGTCCCCGCCTGCTGCACACCGTACGGGGCTTGGGGTACGTGCTGCGGGCGGAAGACTCGTGAGCCTACGGACCGTGTCCCTGCGGCGTCGGGTCACCCTCTCCGCGATCGCGGTGCTCGGCGTCGTCCTGGTCGGTCTGGTGCTCGTGGTGGACGCTACGTTCGGGGCGCAGTCGAAGCGGGACGTGGAGGCGGCGCTGCTGGACAAGGCCCGCCACGCACAGTCGCTGGTCAAGCAGCGGGTGCGGGGCTCGGACCTGGTGAACCGGTTGGAGAACCGGGGTGTGCAGGCACGGCTGGTGATGCCGGACGGCACGGTGTTCGGCGATCTGCCGGACGCCGACGTGAGCAACAAGGTCACCCGTGACCTCGCGGACGGGTCGACCATCACGCTCTACGCCGAGTCGTCGGTGATCACTGCCACGCAGGCGCGGCTGCGGCGCCTGCTGCTGCTGGTCGGCTTCGGGGCGTTGGCCGTCACAGCGGTGGCCATGGTGTGGGTGGTGCGAAGGGCGTTGGCCCCGCTGGACGCGATGACGACGTTGGCCAAGTCCATCGCGGGCGGCGACCGGGGCCACCGCCTCAGTCCGGCGAGGACGGACAACGAACTCGGCCGGACGGCGGCGGCGTTCGACGACATGCTCGACTCATTGGAGGGATCAGAGGAACGAACCAAACGATTCGTCGCGGACGCGGC
The DNA here is from genome assembly GCF_050942485.1 of Actinosynnema sp. CS-041913. Classification (NCBI taxonomy): domain Bacteria; kingdom Bacillati; phylum Actinomycetota; class Actinomycetes; order Pseudonocardiales; family Pseudonocardiaceae; genus Actinosynnema; species Actinosynnema sp. CS-041913. Next base: position 1,013,917 of record NZ_CP192037.1, on the reverse strand, counting down.
GCATGAATTGAGGACGCCGATCGCGGGCGTGCAAGCGGTGGCCGAGGCGCTGATGCAGACCGGTAGCGCCGAGGAGCGGGAACGTCTGAACCTGTTGTTGGTGAGGGAGTCCCGCCGAGCCGGCCGCCTCGTGGACGACTTGCTGGCCTTGGCGCGGATCGAAGCGGGCCTGGAGCTGCACCGGGAGCGCGTGGATCTGTTGGCATTGGCGGAGGCGGAGGTGAGCCGCACCCGGTTGCTCGCACCCGACTTCGACATCGCCGCCGAGGGCACGTCGGTCTACGTGTCGGGCGATCCGCAACGGCTGGCCCAGGTCCTGGCGAACCTGGCCGACAACGCCCGCCAGGCCACCGGAGCGGCCGGTCAGGTGCGGCTGCGCGTGTCGGCCGTCGGCAGCTACGCGTGGCTGGTGGTCTCCGACAACGGGCCGGGTGTGCCACCAGAAGACCGGGAGCACATCTTCGACCGCCTGGTCCGCCTGGACGAGGCCCGGGACCGCCGCTCCGGCGGCTCAGGCCTGGGCCTGCCCATCGCCCGCGGCGTGGTCCGAGCCCACGGCGGCGAGCTGTCCTGCATCGAACCGGCAGGGCTGGGCGCGGCCTTCCAGGTCCGCATCCCACTGGCAGACGAGGGCACGTCGGCCGGGTGATCGCGGTGCGAACCGACGTGGTCCGCGCTCGCCGGTATGTCGCCGCCGCCCTGAGGCTGTCGGGCTACTCGGCGGGAGACGACGCGGCGTGCAACAACCTCGGCAACATCGACCGCACGGTCCTGCACACGAACGCAGACTCGATCGCCTTCGTGGCGGGGACTTGCGCGATGTCGACCGAGGACGTCAACGGCGTGCCGTCGCGTGCGGCCCGTGCCAAGGCGCGGTCGGCGGTGCAGGGCACAACCACGGCGCAGGGCACGACCACGGCGCGGGGCACGACCACTTCGGCGACCGTCGCCAGTTGGGCGAACCGGCTGTCCGCGCCCCGGCGGTGCAGGTCCTGCCAGGCCCGGTTGAGTCGGTGGACCAGTTCGGTGAGTGTGGCGGCGGGCAGGGTGAACGGCAGGCGGATGAAGTTGTCGTGTCCGCCGGACGGGTCGGTCGCCGCGCCGGGCACGATCTCGTCCAGCCGCGGCAGCACCCTGGCCGCCAGCGCCTGGTCCAGCACGGGGCCGGCCAGGTCGGCGCGGACCTTGTAGCGGGCCAGCCGTTCCACCACGTCGCGGGACGCGCGCAGCCAGCCGATCCGCAGCCCGCCCCAGGCTGCCTTGGCCAGCGAGCCGACGGTGAGCACCTCGCTGCGGGCCGGGGCGAACGCCGCGATCGGCGGCGGGATCGCCAGACCGCCCGTGCCGACCGACATGTACGCGTTGTCCTCCACCACGGGCACCTGGTGACGGGCGGCGATCTCGGCCACCCGTGACCGCTTGGCCGGTGTGCGCGGCAGGGAGGTCGGGGCTCTCGCCGGGAGGTCAGGATTCCCGGGATCAGGATTCCCTGGGTCAGGATTCCCTGGGTCAGGATTCCCTGGGCGGGGTCACCTTCTTCACGTACAGGAGGCGGTCGCCGGCTTCCACCGCGTCGGCTTCCGGGGCGTCCACGCGGTAGAGGGTTCCGGCTCGGACTACGCCCAGCACTATGTCGGGTAGGTGACGAGGGGAGCCGCCGATTTCCGATGGTTCGACGTCGCGTTCGGCGATGGCCAGGCCGGCGTCGGGGGTGAGGAGGTCTTCGACCATGTCGACCACCGACGGGGTCGCGGTGGCCATGCCGAGGAGGCGGCCTGCCGTTTCGCTCGACACCACGACCGAGTCCGCGCCGGACTGGCGGAGGAGGTGTTCGTTCTCGCGTTCCCGTACCGACGCGACGACCTGGGCCTTGGGTGCCAGTTCGCGCGCGGTCAGGGTGACCAGGACGGCCGTGTCGTCGCGGTTGGCGGCTACCACGATGGCTCGGGCTCGTGGGACACCGGCTACGCGGAGCACGTCGTTGCTGGTGCCTGAGCCGTGCACGGTGACGAGGCCGATCGCGGACGCCGCGTCCAACGACTCTTGGGACGTGTCGACCACGACGATGCCGCCGGGCTCCATCCCGTCGCCGAGCAGGGCGCTGACCGCGGAGCGTCCTTTGGTCCCGTACCCGACGACGACCACGTGGTCCCGCACCTTGGTCCTCCACTTCTGGATCCGCAGCGCCTGCCGCGAGCGTTCGGTGAGCACTTCGAGGGTGGTGCCGACCAGCACGATCAGGAACAGCACGCGAAGGGGGGTGATCACCAGGACGTTGACCAGCCTGGCCGACGAACTGGCCGGGGTGATGTCGCCGTAGCCGGTGGTGGAGAGGGAGACCGTGGCGTAGTAGACGGCGTCCAGGAACGACAGGCCGTCCTCGTTGACGTCGCGGTAGCCGTCGCGGTCGAAGTAGACGATCAGCACCGCGGACATCAGTGCGGTCAGTGCGCCGATGACCCGCTTCATGATCGCGCGGACCGGGCTTTGGATCGTGTCCGGCATCCTGATCACGCCGACGAGCGAGTGGCCGGGCCGTTCGCTGAGCGGTTCGCCCTGGTGGAACCGGCGGATCATGTCAGCCTCTCCGGGAGTGTCCGCCACAGGCGGGCGGCGGCCTCCGCGCCGCGGAGGAGCAGCGGCACGACGACGCGTTCGTTGGGCGCGTGGATGCGATCATCCGGCAACGTCGCGCCCAAATACACCACCGGCACGCCGAGCCAGCCGTGCAGCAGGGCCGCCGGGCCGCTGCCGCCGGTGCGGCTGAAGTGGACCGGCTGGTCGAACGCGGCTTCGACCGCTTCCTTCAGCGCGCCGACGGCCGGGTGCGTCACGTCCATCGCGTAGGGCGGGACGCCGTCGCCGCGCGGGATGATCTCCGCGCGCAGGCCTGGTGGGGTGTGGGCGGCGACGAACTCGCGCAGGGCGTCGGCGATCCGTTCCGGGCGCTGGTCGGGCACCAGGCGGAACGACAGCTTCACCGACGCCTGGGCGGGCACGATCGTCTTCAGGCCGGGGCCGGTGTAGCCGCCGTGGATGCCGTTGACCTCGGCGGTGGGGCGCACCCAGACGCGTTCCAGGGTGGACCAGCCCTCCTCGCCGGACACGGCCTGCGCGCCGCCGGAGTTGGCGAGCCACACGTGCTCTTCGAACGGGAGGGCGGCGTAGTCGGCGCGTTCGGCTTCGGTGGGTTCCACGACGTCGGCGTAGAAGTCACGCAGCCGGACGCGGCCCTTGTCGTCGTGCAGTGCGGCGACGAGGCGGGCGATCGCGGTGGCCGGGTTCGGCACGCTGCCGCCCGCGCGGCCCGAGTGGACGTCGGAGGTGCCGCCGGTGAACACGACTTCCGCGCCGTAGACGCCGCGCTGTCCGGTGCAGATCGTGGGCGCGTCGCGGGCGTACAGCGGGGTGTCGGTGAACACCACCAGGTCGCACGTCAGGTCGTCGCGGTGGTCGTCGATCAGTCGGGCGAGGTGGGGCGAGCCGGACTCCTCCTCGCCTTCCACGAACAGCTTGATCGTCACGGCCGGCTGGGTGGCGCCGAGTGCCGCGAGGTGTGCCTTGACGCCGAGCAGGTGCATCGCGACTTGTCCCTTGTCGTCGCTCGCGCCGCGGCCGAACAGCTCCTCTCCCACCAACGTCGCCTCGAACGGTGGGTGGTGCCACTGCTCGACCGGGTCGACGGGCTGCACGTCGTGGTGTCCGTAGACCAGCACGGTCGGCGCGTCGGGGTCGGCGGCGGGCCAGCAGGCGTACACGGCGGGCAGGGCGGGGCCGGTGTCCCAGACCTGGACGTCGGGCCATCCGTCGCGGCGCAGTGCGTCCGCCAGCCAGCGGGCCGATCTGCCCACGTCACCGTGGTGCGCCGGGTCGGTGCCGATGGACGGGATGGCCAGCCACTCGCGCAGGCCCGCCAGGAAGTCGTCGGCGAGCGACGTCACCGCCGCGCGTTCGGGATGTTCGGGATTTTCCGGATCACCACTCACGGTGCGGGAGGATAACCCTGGGCGGGCCGGCGGGCGGGTGACATGACAGGGTGGACCCTATGGAACCCACTCGTTCCCGTTCCTGGTCGGCGCTCGCGCTGGCCGGGTTGCTCGGTGCGGCGGGCGTCACGCACTTCGCGAAGCCGAAGCCGTACGACGCGATCATCCCTCGCGCGCTGCCTGGCAAACCCCGGACCTGGACTTATGCCTCGGGAGTCGCGGAAGTGGCGTTGGCCGTCGCAGTCGCCGCGCCGCGCACCCGCGGTCTCGGCGCGTTGTTGGCGGCCGGTTTCTTCACGGGTGTGTTCCCGGCGAACGTGAAAATGGCTTATGACTACCGGACGAGGTCGCCGAGGGCGAAGGCCGTCGCCTACGGCCGGCTGCCGCTCCAGGTGCCGCTGATCCTGTGGGCGCTGCGCGTCCGCCGTTCGACCGCCTGATCACGCTGGGCGCAGGGCTCGACACCCACCGCGCCCGAGGTCTGTCATTGAAACCGCAACCAGCCCTAGGATGCCCGAGTGCAACCGCTCCTCCACCATGCCGCGTCGGCACTCGGTTGGCGCGGCATCGTCGTACCCGACGTCGCCGTGCTGGGTCACCAGGTGTCGGCCGTCGTGCGGGTCCGTGCCGACGTGCACGAGTGGCGCACCGCGAACGGCTGGCCACCGCAGGCGGACCCGTCGTGGTTCCGCTCGTGGTTCGAGCCCGCCGCGCACGACCGCCTGCCGGTGTCCGCGGTGGAACTGGTCGGGGTGCTGGTCGGCGAGTCCACCGTGGACCGCGCCTTGCAATCGTGCGGCACGCTGATGACGCTCGCGCCGTGCTCGGTGGTGCTGCCCGCGCCGCAGGGCGGCCAGTCGTGGCCGCTGATCGAACTGGACTACTACGGCATCGGCGTGGTGGCCGTGGACGAGGCGGGGGCGGCTGAGCTGCTCGTGCCGCCGGAGGACCGGTCGACCGAGTTCGGGCCGTCGCTGTTCGGCCGCTGGCTGCTCGAAGTCCTGTACGACCGCGTGCTCAAGGAAGTCCCCGCTCACGCTCGGGTGAACAGCTAGCGCCCTGCGTTCCGGGCTGGGCCGCGGTTGAGCGCAGAACGGCACCCTGGTTGAGCGCAGAACGGCACGGAGCCGACCAAACGCGCACGGGACGGATCAGGACGGCACGTTGCGGATGAGTTCGCGCAGGCCGTTCGCGTCCAGCAGGTCCGCCGGGCGCAGCGTGTGGTCGTGTCGGACGTAGTGGAACGCCGCGCGCACGCGTTCGACCGGTGTCTTGGACAGTGCCGCCCAGGCCAGTCGGTAGGCCGCGAGCTGCACCGACAGCGCCGGCAGCCTCTCCTCGTCGGGCACCGCGCCGGTCTTCCAGTCGACCACCGTCCAGCCGCCGTCGGGGTCGGCGAAGACCGCGTCCATGCGTCCGCGCACCGACAGCCCGTCGATCTCGGCTTCGAACGGGACCTCGACGTCGTGCGGCGCCCGGTCGGCCCACTTGCTCGCCAGGAACGCCTCTTGGAGCCGGGACAGGTCGGTGTCCGGCGCGGCGCCCTCGTCGGCGGCGCCGGGTAGCTCGTCCAGGTCCAGCAGTCTGCTCGCGCCGAACCGCTGTTCCAGCCAGGTGTGGAACGCCGTGCCTCGGCGGGCCAGCGGGTTCGGGGGGAACGGCAGGGGGCGGCGCAGGCGGCGGGCCAGCAGGTCCGGGTCGGCGGCGAGTTCGACCAGTTGGCTCACCGACAGGTGCTCGGGCAGGACGACGCGTTCGCGGCGGTCCGCGGCGGCGGCGCGTTCGGCGAGCAGCACGTCGACGTCCCGCGCCCAGCCCTCCGGATCGTCCGGGTCGTCCGGTTCGTCCGAGTGGTCCGGGTCGTCCGGGTCGTCCGCGGGGAGGTCGGTCGATTCGGTTTCAGGTGGTTCGGCGTAGTCCTCGGGTGGCTCTGGCGGGAGGTCGTCGTGGTCGGGTGGGGGCTCCGGGGCGAGGTCGTCGTAGTAATCCTCAGGCTCGGGCGGAAGTTCGGTGGCGGGTTCCTCGGTGGCCGGTTCCTCGGGAGCGGGTTCCTCGGGAGCGGGTTCGAGGTGAGGAGTGGTCTGGGCTGGGGTGGGTTCGGCGGGAGTGGACAGGTGGCGTTCCAGGGCGGCCAGGACAAGTTCCGCGCCCTCGGTTACGGCCGCGCGGCGTTTGCCCAGGGGGTCGGCGGGCCAGTCGGCGGATTTCACCTGGGACGCCAGGGGGTTCGGCTCGTCCTCGGCGGGGTGCGCCGCCCAGTGGGCGATGTCCGCCGGCGGGTGGTCGGCGGCCAGGACCGCGTCGCGCAGTTCGGTGAGGAAGGTCGACGGGCCTTTCGGCTTGTCGCCGGTTTCGGCCCACCAGTGGCCGGAGACGAGCAGGCTGTGTTCGGACCTGGTCAATGCCACGTAGAGGAGGCGGCGTTCCTCCACTAGGCGGCGGTCCTCGAAGTCGTCCGCGTGGCGGTCCAGGGCCTCTTCGACCTCTTTGCGGTTGCTGCCGCCCGGTATGCGGAGTTTCGGCAGGTCTTCGGCGTCGCCTCGGAGGTCGGCGGGCAGTTCGGCCACCGCCTTCAGCCAGCAGGATGTCTTCTTCCGGCCGGGGAACACGTCCTTCACCACGTGCGGCACGGCCACGATGTGCCATTCCAGACCCTTGGCCGAGTGCATGGTCAGCACCTGCACGCGGTTCTCCGCCACCTCGACTTCGCCGGGCTCCAGGCCGTCTTCGGCGTGTTCGGCGGTGTAGAGGTAGTCCAGGAGCGCGGGCAGGGTGGCCGATGGGCTGGCTGCCGCGAAGTCGGCTACCACGTCGGCGAACGCGTCCAGGTGTGCCCGGCCGACCCCGCCCGGTCGGGACATGGCCTCGATGTCGAGCAGCAGGGTGCGTTCCACGTCGGCCACCAGCTCGGGCAGCGGCTGGTCCAGGCGTCGGCGCAACGCGGACAGCTCCGCGCCGAGCCGGCGGATGCGGCGGTAGCCCTCGGCCGAGTACACGGTCGGGTCGCCGGGATCGTCCAGGGCGTCGGCCAGCCCGGCTTGTTCGGCGTGTTCGCCGGGCAGGGCGTCGGCGAGGACGGCCAGCGGGTCGTCCGCCACGGACTGGCGGCTGGGTGCGCCGGCCAGTTCGCGGGCGCGTTGCCACAGGGCGGCGAGGTCCACGGCGGCGATCCGCCAGCGCGAGCCGGTGAGGAGCCGGGCCGCGGCGGTGCCGGCCAGCGGGTCGACCAGGACTCGGAGGGCGCTGGTCAGGTCGCGGACTTCCGGCTCGTCCAGCAGGCCGCCCAGGCCCACGACTTCGACCGGCAGGCCGCGTTCGCGCAGGGCGGCGGCGATGTTGGCCATGTCGGCACGCCTCCGCACCAGCACGGCGGCGGTGGGTGGCTCGTCGCTGGCGTCGAGGTGGGCTTCCCACTGGGCCGCGACGGTGTCGGCCAGCCAGTCCAGTTCGGCTCGGACGTCGGTGAACAGGCCCAGTCGGACGTCGCCGGGGCCCGCGCCGGGGCGCGCGCGGAGTTCGTCCACGTCCAGCCCGGCCGCGCGGAGCGGGGACGACACCGCGTTCGCCAAGGCCAGCACTTCCGGTGGGTTGCGGAAGCTGGTGAGCAGGCCGAACTTGCGGGCGGGCGGGAAGTCGTGGACGAAGCGGGGCAGGTTGGCCGCCGACGCGCCGCGCCAGCCGTAGATGGCTTGCGCCGGGTCGCCCACCGACGTGACGGCCATCGGCTCGCCTCGGCCGAACAGGGATCTGAGCAGCACGCGTTGTGCGTGGCCGGTGTCCTGGTACTCGTCCAGGAGGACGGCTCCGTACCGTTCACGCTCACCGCGCACGACCTCGGGGTGTTCGTCGGCCAGTCGTGCGGCGAGCGACATCTGGTCGGCGAAGTCCATTGCCGCTTCCCGGCGTTTGCGGGCCTGGTACGCCTCCAGGAGGGGTAGCAGGTTCACGCGGAGGCGTTGGGCGTTGATGATGTCCTTGAGCTTCTCCGGCAGCCCGTCGCGCTGGCGCGGGGCTTTGGGGGCGGACTCGATCATCGTGGCCAGCCACTCGGCGTGCTTGCGGAGGTCGGTCGGCTCGACCAGGTGCTCGCCGAGTTCGCCGGCCAGTGCGAGCAGGTAGCCGGTGATGGTGGCCGGGACCTTGTCGGTGTCGATGTCCTCCGCCCACGTCGACACGACGCGGTGCGCGAGCTGCCACGAGGCGGTCTCGGTGAGCAGCCGGACGCCGGGCTCCACCGGCAGGCGGAGGCCGTGCTCGCCGACCAGGCGGCCCGCGTAGGCGTGGTAGGTGAGGATCACCGGTTCGGTGGTGAGGACGGCGGCCCGGCGTTCGCCGCTCGGGTCCAGGCGGTCCAGCAGCGGGGAGCCGCCGAGGCGGCGCAGGCGGGCTCGGACGCGTTCGGAGAGCTGGCGGGCGGCTTTGCGGGTGAACGTGAGGCCGAGCACCCGGTCCGGGGTGACGAAGCCGTTGGCGACGAGGTAGACGACCCGCGCGGCCATGGTCTCCGTCTTGCCCGCGCCCGCGCCCGCCACCACCAGGGCGGGTGCGTTCGGGGCGGCGACCACGGCGGCCTGCTCGGGCGTGGGCTTGGGCAGGCCGAGGGCTTCGGCGACCTCGAACGGACTGGCGAGCTGGTCCAGCTCACCCACCCGCTCTCGATCACTGCCCGGCACTGCCACGACTCGCATTCTCCGACTCCGGTCGCCCGAAACTTCGGCGACCCGCAGCAGCGAGCCCGACGAGGTGGCCGGCGATGTGGGTCGACGTCGCTGACCTGGTCTCAGCGGCCCACGACTGTGTCAGAGACCGGCGGCTGACGCCAATTCCCGGGAAGTGGGGCCGGCGGAGTCGGAGAGAGGGCGGCTTGGGGTTTGGACGGGGCCGAAGCGGGGCGGCTGCACGGTCCGACGGTGTGGGTGGGCGGACCGGTTAGTGGCTCACCTGCCTGCCTGAGGCGTGGACCGGGCAGGTGGTGCGGGCTGGGCAGCGGTCGCAGTCGGCGGTTTCGGTGGCGGTGTAGGTCGGGCCCACGCTGGAGTTGGCGGCTGCCTGCACTGCCTCCAGCCACACCCGTACGCCTTGCTCGTCGAGCGGGGCCTGTTCCAGTTCGGTCGCGCCGGTCTTCCTGTTCTCCTTCGCCACGTAGAGCAGGCGGGCGCCGCCGGGGTCGGTGCCCAGGCCGAGGTGGGTGAAGCCGCCCAGGGCCGACGCCAACTGGTAGACCGCCAACTGGGGGTGTTGGCGGGCCTCTTCCCTGGTCACCGGCGACTTGCCGGTTTTCAGGTCGATCACCACCGGACGGCCTTCGCGGTCCGTTTCGAGGCGGTCCACCCGGCCTTTCACGCGCAGCCAGGGGCCGCCATCCACTTTGGGGACCTCGACCGCGATCTCCTGTTCCACGGCCACCTGCGTCAACTGGCTCCGGCTGGCGGCCAGCCAGCTCAGGAACGTGTCCAGCATCCGTTCCACGCGTTGGCGTTCCCGGCGGGAGAACCAGGGCGCGCCGGCGTCCACGGCCGACCAGGCCTCGGCCAGTCTGACCCGCAGCTCCTTCTCGTCCGCTCCCGTCGCCGCCGCCTGGGCCAAGGCGTGGACGAGCGTGCCCGTGATGGACGCCAGCTCCGCCGGGTCCTGGCCGCCGTGGCGTTCCACCACCCAGCGGAGCGGGCACTTCGCCAGGACCTCCACCGTGGACGGGGACACGCTCACCGTGTGTTCCTCGGTCCACAGCGGATCGGTGGACGTCACGGGCGCCAAGCCGTACCAGGAGTCCGGGTGGGCTCCGGGGACTCCTTCGGCCGCGAGTCTCGCCAGTTGGGCCGCCGCACGGGTGCGGCGGTCCGCCGGCTCGTCGTCCGAGCAGACCACCCGGCGCAGCTCGCCCACCAGTTCCGCCAGGACCAGGCCCCGTTCGGGGGTGAAGGTCGGGCGCTCCGGCTCGTCGGTGGACAGCTCCTCCAACTCGTCCAGGAAGCGGGACGGCTGTTCGTCCTCGCCGCGGACGGCGCTCACCAGCAGGGTCCGTCTCGCCCGGCTGGCGGCCACCAGCAGCAGCCTGCGCTCCTCGGCGAGCAGCGGCGCGATGGCCGACACCTGCTCGCCGACCCCCGACACGACGTCGACCATGCGTTCCACGCCCAGCAGCGAGCCGCGCAGGCGGAGGTCCGGCCAACTGCCCTCCTGCACGCCGGGCACGGCCACCACGGTCCACTCGCGCCCGGCCGCCGCGTGGGCGGTCAGCACGGTCACCGCGTCACCCACCGGCGCGGACGCGGCCAGGGTGTCGCCGACGATCTGCTGCGCGGCGAGGTAGTCCGCGAAGCCGTCCGCGCCCGCGCCGGGGAGGCGGTCGACGTACTTCGCCGCTGCCTCGAACAGGCCGACGATCGCGTCCAGGTCCCGGTCGGCCTGCATGCCCACGGTGCCGTGCCGGGCGGATTGCGCGACCCAGCGGTTCTCCAGGCCGGTGGTCTGCCAGAGGTCCCAGAGGACCTGTTCCACGCTCTGCCCTTCGGCGATCCCCTTGCGCGCCTTGCGCAGCAGGCCCGCGATCCGCCGCGCGGGCTGGGCTTCGGCGTCCTCCAGGGCGGCCAGGCGATCGTCGGACTCGATCACCTCGACCAGGAGTTCGCCGCTCGGCCGGTCGCCGCCGGCGGCCATCTCCAGCCGGCGCAGGCCTCGCCGCAGCCGCCGCAGGGCCAGCGGGTCCGCACCGCCCAGCGGGGACGCCAACAGCATCGCCGCGGTGTCCTCGTCCAGGGTGCCGGGCGACGCGGCGCACCTCAGCAGCGCCAGGAACGGGGCGACCGCGGGTTGCCGGGCCAACGGGATCTCGTCGGTCGGGACGGCCACGGGCACGCCCGCGGCCAGCAGCGCCCGTTGCAGCACCGGCAGCGACCGGGTCGCGGAGCGGGCCACCACCGCCATCTCCGACCACGGCACCTCGTCGATCAGGTGCGCGCGGCGCAACTGGTCCGCCACCCAGCTCGCCTCCTGCGCGCCGGACGCGAACAGCCGCACCTGGACGTTGCCGACGCCGGCCGCCGGAGCCACCTCGCGGGCCGGCGACGCGCCCGGCAGGCGACCGGCCAGCCGGCCCACCGCCGCACGGATCTCCGGCGCCATCCGGTGGCCTTCGCGCAACACCACGGTCGGGCCTTCCGCGGCGGACAGCAGCACCGGGTCCGCGCCGCGGAACGAGAACACCGCCTGGTCCGGGTCGCCGGCGAGGACGAACTCGTGCGCGGCGGCGCCCAGCCGGGAGATCAGCGCGTGCTGCAACGGGTCCAGGTGCTGGGCGTCGTCCACCAGGAGGTGGCGCACCCGGAGGCGTTCGGCGTGCAGGACGTCCGGCTCGGTCTCGAACGCCAGCAGGGCGCTGCCCACCAGCTCCGCGGCGTCGAACGACGGCGCCACCCCCTGCCCCGCCCCGGACAGCAGGTTGACCTGCTCGTACTGCTCGCCGAACAGGCCGGCCGCGACCCACTCGTCACGGCCCTGCGCCCGCCCCAGCTCGACCAGGTCTTCCGGGGCCAGCCCGCGTTCCGTCGCCCGCAGCAGCAGGTCGCGCAGCTCTTGGGCGAAGCCGGGCAGCGGCAGGGCGGGCCGCAGGCGCTCCGGCCACTTCCGCGCGCCCATGCCCACGTCGCCCGCCAGCAGCTCGCGCACCACCGCGTCCTGCTCGGGCCCGGACAGCAGCCGGGGTGTCGGCTCCCCCGCCCGCACCGCCTGGGCGCGCAGCACCGCGAACGCGTACGAGTGCACGGTGCGGACCAGCGGCTCCTGCGTCGTCGGCAGCACCTCGCCCTCGGCGGAGCCGGTCAGCAGCCGGGTGATGTGCGCGCGCATGGCCACCGCCGCCCGCCGGTTCGGCGTCAGCACCAGCACGCTCTCCGGGTGCGCCCCGCCGCGCAGCACCCGGTCCGCCACCACCTCGGCGAGCAGCGTCGTCTTGCCCGTGCCCGGACCGCCCAGCACCCGCAGCGGCCCGCCCGCGTGGTCGAACACCGCCCGCGCGGGCACGCTCCAGACACGCCGGGGGCGCTCCTCCCGCACCCGGCGCACCAGCATCGGCGCTCTGTGCACTGCCATGTGCCGATGGAACCACGGGGCACCGACAAAGCCGGCGGCGCCCTGAGAAGGCCCTCAGCCGTGGAATTCGTACACCTTCTTGACAAAGAGAAGTGGTCTAGGCCACTTTGGGACCACCGAGCCACGCGAACTCCGTCGCCCGCGCGGGCTCCCCTGGTTGTGCGGAGGAACGATGAAACCCTTGCGACGGTTGATGATCGTGCTCACGGCGGGCGTCGCGGCGATGGCCCTGGCACCGGCCGCCCAGGCCGCCCCGGACACCGTCCTGAACTCCCCGTACCTCTACCAGTGGGGTGCGAAACCCAACCCCGTGACGGTCATGAACCAGACCGGCGTGAAGGCGTTCACGCTGGCGTTCATCCTCTCGGACGGCGGGTGCAACCCCGCGTGGGACGGCACCCGTCCCCTCACCGGCGCCGATGCCACGCTCATCCGGAACATCCGCGCGGCCGGCGGGGACGTCATCCCGTCGTTCGGCGGCTGGTCCGGCCGCAAGCTCGGCCAGCACTGCTCGTCGGCGACCGCACTCGCCGACGCGTACCAGAAGGTGATCACCGCCTACCAGCTCAAGGCGATCGACATCGACATCGAGGCCGCCGAGTTCGAGAACGCGGCCGTGCAGGACCGCGTGCTCGGCGCGCTGAAGATCGTCAAGCAGAACAACCCCGACCTCAAGACCGTGGTCACCTTCCCCACCAACCGGTCCGGGCCGAACACCTGGGGCCTCCGGCTGATCACCCGCTCCAAGGAACTCGCCGCGCCGGTCGACGTGTGGGCGGTGATGCCGTTCAACTTCGGCGGGCCGAGCGATCTGGTGGCGGGCACCAAGTCCGCCGTGGACGGGCTGAAGAACCACGTCAAGACCACGTTCGGGCTGACCGACGACGCCGCGTACCGGCGCAGCGGCCTGTCGTCCATGAACGGGATCACCGACACCGGGGAAACCGTGACCACCGCGCAGTTCCTCGCCATCCGCGACTGGTCCACGACGAAACACCTGGGGCGCTTCACGTTCTGGGCCACCAACCGGGACAAGGGCAACTGCGGCGGCTCCGGCAGCGATTGCAGCGGCACCAACCAGGGCACCTACGACTTCACCAAGATCGTGGCCGGCTACACCGGCTGACGTGCCCTTCCGGTGGCCGGTCCGGGACTCCCGACCCGTTCCGGCCACCGGGGTCACCGCATGGAAAGCTGTGCGGGGTGGATGAACAGTTGCACGAGATGGTCCGCGACACCGTGCGGTCGATCCCCCGCGGCCGGGTCGCCACCTACGGGGACGTGGCGGACCTGTCCCGCGCCCCGTCGCCCCGACTGGTCGGCCAGGTCCTGAACCAGGACGGGCACGACCTGCCGTGGCACCGGGTACTGCGGGCCAACGGCACGTGCGCGCCGCACATCGCCGACGAGCAGTTGCAACTGCTGCGCGAGGAAGGCGTGGTGGCCGACAACGGCAAGGTCGACCTGCGCACGTACCGCTGGGAAGAGGCGGTCAAGGAGAAAGAGGACGAGCCGCCCGGTCTGTGGTGACCCGCCGCGTCACGCGGGCCAGCTCGGTCCCGACCTCCGGGTCACGGGTCAGCGCGGCGGCGAGCCGCAGTTGCGGCAACGCCTCCTCGTGCCTGCTCTGCCGGCTGAGCGTGCGACCGAGCAGCAGCCGGGTGTAGCCGTCGGACGGGTCGAGGTCGACCAGTTCCCTCAGCACGCCCTCGGCCTTGCCCAACGCGGCGGACTGGAAGTGCGCCAGCGCGAGTTCGGTCAGGACGGTCCGGTCACCGGGGGCGTGCGACGCGGCCTCGGTGAGGAACCGCGCGGCGCTGCTCGGGTCGCCCGCGGCGCGGAATTCCCGGCCGCGGTCCAGCAGTTCGCGGATGTCGGTCACTTACAGCTCCTCGTCCGCCGAGCCGACGTGCGGGACGTGCGTCCCACCCAGTCGCCCGGCTTGGAAGTCCTCGATGGCGTCGAGGATCTCTTGGCGGGTGTTCATCACGAACGGCCCGTAGCGTGCGACGGGCTCGTTCAGCGGCAGACCGCCGAGCACGAGCACGTCCCATTCGGTGGCGGCCTGCATGGTCAGCGCCTTGCCGTGCCCGAATACGGCGAGTTGGCCTTCTTCGAGCGGACGCTGCTCCGCGCCCACCACGCCCCGTCCGGACAGCACGTACACCATCGCGTTGAAGTCCTCCGGCCACGGGAACGCCAGGCGCGCGCCGGGTGCGACGGTCGCGTGCAGGTACGTGATCGGCGTATACGTCATGCCCGGCCCCTGGTAGCCGGCCACGTCGCCCGCGATCACCCTCACCAGCGCGCCGCCGTCGTCGCTGGAGAGCAGCTTGGTGTCGTGGGCCTTGATGTCCTGGTAGCGCGGCGGCGTCCACTTGGCGGCCTTGGGCAGGTTGACCCACAACTGCACGCCGTGGAACAGACCGCCCTTGGCCACGAGGTCCTGCGGCGGCAGTTCGCTGTGGAGCACGCCGCTGCCGGCCGTCATCCACTGGGTCGCGCCGTCCTTGATCAGCCCGCCGCCCCCGGTGGAGTCCTGGTGCTCGAACGCGCCGTCGATCATGTAGGTGACGGTCTCGAAGCCCCGGTGCGGGTGCCACGGCGCGCCCTTCGCCTCACCCGGCCCGTACTCGACCGCACCCATGTGGTCGAGCAGCAGGAAGGGGTCGGCCAGCGCGAGGTCGACGCCGGGGAACGGGCGGCGGACCTGGAAGCCCTCGCCTTCGAGGGACTTCCGCGCCTGGACCACCTTGCGCACCGGACGCCACGCGGTGGTGGCTGCCGGCAGTTCGGGCAGCCTCGGCAGGGTCAGGGTGTCTGCGGTCACGGCGGGCATCGCTGCCTCCTTCGGCGGGACCTCCGAGGGGTTCGGGGTCGCTCAGTCCCGATAACCTAGTTGACGTTTCAACTATTCCGCCGTCCTCAGGCCACGTCCTGGAAGCGACGCGCCTCGTAGTAACGCAGCAGAACGGCCTCCACGACTCGCGGATGCGCGCCGATGGGAGCCGCCACGACATCGGCGCCCGACCGGGCCACGGCGCGGTGGAAGAGACCGGGAGCCAGCAGCCAGGACGCCACCGCCACCCGCCCCGGCGTCGCCGCGACCACGTCCGAGATGCGCGGGGACGCCGTGGCGGCGTAGCCGATGGCGACCGGACCCACCCGGCGCGAAAGAGCGGCGGCGACCTTCCGCACTTGGGCCGATGCCTGTGGTCGAGCCCGAACGCCCGCAACCCGGCCGCCGCCGCGCTCGACATGCAGAACCGGCCGTTGTAGTCGATCTGGGACGTCCCCAACGCCACTCGCGCGAACTTGCCGAGCAGGTACGACTTCTCGTTCGTCAGGCCACCGCCGCCGAACACGGCGACCGCGTCCGGGCCGTGCGAGTCACGCAGGTCCCGCAGCTTGTCGGCGACGACGTCGAGCGCCTCGTCCCACTGCGCCGGGCGCAGCGCACCGTCCCGGCGGACCAGCGGCGAGGTGAGCCGGGCGGGCGAGGACAGCAGCTCGGCGGACGTCCAGCCCTTCTGGCACAGGCCGCCGCGGTTGGTCGGGAACTCCCGCGGCGACACCTTGCCGTCGGTCAGGGACATCGCGCACTGCAAGGCGCAGTACGGGCAATGGGTGTCGGTCACGGGGCCGACGGTAGAAAGGGGCTGTTAACGCCGCGCCGCACCGTGTTTCGTCCACGCGAACTTGCCCACTCAGCACGCTCGGGGCAAGCGTGAGGTCAGAGCAGTTCGAGCACCTTCGTCGCCGTCCGCTCCAGCCCCACCAGGGACTGCGGGCTCGACATCGGGTGCAGCGCGTGCACCGCGAGGCGGAAGAGCGTCGCGCGCAACACCACCTGCGGCCACTCCGCCAGGTGGGCCCACCGCTGGAGCAGGCCGTGGTCCGCGCCACCCCAGGACATGGCGTCCACGACGACGATCGCCGCGCCGTACTCGCCCGGCCGCCAGAACGGGACGAAGTCGATGATGGCCGGGGCCGCGTCACCGGCGAACAGCACGTTCCCGAACAGGTCGCCGTGCACGACCTGCGGCTTGAGCGCCAGCGGCTTGCGGTAGGCGCTGAGCAGCTCGAACAGCCGACCGCCCAGCTCGGCGGCCAGCTCGGCCTTCTCCTCGTCCCACGCGCACCTGTCGGCGACCGCGAACACGTCCGAGCGGGCGTCCAGGAACCGGGGCTTGGGCAGGTCCTTCGTCGCCTCGTGCAGCTTGACGGCGACTTCCACGATCTCGTCGTGCCGGGGCTCGGCCCGCCCGGACAGGTACTTGGTGGCCGCCCACCCCCCGACCACGTACCGCCCGTCCGTGGACCGCAGGGGTCTGCCGATCCGCAGGTTGTCGACGTCCAGCACGTCGAGCGTCTTGGCGACCCACGTCGCCTCGGCGGGCTTGCCGGCCGGCCGGATCGCCGCGTCGCCACACCGCCACACCGGACCGGCGTCGATCAGCTCCGGTTCGGCGTCACGCGCGCCGAACGCGGCCCGCACGTGCGACGGTGGCGGCTCCGGAGATGGGGTCACGCCGGCACGCTACCTGCACAAGCGCCGCAGGTGGTGGACCTCGGAACCCCACCGCGTGGTGTACACCTATTCGGCGTAACCGCAGTATTGCGGTTACGAACCGCCACGCGTCGCCCACACGGCGGCGAGGCCGACTTGCCGGCGGCCTCGCCCGCGACGCCGGAGGCGGCGCCATTCAATTCAGTAAGTCGGCAAGCTTTGGTCTACTTCGCGGGCCCAGGCCAGGACTCCACCGCCGACGTGCACGGCGTCCTTGAAGCCCGCCCGGTGCAGTGCGGCGAGCGCCTCCGCCGACCGCGCGCCCGACTTGCAGTGCAGCACGACCTGCTTGTCCTGCGGCAACTCGGCGAACGCCTCACCGGACAGGATCCGGTCCTTCGGGATCAGCACGGACCCGGGGATCCGCACGATCTCGAACTCGTGCGGCTCGCGCACGTCCACCAGCAGGAAGTCCTCGCCGCTGTCCTGCTTCTGCTTCAGCTCCAACGGCGTGATCGTGTTGCCGGCCGCCGCCTGCTGGGCGTCGTCGGACACCACGCCGCAGAACGCCTCGTAGTCGATCAGCTCGGTGATCTTGACGCTCGCCGGGTCCTTGCGGATCTTGATCGTCCGGTAGGACATCTCCAGGGCGTCGTAGACCATCAGGCGGCCCAGCAGCGTCTCGCCGATGCCGGTGAGCAGCTTGATCGCCTCGGTGACCATGATCGAGCCGATCGACGCGCACAGCACGCCCAGCACGCCGCCCTCGGCGCACGAGGGGACCATGCCGGGCGGCGGGGGCTCGGGGTAGAGGTCGCGGTAGTTCAGGCCCTGGCCGTCCGGCGCGTCCTCCCAGAACACGCTGACCTGGCCCTCGAACCGGAAGATCGAACCCCAGACGTAGGGCTTGCCGAGCAGCACCGCCGCGTCGTTGACCAGGTACCTGGTGGCGAAGTTGTCCGTGCCGTCCAGGATCAGGTCGTAATCGCGGAAGATGTCGAGCACGTTCTCCGAGTTCAGGTGGGTCTGGTGCAGCACCACCTTCACGAACGGGTTGATCTCGGCCACCGAGTCGCGGGCGGACTCGGCCTTCGGCTTCCCGATGTCCGACTGCCCGTGGATGACCTGCCGCTGGAGGTTCGACTCGTCCACGATGTCGAAGTCGACAACCCCGAGCGTGCCGACCCCGGCCGCCGCGAGGTACAGCAACGCCGGCGACCCCAGCCCACCCGCGCCGACCACCAGGACCTTCGCGTTCTTCAGCCGCTTCTGCCCGTCAACCCCGACATCCGGGATGATCAGGTGCCGGCTGTACCGCGCGACTTCTTCCTTGGTCAGCTCCGCTGCGGGCTCCACGAGCGGCGGAAGCGCCATCTGATCCTCCTCGACGAAACCTGTCCTGTACCGACGGACAACACCAGCCTGCTCCACCGTCTTCCCGGATGGGAAGCCGTCCCAGTGCGTGGACACGAAGCACTCTGCCGTCCCAGGATGCCGCAGACCGCCGAAAACCTACCGAGGCGCGACGGGGAAGGCGTTGGGTGTGCAGACCTTGCCGTCCGCGGCCACAATGCCCCGGTTGGACGAATCCACCTCGTTCAACTGGGCGACGTAGTCATTGGCCACCCCGAACGTCTGCTGCATCATCACCGGGGCAGGCTGACCGTTCTCCTTGCACCCCTCGTGCGGGTTCCTCAGCGCGTGCCCGACCTCATGGTTGATCGCATAGGCACGGTAAGTGGACAGATCGTTGCTGAACACCTTGGCCCCGCGCACCCACCGGGCCGTGTTGATCACGACCCGCTTGGTGGGCGAGTGCCAGCAGGAAGTCTCGTACTGGATCTGGAACCCGCAGATGCCGTGCGTGGTGCCGGTGGTGGTGAGGCTCACCGTGAAGTCGACCTGACCGCCCTCCACCCGCTGCATGGCCACCTGACCGGTGCCGATCCAACTGCGGGTGTCCGCCAGGATCCCGTCCACGGTCCGGGCGAACGCCTCCCGGTCACCGCCGTAGTCCGCCGCCTCGACCCCGTCCTCCACGGCGACCAGGTACTTGTAAAGCCTGCCCTGCCCCACCTGCCCGGTGGTGCCGGGGATGACCTGCCACGTCCCGGTGCCCTGCTCGGAGAACTTCGGCCCGTCCGGCAGCACGGCCGTGGGGATGTTGACCAGGTCCACCTTCGCGGGCGGCGTCTCGCTGGCGGCCGGCGGGCCCGCCGGGGTCGACGTCGACGGCGGGGCGGAGACCTCCTCGCCCACCGAGCCGATCCGCGTGGGCGTGGCCGTGTCGAGGACCACCAGCGCCGTCAGCACCAGCAGCACGGGCACGGCGTAGATGCGCCACCCGTAGTTCGCGACCAGGCCCTTCAGCCCCCGACGACGGCTGCGGCGGTGCCGGCCGGCCGGTTCCCAGGACGCGGTCAGCGGCTCGGCCCCGGTCCGGCGGGAGCCCCGGCGGTAGCGGTCATCAGGTGGTCGGGCACCCGAGGCGGGCGCCGTCTCACGCCCACCCTGTGATGTCCGGTTCACGGCGACCAGAGTGCCACAACGCCGCCCATCCAGTGGACTCTGGTGCTCCGCGTCGCGGCCCCGACCAGGTGAGCGCACCTGAACCGATCTACCAGGTGTCGCCCGACTCCCACATGCCGAGCACGGCCCGCGCCACCGACACCGGCCGCTCCATCTGGGCCACGTGCCCGGTCCGCGGCAGCACCAGCAGCCGACCGCGCGGCAGCAGCCGCGCGATCCGGGGCGCCTTCCGCACGCTGACCAGCCGGTCCTCCGTGCCCCAGACGACCAGGGTGGGCGAGGTCACCCGTGGCGGCAGCAGCCACATCGACTTCGACCGCGGCACCAGCCACGTGCGGATCAGCTCGACCGTGCTGCGCCCCAGCGCCATCCCGGCCCACGGCTGGGCGGACCGCTCCGTGTACTCCTCCACCGACTGGTCGATCCGGCAGTCCGGCACCAGCGACGGGTCCGCGAAGCACAGCCGCAACATCTGCTGGGCGCGCTCGTGCGGCGTGACCTCCGCCAGCTTCTGCCGCACCCGCGCGCCAACGACGGGCAGGAACGCCAGCGGCAGCCGCGGGTCGGACACCCGGCGCAGGCTGGGCCGCAGGTCCGGCACCGCCGGCGACACCAGCGTCAGCGTCCGCACCAGGTCGGGCCGCGAGGAGGCCACCATCAGCGCGATCGCGCCGCCCATGGAATTGCCGAACAGGTGCACGGGACCGACGCCGAGCGACTCCACGAACCCGGTGACGACCTCGGCGTGCGTGGCCATGCTGAACGTGTAGCCCGGGATCGGCTCCGACCGCCCGAACCCCGGCAGGTCCACCGCGTGCCCGTCGACGTGCCCGGACAACTGGGCCGCGAGATCGGTCCAGTTGGTCGACGAGCCACCCAGTCCGTGCACGTAGACGGCGGTCGACGCGGTGGGGCCGGGGGTGCGCCGGACGTGGATCGTATGGCCGGCCACCTCGACGTAGTCACCAGGCCACGGCTGGATCGTTGTGTCCAGCGGAGGTAGCGGCGCGGCGGACAGGGGCACATGGGTGATGGCGGGTCTGCTCGCCTCCAGGGTGTCGGTCACCATTCCAGGATGCCTTCTCGGACGTCCCGTGAAACGAGAAGCTTTGCCGGAACGCTGCTACCAGCGAGTAAGGTTGCCGACGAGCCGGCGGGGCAACCCCTTGCCCGGTTCCGCGATGCACAGGTTGGCTGGAGGCACCATGACGGAGACGGCCCAGACCACGGTCGGGCACAACGGCGGCGCGGGACGAGGAGTCCGACTCCCACGCACCGCTCGGCGTGCCCAGTTGCTGGCCGCGGCGCAGGACGTGTTCGTGACCAACGGTTACCACGCCGCCGCGATGGACGAGATCGCCGAACGCGCGGGCGTGAGCAAGCCGGTGCTGTACCAGCACTTCCCCGGCAAGCTGGAGCTGTACATGGCGCTGCTGGAGTCCCACGTGGACGAGCTGGTGAACCGCGTGCGCCGGGCGCTGGCTTCCACGACGGACAACAAGCAGCGCGTCAAGGCGACGGTCGGGGCGTTCTACGACTTCGTGGACGGCGAGGGCCAGGCGTTCCGCATGGTCTTCGAGTCCGACCTGCGGGGTGAGCCCGCCGTGGCGCAGGCCGTGGAGCGGGCGACCACCGACAGCGTGGACGCGATCACGGACACGATCACCGCCGACACGGGCCTGGACGAGCACCGGGCGCGCTTGCTCGCCGTGGGCCTCGTCGGGCTGAGCCAGGTGACGGCCCGCGCGTGGCTGGCGGATGACCGCAAGGTCAGCAAGGAAGACGCGGTAGCCCTCATCTCCAACCTCGCCTGGCGAGGCATCGGCGGAGGCTTCCCGTTGCAGCATTGAATGGCCGCTGCTCCACCTACAGCGGACTCGATGAACACGGCGGGACCACCTCTTGAAGTGGCCCCGCCGACCGTTCACAGCAGCGCGGCGATGTGTGCTGTGACCTCTGCGGATCTCTCCAGCGGCAGCATGTGGCCCGCCCCCGGGTAGATCACCAGTTCCGCGTGCGGCAGCTCGTCCGCGAGGACCCGCGCGTGCCGCACGGGGGTCAGCCGGTCCGACCCGCCCGCCAGCACGACGGTCGGGATGCCGGCGAACTCCTTCAACGCCTTCACCCGGTCGTGTTCGTCGAGAGATCCCCGGAACGCCACCATGGCCACCGGGTTGCACCGCCCGACCATGGCCGCCGCCGAAGCGACGTGCGACCACGACGGCCGCTTGCCGAACAGCAGCCAGCGCAGCCCCGGCCGCAGCACCTCGGTCCGTTTCAGGAGCTGCGCCCGCCGGAGCTTGGCGAGCCGCCGGTTGGACGCGGCCTCACCGGCCACGAACGCCCGCCCCAACGCGCCCGGCAGCCCGAGGGTCGTCCCGGACAGATCACCCGAAGAGGTGTTGACCAGAACGATCCCGGCGACCCGCGGCAACACCGAGGGGTGCTGCTCGGCCAGCGCCATGAGCGTCATGCCGCCCATCGAGTGCCCGGCGAACACGATGCGCCCGGTGGGCACCCGTGCCGCGAGCAGCTCGGCCAGGTCGTCCGCGCACCGCGCGATGGACGAGCCGTCCGCCGACGACGCCGCGGACCCGCCGTGGCCGCGGTGGTCGTAGCGGAGCACCCGACCGGGCAGTGCCGGGGCCACCAGGTCCCACGACGTGTGGTCCAGCGTCCAACCGTGGACCAGCACGGTCGTCACCGGCGCGTCGCGCGGCCCGTCGTCCAGCACGTGCAGCGCCGTTCCGTCCGAGGTCACGAACCGGTGGTCCGGTTCCCACGGCGCACTCGTCCGAGCGGTCACCGGAGCGGTCACCCGAGCAGGAACGAGCGGCGCCATGCGCGCATCCCCGGCTTCCCGACCAGACCGGCCTCGTCCAGGAACTTCATGATCCGCTCACCGGACCAGCGGATCGTCTCCTGCCAGTGCGGGTTGCCCAGCGCTGCCTTGTGCGCCGCGTCCTTGTCCAGGCCGACGGCCGCGTACACGTCCGGGTTGATGATCGACCGGGTGATGAACATGGACGTCGTGGCGATCAGCCAGCGCTGGTACGGCAGTTCCTTCCTGGTCAGCGTCTCCATGCCGCGCTGGACCTCCTCCCGCGCGAACCGCACGTGCCGGGCCTCCTCCAGCACGTGGATGCGGTTGACCATGCGCACCAGCGGCTGCACGGTCTCGTCCGCCATGGTCTCGCGCTGCAACCGGTCCAGGATCTCCTCGGCGACCAGGATCGAGCCGTACAGCGCGGGGCCGTAGCCGATCACCGGGAGCAGTTTGCCCAGGTGGTAGGTGTACTTGCGGGGTCCGTAGGGCGGGCAGCCGATCCGCTCCACCATCCGGGCGAACATGGTGGAGTGCCGGCACTCGTCCGCGACCTCGGTCAGCGCGTACTGCGCGTGCTTGGTCGTCGGGTCGGACCGGTACACCTCCTTGAGCAGCATCTGCATCAGCAGGATCTCGAACCACAAACCGACGCTGGCGACACTGGCCACCTCGTGCCGCGACAGGTCGATCCGCTGTTCCGGGGTCATGCGGTCCCACAGCTCGGTGCCGTAGAGCGAGCACCGGTGCTCGGGGGTGTACCGCAGCCCGTCGACCAGCGGCGCGGACCAGTCGATGTCCACCTCGGGGTCGTAGAACTTGTCCGCCGAGGAGTTGAGCAGCCGCTCGGCGGTCTTCTCGCGATCGGCGACCTTCAAGGTCCTCGTCATCGGGCCCTCCCCGGTAGGGATATCTGTGACTTGAGGTAACAGTTACTTCTGGTAGCGTGCGTCACATGGCTCGAACTGTCAAGGGCGGAACGGACGCACGCCGGGAGCGCTGGAAGGGGCACCGCGAGGCGCGCCGGGCGGAATTCGTCGAGGCGACCATCCGGGCGGTGGCCCGCCACGGCCCCGAGGTCGGCATGGACGAGATCGCCGCCGAGGCGGGCGTGAGCAAACCCGTGCTGTACCGGCACTTCGCCGACAAGTCCGACCTGTACCTCGCGGTCGGCACCCGCGGCACCGAGATGCTGATGGACAAGATGGTCCCGGCGATCAGCCACGAGGGCCCGATCCGCGCCCGGATCAAGGGCATCGTGGACGCCTACCTGTCCGTCATCGAGGAGAACCCGAACCTCTACCGGTTCGTCGTGCGCAAGTCGTTCACCGACCGCCCCGTCGAGCAGGACGTCGTCAACGAGGACAAGCAGCTCATCGCCGCCGCCCTGGCCCGGCTGCTGGGCGACTACCTGAGGGCGTTCGACATGGACTCCGGCGGCGCCGAGCCGTGGGCGCACGCCCTCGTCGGCATGGTGCAGAACGCCGGCGACTGGTGGCTGGACCGCCAGTCCATGACGCGGTCGAACCTGAGCGACTACCTCACCACGATCATCTGGCACGCCATCGACGGCCTGCTCCGCTCCGCGGGCATCGAACTCGACCCGGACGCGCCGCTGACCACCGATTTCACCACCGAGCCGATCCCACTGCGGCTCGTCAACGGCGAGGAGGCGTGATGTCCGAGGACCACGGGCACGACGAGGACGGCTACACCGGCGAGGCGGTGCTGGTCTTCGACCAGCGCGAGGTGCCGGTGGAGGTCGAACTGCGCGGGTACTTCCAGCCCATCGACGGGCGGTACCACTGGTACGGCCGGGTCGTGGCGAACGAGCAGGTCACCGAGCTGGTGGAAAGCGGTGCGCGGACCGCGCTGCTGCGCACCCCGGACGGCTCCGCGACCGGCTCGCTGACCGACCCGGACCCTTGGCAGCGTTACCGCGTGGCAGGCACGAGCACGCCGCCCTTCACGATCCAGCCCGCGCCGGAGCCGGCCGAGCAGTTCTGAGCGGAGAAAGCAGGAGGGGCGCCCCACTCTGAACTGGTCCCCGGAAGTTGGACTGGCTAACTGAAGGTTAGGCCGTGAGGGCCTGGGCTCGGTACTCGACCGGGCTCAGGCCCTTGAGCGTGGTCGAGATGCGGGTGGTGTTGTACCAGTCGATGTACTCGTCCAGCGCCGTGGTGAACTCGGTGACGGTGTCGAACTTGGTGTGGTGGAACAGTTCTTCCTTGAGGTGGCCGAAGAAGTTCTCGGCTATGGAGTTGTCCAGGCAGTTGGCCCGCCGTGACATCGACTGGGTCAGGCCCGCGTCGTCAAGCAGTTTCCGCCAGGAGGCGTGCTGGTACTGGAACCCTTGGTCGGAGTGCACCAGCGGCGAGGTGCCGGCGGGCAGGGTGGCGATCGCCTCGCGGAGTGAAGAGTTGGTCAGCTCCAGCGTTGGCGACGGGCCACAGGAGTAAGCGATCACGGATCGGTCGAACAGGTCGATGATCGGGGACAGGTAGAGCTTGCGGTCACCGATGCGGAACTCGGTGACGTCGGTGACCCACTTCGTGTCCGGCGCCGATGCGGTGAACTGGCGGTTCAGCGTGTTCTCGGCGGTCGTGCCGGTCTGCCCGAGCCAGGACCGATACCGGCGTGGCCGCCGGACCTCGCAGACCAGGCCGAGGATGTTCATCAGCTTGAGCACGGTCTTCTTGGCCACCTGCCGGCCTTGACGGATCAGCATGATGTGGATCCGCCGATGCCCGTAGCGGCCACGGGCGGCCTCGAACGCCTCGATGATCGCGGTCTTGAGCCCGGCCTGCGGATCAGGTCGCGTGAGCCGGGCCTGGTGATGGAAGAACGTCGACCGGGCCAGGCCGGCGACCGCCAGCAGCACCGGCAGCGGGTAGTCGGCCTTGAGGGCGGCGATGACCTGGGTTTTCACCCTCGCCCCTGCTCCCTCAAGGCCCGCAATTTTTCCAGGTAGGCCACCTTCGCGGACAACCGCAGGTTCTCGGCCCGCAACCGTTCCAGCTCATCCGGTTCCGAAGCCGGTGGCGCCGCGGGCCGGCCTTTCCGCCTGGGGCGCAACGCTTCCTCTCCCTCGCGCCGATACGCCCGCACCCAGTTCTCGACCAGCTTGGACGAGGACAGGTCGTGCTCGCGCGCCAGCTCGGCCGCGGTCGCCTCACCCGCCACGAACCGGCGCACGACCCCGAGCTTGAACTCGAACGTGAACGACCGCTTGCCCGGATTGTTCATCAGCGCTCCCGCGCCTCTCAACCTCCAACGATCATGCAAGCGTCGCACCGCGGTCCGCGACACACCCAACCGGGTTGCCACAGCCTTCGGACCATACCCGGCCTCGAACGACCCGACAGCGGACTCCCGCTGCCCCTCGGACAACGAACTTCGTGGATGCACCAAACCGCTCCCCGGAAGTCGGAACTGGATTCCCAGTCCAACTTCTGGGGAGCGGTTCACTCGTGGGACGCCCCTCCTCTTGCTCGAAGCTCAATCTCCGGTGACGAACCCGACCCTGCGCGAGTCGCTCGGACCGATCTCCACGTACGCGATGCGCGCCGCGGGCACCACGTAACGGGCGCCCTTCTGGTCGACCAGCGTGAGGTGTCCGCTGCCCGCCTTGAGCGCGTCCGCGACCTGCGTCTCCACCTCGTCGGGCGAGAGTGAACTCGACACCACGAGCTCACGCGGGCTGTCCGCGATGCCGACCCTGACCTCCACGCTGACCTCCGTACACGCGTTGACCGCCGGCGGTGGCGGTCAGACAACTGTCGAAATCAACCCTAGCCGAGCCCGAGCGCCGCCATGCGCCGCGTGTGGCTCTGCTGGAGCCGCCGGAACAGCCCGGCGATGCCCGCGAGGTCGCCGGAGCCGCGCACGATCAGCTCGGCCAGCCCGTCCCGCTCCGCCACCACGTACTGGGCCTGCGTCAACGCCTCGCCGAGCAGCCGGCGGCCCCACAGCGTGAGCCGGTCCTTCAGCTTCGGGTCGGCCTCGCACCCGGCCCGGACTTCGCGCTCGGCGAACGCCGAGTGACCCGTGTCGGCGAGCACCGCCAGCACCAGCTCCTTGGTCGGCTCGTCCAGCCACTGCGCCACCTCGCGGTAGAAATCCGCCGCCAGACCGTCGCCCACGTAGGCCTTGACCAGGGACTCCAGCCACGACTTCGGGGCGGTGGAGGCGTGGAAGGCGTCGAAGCCCGCCACGAACGGGCGCATCGCCGTCTCCAGCGAGTGACCGTGGTCGGCCAGGTAGCGCTCGATCAGGGCGTAGTGCCCGATCTCGGCCGCCGCCATCGCGGACAGGTCGGCGCGCCCGGCCAGCGTGGGCGCGGTCCGCGCGTCCTCCGCCAACCGGTCGAACGCCGACAGCTCGCCGTAGGCCAGCGCGCCCAGCAGATCGACCACACCTTCGGCCACCTGGCCGGACACCGCCGTCTGACTCGCCTCCGCGTCACCCATGCCCGCGAGCCTAGTCGGGGTGTCCTTGGCAACACCCCAGGCACGCGAGTCCGCACCGCGCACACTCGTTCCAGCACGAACGGCCTAGTCGGGAGGTAGAGTTGCGTTCCGACGCCCGGCGCGGCGCGGCCCAGCAGGGGCCCGCAGCGGTGCCGACGGCGTTTTACGGCGGCACCGTGCCGCCAGGAGAGGGTGCGCGCACATACCTCGCAGGCCCTCCCGCGTCACGCCCGGCCGCCCCCTCGGCCGAGAGGCGTCCGGCGCGGTCGAGCGGCCCGTACAGGCCGTGCGCGCTGGTACGAGAGAGGCGATCATCCTGACCGCGACAAACGAAGAGACTCATCTGGACCCGGTGACGTTGGAGCACAGCGAGGCGGGTGTCCCGGCAGAGGACACCTCCCACCCGCTGGCGGCCGACGCCCCGGTCCTGTCCGACTCGCCCACGTTCGCCGAACTCGGCGTGCGCGCCGAGATCGTCCGCGCGCTGGCCGAGGCGGGCATCGAGCGGACCTTCGCCATCCAGGAGCTGACGCTCCCGCTGGCGCTGGCCGGTGACGACGTCATCGGGCAGGCCCGCACCGGCATGGGCAAGACGCTGGGCTTCGGCATCCCGCTGCTCCAGCGCATCACCGTGCCGGGGGACGGCACGCCGCAGGCCCTGGTCGTCGTCCCGACCCGCGAGCTGTGCCTCCAGGTCACGCACGACCTGACCGACGCGGCCAAGCACCTCGGGGTGCGCGTGCTGGCCATCTACGGCGGCCGGCCGTACGAGCCGCAGATCGCGGCCCTGCGCAAGGGCGTCGACGTGGTCGTCGGCACGCCGGGCCGGCTGCTGGACCTGGCCGAGCAGCGCCACCTGGTGCTGGGCAAGGTGCGCGGGCTGGTGCTGGACGAGGCCGACGAGATGCTCGACCTGGGCTTCCTGCCCGATATCGAGCGCATCCTGCGGATGGTGCCCGACGAGCGGCAGACCATGCTGTTCTCGGCGACCATGCCGGGCCCGATCATCACGCTGGCCCGCACGTTCCTCAACCAGCCCACGCACGTGCGGGCCGAGGAGAACGACGCCAACGCGATCCACGAGCGCACCGAGCAGTTCGTCTACCGCGCGCACGCGCTGGACAAGACGGAGCTGCTGGCCCGCGCGCTGCAAGCCCGCGAGCGCGGCCTGTCCATGATCTTCACCCGCACCAAGCGCACCGCGCAGAAGGTCGCGGACGAACTCGTGGAACGCGGCTTCGCGGCGGCGGCGGTGCACGGCGACCTGGGCCAGGGCGCGCGCGAGCAGGCCCTGCGGGCGTTCCGCAGCGGCAAGATCGACGTGCTGGTGGCGACGGACGTGGCCGCGCGCGGCATCGACGTCGAGGGCGTCACGCACGTCATCAACTACCAGTGCCCGGACGACGAGAAGACCTACGTGCACCGGATCGGCCGCACCGGCCGCGCGGGCCGCACGGGTGTCGCCGTCACGCTGGTGGACTGGGACGAGATGCCGCGCTGGAAGATGATCAGCGACACGCTCGACCTGGGCAAGCCCGAGCCGGTGGAGACGTACTCGACGTCCGACCACCTGTTCGCCGAACTGGACATCCCGGCGGGCTCCACCGGACGGCTGCCGATGGGCATGCGCACCCGCGCCGGCCTGGGCGCCGAACCGGAGGAGAACCTGAAGGGCGAGCGCAAGACGCGCAGCCGTCGCCGCCGTGGCTCGTCCGCGGGCGAGGGCGGGCCCCCGGCCACCGACGGCACGACCGAGGAGACCGGCGCCAAGCCGCGCCGACGTCGCCGCAGCCGTGCCGGCGTGACCCCGGACGAGGGCGCTCCGGTCGCGGAGAACTCGTCCGAGGCCACCGCCGAGACTCCGGCGGCGGACGGTGCGGAACGCCCCCGCAGGCGCAGGTCGAGGGCCAAGGCCGCCGACGCTCCCGCCGAGTCGTCTGGCGAGTCGTCCACCGAGGCCGCCGAAGCGCCGGCCGAGGGCACGACCCGCACCCGCAAGCGCAAGACCGCGGACGCGCCCACCGAAGCCACCGCCGAAGGCACCGACGGCACGGCTGAGGGCACGACCCGCACCCGCAGGCGCAAGCCGGCGGAGACGTCCCCCGAGACCGAGCGCCCGCCCAGCCGCAAGGCCGAAGCGCCGGACGCGGAGGACTCCGCCGAACGCCCCCGCAGGCGTCGTCGCCGCCGTGCGGGCGCGGAAACCGAAGGTTCCGCCGACGCACTCCCGTCGGCAGACTGACTCCTTACACGGATCACCGGCCACGTGCGGCAGCATGTGGCCGGACAGATCACCGAACCCATCGGGAGCCGGGCAGTGGGCCAGCCGGAACAGGCGGAGTCGAACGGTCAGGTCGTGCTGGAGTCTGACGACCAGCAGGCCGCCGCGACCGATCAGCAGTCCGCCGTCGACACCGAGGACGTCCTGGCGGAGCCCGGCTCCGAAGCGCGGGACGACGAACCCGTCGGCCCGGTCCGCACGTGGCGGACCAGGGGCGACTACCTCGCCCTCGCGCTCGTCACCGTCGCGGTGCTGGTGGCGGGCATCCTGGTGTGGGTGTTCAGCGACGCCCGCAACACCGTCTCGCAGACCGGTCCCAGCCAGGTCGCGGCGCTGCCGCCGGTGACCGTGCTGCCGCCGACGCTGGCCGAGGTGTGGCGTGCGCCCAGCAACGCCACGCGGACCCCGGTGAGCCTCGACTCGGTGGTGGTGACCGGCGACGGCGGCGAGGTCACCGGCCGGGACGCGCTGACCGGCGACGTGCGCTGGAAGTACAGCCGGGACTGGCCGCTGTGCACGGTGAGCACGGCGTGGGGCAGGGTGTTCGCGCTGTACCGCAAGGACACCAACTGCTCGGAGCTGACCACGCTGGACGCGGCGTCCGGCAAGCGCGGACCGCAGCGCAACGGCGACGCCGCCCTGGACACCCGGCTGCTCAACGAGGGCTCGCACGTGCTCGCCACCGGTGAGACGTACTTCGAGGTGTACCGGCGGGACGACCTCGTGCGGTCGCTGGAGTACGGCACGCTGCGCGCCATCGTGAACTCGGGCAAGCAGCCCCGGCCGGGCTGCCGGTACGGGTCGTTCGCGGTGACCGGCGGCAAGGCGGCGGTGATCGAGCGCTGCTACGACCAGGACCCGTCCGACCGCATCACGGTGCTCAAGCCGAACCCGGAGAAGTCCGACGAGCCACAGGTGATCAGCAGTGTGATCATCGGCGAGAAGGGCGCTCGGGTGGTCGCGGTGACCGGCAACCGGGTCGCGGTGGCGGTGCCGGACAAGCTCATCGTGTTCGACACGGAGACCGGCGGGTTGGTCGCGGAGTACCCGGTCGAGGTGTCCGCCGACGAGCTGCGCGGCGACCCGCCCGGCCGGGTGGTGCCGACCATGACCAGCACGGCCGCCGTCTACTGGTTCACCGGGTCGCGCACGGTCGCGCTGTCCCTGGTCGACCTCAACCCGCTGTGGTCCACCCCGTCGAAGGGTCCGGGCACGACGCTCGCAGGCCGCGCCCTGATCCCGGTCGAGGGCGCGTTGCAGGTCGTCGACCAGGTCAGCGGCGCGGAGGTCGGCCGGATCCCGGTCGACCGGGGCGGCTACGACGGCCCCGTGGAGCTGGCCACCGAGGGGCCCGTCGTGCTGGAGCAGCGCGGCGACACGCTGGTCGCACTGCGGTAACTCGCCCACGCGCGTCCGCGCTTCGTGCGGCACACTGCGAGACGTGTACTCGCAGCTCAGTCCGCACCGCGCGGAGCGCGTGGACCTGCCAGGCCGGTACGGGCCCGTCGCGGCGCTGCGCGCGCCGGCCGCGGGCGCGGGCTTGGGCGCGACCGCACTGCTCGTACCGGGCTACACCGGCTCGAAAGAGGACTTCGCGCCGCTGCTCGACCCGATCGCGGACGCGGGCCTGGAGGTCGTGGCGATCGACCTGCCCGGCCAGTACGAGTCACCTGGCCCGACCGCCGAGTCCGACTACCGCCCGGCCCCGCTGGGCGCGGCGCTGGCCGAACTGGTGGGGAAACTGGCGGCGGACGGCCGGCGGGTGCTGCTCCTCGGGCACTCGTACGGCGGCCTGGTGGCCCGGGGCGCGGTGCTGGCGGGCGCGCCGGTCACCGGCCTGACCCTGCTGGCGTCCGGCCCGTCCGAACTCCCGCCCGGCGACCGCCGCACCGCGCTCGACTACGGCGAGGTCACCTTGCGCGAGCAGGGCATCGAGGCGTCACAGCGGCTCAACGAGGTGCGCGCGGCCCTGCACCCGCTGTGGGCGCGGATGCCGCAGGAGCTGAAGGACTTCCACCGGGAGCGTTTCCTGCGCTCGACGACCGCGGGCCTGCTCGGCATGGGCGACTCGCTGCGCACCGAGCCGGACCTGGTGGCCAAGCTGGCGCGGACGCTGCGCACCAAGGGCGTGCCCTGCCTGGTGGTGTGCGGCGAGTTGGACGACGCGTGGTCCGCCCCGAGCCAGCGGGACATGGCCGAACGCCTGGACGCGGATTTCGCCGTGCTCAAGGGCGTCATGCACTCCCCGAACGTCGAGGCGCCCGACGCGCTGCTGGCCACCCTGCTGCCCACCTGGCGAGCCTGGCTCACCGCTTGACTCCCGGCTCCGTGCCCGAGGCGCTAGGCCCACCAGAACAGCCACAGCGTGATCGCGCCGACCACCAGCACGGCCAGGCCGCACGCGACGGCGGGCCAGCGGCTGCGGCGGTCGGCGAAGACCTGCGCCACCACCGCCAGCGCGGCGGCCAGCACGTGCCAGAGAACGACGTCCACGCCCGGACCGGGCAGGTCTCGTGTGCCGGCGTAGACCTGCACGCCGATGAGGGCCAAAGCCAACAGCACGAGACCCACGGCCACGGCGCCGCTCACACCGCGCCAGACCCGCAGCACCCGAGGCTCGGTCTCCACCTTCGTCACAAATCTCCCTACGGCGCGAGCAGAGCCCACGGATCGAGTGTCGGGGCCGCCTGCTGCCCCTCCGGGCAGCTTCGGCGGAAGTCGCACCACGTGCACTGCCTGCCGGTGCGCGGCGGGAACAGGATCTCCGGGTCGCCGCCGGCCGCGAGGGTGTCGCCGGCCAGGCCCAGCTCGTCCGCCGACTCCTCCGCCCGCGACACGTGCCGCCCCAGGCTCTCCTCGGTGTGCTCCCACACCGCGACCGTGCCGGTGGGCAGGTGGTGCAGCTCCACCCGGTGGCACGGCTTGCGCAAGGTACGCCGGGCCGCGAGCGCGTACAAGGCCAGCGCCTGCGAGCCGCGGGCGTCGTCCACGGTCAGCGCGTGCCGCCCGGTCTTGTAGTCCACGATGACCAGCTCGCCGTCCCGCAGGTCGATGCGGTCGACCCGGCCCTCCGCGACGATCTTCGAGGTCGGCGCGGACACCCAGCGCTCGATGCCGACCGGCTCGATGGACGTGTCCAGCTCGCCCACGTAGTCCCTCAGCCAGCCCTCCGCGCGCCCCCGGTACCCGGCGGCCTGCTCGGCGTCGCGGAACCCGTCGTTCTTCCACTGGCGGTGCAGCAGCGCCACGGCCTGGTCGGGCGTGCGCTTGGCCTCGGGCAGGTCGAACAGCGCCTTCAGCACGTTGTGCACCACCGCGCCCAGCGTGTTGTGCGCCCACGCCCCGCCGCGCGGCGGGGTCGGCCGGTCGAGGTAGGCCATGCGGAAGCGGCGCGGGCAGTCCGCCCACGTGGCGAGCTTCGCCGGCGTCACCCGCACCAGCTTCTTCGGCATGGCGCCGAAGTCGAACCCCAACTGTTCCTGCACGGGCACAAGCTACCGAGGGGGACCGACAGCGCCGGCACTGCCTGCAACCGGCCGATGACTCTTCACACGGGTGGCCTAACCGACCAGCACCTTGCAGCCCGTCGCGCGGTCGGCGATCGCGTCCAACACATCAGGCGATGTGGTCTCCGCACCGAGCCGCACGGTTTTGTTGGTCCCGTGGTAGTCCGAAGACCCCGTCACGAGCAGCCCGAGATCCCTCGCGAGCCCGCGCAGCCGGTCCCGCGTCGGTGCGTCGTGGTCGGGGTGGTCCACCTCGACACCGGCCAGGCCCAGGCCCGCCAGGTCCGCCAGCACCGGGTCCGCCACGATCGGCCCGCGCGAGGAGGCGAACGGGTGCGCGAGCACCGTCACCCCGCCCGCCTCGGTGATCATCTCGATGGCCCTCGCCACCGGGGTGTCGGTGCGCGGCACGTAGTACCGCCCGCCGGTCAGGTAGCGGGCGAACGCCTCGTCCACCGTGCTCACCACGCCGGCCCGGATCAGCGCCATGGCCAGGTGGGGGCGTCCGGCCGGCGCGTCGGCGGGCATGGCCGCCATCAGCTCGTCCGGGTCGATCGGGAACCCGTCCTCGACCATGCGGAGCGCCATCGTGCGCAGCCGCTGACGCCGTTCGAAGCGCAGTCGCAACTGCTCCTCGACCAGCGCGGGCGAAGTCGGGTCGTAGAGGTAGGCCAACAGGTGGACGGTGATGACCCTGCCTCGACCGTTGTCGGACGCGCACGACAGCTCGGCGCCGCGCACCAGCCGCAGGCCGGCGGGCAGCGCGGAGGCCGCCTCGGCCCAGCCGGCAGCGGTGTCGTGGTCGGTCAGCGCGACAGCGGACAGCCCGGTGGCCGCCGCGGCGGCCACCAGCTCCGCGGGCGTGTCGGTGCCGTCGGACTCGGTCGAGTGGGTGTGCAGGTCGATTCGCACCCGCCCAGTCTGACCTACGGCACCATCTTCTTCCCGCGCGCCGCCCGCTGCGCCTTGATCATCGAGAAGCGCTCGGCCTGCGCCTTCTTGTCACCGAAGGTCAACTCCGAGATGGCGTCGTAGACCTCCTCGGGGTTGGGCAGGAACTCGATCCGGTTGAGCGCCTGGATCTGGCCCGCCGACTCCACGACCAGGGTGCCGAAGCCGAACATGCGTCCGAGCACGGTGCGCTCGTAGGTCAGGTCGGTGACCTTGCTGATCGGCATCATGGCCACCTTGGTCTCGAAGACCCCCGAGGAGATCATGAACCTCTTGTCGGTGACGACGATGCGCTCGACCCACCACTCCATGACGAAGTAGGCCAGCCTGAGCAGCACGAACAGTGCCGCGTACCAGAGGATGTTCTGGACCACGCCCAGGTTCTCGGGCAGCAGGTACGAGATCATCATGGCGCCGGCGAGCAGTGCCGCCGCCTCCAGGAGATCCCAGAGCAGGCTGCTCCAGTGCCGGCGAACCCGGATGACCCGACGCTCCGTGGGGAGCAGGTACTCGTCGGGGTCACGTGGTGCGAACATGCCTTCGACCTCTCGCCGTAGGGAGGGAGGAGCCGGGCGACTCAGAACAATTGTTTCACGAAGGTGATGAGCGCCTCAGCAGCTTCCCGCAGCGTGCTCAGGATGTTCTGCACAAGCTGAGCCGCCTGCTGCGGCTCCGCGATGAGGAAGAACAGGAGCAAGCCGACCCCGGCGAAAGTGAGAATCTTCTTCAGATTCACGGTGATCAACCCCGTTCGCTACCCGCACCCGTTTGGCGCCAGTGAAAACCGTTGTACCGCACAGCGCGGCACCTTGGGAGTTTTGTACCGCACCTGGGGTAGCGGCCTGCACCGCCGTTCCGGGGTGGCTACCGTGAGTCACCGTGACGGCCGAACGCGTTCCCTTGATCCGCTGTGTCGGCGGCGTCGTCCATGACTCGAACGGGCGACTACTACTCGTGCGGAGGAGGAATCCCCCAGGTGAGGGACGGTGGTCGGTACCAGGTGGACGAGTCGAGCCCGGCGAGGGTGATGAGCAGGCCGTGGAGCGCGAAATCCGCGAGGAGACAGGACTCTCCGTGACAGTGGGCGCGTTGCTGGGGAACGTCACCCGACCGGCGGCAGACGGCCTCTACGACATCTACGACTACGCCTGCCAGGTGCGATCCGGTGTGCTCCGAGCGGGGGACGACGCGGTCGACGCACAGTGGGCGACGGCTGCGATCTTGGCCACACTTCCGCTCGCGGAGGGCCTCCGGGAGGCGCTCCGGGCGTGGGGACAGCTCCCCCGGACGTGAGCGGCTTCGCCCGATCGTGGCGCGACACCAGGCATGTTCAGGCCCTGTTCACGGCTGGTCAAGTCTCCGTTCAGGGCAGCCAGACCAGCCGCTGGCCGTGCAGCCCGGTCTTGGCGAGCGCCTTGGCCGAGACCACCTCGCCGTCCTCGAACCGCACCAGCCCGAGCGTCCCGCCACCGGACAGGTCGTCCCGGCCGGGCAGCACGTGCGCCAGGCCCTCGGCGTACGAGTCGTGGCTGACCCACCACGCCGGGCGGTCCAGCGCGGCCAGCGCCCGCACGAAGTCCCCGCCCGGCACGTACGACAGCACGCTGCTGGTCAGCACCACCAGCGGCAGCTCGGTGGGCAGCCGCGCGGCGGCTTTGCCGAGGTCGGCCACGGCGTCACCGGGCACGAACTCGGGCGGTGACTTGCGCTGCACGGTCGCGGCCACGCCGAAGAGCCGCAGCCGCTCCGGCTGGTCGGCCCAGACGCACGCCTCCAGCCACGCGTAGGTGTCCTCGTCGGTCAGGTCGGCGGGCGCGCGGTCCAGGCCCACCTTGGCCGCCACCTTGACCGACTTGGGGATCTTGGGCAGGTCCGCGCCCGGCGCCAGCTCCAGCGCGCAGTGCAGCCCCAGCGCCGCCTTGGCCGGCCCGGCGGCCAGCGGCCCGGCCTGCTCGGTCTGGTACCGGTACCCGTACTGGTCGAGCCCCAGCAGCAGACCGGCCGAGCAGCCCACCTCCAGCAGCCCGACCGGCCCCTTCACCATCGCGATCGCCGGGTACAGCAGCGCGGCCCGGCCCACCTCGTTGGTCTGGGTGGGCCGGGACGAGATGAGCGCCCGCATCCGCTCCGCCCGGTCCAGCACGAAGGACCGGAACAGCGGCCAGGTCTGCTCGTCCGCCCCGTACGTGCCGCCCAGCGACGGGTAGTAGTTCGACAGCTCGTGGAACGGCTCGGCCTGCACCAGCCGGTGCGCCGCCGCCAGGAGCAGGGTCGCGTGCGCGAATTGCTCCGGGGCGGCGGTGAGCAGGCCGGCGACCTCGGGATCGTCGGCGGCGTGCGCGCCCAGGTGCTGGTAGAGCGGGGAGCCGTCCGCCTCCCGCTGGGCGAACCGGGCCAGTCTCTGTCGCACCAGCTCCAGCGACGTCACGTCACTCCTTCGTCCGACTCCGGTTCAGCCGTTCCTACCCGATCCGAGGTTCAGCCGTCTCCGCCAAATTCGCGGCCCAGCCGGCTCCACCCACTCGCGGCTCAGCTAGCTCCGCCCCACTCGCGGCTCAGCCGGCTCCACCCACCTCGCGGCTCAGCCGGCGGAAGGCTCCGGGCGGCCCGGCTGCTCGCCACCACGGCTGTCGCCGTAGGACCGCTTGGGCACCATCACCTTCCGGCGGAACACGCAGACGACCGTGCCGTCCTGCTTGTAGCCGCGGGTCTCCACGTAGACGACACCGCGGTCGTCCTTCGACTTCGACGGGGTCTTGTCGAGCACCTCGGTCTCACCGTAGATGGTGTCGCCGTGGAAAGTGGGCTTGATGTGCCGCAGCGACTCGACCTCCAGGTTCGCGATCGCCTTGCCCGACACGTCCGGCACGGACATGCCCAGCAGCAGCGAGTAGATGTAGTTGCCGACCACCACGTTCCTGCCGAAGTCGGTGGTCTCCGCCGCGTAGTGCGCGTCCATGTGCAGCGGGTGGTGGTTCATGGTCAGCAGGCAGAACAGGTGGTCGTCGTACTCGGTGACCGTCTTCCCCGGCCAGTGCTTGTAGACCGCGCCGACCTCGAACTCCTCGTAGTAACGCCCGAACTGCACCGCACGCCTCCGTTGGCTTCGTGGTCGAGGGCTTGTGATCGAGAACCCTCATGACCGGGACGACAGTGTGAACGCGGGAGGAGTACCCTCGGCAACTGGTCTGTGAGCGACTCCACCGCCACGGACGACCGACCCGAGGAGGTGAGGGCTACCGATGAGTAATGACCCCCATCCTGCGAGTACCTCGCGCGTCCTCCGCGGAGGGTCGGCTTTTCGCAGCTAGGCCCAGCGCTGTCCGGTCGGGGACGTGCCGTCGTCATTTGGTCCGCAAGTCGACGCTCCCCTGCCTGGAGGACCCGTGCCCAGCTTGCCCTCGCTAGGCGGCCTGAGAGGCCGCGTGCCCGATCGCGACCGACCGGCGGTGCCCATCCCCGTGCCGCTGTCGGCGTACGTGGTCGACTGCGGCGTGTACGTCGACGGTGCCCGCCTGCCCGGCCGCTGGTCGCACACGGACGCCGTGGACGAGGTGCGCAAGCGCGGCGACGGGTTCGTCTGGATCGGCCTGCACGAGCCGGACGAGGAGCAGATCCAGGGCGTCGCGGACACGTTCGGGCTGCACGAGCTGGCCGTCGAGGACGCCGTGCACGCCCACCAGCGGCCCAAGCTGGAGCGTTACGACAACACGCTGTTCATGGTGCTCAAGACCGTGCGGTACGTGCAGAACGCGTCCCCGGACACGGCCAACGAGATCGTGGAGAGCGGCGAGATCATGGTCTTCCTCGGCCGCGACTTCGTGGTCACGGTCCGGCACGGCAACCACTCGGGCCTGGCCGCCGTCCGCCGCGAGCTGGAGGAGGACGCCGAGAAGCTGCGCGTGGGCCCGGCCGCCGTGCTGTACTCGATCGCCGACCACGTGGTCGACAACTACCTCGAGGTGACGGACCACATCGAGGACGACATCGACCAGATGGAAGCGCTGGTGTTCGCGCCGCGCAGCCGGGTCAGCGCCGACCAGATCTACCTGATGAAGCGCGAGGTGCTGGAACTGCGCCGCGCGGTGATGCCGCTGGCCGTGCCGCTGCGCAGGCTCGCCGAGGGGTACACGCCGCTGATCCCCGAGCAGGTGCGCTCGTACTTCCGCGACGTCGACGACCACCTCACCGAGGTGTCCGAGCGCGTGATCAACTTCGACGAGCTGCTGACCACGCTGGTCAACGCGACGCTGGCGAAGATCACGCTCCAGCAGAACTCGGACATGCGCAAGATCTCGTCGTGGGTCGCGATCATCTCGGTGCCGACCATGGTGGTCGGCGTGTACGGCATGAACTTCGACTTCATGCCGGAGCTGCGCTGGAAGTACGGCTACCCCATGGTGATCACCGTGATCCTGGTCGCCTGCCTGACGCTCTACCGAATATTCCGTCGGAACCGCTGGCTGTAGCCCCCAGTCCCCCCGACCCCGACGGGATGTTCCGACATGACCAGAATGCTGACCAACCTGCGCTTTTGGATCCTGGCGTTCCTCATCGGCTGGCTCGCCACGGTGACGCTGCTGATCGCGAACGGCAACTAGGGGAGATCACGCCCGGCCGGCCCACGTCCTGCGCGGAGGTGGGGACATGGACATCAGGCTGCGCGGCCCGTTGCACCGCTCGATCGTGGTGTTCGACATCGCCGGCTACGGCCGGCTGGACAACCGCGCGCAGGTGCGCGCGCGGGAAACCCTGCACACCGTGGTGCGCCGGGCTTTCCGCGCGGCGGGCGTGCCGTGGTGGCGACTCGTGGTGGAGGACCGGGGCGACGGGCTGATCCTGCTCGTGCCGCCGTCGGTGTCCAAAGTGGACTTGCTGGACCCGTTGGTGCAGTTGCTCGTCTTCGGTCTGGGGCGGGTGCCGGCTTCCTCGCGGGTGCGACTGCGGATGGCCGTGCACGCGGGCGACTTGGTGCGCGACCCGTACGGCTGGGTGGGGACGGACCTCAACACCGCGTGCCGACTCGTGGACAGCCCCGCGCTGTACCGGGCACAGCGGCAGTCGCCGGCGGCCGATCTGGTGGTGATCGTGTCGGACGACGTGCACCGGGCCGTGGTGCGACACGGGTACAAGGGCTTGCGAACCGCCGACTACCGTCCTGTTCGCGTGGTGCGCAAGGAGGTCGACGAACGCGCTTGGGTACACGTGCCCGCCACGGCCGCCCCCTATTCGGCCGGGCGCGCCGCGGTTCCTTCGCCTCGAACACACGCCTCCGACGCCGCGAACCCCCAACTCGCCGAGTGAGAGCGCTTCCACCGCTGGCGAGTCGCGGATTTGGGGCGAGTTGCGCTTTCGCGGCGAGTCGCGGACTGAGAGCGAGTTGCGGGTTCGCGGCGAGTTGCGGGTTCACGGCGCGCGAGTTGCGCGTTCGCGGCGAGTTGTGGGTTCCGGACGGGCAGTCGCCGTGTTGGGTCGGCGAGTTGCGGGTTCGGTCGGCGAGTTGCGCGTTCGCGGCGAGTTGTGGGTTCGTGGCGTGTGGCGGGGTCTAGTTCCAGGGTTGGGTGTCCCAGGTGAAGGGGACGCCGTGGCCCGCGCCCGAGCCCAGGCGCAGTGAGATGCCGCTCGGCCACAGCTTCAGCAAGAGCTGGAACTCGTACCCGCCGTCCTCGTGAGCCCGCCGCGGCTCGAAGACCAGGAGCGCGAGCGGCGCCATCGGTTTCGCTCGGGCTGCCGCGTCGGCCAGGATCGCGCGGCCCATGGCTCGGTCGGCCGGCGACACGTACTGCCACACCACCGAGTGCCACACGACCGTCAGCACGTCGCGTTCCGGGCGGGCCAGTTGGTCGGCCAGCCACTCCGGACCGGTGGCCTGCTGGACCGGCACCGGGTCGAGTTGGGCCAGGTCCAGGGCGGCGCGGAGGCGTTCCCACCGCCAGGTCTGGTCGGCCCACACGAACGACGACAGGTGCAGCCGCCCGTCCTCGGTGGACACGTCGACCGGGTTGAGGTCGCAGCCTGCCCGGCGGACCAGGCGGAGATTGTGCGACAGGTCGACGGGTGGCCGGCCGGTCCACTGCGTGTCGAGCGCGAACGGGCTGCCCGCGTCGCCGAACACCTCGTCGCCGGCCCGGTACGCGACGCGGTGCGGGCGCAGGTTCAGGCCGCCTGACGCGCCTACCTCCAGCAGCCGCACCGGGAACGTCGTGCGCCTGCCGACCACGCCCGCCGCCAGGTGCGTCGCCGTCTGGAGGCCGCCGAACAGCGGCGCGTTGCGGCCCGGCTCGTTGGTCTGCATGACGGTCGAGCTGACCAGTGCCCGCAGGTCGTCGGTGTGCTCGCGCAGCACGGGCAGGGCGTCGTCCCACAGGGTGTGCAGGTGCGGCTGGCCGCCGGCGGTCGGGTAGTGCTTGGCCAGGCCGGGCGCGCGGCCCTCCAGCACCAGGCGGTGCAGGGCGCTGGCGAACCGCAGGCCGGGCACGGTGCTCTTCCGGTCGCATTCGGCGCCTGCCATCACCTGCGCGGTGACGCCGCCGCGCACCAGATCGTCCGCCGCCGACACCAGCAGGGTGTGGGTGAGCGGACTGTAGTCCTGGCAGACGCGGGCCGCGTCGAGGAACAGCTCGGCGAGCACCCTCAGGACGCTAGTCCGATTTTTGCCGTGCGGCAGCAGGGGAATCCCGCATTTCACCCTTTCACTGGCGACGGGTAGCCCGCCGCGAGTGGCTTTAGGCTCGATGGATGCCGAAGGTGCTCGCGGTGGCGGACGAGGTGGTCGAGCGGCTGTGGACCGAACAGGTGCGGCGGCACGAGGTCGACCTGATCGTCGCGGCGGGTGACCTGCCGTTCGACTACCTGGAGTTCCTGTCCTCGGCGCTGGACCGGCCGTGCGTGTTCGTGCCGGGCAACCACGACGCCGACCTGACCGGCTACGCGAACGTGCGCGGGCTGTGGACGAAGGCGGGTATCCCGTCCCGGTGGCCGGGCCCGGCGGGCGGGGTGAACGCCGACGGGCGGGTGGTGGACGTGGCGGGCCTGCGGATCGCCGGGCTGGGCGGCTCGATCCGCTACAACGCCGGGCCGAACCAGTGGACCGAGCGCCAGCAGGCCCGGCGGATGCGCCGGGTCGTGCGGCTGGCGGCGTGGCGGAGGCTGCGCGACGGCCGGGCGGTGGACCTCCTCCTGACCCACTCACCACCGCTGGACTGCGGTGATGAGCCGGACCCGCCCCACCGGGGCTTCGCGTGCCTGCACGAGGCGGTGCGCCGGCTGCACCCCTCACTGCTGCTGCACGGGCACATCCACCCGCACGGCACGCCCAGACCCGACCGGCGGCTAGGGCGGACCCGGGTGGTCAACGTGGTCGGCTACCAGGTGCTGGACGTGCCGGAACAGGCCCCGGACCGGCGGGAGCGGGCTTCCGGCGGGTCCGGGTCGAGGCGAGAGGAGGACGGCGATGCGTCGTGACACCGGGTTCCCCGCCGCCGACGCGGAGAACGACTTCCTGCGGGCCCGTCGCCGGCAGGTGCTGTCCCGGCTGGCGACGTGGCTGCGTCGCGAGCCGGACGACGTGAACATCATGCTGCCGTTCCACGAGGTGGTGGAGGCGCTGGGGTATCTCAGCGAACGGCGGCGGGGGCTCCAGACCATCCGGCTGGACTCGATCGTGGGCAGCGTCGACCGCACCCGCGACTTCGACCGGCGCTTCCGGCCCACGTCCGCGCGGGTGCGCGAGCGGTGGCAGCGGTTGGCGCTGGCCGCCCGCCGGGGCGAGGCCGTGCCGCCGATCGAGGTCTACCGGGTCGGTGACCTGCACTTCGTCCACGACGGCCACCACCGCGTGTCCGTCGCCCACGCCCTCGGCCTGGCCGTCATCGACGCCTACGTGACGGAGATCGTGACCCGCATCGACGCGCACGGCATCCGCCACCGGGGCGACCTGATCGTCAAGGACTACCGGCGGCTGTTCCTGGAACGCGTGCCGCTGTCCGGCGAGGCCCGCGCGGCGGTGCTGCTCTCCGACCCGTGGGACTACGCCGAACTGGGCGAGCACGTCGAAGCCTGGGGGTTCCGCCTGATGCAGGACGAGGGCGCCTTCCTGGACCGCCCGACCGTGGCCCTGCGCTGGTACCAGGAGGAGTACGTGCCCGTGGTCGACATGCTGCGCCAGGCCGACCTGATCGGCGACCGCACCGAGACCGAGGCCTACATGTGGGTGGCGGCGGAGCGCTACCGGCTCATCCGCACCCACCGCTGGGACTCCACTGTGATCGACGCCATCCGCACGTCCCGCCGCAGCTAGCACCCACTGCCCGACGCCTTGTCAACGCTTGTTGGCCAACAAGCGTTGACAAGGCCGTCGACATGGCCCTAACTTCGAAGTCAACACCCGTTGACTTCGAAGGAGGACCTGATGACCACGACCGACGTGCTGGTGGTCGGAGCCGGCCCGGCCGGACTCGCCACCGCGACCGCACTCGCCCGGTCCGGCGTGGCGGTGACCGTGATCGACAACCAGGCGGAGGGCGCGAACACGTCCCGTGCGGCCGTCGTCCACGCCCGCACGCTGGAGGTGCTGGCACCCCTGGGTGTCGCGGACATCCTGGTGGACCAGGGCATCCACGCCCGCCGCTTCACCATCCGCGACCGCGACCGGGTGCTGCTGCCGATCGGGTTCACCGACCTGTCGACCGCGTACCCGTACACGCTGCTGGTGTCCCAGGCGCAGACCGAGGCAGCCCTGCTCGCCCGGTTCACCGCGTTGGGCGGCACGGTCCTGCGCCCTCGGACGCTCACCACGCTGATCCAGGACCGGTCGGGCGTGACGGCGACCCTGGACAACGGCGAGACCGTCCGGGCGGCATACCTGGTCGGCGCGGACGGCATGCACAGCACCGTGCGCGAACAGGCCGGCATCGGCTTCGCCGGCGGCACCTACGCCGAGTCGTTCAGCCTCGCCGACGTCCGCCTCACCGGAGACCTCCCCGCCGACGAGGTGATCCTGTACTTCTCCCCGGCGGGCATGGTCGTGGTGGCGCCACTGCCCGGCGGCGTGCACCGGATCGTCGCCACGGTGGACGAGGCCCCCGAACACCCGACGACCGACTTCGTCCAACACCTGCTGGACACCCGGGGCCCCGAGCGGACCAAGGCACAGGTGCACGAGGTCGTCTGGGGTTCCCGGTTCCGCGTGCACCACCGGGTCGCCTCGGCCTACCGCGAAGGTCGGGTGCTCCTCGCCGGCGACTCCGCGCACGTCCACTCCCCCGCCGGCGGGCAGGGCATGAACACCGGCATCCAGGACGGCGTCCAACTGGGCAACGCCCTGGCCGACGCGCTGCGCGGCGACAAGCAGCCCCTCGACACCTACGAGGCCACCCGCAGGCCCGTCGCCGAACAGGTCGTCACCTTCGCCGACCGCCTGACCCGCCTGGCGACCGCCGACCGCAAGCTGAGGCCGATCCGCAACGCGGTGCTACGAGCCCTGGGCACGCTGCCCGTAGTACGCCGCAAACTGGCCATGCGCCTCTCCGGCCTCATCTACCGCTGACCGACAAAGCGACCACCAGCCACAGCAACCACCAGTTACAGCAACCACCAGCCACAACAGCCCGCCGGCCACAGCAACCACCAGCCACCGGGATCACCTGTAGCCGCGATCGGATTCACGCGACAGCGACACCGCAGAGGGATCACGCGCCCGAGCGAAGACCACCGACGAACCGATTCGCTATCGCTGCCCCTCCAATCTGGGCAATGGACGAGCCTGATCCATCACCCGATCGGCATAACTGTCCAGCAAGCGCGTGGCCACCTGCTGCGAGTACCCGAGGATCACCGCCCACAGCAACAACGCCGCCTGCGAAGCCACCCCGATCAACCCGGTGGTGACCCCCGCACCCAACGCGAGGATGCCGATGACCGCGAGCGCCGCACCCAACAGGATCTTGATCGTGGCCTGGTACCCGATCATCACGTACGGCGAGAGGCTGGGCCGCCGCCGCAGGAGCAGGACGACGGCCGAGAGGATCGCCCCGAACGCCCCGAGCACCTGGATCAGCCACACGTCCGCGCCGGCCGCGGCCTTCCCCGACGGGCACACCGTCGGCAGCCGTTCCGACCCCACGCACATCGGGATCAGCCCCGGTTTCGCCAGCCCGATGATCCCCAACAGGGTGTTGACCGCGAACAACACCACCGACGCGGCGATCAGCTTGTTCCGCAGCGCACGAGACCCGACGTGCGCGAAGTCGGACCGGTCGAACGCCGCCCGCAACGCGTCGACCACCAGCTCCCGCTCGATCGCCAACGGGAACTCGCCCGGCCGCAGCTCCTCCAACGCGCGCCGACGCGGATCGTCCTCGTCCAGGTTCTCGGCGACCCGCGCGCGCAACCCGGGTAACCGCCCCAGGAAGCCGCTCCCCGCCGCCACCACGGCGATCTCGGCCTCGTGCAGCGACCGCCACGCCCGCTCGATGTGCCACCCGG
The DNA here is from genome assembly GCF_050942485.1 of Actinosynnema sp. CS-041913. Classification (NCBI taxonomy): domain Bacteria; kingdom Bacillati; phylum Actinomycetota; class Actinomycetes; order Pseudonocardiales; family Pseudonocardiaceae; genus Actinosynnema; species Actinosynnema sp. CS-041913. The sequence goes on along the minus strand of NZ_CP192037.1, from coordinate 970,285 downwards.
ACCACCACGAGGCCACCGCACGCCACCGCGGCTCCTCCCGGGTGATCATGTCCTCGACCACGGCCGCCTCCTGCTCGGCCACCGCACGCCACTGCGCACTCTCCGGATCGAGCGGATCGGGCGGCCCCAGCGCGGCCAGATCCGCCCGGACACGGTCCAACCGCGACTGCACCACCAGCCGCCAATCTGTGACCCTCGGTTTGCGCGTACCCATGAATTGATGGTGGCAGGGGGGTACGACAATTCTGCGATCACCCAACTGAGTGAACACGCGGGAATCGCGCCGAAACCGGCCCGCGGAGTCACCGGTCGGGAAGTGTCGCCCAGGGGTAGCCGACAACACTTCCCGTGCCCCGGATCAGGCCGTCTGGCCGGGCTCCACCAACTCGCGCAGCCGGGGCGGCATGCGCTTCTCCAGTCCGAACGGTTCCAAGTGGGCCTGCAGGACGCCGTCGAAGGCGCGCTTCACCGAGGTCGTGTCCCAGGTGTCGCTCTCCAGGATCGGCTGCTTGAAGTACGGGTGCCCGACGAGGTGCAACTGCCGGCCGTTGCACCGGACGATCTGGCCGGTGATGCCCTCGGCGGCGTCGCTGAGCAGGAACAGCACCAGCGGCGCGACCTTGCCGGGGGTGCGGTCGGCGGGGATCGCCCGCAGTGACCGCTCGGACTTCCACACCATGCGGGTGTGGGCCACCGGGCAGACCGCGTTGACCCGGATGCCCTCGGCTTCCAGGTCCAACGCCCAGGACGTGCTCAACGACGCCACGGCGCCCTTGGTCGCCGCATAGGTCGCCAGTTTGCGCTGACCGAAGAACGCTCCGGACGAAATGTTCACGATGGAACCGCCGCCTTGTTCACGCATCACCCGCATGGCGGCCATTCCGGTGTATATGACACCCAGCAGATTCACTTCGACCGTTCGGCGCACCGAGTCGGGATCGTCCTCCCACGGCTGGGTCTCGTAGTTCAACCCGGCGTTGTTCACCAAGCCGTCCAGCCTGCCGAACTCCGTCACGCACATTCCGACGATCTTCTCCGCCTCGGTCGGGTCAGCGACCGTGTGGGTGCTGGCCACCGCCCGCCCGCCGTACCCCCGGATGTGCTCCGCGACTTGTTCGGCGAGGTCGGCATCGACATCGTTGACCACCACCGCGGCACCGGCCTGCGCCGCGTGCATCGCGTAGGCCTCTCCCAACCCACGCCCCGCACCGGTGATCACGACTGCTTTTCCGTCAAGAATCCCCATCGCGCGCTCTCTTCTGTGCTCGGCGGTCTCCCCTGCCCCGACGCCGTTGTTCGGGGTTATCCCCGCCTTCGACCAGGGTGGAGATGGACCGGAGCGAGCGCCGCACGAAAGCGGTGAACTGCGCGTTTGCTGCGCTGAATGGCCTATGGAGTTCGGTCCGACCGATGGTCCCGGCTGGTCAGTAACTCCGCGTGACGTAGGACAAATGGGGGCCATCCGCGCCGGTCGGATGGCCCCCGAAACCGCTCAATCCCCGGAATACGTGAGGTTGCGTCCGGTGCCGGGGTCGAAGAGCTGCACCTTGTCGGCGTCGAACCAGATCTCGGCCTGCTCGCCCTCGGTGGCGGTGGACGCCGCGGACAGCCTCGTCACCAGCGACACGCCGTCGCCGGGCACGTCGGCCGAGCCCGCGTCGGCGGCCAGTTCGGCGAGTTCCGCCGACGTGGCCTGTTCGCCCGACAGGCTGAAGTACGCGAACTTGTCCGAGCCCATCGACTCCAGCACGTCCACGTGGCTGGTGAACGTGACGCCGCCGGACCGCACCGACTCGTCCACCAGCCGGGCGTCCTCGAAGTGCTCGGGCCGCAGGCCCACGATCACCTCGCGGGGCGCGTCCGCGGCGGCCAGCAGCCCCCGCACCCGGTCGGTGAGCGGGATGTCGCCCAACGGCGAGCGCAGCGTCCCGCCTTCCAGCCCGGCCGGCACGAAGTTCATCGACGGCGAGCCGATGAACCCCGCGACGAACAGGTTCGCCGGGTGGTCGTACAGGTACTGCGGCGCGCCCATCTGCTGCACCGCGCCGCCGCGCATCACCACGACCCGGTCGCCGAGCGTCATCGCCTCGGTCTGGTCGTGCGTCACGTACACGGTGGTGGTGCCGAGCTGCTTCTGCAGCCGGGACACCGACGTCCGCATCTGCACGCGCAGCTTGGCGTCCAGGTTGGACAGCGGCTCGTCCATCAGGAACGCCTTGGGGCTGCGCACGATCGCCCGCCCCATCGCGACCCGCTGCCGCTGGCCGCCGGACAGGTTGGCCGGCTTGCGGTCCAGGTGCTGGATGAGGTCGAGGATCTCCGCCGCGTCCCGGACCTTCTTCTCCACCGTCGCGTCGTCCACCTTCGCCAGCCGCAGCGGGAAGGCCATGTTCTCCTTCACCGTCATGTGCGGGTACAGCGCGTAGGACTGGAACACCATCGCGATGTCCCGGTCCTTGGGCGCGCGCTCGTTGACGCGCTCGCCGCCGATGCGCAGCTCGCCGGCGGTGATGTCCTCCAAGCCGGCGATCATGTTCAACGTCGTGGACTTCCCGCAGCCGGACGGGCCCACCAGGATGATGAACTCGCCGTCGGCGATCTCGATGTCCACGTCCCGCACGGCCACTGCGCCATCGGGGTACTGCTTGCTCACCTTGTCCAGCACGATCTCGGCCATTGCTTCACCCCTTGACGGCGCCGGAGGTCAACCCGGCGACGATCCGACGCTGGAAGAACAACACGAACAGGATGATCGGGATGGTGATCACCACGGCCGCCGCGGCGATCGACCCGGTCGGGTCCTCGAACTGGGAGCTGCCGGTGAAGAACGACAGCGCCACCGGGACCGTGCGCGAGTTCTCGGTGGAGGTCAGCGAGATCGCGAACAGGAAGTCGTTCCAGCAGAAGATGAACACCAGGATGGCCGTGGTGAACACGCCCGGCGCGGCCAGCGGCGCGATCACCCGGCGGAACGCCTGGCCGGGCGTCGCGCCGTCCATCTTCGCCGCCTTCTCCAGCTCCCACGGGATCTCCCGGAAGAACGCCGACAGCGTGTAGATCGCCAGCGGCAGCCCGAACGTGATGTAGGGCAGGATCAGGCCCGGCCAGGTGTCGAACAGCCCGAGCGTCCGCTCGATCTCGAACAGCGGCGAGATCAGCGAGATCTGCGGGAACATCGACACCAGCAGGGAGATCCCGACCAGCACGCGCTTGCCGGGGAAGTCCAGCCGGGCGATCGCGTACGCGGCCATCGTGCCGAACACCACCGCGATGGCGGTGGCGATGATCGCGATGCCGATCGAGTTCACCAGCGCCCGCACGAACTCCGTGGTGGCGAAGATCGCGGTGTAGTTGTCCAGGGTCCACTCGCGCGGGATGAAGTTGCCGTCCGCGAGGGTGGCCTTGGTCTTGAACGACAGCGACACGATCCACAGCACCGGGAACAGCGCGTACGCCACGACGAGGATGTTGAGCACCGTCCAGCGGGCTTTGCGGCCCGTGGTCACGGCGCCACCGATGCCGGCCATCAGCGCCTCCCGTTGTCGCTGCCGGGGGCAGCGGTGCCGAACAGCTTGATGAAGATGAGCGCGATCAGGGCGACCGCGATGAAGATCAGCACCGACATGGTGGAGCCGATGCCCAGGTTGAGGCCCTTGATCAGGTTGTTGTAGGTCACCATCGACACCGACGTGGTGCCCTGCGAGCCGCCGGTCAGCACGAACAGGTTGTCGAAGATGCGGAACGCGTCGAGCGTGCGGAACAGCAGCGCGACCAGGATCGCGGGCTTCATCACCGGCACCATGACCTTGGTGAACCGCTGCCACGCGTTCGCGCCGTCCATCGCCGCGGCCTTGAGCAGGTCGTCCGGCACCAGCGCGAGGCCCGCCATCAGCAGCAGCGCCATGAACGGCGTGGTCTTCCAGACCTCGGCGAGGATGACCACCATCAGCGCCGGGATCTTCTGCGTCAGCACCGGGTCGCCGCCCGCGATGGTCTCGGCCAGGTAGCCGGTGCCCGGCGTCCACGCGTAGCGCCAGGAGAACGCGGCGACCACCGTGACGATGCCGTACGGGATGAGCGTCGACGTGCGGACGATGCCGCGGCCGACCAGCGTGCGGTGCATGATCAGGGCCAGTGCCATGCCCAGCACCAACTCGATCACCACGGACACCACGGTGATCACGATGGTGATCCACATGGCGTTCCACCAGTACGGGTTGGTCAGCACGGTGACGTAGTTGTCCAGGCCGACGAATTCCTGCCGGTCCGGGAACTTGAGGTCGTAGCGCTGGAGGGACAGCCAGAGCGAGTAGATGATCGGCCAGCCCGCGACCGCCGCCATCACGATGACCGCCGGCGCGCAGAGCAGCAGGCCCAGCCGGCGCTCGGCCTTCTTGCCCTCGGACAGCGCGGCCTTCGCCTTGGCGTCCGGCTTCGGGGGGACCTGGTCGGTCTCCTCGGTCAGTGCGTGGCTCACGGCAGCACCCCCTTCGAGTCGAGCGCGTCCTGCAGTTCGGCGCGCAGCCGGTCGGCGGTGGGTCGGGGGTCGATGTCCGCGGGCGGCGACAGGATCGTGGAGATCACCGTCGAGACGTTCTGGTACGCCGGGGTGCGCGGGCGGACGCTCGCGTTCTTCAGCGTCTCCAGGATCACGTCCTTCATCGGGTACGGCTTGGCCATCTCCGGGTCCTCGTACACCGACTCGATGGTCGGCGGCACGCCGTCGTTGATGGCCGCGAACTTCTGGTTCTCCGCGCTGCGCAAGCACATCACCGCGTCGAACGACTGCTCGGAGTGCTCGGTGAACGCGCTCACCGCGTAGTTGATGCCGCCCACGGTGACCTTGGCGTCGCCGCCGTCGATCGACGGGTAGGGCGCCCACTTGAAGTTCGGCGCGAACTCCGGCAGCTTCTGCGCCGCCGCGTAGACGTAGGGCCAGTTGAGCATGAACGCGGCCTTGCCGCCCTCCATGGCCAGCCGCGCGTCGTCCTCGGCGAAGTTCGAGAACGACGGGTCGGCCACTTCGGACGTGGCGAACTTCTTCAGCACCTCCAAGGCCTGCACGGCTTTGTCGTCCACGATGGCCTTGGTGCCGTTCTCGTCCAGGATCTGGCCGCCCGCGGAGTTGACCAGGGTGTTGAACAGCACGACCAGGCCCTCGTACTGCTTGCCCTGCGCCTCGACCAGGCCGGGCTTGTTCTGCTGCTTGAGCTGGGTGCCGAGGGCGATCATCTCGTCCCAGGTCTTCGGCGGAGTGGGCACCAGGTCGCTGCGGTACCACAGGAGTTGGACGTTGGTGTTGTCCGGCGCGCCGTACAGCTTGCCCTCGTAGCGGGCGGTGTTCAGGGGCGTCTCAAGCGTGCCGTTCTCGACCTGCGACCTGGCCGAGCCGGTGAATTCCTTGATCCACCCGGCCTTGGCCAGTTCGGCGGTCCACGTCACGTCGAGCGCCAGGACGTCCATGCCGGTGTCCTCGGCGGCGAGCCGGCGGACCATCTGCTCCCGCTGCCCGTCCGCCTCGCGGGGCAGTTTGTGGTAGACGATCCGGTAGCCGTCGGCCTGTTCGTTGCACCCGTCGACGATCTTCTGGAAGTTCTCCTGCGGGTACTTGTAGACGTTGATGGTGATCCCGCCGTCACCCGAGCCGCACCCCGCCAGCACGGACGCCGCGACCAGCGCGGCGCTCCCGGCGGCGGCCAACCGATGACCTGAGCGCTTCATCGGCCCTGCCTCCCTTCCCGACAACGGAGGAGCCAGACCGCAGCGCCCGGCACCTCGTCGTGCCCCGCCGGTCAGCCGTGGGCCGACCGGTGGGACGAACGTAGGCCCGGTGATCAGGTGCCGCAACCACCGAAGCCCGGAACGGCTCTACCCGGTGATCACTTCCGTGAAACCTCCGGACTTCGGGGAGGTCGGGCGGATCTTTCGGGTTGGCGGGGGTGCGGGTTGCTCTTTCGGGGGGCTTCGGGGGGCTCGGTTAGGGGATCGCGGCTGGGGCCGCGGTTGGGGCCGCGGTTGGGGGCCAGCCGCGCGGGGTCGGTTCTGGGTCGGTTCTGGGTCAGTCTTTCGGGGCGTCAGTGGGGCGCATGGCGAGCTTGGCCAGCAGGTCCCGACCGCGTTCGGCGCTGCGTGGCTGGCAGAGCACGTCGTATCGCCCGGCGACAAGCTGGCTGGCCGACTGGAAGTCCCGTTTGCCGCGCGCGGAGCCGTAGCCGACGGCCGCGAAGATCAGGCCGAACCCGATGCCTACGACCAGGCCGACCAGGATGGGTCCGAAGCTGGCCCCGGTGTTGGTGTTGAACAGGGACAGCAGCACACCCACGAACAAGCCGAACCACGCGCCCGACGCGGCCCCGGTGCCCAGGACTCGGCCCCAGGTCAGGCGGCCGGTGACCCGTTCCACGAGCATCAGGTCTACGCCGACGATGGTGACCTCCTGGACCGGGAAGTCGTCGTCGGCGAGGAAGTCGACGGCCCGTTGCGCTTCCTCGTAGGTGCCGTAGGACCCGATCGGCCAGCCGCTGGGGGGTGTGGGCAGGCGCGGCGGCATACCGGGTCGGTTCTGGCCGGAGAAGGAACTCGTCACGGTGACCACCTCTTCTGCTGATCACCCCCCATCCTGCCAACAGCGGGCGAACAGCGCGAAACGGGTGACGCGGAACTCAACGCTTCCGTGACCTCGATTGGCCGATGCTGAAGGGGTGGGGTGGGTGGTTGGGGTGGGTAAGCGGGGTGCTTGTGGGTGGGGTGGTGTGGCGGATGGGTGAAGGTTTGGGTGCGGGTGGGTGAGGGCTTGGGTGTGGTTGAAGAGCGTTCGAGCGTGCTCGCTGGCTCGTGACGAAGAGCGACGCTCGCCGCTGGGCTGGCCGCCAAGGATGATCACAAAAGCAGGACTCGGGCGTCGTGTCATCCCCGTATGGCCTGGTCAAAGACCACCACCCTTGGGTGGGGAGCGCAAGCGGAAAGCGTGCTTGCACTCCCCACCCAAGCGCGGTTGCCCTGCGGGCAGGCCATACGGGGATGACACGCAGCCCACCCGGGGGTGTGCGCGCTGCGCGCGCCACTGCGAAGGGGCGGTGGTCTTGGTCTGTCAGCCTCGGGACTGGTAGTCGCGGAGTAGGCCTCGGCTGATGATGGTTTTCTGGATTTCGCTCGTGCCCTCGCCGATGAGCAGGAACGGGGCTTCTCGCATCAGGCGTTCGATCTCGTACTCCTTCGAGTAGCCGTAGCCGCCGTGGATGCGGAAGGCTTCCTGGGTTACCTCGGCGCAGTACTCGGAGGCGATCAGTTTCGCCATGCCTGCCTCTACGTCGTTGCGGGCGCCCGAGTCCTTCAGGCGGGCCGCATTCACCATCATCAGGTGGGCCGCCTCCACCTTGGTCGCCATCTCCGCCAGTTTGAACGCGATGGCCTGGTGGTCGGCGATCGCCTTGCCGAAGGTGCGGCGCTGTTGTGCGTACTCGATGGCCAGTTCGAACGAGCGCAGCGCGATGCCGCACGCCCTGGCCGCCACGTTGACCCGGCCTACTTCGACGCCGTCCATCATGTGGCGGAAGCCCTGTCCCGAGGCGCCGCCGAGGATCTGGTCGGCCTCGATCTTAAAGCCGTCGAACACCATCTCCGTGGTGTCCACGCCCTTGTAGCCCATTTTGTCGATCTTGCCCGGGATGGTGAGGCCCGGCAGGACCTCGCCGTAGCCCTCGGGCTTCTCCACCAGGAACGTGGTCAGGTTCTGATGCGGTTTCGCCGCGCCCTCGTCGGTCTTCACCAGCACGGCGGTCAGGTTGGACGTGCCGCCGTTGGTCAGCCACATCTTCTGGCCGTTGATGACGTAGCCGTCGCCCTCCTTCGCCGCGCGGGTGCGGATGGCGGCCACGTCGGAGCCCAGTTCGGGTTCCGACATCGAGAACGAGCCTCGCACCTCGCCGGTCGCCATGCGGGGCAGGTACTTCTGCTGCTGCTCCGGGGTGCCGTGCTGCTTGAGCATGTGGGCCACGATGAAGTGCGTGTTGATCACGCCGGAGACGGACATCCAGCCTCGGGCGATCTGCTCGACCACCAGGGCGTAGGTCAGCAGCGACTCGCCGAGGCCGCCGAACTCCTCGGGGATGGTGAGCCCGAACAGGCCCATCTCCTTCATGCCCTCGACGATGTCCGCCGGGTACGTGTCGCCGTGTTCCAGCGCCTGCGCGTGCGGGATGATCTCCTTGTCCACGAAGGAGCGGACCGTCGCGAGGATCTCCTCCTGGATATCGGTGAGTCCAGCGGTCTGGGCCAGGCGCGCCATCGCACTCAATCCCTTCGTAGCTCCGGGTTACCGGCGAGTATGGACCGGTTAACGCGCGTTCGCGTCACGAAGGTGCTCATCGCCACGCGCTGAACCGAAACAGCCGTTACCGTGTGCCCCCACCGCCGAGAGGGGAGCCCCGGATGAGCTACTACCAGCAGGGTGGTTACCACCCGCCGCCCAGACGCACCAACGGCCTCGCGATCGCCGCGCTGGTCTGCGCGTTCGTGGTCGCACCGGCCGGCATCGTGCTCGGGGTCATCGCCCGCAACCAGATCAAGCAGACCGGCGAGGACGGGCGGGGGCTGGCCACTGCCGGGATCGTGCTGGGGACCGTGTTCACGCTGCTCAGCGTGATCGCCGTCGTGCTGTGGTTCGTGTTCGTCGCCTGGGTCGTGAAGACCGGCAACGTGGTCGTGACCGACTTCCCGACCACGCGCTGACGGCTCGGGCCGGTCAGGACGCGAACTGCTCCAAGGTGCCGCCGCAGTGCCGGCACACGTCGGCGAACACGTGGACTTCCGCCGAGCACCCGGGACAGGTGCGGAAGCTGCGCTCCAGCAGGTCGTCGGCGGGGCGACGGCGGAACAGGCGCATCCGGGGCCTCGCGTTACGGGAACGTGACATGGGGGTCACCATGCACACGCACCACCCCTTGATCGCCAATCCGCGAGGTGGTTTGTGTGCATGCTCACCGGCGAGGCCACCCTTGGGTGGCCCCACCGGCACCCACCGTCACTGCTCGGGCGGCGACCAGATGTCGGTGCGGGACATGCCCGCCGCGCGGCCCTTGGACGAGATGACCAGCGCCATCTTGCGGGACGCCTCGTCGATCATCTCGTCGCCGAGCATCACCGCACCGCGCTTCCCGCCCGCCTCGGACGTGAAGTAGTCGTAGGCGTCGAGGATGTTCTCGGCGTGGTCGTAGTCCTCCTGCTTGGGGCTGTACACCTCGTTCGCCGCGTCGATCTGGCCCGGGTGCAGCACCCACTTGCCGTCGAAGCCCAGCGCCGCCGACCGGCCGGCCACCCGCTTGAACCCGTCCACGTCGCGGATCTGCAGGTACGGGCCGTCGATGGCCTGCTTGTCGTGGGCCCGCGCCGCCATCAGGATCTGCATCAAGATGTAGTGGTAGGCGTCGCCGACGTCGTAGCCGGGCGGCTGCTCGCCGACCACCAGGGTCTTCATGTTGATCGACGCCATGAAGTCGGCCGGGCCGAAGACGATGGTCTCCACGCGCGGGGACGCGGTGGCGATCGCGTTGACGTTGGTCAGGCCGAGGGCGTTCTCGATCTGCGCCTCGATGCCGATCCGGCCGACCTCGTAGCCCATCGTCTTCTCGATCTGGGTGAGCAGCAGGTCCAGCGCGTGCACCTGCTCCGCGGTCTGCACCTTGGGCAGCATGATGCAGTCCAGGTTCGCGCCCGCGCCCTCCACGACCTCGGTGACGTCGCGGTAGGTCCACTCGGTGGTCCAGTCGTTCACGCGGACCACGCGGACCTTGTCGCCCCAGTCGCCCTCGTTGAGCGAGGCCACGATGGTCTTGCGCGCGCCCGGCTTGGCCAGCGGCGCGCAGGCGTCCTCCAGGTCCAGGAAGACCTGGTCCGCGGGCAGCGTGCGGGCCTTGTCGATCATCTTCTGGCTCGATCCGGGCACGGCCAGACACGAGCGACGGGGACGCTGCTGGTCGACCACTGGGGTACCTCCTCGTACCGACCGGTAACTCTCGTCGTGCGAAGGGTGGCACGCGGGATGGTCCCCCGCTATTTCGTGAGTCCCGACTCACAGGTCCGTGGCAGGCTGAACCGGTGGAGATCACCCGGGTGCTGGACAACGCGCTGCGCAAGGCCGCCGCCGTCTGGGTCGCGCCGGACGGGCACGCGGCCCGGCTGGTGTGGGCGCTGTGGCGGGACGAGTCCCTGCTGGTGGCGGTCGGCGGGACGGAGCAGGAGGTGCCCGGCCTGGCGGACGGCGTGCCGTGCGTGCTCACCGTCCGCTCGCCGTCGACGCACTCCCACCTCGCCGAGGTCACCGCGACCGCCCGGCTGGTGGACGTGGACGAGGAGACCGCGGCGGCGCTGCGGTCCGCGCGGTTGAACACCACGCCGCGCTGGGAGTCGGTCTACCGCTGGGAGTTCGCGTGATCACCGTGCCGCCCGACTTCGCCGTCGAACTCGGCGAGGAAGCCCTGGCGTGGCGGGAGACCCTGCCCGCGCTGGCCACGAAGTTCTGCGCGCGCTGGGACCTCACGCCCGACGGCGGGCTGATGAACGGCTACGTGGCCGTCGTGCTGCCGGTGCGCCGGGCCGACGGGCACCCGGCCGTGCTGAAGCTGACCTGGCTGGACACCGAGACCAGGCAGGAGCCGTTGGCGCTCAAGGCGTGGGACGGCGCCGGCGTGGTGCGGCTGCTGGACAACGACGACGAGCACGGCGCGCTGCTGCTGGAACGGCTGGACCACACCCGGTCGCTGCTGGACACCTCCATGGAGGAGGCGCTGGAGGTGACGGGCGGGCTGTTGCGGCGCCTTCGGCTGCCTGCCGGCCCCGAGTTCCGGCGGGTGGAGGTGGACGACCTGGCCGAGGACAACGCGGAGCTGGGCAATCCCGTGCCGGGCTACTTCATCGAGATGGCCGACGAGCTGGGCCGCGACCTTGCCGCCACGGCCGGGAACACGCTGGTCAACGAGGACCTGCACTACGCCAACGTGTTGCGGGGCACGCGTGAGCCGTGGCTGATGATCGACCCGAAGCCGCTCAGCGGTGACCGCGAGTTCGGCGTGATCCCGTTGCTGTGGAACCGGGCGGCCGAGATGGACGGCTCGCGTGGCCTCCGGGACCGGTTCGCCGCGTTGTGCGACATCGGTGAGCTGGACGCGGAGCGGGCGCGGCGGTGGACCGTGTACCGGGCGGTGGACAACTGGCTGTGGTGCACCGACGCGGGTCAGGCCGAGATGGCCGCGGTGTGCGAGGGCTTCGCGCGGACGTTGAGCGCTAAGGGACTCTGATCCGGCCTTCGGCCACCGGCACCACCCGGCCGCCGACGCTGACGTGCGTCGCCACGCCGCCGACCGCGGTGACCGAGCAGTCCAATGTAGACGGTCGGTTCAGCTCCGCGCCCTGGTGGACGGTGTAGTCGTGCTCGCCTTCCGGCGGGAGCAACCCCCGGTCGACCAGCCACACCCCGAGCGCGAGCGCGGCGGAGCCGGTGGCCGGGTCCTCGCCGCCGGTGGCGCGCAACATCCGGACGTGTGCGACACCCGCCGCGTAGGACACCGGGACCAGGCCCCGGGTCGCGACGACCGTGGTCAGGTCCGCGCACGGGCGGGCGCGGGCGACGGCGTCCTCGCGGACCGGGAGGAACGTGAAGTCCAGGCCCGCGCCGGCGACCCCGGCCTCCGCGTGTCCGTCCACATCGGACAGGAACAGGCCCAGCGCGTTGACCAGGGGCGCCGGGTCGAGGTAGTCGCCGACCGTCGGCACGTCACCGGAGAACGTGGCGCGATCCGCGTCGACGACGACCCGGTGCAGGCCGCGGGCGGTCTGCTGGGTGACCGGGCCGAGCGGCAGCGCGCCGGTGCTGCCGAGCAGCCAGGCCGTGCCGATGCTGGGGTGCCCCGCGAACGGCATCTCGCCGAGCGGGGAGAAGATGCGCAGCCGGTAGTCGGCGGCGGGATCGGTCGGCGGCAGCGGGAAGGCCGTCTCCGAGTAGCCGAACTCGCGGGCGATGGCCTGGAGTTGCGCGTCGGTCAGATCCTCGCAACCGTGCACGACGGCGAGCTGGTTGCCCGTGAAGGCCTGGTCGGTGAACACGTCCACCACGTCGTAGCTGCGCACGGCACCGACCCTAGCCCCAGCACCGGGCCGCGACGGGGTTTCGAGGTGGCGGTGGACTCACGCGACCCGTCGAGCGCGGCGGCGCGGCCTTCCGTTGACTAGCCTGACGGCGTGGTCGCCGTGAACCGGGTTTTCGCCGCTCAGCTCGCCGGACTGCCCGTTTTCGGGCCCGACGGGGAATCCATCGGCAAGGTGCGTGACCTGGTCATCGGGTTGCGCGTGGACCGGCAGCCGCCCCGAGTGCTCGGGCTGGTGCTGGAGCTGGCCACCCGGCGGCGGATCTTCGTGCCGATGCTGCGGGTCACCTCGATCGAGCCCAACGCCGTGACGCTGGCCACCGGGTCGGTCAACCTGCGGCACTTCCACCAGCGCACCAACGAGGTGCTGGTGGTCGGGGAGCTGCTGGACGCCCGCGTGCGGATGGACTCCGGGACCGGCGCCGTGCTGGTGGACGCCGCCATGGAGCCGACGCGGACGCGGGACTGGCGGATGACGCGGGTCGCCGTGCGGGAGCGGACCGGGCGGCTGGGGCGGCGCGGGCCGGTGCAGGTGCTGCGGTGGGAGGAGCTGTCCGGGCTCTCCGTGACGGAACTCGCCGGGCAGCCGCAGGGCGCTCAGCACCTGGTCGCCGTCTTCGAGACGATGCGGGCCGCCGACGTCGCGCTGGCCCTGCACAGCCTGCCCGTGAAGCGGCGGTACGAGGTGGCCGAGGCGCTGGACGACGAGCGGCTGGCGGACGTGATCGAGGAGCTGGGCGAAGAGGACCAGAAGGACCTGTTGGCGCACCTGGACGACGAGCGGGCCGCCGACGTGCTGGAGGCGATGGACCCGGACGACGCCGCCGACCTGCTCGCCGAGCTGCCCGAGGTGGACAAGGACCGGCTGCTGGAGCTGATGGAGCCGGAGGAGTCCGCGCCGGTCAAGCGGTTGCTGGAGTACAGCTTCGACACGGCGGGCGGGCTGATGACGCCCGAGCCGGTGGTGCTGGCCCCGGACGCGACCGTGGCGGAGGCGTTGGCGCACGTGCGCAATCCGGACCTCACGCCCGCGCTGGCGAGCATGGTGTTCGTGTGCCGCCCGCCGACCGCGACGCCGACCGGCCGCTACCTCGGCTGCGTGCACATCCAGCGGCTGTTGCGGGAGCCCCCTTCCGACCTGGTGGCGGGTGTGCTGGACCTCGACCTGGCGAAGTTGGGGCCTGACGCGTCGCTGAGCGACGTGACCAGGTACTTCGCCGCCTACAACCTGGTCTGCGGGCCGGTCGTGGACGAGTCCGACCACCTGCTCGGCGCGGTGACCGTGGACGACGTGCTGGACCACCTGCTGCCGGACAACTGGCGGGAAACGGGGCTGACCCATGCCTGAGCTGCTGCCCCGCCGCCGGCTCGACCAGCCGCGCACGCCCGGCCGGTTCCGGTTCGAGCTGGATCGGGAGGCGTTCGGGCGGTTCTCCGAACGGCTCGCCAGGTTCCTCGGCACCGGCAAGTTCCTGTTCTGGCAGACGCTGACCGTGATCGTGTGGATCACGCTGAACCTGGTCGCGGTGTCGCTGCGGTGGGATCCGTACCCGTTCATCCTGCTCAACCTGGCGTTCTCCACGCAGGCCGCGTACGCCGCGCCGCTGATCCTGCTCGCCCAGAACCGGCAGGACGACCGGGACCGGGTGTCGCTGGAGGAGGACCGGGCGCGGGCCGCCCAGACCAAGGCCGACACCGAGTACCTGGCCCGGGAGCTGGCGGCGTTGCGGATCGCCGTCGGCGAGGTCGCCACGCGGGACTACCTGCGCAGCGAGCTGGACCGGGTGTTCCGGGAGCAGCGCCGGCGGTCGGTGAAGGACGACCCCCGGTGGGACGACGTGCCGTCCTAGGCGCTAGCGGTCGTCGGTCGCCAGGCGCTCGCAGGTGCGGCCGAACTCCTCCAGCTCCGCCCGGCTGAACGCCTCCGCGAAGTGCCGCGCCACCCCGGTCAGGTGGGTGCCCGACGCGATGCGCAGGCGGTCGAGGCCGAGCGAGGTGAGCACCGCGACCACGCCCCGGCCGTCCCCGTCGGCGCGTTCCCGCAGCACGAGCCCCGCCCGCTCCAGCCGGTCGACCAGTCTGGTCACGCCGGAGCGGGACAGCAGCACGGCGTCCGCCAGCTCCGTCATCCGCAGTCGGTACTGCGGCGCCTCGGCGAGCTGCACCAGGACGTCGTAGGCCGCGAGCGATAGGCGTTGCTCGGCGATCAGTTCGGCTTCCAGGATCCGAGTGAGCCGCGCATGGGCCCGGAGGAAGGATCGCCACACACCGAGCTCGGTTCGGGTGGGCAACCGGGCACTTCCGGTTTCCGGCACGGAGAGCAATGTTACGGAAAGCACTCGACCGGCTTCGCGCTGGCCCCGAATTCGAGGTGACCAACCGGTAGCTTGGAGGTACGCCGCGCCGCCGTAGCATGGCGTTCTCCTCAGTAGGCGATCGAAGGCGATCCAGTGACGCAGACCCTTCCCACCGTTGACGACGTGCGCCAGGCGCTGGCCGGCGTGCAGGACCCGGAAATCCGGCGGCCCATCACCGACCTCGGCATGGTGAAGTCGGTGTCGGTCACCGACGGGGTCGTGGACGTCGAGGTCTACCTGACCGTGGCCGGCTGCCCGATGCGCGACAAGATCACCGCCGACGTGACGTCGGCCGTGTCCGCGCTCGACGGCGTCTCGTCGGTCCGCGTGGCACTGGACGTGATGAGCGACGCCCAGCGGACCGAACTCCGGAAGTCGTTGCGGGGCGGGGCGGAGGAACCGGTCATCCCGTTCGCACAGCCGGGATCGCTGACCCGGGTCTACTGCGTGGCTTCGGGCAAGGGCGGCGTCGGCAAGTCCAGCGTGACCGTGAACCTGGCCGTGGCGATGGCCGCGCGCGGCCTGTCCGTGGGCGTGCTCGACGCCGACATCTACGGCCACTCGATCCCCCGGATGCTGGGCACGGACGCCGGTCCCACGCAGGTCGAGAAGATGATGATGCCGCCCCAGGCGCACGGCGTGAAGCTGATCTCGATCGGCATGTTCACCCCGGGCAACACCCCGGTCGTGTGGCGAGGCCCGATGCTGCACCGGGCTTTGCAGCAGTTCCTGGCGGACGTCTTCTGGGGCGACCTGGACGTGCTGCTGCTCGACCTGCCGCCGGGAACCGGCGACGTGGCCATCTCGGTGGCCCAACTCGTCCCCAACGCGGAGATCCTGGTCGTCACGACGCCGCAGCAGGCCGCTGCGGAGGTCGCGGAACGCGCCGGCTCCATCGCGTTGCAGACGCGGCAGCGCGTGGCAGGCGTGATCGAGAACATGTCGTGGCTCGAACTGCCGGACGGCTCCCGCATGGACGTCTTCGGCACCGGAGGCGGCGAGGCAGTCGCCGCTTCACTGACCCAGGCCGTCGGCGCCGAGGTGCCCCTGCTCGGCCAGGTGCCGTTGGACCCACGACTCCGCGAACAGGGCGACTCGGGCACACCCATCGTCCTCGCCGAGCCCACGTCAGCGGCGGCTCAGGTGCTGACTTCGGTCGCAGCGAAGCTGTCGGTTCGGTCCCGAGGCCTGGCCGGACGACTGCTGAGCGTCTCCCCCGCCGGCCGATAGGCCGAAAAAGCAAGCACCCAGCAAACAGCCCGCGCGAGCACCGCAGCCCAAGGCTTGCGCGAGCACACAAAGGGGCCTCGTGTTCTCCCCGTATGGCCTGCCCGCAGGGAACCGCGCTTGTTCAGGGAGCGCAAGCACGCTTTTCGCTTGCGCTCCCTGAACAAGTGTGGTGGTCTTTGACCAGGCCATACGGCAATGCCACTAACTTTAGCCACGTTTTCACAGCTCAGATCGATCCAGAGGACGTTCAGCTCGACCGGATCCGGGCCATCCCGGACTCGTTGGGGCGAGAGGCGACCTGGGGATCTGCGCCTGCGCGATGCAACTATGTCCTAAGTGGACAATCTTTCGTAGTGTCATCCGGCCTGTTCGGCGGACGAACCTGGCCCTGACCAGCGGAAAGCTTAAGTTAGTGGCATTGGGCCATACGGGGAGAACACGACGCCTTGGCATTTCCTCCCCGGAGGCCTGCCAAGCGGCGAGCGTCGCTTTTAATCTTTTGGTCTTGAGGCGGTCGCGATCGCGCTGAGTCAAAGAGCTACAAGCGTCCTCGCCGGACAGGCAGGCCGCCAAGGATGTACACAAAAGCAGGACTCGGGCGTCGTGTCATCCCCGCATGACCTGGTCAAAAGACAACCACCCTTGTCCTGGTAGCGCAAGCGAAAAGCGTGCTTGCACTACCAGGACAAGCGCGGTTCCCTGCGGGCAGGCCATACGGGGATGACACGCAGCCCACCGCTCGGTGTGCGCGCTGCGCGCGCCGCTGCTCGGTGCGACGCGCGCGGCTTTGTGCGTGCTGCTGCCTCGGGAGCGTGGGGAGTTGCTGCTGTTGTCAGGTTGCGTCCGGGTCGTAAGGAGGGCGTTCGCCTTGTTGCAATGGGCGTTCGCGTTCCCGTTCCCGTGCTCCGGTCGGTCCCTGCGACGTGTGCAGGCCTGGGCCCGAGTAGCCGTTGGGCTTTGTCGTGCCGTTTGGCACGTCGTCCCACAGGTGTTTGGTGATGGCGCGTTTCGGGTCGAAGTTGCGTAGTTCCCGGAGGTCTTCCAAGGGCTTGCGCAACTGATCGAATTCCGGGCCCATCTCCTGCTTGAGCTGTTCCCTCGCGCCGGTCGCGTATTCGCGTACCTGGCGGATGGTCCTGCCCACCCACGCGGCGGCTGAGGGTAGGCGTTCGGGGCCCAGGATGAACAGGCCCGCGACTATGATGACGAGAATCTCTACCCAGCCGATGTTGTCGAACACTCGCCTGTCACCTCCGCCGACTGCCGCCCGTTGCCAGACTAGCTGTCAGTCGGACCTGAGTGTCACCTGCACGGTGAGCTCTCGGCCCTCCCTGGCCAGGACGACCGGGACTGTCTGTCCGATTTCATGGTCTCGTACGGCAACTGTCAGCTCGGCGGCGTTGCGCACGATGCGGTTGCCCACCCGGGTGATGACGTCCTTCTCCTGGATGCCGGCGGCGGCTGCCGCGCCTCCTTCTACGACGTTCTCGACCTGCGCGCCCTCGGCGGTCTCGGCGGAGGCCGAGCGGACGTTGACGTTCATGTCCGCGTGCTTCACCTGGCCGTCCCGGATGAGGGACTGCGAGACCTTCCTCGCGTAGTTGCCGGAGATCGCGAAGCCCAGGCCCACGGAGCCGCCGGTCTCGGTGCGGATGGACGAGTTGATGCCGACCAGCGCGCCGGACGAGTCGACCAGCGCGCCGCCCGAATTGCCGGGGTTGATGGCCGCGTCGGTCTGGATCGCGTCGTAGGTGACCTGGGGGCCGCCGTTCTCGCCGGCTGCCGTCACGGGTCGGTGCAGGGCGCTGACGATGCCCTCGGTGACCGTGTTCGACAGGGACAGCGGGGAGCCGATGGCCAGGACCGCGTCGCCGACCGCCAGGTCGTCCGAGTTGCCGAACTGGAGGACGGTCGGGTTGTCCACCTGGACCTTGATCACGGCCAGGTCGGTCTTCGGGTCGCGGCCGACGATCTGGGCGATCGCACGCTTGCCGTCGGTGAAGACGACGGTCAGCTTCGCGGACGTGTCCTGGACGGCCGGGGCGACCACGTGGTCGTTGGTCAGGATGTAGCCGCCGCCCTCGATGACGACTCCGGAGCCGACGCCCGCGACGTTCGCGCCCTTGAACTCGATGGACACGACGCTCGGGGTCACCCGCTTGGCGATGTCGGCCACCGAGCCGACCGGGCGTTCCTTGCCCGGCTGGACCTCGGCCAGCGTCACGCCGCCGTCGGTCAGGGGGTTGCCCACCTTGCCGAGCAGCCAGCCGACCACGCCGCCGGCGGTGCCGACCACCAAGGCCGCCACCATGAGCAGGGCCAGGCCCATCGGCTTCACGCGCCGGCCGAAGAGGAGTTCGGGGACGCTCAACTGCGGGCCCGGTTCGGGGCGGGGTTTCTCGTCCTTCTCGGGTTCCTCGGTGACGGCGGGTGGGCCGATGACGGCGCTCGCGCCCGGATCGCGCCAGGCGTCGCCGGCTGGTTTGCCCTCCCAGAAGACCGGTTCGACCTCGGGTTCGCCGGGCAGGTCGAGGGGTGGGCGCTGGAGCAGTTCGCCGGTGCCCCGGGGACGGCCGAACGCCGTGCTCAAGGCCTCCGGCGGGGGCGGCGACAGGTGGACGCCGTTGCTGCCGTTCAAGGAGGGGCGGTCGGTCGAGAACGCGCCCTGGACGCCGTTGGGGCGGCCGAAGACGGCGGCGTGACCCGGATCCACGCCCGGACGGTCGAGGGGGCGCGGTGCGAGCCTGCGGTGTGCCCCGTCGTCCACGCCGGACCTGGGGGTTCCGTTGCCCTGCTGTGGCTCGCTCATCGCTCCCCGCACGTCGGTGTTGCCCGGTGTTGCGAGGCTCATCGTGCCCGGTGACCGGTGAAGTTGTCGTCAGTACCCCGGAGGGCGGTCGCACCGCACAGGCCAGGGGAGGTGAGGCATGTCGAAAGCCGAGGCGCGGCCGGGCTGTCACCGAATCGAGCCGAGATCGGGCCGGGCCGTCGCCGAATCGAGCCGAGACCGGGCCGTCGGCGAGTCGAGCCGGCCGGAGCCGGGCCATCCCGCGCAAGCCGGGCCGGTGCCGGGACAGGAAGGCGTCAGCGGCCGAGTGGGGTTTCCGCGCCCACGAGCGGGGCGGTGTCCGTGGCCGGTCGGAGCACGGCCATGCGGCCCTCGTCCACGAGTTGCGGCGCGACGGCGGGCGTGGGGGGTGGGGTGTTGCCCTGCGCCGGGCTGGGCGCCGGGTCTTCGCTGCCGGGCGCGACCAGGGCCAGCGCGCCGAGCATGAGGCCGGAGACGACCACGCCCGCACCCTGGCGGGCACGGCGGCTGCCGAAGCGGCTGCCGGTGCCGAAGGGGCGGCTCTGGCCGAGGACCGGGCCGGTGCCGAAGGCGGCTGCCCGGTCCGGGCGCTGGACGGCGACCAGTTGGCCGTCCTCGGTGACCGCGAGGCCGTCCGGCGCGCTGGGGAGGTCGACCTCCTGCGGGATCGCGCCCAGCCTCGCCAGCAGGCCGGCGGGGGCGCACGGGGTCTCCGCCGCGCGCACGGCGGAGCGGGCCTGCTGCTGGGAATAGGCCTCCGCCGCGCAGAACGGGCAGCGCGCCAGGTGCGCGGACGCCCGGCCGTGGGCCGAAGCCGACAGCTCGCCGTCGACGAAGGCGACGACCGCGTCGGGCAGCAGGTGCTGCTCGGGCAGTCCCCAACCTCGCAGATCGGTCATGCAGAGTCCTCCTGAACCAGACCCCGACGGCGTTCCAGTGCGGCACGCAGGGCCTGTCGGCCCCGGTGGATCCTGCTCCTCACGGTACCCAGTTTCACGCCGAGGGTCGCGCCGATCTCCTCGTACGAGAGACCCTCGACATCACACAACACTACTGCCGCGCGGAAGTCCGGCGGCAACTCGTCGAGCGCGGCCTGGAGATCCGGGTCGAGGTGGGTGTCGGTGTACACCTGCTCGGGGCTCGGGTCGTCGCCCGCCAGGCGCTCGGCGTCGTCGGGCAGGCCCTCCATGCGGAACTTGGAGCGGCGGCGGACCATGTCCAGGAACAGGTTCGTGGTGATGCGGTGCAGCCACCCCTCGAACGTGCCCGGCTGGTACGACGCGAGCGAGCGGAACACCCGGACGAACGTCTCCTGGGTGAGGTCCTCGGCGTCGTGCTGGTTGCCGCTCAGGCGGTAGGCCAGTCGGTACACCCGGTCGGCGTGGTCGCGGACGACCTGGTCCCACGTCGGCACGATCCATTCCGTGTCGTCGATGGGCGCGGTGGCGGTATACGGCTGCGTTGGCATCGGGCGGTGAAGCACCTCCAGTGGGCTGCTGCCCTGCTGCACGGTTCAACGCTCGCTGCGGCTCGCGTGTTCCCGTTGGGTGTTGCGTGGCACCAGCGTGCCGGTCTCGCTTATAACCATCGTGAGAGTCGGCTGAGAGCACGCTGAGAATTCCGCTGCGCGGGAGATTCACCCGATTCGCCGCGTGCGGCGTTAACCTTCCGCTGTGGATGCGCCGCTGCGCGAGTACGTGGAGCGCTACCTGCCCGAGGACGCCGTCATCACGGCCGCTCGGGCGCGTGGCGTCGAGTTGGGCTGCTCGCCGATCGGCTCCGGCGGCGGCGCGGCCCTGCGCTTCCTGGCCACCGCGTTGCAGGCCAAGGCCGTGGTGGAGATCGGCACGGGCACCGGGGTCGGTGCGCTGTACCTGCTCGGCGGGATGCCCTCGGCAGGCGTGCTGACCTCGATCGACGTGGAGCCGCAGCACCAGCGGGCGGCCCGGGTGGCGTTCGCCGAGGCCGGTATCGCGGTGTCGCGGACCAGGCTGATCATGGGTCAGGCGCTGGACGTGCTGCCCCGCCTGACGGACGGCGCGTACGACCTGGTGTTCGTGGACGCGGCCAAGTCGGAGTACCCGAAGTACCTGGAAGAGGGCGTGCGGCTGCTGCGGCCGGGCGGCGTGATCGCGTTCGACGACGTCCTGTGGCACGGGAAGGTCGTCGATGCGGGGAACCGCGACCCGGACACGGTGGCGATGCGGGACGTGGCCCGTGCGGTGCGCGAGAACGACCGGCTGGTGCCGGTGATCCTGCCGCTCGGCGAGGGGCTGCTGGTGGCGGCCAAGTGCCCATGAGCCGGGCCGGCCCCGGCCGCCGCGCCGGTGGTGACGGGTCCGGTCAGGCAGCCGGGCCGCCGCGCCTGCGGTAGGCGAATCGGACGGGCCCGGTCAGGCGGCCGGGCCGAAGCGCTGGCGGTAGGCGGTCGGGGTCAGGCCGGTCCGGCGGCGTAGCTGCGCTCTCAGGTTGGACGCCGAGCCGAGGCCGGAGCGGCGGGCGACGACGTCCAGGCGGCTCTCGCCCCGTTCGAGGAGCGAACAGGCCAGGTCCACCCGTTCGGCGGTCAGCCAGGCGAGTGGAGTCGTGCCGAGTTCCTGCTGGAAGCGGCGGTGCAGGGTGGCCGAGCTCATCGCCGCCCGCGCGGCCAGGGCGTGGACGGTCAGCGGCTCGGTCAGGTGTTCGCGGGCCCAGGTCAGCACCGGGGTGAGCGAGGCGTCTTCGACGGGCGGGACCGGGCGCTTCACGAACTGGCGCTGGCCGCCGTCGCGGTGGGCCGCGAAGACCAGCCGGCGGGACACCGTGTTCACGACCTCCGCGCCGTGGTCCTGGCGGATCAGGTGCAGGCCCAGGTCGAGGGCGGCGGCGCTGCCGGCGGCGGTGTGCAGGTCGCCGTCGTCGACGTAGAGGACATCCGGGACGAGGGTGACGTTCGGGAAGAGTTCCCGGAACAACCCGGCCCACTGCCAGTGGGTGGTGGCGCGGCGGCCGTCCAGGAGACCGGCGTAGGCCAGCGTGAACGCACCGGTGCAGAAGCTGACCAGACGCGCGCCCCGGGCGTGGGCGCGGCGGAGGGCGTCCAGCACCGGCTCGGGCGGGCGGATCCACGAGTCCGGGCGGTTGGGGACGATCACCGTGTCGGCCCCGTCCACGGCCGACAGGTCCGGCACGCCGGAGAGCGTGAAGAAGCCGTTGTTCATGGCCACGGGGCCGGGTGCGCAGAGCGTGAACGAGTACCACGGACGGTCGCCGAGTTCCGGGCGGCGCAGGCCGAACAGCTCGGTGGCCACGCCCATCTCGAACGGGTTCGAGCCGTCGTCCACGATCATGACGACGCGGTGCGAGGAATCGGGCGGCATGTGCGATTCCTAGCACTCACGGCTCCCGGAGAACAGCCCGCAGGATGGCGGACATGGAACCGGTGAACATCGACAAGGCGTTGGCCAGCTTCGACGAGCTGTGGAGCCCGCGGATTGTGACGAACGTCAACGACTACGACATCCGCCTCGCCAAGGTGAAGGGCGAGCACGTCTGGCACGTCCACGAGGACACCGACGAGTTCTTCCTGGTGCTCGACGGCGAGCTGGACATCGCGCTGCGGGACCGGACCGTGCGCCTGGGCCGGGGCGACGTCTTCGTGGTGCCGCGCGGCGCGGAGCACAAGCCGTCGTCGGAGCACGGCGCGCACATCATGGTGGTCGAGCCGACCGGCACGCTGAGCGTCGGCGACCGGCACGACGAGGTGCCCGACCACGTCGACGCGACCACCGGTCACCCGCTCACGCTGCCGTGACGCCCTTCCCCAGCACGGTGACGCCGCCCGCCGAGATGGTGTAGCGCTGCCGGTCGGTGGCCGTGTCGACGCCGATCAGCGCGCCGTCCGGGACGACCACGTTCTTGTCCAGGATGGCCCGCCGCACCACCGCGCCGCGCCCGACGCGCACGCCGGGGAGCAGCACGCTGCCCTGCACCACGGACCCGGTCTCCACCACCACGTCCGACGACACCACGGAACCGTGGATGGTGCCGGAGATGATCGAGCCGGGGCCGACCATGGAGTCCTCGGCGCTGCCGCCCGCGATGAACTTCGCCGGCGGCAGCGGCGGGGTCGCCGTGCGGATCGGCCACGCCTGGTTGTAGAGGTTGAACACCGGGTTCACCGACACCAGGTCCATGTGCGCCTCGTAATAGGCGTCGATGGTCCCCACGTCGCGCCAGTAGCCCCGGTCGCGGTCGGTCTCCCCCGGCACCACGTTGTCGGCGAAGTCGTAGACGTGGGCCTTCCCCTGGTCGACCAGCATGGGGATGATGTCGCCGCCCATGTCGTGGTCGGAGTCGGGATTGGCGGCGTCCGCGCGCAGCGCCTCCAGCAGTGCTTCGGTGGTGAACACGTAGTTGCCCATGGAGGCGAACGTGACTTCCGGGTCGCCCGGCACGTGCGGCGGGTCGGAGGGCTTCTCCAGGAACCGGGTGATCAGGCCGGTCTCGTCGGTGTCGATGCACCCGAACGCCTTCGCCTCGGCGCGCGGCACCCGGATGCCGGCCACGGTGACGCCCGCGCCGGTCGCGTTGTGCTGGTCGACCATCTGGCCGGGGTCCATCCGGTAGACGTGGTCCGCGCCGAAGATGACGACGTGGTCCGGTTTCTCGTCGTTGACCAGGTTGAGCGACTGGAAGATCGCGTCGGCGCTGCCGGTGTACCAGCGCGGCCCCAGGCGCTGCTGGGCGGGCACCGGCGTGACGTACTGGCCGAGGACATTGGACAGCCGCCAGGTGGTCGAGATGTGGCGGTCGAGTGAATGCGATTTGTACTGCGTCAGCACGCAGAGCCGGACGAAACCGGCGTTGACGAGGTTGGACAGCACGAAGTCGACGAGCCGGTAGTTACCGCCGAAGGGCACCGCCGGCTTTGCCCGGTCGGCGGTCAACGGCCAGAGCCGCTTGCCTTCGCCACCGGCGAGGACAATTCCTAGTACGTGCGGTTGCCCTTTCACGACAACGACCCTAACCGTGCGGGCACCGGCCCACCAACGGCGAAGTAACGCAAACTCTTCCTGTTCACCCGGTCGCCCCGCAGCCGGGGTTACGGTGGCCCCGTGCGAATTGGACTGCTGACACGCGAGTACCCGCCGGAGGTCTACGGCGGGGCCGGGGTGCACGTCGGTTTCCTGGTGCCGAGGTTGCGCGAGCTGGTGGACGTGGACGTGCACGCCTTCGGCGGGCCGCGCCCGGACGCCCATGCCTACCAGCCCGTTCCGGGACTGGACAAGGCCAACCCGGCGCTGGGCGTGCTGTCGGCGGACCTGGAGATCGCCGCCGCGCTGGCCGGCGCGCAGCTCGCGCACTCGCACACCTGGTACGCCAACATGGCCGGGCACCTGGCGAAGCTGCTGCACGGCATCCCCCACGTCGTCACGGCGCACTCGCTGGAGCCGCGCCGGCCGTGGAAGGCGGAGCAACTGGGCGGCGGGTACCGGATCTCGTCGTGGGTGGAGCGCACCGCGTACGAGGCGGCGGACGCGATCATCGCGGTGAGCGAGGGCATGCGGGCGGACGTGCTGGACTGCTACCCCGCGCTGGACCCGGCCCGCGTGCACGTGGTGCGCAACGGGATCGACACGGCGGCGTACCACCCGGTGTCCGGGACGGATGCGTTGCGGCGTCACGGGATCGACCCCGCGCGGCCGATCGTGACATTCGTCGGGCGGATCACGCGGCAGAAGGGCGTCGGGCACCTGCTCGCGGCGGCGCACCGGATCTCGCACGACGCGCAGATCGTGCTGTGCGCCGGTGCGCCGGACACGCCGGAGATCGCCGAGGAGACCCGGGCCGCGGTGGCGGAACTGGCCGCCGCGCGGCCGGGGGTGGTGTGGATCCAGAAGATGCTGGAGGCCACCGAGGTGCGGCAGATCCTGAGCCATTCGGCGGTGTTCGTGTGCCCGTCGGTGTACGAGCCGCTGGGGATCGTGAACCTGGAGGCGATGGCGTGCGGGACGGCCGTCGTGGCTTCGGACGTGGGGGGCATCCCGGAGGTCGTCGACCACGGCCGGACCGGGCTGCTGGTGCACTACGACGAGGCCGACGTGGCGGCGTTCCGGATCGGGCTCGCGGACGCGGTGAACGAGGTGCTGGGCGATCCGGAGCGGGCTCGGGCGTTCGGCGCGGCCGGGCGGGAGCGGGCGGTGCGCGAGTTCTCCTGGGCGACCGTGGCGGCCGAGACCGTAGAGGTGTATCGGTCCGTGATCGACCCGCGTTAAGCAAGGGTGACAGGCATCACACCCGACCGTGACAACCGGACGATGGGGTGACCGCCTTTATCCAGTAGGGGTTCGACTACTGGGGGTCACATGCAGTGGGTTGTGCTCGCCGTGGCCATGGCGTTCCTGGCCGGGTGCGGTGCGGCTCCGGCGCGGACGGCCGCCCCGGTGCCGATCACGATCGACGGTCGGCCCGTGGTGGATCCGCAGGGCCTGCAGATGCGGGCCGAGGCGGAGCTGAGCTACACGCTGAGCTTCGGGTACGTGGCGCGCGGCGGGCAGGAGGCGGTCAATTGCTGGTTCGCCCGGACCGGGGCGAAGTCGGAGGTGGACAGCCGGCTGTGGTGCGGTCCGGTGCAGGTGCCGGGCACGGCGGCGACGACGGACTGGGTGCCGGTGCCGCTGAAGGAGGTCGGGCGCGGCGACGCGGGCGTGCGGCTGGAGGTGCAGCCGCCGCAGGTGCCCGGGATGGGCAACCGGAGCACGCCGCTCGGGAAGCTGGTCCGCACCGACGGGCGGGAGACCAGCGCGGACCAGGGTGTGGGCGAGGCGGGCCCGGACTTCCTGGCGGTGCTGTCCGACGACGGTCGGCCGGTGGACGAGGCCGCCGGGTGGATCCGGGACGACCAGTTGGCGGTGCGGGTCACCGGCTACGGGACTCCGCAGTCCTGGCACACCGAGAAGGGCGAGCTGCGGGCCGAGCACGGCGTGCGGCTGCGGGTGCTGCGGTTGGCCGTCGAGCGGTTTGGCGAGACGGATTCGGCGTTCCGGCAGGCACCGTGGCAGGGGTGGTCGCCGCAGCCGCCGGAGTTGGCGTTGCAGGTGCCCGGCCGGCGGCACCTGCTGCCGATCTCACGGCTGCCCGAGTCCGGGTCGGTGCTGGTCGTGTACACCGTGCCGGACGCGGGCGGCGCGGAGGAGCTGGTGCTGAACACGGTCGGGGCGAAGTCGTTGGAGCAGCGGGTGGAGGTGCCGTCCGGGAAGGTGCTGACCGAGCCGCCCGCGGTGTTGCGGCGGGGTCTCGCGCCCGAGGGGCCGCCGGTGGCGCACCAGGTGAAGCTGGGTGGGCAGGAAGGGACGCTGGAGGTGCAACAGGTGCGGCTGGGTCGGCAGCGGCCGGTGGGCGTCGAGTCGCAGTACTCGCTCGCGACGGCTTCGGGGCCGGACAAGGCGTTGCTGGAGTTGCGGTTGGTGGGCAAGGGCGTGCCGCAGGTCGCCGGGGCGTCGATCACCAAGGACCTGATCGCGGTGACGTTGCCGGACGGTGCGCGCGCGCCGCTGGTCGGGGCTCGTTACGGGGGTGACACGTTCCCGGTGGCGCTCGTGGTGGAGGTGCCGGCGGACGTGCGCTCTGTGGGGCTGTCGGTGGTGTCCGGGCCGGTGACGCTGCCGATGCTGGGTGAGACGACCTTCGAAGCCGGTCCGCCGGCCACCGTGCCGCTGGACTTCTGAGCTGTCCTGACCGCGATGGCGGCCACCGCCAGCCAGCCCGTGACCAGCGCTATCAAGCCCGACCAGCCCCAGGCCTGGTAGGCGGTGCTGCCCGCGGTGCCGCCCACGCTGCTGCCGAGGTAGTAGGCGAACAGGTGGACGCCGGAGGCCGCGCCCTTCGCCGTCGCCCGTGCGCCCACCCAGGCGCTGGCGACGGCGTGGGTGGCGAAGAAGCCCCCGGTGAACACGACCAGGCCCAGGGTGATCGCAATCAGGTTGTCGGGGAGGGTGGTCAGGGCGCCTGCCGCCGTGACGGCTATCGCGGCCAGGGCGATGGCGGCTCGGCCGTGTCTGTCGGTCAGGCGGCCTGCCAGCGCGGAGGACGCGCCGCCGGCCGCGTAGGCGAGGAAGACCAGGGACGCGAGGCTCGGCGGCAGGTCCAGGCGGAACGTGATCACGTTGAAGAGGGACACGAACGCGGCCATACCCAGGGCCGCCACCGCGTACTGGGCCAGCAGGACCGGGTCGGTGAGGGCGGATTTGAGGCCGCGTTCTCGCCGGGTCGCGGGCTTGCCGGTCGGCAGGTAGACGGCGGTGATGATCGCGCAGACGAGGCTGAAGGCGGCGACGAGGGCGAGAGCGCCGCGCCAGCCCGCCCAGTCGGTGGCCATCCCGGTGAGCAGGCGGCCGATCATGCCTCCCGCGCTGTTGCCCGCGATCAGCGCGCCGATCGCCGCGCCGACGGCTCTCGCCTCGTCTGCCAGGTAGGCCATGGCGACTGCCGGGATGCCTGCGGTGGCCAGGCCTTGGAGGACGCGGAGGGCCAGGAACGCCGGGTAGGTCGGGGCCAGCGGGATCAGCAGACCGATGATCGCTGCCGCCAGGACCGACCAGACGATCATCCTTCGGCGGCCTATCCGGTCGGCCAGGATTGAGCAGGGGATCACGGCGATCGCCAGGGCGCCGGTCGCCGCGCTCACGGCCAGCGACGCGGAGCCTGGTTCGAGGCTGAATTCTTCGGCGATCTGCGGCAGGACCGCTTGTGGGGCGTACAGGAGCGCGAAGGTCGCCAAGCCGGTGGAGAGGGTGGCTGCGGTGAGGCGACTCAGCATATTTCCGACGCTAACTTATGCGTCCAATACGGTATTCAGTAATGATTGATGCTGTGATGGATGAATGGGCGCCGAAGTTGGCGGTGTTGCGGGCCTTGTCCCGGGATGAGCACGTGACGCGGGCCGCGGAGGCGGTCGGGGTGCCGCAGCCGACGGTCAGTCGGTGGCTGGCCGCGATGGGTGAGGAACTGGGAGCGCCGGTCGTGGTGCGCAGCGGGCGGCGGGTGCGGTTGACGCGGGCCGGGCGGCTACTCGCTTCCGCCGCCGATCGGGCGTTGGGGGTGATGGAGGCCGGCCACCGGGCGGCGGTGGAGGAAGTCGACCCCTCGCGAGGGGTGGTGGCGCTGGGGTTCTTGCACCTGTTGGGGCGGTCGTTGGTGCCTGAGCTGGTGCGGGGGTTCCGGGAGTCGCATCCGGGGGTGCGGTTCCGGTTGGTGCAGGGGTCTCGGCAGTCGGTGTTGGGGCAGTTGTCGCGTGGCGAGGTGGACCTGGCCCTGGTCGCTCCGCCGCCGGTGGATGGCCGGTACTCGTTCGCCGTGGTGCGGGAGGAGGAGTTGGTGCTGGTGGTGCCGCCGGGGCATCGGTTGGCCGGGCGGGATGCCGTGCGGGTGGCCGAGTTGGCTGCGGAGGATTTCGTGGTGTTGGAGCGGGGGTACGGGATGCGGCAGATCACCGACGAGTTGTGTGCCGCGGCCGGGTTCGTGCCTCGGGTGGCGTTCGAGGGGCAGGAGACGGAGACGGTTCGGGGGTTGGTGGCTGCCGGGTTGGGGGTGGCGTTGTTGCCTCGGGCTGGTGTGGCTGGGGCGCATCCGGGGGAGTTGTCGTTGTCGCCTCGTGCTGGGCGGGAGGTTGCCCTGGTTTGGCTTGCCGGCGATCTGGGGGCTTCGGTGGTTGGGGCGTTTCGGGATCACGCTCTGGGGTGATGGAACGTGCTAGTCGGCGTGCCCTCGGGGGGTCAGGCCTGGTAGTGCTCTGCCAGTTCTACGAGGGTTCGGGCTGCGAAGCCTGTTGCGCCGGACACTACTTCGGCGTAGTTCTGGTCCGATCTTGCCGGGCCGGCGATGTCCAGGTGTGCCCACGGCAGGCCGTCGGTGAACTCGCGCAGGAACAAGGCCGCCGTGATGCCGCCTGGGCCTGGTGGGCATTGGCGCAGGTCTGCGATGTCGCTCTTCACGTCGTCTGCCAGGTCCTCGACGAGTGGCATACGCCACCAGGCCTCGCCGGTTCGTTCGCCTGCCTCGGCGATCTGCGTGGCCAGTCGGTCGTCTGTTGCGAACAGGCCGCCGGTTCGCACGCCTAGGGTGATCTTCATGGCGCCGGTCAGTGTTGCGACGTCCACCAGTGCGTCGGGCTTCAGGTTGCGTACCGCGTAGGCCATGGCGTCGGCCAGCACCAGGCGGCCCTCGGCGTCCGTGTTGGTCACTTCGGTGGTCGTTCCGCCGTAGTGCCGCACCACGTCGCCTGGTCGGTAGGAGGTGCCTGACACGTGGTTTTCCGCGCACGGGACCAGGGCTGTCACTCGGATGGGCAGGCTGCGGCGGGCGATGGCGGTTACGGCCGCTATCACCGCCGCGCCGCCGGCCATGTCCGTGCGCATCAGGTGCATGCCGTCTGCCGGCTTGATCGAGATGCCGCCGGTGTCGAAGGTGATGCCCTTGCCGATCAACACCAGGTGTGGGCCGGTGGTTGCGCCGTTCCACGTCAAGTGGACCAGGCGGGGTGGGCGGGTCGAGCCTGCGCCTACCGCCAGTACGCCGCCGAAGCCCTCGCGGGTCAGCCACTTCTCGTCGCGTACTTCCACCTGCAGGCCGGGGACTGTTTTCGCGATCTTGGCGGCGGTGGTCGCCAGCCAGGCCGGGTCCTTGATGTCGGACGGGGTGTTCGCCAGGTCTCGGGTCAGGGCGGTCGCGGTGGCCAGGTCGACTGCTTCGCGTACCTCGTCCGGGGACGTCGTGCCCACCAGTCGTAGTGACTTGACTCGTCTCGGTTCGTCTTCGCCGGTCACCCGGTACCGGTAGCCGCCCAGGAGGAGGCCCAGCACGAACGCCTGCACGTCGGTGTCGTCCGTCACGCTCACGTCGAACGTCGTGCCGCCGCCCTGTTCCGCGTCCGCCTGCAACGCCCTCGACAGGGACGCTCCCGCCGTGCGCCAGTCGGCCGGGGTCGCCTCGCCCACGCCCAGGACCCACCTGCCGTTGCGCCGGTGGGTCGTGCCCGCCTTGCCGGTGATCTCCTCGGTCGGCTCGACGTCCTCGCCGCCCGGCCCCAGCACCGGCGGCTCGCCCGGACGGGCCAGGACGACCCGGCCCACGCCGCGCCGGGGGGTGTCGGCCACCTCGATGGCGATCAGCGGGGTGGGCACGGGTGGGCGCACGGGTGCTCCTTCGGGGGGAAGTCGGTGGTCAGGACGAAGCGATGCCCCGGTTCCACTGTGGAAACCGGGGCCTCGACGAATCTCGCTCCGGCTGGGGTCAGCCAGCGGCTGCCTTGAGGGCGTCGCCCAGGGCGTTGGCCTCGTCTGCCGACATCTCGACGACGAGGCGCCCCCCACCCTCGAGTGGAACGCGCATCACGATGCCACGCCCCTCCTTGGTGACCTCAAGGGGACCGTCGCCGGTCCGGGGCTTCATGGCCGCCATCGCGTGCTCCCTCCGTCAACATCTTCCCCGTCCGACCAGGGCCGGATACTCGACCCATTCTCCCCTATGCGGACTCGGCGGCGAAACCGAACCGATCTTTCCAACCGATCCGTGACTTCCCGACGATCTTCGCCAACCTGCAGTTCAGCGCCAGGATCGCGGTGTGCCAACGATTTCCGGCCACCGCTTTCACCGTCACCTGGTCGTGACCAATTCCGGCGCTGTGGCGTGTCGCGGGGTCGCCCTGACAGACTCGGATCTCGTGCGAGCACGTTCCGCGCTCTTCGACGTCTACGGCGGCCACCTCCGCGAGCGGGGTGGCGCCGCGACCATCGCTGCCCTCGTCCGGCTGCTGGAGCCGCTGGACTTCGCGGCGCCGGCGGTGCGCACCGCCGTGTCGCGCACGGTCCGTCAGGGCTGGTTGGAGCCGGTGCGGCTGGCGTCCGGCCCCGGCTATGCGATGACGCCCCGCGCCGAACGGCGGCTTGACGAGGCCGCCGCCCGCATCTACCGGACCCGGCCGTCCACGTGGGACGGTCGGTGGCACGTCGTCGTGCTGGAGGAACTGCCGGCGCGGGAGGCGCGGGACCGGCTCGCCTCCTCGCTGCAACTGCTCGGCTACGGCGCGCTCGGCCCGGTGACCTGGATCGCGCCCCGGCCCTCGTCCGAGCTGTCCGACGTGCTCGCGGCCGAAGGTGTGGCGGCGAGCACGTTCCACGGTGAACACGAGGGATCGTCGGAGGCGCTGGCCGCGCGGGCGTGGGACCTCGACACGCTGGGCGCGGACTACGCGCGGTTCGTCGCCGAGTGGGAGCCGGTGGTGTCCGCTGTGGACGGAACGTCGCCCGCCGGGGCGTTCGCCGCGTCCCAGCGGTTCCTGCACGCGTGGCGGAAGTTCCTGTTCCGCGACCCCGGACTGCCCCGCGAGCTGCTGCCGGAGGACTGGCCGGGCCGGGCGGCGGCGGAGTTCTTCGACCGGCACACCGCGCGGCTCGCGCCGGCGGTGCGCAAGTTCGTGGACGACAGCCTGGGAACCGACTAGACCGGAGGTCTGCCCGTGTCCGAACTGCTCATCGAGGACGCCGACGGTGTGCGCACCCTCACCCTCAACCGGCCGGAGTCGTTCAACTCCTTCACCGTCGCGTTGAAGGAACAGCTCCTGGAGGCGGTGCGGGACACCGCGAAGGACGTCACCGTGCGTGCCGTGGTGATCACCGGGGCGGGGCGGGCGTTCTGCGCGGGCCAGGACCTCAAGGAGCACATCGGGCTGCTCGAAGCGGGCGACCCGGCCCCGCTGCACACCGTGGAACTGCACTACAACCCGCTGATCAAAGCCATCGTGGGCATGCCGAAGCCGGTGCTGGCGGCGGTCAACGGGACGGCGGCGGGCGCGGGCGCGTCCTTGGCCTACGCGTGCGACCTGCGGGTCGCGGCGGAGTCCGCGAAGTTCCTGATGGCCTTCGCCAACGTGGGCCTGACGGCGGACTCGGGCGCGTCGTGGACGCTGCCCAAGCTGATCGGGCACGGCCGGGCGATGGAGATGATGCTGCTGGCCCAGCCGGTCGCCGCGGAGGACGCCCTGCGCGTCGGCATGGTCAACCAGGTGGTGCCGGACGGCGAGGCGCTGTCCACGGCGCAGGCGCTGGCCCGCAAGCTCGCCGCCGGGCCGACCGCCGCCTACGCCAAGATCAAGGAGGCGATGGCGTTCTCGGGCGAGTTGGCCGCCGCGCTGGAGGTGGAGGCGCGCACCCAGGCCGAGGCCGGGGCGACCGCCGACCACCGGGAGGCGGTGGCGGCGTTCGTGGAGAAGCGGCCCGCGCGGTTCACCGGGCGCTAGCGGGCTCGGTGGCGCGGAAGCAGGCCGCGATGTGGTCGTCGACCATGCCGGTGGCCTGCATCAGCGCGTAGCAGGTGGTGGGGCCGAGGAAGACGAAGCCGCGGCGCTTCAGCTCCTTGGCCATCGCCTTCGACTCGGGTGTGATCGCCGGCACGTCGTGGATGGTCCGCGGGCGCTCGTGGTGCTCCGGTTTGAACGACCAGAGCAGGTCGTCCAGGCTCACGTCCAGCTCGGCGATCGCGCGGGCGTTGTTGATGGTCGCGTTGATCTTGGCGCGGTTGCGCACGATGCCCGCGTCGGCCATCAGGCGGTCGAAGTCCTCCTGGCCGTACTCGGCGACGACCTCCGGCCGGAACCCCGCGAAGGCGCGGCGGAAGTTCTCCCGCTTGCGCAGGATGGTGATCCAGGACAGGCCGGACTGGAACGACTCCAGGCACATCCGCTCGAACATGGCCACGTCGCCGTGCAGCTCGACGCCCCACTCGGTGTCGTGGTACTCGGCGTAGTCCGGCGTGCTGTCGCCCCACGGGCAACGGATCATCGGTGGTACTCCCGGGCGAACTCGGCGAACCTGTGCAGGGACCAGCGCACGCCCGGCGCGAACGCCAGGCCCAACAGCTTCGGTATGTCCTCGGACCAGACCAACTCGCTGGTCCCGTCGTGCGGGACGACCCGGAACTCGGCCGTGCCGCGCACCAGCTTGCCGGTGTGCGCGACGACGCAGCGGCGCGGCGGCTCCCAGGCGGTGACCCGCATGGTGTCGGTGAACCCGATCGGCCCGAGCCCGGTGAACGCGGACAGCTCGGTGCCGACGCCGTGGCCGTCGCCGCCGGTCACCCGGACCGTGGTGGCGAGCATCCACTCACCCTGCCGGCGCCAGTCGGTCACCGCCGCCCACGTCGTCCCGGCAGGCGCGGCGACGTCGACCCGCAGCTCAAACCGGGTCACGCGCGGACTCCAGCTCGGCCACCCGCGCCCGGAGCCGCTCCACCTCGGTGGCGAGCCGGTCCAGGGCCCAGTCGACCTCGGTCATCTTGTAGCCGCGGAAGACCTGCTGGAACTGCAGTTCGCGCACGTCCTCCGGGGTCGGCTCGTCGGCGGGCAGCCTGGTCGGCGACGCGCCCGGCGGCAATGGGGCCAGCTCCTCGCCGCGCCCGAAGACGAGGGCGGCCAGCAGGAACACCACGACTGCCACGAGGACCATGACGACGAGGTAGATGAGCGCGGTGGTCACCGGACGATCGTGACACATGCCCGGCTTCCAGGTCGCAGGGAAACGTCAGAAGCGTGCGCCGGCCGGCCGCGGGCCCGGTTCGGACCTCTCCGTTCAGACCGCCGAGAAGACCAGGCAGCGACGGGCGAGGACGGCGAGCCGGAGCATGATCAAGAGGGACATCAGGCTGGCGGCGGTGACCGGCGGGGACATCAGCAGCCTGCCCGCGTCCACGTGGACGGTGGCGGTCATGATGGCCACGTTGCCCAGCACGCTGGCGCCGACCGCGGTCACGGCCACCGCGCCGGCCAGCCGCGCGAGGGCGACCGTGCTCACGCCCGCACGGGCGAGCAGGCGGCCCGCGAGCAGCGCGCACAGGGCGACGCCGGCCACGATCCAGCCGGTCGAGTCGTTGGCCCTGGCGATCACCAGGTACCAGTCGGGCGGCGGGGCGTCGAAGCTGTTCCACGCGCCGATCCAGAACCTGCGGTTCAGCTCCCACATGACGTGGGCGAGCGGGATGACCACCAGCAGGGTGCGCAGGGTGCGCGCGCCGTGGGCGAGGGCCAGCAGCCCCTGGTAGTCGCGGGCGATCCGGCTGACCGGGCCGAACTCGGCGACCGCCCGGCGCTGGGCGTCCTCGGGGGCCAGCCCGCCGTCCCGGTAGGCCTCCGCCGCGTCGTCCAGGCTGTCCCGCGCCTCGGCGAGCAGGTCCTCCTTGACCCGCTCCGGTCCGCGCAGCCGGTGGTCCAGCGCGGTCAGGTAGTCGTCGATCACGCCTGCGCCGGCCACGGGCCACCCCCCAGCACGCCTTCGATGGCACTGGTGAACTCGCGCCACGCGGTCCGCTCGGCGGCCAGCGCCCGCTGACCCGCCTTCGTCAGCCGGTAGGTGCGCCGCTGCCGGCCGCCGACCGTGCTCCACTCGCTGGCCACCAGGCCGGCGGTCTCCAGGCGGCGCAGGGCCGGGTAGACGGTGCCCGTCGGCAGGTCCAGCGCGCCGCCGCTGCGCAGTTGCAGCGCTTCGATGATGGCGTACCCGTGCAACTGCCCGCCGTCCAGCGTGGCCAGCAGCAGCGCGTCGAGGTGGCCTCGCAACGCGTCCGACTTCATAAGTAGCCACTCTACGGGTCGAGGGCTCCGGGAGACATCCGGGACAACCCCGATACACAGGTTGCCTGCCTACATATAACTTGGCTACCCATGGACGCACTCGGACTAGCCCGGCTCCAGTTCGCCGTCACCACGTCCTTCCACTTCCTGTTCGTGCTGCTGACGCTCGGACTGGTGACGCTGGTGGCGGTCATGCAGACCCGGGCGGCCCTCACCGGCAACCCCGTGCACACGCGGATGACGCGGTTCTGGGGCCGGCTCTACGTGGTGAACTACGCGCTGGGCATCGCCACCGGCATCGTGATGGAGTTCCAGTTCGGCCTGAACTGGTCGGGCCTGTCGCACTACGCGGGCGACGTGTTCGGCGCGCCGCTGGCCATGGAGACGCTGGTGGCGTTCTTCCTGGAGTCCACGTTCCTGGGGCTGTGGATCTTCGGGTGGGACCGGCTGAACAAGTGGGTGCACCTGGCGCTGATCTGGCTGGTGACGCTGACCGCCTACGCGTCCGCGTTCTGGATCATGGTGGCCAACGCGTTCCTCCAGCACCCGGTCGGGCACGAGGAGCGCGACGGCGTGCTGCGGCTGGTGGACTTCTCGGCACTGGTGGGCAACCCGCTGTTCGGCATGGCGTTCATGCACGTCCTGCTGGCCGCCCTGACCGTGGGCGGCGTGTTCCTCACCGGCGTGAGCGCCTACCACTTCATCAAGCGCACGCAAGAGGTCGACTTCTTCCGGCGGTCGCTCCGCCTGGGCGTCGTGGTGACGGCGGCCGTCACACCGCTGTTGATCGGCGTCGGCTTCGGCCAGTTCCCGATCATCGGGGAGTTCCAGCCGGACAAGACGGCCGATGTCTCCGGAGCGGCCGGGGCCGGACTCGGCTTCATGATCCAGGCAGGCATGGTCCTGCTGCTGGTGAGCTGGCTGACCGTGCCGCTGCTGATCCGCGACTGGGTGATCCGGATGAGATTCCCGTTGTACCTCATGGTGATCGGCATCCCACTGCCGTTCATCGCGGCCATCGGCGGGTGGCTGTTCCGCGAGCTGGGACGGCAACCGTGGCTGGTCTACGGGCTGCTGCGCACCGAGGACGCGATGTCGGACGTCAGCCGTGACGGGATGCTGTTCTCGTTCGTCGCGTTCACCACCGTGTTCGCCGTGCTGGCCGTCGCCGACTGGGTGCTGATCGCCCGCCTGGCCCGCCGAGGCCCCGTCGAGGCGCCCACGCCCGTGTCGCCGCTCGTGCCGGCCCTCTGAAGTCCGCTTCCCGGAAAGGAGATGTGCCGTGGAAACCTTGTGGGTCGTTCTGCTCGGACTGCTGGCGGCGGGCTACTTCGCGTTGGCGGGCTTCGACTACGGCGTCGGCCTGCTGTTCCGGTTCGTCGGCCGGGACGAGCCGGAGCGGGCGCGGGCACTGCGCGCGATGACGCCGTTCGCGCTGGGCAACGAGGTGTGGCTGGTCGCGGCGGTCGGCGTGCTGTTCGGTGCTTTCCCCAGGCTGGAGGGCAGTCTGCTGTCCGGCCACCACACGGTTTTCGTCGCGATCCTGGTGGGCCTGGTGATGTTCACCGCCGCCGTGCAACTGCGGTCGCATCCGGCGTGGGACGTGGTGCTCATCGGCGGGGCACTGGTCGTCGCGGTGGGCTGGGGCGTGCTGCTGGGCGACGTGCTGGGCGGGCCGCCGGCCCTGTGGGCAGCCGGGATGGTGACGCTGTTCCTGTTGCACGGAGCCGTTTTCCTGACTTGGCGGCTACCTGGCCCGCTACGTTCACGGGCAGCCCTACTGGCCCGCGTGCTGATCGCGCCCGGCGCTGCTTTCGTCGTGGCGGCGGTGCTGTTCGGCGGTGACGTGCAGGAACCCGTCCACGGATGGGTGGGCGCGGTCGCGGTCCTGGCACTGCTGGGCGGCACGTGGCTGGCGCTGCGACGAACGGCCTACCGACTGGCTTTCCTCTGCACCGCAACGATGTGCGCCGTGCCGGTCCTGTCGGTCTTCGGCACGCAGGCGATGGTCACGCCCGAGGTGATGGCCCACCCGCCGACGCTGCAAACGCTGAGCTGGGCGGCACTGGCCGTCCTTCCCCTGGTGCTGGCGTTCCAGTGGGCAACGTGGTGGATGTCCCGTGCGACACGTTGACCGGAAATACGTCGTCACGCTGACCGCACTGGGCCTCGTGACCGCTGTCCTCGTGCTGGCGCAGGCAGAACTACTGGCGTCCGTGCTCAGCGGCGGCGTCGGCCTGGGCCTGCTGATAGCCGTGGTCGCGACACGGGCCGGCGTCATCTGGGTCGGACGCGTGGTGACGCAACGGGAAGCGGCGTCCATCAAGGCAATGCTGCGCAAGCGGGTGCTGCGCAACGCAACCGGCCCGACCGGCGAGGTGACCACCCTGGTGGTGAAGGGCCTGGACGCGATCGAGCCGTACCTGGCGGGCTACCTACCGCAGTTGGTGGTGTCGGTGACGGTCCCGGTGGCCGTCCTGGCGAGGCTGTCCTTCGCAGACTGGGGCTCGGCGCTGACAATCGCGCTGACCCTGCCCCTGATCCCGGCTTTCGCGGTCCTGGTGGGCATGCACACCCGCGACCGGACGAGGCGGCAGTGGGACGCAATGGCCACCATCGGCGGCCACTTCCTCGACGTGGTGCGGGGTCTGAGCACGCTGCGCATGTTCGGACGAGCCGAGGCACAAGCACAGACCGTGCGAGCGATGGCCGGGGCACACGCGGACGAGACAATGCGAATCCTGCGGGTGGCGTTCCTGTCGGCACTGGTATTGGAACTCGTGGCAACCCTGTCCGTGGCTCTGGTGGCCGTACCGGTGGGCCTGCGCCTACTACACGGCGGCGTGACGTTGCAGGTAGCTCTGCTGGTGCTCCTACTGGCTCCGGAGGCGTACCTACCCCTACGAGCAGCCGGCGCCCAGTTCCACGCCAGCGCGGAGGGCCTGGCAGTCCTGGAGCAAGCGCTCGCGCACCCAAAACCAACACACACCACAACGCACCGCCGCCCACCAGACCTACGAACCGCAACAGTGCTCTTCGACCACGTAGAGGTCCGCTACCCAGACCGCGACGAGCCCGCGTTGAGCAACTTCACCCTGCGCGTGACACCAGGCGAGCGAATCGCCCTGATCGGACCGAGCGGGGCAGGGAAGAGCAGCCTGCTGGCCGTGCTGCTGGGCGAGGTGGTGCCAACAGGCGGGCGGGTCCTGATAGACGACGCAGACCTCCGCGAACTGGACCGGACGGAGTGGCTGCGCCAACTGGCTTGGGTACCGCAACGGCCGACCCTGTTCCCCGGCACCGTCGGCGAGAACATCGCGCTGGGCGCTCCCGAGGCAGACGTGCAGGCGGCAGCACGAGCCGTAGGGCTGACGAACCTGGTGGACGCCCGGCACACCTTGTCATCCGGCGAACGCCAACGAGTAGCGGTGGCACGAGCCCTGGCAAGAGACAGGGCACGAATGCTGCTGCTGGACGAACCGACGTCAAGACTGGACAACCGAACAGAGGAAACCGTACTGCGGGCAACCAGGGAATGGACCCGAACCCGAACGGCACTGATAGTCGCACACCGCCCGACACTATTGGGCGAAGTAGACCGCGTAATCGAATTCCAATGAAACCCCCACCGCTCCCCACTCAACGCCGAGACCACACCTCACGCCCGACGCCGTGGCGCTCTCCGCGCTCGTGCCCTTGGGCGCGCGACGCGCTCTTCGCAGTGGCGCGCGCAGCGCGCACACCCCCGGGTGGGCTGCGTGTCATCCCCGTATGGCCTGCCCGCAGGGCAACCGCGCTTGGGTGGGGAGTGCAAGCACGCTTCTCGCTTGCGCTCCCCACCCAAGGGTGGTGGTCTTTGACCAGGCCATACGGGGATGACACGACGCCCGACTCCTGCCCTTGTGATCATCCTTGGCGGCCAGCCCAGCGGCGAGCGCGCTCTTCGTCCTGGTCCGGCGAGGACACTTGAACGCACTTCGACCCCGCGCCCACCGCGACACCCGAACACTCATCAACCCAGCCACCCCAACAACAAATGGGCAAGCTACGCAGGGGTACTCCCGCCCGAGCACCCCCCGACACACACCCAACCACAGGGGTACGACAAAACCAGCCCAAAACCCTGAGAGCAGCCAACCCAAAAATGAAACGCCTAATAACAGCCATAACCCTAGGAACAACCACCGAACTAGCAGGAATAGCCCTCACCACAACCGCCGTATGGCTGATCATGCGAGCCGCAGAACAACCACCCCTATCAGCCCTGACCGTAGCAATAATAGCCGTACGAGCCCTGGCCATCACCCGCAGCACCCTGAGATACACAGAAAGACTGGCCAGCCACAACGCAGTACTACGCGGAATGACCGAACTCAGAGGAAGAATCTACGACACCCTACTAAAAAGCCCACGCCGAACCGGAGACGCCCTAACCCGCCTGGTATCCGACGTAGACGCCCTGCAAGACGCCATCCTGCGCTGCCTGCTACCAGCCTGCGTAGCCGCCCTGGTAAGCACCACCGCACTAATCGTCACAGGATTCCCCTGGCCACTACTGGCAGGCCTGACCCTGACCGGCGCAGCCATCCCCTGGGCCGCCTACACAACAGCCAAAAAACACCTGAACACCCTAGCCCCACTGAAATCGGAACTAACCGAACGAACCATCACCCTACGCACCGGCGCAGCAGAACTGACCGCCTTCGGCGCCATAAACCAGGAACTGACCCGAACGGACCGGACGATAAACGAGCTGGCCACCAGAGAACGACGTGGATCGATAACTCCGGCAGCCCTGACCGGCCTGGCCGTGGCAGTACAATTCGGAGTAGCCGCAGTACTACTGACCCAAAACGCCCCGGCACACATCGTGCTAGGAGCAGTAGCCACCCTGGAAGTGACCATCCCACTGACCGGAGCAGCCCAACGCTGGGCAGCAGCACACAGCTCGACCACCAGGATCAAAGAAACACTAAAACCACGACACACACCGAATAACACGCAGACAATAAACCTGGACAACATCGGCAAACTAGGCGTAGTAGGACCGAGCGGAGCAGGAAAAAGCACCCTGCTACAAGCCATGGCCGCAAACAACCCCGAGGCCAAGGGCACCCTGGCCGACACCCACATATTCAACCAGACCATCCGAGCCAACATCCAGCTCGCCAACCCGAACGCCACCGACCAAGACCTGGACCGGGCGACAAAGCTAGCGGACCTGGACGTGGACCTGGACACCCCGGCCGGAGAACAGGGCAACCACCTGTCAGGCGGCCAACGACAACGCGTACTACTGGCCCGAGCACTCCTGGCAGCCCCAGAGGTCCTACTACTGGACGAACCGGTAGAAGGCCTGACCATCCAACACGGCAACAAAATCCTGAAAAACATCCTGGAACACACCGGGAGGGTAGTCCTGGTAACCCACCACCTGACACCACTGGAAGACTTCGACGAAATCCTGGTGATCGAGCACGGCGAAATCACTCAACGAGGCACCCACGCCGAACTGATCGCAACCCCCGGCTACTACCAGGACCGCTGGAGCACCGAAACCATGGGCGGCCGATCAGCCAGCACCACCTCCACCGCCTTGGGCACCCACTCCGAAGCGACCGGCACGAACTGCGTCAACGAATCCGAAACCACCGACACCCCGACCCGCCGCAACAAGGTCCCGAGTATCTGACTGGACATCACGCCCAACTCGTCCAACGGCCGGTTCCGGTGCCGGCGGACCCCAAGATTGACCTGCGCCAACCCCGCCAACCCATACCGCGCATGAGCGTCCAGCAGAAGCCCGATCTCCACCCCGTACCCAGCGGCGAACGGCACCGACTCCAGGAACGAGCGCGTCCCGGCATACTCACCACCCAACGGCTGCACAATCCCCGCCAACTCGGGCCGCAGAGCGTTGAGCAACGGCCGGGCCGCCAACTCGGTCACCCGACCGCCCCCGGTGGACGACGACCGAAAAGGACGCCGGTAGAAACCCTTCACCAAATGCACCGGACGAGTCAGCAACGGCCCCAGCAACGCCGGCACGAACGCCGGATCGGGATCGACCAGGTCGGAGTCGAGGAACACCACGAAGTCCCCGGAGGTAGCGGCCAACGACCGCCACAGCACCTCGCCCTTCCCCGGCCACAGCGGAAGGTCCGGCAACACATCCGTGCGCCGCACCACCCGGGCCCCGGCCGCCGAGGCAACCCGCACGGTCCCGTCGACGGACCCGGAGTCCACCACCACCAGTTCGTCCACCAGTCCACCGAGCAACGGCCGCACCGCGCCGACCACCCCGCCCACGGTGGCTTCCTCGTCCAACGCGGGCAGCACCACGCTGACCCGCCGAGACCCCTTGCACGCCACCAGTTCGGCAACCGTCCACGGTGGACTCTGCCAGGTGTTCGAGTGGAACCAGTCGAGCATCAGGCCAAGGCCCGCAACACCCGGGCGGGCGGACGGGTGCCCGCGATGCCCGCCACCATCTCCACCACGCTGCGGGTCTGCCGAACCTGGTGCGCCCGGAACACCTTCGCCCCGAGGTACGCCGCGACGGAGGTGGCGGCGAGCGTCCCGTCCACCCGGTCGTCCAGGTCGGCGCCCAGCATCTCGCCCACGAAGTCCTTGTTGGACAGCGCCATCAACACCGGCCACCCGGTTCCGACGAGTTCTCCCAGGCGCCGCAACAACTCCAGCCCGTGCCAGGTGTTCTTGCCGAAGTCGTGCGTCGGGTCGATGAGCACCCCGGCGCGCGGCACCCCGAGCGCCACCATCCGCTCGGCCCGTTCCACCAACTCGGCCACCACGGCCGCCACGACGTCGTCATAACGCACCCGGTGCGGG
This sequence comes from Actinosynnema sp. CS-041913, assembly GCF_050942485.1. Classification (NCBI taxonomy): domain Bacteria; kingdom Bacillati; phylum Actinomycetota; class Actinomycetes; order Pseudonocardiales; family Pseudonocardiaceae; genus Actinosynnema; species Actinosynnema sp. CS-041913. Next base: position 929,299 of record NZ_CP192037.1, on the reverse strand, counting down.
TCCGTGCGGGGCACGAGGCCGCCGGTGTGCGAGCAGACGATGCCCACCCCGAACTCCGCCGCGACCTCGGCCAACGCGGGGTCCGCGCCCGCCCAGGTGTCGTTGATCAGGTCCGCGCCGACCGAGCACACCGCGCGCCCCACCTCGTGCCGCCAGGTGTCGACGCTGATCACCAGCGACGGGTGGCGCTCCCGCACCGCCGCGACGAACGGCACGACCCGACGCGCCTCCTCGACCGCGTCCACCGTCTCGCCCTTGGACCCGGCCTTCACCCCGCCGATGTCGACGATGTCCGCCCCGTCCGCCACCGCCCGGTCGACGGCCGCCATCGCGGCGTCGTCGCTGAACGTGGCCCCCTTGTCGTAGAACGAATCCCGCGTCCGGTTGACGATGGCCATCACCAGAGCGCGATCTTGGGGCACGTCACGCTCACCGAACCGCATACCGGTCATCGTGCCACGCCCGCATCGAGGGTGAACTGCGTCACAGGCCATTGCTACTCATGAGTAAGGCTCTGGTTGACTCCCCGCCAACACCACCCGTGACCCAGGTCACGGCCGAGGGAGGACCCAGGTGCGCCGGACACTCACCCTGCTGCTCATCGCCGTCACCGGCCTGGTCATGGCCTCGCCCGCCCAGGCCGCGCCCGGCTTCACCGTCGGCTACGAGACCATCCCCGGCCAGGGCGGCACGCCGCTCAAGGCGTTCGTGGTCGAACCGACCGGACGCGGCAGCGGCCCGTTCCCGCTCCTCGTGCTGCCCTCCAGTTGGGGCGTGAACAACATCGAGTACGTCGGCGCGGCGGCCAAGCTCGCCTACCGGTCCGGCTACACCGTGATCAGCTACACCAGCCGGGGCTTCCACGACTCGGCGGGCGAGATAGACGTCGCCGGGCCGGACACCGTGGCCGACGTCAGCCGGGTGATCGACTGGGGCATCGCGAACGCGGGCGGCGACGCCACGAAGGTCGGCGTCGGCGGCATCTCCTACGGCGCGGGGCAGTCGCTGCTCGCCGCCGCGGCCGACCCGCGCGTCAAGGCCGTCACCGCGCTGAGCACGTGGACCGACCTGGCCCGCTCGCTCTACCCGAACGAGACCGTCAGCACGCAGGCCGTGGAGCTGCTGCTCGCTGCGGGCCGCCTCACCGGACGCCCCGGGCCGGTCCTCCGCGAGGCCGAGGCCGCCTACCGGGAGGACCGGTTCGCCGACGTCCTGCCCATCTCGCCGCCACGCTCGCCCGCGTCGAAGGTGGACTCGATCAAGGCGGCCGTGCTGATCGGCAACGCCTGGAACGACGGCCTCTTCCCGCCCGGCCAGATCACCGACTTCTTCCAGCGGCTCACCGGCCCGAAGCGCCTGATGCTCTCCCCGGGCGACCACGCCACCGCCGAACTGTTCGGCGCGGCCGGCCTGCCGAACGAGATCTGGGACTCCGTCGGCCGCTGGTTCGACCACCACCTGCGCGGCATCGACAACGGCATCGGCCGTGAAGCCCCCGTGCAGCTCAAGCCCAACAACGGCGGGGCTTGGCGCTCCTACGACTCGTGGCAGGCCGTCACCGCGAAGACGTCCACGGTTCCGCTGTCGCCCGACCGCATCGGCGCGGGCCGGCCGACCATCGCCGAGAGCGGCACGGTCCTGGTCAGCGGCGCCCTCCAGGGCTTCCTGAACCTCCCGACCGGCGTCTCCACACCGCTGATCGACCGGGGCGCGGCGGCCGTGTGGCGCGGTCCGGTCCAGTGGAGCGGCACAACGGTCGGCGGCACGCCCCGCGTCCACCTCGACGTCACCACCACGGCCGCGAAGACCACGCTGTTCGCCTACCTGTACGAGGTGGACGCGCTCGGGCTCGGCGCGCTGGTGACGCACAAGCCCGTGACGCTGACCGGCACGGGCACCCTCGCGCTGGACCTGGACCTGGAGCCGACGGTGTGGCGCGTGGCCCCCGGCAACCGGCTGGTGCTGGTCGTGGACACCGTCGACCTGCGCTACGGCGGCGCGCCCGGCTCCAGCGTCACGTTCGGCGCGGGCTCGTTGCAGGTTCCGCAGAGCTGACCGAAGGAACCTGACAGTAGATGGCAGGAACTCCTGTCAGGATCACCCACATGGAATTGCAGTCGCCGTTCACCATCACCCGCTGGGACGAGAAGGTCGCGGACGAAACCGAGCCCCAGCTCGGCCGCGTCCAGGTCGACAAGACCTACACCGGCGCGGTCGAGGGCACCAGCACGGCCGAGCTGATCAGTTGCCAGCCGGTGGAGGGCTCGGCGGGCTACGTGGCCATCGAGAAGTTCCGGGGCACGCTGGAGGGCCGCGCGGGCGCCTTCGTGTTCCAGCACGGCGCGACCATCTCGGCCGCCGGCCCGGAGTTCTACGGCCGCATCATCCCCGGCTCGGGCACCGGGGAGCTGGTCGGCATCACCGGCACGGTCCGGCTGGAGCACGAGCTGATCACCCTGGACTACCGGCTTGGCTGACCGCGAGCGGGTCATCGCCTACCGGGTCGCGGCGCACCAGTTCGACCGGACCGTCGCCGAGCCCTCCGCGCTGCGGGTCTTCGACCTGGGCGTGCAGGACTCGGAGCGGTCCGCCCTGCCCGCGCTCGCGGCCCGGCTGGAGTCGCCCGACCTCGCGGGCTGCCACCTCACGTGGTCGGTGCGGGGCGCGCCGCACTGGCACCGCCCCGACGCGCTCCCGAAGCTCGCCGCCGCCCTGTGGCCGCTCGGCGACGCCGACGCCGTGACCCGGATGAACCGCCCGCCGGTCACCGCCGGCCTGGCCGTGTTCCGCGAGGTCGTGGCCGCCCTGAAGGCCGTGGTGGACCGGCCGATGACCAAGGGCGAGGCGTCCGCCCGGCTCACCCCGCTGGTCCCGCCGGAGGTCACCGGCTGGTGCCGGGGCTGCCGGGCGACCCACGTGCAGGACCCGGTCTTCCGGATCGCCGTGCTGCCCGCCGGGCTGCGCTTCGACCCGGCGGAGAAGACGGTGACGTTCGTGCCGATCCCGGACCGGCGGATCCCGACGGCGAACGAGGGGTTCGCCGACCTGGTCGCCGACTACCTCCGCCTGCACGGCCCCGCCGGGCCGTCCGAGGTGGCGGGCTACTTCGGCGCGCCGGTCCGCGAGGTCAAGGCAGGCTGGCCGGACGGGCTGGTCGAGGTCGCGCCCAAGGCCTGGCTGCCGGCGGACCGGGTCGACGCGTTCGAGAACCCGCCCGAGCCCGACGTGGCCCGGCTGCTGCCCCCGCTGGACCCGTACCTGAACGCCCGCGACCGCGACCTGCTGGTGCCCGACAAAGCCCACCAGAAGGAGGTCTGGCGCATCCTCGGCCGCCCCGGCGCGATCATGGTCGACGGCGAGGTCCTGGGCATCTGGCGGGCCAAGACCACCGGCGGGCGCCTGGACGTGACGCTCTCGCCGTTCGCACCGCTGGACACCGCGCGGTTCGTGGACGAGGCCCGCCGGCTGGCCGCCGCACGAGGCCTGGACAGCGCCCGGATCAGCTAGCGCACGCGTCCAGCGCCGCCCGCACGTCGCCCGTCACCACCAGCGAGTCCAGCGCGAACCGCGACACGAACCCCCGGCCGTGCAGGTCGGCCAGCCACTCCAGCAGACCCCGGTAGTGGCCGTCGACGTCCAGCAGCACCACGGGCTTGGCGTGCATCGCGAGCACCCGCGCCGTCCACACCTCGAACAGCTCCTCGCACGTGCCGATGCCGCCCGGCAGCGCCAGGAACGCGTCCCCGTGCGCCTCCAGCATCGCCTTGCGGTCCCGCATGCCGTCCACCAGCAGCAGGTCGTCGGCCTCCCGGTCGGCCCACTCCCGGTCCACCAGGCTGCGCGGGATCACGCCGGTCGTGCGCGCGCCGCCCTCCCGCGCCGCGCCGGCGAGCGCGCCCATCATGGACGTCCGGCCACCGCCCCACGCCAGCGACCAGCCCCGGCGCGCGATCTCCGCGCCCACCTCGGCGGCCAGCGCCAGGTACGACTCCGGGACCGTCCGCAGCGATCCGCAGTAGACGGTGACGGTGGTCAATGCGTGTCCGCCCACGCCTGGTGCGCCTCGTTGACCACCCGCACGGCGTCGTCGATGTCGTCGGTCAGGTGCAGCAGCGCGAGGTCCTTCTCGCCGACCTTGCCGCCGCCCAGCACGGAACTCCGCACCCAGTCGTAGAGGCCCTGCCAGTAGTCCTTGCCGAACAGCACCACCGGGAACTTGGTGACCTTCTTGGTCTGCACCAGGGTCAGCGCCTCGAACAGCTCGTCCAGCGTGCCGAACCCGCCCGGCAGGCAGATGAACGCCTGCGAGTACTTGATGAACATGGTCTTGCGCACGAAGAAGTAGCGGAAGTTCACGCCCAGGTCGACCCACGGGTTGAGGCCCTGCTCGAACGGCAGCTCGATGCCCAGGCCGACGGAGAACCCGCCCGCCTCGGAGCAGCCCCGGTTGACGGCCTCCATCGCGCCCGGACCGCCGCCCGTGATGACCGCGAACCCGGCCTCGGCCAGCGCGCCGCCGAGCTTGCGGCCCGTCTCGTACTCGGGGTGGTCGCGGCCGGTGCGCGCGGAGCCGAACACCGTCACCGCGCTCGGCACCTCCGCCAGCGCGCCGAAGCCCTCCACGAACTCGGCCTGGATGCGCAGCACCCGCCACGGGTCGGTGTGCACCCAGTCGCTCGGCCCGCGCGAGTCCAGCAGCCGCTGGTCCGTGGTGGTCAGCTCGTCGCGGCGGCCACGGCGCAGCACGACCGGTCCGCGCTGCTTTTCCTTCGGGTGCTCGTCGACGCCGTTCTGGTCACTCATTGGCGCGAGTCTATCCGGGTGGTCAGCCCTCGCCGATGAAGCGCCGCAACACTTCCCGGCACTGTCGGATCTGGTTCACCGGGACGTTCTCCTGGCGGGTGTGGGCGAGCGTGGGGTCGCCCGGCCCGAAGTTCACGGCGGGCATCCCGAGGGCCGCGAACCGGGCCACGTCCGTCCAGCCGAGCTTGGCGACGGGTGTGCCGCCGGCCGCTCGGACGAGTTCCCGCGCGGCCTCGGCGTGCAGGCCCGGCAACGCGCCCGCCGACGAGTCGGTGACCGTGACGTCGAAACCCTCGAACACCTCGCGCAGGTGCTGTTCGGCCTGCTCCGGCGTGCGGTCGGGGGCGAACCGGTGGTTGACGGTGAGCACGCACCCGTCCGGCACGACGTTGCCCGCGACGCCGCCCTCGATCTTCACGGCCTGGAGGCCCTCGCGGTAGACGCAGCCGTCGATGTCGACCGTGCGGGCCTGGTAGCCCTCCAGCCGGCGCAGCGCCTCGCCGACGGCGTGGATCGCGTTCACACCCATCCACCCGCGGGCGGTGTGGGCCCGGACGCCCGAGGTGCGCAGCTCGATCCGCATGGTGCCCTGGCAGCCGGCTTCGACCGCGGCGTTCGACGGCTCGCAGACGATCGCCAGGTCCGCGTCCAGCCAGTCGCGCAGCTCGCGTTCGATCCGGCCGAGGCCGTTGCGCACGGCTTCGACCTCCTCGCAGTCGTAGAACACGAAGGTGAGGTCGTAGCGGGGGTTCTCGGTGGTCGCGGCGAGGTTGAGCATCACCGCGTCGCCGCCCTTCATGTCGCACGTGCCGAGGCCGTGCAGGACGCCGTCCTCCAGGCGCGACGGGAGGTTGTCGTTGACCGGCACGGTGTCCAGGTGCCCGGCGAAGATCACCCGCTTGGGCAGCCCGAGGTTCGTGCGGGCCAGCACGGCGTTGCCGGAGCGCACCACCTCCAGCGGTGTCTGCTCGCGCAGCGAGCGCTCGACCAGGTCGGCCAGGTCGGCTTCGGCGCCGGACACGCTGGGCACGTCCACCAGCGCGGCGGTCAGCTCGACGGGATCGGCGGCGAGGTGCAAGGTGTCGGCCACGCCCGGCACGTTACCGTTGGCACCCGTGAGCACCGCAGACCCCACCGGCGCGTACGGCGTCGGACTCGCCACCGTCACCTCCTCCGGCGCCGTGCTGGACACCTGGTTCCCGTCGCCGCGGCTCGGTGGGACCGAAGCCGGCACGGTCCGGCTGTCCGCCGCCGAGGTGGCCGCCGACCTGGGCGAGGCGGCGGCCAAGCAGCTCGGCTTCGACGCCGACCGGGACGTCGAGGTCGTGGGCGTGCGCGTCGGCATCGCGTCGCTGGCCGACGCCCCCGCGGACACCTACGACGTGTTCCTGCGCCTGCACCTGCTGTCGTCCCGACTGGTCCGGCCGCACGGCCAGAGCCTGGACGGCATCTTCGGCCTGCTGAACAACGTCGTCTGGACCAACCACGGCCCGTGCGCGGTGGAGGACTTCGAGGAGACCCGCGTCAAGCTCCGCGCCCGCGGCCCGGTGACCGTGTACGGGGTCGACAAGTTCCCGCGCATGGTCGACTACGTGGTCCCGACGGGCGTGCGCATCGCCGACGCGGACCGCGTGCGGCTGGGCGCGCACCTGTCCCCCGGCACGACCGTGATGCACGAGGGCTTCGTCAACTTCAACGCCGGCACGCTCGGCGCGTCCATGGTCGAAGGCCGCATCTCGGCCGGCGTCGTGGTCGGCGACGGCTCGGACATCGGCGGCGGCGCGTCCGTGATGGGCACGCTGTCCGGCGGCGGCAAGGAGGTCATCGCCATCGGCGAGCGCTGCCTGATCGGGGCGAACGGCGGCGTGGGCATCTCCCTCGGCGACGACTGCGTGGTGGAGGCGGGCCTCTACATCACGGCCGGCACCAAGATCACCGCCGACGACGGGACGACCGTCAAGGGCGCCGCCCTCTCCGGCGTGCCGAACCTGCTGTTCATCCGCGACTCGACCACCGGGGCCGTGAAGGTCAAGCCCCGCAAGGGGACCGGCGTCGAGCTGAACGCGGCGCTGCACTCGAACGACTGACCCGGTGGGGGGCGCTCCCGAGCGCCCCCACCACCGCGGAATCCAGGGGCGAGGAATACCCGGTGGTCCACGCCTGCCCCGCCGCGCCCGTGTTCGTCACCTTCGGCCGGACGACCTTCGTCGGGCCTCAGGCTGCGAGCCGCTCCGCGGCGGCGGCCACCCGCTCGTCGGTCGCGGTCAGCGCGATGCGCACGTGACGGTCGCCCGTCGGCCCGTAGAACGTGCCGGGAGCGGCCAGGATCCCGCGTTCCGCCAGCCACCCCACGGTGTCCCAGGCGTTCTCGTCCCGCGTGGACCACAGGTACAGCCCGGCCTCCGAGTGGTCGACCGAGAACCCCGCCGCCTTCAACGCGGGCAGCAGCACCTCCCGCCGACGCCGGTACCGCTCACGCTGCACGGCCACGTGCCCGTCGTCGTTCAACGCCGCCGTCATCGCCGCCTGCACGGGCCGGGGCACGATCATCCCGGCGTGCTTGCGGACCTCCAGCAGGCTCGCGACCAGGCGCGGGTCGCCGGTGACGAACCCGGCCCGGTACCCGGCGAGGCTGGACGACTTGGACAGCGAGTGCACCGCCAGCAGCCCGTCCCGCACCCCGCCGCTGACCTCGTCCAGCAGCACGGACACCGGCGACGAGTCCCACGCCAGCGCCAGGTAGCACTCGTCGGAGGCCACCGTCGCGCCCACCGCGCGAGCGTCCGCCACGGCCCGCGCCAACGCCGCCGCGTCCAGCACGCGCCCGGTCGGGTTGGACGGCGAGTTCAACCACACCAGCTTCGTGCCCTCGGGCGGCGGCTCACCGTCGGCGAGCCGGACCACCGACGCGCCCGCCAGCCGGGCGCCGACCTCGTACGTCGGGTAGGCCAGCGCGGGGATCGCCACCACGTCGCCCGGCCCCAGTCCGAGCAGCGTGGGCAGCCACGCGACCAGCTCCTTCGACCCGATGGTCGGCAGCACCGCCCGCGGGTCCACCCCGGTCACGCCGTGCCGCCGGGCCAACGCGCCCGCCACCGCTTCGCGCAGCTCCGGGAACCCGTGCGTGGTCGGGTAGCCGGGCTGGTCGGCCACGGTGGACAGGGCGTGCCGGATCAGTTCCGGCACCTCGTCCACCGGCGTGCCGACGGACAGGTCGACCACGCCACCGGGGTGCGTGCGCGCCTTGGCGGCGTGGTCGGCCAGGGTGTCCCAGGGGAAGTCCGGGAGCCGCCTCGTCACTCGTCCGACGCCTGCGGCGGGAGAGCCTTCACGAAAGCGGGGTCCGCGCTGACCTTGCCCACCTTGGACGCGCCGCCGGGCGAACCCAGTTCGTCGAAGAAGTCCACGTTCGCCTTCGTGTACTCCTTCCACTCGTCCGGGACGTCGTCCTCGTAGTAGATGGCCTCGACAGGGCACACCGGCTCGCAAGCACCACAGTCGACGCACTCATCCGGGTGGATGTAGAGCATCCGGTCGCCTTCGTAGATGCAGTCGACGGGGCACTCTTCGATGCACGCCTTGTCGAGCACGTCCACGCACGGCTGGGCGATCACATAGGTCACTGCGCTCTCCTGCTCTTGTCCTGGTCCACACCGCGCAAGCCGGAGAGTACGCGGCGGATTCGATTGTCCAACGCTCAGGCTCGCCTTATCGGCACCGTGCCACACCTCACAGGACACCCTTTACCAGCACGGGGGACGATGCGGGGGTGGATCGGGTCGCCGAGTTGGAGCAGCGTTGCGCGGACGCCTGGCCGGCCCTGGTGGACGAGCCGCTCGGCCAGTGGCGGATGCGCGCCGCGAACGGCTTCACCGGCCGCGCGAACAGCGCCCTGACCACGGGCGATCCCGGCCTCCCGGTGCCCGACGCGCTGCGCGTGGTGGCGGGTTTCGCCCGGTCCCACTCGATCGGGCCGACCGCGCACGTGGTGGTGGGCTCGCGTTCGGAGCAGGGCGTCGCGGCGGCCGGCTGGCGGGTGGACGTCGACCACCCCGGTGGCGCGGAGTCGCTGGTGCTCACCGGGTCGTTGCGTGCCTTCGCCAGTCCGAAGGCGGAGGACGTGGACGTTTCGGCGGTGCCGGTTCCCGGATGGTGGGAACTGACCGCCCAGGACAACCCGACGCCCGCCCAACGGCATGTATTGGGTAGTGGGGCTGTCGTGGGCTTCGGGTCGGTGGTGCGGGAGGGGGTGGTGGTCGCGGCGGCGCGCGGCGCGGTGGTGTGTGATGTGCTGCACGTCGCACGGCTGGCGGTGCGTCCGGAGGCGCGGCGCTCGGGGTTGGCGCGGGCGCTGATGGGCGGGCTGGCGTCGTGGGGCTTGGAGCGCGGGGCGGCGCGGTGTGCGCTCCAGGTGGCGGAGCACAACACCGCGGCGCTGAGGCTGTACGCGTCCTTGGGCTGCACGGAACACCACCGCTACCGGTACTGGATCCCGCGCGACGTCCAGCGCTGACCGGGCGGTCCCACACGCCTGTCCGGGCGAAAGCCGAGCCACCGGAAGGCCGCCTGCGTCCCAGCCCCGCCCGAGATCCTGTGACCGCCCGACAATCGAGGCCGCCCGACAACCCAGGGCCACCCGACGACTTGAGGCCGCCCGAGCAGCCGGTGACCGACCCGGCTACTGGCGGTCGAACCACTCGTAGGCGGCCTTGCGGACCCGGCGCAGCGCCGAGCGCTCACCGAAGTAGTCCCCGACCACGCCCACCAGCGGCAGCATCCCCAACGCCTGGTGGTAGAACCGCCCCTGCGGACGCTTGTCCAGCTCGCCCTCCAGCGCCCACAGCACCTTCGCGAGCTTCCACACCGTCCGCCCGATCGCCCGGAACGTCGACCGCTGCCCCAGCTCCGCCGTCAGCTCCTCGGTGGCCCGGTCCTCCGCCGCGGCGTCCACCGGCAGCCCGTCCACCTCCCGCTGGAACAGCACGTGGGCCAGCAGCCGCACCCGGTCCTCGGTGGACGTGAACCCGTGCTCCCCCGCCATCGCCGACAGCAGCAACCCCTGCCCCGCCGTGCCCAGCGCCGACTGGATGGGCAACCGGTCCGCCAGCGCCCCGCCGACCCCCGGCAACGCCGCCAGCAGCGACACCAGCCGCCCCACCCGGTTGAGCCACCACTCGTCGCGCTGCGCCACCCCCATGGCGGCCCAGCCGGCGGTGCCCGGCACCTTCACCTTCGCGAGCCGGTCCCACAGCTTGTCCACCAGCGCCCGGTCGGCCCCGTCCTCCACGGCACGATCCCGCAGCCCCAACAGGTTCGCGTCACGCAACGTGTCCAACAGCGGCCCGGTGGCCCGCACGAACGGCCGCAGCGCCCGCACCACATCCCGGTCAGTGATCGCCGGCACGGGCCTGCCTCCCCAGGAACACGCCCACCGCCACCGCGCCGGGCAGCGCACCGCCGGCGAACAGCAGCAGGGTCCGCCAGTCGTTCACCAGCACGACGTCACCGCCGATCCCGAACAGGCCGAAGAACAGCAGCGTCCCCAGCCACACCAACAACGGCGAAGCGGCGGTCAGGGCGCGGTCGGCGTACTGCGACGCCCCGAACACCAGCAACGGCGTGGTGATGATCGCCACGAGCACCGTCGCCGGGAAGGGGTAGTCGTCGACCCGGGGCAGCAGGGTGCCGTCCAGGCGCAGCGGCAGGAAGAACAGCTCCAGCACCGCGAGCACGAACGCCTGGGCCATCAGCGCCCCGATCGCCAACCGCTCCCTCAATCCAGCCCTCCGAACAGGTCGGTCTCCGCCCCGTCCGCCGAGCCGCGCGCCAGCACGTAGTACTCGGACTGCACGACGGGCTGCGCGATGCCGTTGGACAACGCGTACGCCACGCCGTCCTGCCACACGCTGACCTGGGTGGAGTGTGCGCGCAACGCCCGCACCTTCGCCACCAGGTGTTCGGACACGTCGATGGTGGTCGTGATGGCGGCGTCCTCGGTGACCGGCAGCTCGCCGGGCGCGGGCAGCCGCCACGGCAGGTCCTCGTGGGCGGCCAGCGCGGCGACGCCTGCCTCGGTCGCCGACCGGGACGTCACCGCGAAGAAGACGCGGTCCACCTCGCCGGCCGCCGCCATGGTGATCTCGTGCGCCCGGACGTGGTCCGGGTGGCCGTACCCGCCGACCTCGTCGTAGGTGACCACCACCTGGGGCTTCACCGACGAGATGATCGACGCCAGCTCGGCCGCCTGCTCCTCCACCGACCCCCGCACGAACGCGCGCGGGTGGTTGTTCGCCTCGACCCCGGCCATCCCGGAGTCCCGCCACCGGCCGATGCCGCCGAGGAAGCGGTGATCGGTCACACCCAGCGCGGCGCAGGCGGATCTCAGCTCCGCCACCCGGTAGCCGCCTAGCTGGTCGGCCGCGTCCGCGGTCAGCTCACGCAGTGCGGGCGGGATGATCTCGCCCTCCTCGCCGAGGGTGCAGGTGACCACGGTGACGTGCACGCCGCTCGCCGCGTAGCGGGCGATGGTGCCGCCCGTCCACAGGCTTTCGTCGTCAGGGTGTGCGTGTACCAGCAGCAACCGTGGTGGAGCAGTCAGCGTCACCGGATCAGCGTAGAGACCTGGTCCGACAACGGCTGTCGGGGCCACCGCAAAGGCGACCCCGACTCGGCCGTCAGCCCACCAGGAGCGGCTTCACCTCGGCGAAGTGGCACGCCGACAGCGTGCCCTCGCCGTCGCCGCGGCGCTCCAGCTTGGGCTCCTCGACGGCGCAGATGTCCTGCGCCTTCCAGCAGCGGGTGCGGAACCGGCAGCCCGAGGGCGGGTTCACCGGCGACGGCACGTCGCCGGTGAGCACGATCCGCTGGCGCCCGCGCTCCAGCTTCGGGTCCGGCACCGGCACGGCCGACAGCAGGGCCTGCGTGTACGGGTGCATCGGCCGGGCGTAGATGTCCTCGCGCTCACCGATCTCGATGATCTTGCCGAGGTACATCACGGCGACCCGGTCCGAGATGTGCCGGACGACCGAGAGGTCGTGCGCCACGAACAGGTACGCCAGGCCCAGCCGCTCCTGGAGTTCCTCCAGCAGGTTCACCACACCGGCCTGCACCGACACGTCCAGCGCCGACACCGGCTCGTCCAGCACGACCAGCTTCGGGTTCAGCGCCAGCGCGCGGGCGATGCCGATGCGCTGCCGCTGGCCGCCGGAGAACTCGTGGGCGTACCGGTTGCGGTGCTCCGGGTTGAGGCCGACGAGTTCCATCAGCTCGTTCACCCGGTGCTGGATGTCCTGGCCCTGCTCGATGCCGTGGATCTTGAACGGCTCCGAGATCAGCTCGTTGATCTGCCAGCGCGGGTTCAGCGACGCGTACGGGTCCTGGAACACGATCTGCATGTTCCGCCGCACGTCGCGCAGGCCCTTGCCGCCCAACCGGGTCAGCTCGCGGCCCTCGAACTTCACCGAGCCGGACGTCGGCTTGTGGAGTTGGAGGATGGCCCGCCCGGTGGTGGACTTGCCGCAGCCGGACTCGCCGACCAGGCCCAGCGTCTCGCCGGCCCGCAGGTTGAACGACACGCCGGACACGGCCTGCACCTGCCCGACGACGCGCGGGATGATCCCGCCGCCGCGCACCGGGAAGGACTTGACCAGGTCCCTGACCTCCAGCAGCGGAGCGGGCTCGGTGCCCGACGAGGCGCCACCGGCCTGCGGGTTCACGTCAGTTGAGGTGGTCATGAGGTCGAGCTCTCCTCTTCGTGCAGCCGCGCCTCCACGTCGCCGAGGTCCTCGGCGACGGGGATGTCCGGGTTGGCCATGGTGAGCGCCGCGGGGTTCTCCACCACGCCGATCTCCTCGTGCGCGAACAGCTTCTGCGGCTGCTCGATGGTGGCCAGGTGCGCGGAGCGGTGGCAGCGCGCGAAGTGGCCTGCCCGGTCGGTCTCCAGCAGCGCCGGCTCGGTCACCCGGCACTCGTCGATGACCAGCGGGCACCGCGGGGAGAACGAGCAGCCCTGCGGCAGGTTCATCAGCGAGGGCGGGGCGCCCTTGATCGGGGTGAGCCGCTTGCCCAGCATCTGCGGGTTCGGGATGGACCCGAGCAGGCCGACCGTGTACGGCATCCGCTGCGCTTCGAAGACCTCGTCCACGGAGCCCTGCTCGACCACCGTGCCGCCGTACATGACCTGGACGCGGTCCACCATGCCCGCCACGACGCCGAGGTCGTGGGTGATGATCACGATGCCCGCGCTCGTCTCGTCCCGGATGCGCAGCAGCGTGTCCAGGATCTGCGCCTGCACGGTCACGTCCAGCGCCGTGGTCGGCTCGTCCGCGATGATCACGTCCGGGTCGTTGATGATCGACATGGCGATCATCGCGCGCTGCCGCATGCCGCCGGAGAACTCGTGCGGGTACTGCGACGCGCGGCGGTCCGGCTGCGGGATGCCCACCAGCTCCAGCGACTCGACGGCCTTGGCCCACGCCGCCTTCTTCGACACGTCGTGGTGCGCCTGGTACGCCTCGGCAAGCTGCCAGCCCACCGTGTACACGGGGTTCAGCGACGTCATCGGGTCCTGGAAGATCATCGCGACGCCGTTGCCGCGCACCGGCTGCATCTGCTTGTAGGTCAAGCCCACCAGCTCGCGGCCCTTGAACTTGATCGAGCCGCCGATCTGCGCGGTCTTGGGCAGCAGGCCCATGATCGCCATCGACGAGACCGACTTGCCGGACCCGGACTCGCCGACGACGCCCAGCACCTCGCCCGCGCCGAGCGTGAACGACACGTCGCGCACGGCGTGCACCACGCCGTCGTCGGTCGGGAAGTCCACCGACAGGTTCTCGACCCTGAGGAGCTTGTCGCCGTCGCGGCCCCCGGTCACCGACTCGGGTTCATTCATAACGTCCAACTCACTCATGCCTTCACCCTCTTCTGCCGCGGGTCGAAGGCGTCCCGGAGACCGTCACCGATGAAGTTGACCGACAGCGAGATCAGCACGATGAACACGAACGGCGTGAAGAACAGCCACGGGTGCAGCGTCAGCTCGTTCTTGTTCTGGCTGATCATGAGGCCGAGCGAGGTGTCCGGGCTCTGCACGCCCAGCCCGATGAACGACAGCGCGGCCTCCAGCAGCACCGCCTGCGCGATGGCCAGCGTGGCGTTGACGATGATCACGTCCACGGTGTTCGGCAAGATGTGCCGGAACACGATCCGGAAGGTCGACGCGCCCAGCGCGCGGGCCGCCTCCACGAACTCCTTCTCGCGCAGCGACAGCACCATGCCGCGGATCACGCGGGCGATGGACAGCCAGCCGATCAGGCCCAGGTAGAGGGCCACGAGGAGCCAGTTGCTCCCGCCGCCGCCGGTCACGCTCACCACGAAGCTGTTGCGCACCAGCACGGCCGCGATGACCAGGCTGGGGATCACCAGCAACAGGTCGATGAACCGGCTGATCAGCGTGTCGACCCAGCCGCGCAGGTAACCGGCGAGCGCGCCGAACACCACGCCGATCACGGTCGACAGGACCGCGACGACGATGGCGATCTGCAACGAGAACTGGGTGCCCCGGATGATCAGGGACACCATGTCGCCGCCGAGCCGGTCGGTGCCGAACGGGTGGTCGCCGCTGGGCGGCAGGTACCGGCGGAAGCCCAGGTCGGTGTAGGGGTACTTCCAGAACAGGCCGCCGAAGAACGCGAACAGCACCAGGACCACGAACAGCACGAGCCCGACCACCGCCGCCTTGTGCCGGGTGAACCGGCGCAGGATGACCTGCCACTGCTTGCGGGCCTTGGTGGTGTCGAACTGGTTGGCCCCGCCGGAACTGGGCGCGGGTGCCTGCGCCACGGGAGAACCAATCTCAGTCAAGGCGGATCCTCGGGTCCAGGAACGCGTACAGGATGTCTGCGATCAGGTTGAACACGATGATGAACACGGCCGTCACCATCATGAAGCCGAGCACCTGGTAGGGCTCGATGTCCTCGATGGCCTCGATGAGGAACTTGCCCATGCCGGACCAGCCGAACACCGTCTCGGTGATGACGGCGCCGCCGAAGCCGGCGCCGATGTTCAGCGAGGACACCGTGATGATCGGGATGAGGGCGTTGCGGAACGCGTGCCGGAAGATGGCGCGCCCCTCTGAGATGCCCTTCGCCTGCGCGGTGCGCACGTAGTCGGCGTTGAGCGTCTCCAACATCGACGCGCGCTGGAAACGGCTGTAGAGCGCGAACTGGATGACGACCAGGGAGATCGTCGGCAGGATGTACGCGCCGCTGTACTGGAAGACCTGTTCGCCGAACGAACCGCTGAAGCCCTCGCCGGGCGGGCCGGCCGTGATGATCCACCGGTCGGCGCCGATGGATTCGAGCCAGTCGTTGAGCTTGATGCCGCCGGATTTGAGGATGAGGGCGACGCAGAACAGCGGCATCGAGAACATCGCGAACGATATTCCGGTCGCTGTGTAGTCGAATATCGAATACTGTCTGACCGCACCGATCACCCCGACCGCCATGCCGAGGATGAGTGCGATGATCTCCGCGCCGAGGATCAGCCGCAGCGTGATGCCGAATGCCCGGAGCAGGTCTTCCTTGACCGGCTTGCCGGCGTTGCTGGGCGCCACCGTCTCGCCCCAGTCGCCGGTCACGAAGTCACCCGCCCAGTCGACGTAGCGCTCCATGAACGGCTTGTTGTAGCCGGTGCGCTCGTAGGCGGCCGTGATCTCCGCCTCTGACCTGGGCTTTTGGAGCTTCCACTCGCCCAGGGGGTCGCCCATGGCGTTCGCGAGTCCGAAGCAGAGGAATGACGCGACGATCAACAGCGGAATCGAGATCAACAACCGCCGGATTATGTAACGGAACATGACAAGTCTCTAGTCTCCCTAGGCGCCCCCGCCGCAAGCGGGCCAGCCTACCTGACGCGGACACCGTCCGGGGGGCCGGTGCTTGTGGCACCGGCCCCCCGGTCGGATCACTCAATTAGCGTCGCGAGCTGGTGGCAACTCGACTTACTTCTTGATCTGCCAGGCGTACAGGTTCCAGGTGACGCCACCACCGACACCGATGTACGAGATCGGCGAGATGTCCGACGTGGACGCGGCGAAGTCGGCGAGCTGGAACAGCGGAACGCTGTGCATGTCGTCACGCATCTGCTTGTCGATGTCGTTCATCATCGTGATGCGCTTCTGGTAGTCGAGTTCGCCGTTGGCGGCCGACCACTTCTCGGTGACCACGGACGAGTCGTAGTTGTTGTAGTTCGCCGTGCCGCCCTTGGACTTCTGGGCGTAGTTGCCGTACGAGCCCGCCTTCAGCGGCTGGCCGACCCATGCGAACAGCGCCGCGTCGAACTCGGACGCCGGGAGCCGCTTGTCGTTGAAGTCGACGGCCTGGTCGTCCACGATCTCGATGCCGGCCTGGCGGCACTTGTCCTGCAGGATGCGGACGGTGTCGGCACGACGGGGGACGACCTTGTGGCCCAGCTTGAAGGACGCCCGGTACTCGCCCTTCGTGTAGATGCCATCGGCGCCCGCCTTCCAGCCGGCGTCCTCCAGCGTCTTCTTGGCCGTGGCCACGTCACCCTTGCCGATGTCGCCGTAGTGGTCCTCGTAGCCGACCTCGTTCGGCATGAACATCAGCGAGCCCAGCGGCTTGGCGTTGGGGTCGACGTCCTTGACCAGCTTCTCGACCAGGTCCTCGCGGTCGAAGCACTGGGCGACCGCCAGGCGCAGCTCCTTGTTGTTCTTGAACAAGGCGCGGTCCATGTTGAAGTCGACGTGCTCGTAGGTCTGGCCACCGGCCGCGAAGACCTTGAACGCGCTGTCGCCGCGAAGCTGCTGCGCCACCGCCGCGTCGGCCTGCGGCGCGATGACGACGACTTCCTTGTTCTGGAGCTGCTGGGCCGCCGACTGGGCGTCCGTGTTGGTCTTGAGGATGACCTTCGACGCGGCGGGCTTCTCGCCCCACCACTTCGGGTTGCGGACGAGGACCGTCTGGTCCTTGAGGTCCGAGGACTCGATCATGTACGGGCCGCCGGAGAGGGCGACGGAGGCGTCGAAGCCCAGCCAGCCCTTGGTGTAGAACTCGGCGACCTTCTTGACCGTGTCGTCGTTCTGCGCCGGGGTGATCTTGGTGATGTCGGCGACGCCGGTCTTCTCCTCGACGACGTGCGCGGGCAGCAGGCTGTCACTGCCGATCAGGGAGAACAGCGCGCGGTAGTCCGCGAACGGCTGGTCCTTGAAGAAGGTGGTCGTGATCGTCCGGTCCTCGTTCGAGCACTCGAGCTTCTCGATGTCCTTGTAGCCCGTGTCGCTCGAGTCGAAGATCGACGCTTCCTTGCCGTCCTCACCCTTGATCTTCGCCTTGCTGGTGGCGACCAGCCACTTGAGGTGGAAGTCGTCGCAGTCGATCGGCTTGCCGTCCGACCAGACCGCGGCCTTGTTGACCTTCCACTCGATGGTCTGCGGGTCGCTCGACGTGACCTTGATGGACTCCATCAGGTCGCCGTCGACCTTGATGATGACCTTGCCGTCGACCAGGTCGGCGATGTACGGCGAGGGCAGCACGTTGGACAGCGCGATGGTGCTGGAGAAGTTGTTCGTCGCGCCGATGTTGTTGTTGTAGTTGTGGAAGCCCTCTTCCACCGCGACCGCGATCTCACCGATGTCGTCCACCTTGGGACGCTTGAACAGCTCGTCCTGGCCACCGATCTTGCCGGGGTCGGCGTTCTGCTGGCCACCTTGGTCGCCCTCACCGGCGCCGCCACCACCACACGCACTCAGCAAGAGTGCGGCGCCGGTCAGCAGCGCAAGCGCCGAGACAGCCTTTGATCTCCTCATCGACACGTGCCCTCCTAGCACTGGGTTGGAGCGAGGCGTTTGCCCGAACTCCACCCATAACCGTGATGTGCCAAACGCGCCCCGAACCGGACACACCGTTGCAGCACGATAAGAAGTCGCCGCAAGCAGGGTCACTCCCCCCGGGCCGATCGTGACCAAAGGGTGACACGCTGGTAGCAGCAAGCTACTCCATCGTTACCGCGTGGGAGCGTTTGTTAACCGGACGAGGGGAATACTGTCAATATCGCCGGGTGAACGCACCCCGAAGTCGGGTGAACTTCACTCAATGAGACTAGTTAACGGTCAACGGCCTTCCCGGCGCCAGGTGGCCGCGCCGCTCAGCGGTCCCGCGAACGGGGCGCCCGCGGTCACGTTCTGAGCCTGCGGCAGGACCACCAGCAGGTCCGCTACCTGGAACAACGGCATCGCGACGGCCTGCTGCCAGAGCACCGGCTCGACCCGCGCGAGGGCGTCGGACAGCAGCACCTTCCCGGTCAGCGCGTCCTCGATCACGGGCTGGACGGCTTGATCACAGAATCCCGAGAGATTCGCCGGAATGGGTGTACCGGCTTCACCCGAGGAGGTGCGGCAGCCGAATGCGGAAGCCAGCGTCGCGGCCGAATCACCGGTGTCGACACGGGGCACGACCGCAATGTCGACCACCTCGGCGTTGGTTGTCGCCGTGCCGGAGAGATCACGTCCGAACAACTGATTGGGCGGCGTTGTAAGGACGCGTCCGGCGATTCCGGACAATGACAGTTGACGTTGCACCTGGCTTGCGACGGTCACATACGGCTCGACACCGGCCGGTGCGGCGATGGTGAGGGCAAGTTGTTTGCCATCGCGCAACCATTGGCCGTTCTGCTGGGTGTAGCCGGCCTCGGTGAGGAGCTGGGCGACCGGCGTCGGGTTCGGCTGGAAGGTCGGCTGGTAGCCCGCCTTGGTCGGCGGCACCACCTGGGAGTCGGCCTTGAGCTTGGCGCTCGGGCCGTTGTGGCTGCCGATCGAGATGAGTTCGTCGCGGTTGAGCGCGTTCAGCACGGCCTGCCGGACCCGGACATCGGCCATCAGCGGCGCGGCCGGCCGGGCGAGCACCTGCACGACCTCCGCGCGGGGGACGACGGCCGTTGTCAGGGGCGTTGTCCGGGCGAGGCCTTCGACGTCCCGCACCGCGATCGCGTCCGCCCGGATGAGCGCCGCCTGGTCGCCGCCGGTTTCGAGCGCCTCGACCGTCTCGTGCTGGGTCGCCCGGCGCAGCACGAGGCGGTCGAGCGCGGTCGGCCGCTCCCAGAACCGGTCGTTGCGCTCCAGGATGATCTCGCCGCGCGGCTGGTCGAGCGTGCGGACCGCGAACGGGCCGGCGGTGGCCGGGAAGCTGTCGGTGAGCGCGGCGGGCCACCCGCCGGGCGCGTCCTTGAGCAAGTGGGCGGGCAGCAGGTTCGCGAACAGGCTGCGCCAGCCGGGGTAGGGGGTGGTGAAGACGACCTCGACGACCTTGCCGCCCTCGCGGGAGGCGATGTCGGAGATCAGCCGGTAGCCGGCGGGGTCCACCACGCCCGGCTCCTCGCGCATCCGCTCCCAGAGGTAGACGAAGTCCTCGGCGGCGATCGGCGCGCCGTCCGACCAGGAGGCGTCCCGCCGGATCGTGTACGTGACGGTGTACGGCTCGGCCTTCGTCACCTCGGCGCCGACCAGCAGGTCGAGGTCGACGCGGGGGCTGCCGTCGGTGTTGGTCCGGAAGGTGCTGGGCAGCAGCAGTGAGGAGAGCGCCGTGGTGACGGTCGACTGCCCGGCCATCGTGTGCGGGTTGTAGCTGCCCTTCACGTCGTCCACCCCGACGACGATCTCGTTCAGCTTCTCCTTCGGCACGACGGTCATGCCCGGCGTGGACGGCACCAGCGGTGGCGGCGGCGTGACCGAGCACGCCGACACCACGAACAGCGCGACCACTGCCACAGCCGTCGCGCGCAGGCGGGTCCCCCCAGACCGAGTCATGGGCACGAGCGTGCCAGACGTTCCTGAGAGTGGACCGAGGACCCCGAATTTCACCTTGGTAGGACGGGCGCGGGCACGGTCCGGTTGACCGGTGTGGGCGGTCGCACCCCGCGGTCGCACCTTATTAATAGGGTGCGCTGCGCGATTAATAGGGTGCGCTGCGCGCCCTCATGCGAACGCGCCCCCCGGCAGAGGTGCCGAGGGGCGCGTTCCGAGGCTCTGATCAGCCGCGCAGCTTGGCGCGGTTGCGCTCGCGACCGCGCTGGTTGGCGTCCAGGATGACCTTCCGGACCCGGACGACCTCGGGCGCGACCTCCACGCACTCGTCGACGGCGCAGAACTCCAGCGCCTCCTCCAGCGAGAGCTTGCGCGGCCGGGCCAGCGTCTCCATCACGTCGGCGGTGGACGTGCGCATGTTCGTCAGCTTCTTCTCGCGGCAGACGTTCACGTCCAGGTCTTCGGCGCGCGGGTTCTCGCCGACGACCATGCCCTCGTACGCGTCCGCGCCCGGCTCCACGAAGAACGTGCCCCGGTCGGCGAGCTGGATCATCGCGTACGCGGTGATCGAGCCCGACCGGTCGGCGACCAGCGAGCCGTTGTGCCTGGTCCGGATCTCGCCGGCCCACGGACCGTAGCCCTCGGACACGGCGTTGGCGATGCCGGTGCCCCGGGTGTCGGTGAGGAACTCGGTGCGGAACCCGATCAGGCCGCGCGACGGCACCACGTACTCCAGCTTGATCCGGCCGCTGCCGTGGCCGGACATGTTCTCCATCCGGCCCTTGCGGTTGGCCAGGAGCTGGGTGATCGAGCCGAGGTGCTCCTCGGGCGCGTCGATGGTCAGCCGCTCGAACGGCTCGTGCAGCTTGCCGTCGACGGTCTTGGTGACCACCTGCGGCTTGCCGACGGTCAGCTCGAAGCCCTCGCGGCGCATCTGCTCGACCAGGATGGCCAGCGCCAGCTCGCCGCGGCCCTGCACCTCCCAGGTGTCCGGGCGCTCGGTGGGCAGCACGCGCACCGACACGTTGCCGACCAGCTCCGAGTCCAGCCGGGACTTGAGCAGCCGCGCGGTGAGCTTGGTGCCGCCGCCGCGACCGGCCAGCGGCGAGGTGTTCACGCCGATGGTCATCGAGATCGCGGGCTCGTCCACGGTGATCCGGGGCAGCGGCTCCGGGTTGTCCACGTCGGCCAGCGTGTCGCCGATGGTGATCTCCGGGATGCCGGCGATGGCGACCAGGTCGCCCGCGCGGGCCTCCTCGGCCGGGACGCGCTCCAGCGCCTCGGTGATCAGCAGCTCCGTGATGCGGACCTTCTGCACCGAGCCGTCCTCGCGGCACCACGACACCGTCTCGCCCTTGCGGATGCGACCGGACTCGATCCGGCACAGCGCGATCCGGCCCAGGAACGAGGACGCGTCCAGGTTCGTGACCAGCGCGCGCAGCGGCGCGTCGGCGTCACCGGTCGGCGCGGGGATGTGGGTGAGCAGCACCTCGAACAGCGAGTCGAGGTTCTCCTCGGCCGGCAGGCCGCCGTCGGCGGGCTGGGTGAGGCTCGCCCGGCCGGCCCGCGCCGAGGCGTAGACGACCGGCAGGTCCAGCACGGAGTCGTCCGCGCCGACCTCGGTCGCCAGGTCCAGCAGCAGGTCGTGGGCCTCGTCGACGACCTCGGCGATCCGGGCGTCGGGGCGGTCGACCTTGTTCACCACCAGGATGACCGGCAGGCCGGCGGCCAGCGTCTTGCGGAGCACGAAGCGGGTCTGCGGGAGCGGGCCCTCCGAGGCGTCGACCAGCAGCACGACGCCGTCGACCATGGACAGGCCGCGCTCGACCTCGCCGCCGAAGTCCGCGTGGCCGGGGGTGTCGACCACGTTGATGGTGACCACGCCGCCGCCGGTGTGCCGGCGCACCGCCGTGTTCTTGGCGAGGATCGTGATCCCCTTCTCGCGCTCCAGCTCGCCGGAGTCCATCACCCGGTCGACGAGTTCGGCTCGTTCCGAGAAGGCTCCCGACTGGCGGAGCATGGCGTCGACCAGAGTGGTCTTGCCGTGGTCAACGTGCGCGACGATCGCCACGTTGCGCAGGTCGTTGCGGACCAGCGTTTCCTTGATCGACGCGGTGGCCGTGGGCACGCGGAACTCCTAGAGCTTACTGTCGAGGATGGGCAGGCGCCGGACAGTGATCGCGCGCAGCCACCTCACAGCCTACCGGGCCGACCGCCAATACCACACCTGAGCTGGCAGTGAGGTCAGCCTCACCCGCTGTGTGGTCACCCGCACGAGTGGAAGGCGTCACGTGGGCAAGATCAAGAAGAAGTGCTGCCGGTCGGAACCCCGTTGCCGGCGCTGTCCGGTCACGGCGCTGCGGAAAGCACGGGAGAAAGCGATCAAGAAAGCGGGGAAAGCCGCCCGCAAGGCCGCGAAAAAGGCCGCCTGATCCCGCGCCACCAGGTCGGACCGGGCGGCGGGTCGGCACCGCCGGTCAGGTCAACGCGGCTTCGTTGACCTTGGCCAGCTCCGGCGCGGTCTTGGTGGCCTGGAACTCCACCACCCGGTAGCGCGCCAGCTTCTGCACCGCGAACGGGTCCGTGGCCAGCAGCGCGTCCAGCTTCCCGCGCGGCATGGGCCGGGCGATGATCACCCCGCCCACGCGGGGCACCTGGCGTCCGGAGGCGAGGAAGTACCCGGCTTCGTACTGCTTGTTCAGCCAGCCCACGTGCTCCGGCAAGGCGTAGTCGACTTCGTCCAGTGGCTTGATGTACTCCAGCAGCACGATGTACATAGAAAAATCGTAGACCCCTGAGACATGGGTGAAACACGCTACAATCGCGGCTATGCGCACTTTTTACCCGTTCTGGTGGTCCGCCTTCCGGCGGCCGTGAGAACCGTGCGTTGACGAAACGCTGGCCGCCCGCTGGGGCGGCCTTCGTGCGTTCGGGGGCTGGTCCGGCGGGCACACCCCGAAGGGAAGCCCCCATGATCAGGTTGTCCGCGATCACCCCGTCCGGCCCCGTCCAGCTCGGCAACTACCTCGGCGCGATCCGGCGGTGGGCTGCCGAGGGCACCGACGACGACGTGTACTTCATCAGCGACCTCCACGCCATGACGTCGTCGCACAACCCGGCCCGATTGCGCTCCCTGACCAGGGAACAGCTCGCGGTGCTGATCGCCGCGGGCGTCGATCCGCGGTCCGTGGCGGTGCAGTCCGACCTGGTCCGCGAGCTGGGCGCGCTGACCTGGATCCTGGAGTGCACCTGCACGTACGGCGAGGCGGCGCGGATGATCCAGTTCAAGGAGAAGTCCGCCGGGCGGTCGTCGGTGCGGCTGAGCCTGCTCACCTATCCGGTGCTGATGGCGGCCGACATCCTGTTGCAGGGCGCGCACGAGGTGCCGGTCGGCGACGACCAGGCGCAACACGTGGAGCTGGCGCGGGTGCTGGCCCGGCGGTTCAACGGCACGTACGGCGAGGTGTTCGTGATGCCGAAGTCCGTGGTGCCGCCGACCGCCGCGCGGGTCCGCGACCTGACCGACCCGGCCCGCAAGATGGCCAAGACCGCCAAGGACGCGGCCGGCACGGTGTTCGTGCTCGACTCGCCCGACCTGGTCCGCCGCAAGATCAAGCGGGCTGTGACGGACGACCTCGGGGCCGTGCGGTACGCGCCGGACACGCAGCCGGGGGTGGCGAACCTGCTGGAGATCCTGGCCGCGTGCACGGCGAAGGACCCGGCGGAGCTGGCGGAGTCGCTGGCGGACTACGCCGAGCTGAAGGAGGCCACGGCGGAGGCGGTGGTCGAGGAGCTGCGCGGCGTGCGGGAGAAGACCCAGGCCCTGCTGGACGACCCGGCCGAGCTGGACCGGGTCCGTGCGCACGGCGCGGAACGCTCCCGGGAACGCTGCGGCCACCGCTTGGACGCGGCCCTGCGCATGTCGGGCTTGGGCTGAACGCACGGCCCCGGAACCCGGCTCCGGCAGACCTGCTTGCTGCCCGGAGCCGGTTCCGCCCTGTCCGGAGCGATCCCGACGCGGGCGCACCCGATGCCGCGCAGGTCGGGGCTACTCGCGCGGTGTCAACAGGTCGTGCAGGGCGGGCAGCAGGACGCGGTC
The DNA here is from genome assembly GCF_050942485.1 of Actinosynnema sp. CS-041913. NCBI lineage: Bacteria > Bacillati > Actinomycetota > Actinomycetes > Pseudonocardiales > Pseudonocardiaceae > Actinosynnema > Actinosynnema sp. CS-041913. Next base: position 905,585 of record NZ_CP192037.1, on the reverse strand, counting down.
GGCGGGCAGCCAGTCCAGGCCGTCCAGCTCGTCCGCGCCGACCCAGCGCACCGCCCGGTGGTCGAGCGCCCGCGGCTCGCCGTCCGCCAGGTCCGCCCGGAACACCCTCAGCAGGTGGTCCGACCGCAGCGGGACGTCCGGCCCGATCTGGTCGCCCGGCACGACCGCCACGCCCAGTTCCTCTTCGCTCTCCCGCACCACGGCGGCGTGGTCGGCCTCCCCCGGCTCGACCCGCCCGCCCGGCAGCTCCCAGCGGCCCGCCAGGTCCGCCGGATACCCGCGCTGCTGCGCCAGCAGCCGACCGTCCCGCACGATCGCCGCGCCCACCACCACCTTCGCGACCACCAGTTCGCGGCTCCGCGCGGACACCGCCCTCGCCCGTGCCTGGAGCACCTTCAACGCCAGCCCGCGCCCCACGATCACGTCCGCCAGCCGCCCGAACGGCCCGCCGGGGCTGGACCACTCCACCGAGTCGACCACCATCGTGCCGCCGCCGGTGTGCAGCAGGTCCGTGAGCAGCACGAACTTCGGCAGCGGCCCGCCGACCAGCTCCGCCGACACGCCGGTGGTGTCCGCCCTGGTGACCAGCAGTGTGCCGTTGACCGGGCCGACCGAGCCGGCCAGCTCCGCGCCCACGTAGAGCACCGGCCCGCCGCCGATGCGCACGCCCAGGCCGCGGATCGACCGCGCCAGCAGCCGGGCGTCCAGCAGGGCCGCCGCGACGGTCCGCAACGGGGCGTCGACCAGCGTGGTCGCTCTCAGCTCTGGCACGAAACCGATCCTCCCATCACCGGTAGGCGGGCCAACGCACCTCCAGGCGCGCGCCGCCCTCCGGCGACTCCATCGCCCGGACCGTGCCCTTGCGCCGCATCACCAGGTGCGCGACCAGGGCCAGCCCCAGCCCGAACCCGCCGGTCGCGCGGCCCCGGTCCGACTCGACCCGGTAGAACCGGTCGAACACCTTCTCGCGGTGCTCGGGCGGGATGCCGTGGCCGTCGTCGTCCACCAGCAGCCGGATCTCGCGCGGCGCGGGCAGCACCGAGATCCGGATGAACGTCTGCGCGTGGCGGGTCGCGTTGCGGATCAGGTTGTCCAGCACCAGCTCGACCTCGGTCCGGGCCGCCTGGATCAGGCACGCGCCGATCGGGGCGTGGATCGACACCAGCAGCCCGGTCTTCGGCATCCGCTCCACCGCGGCCTGCGACTGGAGCACCAGGTCGACCGGTTCGGCGCGGGGCAGCTCGCCGGTGTCCGCGCGGGCCAGCAGGAGCAGGGCGTCGACCAGGTTCGACAGCCGTTCGGACTCCTCGACCACGGACTCCAGCACCTCGATGGAGAAGTCCGGGTCCGGGTGCGCCACCGCGACCTCGGCCTGGGCGCGCACGGACGTGACCGGCGAGCGCAGCTCGTGCGCGGCGTCCCCGGTGAACCGGCGCAGCCGTTCGGTGGCCTCGTCACGCCTGGCCAGCAGGGCGTTGAGGGCTTCGGCGAGGGCTTGCAGCTCGTCCCGCGCGGCCGGCACGGGCAGCCGTTCACCCCTGGGTAGCTGGCCCGCCGCGACCCGCATCCGCTCCACCGGGCGCAGCGACGACCGCACCGAGAGCCAGGTCGCGATGCCGACCAGGCCCGCGACCAGCACCGCCGCCACCGCCAGCCACTTCGTGCCCAGCTCGTTGGCCTGCCGGTAGCCGACCAGGGTGTCGCCCGCGACGTGCAACTGCGGGGTGCCGTCGGCGGTGAACACCACGCGGCCGATCCAGCGGTGGGCGCTGGCCCCGTCGACGCGCAGCACCGGTTCGCCGGACTTCAGCCAACGGATGTCCCGCGCGGTCAGGTCGGGCTTCGGCCCGCCGTCCAGCGGGTTGCCCGCCGTGTCCAGCACGCGCACCGCCCCGGCTCGCTCCAGCTCGGCGTCCACCGCGCTGACCTGCACCATCCCGATCAGGCTCGGGGCGAGCAGGGTCAGCGCCAGCAGGCACAGCAGTGCCACGCCGGTCGACACGACGGTGATCCGGAACCGCAGCGTGCGCCGGAGCCACCAGCGGCGCGGGTTCACCTGCGCCTGGCGGCCGTCGAGTCCAGCGCCGCGTCCAAATCAGGCGTCGAGGCCAGGTAGCCGTGGCCCCGCACGGTGCGCACCACCTCCCCCGCGCCCATCGCGTCGAGCTTGCGCCGCAGGTACCCGACGTAGACCTCGACCGCGTTGCGGGTCGCCGCCTGCTCGTCGCCCCACACCGTGCGCAGCAACTCGTCCTTGGTGACCACCGAGCCCGCGCGGCTGGCCAGCACGTCCAGCACCGCGTACTCGCGCGGCGAGAGGCTCACCGGCTCGCCCGCCCAGCTCACCTCGCGCACCGCCCGGTCCACCATGAGGTCGCCCAGCTTGAGCTTGCGCCGGGCCAGGTCGGCCTGGTTGCGCCGGAGCAACGCCCGCACCTGCGCGACCAGCACCACGAAGCTGAACGGCTTGACCAGGTAGCCGTCCGCACCCAGGTCCAGCCCGTCGGCCTGGTCGACCTCGCCGTCCTTCGCCGACACCATGAGCACCGGCGTCCGCACGCCCTCCGCGCGCATCCGCTGGAGCACCCGGTAGCCGCTCAGGCCGGGCAGCATGATGTCCAGCAGCACCACGTCGAACGCGCCGGTCAGCGCCACCCGCAGTGCGTTCGGGCCGTCGGCGGCCGTGACCACCTCCATACCCTCCGCGGACAGGCCGCGCTCAAGTGCGCGCCGCACGCCCACCTCGTCGTCAACTACCAGCACCCTTGGCCTCACGTGCACAGGATGCCCGCAAGGGAGGACAATCGGCGCAGGATCCTCAGTCCGTTCTCAGCCTCGCGGCCACTCTCAGCGCCATCTCAGCCCAGCCCGAGGAACGTCTGAGATGTCGGACCGGCGCCCGGTCGGCCGACGCCCTTGGAGGAGGGGACACATGAACCGGAGAAAGGTGACCGTGGTCGCCGCGGCGGTCGGCGTGGTCGCCGGAGCCGCGGGCCTGGGGGTGCTCGCGATGCCCGCCGGTGCGGGGCCCGCTCCCGTCCTGCCGGACGTGAGCGCGGAGTCCCTGGTGGAGTCGGTGCTCACCGCCAAGCCCGCCGCGTTCGGCGGCGCGGTCGAGGTGAACAACGACTTGGGCATCCCCGGCATCGCGGGCCTCCCGCAGCTCTCGGACGGCGAGTCGAAGCTGCGGATGTGGACCGACGGCGAGGGCCGCGTGCGGGTGCAGCTACCGGCGGGCGATGCCGAGCGGACGTTCGTGGACGACGGCCAGACGGGTTGGCTGTGGGACTCGGCCGACCAGACGGTGACGAAGCTGGCGCACGGCGCGCTGGCCGAGCCGAAGCTGGAGCCGGCCCCGGAGGCGGAGAAGTCCGTGCCGACGGACCCGGTGTCGCTGTCGCGCGAGGTCGTGGCGAAGGTCAAGGAGTTCAGCGACATCAGCGTCGACGGCACGGCCCGCGTGGCAGGCAGGCCCGTCTACGAGCTGGTGCTGACCCCGAAGCCGACGGAGCGGACGGTCCTGCGCGAGATCCGCGTGGCCATCGACTCGGAGTTGCGCGTCCCGCTGCGCCTGGCGGTGCTGACCAACGGCACCAACAACCCGGCCGTCCAGGTCGGCTTCGCGGACCTGAACGTGGGCCCGCAGGACGCGAGCCTGTTCGCCTTCACCCCGCCGCCCGGCGCGAAGGTGCAGGAGCCCGAGATGAGGGAGCCGACCGCCGAGGAGAAGTCCCTGGCGGAAGGGGCCTTCAAGGAGGCCAACCCCCAGGTCCACGGCGACGGCTGGGATGTCGTGCTGACCGCGAAGGCGCCGATCGACGCCCTGACCGGCCTGGCCGGCCGGCAGCCCGACCGAGGCGGTAAGTGGGAGGGCCACGAGAAGCAGGAAGACGTGGACGTCCAGGGCCTGCTCAAGCAACTGGGCAAGCAGATCAGCGGCCCCTGGGGCACCGGCACCCTGATCACCACCAGGGTGGGCGGCATCCTCCTGGCCAACGACGGCCGAGTGGCCGCCGGCGCGGTCCCGGAGCAGGTGCTCACCGAAGCCATCGCCCAGGTGAAGTAGCCACCGGAGTCGACGCCAAGGGCCGACGCCAAGGGCCGACGCCAAGCCTCAGCCTCTTGGCGTCGACCCCGACCAACCGACGTCGCGCCCCAGCGGCCGGCGCGCCACCACACCCACCGGCCGCCACACCACAACCGTCCAATCAACCACCACTCCACCGACGGCCGACCAACGAACCTGACCAACCAGTCGCAAACCAACCGACCACCCACCGCGCAACCCGCCACTACCGCGCTCCAGCCACCAGAGAGGAGGTCCGACATGGCCCACCAGGACACACTCCACACCGGTCACACCACACACCGCGCTCCGGCCGGCATGGAACGAGCCTCCGGACCTCCCGGCACGGAGCCAGGCGCGGGCGAGGACGCGCACGGCGTGGGAATAGCGGTCGCCACGGGCTCGGGCGTCGTTGCAGATCGCGGCGGCCCAGTCGCCGCCGTGACGGCTGTTGTCGGCGGAGACCGTCAGGGCTCGGCGGACGCGACGGTTGACCGCGTCTCGGAAGTCGACCTGGCGGTGACTGCCGGACTCCTGGGTGACCGGGGCGGTACCGGTCTCAGCGGCGAGCCGGGAGCAGCAGCCCTCGCGTTCGAGGATGGGGCCGCCCCCGCCGAAGACCTGACCGAGGTTGACGGTGCCGATGCAGGGCAGCGCGGCGCTCAGCGGCGAGTAGGGGTGCGTGCGCACCGCGTCGGAGATGGTCTTGTCCAGTACGCGGATGGTCGTGCGGACGGCCCGGACCGATGCCACCCGGCTACCGCCCAGCTTGGCGGCAACCGCCCGACCAAGCCGGGAGGCCGCCAGGGCGATGTCGTTGTCCGGGCCGGCGGGCACCGCCTTGGCGCCGGGCCGGCGTTCGTCCGACAACGCGGCAAGCTGGTCGACCGCCGCGACGTGCTCGGCGCGTTGACGGGTCGGCGCCGGCAACTCCAGGAAATCCCGCAGGCCAGGGGTCAGCATCCGCAGTCGGTGGCGATTGGTGCGCGGGTAGTCGTCACACCCAGGCCGCCCAACGCACGCGATGCCGTCGGCGCAGGCACAACGCACAAGACCACAGGCCCGAACACGGCCCCGACACCGGCCGAGCGCCCACAGCGCTCGACCCGAACACAGCCGACACAAGCGGAGCGTCCGGCGGTCCGATGCCGGACGACCTCAGCGGCAGTGACGACACCACTGGCAGTCGGGTGCCGACCGGCGCACTCGCGCCGCCGAGACCACCAGGGAACGGACTTCATGGCCCGCCAGGACAGGCGAATACACCCCGCTGCCCACCAGGCCGCGGACCAGGTATGGGAGAAGACCGCATGACCACCTCGACCAGCGCGCGGACGGAAGCGGCCGACGCCGGTGACGCACCGGTCCTCGCGGCCCGCACGCGAGGGCTGCGCAAGGTGTACGGGCGCACCGTCGCGGTGGATCGGGTGGATCTCGACGTGCCGAAGGGCTCGGTGCTCGGGATGCTCGGCCCCAACGGGTCGGGCAAGACCACCACGATCCGGATGCTGCTCGGGCTCGTGCGGCCGACCGAGGGGGAGGTCGAGCTGCTGGGGAAGGCGCTGCCCGACGGCATCGCGGCGGCGTTGCCGCATGTCGGCGCGCTGGTCGAGGGTCCTGGTTTCCACCCGTTCCTGTCCGGGCGGGAGAACCTCCGGCGGGTCGCCGCGTTCGAGCCGCTGCTCGCCACCGGCTCCATCAAGCAGGCGGTGGAGGACGCGTTGGAGCGGGTCGGGCTCGCCTCGGCCGCGCACCGCCGGTACCGGGGGTACTCGCTGGGCATGAAGCAGCGGCTCGGGTTGGCGTCCGCGCTGCTCGTCGAGCGCAAGCTGATCGTGCTGGACGAGCCGACCAACGGGCTCGACCCGTCGGGCACGCGGGAGGTGCGCAACGTCATCGCCGAGTTGCGCAACGGCAGCACCACGGTGGTCGTGTCGTCGCACCTGCTCAGCGAGATCGAGGCGACCTGCACCCACGTGGCCGTGCTGCACCGCGGCACCGTGGTGGCCCAGGGCGGCCTGGCCGACCTGCTCCAGGCCGAGAGCAGCGCGCTGCTGGTGGTCACGCCGGACTGGATGGAGGCGCTGAACGTCCTGCGGGACGGCCGGATCTCGGCGCGGCCGAGTGACGACGGCCTGCGGGTCGAGCTGATCGGCACCACCCCGCCCGCCGTGCTGGAGACGCTGGTCAAGGCCGGCATCCCGGTGTGGGAGGCGCGGCGGCAGCGGACCGGGCTGGAGGAGCTGTTCGCCCGGCTGACCGAGGCCGAGGAAGTCGACGAGGGACTGTCCGCGGTGGACACGATCGAGGAGAACGCGTGATGAGCACTCTGGTCGCGACCCGTGCTCCGCTGAGCCGCCAGCTCCGGTCCGAGCTGCGGTGGATCGTGCGTCGGCCGCGGACGGTGATCGGGCTGTCCGCGCTGTGCCTGGTGCCGGTGCTGGCCGGGATCGGGCTGTGGTTCGCGGTGGACGGCGACGGCGCCGCCGGCGGGCCCGGGTTGGCCGCGATCATCGCGGGCAACGGGCTGGTGCTGCCGATCTTCACCCTGTTCCTCGCGCTGCCGCTGCTGTTGCCGCTGGTCGGAGCGATCTGGGCGGCGGACGGTCTGGCGGGCGAGTCGCAGCACGGCACGCTGCGCGGTCTGCTGCTCTCGCCGGTGGGGCGGCTGCGGCTGCTGGCCATCAAGTCGTTCGGCGTAGCCACCATGACGTTGTTCGCGGTGACGCTGATCGCGTTCGTCGGCGCCATCACCGGCGTGATCCTGTTCGGCGGGCAGGGGATGCTGACGCTGTCCGGCAACACCCTGCCCTTCATCGACGCGCTGGGGCGGATCGCGCTGACCATCGTCCTGGTGACGATCCAGGTGTGGGGCGTGGCGGCGATCGCGATGGCGATCTCGGCGTGCACCGAGCACCCGCTGGTGGTGATGGCGGCGACGATGGCCGGCGTGATCGTGTCCGCGGTGCTGGGGCTGTTCAGCGCGCTGGACTGGTTGCAGCCGTACCTGATCACCTCGGGGTGGGAAGGCCTGATCGACGTGATGCGGGATCCGCTGCCGACCGAGCAGCTCTGGAACAGCACCGCGCTGGCCGGGTGCTACATCCTGATCGGACTGTCGCTGTCGGCAATGCGGTTGGCAACCAAGGATAGCTGAGGCATCTTCGGCCTCATGTTCCTGGAAACCGAACGGGTGGTGCTGCGGGACTTCGCGGCGTCCGATGTGGATGCCTTGGCGGGCCTGCACGCCGACCCTGCCGTGATGCGGTACCTGGAGGGCGGGCGGCCACTGGACCGCGCGGCGGTGGAGGAGGATTTGCTGCCGCGCTACCTCAAGGCCACCGGCTGGTGGGCGGCTGTCGACAAAGCGACCGGTGAGCTGATCGGGGCCTTCGAGTTCCGTGAGACCGAGCCGGGCGTGCGCGAGCTGGGCTACCGGCTGCACAGCGGGCACTGGGGTGTCGGCTACGCGACCGAGGTGTCCCGGGCGCTGGTGGACAAGGGCTTCCGCGAGCTGGGTGTCCACCGGGTGTTCGCCACCACGATGGCGGTGAACTCGGGTTCGCGCCGGGTCATGGAAAAGGCCGGTCTGCGCTTCGTGCGGACCTTCTTCCAGGACTGGCCCGACCCGATCCCCGGCTCCGAGCAGGGCGAAGTCGAGTACGCACTCGACCGGAGGGACTGGACCGACCGAAAGGGCTAGACCTACCGGGAGCGCTGGAGCGACCCGGAGGGCTGGACCGACCGGAAGGGATAGAACGACCGCAAGGGCTGGGTCGGGCCGCTACCCGATGACGGCGACGCCGTCGGGGTCGACGGCCAGCCGGACCCGGTCGCCGGGACCGGGGGGTTCGGCGACCGGGGCCACCGCCTCGAACTCGTCCGCGCCGGCGTCGAGCCCGTCGACCCCGACGAGTCGGACCAGCAGGCGGACGTGGTCGCGGCGGTGGACGCGTTCCAGGACCTCGGCTTCCAGCGGGCCGTCGCGGTCCACCCGCAGCGCCGTCGCCCTCAGCCCGACCCGCGCGGGCACGCCGACCAGGCGTTCCGCCGCGTCGGCGGCCAGCACCTTCCCGCACCCCAGGAACCGGGCGACCGCCACGTCGACCGGCGACCGCCACACCTGCGACGGCGGTCCGACCTGCCGGATGCGGCCGGCCCGCATCACCGCCACCCGGTCCGCGAGCGTGAACGCCTCGTCGTGGTCGTGCGTCACCACCAACGCGGTCGCCCCGGCCTCCCGCAGCAGCCGGGCCAGGTCGACCGCCAACGACTCCCGCAGTGCCCGGTCCAACGCCGACAACGGCTCATCGAGCAGCAACAGCCGGGGCCGGGGCGCGAGCGCACGGGCCAGCGCCACCCGCTGCTGCTCGCCACCCGACAGCTCGGTCACCTTCCGCCGCTGGTACCCGCCGAGTCCGACCAGCTCCAACAGCTCCTCGACCCGCTTGCGGCGCGCCTCCCGCTCCACCCGGTGCATCCGCAGCCCGAACGCGACGTTCCCGGCCACGTCCCGGTGCGGGAATAGCTGCCCGTCCTGGAAGACCAGCCCGAATCCCCGCCGGTGCACCGGCGTCCCGGCCAGGTCGACCCCGTCCCAGGACACGACACCCGCCGACGGCGCCTCCAGCCCGGCGACCGCGCGCAGCAGCGTCGACTTGCCACAGCCGGACGGACCCAGCAGTGCCACCACCTCGCCGTCGCCGACCGTCAAGTCCACTTCGGACACCGCGTCGACGGCCCCGTACCGGACGCTGACCCCGCCGATCCCCAACGACATCTAGAACTCCCCGCCTGCCGGCACCCGCAGCCGCTCGATCAGCAGCACGGCCGCCGTGGTCACCGCCATCAGCAGCGCGCACGCCGCGTACGCCATCTGGCTGTTCAACTCCCCCGGCCGCGACATCAGCCGCGCGATCACGACGGGCAGCGTCGGCGCGTCCGGTCGGGCCAGGAAGCTGGTCGCGCCGAACTCGCCCAACGCCACCACGAACCCGAACCCCGCCGCCGCAACCAGCGACCGCGACGCCAACGGCAGGTCGACTTCCCGCCACACCCGCCACGGGCTCGCGCCGAGCGTCGCGGCGGCCTGCCGCAGCCGTTCGTCGACCGCCCGCAGCACCGGCAGCACGATCCGCACGATCAGCGGCGTCACCACCAGCGCCTGCGCCAGCGGCACGAGCAGCGGCGAGGTGCGGAAATCGCCGGGCAGCGCGTCCATGGTGATCAGGTACCCGAACCCGACCGTCACCGCCGAAACGCCCAGCGGCAGCATCAACGCGGTGTCCAGGGTCTCGGCGAACCACGACCCGTGCCGCCGCAACCCGACCAGCACCACCGCCGACACCACGCCCACCGCCAACGCGACCAGCGTCGCGTCCGTGGCCGTGCGCAGGGACTGGGCGACCGCCTCCCACCCGGTGACGGCGAGCGTGCCCCGCTCCCCGGTGCCCGCCAGCGCCCGATAGCCCGCCAGGCTCCAACCGTCCTCAGTGGACAGCGACCGCACCACCAGCCCCACCACCGGCAGCAGCAGCGCCCCGACCACCAGCCACGCCGCCGCCACGACACCCCACTCACCGCCGACCGGCCGCCGCAGTGCCTCCACCCGCAACGGCAGCGCCCGCTCACGCCGCCGTCGCGCCGCACCGCCCACCAGCAGCACCGCCAGCACCGCCGTGAACTGCAACAACGACAGCGCCGCCGCGCCGGACAGGTCGAACAGCTCCACCGTCCGCAGGTAGATCTCGGTCTCCAACGTCCGGTGCCGCGCGCCGCCGAGCACCAGCACCACGCCGAAACTGGTGGCGCAGAACAGGAACACCACCGACGCCGCCGACCCGATGGCGGGAGCCAGCGCGGGCAGCACGACGGACGTGAACGCCCGCAGCCGGGACGCGCCCAGCGCACGCGCCGCGTCCTCGGCCCGCCGGTCGACCTTCGCCCACAGCCCGCCCACGGTCCGCGCCACGACGGCGACGTTGAAGAACGCGTTGGCCAGCACGATCGGCAGCACGCCGCCGTCCGGCCACAACGCCCGGAACGCCAGCCCCACCACCACGGTCGGCAGCACGAACGGCACCATCACCGCCGCCCGCACCAGCCCCGCGCCCCACACCCGGCACCGGGCCAGCAGGAACGCCACCGGCAGGCCCGTGACCAGGGCGAGAGCCGTCGCACCACCCGCCTGGCCGAGGGTGAACCCGACCAGGCTCCAGGTGCGCGGGTCGACCAGCGCGGGCCACACCCCGCCCTCACCGAATCCGAGGCCGACGATCGCGGCCACCGGCCAGGCGAAGAACACGCCTAGGAACGCCAGGGGCAGCAGCGCGGCGATCGACCAGGTCAGCCTTGGACCAACGAGCGCCACTGCGCAACCCACTGCTCGCGGTTGGCGTCGACCTGGCTCGCGGGCAGCGTGCGCGCCTTCTCCGGCAGCGGCGCGGCCTTGGTCCACGCCTCCGGCAACGCCACGCCCTCGCGGGACGGGTACACGTACATCTGACCGGGCACCTCGGCCTGGAACTTCTCGGACAGCAGGAAGTCCACGACCTTGCGCGCGTCGTCGGCGTTCTTCGCGCCGTTCAGCACGCCCGCGTACTCCACCTGCCGGTAGCAGGTGTCCAGCAAAGCCTTGGTGCGCGGGTTGCCGTCATCGCCGATCTCGGCGGACGGCGAGGACGCGTAGGACACCACGATGGGCCGCGGGCCCTTGCCGCTGGAGCCGGAGAAGTCCTGCGTGTAGGCCTCTTCCCAGCCGCTGACCACCTTGACGCCGTTGGCCTTCAGCCTCGCCCAGTAGTCCTGCCACCCGGACTCGCCGAACTCGGCGACCGTCCCGAGCAGGAACGCGAGGCCGGGCGACGACGTGGCCGGGTCCTCCACCACCAGCAGGTCCTTGAACTTCGGGTCGGCCAGGTCGGCGTACGACTTCGGCTCGCCCTTGTCCTTCAGCGCGGCAACGTCGACGTTCACGCACACGTCGCCGACGTCGACCGCGTGCAGCCGGTCGGCCGGGTCGAGCCGGTAGCGCTGCGCGCCCTTGCCCGCCTCGGCGGGCGCGTACTCGGCGAACACGCCTTCCTTCAACGCCCGCGACGCGAACGTCGAGTCGACGCCGTACGCGACGTCGCCGATCGGGCTGCCCTTGGTGAGCACCAGCTTGTTGGTCAGCTCGCCCGCGTCACCGCTGGCCAGCGTCTTGATGGTGATCCCGGTCTCGGCCTTGAACGCGTCCAGCACCTCGGGCCGCACGGCGAACGAGTCGTGCGTCACCAGCGTGACGACCCGGTCCCCCGGCGGCGGGCTCTGGTTGGTGGCCACCGAGCACGCGGCCAGCAGCGACCCGGCGAAGACGGCGGTCAGCACTCGTCGAAGCATCATCTCTCCCTACACCGGCATGACCCGGATCAGGTGTGGACGGTCGAGGGCTGGCGCGCCCTCCTCTCAGCCCGGCGCAGCACCGGACTCCCGTGGCAAACGCGCACCCTACGCCATGGGGTGGGACCATCGGGCATGGCCGAGCTGCTGACCGACGACCAGGTGACCAACGCGCTGTCCACGTTGCCCGACTGGCGCGGCGAGGACGCGGCGCTGGTGCGCACCGTGGAACTGGCGAGCTTCGCGCACGCGATCCAGGTGGTGAACCGGGTCGCGGAGATCGCCGAGAACGACAACCACCACCCGGACATCGACATCCGCTGGAAGACGCTGACGTTCCGGTGCAGCACGCACTCCACCGGCGGGATCACCGCGCTGGACGTGTCACTGGCGGAGGAGATCGACGGCGTGATCGACGCGCTCGCGTGACCGCTGCCGCAGCACCACGGCGACCGTGACGAGCGTGAGCAATCCCACCGCCGGGTACACCCAGCCGAGCAGCGACTGGTGCCAGGGGCGCGGGATGACCCAGATCGACGGCTGGACGATGAGCAGGTACGAGATCAGGTAGCTGCCGATCGCCAGCAGCCACGCCCACGCGGTGACCGCCGCGAGCCGGTGGCGCACGCCGTAGACCAGCCACATCAGCGCGGGCACCGCCCACACCCAGTGGTGGCTCCACGAGATCGGCGACACCAGCAGGCCGAGGAACTGCACTGTGACGAGCATCGCCAGGGTGTCCTTCGCCCGCACGGCGGAGTGCAGCGCCCACGCGGTCAACGCCACCGCCACCGCGACGCCCAGCAGGTAGATCGGGCCGGTCTGCACGTCGTAGCCGACCGTCCGGGACAGCGCGCCGCGCAGCGACTGGTTGATCGCCGACCCGACGGGTCCGACCCGCGTGGCGTCGCCGAGCAGGTGGAACCAGAACTGGTTCGACTGGCTCGCGGAGACCAGGTAGCCGAGCCCGACCGTGCCCGCGAACGCGGCGAACGACCAGGCGGCGGCCTTGAAGTTCCGCGTGACCAGGAAGTACAGCCCCGAGATCGCCGGCGTGAGCTTCACCCCGGCCGCGAGCCCGACACCCGACCCGGCCAGCCACGGCTTCGCGCCGACCATCGCGCCGAGCAGCAGCGCGGCGAGCACCAGGTTGATCTGCCCGTAGTTGAGCGTGGTCCGCACCGGCTCGACCCACACGAACAGCGCGGTCCACAGCAGCGCCCGACGGGGGTCGCCGCTGCCCACGAGCTGGAGCGACTTGCGCACCACGAACCAGAGGCAGGCCAGGCTGAGCACCTGCCAGAACCACCGCGCCACGTCCCAGGACACCCAGGACAACGGCACGAACACCAACGCCGAGAACGGCGGGTAGGTGAACGGAAGGGCGAACTGGTCGGAGAACTCCTTGAGCCGCCACTGGTACAGCTCGCCGGTGAACAGCTCGGGTGAGGCGTTCCGGTAGACCATCAGGTCGACCATGGTCATCTTCGTCTGGAACGCGACCATCGCGAGGTGGCCGACCAGCGACAGCCCGAACAACCACGGCGCGAACGCCAGGACCCGAGCCTCGACCGCCCGCAGGTTCACTGCCAGTACCTCCACGATCGTGTGAATTGCACGACTGTCGGGCCACGAAACCGGGTACCCGGACGTCAAGACGAGTGGGAGATCAACGCAAGGGGATTCGCATGACCGCCGACATCGTCGTGTTCACCGTCGCCGCACTCGGAATGCTGGCCACCGCCGGGGGCGTCTTCGCCCTCGCCCGGCACAGTCGCAACCAGGTGCGTTGACGTCGTGACCAACTGACGTCGTTACCGGGGCCTCCTGCCGAGCGCGGGAGGCCCCTTCGCACGTCCGGCGGCGATGTCCGGGCCGCGTCGCCGTGCCACACGTCGCGCGCGTCACACGTTGAAGCGGAACTCGACCACGTCGCCGTCGGCCATCACGTAGTCCTTGCCCTCCATGCGTACCTTGCCGGCTGCCTTCGCCGCCGCCATCGAGCCCGCCTCCACGAGGTCGGCGAAGGAGACCACCTCGGCCTTGATGAAGCCGCGCTCGAAGTCGGTGTGGATCACGCCCGCCGCCTGCGGCGCGGTCGCGCCCTTCGGGATCGTCCACGCGCGGGACTCCTTCGGGCCCGCCGTCAGGTAGGTCTGGAGCCCCAGGGTGTGGAAGCCGGCGCGGGCGAGGGCGTGCAGGCCGGGTTCGTGCTGGCCGATGGACTCCAGCAGTTCGCGGGCCGACTCCTCGTCCAGTTCGAGCAGTTCCGCCTCCACCTTCGCGTCCAGGAACACCGCGTCGGCCGGGGCCACGAGTTCGCGCAGTTCCTTGAGCTTCGCCTCGTCGGTGAGGATGGCCTCGTCCGCGTTGAAGACGTAGAGGAACGGCTTGGTGGTGAGCAGGCTCAGCTCGCGCAGCAGCTCGCCGTCCACTTCGGACCGCGCGGCGAACATGGTGCGGCCGGAGTCGAGGATCGAGCGGGCCTGGACCGCGGCCTCCAGCGCCGGGCGGCGGTCCTTCTGGGTCCGCGCCTCCTTCTCCAGCCGGGGCACGGCCTTCTCCAAGGTCTGGAGGTCCGCGAGGATCAATTCGGTGTTGATCGTCTCGATGTCGCTCGCCGGATCGACGCGGCCGTCCACGTGCACCACGTCCGAGTCGTCGAAGACCCGGATGACCTGGCAGATCGCGTTGGCCTCGCGGATGTTGGCGAGGAACTTGTTGCCCAGGCCCGCGCCTTCGGACGCGCCCTTCACGATGCCCGCGATGTCGACGAACGACACCACGGCGGGCACCTCGCGCTCGGAGCCGAAGATCGCCGCCAGCTTGCCGAGGCGGGCGTCCGGCAACGGCACCACGCCGACGTTGGGCTCGATGGTCGCGAACGGGTAGTTCGCCGCGAGCACGTCGTTGCGCGTGAGGGCGTTGAACAGGGTGGACTTGCCGACGTTGGGCAGGCCGACGATACCGAGGGTCAAACTCACGGGAGGTGAGTCTACGCGGTGGGACGCCGTGTCCGATTCCCGCGAGACCGCTGGTGCCGGCGGTGGCAGAGTGACAGCCATGTTGGTCGACGCCGAACGTGCCTACCGGGCGGTGGCCGCCCGCGACGCCCGCTTCGACGGGTGCTTCATCCTCGCGGTGCGGACCACCCGCATCTACTGCCGCCCGTCGTGCCCCGCGGTCACACCGAAGCAGCGCAACGCCGAGTTCTACCCGACGGCCGCCGCCGCGCAGTCGGCCGGCTACCGGGCGTGCCGGCGGTGCCTGCCGGACGCCGTGCCGGGCTCGCCGGAGTGGAACCTGCGTGCCGACCTCGCCGCACGGGCGATGCGGCTGATCTCCGACGGCGTCGTGGAACGCGACGGCGTGCCCGGCCTGGCCGCCCGCCTCGGCTACTCGGAACGGCACCTGACCAGGGTGTTGACCGCCGAACTGGGCGCGGGACCGCTGGCGCTGGCCCGTGCGCACCGGGCGCACTCGGCCCGTCTGCTGATCGAGACGACGGACCTGTCGTTCAGCGACATCGCGTTCGCGGCCGGCTTCGCCAGCGTGCGGCAGTTCAACGACACGATCCGGACCGTGTTCGCGTCCACACCGTCGGACATGCGCTCGGCGCGCAAGGTCGTCGGCACGGCCGGCCGCATCACCCTGCGCCTGCCCTACCGCCCGCCGTTCGACGCCGCCGGGCTGCTGGCGTACTTCCGGGCGTCCGCGATCCCGGGCGTCGAACACGTGACGGACACCACTTACGCCCGTTCGCTGCGCCTCCCGCACGGCCAGGCGACGGTGATCCTCGAACCCGCCGACGGCCACGTGACG
Source organism: Actinosynnema sp. CS-041913 (assembly GCF_050942485.1). Classification (NCBI taxonomy): domain Bacteria; kingdom Bacillati; phylum Actinomycetota; class Actinomycetes; order Pseudonocardiales; family Pseudonocardiaceae; genus Actinosynnema; species Actinosynnema sp. CS-041913. The sequence continues at coordinate 890,317 of NZ_CP192037.1, read as the reverse complement.
TGCTCGCTGCGGCTGGCCGACCTGCGTGACCTGGGCAGCGCCGTGAGCCGCGTGCGACGGCTGCTGGACCTGGACGCCGACCCGCAGGCGGTGGACGAGTTCCTCGGCGGCGACCCGCTGCTGCGCCCCCTGGTGCGGTCCCGACCGGGCGTGCGGCTGCCCGGCAGCGTCGACGGGGCCGAGACCCTGCTGCGGGCACTCGGGCACGTGTCGCCCGGCGAGCCGCTGGACATCCCGGACGGCCCCGTGACCCACCTCTACCCGGAGCCGTCGGCGATCGACTCGCCGGTGGCGGCGGCGCTGGCGGACGGCAGGCTCGTCGTGGACGTCGGTCGGGACGCCGACGAGCTGAACGCCGAGCTGTCCGCGTTCCCCGGCATCGGCCCGGACGTCGCCCGCTACGTCGTGATGCGCGTGCTCGGCGCGCCCGACGTCCCTTTGACCACTGACAACGCGGCCTGGCGCCCTTGGCGCTCGTACGCCGCGATGCACCTCAGGAGGACCGCGTGAGCATCGGATACACGTCCACTGTGGACACCCCGATCGGCCCGTTCACGGCCGTCGTGGCGTCGGACGGGGCCGTCGTGGCCAGCGGCTGGACCGCGTCCCTGGACGACCTGCTGCCCCAGGTGTCCCCGTCCCTGCGGCCGACGACGTTGAGCCCGCGCCGCGACCTCGGCGCCGTGACGAAGGCGGTGCGCTCGTACCACGCGGGCGAGTTGGACGCGATCGTCGACGTGCCGGTGAGGCAGCGCTCCGGCGGGTTCATGGAACAGGCGTGGGAGGCACTGCGCACCGTCCCGGCGGGCAAGCCGGTCAGCTACGCCGACTACGCCCTGCTGGCCGGCCGCCCGGCGGCGGTCCGCGCCGCCGCCACCGCCTGCGCCCGCAACGCGACCACCTTGTTCGTCCCCTGCCACCGCGTCATCCGCACCGGCGGCGCGATCGGCAACTTCCGCTGGGGCGTGGACACGAAGCGCTGGCTGCTCAACCACGAGGACCAAGCCTGAACGCACGATCCCTGACAGGAGGTCCCCGCCAAGGGAACCCCTGCTTTTACTCTGCCACAGGGGTACGACATTTCCCGCGACGCGTCGAAGGTTACCTGCGGCAACGGGTTATGGAGTTGGCGTTGCGTCGATTGCCGGGTTACCTGGGTGGATGAGTTCCGTGTTAATCGGGGTGGAGAACATCTCCACGCCCAAGTGGGCCAAGGCCGGGCGGCGGGCGGCCTCGGTGAGTTTGGGCAAGGCGTTGCGCAGCCTGCCCGCGGCGATCCGGATGGTCTTGCGGCTGGCTTGGCGGACGTCGCCCCGGTTGACGGTGCTGGCCGGGGTCGTGCACGTGTTGTCGGGGTATGTGACGGCGTTCGGGCTGCTGGCCACGGCGGACGTGTTCTCCGCTCTGCTGCGGGAAGGGCCGACGCCGGAGCGGGTGGCTTCGTCGTTGCCCGCGTTGGCGGTGGTCGTGGCCTCGTACGCGGCTCGTGCGCTGCTCGACACGGCGGTCGCGGCGGTGGAGAGCTCGTTGCGGCCCAGGGTTGCCCGTGCGGCCAACGACGAGGTCACCGCGGTGTTGGTGCGGGCCGAGCTGCTGGCGTTCGAGGACGCCGACTTCCGCGAGCTGGCCCGGCAGGGCGGGCGGAACGGGATTCGCAGCCTGGAGAGCAGTCTGCGGTACCTCGCCGACCTGATGTCGTCGTCCATCACGATGGTCGCCGCGATCGTGACGGTCGGGCTGCTCAACGTCTGGCTCGCGCCCGCGCTGCTGCTGGCCGCGATGGCCAACGCCTGGGCTTCGGCCCGGGTGTCGAAGCTGCGCTACCAGCACTTCCTGGACTCGGTGACCCGGAACATCCGCAAGGGCGTGGTCGAAGAGGTCGCCACCGAACGGGACTTCGCGTTGGAGCGGCACGCGCTGACCTTGCAGGAGCGGCTGCTCGCCGAACACCGGCGGATCGCCGACTCGTTGATGGGCGACGAGATCCGCATGGCGCACCGCACGAACCTGGTTCGGCTCTCCGGTCGCACGCTGGCCGGGCTGGGCACCGGGATCGCCTACGTCGTGCTGGGCCTGCTGCTGCACGGCGGGGGCATGGAGCTGGCGTTGGCGGGCACGGCCGTGCTCGCCATGCGGACCGGGTTCTCGTCGCTGACGACCACCACCCGTTCGGTCAACGCGTTGTACGAGGACTCGTTCTACATCGACTTCTACCGCAAGCTGCTGGCCGAAGGCGCCGAACGCGCGCAGGGGTCGTCGTCGGTCCTGGCGCCCGCCGACCCCGAGCTGATCACGCTGACCAACGTGACGTTCAACTACCCCGGCAAGAACACGCCGGCGCTGGACGACGTGAGCCTCACCGTGCGGCGTGGCGAGGTGATCGCCCTGGTCGGCGAGAACGGCTCCGGCAAGACGACCCTGGGCAAGGTGCTCACCGGGCTGTTCCCGACCACGTCCGGCACCGTGCGGTGGGACGGCGTGGACCTCGCGGAGGCCGACCAGACCTCCGTGCACTCGTCCATCGCCGTCATCGCGCAGGACCCCGCGCAGTGGCCGATGACCGCGCGGCGCAACGTCACGGTCGGCCGACTGGAGCGCGACGACGAGGACGCCTGGCAGGACGCCGTCGTCAAGTCCGGCGCGGACGAAGTCCTCGCCACGCTGCCCGCCGGGTCGGACACCGTGCTGTCGCGGAAGTTCAACGACGGCCAGGACCTGTCCGGCGGCCAGTGGCAGCGGATGGGCATCGCGCGCGGCATGTACCGGGACGCGGCGGTGCTCGTCGCCGACGAGCCGACGGCGGCGCTGGACGCGAAGGCCGAGGCCCGCGTGTTCGAGGGGCTGCGCGAGGCGACCGCGCGGCGCACCACGATCCTGGTGACGCACCGGCTGGCGAACATCCGCAACGCCGACCGGATCGTGCTGCTGGACCGGGGCAGGATCGTCGAGCAGGGCACCCACGACGAGCTGATGGCGCTGCGCGGCCACTACTACGAGCTGTTCGAACTCCAGGCCTCCGCCTACCGGGGCAACCTGCTGGCGCAGCCCCCGCTCAGCCAAGCTGAGCCGTGACCATCACCGGGTTGCCGTCCGGGTCCGCCACGAACGCCATCCGCTCGCCCCACGGCGTGTCGTTCGGCGCGAGCAGCACGGGGTGGCCGAGCCGTGCCAGCTCGGCCACCGCCGCGTCCACGTCGTCGTGGTACACGCACAGCTCGAACGCGTGCCCGGAGGACGGGCGCTGCGGGCGTCCGTGCACGCCCCGGCCGTCCGGCGCGACCTGGCCGAGCCCGATCTTCGACCCGTCGGGCAGTTCCAGGGCCACGTACACCGGTTCCCCTTCGGCGGGGAACCGGTACGTGACAACGAAACCGAGCGCATCGCGGTAGAAGCCGAGCGAACGCGCCAGGTCGTCGCAGACGAGCATCGGGAACGCGGAACGGAAAGCCATACCGCACCCTAGAGTGTCCGGTCGATCAGCGGGTCTCGTCGTGACAGGTGATGTCGGTGGCGGGAAGCGTGCCGTCGGCGAAGTACGTGTTGACGGCGTTCTCGGCACAGGTGTTGGGGTAGTTGCCGAACACCGCGTGCACCGCGACGTCCTTCAGCGTGACCAGGCGCGAACCCTTCATGACCTTGTGCAGGCCGACGCCCTGCGAGTAGGCGGTGCGGGTGTCACCCGTGGCCTGCACGATCAGCGCGGGACTGTGGTTGTGGACGACGGTCGGCCGCTCCACGGGCCGCGCCCAGAACGCGCAAGCGGTGATGTTGTTGGCGAACGCCCCGAACACGGGCTGGGTGGCGCGGCTGCGCTGGATGTGCCGCCAGTACGACTCCGGGTCGTGCGAGTAGGACGCGTCACCGCAGAGCACGGCGGCCTGCCCGTCCCCGTCCTCGTGCGCACCGGGCCCGAACATGAAGCGCAGGGCCGCGTCCAGCTCCGGACTGGGGCGCACGAGCTTGCCGGCGGCGGCGTCGGTGAGTTCCCGCACCTGCGCGGCGAGCAGCGGGTAGCCGCGGGGGTCGGCCAGCGGGCCGAACAGCAGCGTCGGCACGGAGTTGTCGTCGAGCCTGTGGTCGCCGATCCTGATCGGGGTCCGCGCGGACCGCTGGATCAACGCCTCCACCCCGGCCCGCACCTGCTTCGCGGTCGTGCCGAGCTGGTATTCGGCGTGGTGCTGCGCGGTCCACTCGGCCCAGGCGGTCAGGGCGGCTTCGTTGGGGACGCCCATGTCCCGGAACATGTCGTAGCCGTACTCGCGGGGGTCGATGGCGCTGTCCAGCACAACGCGGTCGGCGCGCTGCGGGAACATCTCGGTGAACACCGCACCGAGATAGGTGCCGTAGGACCAGCCGAAGTAGCTGACCCGCCGTTCCCCCATGGCACCGCGGATGACGTCCATGTCACGCGCGGTGTTGCGGGTCGTGATGTGCGGCAGCCGGTCGCTCTCCCGATCGGCGCACCGCTTGGCCAGGTCGGCTTGCAACGCGACCGCCCGGTCGAACCCGGCCCGGTCCACGCCGCCCGACCGCAGCATGGTGCCCACCGACCAGTCGCAGTCGACGGGCGAACTGCGCCCGATCCCGCGCGGATCCATCCCGATCAGGTCGTACTGGGCGCGCACCGCCGGGCTCATCCGCTCCTTGACGACCAGCATCAGGTCCAGTCCGGCTCCACCGGGCCCGCCGGGGTTGGACAGCATGATCCCCCGGCGCCGCGCCGGGTCTTCCGCCTTCAACCGCGAGATGGCCACGGTGATCGTGCGTCCCCGTGGCTTCCGGTAGTCCAACGGCACGGTGACGTTCGCGCACTGCGCCCCGACCGCGTCCAACTGCTCGTGATCACACCCGGTCCACTCCAGACGCTGGTCGTAGTACCTGGACAAACCACCCCGCTCCGCCATCTCCGTCTCGGCGGGCTCGGCGACGGCCACACCGATGCCGGCCAGCAACGCGGTCGCGACCGCCGCCGTGGTGAGTGTGGTTTTCAGTCGTATCACGTGATCCCCCTGAATAATCCGGTTGATCACGACGCTATGAGCGGGGGATGCCTCCCTGACATCCCCACAGCGCCCTATGCACAGGGGGCTCTACCCCACCGTTCTTGGTGGTGCTGGCACCACCAAGCGGTCAGACCACGAGTTCCAACGACGACCCGCCGCGCGCCTTGCGCACCCGCAACCTGGTCGGGATGCGCTGCCGCAGCTCCTCCACGTGCGACACCAGACCGACCACCCGACCGCCCGCGCGCAACTCGTCCAGCGTCGTCATCACGAGTTCGAGGGTTTCCGCGTCGAGCGTGCCGAAGCCCTCGTCGATGAACAGCGTGTCGAGCACCGCGCCGGCCGCGACGACGTCCGACAACCCCAGCGCGAGCGCCAACGACGCCAGGAACGACTCCCCGCCGGACAACGTCTTCGCCGGCCGCTGCTGGCCCGAGTAGTCGTCCAGCACGTCCAGCCCCAGCCCGCCCCTGGTGCCGCGCGGACCGGCTTCGACCGAGTGCACGAAGCGGTAGCGGCCCTGGCTCATGCGCTCCAGGCGGGCGCTCGCGGCGACCGCCACCTCCTCCAGCCGGGCCGCCAGGACGTACGTGCGCAGGGTCATGCGCTGCGCGTTCTGCCCCATGCCGTTGATCACGTCGGTCAACGCGTCCAGCTCCGCGTACTCCGCTTCCACCGGCTCCAGCCGCACCCACGCGGCGGCCAACTGCTCGGCCAGCTCGTTCGCCCGCCGCGCCCGGCGGCGGGCGGCGGACAGCGCGGACGCCGCCTGCTCGGCCTGGTCGCGAGCCGCCCGGTGCCGGGCTTCGGCGCCGGCCAGGTCGACCTCGGTGTCCGGGTCGACGTCCGGCAGCTCCGCCAGCACGGCCTCGGCGGTGACCTTCGCGTCCTCCACCTTGCGGATCTTCGCCTCCAGGTCCGCGATCGCCGCCTCGGCACGGGCCGCCGCCAGCGCCTCCTCGACGTCGGCGAACCCGGCTTCGGCGGCCAGCCGGGACACCTCGACGCGCTGCTCGGCCAGCCGTTCCCCGTGTTCCGCCACGGCGGTGCGGCGGTCGGCCAGCGTGGTCAACGCGTCGGCCAGGTCGAGCAGGTGAGCCCGGCGGGCGGTCACGTCCGCGAACTCGCCGCGCGCCTCCTCCAGGCGGGCCGCGCGTTCCCGGATCGTCTCGCCGAGTTCGCGGTGCCGGGCGGTCAACTCCGCGACCTCCCGTTCGAGGGCGGTGCGGTTCGCGGTCGCCGCCTCGACCTTGCGCTCCAGCCCGGCCAGCGCGGCAGCCCGCTCGACCCGCTGCGCGGCAAGGGCTTCGACCTCGCGGTGGGCGGCGATCAAGGCCGCCGGGTCCTGGTCGCCGACCACTTCACGCAGCGAGGCCACCCGACTCACCGCGTCCTGGAAGGACTTCTCGGCCACGCCGCGGCGGTCCAGCGCGCCCTGTTCCGCGGCGGCGGCGCGCTCCTCGTCGGCCGCGGTGACCGCGTCCAGCATCGGCGGGGCCGGCCGGGGGTGCGCCTCGGAACCGCACACCGGGCACGCGTGGCCGGCCCGCAACGACGCCGCCAGTTCCACGGCCATGCCGTCCAACCGCTGCTGCCGCACCTGCAACAGCACGTCCTTCGCCTTCTGGTGCAGGTCCACGGCGCCGCGCCGGGCCTCCTCGGCGACCCGCGAAGCCCGTTCGGCGGCGGGCAGCTCCCGAGCGGCCGAGGCCTTGGCCGCCACCGCGTCCAGCCGGGCGGCGGCCAGCGCGGACTCCTCGACCGCGGACCGGGCGGCGGCCACCCGGCCGGGCACCTCCGCCAACGCCGTGACGAGCTGGTCCAGCCGGGTCACCGCGGTCCGCGAGCGCTGCTCCAGGTCGGCCGCGCGGCGCTGGTCCTCCCGCTGCCGCTGCGCCTCGGCGGCCAACGTGGTCAGGCCACCGGCCTCCTCCCGGAACCGCTCGCTGTCGCCACGCAGCTCGACGCCCCGGTACCCGAACGCCTCCACCGCACTCGCCGCCGCACGCTCCTGCGCCACCACGCCGTCCAGCGTCCGCTGGAGCCTCCGCGCCGCCTCGCGGGCCGGCACCACGACCGACGCCCGGCGCGCCGCGTCCCGCTCCCGCACCCACGCCACGCGATGCGGCTCGATCTCGGCGCACCGCGCCAACGCGTCCCGCGCGCCCCGCACCCGCCGCACGCGCTCCGACAGCTCCTGCGCCCGCCGCCACGCCGCCTCGGCCTCGGCCCGCAGCGCCGCACCGCCCGCCGCTGCCTGGTCGGCGTCGCGCTCCGCCTCGTCCAGCCGCTTGAGCAGGGAACTCAGCCACTCGCGGTCCCCGCCGTCGGCCGGCGGCTCCTCGCCCGCGACCTCGGCGACCCGCTGCACGAGATCGCGGTTGGCCTGGCCGAGCGCGTCCAGCGCCCGCCGCCGCACCAGCCGCCGCTCGCGGAACCACCGTTCGACGTCCAGAAACCGTTCGGTGCCGAACAGCTTCTCCAGCAGCTTCTCCCGCTCCGCCGTCTCCGCCCGCAGGAACTTCGCGAACTCGCCCTGCGGCAGCAGCACCACCTGGAAGAACTGCTCGGCGGTCACCCCGAGCAGCGCCTCCACCTCGCGCGCCACGTCGTCGATGCGGCTGTGGCCTTCACCGCTCCAGCCGCTGATCCAGGTCAGCGACACCTTGGCCTGCTGCCGCGTGAACCCGTCACCGCGCTTCTTCGGCCGGTCGTACTCGGGGCTGCGCACCACTCGGAACCGCCGACCGCGCACCGTCAGCTCCAGCGCGACCTCGGTCGGCGTGTCACGGTCCGCGTAGTCGCACCGCAGCCGCTTCACGTCGCCCCGCGCGCCCGGCACCCGGCCGAACAACGCGAACGCCACCGCGTCCAGCAGCGTCGTCTTGCCCGCGCCCGTGTCACCGTGCAGCAGGAACAGCCCGTCCGCGCCGAGCAGGTCGAAATCGACCTCCTCCCGGCCCGCATACGGGCCGAACGCGCTCACTTCGAGCCGGTGGAGCTTCACGACGCCTCCTCCCGGGCGGCGGCGGAAATCGCTTCCCGGAGCAGCGCCAGCTCGCGCTCGGCCGGCACGTCGCCGCGGACGTCCTCCAGGAAGCAGCAGGCGATCTCCTCGTCGCTGCGCCCCCGGACCCGCTCGGCGAACCGCAGCTCACCGGTCCGGCCGCCCTCCGGCCGCCACTCCACGTGCACCGCGTGCGGGAACCGGACCTGCAAGCGCCGCAACGCGTCCAGCGGACGGACCCGGTCGGTCAGCACCACCGACAGGAAGTGGTCCTCCACCGGGGTGTGGTCCGGGTCGAGCAGCAGGTCGTCCAGGAGGCCGCTCAGCGTGGCCAGCTTCCTCGGCACCGGCAGGAGCCGGCGCTCCACACCGGCCAGCCCGGACGCGTCCAGCTCGGCCAGCCACACCGACTTGCCGTGCCGCGCCTCGGAGAACGAGTACGCCAGCGGGCTGCCCGAGTAGCGCAGGTGCCCGGCCAGCGTCTGCTGCCCGTGCAGGTGCCCCAGCGCCACGTAGTCGATGCCGTCGAACACCGCGCCCGGCACGTCCTGCACGCCGCCCACCGCGATCGTCCGCTCCGACTCGGACGGCTCGCCACCGGTCACGAAGGCGTGCGCCAGCACCACGGAACGCCCGCCGCGCACCGCGAGGTCCGCCGAGATCCGCCGCATCGCCTCGGTCAGCACCGCGGCGTGGCCCTTGCCCTCCACGCCCAGCGCGTGCCGCGCCGTCTCCGGCTCCAGGAACGGGATCCCGTACACCGCAACAGGTCCGTGCGCGTCCTCGAACACCACCGGCTCGTGCAGCGACGCGATCCTGGTGCGCAGGAACAGCCCTCCCGCCGCCGCGAACCCGCCGAACAGGCCCAGGCGCGCGGCGGAGTCGTGGTTGCCCGGCGTGATCACCACCCGCGCGCCGGCCCCGCGGATGCGCTCCAGCACCCGCGTGCACACCGCGACCGCCTCCGCGTTGGGCACCGCGCGGTCGAACAGGTCGCCCGCCACCACGACCACGTCGACCCGCTCGTCGGACACGAGGTCGGCCAGCCCGCCCAGCACCGATTCCTGCTCCACGAGCAGGTCTCGGCCGTGGAACGTGCGTCCCACGTGCCAGTCGGATGTGTGCAGCAACCTCATGCCGGCCACGCTAGGGGCGATCACCGACAGAACCCCGCCATCCGGCCCGGCGTGTCGCTCGAACGTGTGATCGGGTCGTCGTGCGCGATGATCGGGGTCATGACAGCGGTCCTCAGCACGGCGGCGGTGGTGGTGGCACTCCTGCTGGCCGGTGCGCTGGTGTTCCTGTGGCGGCTCTACCAGGACGGAGTGCGCCGCGCCGATGCCGCGCTGGCCGCCGTGCAGCGGGAACGGGAACGCGGCGACGCCACCCGCGCGGCGCTCCAGCGCTACGAGGTGGCGTTCTCGTCGGTCAGCGGCCGGGGCGAACTCGGCGAGCAGGTCCTGGTCGAGACGGCGCGGGCGCTCGGCCTGCGCGAAGGCGTGCACTTCCGCCTCCAGGTCGACGTCGCCGGCGGCGGCGCGGTCCGCCCCGACCTGGTGCTGAACGTCGGCGGCGGGCGCCAGGTGCCGGTCGACGCGAAGATGAGCATGGCGACGTGGGCCGAGGCCGTGGAGACCGACGACCCGGCCGAACGCGTCGACGCGCTCCGCGTGCACGTGCGCAACATCCGGTCCCGCGCGGCCGAGCTGGCGGGCAAGGGCTACCAGCGCTGGGCGGACGCGATCTACGGGACGATCATGTTCGTGCCCAACGACGGCGCCGTGGTCGCCGCCCTGGACACCGACCCGGAACTGCTGCGCTGGCTGCTGGACCGCCGGGTGTTCCTGTGCGGGCCGACCGGTTTCGCGGTCATCGCGTCGGCCGCGATGTTCGCCGTCACCGACCGGGCGCTGGCCGACGACGTCGAACAGGTCCGCGCGCAGGCGTCCCGGGCGCACCGTGCCGCCGACACCGCCATCGACGCCGTGAACCTGTCCAGCACCCACTTGCAGCGGTTCCTGTCGGCCCGACGCCGCGAGTTGGACGCCCTGGAGGGATTCCGCGCGGCGGTGGAGCCGTTGACGGCCGCTTCGTCCAGCCCGACGCCCGTGGCGTTCGTGCGGCGGACCGATGAGGGCATCGGTGCACCCTTGGACGCCCGGGAGGCGTAATAGAGTGTGTGGCCGTAGCCAGAACCGAACGAGGAGTGGGCGTGACCGCTGCAACGCGCGAGCCGGAGGACGAGGAACTCGACCCCGTCCGCTGGAACGACCGCGCCCTCTTCGGCAGGTTCCGCGGTCTGCCCTGGTGGGCGGCGGTGCTGGGCACGTTCGTGCTGGCCATCATCGGCACGTACGTCGACGTGACGTCGTCGGCGAAGACGGTGGGCTGGGTGTTCGCCATCACGTTCTTCGTGGGCGCGGTGGGCGCGGTCGTGTTCGTGGAACGCCGCTCGATGTTCGGCCCGATCGTCCAGCCGCCGCTGGTGCTGGCCATCGTGGTGCCGCTGCTGGTGATCTTCACCCAGGGCCTGCCGAAGGGCGGCTTGGCGTCGGTCGGCCTCCGCCTGGGCGAGCCGCTGATCAACGGCTTCCCGGCGATGGCCATCACGACGGCCTGCACGGTCGTCATCGGCATCGTCCGGGTGATCACGCAGAAGGACCCGAACCGCCTCACCAAGGAAGAGGTCCGCGAGGCGAAGCGGAAGCCCGAAACGCCCGCCGAGGACCGTCCCAAGCGCCCCCGCGAAACGCCCAGGGACGACGACCGCCCACGTCGCGGCAAGCCGGCGCCTGGCGACGAACCCCGCCCCAAGCGCCCGCGACCCCCGTCCGGCGACCGGCAGCCCGGCGACCGTCCACGCCGGCCCCGTGAGCCCGGCAAGGGAGACGCCCCGGCCCGACGCCGCCCACGCCCGCGCGACGAGGACTGAGGCTCGGGCACGCGAGCCGGGCCCGACGCGAAGCTTGCCGCGCGCCGGGCCCGAGAACTCAGCGCACCATGTCCTTGCGCAGCTCACGGGGCAGGGCGAAGGCGATCTTCTCGTTGGCCGTGGTGATCTCCTCGACCTCGCCGTACCCGTGCCCGGCGAGGAACTCCAGCAGCTCCATCACCAGGATGTCCGGCACCGAAGCCCCGGAAGTCACCCCGACCGTGGACACGCCCTCCAGCCAGGCCGGGTCGACCTCGCGCGCGTAGTCCACCAGGTAGGCGGCCCGAGCACCGGCCTGCAGGGCCACCTCGACCAGCCGAACCGAGTTGGACGAGTTCTTGGACCCGACCACCAGCACGAGATCGCACTCGGGCGCCATGGTCTTCACCGCGGTCTGCCGGTTGGACGTCGCGTAGCAGATGTCGTCCGACGGGGGCTCCTGCAAATCCGGGAACCGCTCCTGCAACTGCCGCACCCGGATCATGGTCTCGTCCACCGACAGCGTGGTCTGCGACAGCCACACCACCTTGGACGGATCGCGCACGACGACCTTGTCCACGTCCTCGGCCGTGTCCACGAGCTGGATGTGCTCCGGAGCCTCGCCCGCGGTGCCCTCGACCTCTTCGTGTCCTTCGTGGCCGATGAGCAGGATGTCGTAGTCCTCACGGGCGAACCGGCGCGCCTCGTTGTGGACCTTCGTCACCAGCGGGCAGGTCGCGTCGATGGTGCGGAGCTGCCGTGCGGCGGCCTCCTCGTGCACCGCCGGCGACACACCGTGCGCCGAGAACACGACCAACGCGCCCTCGGGCACCTCGTCGGTCTCGTCGACGAAGATCGCGCCGCGCTGGGACAGCGTCTCCACGACGTGCTTGTTGTGGACGATCTCCTTGCGCACGTACACCGGCGCGCCGTACTGCTCCAGCGCCTTCTCGACGGTGACGACCGCGCGGTCCACGCCGGCGCAGTAACCGCGCGGCTTGGCCAGGAGCACTCGCTTGTCCATGTCACCAGGGTACGGGCGTGCCGGAGGTAGGCATCCGCAGCCCGACTGCGGCAGGCTAGAGCCCATGAAGCCACTGCCGCTGCCCGTCCGCCTCGCCGCGGGACTGGCGGTCACCGCCGTCGAGCAGGTCCGGAAGCTGCCGCAGCAGCTCGCGGGCCTGCCGGTGACCGTGGTCAGCGAGGCGCTGCAACTGTCCATGCGGGTCCAGCAGCGGGTGACGGAACTCGCAATCAAGGGCGACGACGCGCTGGCCGGGCTGCGTCCCGCCGAGGACGAGCCGGCGTGGGCGACCTTCGACGAGGACGAGGAACCGGCCGGGGACGAGGGTCCGGCCGAGGACCCGTGGGAGGCCGAGGAGCAGGCGCTGGCCGCCGAGCCGCCCTCCGCGCTGCCGAACTACGACGAGCTGACGCTGCCGCAACTGCGCGCCCGGCTGCGCACGCTGTCCGTCCCGGACCTCGAACAGCTCCTCCGGCACGAGCGCACGCACGCCGCCCGACCGGAGTTCACCGGGATGCTGTCCCGCCGGATCGCGAACCTGAACGCCCCGGCCGCCCCCGACACCCCTGTGAGCCCTGACACCCAGTGACCGACGAGAAGTCCAGCCCCGAGAACCCCTGGCCGGTCCGCACGGTCGCGCGCAAGATCTTCGAGTGGATCAACCGGCTCGGCGACGTGTGGGTGGAGGGCCAGGTGACGCAGCTCAGCGCGCGTCCCGGCACGGCCACCGCGTTCCTGACCCTGCGCGACCCGTCGGTCGACATGTCGATGACGCTGACCGCGCCGGTCGGCATGGTGCGCGAGCTGCAGCTCACCGAGGGCAGCCGGGTCGTGGTGCACGGCAAGCCGAACTACTTCCCCAACCGGGGGACGCTGAGCCTGCGCGTGGACGAGATCCGCGCGGTCGGCATCGGCGAGCTGCTGGCCCGCATCGAGCGGCTGAAGAAGCTGCTCGCGGCGGAGGGCCTGTTCGACCCGCGCCGCAAGCGCACACCGCCGTTCCTGCCCGCCAAGATCGGCCTCATCACGGGCCGCGCCTCGGCCGCCGAGCGGGACGTGCTGACCAACGCGCACGCCCGCTGGCCCGGCGCCCGGTTCCGGGTGGTCAACGTCGCGGTGCAAGGGCCGCTGGCGGTGCCGCAGATCCTCACCGCGCTGTCGACCCTGGACCGCGACCCCGAGGTGGACGTGATCGTCCTGGCGCGCGGCGGCGGCAGCGTGGAGGACCTGCTGCCGTTCTCCGACGAGGCGCTGTGCCGCGCGGTGTCGCAGGCCCGCACCCCGGTGCTGTCCGCGATCGGCCACGAGCCGGACAGCCCGCTGGTGGACCACGTGGCGGACGTCCGGTGCTCGACGCCGACGGACGCGGGCAAACGGGTGGTGCCGGACGTCGCCGAGGAGGCGGAGCGGATCCGCCAGCTCCGCGACCGCAGCCGGCGCGCGCTGCACGGCTGGGTCGACCGGGAGCGCAAGCTGCTCGCCGCGCTCCGCACCCGGCCCGCCCTGTCCGACCCGCACGGGCCGCTGGACCGGCGGGCGCAGGACGTGGACCAGTGGCGGGAGCGGTCCCGGCGGGCGATCCGGAACAGACTCGATTCAGAGACCTCCGGACTGCTCGCGACCACCGCGCGCTTGACGACCCTCGGGCCTGCCGCCACGCTGGCCCGTGGGTACGCCGTAGTGCAGCTCGTCACACCCGATGGGGTGAACGGTGTAGTCCGATCGATATCGGCCGCTCCAGCGGGCGCCCACCTCCGGGTGCGGGTGTCCGACGGGGCCGTGCACGTGGTCGTCCAGGACGTCGAGGAAGGAGGCGGTGGTGCCAGCTCCGGCACGTGAACCCACGTTCCTGCCTTTGACGATGGCCGCCGCCGGCAGCGCCGACGACGAGGGCGCGCACACGGTGCGCGTCCGGGCCGAGGCCGCCGACCGGGCCGCCGCCGACTGCTGGCTGTCGCTGGTGGCCGGCTGCACACCCGGCGGCGGGACACTGCTCAGCAGACTGCACGAGCTGTCCGAGGCGACTTCCGGGTACGCCGGGACGCGCTGGTGGCTGTCCCACGGCTCGGTGCACCGCAGGCGGGTCGCGGAGGCCGAGCACCGCATCGACGACGCGGTGCGAGAGGGTGACGGCGCCGAGTTCGCCGAGGCGTTCGTCGGCTACGACCAGGCGGTGGCCACCGTCGTGGTGCACGTCCGGAACCGATTGGGGAAGTTGTCCACGTGAGCGAGCCGGGCTACGAGGAGGCCAGGGACGAGCTGGTGGAGGTGGTCCGCAGGCTGGAGGCGGGCGGCCTGTCGCTGGAGGAGTCGCTGGCGCTGTGGGAACGCGGCGAGACGCTCGCGAAGACCTGTGAACGGCGGCTCGCGGGCGCCCGGGAACGGATCGATCAAGCGCTCGCGGTGACCGAGGAGGACGTGGCCGACGCCTGACACCGTGCGAGGATTGGTCTACCGGCCGGTAATCGCAGGAGGAACGTCATGGTGTCCAGCAGCAACCCGTCCGAACGTCGTCGCGAAGCACCCGACCGGAACCTCGCGCTCGAACTCGTGCGGGTCACCGAGGCCGCGGCGATGGCCGCCGGGCGCTGGGTGGGTCGTGGCGACAAGAACGGCGGGGACGGCGCGGCGGTCGACGCCATGCGCAAGCTGATCGGCACGGTCTCGATGCGCGGCGTGGTGGTGATCGGCGAGGGCGAGAAGGACGAGGCGCCCATGCTGTTCAACGGCGAGGAGGTCGGCAACGGCGACGGTCCGGACTGCGACGTCGCCGTGGACCCGATCGACGGCACCACGCTGATGGCCAAGGGCATGCCGAACGCGCTGGCGGTGCTCGCGGTGGCCGAGCGGGGCGCGATGTTCGACCCGTCCGCCGTGTTCTACATGGAGAAGCTCGCGGTCGGCCCGGAGGCGGCGGACGTCATCGACATCACGGCGCCGATCGCGGAGAACATCCGCCGGGTGGCCAAGGCCAAGCACAGCGACGTGTCCGACGTGACGGTGTGCATCCTGGACCGGCCGCGGCACGAGGCGATCGTGACGGACGTCCGGAAAGCGGGCGCTCGTATCCACTTCATTTCGGACGGAGACGTGGCCGGCGCCATCTCCGCGGCGCGTCCGAACACCGGCATCGACCTGCTCGTCGGCATCGGCGGGACGCCGGAGGGAATCATCGCGGCGGCGGCGCTGAAGTGCATGGGCGGCGCGATCCAGGGCAAGCTGTGGCCGAAGGACGACGACGAGCGGCAGAAGGCGCTCGACGCCGGTCACGATCTGTCGCGGGTCCTCACCACGAATGACCTGGTGCAGGGGGACAATGTGTTCTTTTGCGCGACCGGCGTCACGGACGGTGACCTCGTTCGGGGAGTGCACTACCGCGCCGGTGGCTGCACGACGCAGTCGATCGTGATGCGGTCGAAGTCCGGCACGGTGCGGATGATCGACGGCTTCCACCGGCTGACCAAGTTGCGCGAGTACTCCTCGGTCGACTTCGACCCGCACCCCGGCGACGAGCCCGCGCTGCCCCCTCTCCCGTGACCAACTGTTAACAGTCAACTGGCGGTAACCGGCCGAACGGCTGTAGTCACGGAACGCAGTACGTCCCTAGTTTCCGATTCGTGCCCGGCCCCCTGCGTCGGGCACGGAGAGGAAACAATGAAGGTTCGTACCCTGTTCACCGCCTTCGCGGTCGCGGTCGGGGCAGCGCTCGCCTCCGCGGGCGGGGCGGCGGCGACCCCGGCGACGGACGGCGAAGTGACCCCGTACATCGTCGGCGGCGGCAACGCCACGCAGGTCTACTCGTTCATGGTGTCCCTGCAGAGCACCTCCGGCAGCCACTTCTGCGGCGGCTCGCTCATCAAGGCCAACTGGGTCGTGACGGCCAAGCACTGCGTGCAGGGCCGCTCGGCGTCCTCGGTCCGCGTCCGGATCGGCTCGACCAACCGCAGCAGCGGTGGCGTGACCGCGTCCGGCGCCCAGATCGTGAACCACCCGAGCTACGACATCGCCCTGCTGCGTCTGTCCACCAACGTGACCCAGACGCCGATCAAGGTGTCGGCCTCCTCTGGTGCGACCGGCACCGCCACCCGCATCATCGGGTGGGGCCAGACCTGTGCCCCGCGCGGCTGCGGCGGCGCGCCGGTCACCCTCCAGGAGCTGAACACGTCCATCGTGGCGGACGGTAGCTGCTCGGGCATCTACGGCTCGTACGAGATCTGCACGAACAACCCCGGTGGTCGCGCGGGCGCCTGCTACGGCGACTCGGGCGGTCCGCAGATCAAGTCCGTGGGCGGCACGTGGGAGCTGATCGGCGCCACCAGCCGCGCCGGCAACAACAGCTCGACCTGCGCGACCGGTCCGTCGATCTACATGGACGTCCCGTCCTTCCGCTCGTGGATCACCACTTACGCGGGTGAGGTCTGACCCGCTAGCTCCACACCGGTGTCCTGACACGAAGGGCCGTCCCTCTCCGGGGCGGCCCTTCACTTCTGCCCGAAAGTGCCGATTCGTTATCCCAAAAGGGCAACCGACGGCTTCCGGGTGGCGTCTCCAGGGCAGTACAGCAACAACCCTGGGGGTGCGCGGATGCGTAAGGCAGCATTGGTGGCAATCGCTTTCCTGGCCACGGCGTGCGGGACGGCCCAACCGGCCGCGTCGGGCCCGTCGTCCACATCGGAACCGACAACGTCCTCGTCCGCCACGGTTCCGTCTTCCGGCACGACGCCCACGCCGCAGCCCGCCCCCGAGCCGACGACGCCGACCTCCGAGACGCCCACGCCGCAGCCCGCCCCGCCGCCTCCGCCGGTGACCGTGGAAGGCACCCCGTGCGACATCACGGAAGGCGCGTGCATCCGGCTCTCCACGAACGAGTCGTGGCTGATCAACGGCGGCAAGGTGGAGTACGGCCCGGTGCCGATCACGTCCGGCCGGCCCGGCTACGAGACCCCCACCGGCTACTTCCCGGTGCTGTACAAGGTCAAGGACGAGTGGAGCAGGCCGTACAACGCGCCCATGCCGTACTCGACGTACTTCACCGACTACGGCATCGCGTTCCACGAAGGCAGCCTCACCGACGAGTCGCACGGGTGCATCCACCTGTCGATGGAGGCCGCCATCACGTACTTCGAGAACCTCCATGTGGGTGAACAGGTTCAGGTGGTCGCCTGAACAGCACGTTGGATCACGCCCTCGGCCGGGTAGCCCAACGGTGAGGAGTGATTCGAGATGAGGAAGCTCGGCACTGTCATAGCCGCTGTGGCCTTGACGTTCTCCGGCCTCGCGGCTCCCGCCAACGCTTCGACCGGCACGCCCTGTTCCATCCAGGACGGGGCGTGCCTGAAGCTGTCCACGAACCAGGCATGGTTGATCTACCGGGGATCGGCCAGCTACGGCCCGGTCCCGGTCACGCACGGCCGTCCCGGGTATGAGACGCCTACCGGCACTTTCCAGGTGTTGCGCAAGGTGAGGGACGACTGGAGCGTGCCTTACAACGCGCCGATGCCGTTCTCGGTGTACTTCACGTCCAGCGGCATCGCGTTCCACGAAGGCAGCCTGACGGACCTGTCGCACGGCTGCGTGCACCTGTCGCACGAGGCTGCGGTGACGTTCTTCGACAACCTGTTCATCGGCGAGCAGGTGCAGGTGGTCTGGTAAGTCAGCCGGCGTTGCTGGAGTGCCCCGGGAACAGGTGCGCTTCGGGGTTGAGCGCCACGGCGATGTTGTTGACCGCCGTGGCGGCCTCCCCGAAGCCGGTCGCGATGAGCTTGACCTTCCCGGGGTACTGCGCGACGTCGCCGGCCGCGTATACGCGGTCCCGCGCGGTCTTCATGGTGGAGTCCACCACGATCGCCCGGTGGTCCAGCTCGACGCCCCACGACTCGATCGGGCCGAGGTCGGCGGTGAAGCCCAGCGCGGCCACCACCGCCTGCGCCGGCAGCACCTTGTGATCGCCGCCCTTGAGCCCCAGCTCCACCTCGGCCACGTGGTCGTCGCCGCGCAGTTCCAGCACCTCGGCGTCGGTGATGATCTCGACGCCCAGGTCGCGCACCTGCCGCACGGTCGGCGGGTGGGCGCGGAACGTGGCGCGGCGGTGCACGATGGTCACGCTGGACGCGATGGGGTGCAGGGCCAGCGCCCAGTCGAACGCCGAGTCGCCGCCGCCGACCACGACGACGTCCTGTCCGGTGTGGACGTTCAGGGTGGGCACGAAGTGCACGACACCCCGGTCCAGCCACCCGTCGCCGGCGGGCAGCGGTCGCGGCTTGAACTCGCCGATACCGGCCGTGATCAGCACCGACCGCGTGCGCACGACGCCGCCGTCGGCGAGCCCCACCACCAACCGGTCGTCCACTGTGGACAGCGTGCGCGCCTGCCTGCCGAGCAGGTAGGTCGGGCTCCACTGCTCCGCCTGCCGCACGAGCGCGGTGACCAGCTCCCGGCCGCGCACGGCGGGGAACCCGGCCACGTCGAAGATCATCTTCTCCGGGTACATCGCGGTGATCTGGCCGCCCGCCTCCGGCAGCGAGTCGACCAGCGCCACGGAAAGGTCGCGGAACCCGGCGTAGTAGGCGCCGAACAGCCCAGTGGGTCCGGCTCCGACGATGAGCAGGTCGACCTCGAGGTCCATGACTTCGACCATAGGTGCTCAACGCCACTGTGCCCAGTAAGGGAAGGCGGTCCAAACTCGGGGTATGGGTGAACAGGAGTACCGCGTCGAGCACGACACCATGGGCGAGGTCCGGGTGCCGGCCGACGCGTTGTGGCGGGCGCAGACGCAGCGCGCGGTGGAGAACTTCCCGGTGTCCGGGCGAGGCCTCGAACGGTCCCAGATCCGGGCGCTGGGCCTGCTCAAAGCCGCCGCCGCGCGGGTGAACCAGCGGTTGGGCGTCCTGGACGCGGACGTGGCCGAGGCGATCGCGACCGCCGCCGACGAGGTCGCCGCGGGCGAGCACGACGCGCACTTCCCGGTGGACGTGTTCCAGACCGGGTCCGGGACGTCGTCGAACATGAACGCCAACGAGGTCATCGCGACGCTGGCCACCCGGTCGCTCGGGCGGGACGTGCACCCGAACGACCACGTCAACGCCTCGCAGTCGTCCAACGACACGTTCCCGACGACTCTTCGGGTTGCCGCAACCGAGGCCGTGGCGACCGACGTCATCCCCGCCTTGGAGCACTTGGCGGGCGTCCTCGAAACCCGTGTGTCGGAGTGGTCCGACCTGGTCAAATCCGGTCGCACGCACCTGATGGACGCGGTGCCGGTCACGCTGGGCCAAGAGGCCGGGGCGTGGGCCGCGCAGGTCCGGTACGGCGTCGAACGGCTCACCGCGAGCCTCCCCCGCCTGGCGGAGCTGCCGATCGGCGGCACGGCGGTCGGCAGCGGCCTGAACGCCCCGGAGGGCTTCGGCGCGGCCGTCTCGGCGGAACTGGCGTCGGTCACCGGCCTCCCGCTGACCGAGGCCCGCGACCACTTCGAGGCGCAGGCCACGCAGGACGGCGTGGTCGAGATCTCCGGTCAGCTCCGGGCCACCGCGGTAGGCCTGTTCAAGATCGCGAACGACCTGCGCTGGCTCGGCTCCGGTCCCCGCACCGGCCTGGGCGAGCTGGCGCTGCCGGACCTCCAGCCGGGCTCGTCGATCATGCCGGGCAAGGTGAACCCGGTGATCTCCGAGGCGACCATGATGGTGGTGGCGCAGGTGATCGGCAACGATGCGGCGGTGGCGTTCGCCGGCACGCAGGGCAACTTCCAGCTCAACGTGATGCTCCCGGTCATCGCCCGCAACGTCCTGGAGTCGGCCCGCCTGCTGGCCGCCGTGTCCCGGCTGCTCGCGGACAAGGTCCTGGCCGGCGCCGAGCCCCAGGCCGACCGGATGCGCGAATACGCCGAGTCGTCCCCGTCCATCGTGACGCCCCTCAACCGCTACCTCGGGTACGAGGAGGCGGCGTCGATCGCGAAGCAGTCGCTGAAGGAGCGTAAGACGATCCGCCAGGTCGTCCTGGAGCGCGGCCACGTGCCCGGCAAACTCACCGAGTCGCAGTTGGACGAGGCTCTGGACGTGCTGCGGATGGCGCGCGGGGGGCGCTGACCCGGGCGCGCAATCCGATCACACATCCCAGGGCGACCGCCATCGCGCCGAACAGCGCGATGGCGGTCATCTCCTGCGCGCCCAGCGCCACGGACGCCACCAGCCCGGCGACCGGCATCAGGCCGATCAGCACTCCGGCCCGGTCCGCGCCCAACTGGGCGACCGCGAAGTACCACAGCCCGAACGCCACCGCGGTGAGCAGGATGCCCAACACCACCAACGCCGTGCCTTCGCGCACGGTGGGCAGTTGCCAGCCACCCACGAACGTCCCCACCACGCCACCCGCCACGGCCGCGATGAAGCAGCACCAAGTGGCCACCGCCACGCCGCCCAGCCGCCTTACGACCCCCACCGCGAACAGCGTGAACGACGCCTCGCCCAACATCGTCAACACGGCGAGCGCCAACCCCGGCCCGTGCCAGGCGCCACCCCCGGACAGCACGACCACACCCGCCACCACCACGGACGCGCCCACCACGGCGCCCACCGCCGGCCGTCGCCTCGTCATGAACGGCGCCACCAGCGCCAACACCAGCGGACTGGCGCCCAGCACCGCCGCCACGAACCCCGGCTCCGCGTAGCGCTGCGCGTAGAGCACGCAGGCGTTGAACCCGAGCATCCCGGTGACAACCAGCGCGCACAGCGCCACCCAGTCCCGCCGCGCGGGCACGACCAGCCGCCCACCCCGCGCGAACGTCCACCCGAGCAGCACCAGGCCGCCCAGCGCGTACCGCATGGCCTGGCCGGTGAGCAGCGGATAAGCCTGGAGCATCCCGGTCACCGGGACGGAGGCGCCCACGATCACCGAACTCAGCGCGCCGGACGCGATGGCGATTCTCATGCCGTCACCCTCACCGACGAGTGGTCCAGGCTTAAGCTCCACTTTGATGACTGCGAACTGGACCACTTATCGCGAGCTGCTGCTCCCCGGCCTCACCGGCCGCCGGGCCGTGGAGTCCGAGCTGCGCCGCGCGGTCCGGGACGGGCGGCTCCAGCCCGGCACCCGGCTGCCCTCCAGTCGCGACCTGGCCGACCAACTCGGCGTCGCACGCGGCACCGTGACCTCGGCCTACACGCAGCTCATCGGAGAGGGCTACCTGGTCGCCAAACGGGGCTCCGGCACCACCGTCACGGCCGCCTGCACGTGGCCCAACATGTTCGAGCAGGAACCCGAGCAGGCCCCGCGCTGGCGGTTCGACCTGCGGCCGGGCGTGCCCGCGTTGAGCGCGTTCCCCCGCGAGGAGTGGTTGCAGGCGCAGAAGACGTCGCTGCTCGCCCTCACCACCGACGAGCTGGGCTATCCCGACCCGGCGGGCTTCCCGTTGCTGCGCAAGGAACTCGCGGACTACCTCGGCCGGGTGCGCGCGGTCGCGACCCGGCCGTCCGAGGTGGTCGTGGTGAACGGGGCCGCCGAAGGCATCTCGCTGCTGGGCCGGGTGCTGAAGGCGATGGGGCACACCAGTGTCGCCCTGGAGGAGCCGAGCCACTTCGGCGCTGCCGACATGCTGGCGTCACACGGTCTGGCCATCCGGCCGGTCCCGGTGGACGACAAGGGTCTCCGTGTCGACTTGTTGTCCACAACGGACAGCCGGGCGGTACTCGTCACGGCCGCACACCAATTCCCGCTTGGTGTCGTGCTGCACCCGGAACGACGGCGCGCGCTCCTGGACTGGGCGCGCGCTCGCGACGGCGTGGTCATCGAGGACGACTACGACGCCGAACACCGCTACGACCGCGCCGCCATGGGCGCGATGCAGGCGCTCGACCCCACGCGCGTCATCTATCAGGGCAGCGCCAGCAAAGTCCTCGCGCCCGCGCTGCGCCTGGGTTGGCTGGTCCTGCCGCCGGACCTGCGTGACACGATCGTGGAACGCAAGCGCCTGGACGACCTCGGCACCGGAACGCTGCACCAGGCCGCGTTCGCGCAGTTGCTGCGGACCGGCGGCTACGACCGGCACCTGCGCCGCACCAGGCAGCTCTACCGGGCCCGCCGGGACGCCCTGCTCGACGCGCTGGCCCGTGAACTGCCTTCGTGGGCCCCGATCGGCGTGGCCGCCGGGCTGCACGTGGTGCTACGCCTGCCCGACGGAACCGACGACCTGGCGTTGCAGGAACGACTGGCCCGGCGTGGCGTCAACGCGCCGGCACTGGCGAACTACGCGCGCGTGCCGACGTTCCCCGGTCTGGTCCTCGGCTACGCCGCCCTCACCCCGGACCGCCTCCAGGACGCCGTCCACGAGCTGCGCAAAGCCTCTGACCTGCGGTGACGATCTCCCGACCGGAAATTGTCGGTGGTCGGGTGCACCATGGGCGGCGTGTTGTTCACCGAAGTCGTCGAGACGTCGGCCGCCGTGGCGGCGACGCGCTCCCGCCTGGCCAAGGTCTCCGCCCTGGCCGAGCTGGTGCGCCGGATGAGCACGCCCGCGGTCGTGTCGTTCCTGATCGGCGTGCCCAGCCAGGGGCGCATCGGGGCGGGCTACCGCACGGTCTTCGACATCTCGCCGCCGCCCGCCCCCGAGCCGAGGCTGACGGTGTCCGAGGTGGACGAGGCGCTGGGCGCGTACGCGTCGATCAGCGGCAAGGGCTCGGCGCAGCGGCGGGTCGAGGCGTTGACCGCGCTGTTCGGCCGGGCGACCGGGGCGGAGCAGGACTTCCTGCGCCGCCTGCTGACCGGTGAACTCCGCCAGGGCGCTCTCGAAGGGGTGATGTTGGACGCCATCGCGCGGGCGGCCGACGTGCCCGGCGAGGTGGTCCGGCGGGCGTTCATGCTGTCCGGGAAGCTGCCGGAGACGGCGGTGGCGGCGCTGCGGGGCGAGGCGGCGCTGGCGGCGTTCCGGCTGGAGGTCGGGCGCCCGGTCCGCCCGATGCTGGCCTCACCCGCCGAGTCGCTGCCCGCGGCGCTGGCGGAGCTCGGCGCGTGCGTGGTGGAGCACAAGCTCGACGGCGCGCGCATCCAGGTGCACCGGTCGGGTGCCGAGGTCCGCGTGTTCACCCGCACCCTGCGGGAGATCACCGGGACCGTGCCCGAGCTGGTGGAGCTGGTGCGCGGGCTGCCTTGCACGTCCGTGGTGCTGGACGGGGAGACGCTGGCGCTGGCCGACGACGGCAAACCCCGGCCGTTCCAGGAGACGATGAGCCGGTTCGGCGCGCTGCTCGACGCCGCCGGGGCGCGCGCACCGGCGGGGAGCACCCGTGACCTGCTGCTGAGCCCGTTCTTCTTCGACTGCCTCCACCTGGACGGCGTGGACCTGCTCGACGAACCGCTGCGCGAGCGCCTGGCCGCGCTGCGCAAGGCGGCCGGCGACCACGTCATACCGGGCGTGGTCGAGCCGAGCGAGCAGCAGGCCGCGCAGGTGTTGGAGACCGCGCTGGCGGCGGGCCATGAGGGCGTCATGGTGAAGTCGCTGGCGTCGGTGTACGCGGCAGGCAGGCGCGGCCGTTCCTGGCAGAAGGTGAAACCGGTCCACACCCTGGACCTGGTGGTGCTCGGCGTCGAGTGGGGCAGCGGCCGGCGCAAGGGCCTGCTGTCCAACCTGCACCTCGGCGCCCGCGACCCGAACGGCGGCCCGCCGGTGATGGTCGGCAAGACGTTCAAGGGCCTGACCGACGAACTGCTCGCGTGGCAGACCCGCGAACTGCTGGCGATCGCGACCGTCCGGGGCGACTGGGTGGTCGAGGTGCGCCCGGAACTGGTGATCGAGATCGAACTGGACGGCGTCCAGGTCAGCCCGCGCTACCCGGGCGGGGTGGCCCTGCGCTTCGCCCGCGTCGTGCGGTACCGACCGGACAAGGACGCCGCCGAGGCCGACACCATCGACGCGGTCCGGGCACTCCTGCCGAAGGGAGGTGGTCAACCGGCGACCACCGAACCCTGACCCCGCACCGGCAGCCCGGCACCACGCGCACAAGCGGTCGACACGGCACGCCCCGATCGGCACGACGCGCACCTGCCCAGCCCGACCGGCCCGGCAGGACACGCAGTCGCCCGACCCGATCCGCGGGGCACGCCCCGATCGGCACGACGCGCGACCGCCCGGCCCAGCGACGTCAGGTAGGCGATCAGTCGCCAAGTGGAGGATCACCCAACTGAATGCCGGTTTCCGCATGCCGTGAGGTGTGTGCGGCCGGTGCCGGAACAGGCAACGGCGAAACGGGCCGACGACGGGTAGTGTCAAAGTCTCGTGCGATTCATCGAAGGGCATCAGCCCAGCTACGACTTGACCTACGACGACGTCTTCCTGGTGCCCGGCCCCTCGGCCGTGGAGTCCCGGTTCGGCGTCGACCTGTCGACCTCCGACGGCACGGGGGCGACCATCCCGGTCGTGGTCGCGAACATGACCGCGGTCGCCGGGCGTCGGATGGCCGAGACCGTGGCCCGCCGCGGCGGGCTGGTGGTCCTGCCGCAGGACGTCGCCCCGGAGGCGGTGACCGAGATCGTCTCCTGGGTGAAGGAGCGGCACCCGGTCTGGGACACGCCGCTCACCCTCGCCCCCGGCGACTCGGTGGCCGACGCCCTCAACCTGATCCACAAGCGGGCGCATGACGCTGTCGTCGTCGTGGACGAGGACGGGCGGCCGGTGGGGGTCGTGGACGAGGCCGCGTGCGGCGGTGTCGACCGGTTCACCCGGCTGCACGACCTGGCGGACGAGCGGATCGTCACGGTGCCGCTGGACACCCCGCCGCGCGAGGTGTTCGACCGGCTGCACGGCGGCCCGCGGAAGGTCGCGTTGGGTGTGGACGCCGACGGTCGCCTGCGGGGCATCATGACCGAGCTGGGCGCGCTGCGCGCCGACGTGTACGCGCCGGCCGTGGACGTCGAGGGCAGGTTGCGGGTCGCGGCGGCGATCGGGGTCAACGGCGACGTGCGCGCGAAGGCCGTCGAACTGCTCAAGGCCGGTGTGGACACGCTCGTCGTGGACACCGCGCACGGGCACCAGGCGAAGATGGTGTCCGCGCTCAAGGCGGTGCGCGACGCGTCGCCGACCGTGCCGGTGGTGGCGGGCAACGTGGTCACCGCCGAGGGCGTGCGCGACCTCGTCGAGGCCGGCGCGGACGTGGTCAAGGTCGGTGTCGGGCCGGGCGCGATGTGCACCACGCGGATGATGACCGGCGTCGGCCGGCCGCAGTTCTCGGCGGTCGCCGAGTGCGCGGCGCAGGCGCGTGCGCTGGGCAAGCAGGTCTGGGCGGACGGCGGTGTGCGGCACCCGCGTGACGTGGCGCTGGCGCTGGCGGCCGGGGCGAGCGCGGCCATGGTCGGGTCCTGGTTCGCGGGCACCTACGAGTCGCCCGGCGACCTGCACCGCGACGAGTCGGGCCGGCTCTACAAGGAGTCGTTCGGCATGGCGTCCAAGCGCGCCGTGTCCGCTCGCACCCGGACCGACAACGCGTTCGAGCGCGCCAAGAAGGGCCTGTTCGAGGAGGGCATCTCGACCTCCCGGATGCGCCTGGACCCGACCCGACCCGGGGTGGAGGACCTGCTGGACTCCATCACGGCGGGCGTGCGGTCGGCGTGCACCTACGCGGGCGCGGCGAACCTGGAGGAGTTCCACGAACGGGCGACGCTGGGCATCCAGTCGGCCGCTGGGTTCGCGGAGGGACGCCCACTGCCGGGCGGCTGGTGAAACCGGACGGGCCGGTCCACCCGAGCCGGTGACGGGTTCCGCGAACCGGTCCCTGGTTGCGACGCCTGAATACGCTGTGCCGTGTGGACGACGCCGTAGTGGTCTCGGACCTGGTGAAGGTCTACAAGAACGGCAGGAAGCGCGCCGTGGACGGCCTGGGCTTCACCGTCCGCAGAGGTGAGGTGTTCGGCTTGCTCGGCCCGAACGGGGCTGGCAAGACGACCACCGTGGGAGTGCTGACCACCAGGGTGCGGCCGACTTCGGGCCGGGCCCTGGTGGAGGGCGTCGACGTGGTGGCCGACTCGCAGCGGGCGCGGCAGTTGCTGGCGGTCGTCCCGCAGCGCAACAACCTGGACCGGGCGCTCGACGTCCGGCAGAACCTGCTGTTCCACGCCGCCTACCACGGCCTCGGCCGTGCCGAGCGCACTCGGCTGGCCGACGAGGTGCTGGCGCGGATGGGCTTGCAGGACCACGCGAAGGCGCTGGTCGACAGCCTGTCCGGCGGCCAGGCGCAGCGGCTGATGATCGCGCGTGCCCTCATGCACCGGCCGAAGGTGCTGTTCCTGGACGAGCCGTCGACCGGTCTCGACCCGCAGGCGCGGCTGTTCGTGCACGACCGGGTGGCGGCGCTGCACGCGGACGGCGTGACGGTCGTCCTGACCACGCACGACATGGACGAGGCGCACAAGCTGTGCGACCGGGTCGGCATCATCGACCACGGCAGGCTGCTGGCGCTCGACTCCCCCACCGCGCTGACCAACACGCTGCCCGGCAGCACGACGCTCAGCGTCACCGTCAGCCTCGACGGCGCAGGTCCCGATCCGGTGAGCCGGGCACTGTCCGAAGTGGACGGCGTGCAGCGGGTCGAGCAGATCGCCACCGCGGACGAGGCGCGATTGTTCCGCCTGTACACCGACATCGCGCCCGCCGTGGCGCTGCCCGACGTCCTGCGCACCCTGGAACGCCTCGACTGCGCGGTCACCGACCTGTCCATCGGCAAGCCGAGCCTGGAAGACGTGTTCATCCACCTGACCGGCCGGGAGCTGCGATGACGGCGCTGCGCACGTTCAACGCCATCCTCTGGCGGGACATCTTCGTCACCGGCCGCGAGCTGCCGGCGTTCCTCGCGCAGGTGATCGTCCAGCCGTTCTTCATCCTGTTCATCTTCGCCAAGGTGCTCGGCGACATCGGCTTCGTGCAGGGCGACTTCGCCGCCGTGCTGCTGCCGGGCATCGTGGCGATGAACGGCTTCCTGGGCGCGCTCCAGAACACCACCCTCCCACTGGTGCTGGACTTCTCCTGGACCCGCGAGATCGAGGACCGGCTGCTGGCGCCCATCCCGATCCCGCTGGTGGCGGTGGAGAAGATGGTGTTCGGAGCATTGCGCGGCCTGCTCGCGGCGGTCCTGATGGTCCCGATCGGGTTCGTCATGCTGGACGTCACGTGGCCGGTGTCCGGTCTGCCGGTGGCGTTGCTGGTGATCATCCTGGGCTCGCTGGCGGGCGCGGCGGTGGGCATGGTGATCGGCACGGCGGTGTCGCCGCGGCACATCAACGTGATGTTCGCGGTCATCCTGACCCCTCTGCTGTTCACGGGATCTGCGCAGTTCCCGTGGGCGCAACTCGACAACCTGCGGTGGTTCCAGGTGCTGTGCGCACTCAACCCCCTCACCTACGTCAGCGAGGGCACCAGGGCGGTGCTCGCGCCGGACGTCCCGCACATGCCGCTGTGGGTGTGCTTCGTGGTGCTGGTCGGCTCGATCATCGGCTTCGGCGCACTCGGGATGCGCGGCTTCATGCGCCGCGCGCTCGACTGACAGACGCTCGACCAACAGACGCTCGACCAACAGACGCTCGACCGACAGACGCTCGACGGCCCGGCAGCCTAGAAGTTCGACAGCACGTCCGCCATCACCGACTCGATCCGCGCCGCGTCGGTCGAGTCGTAGTAGCCGCCCCGCGAGGCGGTGGAGATCTTCCCCAGCGCGTCCCGGTCCGCCTCGTCCCCGTAGGCGATGGAGAACACCCGCACCACCCGGTCCTTGTCCGCCGCGTTGAGCCCGTTCACCAGCGTGGTCAGGCCCTCCGGCCGGGACGGCTCGTTGCGGCCGTCGGACAGCAGCACGACGGCGTTGATGCGGGTCGGGTCGTACCGGCCGCGCACGTCCTCCACCGCGGCCCTGGTCGACTCGTACAGCTCGGTCGCCCCGGTCGGCTGGAGGCCTTCCACCTCCCGCCCGAACGCGTCCCGCACCACGCCCACCGGCCCGGCGGCGACGCGTTCCCGCCACGGCCTCGGCTCGGTGCCGAGCGGACTGCTGAACTCCCACAGCGCCAGCGTGTCGTCCTCGGTGAGCTGGCCGGGCACCTGCCGGGCCGCGTCGCGCGCCAGTTCCAGCCGCGTCCGGCCGACGCCGTCGACCACCTTCTCCATCGACTTCGACACGTCCACCACGAGCAGCACGTTGGCCCGCTTGCGGTTGCGCTGCCACAGCTCCCGGACACCCGTCGCCACCTCGAAGGACGGCGTGCGGACCAGCCGGAACGACGGGTTGGTGGGCGTGCCGTTGGCCTCGACGTGCTTCTCGCCGGGGACGCCCTCGCCGTCCCGGAACCCGGCGTCGGTGAACAGTTGCCGGTTCTCCTGCGCGAACCGCAGGAAGTCCTCCGCCGCCCGCCGCTTCTGGTCGGTCACCCATTCGGCGTCGACCACGATCGCCGGGTTGTCCGACACGGTCGTGCCGTCGGTCGGGAACACCGCCGCCAGCTTGACCTTCGGCGGCGCGGTGGTGACCGGCGGGTTGCCGACCAGGATGCCCTGGTTGTAGTCCAGGACGACCTTCTCCTCCAGGGCGACCGCGCTGACGTAGTCCAGCGACCGGCCCTCCTGGTCGGCGGTGTACAGGTTGCGGACGAACACCGCAGAGTGCTTGCCGTAGTGCACGGCGCTGTTCTCCAGCGCCCGCAGGCCGCCCGCGACCGCCGGGTTGTCCAGCGCGGCCGGGCTCAGCGCGTCGCTGGAGCCGGACAGCGCCGTCGCCGTGGCGATGGTGGCCAGCAGGCCGGTGGTGGAGTGCACCGGGTTGGTCTTGCCGATCTTGAACGCGCCCCACGGCTTGCCGCGCGAGCCCCAGCCGTTCGGGTCCTGCGCCAGGGCGATCATGTCCCGCCAGCCGATCGCGCCCTCCGGCCAGCCGAGTTCCCGCGCCATCGGCTCGGGCATCGCGATGACGATCGGCGAGCTGGCCAGCGTCGGCGGGTTCTCCGGCACGGAGCGGACCCGGCCCGGCCGGGTCGCGA
Organism: Actinosynnema sp. CS-041913; assembly: GCF_050942485.1. Classification (NCBI taxonomy): domain Bacteria; kingdom Bacillati; phylum Actinomycetota; class Actinomycetes; order Pseudonocardiales; family Pseudonocardiaceae; genus Actinosynnema; species Actinosynnema sp. CS-041913. Next base: position 861,368 of record NZ_CP192037.1, on the reverse strand, counting down.
TCGCCGCGCGCAGGCTGTCCAGCCAGTACCGCGACGACGGGCCCCAGAGGTCCGGCTTGGCCGACGGGTCCGAGCCGGGCGCGTCCGCCAGCACGTCCACCGCGCCCTGCGACGAGTACACCGAGACGGCCACGTTCACGCACCGGCCGTCGGTCTGGCGGCCGGAGTCCCGGTACCGCCGGGAGACCTCCTCCAACAGCGGGGCCTTCTCGTCCGACGACCACATGGTGAGCTTCAGGCAGCCGTCGTCCGGCTCGCCCTCGGAGCCGTTCAGCGCGAAGAAGCCCACCAGGATCAGCACGACGGCGAGGGCGCCGAGCACGATCGGCAGTCCCGGACGGTTCACTGCGCCTCCACGGCCGTCGGTTCGGCGACCGGCTCGCTGCCCAGCAGCCAGCGGCCGATGTCCGCGAGGAACGTCTCGCGGGTGGTCACGTCGGTGATGTCGGCCGCCACCGCGAGCGCCGCCCTGGCCCGCACCACCCGGTCGGCCTCGGCCTGCGCCCGGTCGAGCATCGCGGCCGTGCGGGCCCTGGTGGCCTTGGTCTCGGCGAAGAACAGCGCCGCCATCGCCTCGCACACCACGCCGCTGATCACGCCCGCCAGCGCCACGTCGCGGTCCACGGCGAGCAGCCACACCAGCGAGCCGATGACGACCAGGAACCCGACGCCGGCGGCGGCCATCCCGACCCGGAAGCTGGTGGCGCTCTGCCGCAGCGCGGCCTCGGAGTTGCGCAGGTAGAGGTCGAGCTGGGTGCGCGCGGTCTCGGTCGCGTGCTGCTCCCACTTGGCGACCTGCGGCGGCGCGGGGGTGCCCTGCGGCGCGTCCAGGAGCTGCTTGGTGGCCTCGACGTCCTCCGCCGCGAGCTGCTGGCGGTCCTTGGACCGGCTGCTCTGCGAGCGGACCGCCAGCACCGCGGCGCTCACGGCGGCGACGATCCCCGTGCCGAGCAAGCCGTAGCCCACCGCGGTTTCCGGCGTGAAGGCGGAGGCCGCGACCGGCAGCATGGTCAACACAAGCGCAAGGGTACCGGCGACCACTCGTCCGGACCGGTATATTCGTCACAAATCGAATCCCGGTGAACAAGAGGGAAAGGGGAGCTTTCCACTCGGGAAAGCCCCCCTTTCGTCACTACGTCAAGAGGCGTAGTCCTCCAGCATCTCGGTCACCAGCGCCGCGATCGGCGAACGCTCCGAACGGGTCAGCGTGACGTGCGCGAACAGCGGGTGGCCCTTCAGCTTCTCGATCACCGCCGCCACGCCGTCGTGCCGCCCGACCCGCAGGTTGTCCCGCTGCGCCACGTCGTGGGTGAGCACCACCCGCGAGTTCGCGCCCAGCCGGGACAGCACGGTGAGCAGCACGTTGCGCTCCAGCGACTGCGCCTCGTCCACGATCACGAACGAGTCGTGCAGCGACCGGCCCCGGATGTGGGTCAGCGGCAGGACCTCCAGCATGCCGCGGTCCATGACCTCCTCCACCACGTCCTGGCTGACCAGCGCGCCGAGGGTGTCGAACACCGCCTGCGCCCACGGCTGCATCTTCTCGCTCTCGGAGCCGGGCAGGTAGCCCAGCTCCTGCCCGCCCACCGCGTACAGCGGCCGGAACACCACGACCTTGCGGTGCTGGCGGCGCTCCATCACCGCCTCCAGGCCCGCGCACAGCGCGAGCGCCGACTTGCCGGTGCCGGCCCGTCCGCCCAGCGAGACGATGCCGACCTCGGTGTCCAGCAGCAGGTCCAGGGCGACGCGCTGCTCGGCGGACCGGCCGTGCACCCCGAACGCCTCGCGGTCGCCGCGCACCAGCCTGATCCGCTTGTCCGGCGTGACCCGGCCCAACGCGCTCGACGTGCCCGCCAGCATGCGGAGGCCGCTGTGGCACGGGAGTTCGGCGACGTGCCCGAGGTCGTGCTCCGCCGGGTCGATGACGCTCTCCCGGTAGAGCGCGTCCACCACGGACTGGTCCACGTCCACATCGGACATTCCGGTAAATCCGGACAAAGTCACGTCATGCGCGCGGTACTCCTCGGCCGGCAGCCCCACGGCGCCGGCCTTGACCCGCAGCGGCATGTCCTTGGTGACCAGGGTGACCGTGTTGCCGTCGGCCGCGAGGTTGAGCGCGCAGGCCAGTATCCGGGCGTCGTTGGAGTCCGTGCGGAAACCCGCGGGCAGCACCTCCGGGTCGGAGTGGTTGAGCTCGACGCGCAGGGTGCCGCCGACGTCACCGATCGGCACCGGGTTGTCCAGGCGTCCGTGCTGGAGCCTGAGGTCGTCGAGCAGACGCAGCGCTTCCCTCGCGAACCAGCCCAGCTCGGGGTGGTGCCGCTTGCCCTCCAGCTCGCTGATCACCACGAGCGGCAGCACGACCTCGTGCTCGGCGAACCGCGTCATGGCCAGTGGGTCGGAGAGCAGCACGGACGTGTCCACCACGTACGTATGGGCGGTCGGCGCGCCACGGCGCCGGGAAGTGCTGCGCGATGAGCCTGAGGAACGGCTCGCGGGTCGTCGTGCGTTCACGGCAACTCCCTCACGAACGCGGCACCCGCGTCCGCTCCTCGCTGGGCCAGGCACCACCCCGATCGGCCGGCACGTCTCAGACGCGTCGACCACGAGGGCCGGGTGCCGGCCCCCTCGCGCTCATCGTCGCCGGCGGCGCCGGCACTTCGACAACAGCCACGATCAGGGCCTCCCTGCGCGGTCCGCAGTGGACGCGGTCCGCCAAGTCGGAAGTTACCTCCGCCGGTACCCGGTTTGCAGGCAGCCACACAGGTGATTCGCCGATTCGTCACGTAGCCGCAATCCACGGGAAGATCACCACGTCGGCCGCCCGCGCCCGGCAACCGGCCGTCACGAACCCGCACCCTGACGTCGTCCACGCAGCTCAGCGCCGGTACGCCGGTCCGGCTAGCGGCCACCGGACGGCAGCCGGGGCACCCCGTCCCGCAGATCCGCCTCCAGCGTGGCAGGCACCATGGGCTCGTCCAGAAGTCTCAGGTAACGCTCAGACAACGTCTCACCAGGTGGACGCATGTCGAGCCAGGCGCGGACCAGCCACGCGCCCTCCACGTAGGTCGTGGTGTAGGCCCGCCACAGCGGGTCGGCCAGGAACCTGAGCATGTGCCGGGCCCGCTGCTCGGGCACCAGCAGCCAGCGCCGCAGGAACGCCACCACGTCGTCCGGCGAGGCCCGCCGGTCGTGCAGCATCAGCGCCGCGTCCTGCCGCACGGCGAGCAGGCCGGCCGCCGCCGCCTCGACCCGTTCAGCCTGGTCGCCGTCCATCCGCAGGCCCAGGTCGCGCAGGATCAGCTCGGTCCACCGGCCCCAGCCCGGACCCACCGCCGCGTGCAGGCCCAATTCGGCCATCCCCTCGGCCATCAGGCACTGCGGGGTGTTGATGACGAAGATCGACTGCTCGGCGTGCCCGCGCTTGCCGACCAGGCCGACCTCCTTGCGGCAGTGCTCGGTGTGGTGGCCGGGGTAGGACTCGTGGGCGACCAGGTGCGGCAGGTTCGACATGCGGTGCCCGAGGTCGGCGTTGATCGCGACCCGCGACCGGAAGTCGCCCAGGTAGTAGTTGAACCCGCTCCACGGCTTGTCCCCGACGATCTCGTACTCCACGACCTCGTGCGCGGGCAGCGCGAAGTGCTGCCGGACCTGGTCGCGCAGGGCGCTGGACAGGGCGTGCACGGCGGCCTTGAGCTTGCGCGGCGGCACGGTGTCCCCCGCGCGGTGGTCGGCCAGCCGCTCGGCCAGCGACCCGCCGCCGGGCAGCACCTCGCCCAGCCGCGCGTGCGCGTGGCGGTAGGTGTCCGGGTTGCCCAGCCGGACGTCCACCTGGAAGTAGGCCCGCACCTCGTCCACGAACGCGACGCGCACGCCGGCGAGCTTGCGGGCGGTGCACTCCAGGGCGGTCAGGTGGGCGTCCAGGAAGCGCTTGCGGGCGGACTCCAGCTCGGCGTCGGGCAATTCGCGGCGCAGCAGCGTGGCGTGCTCGGCCAGCGCGGCCGGGTGCGGCCGGGGCTCGTCGTCGACCTGGCGGCGCAGCGCGCGGTCGCCGGTGAAGGAATCCACCACCCCCGGCACCAGCTTCCCGAGCCTCAGCCCGAGGAGTTGGTACTCCCGCACGATCCGGTCTCCGTCCACGGACTGAAGAGGGTACGAGATGACCCACCGGTTTACCACAGCCCACCGCCACCGCTCGATTAACCGGGCACAAGCACCCCAACGGGGGGTAAAGAGCGATTCGCCCATCACACAATGGTGTGATCGACATCCATCCCGGGACTGATGTTCGGTACTTTGCCGGCTGACGAACCCGCTTCCGGGCTTTCGCGCAGCGCTGGTTCAACGGGGAAACCCACGAAGAGGAGAGTGAAAGTGCTGAAGAAGGCAAGCACCGTCGCCGCGGTCGTGGCCGGACTGATGATGGTCGGCTCTCCGGCATTCGCCGTCGCCGGCGAGCCCCACGAGCACGGTCACGGTCACGGACATGGCCACGGGCACGGACACGGACACGGCGCCATCAGCCAGGCCGTCGGCGCCTGGCACCAGTACCAAAATGGCGGCGAAGGTGGCAACGAGGCCGACCAGTTCGGTCTCCTCAACTTCGCCAACGACTCGGACGCCGCGAGCCACCTCAACCTCCTCTGCCAGACCGAGATCAACATCATCGCGGTCCCGGTCCTGTCGAACAACGACGAGAACCTCTGCCTCACCACGGACAACGACGACAACGACCACAACGGCGCCCACAACGGCCACGAAACCGGCAGCGACAACGGCTGACCGAGCACCCGAGCCGCCGCGCGGTGGTCCGCGTCCGCAGCGAACCGCGGACCACCGCGTCCCGCCCGTCCAGTCCCGGCGTCGAAACCGATGAGGGCCGACCACGACATCGAGATCCGGAATCGGTCGAATTCCGACGATCGGGACGTGTACGGCACTACGGCGACCCATGTCGCAGCCGCACCCCGGTGGTCGAGCCGCCCCGGACAGGACCGCCCTACACCATTCCACGCATTTGTGCGCGAACCGCACAGGGCGCGTCTGCACGTTCACCCCGCTGGGGTGAACGTGCTGCAGAGAACAGTGGCTGTGCAATACCGTGGAATCCGCCGCTGAACAGCGCGCGGATCAGCGCCCGGCCGGCATCACCGACAACTGCGACACGGATAATTCACACGATGGTGTTAGGCGGCTGCAACGCCCACCGGCGCCCGGTAAATTACCGAGGCGAAGGCCTTACCGCCTGAGCCGCCAGACTCCCCGAATACTCGGCTGAGATTCCGGGTGTCACCACAAATTCCCACTAGAGGAGTGTGTTTCACATGATGAAGAAGGCAGGCGCCGTCGCCATCGCCGCGGCTGGCCTCATGATGCTGGGCTCTCCCGCCTTCGCGACGCCCGGCCACGGTCACCACGACTACGCTCCCGGTGCCAACTACACCGCGATCGGCGAGCTGCACTCGTACTACCAGGAAGGCGAGGAGGGCGATGAGGCCGACCAGTTCGGCCTGATCAACTTCGGCAACGACTCCGACCTGCTGAGCCACCTCAACGTCTGCAACGTCGAGGTCAACGTCATCGCCGTCCCGATCCTGTCGCACAACGACGAGAACGAGTGCATCACCACGGACAACGACGACAACGACCACAACGGTGGCCACAGCGGCCACGAGAGCTGAGTCTCGCTGACGTCCGCTGAAGGGCGGTGCTCCCGGACGGGGGGCGCCGCCCTTCGGCGTCCCCGTGTCGTCCCGCCGTGTCGTCAGGTGGACCGAGGCCGGGACAGCGGGCCGGACCCGGACCGTCGAGCGGATCGAACCGTCGCGATCGGAGCGTCAAGCTGGACCGGCGCGTGGGAGCGGCCTCAGGACCCGAAGCGGCGGTGTCGGATCGCGTAGTCGCGCAGGGCGCGCAGGAAGTCGGTGCGGCGGAACTCCGGCCAGTAGGCCTCGCAGAACCAGAACTCCGAGTGCGCCGACTGCCACAGCATGAACCCGGACAGCCGCTGCTCACCGGACGTGCGGATGAGCAGGTCCGGATCGGGCTGGCCGGACGTGTACAGGTGCTCGGCGATGTGGTCGACGTCCAGCACCTCGGCGAGTTCCTCGATCGTGCCGCCGGACTCGGCGTGCTTCTGGAGGAGCTTGCGGACGGCGTCGGCGATCTCCTGACGTCCGCCGTAGCCGACCGCGACGTTGACCTCCAGCCCGGTGCGGCCCCTGGTGCGCAGGGACGCGGCGGACAGCCGGGCGGCGGTCTCGGTCGGCAGCATGTCCAGCGCGCCGACGTGCCGGATCCGCCACGGGTTGCCCGGCTCGGCGATCTCGTCGACGATGTCGGCGATGATGTCGAGCAGCGGCCCCAGCTCCTCGGCCGGCCGGTTCAGGTTGTCCGTGGACAGCATCCACAGCGTGACCACCTCGACCTCGGCCTCCCGGCACCAGGTGAGCAGCTCCAGGATCTTGCGGGCGCCCGCCCGGTGACCGTGCGCGACGTCGGCGAACCCGGCTTCCTTCGCCCACCGCCGGTTGCCGTCCAACACCACTCCGACGTGCCGCGGCCGTTGCTTGCCGTCGAGCCATCGGTTGAGGCGGAACTCGTACCCTTTGAGGAGGACGCTCTTGACTCGTTCGCGAAGACCCACGCTGGAAGAGCGTACGCCGGGTGGGCGCGGTCACGCTGTCGTGTGCTGACCGGTTCACCTACGCTCCCGTAACCTCCAAAGGGTGACCGCGTCTACCCTCCCCCAACCGCCGGCACCCGCGCTGCGGCCTCGGATGCGAGGCTGGCTGCACTTCTGGTCGTTCGTGGTGTCGGTGGTCACCGGCGCCACCCTGGTCGCCCTGGCGGCGTCCACGGTGTCCGCGAAAGCGGCGTTGGCGACGTCCGTCTACAGCGCGACGGTCATCGGCCTGTTCGGCGTCAGCGCCCTCTACCACCGCGTGAACTGGGTCAGCGTCCGGGCCCGAACCTGGATGAAGCGCCTGGACCACTCGATGATCTTCGTGTTCATCGCGGGCACCTACACCCCGTTCGCCCTGCTGGCGATGCCCCCGTCGACCGGCAACGTGGTGCTGGCGGTGGTGTGGCTGGGCGCCCTGGGCGGCGTGACGTTGAAACTGGCGTGGCCGCACGCGCCGAGGTGGCTGGGCGTGCCGATCTACATCGCCCTGGGCTGGGTGGCGGTCTTCGTCCTACCGGACCTCCTGCACCACGTGGGCGTCGGCGCGCTGGTCCTGCTCCTGGTCGGCGGCCTCCTGTACACGGCGGGCGCGATCTTCTACGCGTCCCGCTGGCCCAACCCCTGGCCGGACGTCTTCGGCTACCACGAGTTCTTCCACGCGGCCACGGTGCTGGCGGCGCTCTGCCACTACATCGCGGTCTGGTACGCGATCTACTCCTGACCTGCTCGTTCACTGCCTCCAGCACGCCTGGAGGTGGGCCCAGCTCGCCGTCGTGTGGGCGTGGCGCCGGAAGTAGGTGGCCAGGCCCTGGAGCAGGGCGGTTCGGCCGATGGCTTCTTCCACGGCGACGATGCGTGCCAGGTGCGCCGCGTAGGGCCGGTCCGGTAAGGGGGCCGTGTCCAGGTCCGACCACGGCCGGCTACCCGGCAGGAGTTCCTCGGTGGCCAGCCGGCTCAGGTACGTCGCCAGGCCTTCCACCAGCCACGGCTCGGCGTCCACCAGGTTGCCCGACCACTGGTGTGCCACCTCGTGGCTGACGACGGTCACCGCGTACCTCGGCTCACGGGTCGCCAGCGCGTCGAACGCCTCGTCGGCGAACAGCACCAGGCCCGCCGACGAGAACGCCAAGGACGGGATGTCCGGCACGAACACCGCCGCGCACGTCCCGTACGGGTACGGCACGCCGAGCAGGTGTTCGTAGTACGCGATGGACCGGGTCACGAGTCGGGACACCGCCGCGCCCCGGTCGCGGTCGGCGGCTCGGGTGCGCATGGCGTGCACGTCCGCGCCGACCTCCGCCCACGGCCCCACGGCGGCGGTGACGGCGTACGGGACGACGGGGGTCGTGGTGTTGCTGGTGAGCACCGAAGCGTTGGGGGCGTTGACGTTCAGCGTGACGACACCGCGCAGGCCGGCCTCGAAGCAGCAGAAGCTGCGCTGGGTCCAGTTCGGGTAGTGGTACGCGTACAGGTACGCGTCGCCGTCGACGGTCGCCTTCAGGAAGCCCCGGTCCTCGGCGTACGCGAAGACCGCGTCGACCTCCAGCACGCTGTCCCCGACCGCGTCCAGCGCCAGCCGCGAGCCGTCCCACGGCACGTCGCGGCCGTTCAGCGTCGCCCGGTGGACCTCGACCGCCGCCAGTTCCGCGTGCGACCGCTTCTCGTTGAACCGCAACGAGGTCCGGCCGCGGAACGTGGCCGCCGACGGGTCCAGGTCCCACGTGATGTCGTACGAGATGGTCATGATCCCCCCGGTCCCGAACGTACCGGAGACCCGGGGGGATCATCATCAGGCCAGTTCGGGGCCTTGGGCTCGCAGGTCGTCCACCCGGGACATCGCTTCCCGCAGTTCGGTCAGCCACGTGTCCGCGTGTTCGCCGACCAGGCGCACGGCCCACGCCAGCGCCTCCGAGCGGGACCGGGCCACGCCCGCCGCCACCAGGGTGTCCAGCACCTTCCGCTCCGGCTGCCGCAGCCTCGTCATCACCGGCACGGACAGGGTCGTGAACAGCTCCGCCGTGCCGCCCAGCCGAGCGCCCCACGCCACCTTGCGGCGGTAGCGGTGTTCGGCCTGGCGGGCGATCTCGATCCGGGCCTCGCGGGTGTCCTCGCGGTGCCGGCTGATCCGGCCGGACTCGGCCGCCGCCTGTTCCGCCTCGTCGGCGAACGTGCCCTCCAGCGGCGGGAGCTGTCCCACCACCAGGATCTCCTCGCGGTCGACCGTCACGGTCGGCGCCTCGGTGTACCAGCCGTCGGGCAGCCTGCCCGCGAACCAGGCCGCCGCGTCGTCGGCCGGCGGCTGGTCGATCTGCGGCGAGCCCCGCCCGCCCCATCCACGTCGCATCAGAACCACCTCGATTACATGATTACGTCGATGCCGACGCTACGCCGGTAACGGCCGAACACAAGACCGTTCGCTACCGGTGAAGGGCTCCGACCAGCTCTCCGACCGTCGTCACCGGCCGGTCGCACACGTAGCCCCGGCACACGTAGGCCGCGGGCGCGCCGTCGACCAGCGGGCGGTCGGCCAGCAGGGGCGCGGCGTCCGGCGCGCCGGCCACGACCACGCCGCCGCCGTGCACGCCGTGCCACGCGGCCGACACCAGCTCCGTCGACGAGCCGACCACGGCCACCTGGACAGGACCCAGGGTCAACGCCTCCGCGACGCTCAGCCAGTGCCCGGCGAACCGGGGCTCGCGGGCGGCCAGCAGGCCGGCGCGGGAGACGGCGGCTTCGACCGCCGAGCGGTATTCCGCCTGCCGCGGCGCGCCGAGCACCGACGCGGTCAGCAGCGCGGACGCCAGCGACGACGCGCCGGACGGGGTGGCGTTGTCGGACGGGTCGGAGGGCCGCTGCACCAACGCTTCGGCGTCGTCCGCGGTGTCGTAGTACACGCCGGGCTCCTGGCCGGCGAACCTCGCCAGCGCCGTGTCCAGCAGTCCACATGCGACAGTGAGCCAGTGTGCCTCCCCGGTCGCCTGGTGCAGGGCGAGCAGGCCGTCCGCGAGGCAGCCGTAGTCCTCCAGCACGCCGGCGGCGGCGCCCGCCACGCCGTCGCGGGACGTCCGGAGCAGGCGGCCGTCGACCAGGTGGACGTCCAGCAGCAACTCGGCCGCCCGCACGGCCGCCTCGACCCAGCGCGGCTCGCCGAACACGGAACCGGCCTCGGCCAGGGCCGCGACCGCCAGGCCGTTCCACGCCGTCACGACCTTGTCGTCACGCCCCGGCTGCGGCCGGAGTTCCCGCGCTGCCAACAGCTTCGCCGCGACCGCCGGGTCGGGCGCGCCGAGCATCCGCAGGGTGGACGAGCCGTGCTCGAACGTGCCCTCCTCTGTCACGCCGTAGAGCACGGCGGCCCGAGCGCCCTCCGCCTCACCCAGCACCTCGGCAAGCTGCGCGGGCGTCCACACGTAGGTCAGGCCTTCCACGCCGTCGGTGTCGGCGTCCAGCGACGCGGCGAACCCGCCTTCGGCCGTCCCCAGCGTCCGCAGCAGGAACTCGGCCGTCCCGCGCACCACCTCGCGGTACCGCGGGGACTCGTCGCGGCGGCTCAGGTGCGTGTAGACGCGGAGCAGCAAAGCGTTGTCGTACAACATCTTCTCGAAGTGCGGCACCACCCAGCCCGCGTCGACGCTGTACCGCGCGAACCCGCCGGCCAACTGGTCGTACAGCCCGCCGGACGCCATCGCGTCGCAGGTGGCGCGCACCATCGACAGCGCCTCCACCGACCCGGTCCGCTCGTGGTCGCGCAGCAGGAACTCCAGCACCATCGACGGCGGGAACTTCGGCGCGCCGCCGAACCCGCCGTGCGCGCGGTCGAAGTGCCCGAGCAGCGACACCACCGCGCCGTCCAGCACGTCGGCGTCCACTGTGGACTCGGGCAGCGGCTTGAACGTCAACTGGGACACGATGCTCGCCGCCGACTCGCGCACCTCGTCGCCCTGCTCGTGCCAGGCGTGCGTGATCGCCTCCAGCACCTGCCGGAACGCCGGGATGCCCGGCCGCGGCACCGGCGGGTAGTACGTGCCCGCGTAGAACGGCTCGCCGTCGGGCGTGAGGAAACAGGTCATCGGCCAGCCCCCGTGCCCGCTCAACGCCTGCGTGACCGCCATGTAGACCGCGTCGACGTCCGGCCGCTCCTCCCGGTCGACCTTCACGTTCACGAAGTGCTCGTTCATGTACGCGGCGGTGACGTCGTCCTCGAACGACTCGTGCGCCATGACGTGGCACCAGTGGCAGGCCGCGTACCCGACCGACAGCAGCACCGGGACGCCGCGCTCCCGCGCCTCGGCGAACGCCTCGGGCGACCACGGGTGCCAGTGCACCGGGTTGTCGGCGTGCTGGAGCAGGTACGGGCTGGTCGCGGACGCGAGCCGGTTCGTCATGGCTCCACAGTAAATCCCACCCGTCAGACCGGGCGTTCGAGCAGAGTGGGGACTTCGTCGGCAGCCGCGCCGCGCCGCCCGGAACGCGAGCCGGTGCCGCGCGACGCACCCGGTGCCGGGCAACAGCCCCGCCGCCGCCTAGTCCTCGGACTTCTTCTTCGCGCTCTCCTCGGGCGGGTCGAACGAGGCCGGGAGCTTCTTCAGGTGCTTGTTCATCGACTTGACCAGGAAGAACACCGCGATGAAGAACAGCACCAGGATCAGCAGGCCCAGCGGGGAGGACTTGCCGAAGTCCTCCTGCTGGCCGCCGGGGTCTTTGGTGGTGGAGGGCTGCACCAGCACCATCGCCGTCGTCTGGTCCCAAGGGACCGGGTTCACGCAGTCACCTTCTCCCTCACGCCCGCGAACAGGTCGTCCTCGGGCAACGTGCTGTCGACCAGCGACCGCGCCAGTTCGTACTCCTCGGTCGGCCAGACCTCGCGCTGCATCTCCAGCGGCACCGCGAACCAGCGGCTCTCCGGGTCGATCTGGGTCGCGTGGGCCTTGAGGGCCTCGTCACGCAGCGGGAAGTAGTCGGCGCACTCGACGCGGGTGGTGACCCGTTCGATCACGTCGGGCTTGTCGGCGTCCCAGCCCGCCAGCCACTCGGCGTACGGGGACTCCCGGCCCTCCGCGAGCAGCGCCTCGTGGAACGCCAGCAGCTTGGCGCGGGAGAAGCCGTGCGAGTAGTACAGCTTCAGCGGCTGCCACGGCTCGCCCGCCTCGGGGTAGCGCTCCGGGTCGCCGGCCGCGTCGAACGCCGCGACGGACACCTCGTGGCAGCGGATGTGGTCCGGGTGCGGGTAGCCGCCGTTCTCGTCGTAGGTGACGATCACGTGCGGGCGGAACTCGCGGATCGCCTCGACCAGCGGCGGGACGGACTCCTCCAGCGGCACGAGCGCGAAGCAGCCCTCCGGCAGCGGCGGCAGCGGGTCGCCCTCGGGCAGGCCGGAGTCGACGAAGCCCAGCCAGCGGTGCCGCACGCCCAGGATCTCGGCGGCGCGGGCCATCTCGCCACGCCGGATCTCGGCCATGTTCGCCAGCACCTCGGGGCGGTCCATCGCGGGGTTCAGGATACTGCCCGCCTCGCCCCCGGTGCAGGTCACGACCATCACCTCGTGGCCCTCGGCCACGTAGCGCGCCATCGTGGCGGCGCCCTTGCTGGACTCGTCGTCGGGGTGCGCGTGCACCGACATCAGGCGCAGCTTTTCAACCATGACGGTGGTGGTCCTCCTTGGCCCCTGCCGAACGGAGCCCCCTCGGCCCCTGCGACACTCAACGTGGCGGTCGAGGGTCATTGTTCCCCACGGGCAGGAAGGCATCGGCAAGTGGCACTGCCCGAGGGTCGGTACGGCACGACGCGGCGTCCTCTGCCCGGATGGGCGAAGTGGTCACTGACCGTGGTCGCGGCGCTGGTCGGCGCGGTGGTGGCCTGGGTCGGCTACCGCAACCTCGGCACCCAGCCCGTGGAGGCCAAGCAGACCGCCTTCGAGATCCTGGACGAGCGGTCCGTGGAAATCACCTTCGAGGTGGTCCGGGAGACCCCGGAGCAGGCCGTCGTGTGCATCGTGCGGGCCCGCTCCAAGGACGGCGACGAGGCCGGGCGGCGAGAGGTCCTGGTGCCGCCGGGGCCCGGCACGGTTTACCAGACGACCGTCCTCCGGACGTCGAAACCTCCCGCCACCGGAGAGGTGTTCGGCTGCTCCTACCAGGTCCCGGCCTACCTGTCCACGAGGTAGCGGCCAAGCGGGTGATCTGCGAGTTTAGTGGCCCGTCAGGGAACAAAACGCCGTAGCTGAACGTTGTGGACGTGTTACTCTGGCCTTTCAGCACGGCCCCGGCGCGGGCCGTGTTTTTCCGTTCCGGGTGCGTGCGTCCGGGAACTGCCAGCCCACGTGGTGGGCCTGGAGCAAGACGAGGAGTTGGTGACCGTGAGCGACACTGAGGTGACCTGGCTGACCCAGGAGGCCTACGACCGGCTCAAGGGAGAGCTGGACGAGATGATCGAGAATCGCCCGGTCATTGCTGCGGAGATCAACGCGCGCCGCGAAGAAGGCGATCTCCGCGAGAACGGCGGCTACCACGCGGCTCGCGAGGAGCAGGGCAAGCAGGAAGCCCGGATCCGCCAGCTCCAAGAGCTGCTGCGGGTCGCCAAGGTCGGCGAGGCGCCCACCGTGGCCGGTGTGGCCGCTCCCGGCATGGTGCTCACGGTGCGTTACGAAGGCGACGACGAGACCGAGGAGTTCCTGCTCGCGACGCGTGAGGAGGGCGCGCACGGCGCGCTGGAGGTCTACTCCCCCTCGTCCCCGCTGGGCAAGGCGCTGAACGGCGCGAAGGACGGCGAGACGCGGGAGTACGAGCTGCCCAACGGCAACACCATGAAGGTGACCCTGATCAAGGCCGTGCCGTACACGGGCTGATCCCACAGACGGCGTGAGGGGCGGCCACCGAGGCGAGGTGGCCGCCCTTCCTGCTGTCGGCTGCTTGTCGACCCACGGCCGTCGCGTCCGACGCTCAGCCTTCGACACCCAGCGTTCGACACCCAGCGCCCGGCGCTCAGCCGATGCGTTCCAGGAGCGGGCGGACGCGTGGCGGCACGGGGGTCGACAAAGCGATCGACGTCGAGAGCCGCTGCACGCCCGGCACGTCCACGATCGAGTCGATGACGCGTTGCAGGTCGGCGTTCGAGCGGGCCACCATGCGCACGAACAGGTCGCCCTGGCCGGTGGTCGCGTGCACCTCGCACACCTCGTTGATGGCCGCGAGCCCGTCCGACACCTCTTGCCGGCGGCCCTGCGCGATCTCCAGCACGGCGAACGCCGTCAGCCCGTACCCCATCGCGGCCAGGTCGAGAGCCGGCGGGAAGCCGGTCAGCACGCCTCGCGCGACCAGCCGGTCCAAGCGCGCCTGAACGGTCCCCCGCGCCACGCCCAACCGGCGGGAGCACTCCAGCACACCCAGCCGGGGCTCGTCGGTGAGCAACAGGAGCAGTCGGGCGTCCAGGCCGTCCACGGCCTGGTCAGAGTGTTCAGCTTGTCCCTCGGAAGCCATAGATCACTGTACAACCTGCTCAGCGAAGAAGCAGACTGTTGCTCACCCTGCCTAACAGACACATGCTGTGAGCCATGACGCAGCAGCTTGACGACGTGAGCTACGACCAGCTCCGCCAACTCGTGGGCTTGGTCGACTACGACGGGACGCGGGATCCGTTCCCCGTCCGCTCCATGGACGCCGTGGTCTTCGTGGTCGGCAACGCCACCCAGACCGCGTGGTTCTACCAGGTCGCCTTCGGGATGCAGCTCGTCGCGTACGCCGGGCCGGAGACCGGGCAGCGGGACCACAAGTCCTTCGTGCTCAAGTCCGGGTCGGCGCGGTTCGTGATCAACGGCGGGGTCCAGCCGGACAGCCCGCTGCTCGACCACCACCGCAAGCACGGCGACGGCGTGGTGGACCTCGCGCTGGAGGTCGCCGACGTCGACAAGTGCATCGAGCACGCCCGCGCGCAGGGCGCCACCGTCCTCGAAGAGCCGCACGACGTCGAGGACGAGCACGGTGTCGTGCGCCGGGCCGCGATCGCCACCTACGGCGAGACCCGCCACACGCTGGTCGACCGGTCCCGCTACACCGGCCCGTACCTGCCGGGGTACGTGGCCAGGGAGAGCACCGTCGTCCGACCCGAGGGCGCGCCGAAGCGGCTGTTCCAGGCGGTCGACCACTGCGTGGGCAACGTCGAACTCGGCAGGATGGACTACTGGGTCGAGTGGTACAACCGCGTCATGGGCTTCGTGAACATGGCGGAGTTCATCGGCGACGACATCGCCACCGACTACTCGGCGCTCATGAGCAAGGTGGTGTCCAACGGCAACCACCGGGTGAAGTTCCCGCTCAACGAGCCCGCCGTCGCGAAGCGCAAGTCGCAGATCGACGAGTACCTGGAGTTCTACACCGGTGCGGGTGTGCAGCACATCGCGCTCGCCACCAACGACATCGTCGCCACGCTGACCGCCATGCGCGCGGCCGGCGTCGAGTTCCTGGAGACCCCGGACTCGTACTACGACGACCCGGAACTGCGGGCTCGCATCGGTGAGGTGCGCGTTCCGATCGAGGAGCTGAAGGAGCACCGGATCCTGGTCGACCGGGACGAGGACGGCTACCTGTTGCAGATCTTCACGAAGCCGATCGGCGACCGGCCGACCGTCTTCTACGAGCTCATCGAGCGGCACGGGTCGCTCGGCTTCGGCAAGGGCAACTTCAAGGCCCTGTTCGAGGCGATCGAGCGCGAGCAGGAGCGTCGGGGCAACCTCTGACGTCAGAACGGGCAGAGGCCGGTCCGGGGCACCCCCGGGCCGGCCTTTTTCCGCACGGGTTCGTTCATGATGGCGGCACCGCACCGACCGGTACCGGTACGCTCGACGTGGGGGTCGACCAACGCAGCAATCACCCGGGGAGGTGGCATGGCGCTCGCACGACGGGTGACCGCGGTGCTCCCGCTCGTCGGGGCGGTGGCCACGGCCGTGACGTTGACCGGCGCGGCGTTCTTCACCGTGGCCCACGCCGGGTGCGCCGACACGGGCCGGTTCGTGGAACGGGACGGTGTGGTCGAGTTCGTCGGGGGCTGCGTGGACGGGCACCGGCTGCCCGCCGTGCCGAAGATCGACAACGCCCGCTACGACGTCAAGCCCTGAGCCGGGCACCGACCCTTCGGCGCCGTCATCGGCGATAGTGGAGTCATGTGCCGAAACATCCGGGTGCTCCACAACTTCGAACCACCCGCCAGCGAGGACGAGATCCAGGCCGCGGCGGTGCAGTACGTGCGCAAGGTCAGCGGGTCCACCCACCCGTCCGCGGTGAACCAGGAGGCGTTCGACGCGGCGGTCGAGGCGGTGGCCGAGGCCACCAGGGTCCTGCTGGAATCCCTCGTCACCAAAGCACCGCCCCGCGACCGCGAAGTGGAAGCCGCGAAGGCGAAGGAACGCTCCGCCGCCCGCTTCGGCCGGTAGGCCATGTCGCGTGGTCGCCCACCTTGTGAGCTCGTGGCTTTGCGGTGGGCAACCTGGGGATGGCCGAGGCCGACACGAGGCGCCCAAATCGCCTTGAGCACCGGGACGAACTGCGGGCTGCCACCGCGTTGACCGGCGGCTAGACCTGCGAATCCCGAGGTCGCAAGGTTCGAATCCGGCGGTGCAGCGCAAGCGCTCCATCGAACCGCCGGTACCGAAGCAGCCTTCCCCAGGCCGCCGAAGCCTCACCGACCAAAAGCGCTCCGAACAGTGGCGACCTTGATCACCAGTCGGCGCGGATTTGCTTGGACAGGCTTGAATTCGTACTTGCGGTAGAACGCTGCGGCCGTATCGTCAATGGCATCAACAACGATCAGGCGTCCTGAAGCGACATCAGCGGCTTCCAACATCCGTGTCAGCGCGTCGTGCAATAGCTCAGCACCATGCCCTTGCCCTTGCAGCTCTGCATCGAGCGCCAGCTTGGCCAGCAGATAACCCGGTATCGGCGTGCTGAGTCCTCCCGCCAAGGAGGCTGACACGTCTCCTCTGGCCACCTGATGAGGAGTGATCGCGTAGTAGGCGACTACACGATCACTCCCAACCGGCGTCCAAACGTAGGTTTTTGCCGTTCCGCGCTTGCCCGCATCGGCAGCATGGTCTCTGAGCCAGTCGTTCAGCACCGGAACACCGCAGTCGAACGTATCGAGTTCGTGCTGCTCATCCAGCGCGGAAGAGGCCCAGTCCATCACTTGCGCACATACCCCCTGTAACCCGAATTGAGTTTGGCCAGGTTGGGAGCCTCGTCCGCCGTATCGAGCGCCGCCAACAGGTCATCGAACTGTTCAGCAGGCATGATCGTCACGTCAGCACGGGCAAGGACCTTGTCTGCCGCGTCCGCAGCCGCAGCCACGACGAAAGAGCTGGTCGACTGTTCGCTCAGCTCAGCAGCTCGTTCGACGCGAGCCTTCACCGCTTGATCTAGTCTTACCTCCAGACGGGCTTCCTTGATCGACAAGACGCTTCACCTCCTGTCGACGACGCACTCGTCGACACGCTTGTTCATGTTCGCCAGTGTACGGCGTTTGTACGGAAGCCGCGAGGGTCTTCGGTTGACTTGCACTTCCGTCGGGCTCATCCCCACCGGCCGGGCCGCCCGAGCGGCCCGGCCTCGCTGCGTCAGCCCAGGGCTTCGACCAGGTCCGCCACCAGGTCCTCACCGGACTCGATGCCGACCGAGATGCGGATCAGGTCCGCCGGCACCTGGAGCAGGGAGCCGGCGGTGCTGGCGTGGGTCATCCTGCCGGGGTGCTCGATCAGCGACTCGACCCCGCCCAGCGACTCGGCCAGGGTGAACAGCTTCGTCCGCGAGCAGACCCGCAGCGCCGCCTCCTCGCCGCCCTCGACGGTGAACGAGATCATCCCGCCGAACCGGCGCATCTGCTTCGCCGCGACCTCGTGCCCGGGGTGGTCGGGCAGGCCGGGGTAGAGCACCGACGTCACGCGCGGGTGTCGCAGGAGGGCGTCGGCGATCAGCTCGGCGTTGTCCGAGTGCCGTTCCATGCGCAGTTCGAGCGTCTTGATGCCGCGCAGCGTCAGCCAGGCGTCGAACGGGCCGGGCACCGCGCCCGCGCCGTTCTGGAGGAAGCCGAACGCGGCGTCCAGCTCGTCGTCCGAGGTGACCAGCGCGCCGCCGATGACGTCCGAGTGGCCGCCGACGTACTTGGTGGTCGAGTGCAGCACGACGTCCGCGCCCAGCGCGAGCGGGCTCTGGAGGTACGGCGAGGCGAACGTGTTGTCCACCACGAGCCGCGCGCCCGCCGAGTGCGCGACCTGCGCCAGCAGGGCGATGTCGGCGATGTTGAGCAGCGGGTTGGTGGGCGTCTCGATCCAGATGACCTTGGTGTTGGGCCGGATCGCCGCGCGCACCGCGGCCACGTCGGACAGCGCGACCGGGGTGTGCTCGACGCCCCAGTGCCGGAAGACCTTGTCGATCAGGCGGAACGTGCCGCCGTACGCGTCGTTCGGGATGATGACGTGGTCGCCGGGACGGCACAGGGCGCGCAGGGCGGCGTCGGTCGCGCCCATGCCGGAGGCGAACGCGCGGCCGTGCCGCCCGCCTTCCAATGCGGCCAGGCACTCTTCGAGCGCGGCCCGGGTGGGGTTGCCGGTGCGCGAGTACTCGAAGCCGCCGCGCAGCCCGCCGACGCCGTCCTGGGCGTAGGTCGAGGTGGCGTGGATGGGCACGATGACCGAACCCGTCGAGGGGTCCGGCTCCTGTCCGGCGTGGATAGCCCTGGTCGCGAAACCGTAGTGGCCGGTGTCCGTCATAAACCCAGGGTAAGCCCCCCTCTCAACCGACTGCCCGCCAGTTGGGAAAGCCGGCGGGCAGTCGGACGAACATCGCTGACGGTGTGTGGTCAGCGTTGCGGCAGAAGCGTTACCACTGCTGCTGCGGGGGCTGCTGGCCGTACGGGTTCTGCTGCTGGGGCTGGCCGTACGGGTTGGACTGCGGCTGGCCGTAGCCGGGCTGCTGCTGGCCGTACGGGTTCGGCTGCTGGCCGGGGTAGCCGCCGGGCATGCCGCCGCCGGGCATCCCCGTGTCGGGGGCGTTGACGACGATCGTGCCGAGGATCTTGTCCGCCCAGGTCTGCTTCTTGACCTCCCACAGCGGCGCGAACCAGCCCGCGTAGCAGGGCAGCGAGTCGACGAAGTGGCAGAGGTGCCGGACGAACGCGTTGCCGAAGCCGATCGGCTGCCCGGTCTCCTCCTTGATCAGCTTGATCTTCGCCATCTTCTTGCCGTACGACTGGCCGGTGGTGCCCGCGAGGTACCACGAGTTGTAGATCAGCCAGCCCAGCATGGCCAGGTAGCCCACCACGCTGAGGATCAGCGCGATCGTCGGGTCGCCGGCGACCGTGCCGACGATCACCAGGATCGCCACGATGACACCCGGCGCGACGTAGTCGATCAGGGCGCCCATCGCGCGCGAGCCCCACTCGGCGTAGCCGCCGGCCGGAGGCGCGAACGCGGGCTGGCCGTAACCGGGCTGCTGGCCCCACGCCTGCTGCTGCGGCTGGCCGTAACCGGGCTGCTGCCCGTAGGGGTTCTGCTGCGGCTGGCCGTACGGCTGCTGCGGATGCTGCGGCTGGCCGTACGGCTGCTGCGGATGCTGCGGCTGGCCGTAAGGGTTCTGCTGTGGCTGGCCGTAGGCGGGCGGCTGCTGGGGCTGTCCGTACTGCCCCGGCTGCTGCTGGGGCGGCTGCCCGTACTGGCCGGGCTGCTGGGCGGCGAACCCGCCGGACTGCGGCGGCTGCTGGGCCGGGAAGGCGCCCGACTGCGGCTGCTGCTGGCCGTACGGGTTCTGCTGCTGCGTCGCGCTCGGCGGCACGACCTGGGTCGCGTCCGGGTTCGACGGCGGCTGCTGGCCGGAGGGCACGACCTGGGTCGCCTCCGGGGGCGGGAACGCAGGGGGCTGCCCACCGCTCGGCACGACCTGGGTCGCGTCGGCGTTCGGGGGCTGGGCGCCCGGCCCCTGCTCCTGCTGGTATTGGCCGCCGAACTGCTGGTTCTCGGGCGGCTGAGGAGCGTTCATCGGAGTTTCCAACCCCCTTGGCGTGGGCCGTGGCGGATAAGTCGGTGGCCAACGCTAGCGGATGAGGGCACGTCCGCTAGCGGCAACCGGGCAATCCGACGTGATCAGCGTCCGGCGAGGAAACCCAGGATGTCCTGACGGGTAACGACGCCCGCCGGCTTGCCGTCGTCCAGCACCAACGCACCGTCCGCTGAGGACAGCGCCGCCATGGCGGCGCTGATCGACTCGCCCGAGCCGATGGTCGGCAGCTTGAACGACATGTGCGCGTCGAGCCGGTCGGTCAGCTTCGCCTTGCCGGTGAACAGCGCGTCCAGCAGATCGCGCTCGTTGACCGCGCCGGAGACCTCGGCGGCCATCACCGGGGGCTCGGCGTTGACCACCGGCATCTGGGACACGCCGTACTCGCGCATGATCGCGACCGCCTCGGCGACCGTCTCATTGGGATGGCCGTGCACCAGGTCGGGCATCGTGCCGTCCTTGCGCCGCAACACATCCCCGACCGTCGCGCCGGACGTGTCGGGCGACAGGAAGCCGTACTGCGCCATCCACTTGTCGTTGAAGACGCTCGACAGGTAGCCGCGCCCGCCGTCCGGCAGCAGCACCACGACCACGTCGTCCGGACCGCAGTCCTCCGCGACGCGCAGCGCCGCCGCGACCGCCATCCCGCACGAGCCGCCGACCAGCAGGCCCTCCTCGCGGGCGAGCCGGCGGGTGATCTCGAACGAGTCCTTGTCCGTCACGGCGACGATCCGGTCGCACACGTCCCGGTCGTACGCGTCCGGCCAGAAGTCCTCGCCGACGCCCTCCACGAGGTACGGCCGCCCGGTGCCCCCGGAGTACACGGAACCTTCCGGGTCCGCGCCGACGACCTTCACCCGGCCCTCGGAGACCTCCTTGAGGTACTTGCCGGTGCCCGAGATGGTGCCGCCGGTGCCGACGCCCGCCACGAAGTGGGTGATGCGGCCCTCGGTCTGCCGCCACAGCTCGGGGCCGGTGCCGTGGTAGTGGCTGGCCGGGTTCTCCGGGTTGGCGTACTGGTTGGGCTTCCACGCGCCGGGGATCTCGGCGACGAGCCGGTCCGACACGTTGTAGTAGGAGTCGGGGTGCTCGGGCGCGACGGCCGTCGGGCACACCACCACCTCGGCGCCGTAGGCCTTCAGCACGTTGCGCTTGTCCACGCTGACCTTGTCCGGGCAGACGAAGACGCACTTGTAGCCCTTCTGCTGGGCGACCAGCGCGAGCCCGACGCCCGTGTTGCCCGAAGTGGGCTCCACGATCGTGCCGCCCGGCTTCAACTCGCCGGACCGTTCGGCCGCTTCCACCATGCGCAACGCGATGCGGTCCTTCACACTGCCGCCGGGGTTCAGGTACTCGACCTTGGCCAGGACGAGCGGCCGGAGCCCCTCGGCGACCGCGTTCAGCTTCACGAGCGGCGTGTTGCCGACCAGGTCCACGACGCTCTCGACGTACTCCACCGAAGGTCCCTTCCCACCGTGCGAGATGACTTGCCGAGCGTACTTGCTGCCTGCCCCCGGCGGGTCACGCGCCGGTTGGCGGCCGATCCGCGGGTCCTTGTGGACGATTGGTGGAAGGGGTTGGCGGAGTGGTCGCAAGGGGGTGGTGGAGCGTGCGGTGGGGACGTCTGGTCGCGCTGGCCGTCGCGGCGGCGGGAGGCCTGACAGGCCTGGCCTACGGCTTGTTCACGTCGCAGTCGCGCCGGGCCAGGGTGGTGATCGGGGTGCCCGACGCACCGCCGCTGCGGGCCGACGGCATCCACGGCGGCGGTGCGGGCAAGCCGGTGCGGTTCGCCGTAGTGGGCGACTCGATGGCGGCGGGCCTGGGCGTGGACGACACGGCGGAACTGCCGGGCGTGCTGCTGGCGAACGGCCTGTCCGACGAGACGGGCCGCCCGGTGTGCCTGGAGACCTACGCGGTCAGCGGCTCGACCACCCGGGACCTGCCCGCGCAGGTCGACCGGGTGCTGGCGGACCCGCCCGACCTCGTCCTGGTGATCATCGGCGCGAACGACGTGACGACCCGGATGCCGGTCGCCGTCTCGGCGGCGCTGCTCGGCGTCCAGGTCCGCCGCCTGCGCGACGCGGGCGTCGGCGTGGTGGTCGGGACGTGCCCCGACCTGGGCTCGATCCAGCCGATCGCCCAACCGCTCCGCTCCGTCGCGCGGGAGTGGAGCCTCCGCCTGGCCCGCGCCCAACGGCGCGAGGTGGTGTGGGCCGGCGGCGTGCCGGTCGCCCTGGGCGACCTCCTGGCGGCCGAGTTCACCGCGCGCCACGTCGACTACTTCAGCCGGGACCGGTTCCACCCGAGCGCGGCGGGCTACGAGGCGGCGACGTCCATCCTGCTGGCCCCGCTGTGCGGCGTCCTGGACCAGCCGTGACCCGGCGCGATCGGACCGGCGTCGTGCGTCACGAGTGGTAGCCGCGTTGAACAGGCGTTAACTAGGCTCCTAGGCAACGTTGCGGCGAAACAAAGGAGTTCCGTAATGCCTGAGGCCGTGATCGTCTCCGCAGCCAGGTCCCCCATCGGGCGCGCGGGCAAGGGCTCGCTGAAGGACGTCCGAGCCGACGACCTGACCGTGCAGGTCCTGCAGGCGGCCCTGGCGAAGGTCCCGCAGCTCGACCCGAACGACATCGACGACCTGATGCTGGGCTGCGGCCTGCCGGGCGGCGAACAGGGCTTCAACATGGGCCGCGTGGTGTCCGTGCTGGCGGGCTACGACAACCTGCCCGGCACCACCGTGACCAGGTACTGCGCCTCCAGCGTGCAGACGACCCGGATGGCGCTGCACGCCATCAGGGCGGGCGAGGGCGACGTGTTCATCAGCGCCGGCGTCGAAACCGTGTCGAGCTTCGCGCGCGGCAGCTCGGACGGCTGGCCGGACACCCACAACCCGGTCTTCGCGGACGCCGAGGCCCGCACGGCGAAGGTGGCCGAACAGGGCGCCGGCTCGTGGACCGACCCACGCACGTCGGGCCAGGTCCCGAACATCTACATCGCGATGGGCCAGACGGCGGAAAACCTGGCGCTGGCGAAGGGCGTCACCCGGGAGGAGATGGACCACTTCGGCGTCCGCTCGCAGAACCTGGCCGAAAAAGCCATCGCGAACGGCTTCTGGGCCCGCGAGATCACCCCGATCACCCTGCCGGACGGCACCGTGGTGACCACCGACGACGGCCCCCGCCCCGGCGTGACGTACGAGGGCGTGTCCGGCCTGAAGCCCGTCTTCCGCCCGGACGGCAAGGTCACAGCGGGTAACTGCTGCCCCTTGAACGACGGCGCGGCGGCCCTCGTGATCATGAGCGACACGAAGGCCGGGGAACTGGGCATCACCCCACTGGCGAGGATCGTGTCGACCGGCGTCTCGGCCCTGTCCCCGGAGATCATGGGCCTGGGCCCGGTCGAGGCGTCCAAGCGCGCCCTGGCACTGGCCGGCATGTCGATCGGCGACATCGACCTGGTGGAGATCAACGAGGCCTTCGCCGCCCAGGTCATCCCGTCGTACCAAGACCTGGGCATCGACCTGGACCGCCTGAACGTGAACGGCGGGGCAATCGCCGTAGGCCACCCCTTCGGCATGACAGGAGCCCGCATCACGACCACGCTCATCAACTCCCTCCAGTTCCACGACAAGCAGTTCGGCCTGGAGACGATGTGCGTGGGCGGCGGCCAGGGCATGGCGATGGTCATCGAACGATTGAGCTGACACGCGTCCCAAACGAGACCGACCCACCTCCCTACCGATGACAAGGCAGGGAGGGTCAGATGCCGTACGTGTGGTGGCACAGCGAACACGACAAGCTGTGCCACGCCTTCCCCACCAGCGGCAACAAGCCCGACCAGGGCTACTTCGTGGCAGCCTGCACGCACGAGGTGCCAACGGAACACTTGTCCCGAGAACCAAACGGCCCACTATGCGTCCCGTGCCTACTAAGAGTCGACGCAGACAAACACGCGTAGCACGCACACCTACAGCCACGGCGCGCGCAGCGCGCACACCCCCAGGTGGGCTGCGTGTCATCCCCGTATGGCCTGCCCGCAGGGAACCGCGCTTGTCCAGGGAGCGCAAGCACGCTTTTCGCTTGCGCTCCCTGGACAAGGGTGGTGGTCTTTGACCAGGCCATACGGGGATGACACGACGCCCTGGCACTGGTGATCATCCTTGGCGGCCTGCCGGTCCGGCGAGGACGCTTGAAAGCAGTTCGACCCCAACCCGAACGCGACCCCTCCTCCAGCAGCAGACCGATGACCCGAGAACCACACAAAAACGAAGGGCGCCCGACCACCCGGCCGGACGCCCTCCACCAACAAACCTCAGTCCCGCTGCAAGTAAGACAGCAACCGCAGGATCTCCAAGTACAACCACACCAACGTGGTCATCAACCCGAACGCGGCCCACCAGGCCCACTTGGCAGGCACCCCGGAACGGATCATCTCGTTGGCGGCCTCGAAGTCCAGCAGGAAGCTGAACGCCGCGATGCCGATCACCACGAGGCTGAACACGATGGCGAGCGTGCCACCGTCGCGCAGGCCCGAGTTCACGCCGAACATGCCGAGCACCAGGTTGCCGAGCATCAGCACGACCACGCCGACGGTGGCGCCGATGATCCACTTGGTCAGACGCGGCGTGACGCGGATCGCACCCGTCTTGTAGACCACGAGCATGGTGCCGAACACGCCGAACGTGCCCAGGATCGCCTGCCACGCGATGCCGCTGTACATCGCCTCGAACACACCGGTGATCGCGCCGAGGAACACACCCTCCGCGACCGCGTAGATCATGACCAGCGGAGCGCTCGGGGTGCGCTTGAAGATGATGATCAGGGCCACGACCAGCCCGACGATCATGCCGGGCAAGGCCAGCGCGAACGGCGCGATCTGCCCCGACAGCACCAGCCACGCCGAGACGAGCCCGGTGGCCAGCGTCGTGGCCAGCGTGATCGCGGTCTTGGTGACCACGTCGTCGATGGTGATGGGGCGCTCGCCGGTGGTCGGCGGGGCACCCTGGTAGCCGCCGTACTGCTGTGCCTCGTACGGCTGGCCAAAGCCTGCGTAGCTCCCGGAACCGCCGCCGGTCGGCAGGTTCCGGAACGCGGGGTTGCTGGTGGTACGCACCTCGTCCTCCTGTGGCGTTTGACGCCGTCACGGGGTTCAACGACCACACGAGTCGATCGGTTCCCGTCGGGTAAAAGCGACTTTACTCGGGCTGTCGATCTCCGCTCCACAGCCCTTCACTGCGGAGCGTAGTCAGATCCCACTCCGCTGGAGGCTTGTCGTCACCCGGAACGACCCGTAAGGCTCTCCGGTGCAGCTAGTCCGACCGGCGCACGCGGAGCGTGCACGCCCGAGGGGTCAGGTTAAAACATGGGGTGCAGACGACTCGCCGCCGCGGCGCTCGCGGTCGGCGTGGCCTTTCTCACCGTTCCCGCCACCGCAGACGCCCAGGTAGAAGAGGGCATCGGCTACTCGACACCCGCCCAGGGATACCGGGACAAGCCGAGTGACACCGACTGGCTCGGCTCCTACCGCTGGAACGGGCAGCACGTCTGGTGCGTCCAGTACTCGCTGCTCGCCCCGGACAGCTCCGAGATGTACAAGGACCGGGACGAACTGCGGACCAAGGCGGGTGAACCCCTTCCCCCCGACGTGGCGGCGAACATCTCCTACCTGCTGCTGCGCTACACGACCGACCCCACGGTCGACGAGGCGGCGGCGCTGGCCCACCTCCTGCACACCTGGACGGCGGCCCCGCAGGGGAGGGTCACGCTGGACCCGGCCAACGACTTCCGGCACATCGCGTACAACGAGCAGTTCCACTTCGACCACCTGCCCCAGGCCGCCAAGGACGCGGTGGTCCGGCTCCGCGCCGACGCCGAGGCCAACCGGGGGCCGTGGGCCGCGAAGGTCACCGCGCCCGCCAAGGAGCAGCTCATCGGCTCCCCGGGCACCTGGGCGGTGGACATCGCCAAGGCGGACGGGGTGCTGGTCGGGGACGTCCCGGTCACGGTGGAGCTGGAGCAGGCGACCCTGGCGGACGGGAAGACGTCCGTCGAGCTGCGGACGCCCGTCGATGGGAAGCCGCTGGCGGTGGACGTGGTCCCGACCGGCGCGCAGCCCACGTTCCGGGTGCGGCTGGACAGCCCGGCGGACAAGCCGGTCGTGCACGTGCCGGCGAACACCGACATGCAGCGGATCGTCACCACCGGCGGGGAGAAGAAGCTGGCCGCCGAGGCGTCGGCGGTCGCCCGGACCCAGCCCGGTGTGGTGAAGGTCGGCAAGACCGACACCGAGACCGGCAAGGCGATCGCCGGTGCGGCCCTGCGGATCACCGGCCCCGATGGGGTGACGCCGGCCCTGCGTCAGGACGACGCGAAGGTGACCGGGCCGGACGGCAACCCGATCGTGTTGCAGTCCGGTGAGGACGGGACGGCGACGGTGTCCGACCTGCGCACCCCGCAGGAGGTCTGCGTGGTCGAGGTGGCCGCCGCGAAGGGGTACGAGGAGCACTTCGACCCCGCCGCGCCACCGAAGGCCTGCGGGAAGGTCGAACCGGGCCAAACGCTTGCCCTGGCGTTGACCAACAAGCCGAACAAGCCGATCGTGCCGATCGCGATCCACGCCGGCGCGGACGGCGCCGGCGTGGTGGCGAAGGCCTCGTTCAGCACCACGCTCAACACCGGCGCGCTCATCGGGTTCGGCGGGGTGGTGCTCCTCGGAGCGGTGCTCGTCGGGTTCGTGGCGCGGCGGCGGGCGGCTGCCCGGTCGTGAAGCTGACCGGCGCGGACGCGAAGGCCGTGCTGACCGGCGCGGTGGCGGCGGGCGTGCTCGCCGCTGCCGCGCTGGTCTTCCACCAGCCTTCGGAGGTGGTCGGCGGTCTCGCTCGCCCGGGGGACGCCGTGGTGCCTCACCCGTTGGGGGACAGCCTGAAGTCCGGGCGCGGGATCGACCTGGCCGGGATGCCGGCCGGGGCCAACCCGCCTGCTGAGCCCACCACCCCGGTCAGCACTCCGGCCGCTCCGCCGGCCGCGCCCCCCGTGCAGGCTCCCGGCACCGTGAAGCTGCCCGAGGGCGGGCTGGCCACGTTGGTGCGCAAGGAGGTCACCTCGGACGGGGCCTTGCCGGTGCCCGAGGGGGTGGGCGAGGCCACCTGGTGGGGTGTCGACCTCGGTGCGGCCGAGGGCGCGACCGTGCTGGCCGGGCACGTGAACTGGAAGGGCCTCACCGGGCCGTTCGACGAGTTGTGGCGGGCGGAGGTGGGCCGGGACGTGACCGTGGTGGACACCGCGGGGCAGGCGTTCCGGTTCCGGGTCAGCCAGGTGGTGACGGTGCGGAAGGACGAGTTGCCGCAGCGGGCGGTGGAGCTGTTCGGGCCGCGTGGCTCGCACCGGTTGGTGCTGGTGACCTGCGGTGGTCGGTGGGTCGGCGGGGAGACCGGGTACGAGGAGAACCAGGTGGTCATCGCCACGCCGGTCGGGTAGGCGTTTCGGGTTGGCGTTTCGGGTTGGGGATAACGCTTCGGCCTGGATATGACGGAGAGGCAACCTCCGAGCACGTGGAGTCGTCCTTCAGGTGTGAAGCGTTGGGGATGGCTGTCCACTGGCGTCGCGTTGGCCCTCACGCTGGCGGTGTTGGCCGTGCAGGGGGCGCAGGAGCCACTGCCTGGCGGGGCGGCCGAAGAGTTGGCCTCGCCGTTGCCGATCGCTCCTCAGGTGTCGTCCAGCACCAGTGTGCCCACGCCGCCGGTGCCTCCTCCAGCGGCGGCGCCCGCGTGGATGCGCAGGATGCTGCCCGGGGAGAAGCCGCCGCAGTTCGTGTTGTTCTCCTTCGACGGCGCGGCTTCCAAGGCGCACTGGGATCGCGTGATGCCGTTGGCCCAGCGGGTGAACGCGCATGTGACCGGGTTGCTGTCCGGGGTGTACCTGGTGCCGGACGCGGATGCCGCGTCCTACCGCGGGCCTGGGCACCGGGCGGGGTACTCCTCGATCGGGTTCGGCGGGACGCGTGAGCAGGTCGCGGCTCGGATCGCCTACCTGAACGACGCGCTGGCCGCCGGGCACGAGATCGGGACGCACTACAACGGGCACTACTGCCAGGGGGACGAGCCGAGTGTCGGGCGGTGGGGCACCGCCGAGTGGGATCTGGAGTTGGACCAGTTCTTCTCGATCCTGTCTGAGGCTCGGGAGCAGGGGTTTCGGCTGGACCCCGCTTCGGTTCGGGGTGGGCGGACGCCTTGTCTGGAAGGGGATTGGGGGCAGGCGTTTCCCTCCATGCGCGGGCATGGGCTGGTGTACGACACCAGCCATGTTCGGCTGGGGGTGGTCTGGCCTTTTGTGCTGGACGGGATGTGGGAGTTCCCCATGCCCGAGGTTCGGGTGCCCGCGTTGGGGAAGCGGGTCGTGATGATGGACTTCAACCTCTGGTACGCGTTGAACGGGGCGCGGGACGATCCTGGGCCTCCTGGGGAGTACACGCAGATCGTCCTGGACACCTATCGGTCGGTGTACCTGGCCGCGTTCAACGGGAATCGGGCTCCGTTGGTGGTGGGGAACCACTTCAACGATTGGGCTGGTGGGGCGTTCAGTTCGGCTGTGGAGCGGTTCATGGAGGAGGTTTGTGTGCGGGGGGAGACTGTTTGTGCCACGTACACCGAGGTGATCCAGTGGATGCAGTTGCAGGATCCGGTGGTGTTGGAGCAGTTTCGGCGGATGCCTGCGGCTTTGAACTGATCGGTGCTCGGCCGCTGAAGATCACTGGCGGGTGTTCTCGGCCGGTCGGGTCGAAGGGCGACGCTCGCCGCTTGGCAGGCCTCCGGGGAGGTAGGGCGTCGTGTTCTCCCCGTATGGCCTGGTCAAAGACCACCACCCTTGTCCAGGGAGCGCAAGCGAAAAGCGTGCTTGCGCTCCCTGGACAAGCGCGGTTCCCTGCGGGCAGGCCATACGGGGAGAACACGAGGCCCGACTTGTGTGCTGGCGCACTGGTCGGGCCTCGTGTGGGTGTGGGTGTGTTGGTGGTTGGCGGGGAGTTAGCCGTCTGTGCTGAGGATTCGGTCGTCTTGTGCTGCTGGGGTGCCTCGGCCGTCCTGGTTCGACGTGCCCAGCCACAGGGTGTTGTCGGGGGCTGCTGCTACCGAGCGGACTCGGCCGTAGCCGGTGAAGACTGCTTGGGGGGTGCCCAGGTCGGTGCCGGTGACTGGGATTTTCCACACCCTGCGGCCGGTTACGCCGCCGATGTAGAGGGCGCTCTTGTAGAATGCGATGCCGGTCGGGCCGGCTTGGTTGGTGGGCCAGGACTTCACCGGGTTGGTGTACCTGGTGTCGTTGCAGGGGCCTTCGCAGGTCGGCCAGCCGTAGTTCTTGCCGGACTCGATCTGGTTCAGTTCGTCGGTCCTGTTGTTGCCGAACTCCGTGGCGTACGCCCTGTTGTTCGCCCAGGTGATGCCCTGGGGGTTGCGGTGGCCGTAGGTGTAGACCCTGCTGTTGAACGGGTTGCCCGGTGCTGGGGCGCCGGTGGTCGTGATGCGCAGGATCTTGCCGGCCAGGGTGTTCAGGTTTTGCGCGTTGGCGCTGTTGCCCGCGTCTCCGGTGGTGGCGTAGAGGAAGCCGTCCGGGCCGAATTCCAGGCCGCCGCCGTTGTGGAAGCGGTTCTTGGGGATGCCCGTGACGATCGGCTCCGGTTGGCCGCCGAGGGTGAGCTTGGAGATCCGGTTGTCGGTCGCGGCCGTGTAGTGGATGTAGACCGTGTTGTCGGTCGCGAAGGTCGGTGACACGGCGATGCCCATCAGGCCGCCTTCGCCGGCCGGGACCGCGTCGGCCACGGTGTGCAGGGTCGTGACGGTCGTGCCGGTGAGCTTCTTGATCTGCCTGGTGTCGCGCTCGGTGAAGATTCCGCTGCCATCCGGCAGGAACCCGATGTCCCACGGGACGTCCTGGCCGGTGGCTAGCGTCCGTACAGCGAGCGCCGACGGTTCGGCTTGGGCCGGGGCCGCGACCGTTGCGCCCAGCAGCACCATGGCCAGAACCGCGCTTGCACGAGCACGCATGTGCGCTCCTCGTTGTCCGCACTGTGACGGCGGCGGAACGGCGGCGGTCTCGATGCAACCACACCCGTGTGACGCGGGCAAATCAATCATCGGAGGACAGACCACCTGATACATTGGGAAACTGTCTTTACTATCTAGCGGAGTCGACCCCGGACGCTCTACCGTGGGTACTCCGCCGCCGAACCACGGAGAGACACGAGAATCCGAGGAGTGGCGCAATGCCAGCCGAGAAGACGCCGAAGCGCACGTCGAAGCCCACTTGGGTCAAGCCGGACTTCCGCGACATCGACACCCCGATGGAAGTCACCGCGTACGCCGCGCGCGGCTGAGCCCCGCCCGACGTCGTGGCTCCGGCGCGGCCGGAGTCACGGCGCGGTCGTGTGACCGGAAACCTTGGTCGGGGGCGGGGTGTTGGCCGCAGAGGCAGATCCCAAGGGAGGCGCTGTATGTCCGAGCCGTTGCCCGACGAGGAGTTCACCGCACGGCTGCGGGGGCTCTCCTCCCGCTACTGGGACACCCACCCGTTCCACCTCCGGCTGCACGCCGGGACGCTGTCCAAGGACGAACTCCAGTTGTGGGCCGCGAATCGTTGGTACTACCAGCGCTGCATCCCGCGCAAGGATGCCGCGATCCTGGCCAACTGCCCCGATCCCGACGTCCGGCGGCAGTGGCGCGAGCGGATCGTCTGGCACGACGGCGAGCGGCCCGGTGAAGGTGGTGCGGAGAACTGGCTTCGGATGGCCGAAGCCCTTGGCCTGACCAGGGAAGAGGTGTTGGACGAGCGGCACGTGCTGCCCGGCACGCGGTTCGCGGTGGACGCCTACGTCAACTTCGCCCGCGGCAAGCCCTGGGTGGAGGCGGTGGCGTCCGGGCTCACCGAGATGTTCTCGCGCGGCCTGATGACGCGGCGGTTGGCGGACATGCGTGCGCGGTACCCCTGGATCGCCGAGGAGGGCTTCGCGTACTTCACCTCGCGGCTCAAGGTGATCGAGGGTGAAGGTCGGTCCACTTTGGACCTCGTGGTGCGCAACTGCGCAACGCGGGAGCAGCAGGAGGCGGCGGTGGCCGCGCTGGCGTTCAAATGCGACGTGCTGCGGGCGATCCTCGACGCCGTCGACTACTACTCGGGACGATCATGACCAATCTCGGAGCCACACCTCGGCTCGGCAAGGGTGTGAAGACCGCGTACGACCAGACCCGGGACAGTCACGTGGTGCTGTTCCCGGAGGGTGTGCTGGTGCTCAACGAGACCGCCGCGGAGGTCGTCGGGCTGTGCGACGGCCGCACGACGGTCGCCCAGATCGCCGCCCGGCTCGGTGAGCGGTTCGACGGTGTCGTCGCGGACGACGTCGCCGAACTCGTGACCCGGCTGGTCGCGCGCAGGGTGGTGGAGATCGATGGCTGAGGCGCCGTTCGGGCTGCTCGCCGAACTCACCCACCGTTGTCCGCTGCAGTGCGGGTACTGCTCGAACCCGGTGGAACTGGTGCGGCGCGACGCCGAGCTGGACACCGCGCAGTGGTGCTCGGTGTTCGACCAGGCTCGCGCGCTGGGCGTGCTCCAGTTCCACCTCTCCGGTGGGGAACCGTTGGCGCGCAAGGACTTACCCGAACTGGTGAGCCACGCGAGCGGGCTGGGCGGGTACGTGAACCTGGTGACCAGCGGGTTGGGGTTGACCGCCGCGCGGCTGGCCGACCTGCGGGACCGGGGGCTGGACCACGTCCAGTTGTCCGTGCAGGACGCGGATCGCGGGAACGCCAACCTGATCGCCGGTGTGAAGGCGTTCGACCACAAGGCCGAGGCGGCCCGGGTGGTCCGGGAGGCCGGGCTGCCGCTGACCGTCAACGTCGTCCTGCACCGGCTGAACCTGGACCACGTCGGCGACATCATCGAGCTGGCCGAGCGGATGGGCGCGGACCGGCTGGAGCTGGCCAACACCCAGTACTACGGCTGGGCGTTGCGCAACCGGGCCTCGTTGCTGCCGACCCGGGAGCAGTTGCGGCTGGCGGGTCCGGTGGTGGAGGAAGCCCGCCGGCGGTCGCGGATGGAGATCGTGTACGTGATCGCCGACTACCACGAGGCGCACCCCAAGCCGTGCATGTACGGGTGGGGCGCGCGGCAGTTGACGGTCGCGCCGAACGGGGACGTGCTGCCGTGCCCGGCCGCGACGGTGATCGAGCACCTCGGGATCGA
Source organism: Actinosynnema sp. CS-041913 (assembly GCF_050942485.1). Lineage (NCBI taxonomy): Bacteria > Bacillati > Actinomycetota > Actinomycetes > Pseudonocardiales > Pseudonocardiaceae > Actinosynnema > Actinosynnema sp. CS-041913. The sequence goes on along the minus strand of NZ_CP192037.1, from coordinate 829,422 downwards.
GAACGTGCGGGACCGGCCGCTGGGCGGGATCTGGCACGAGTCCAAGGCGTTCAACGCCTTCCGGGGTTTCGACTGGATGCGCGAGCCGTGCCGGTCCTGCGTGCGGCGGGAAGTCGACTTCGGCGGGTGCCGCTGCCAGGCGTTCCAGTTGACCGGTGACGCGGCCAACACCGATCCGGTCTGCTCCCTGTCGCCGGAGCGGGGGAAGGTCGACCTGATCCTGGCCGCCGAGACGGCGCCCGCGCCGCCGGCCATGCGGAAGGTGACGTGGTGAAGGGTCCTGCGCAAGGTCACGCCGTGACGGGCCGTGCGGAAGCTGACGTCGTGCAGGCCATGCGGAAGGTGACGTGGTGAGGGTCGTGCTGCTCGGAACGGCCGCCGGTGGTGGTGTGCCGCAGTGGAACTGCGCGTGCGGGCCGTGCGGGAAGGTGCGGGCCGGCGAGCTGCCCGCACGGAGCCAGGACTGCCTCGCGGTCAGCGGCAACGGGGTGGACTGGTGGCTGCTCAACGCCTCCCCCGACATCCGGACCCAGCTCACCGCCACGCCGTGCCTCGACCCCGGACCGGGACCGCGGGACACGCCGGTGCGCGGGGTGCTGTTCACGGACGCCGAACTCGATCACACGCTCGGCCTGCTGACGTTGCGCGGCGCGGCGGGGCTGCGGGTGCACGCGCCCGCGACCGTGCTGCACGCCCTGGCCCCGGCGCGGGGCGTGCTGGACAGGTACGCCGAGTGGACGTGGCGGCAGGTCGAGCCCGAGCAGACGTTCACCCTCGCGGGCGGATTGGAGGTGACCGCGTTCCCGGTCAGCGGCAAGCGGCCGAGGTACGCGGGCGAGTCCGCGGTCGACGGGCACTGGGTGATGGCCTACCGGCTGTTCGACCCCCGGACCGGCGGGATCGTGCTGTACGCGCCGTGCCTGGCCGGGTGGCCGCTGGGGTTCGACGACCTGGTCGCCGAGGCGGACGTGGTGTTGCTGGACGGGACGTTCTACGCGCCGTCGGAGATGGGCGCGGCCACCGGGCGGGCCGGCGGGCAGTCGGCGATGGGGCACCTGCCGATCACCCACAGCCTGCCCGAGCTGCGCCGGCACCCGCACGTGCGGAGGATCTACACGCACCTGAACAACACCAACCCGGTGCTCGACCCGGACTCCGAGGAGCACGCCAAGCTGCGCGAGGCGGGGGTGGAGGTGCTGCCGGACGGGGCCTTGCTCGACGTCTGATCGGGGGGTTAAACCCACCGCTTTCACTGCGGACAGCCGGAAGAATCAGGGCCATGACGGACCACGACCTCGTGCGCGGCGCGGGAACCCGGCTGAGGACCGCGGCGCTGGCCTTCGCACGGGTGCCGCTGTGCGTGCTCGGCCTGCCCCTGATCCCGCTCCAGCTCTACGCCTACCCGCTGGTCCTGGTGACGATCGGCGTGCCGGCGCTGCTGCTGGTCACCGCCCTCGCCCGGCGGTACCTGGCGGTGCACCGGTGGTGGGCGGGCCGGGTGTTGGGCGAGGCGATCGCGCCGCCCTACCGGATGCCCGCCAACCGGGGCCCGATGACCCGGGTCCGGACCATCGCCACCGACCCGGCCACCTGGCGGGACCTGGCGTTCCTGCCGTTGAACGCCTTCGTCGGCGTGCTGTGCGGCGTGCTGCCGTTGGCGCTGTGGCTGGGCGGGGCGTTCGGGTTCGTCACGCCGCTGCTGTGGATGCTCGGCGCGGACGAGGTGGACTACAACGGCATCGGGATCGACACGCCCGGCAACTTCGTGATCGCGCCGGTGTTGGGCCTGATCTACCTGCTGCTCGCGTGGTGGGCCACGCCCCGCATCGTGCGGGTGCACGCGTTGTTCGTGCGGTGGCTGCTCGCGCCGAGCGCCCGCGCCGCGCTGACCGACCGGGTGCGGGAGCTGGCCGACTCGCGGGCCGACACGGTGGACGCGCAGGCCGCCGAGCTGCGCCGGATCGAGCGCGACCTGCACGACGGCGCGCAGGCCCGGCTGGTGGCGCTGGGCATGAGCCTGGGCATGGCCGAGGAGCTGCTGGCCCGCGACCCGAACGCGGCGCGCGACCTGCTGGCCGAGGCGCGGCAGTCGTCGTCGCAGGCGTTGGCCGAGCTGCGCGACCTGGTGCGCGGCATCCACCCGCCGGTGCTGGCCGACCGGGGTCTCGACGGGGCGCTGCGGGCGCTGGCGCTGGCCCACCCGTTGCCGGTGGAGATCGACCTGGTGCTGGCCGGGCGGCCGGAGGCGCCGGTGGAGTCGGCGGCGTACTTCGCGGTGGCCGAGACGCTGACGAACGTGGCCAAGCACAGTGGCGCGACCAGCGCGTGGGTACGGGTGCGGCACGAGGACGGCAGGCTCGGGCTGATGATCGGCGACAACGGGCGCGGCGGCGCGGAGGCGACCGAGGGCGGCGGGCTGCGCGGGATCGAGCGGCGGCTGGCGGCGTTCGACGGGACGCTCGGCATCGCGAGCCCGCTGGGCGGGCCGACGATCGTGACGATGGAACTGCCCTGCGAGCTGTCCCCGGCCACCACGCCCGCCTGAACCGCCCACCGCCTGGACCGTCGGGGATCTCCCGGCGGTCTTCGCGTGTGCGAATCGTGCTCGGTGTGCGCCGGGAGTCTTCGGGCCCGGTCCGCGCGATCTCCACCGCGCCGGATGCATCAGGGCGTGCGGTGTACCGGGCCTTTCCGGGGTCGGAATCAGAAACGAACACCGCCGGGCGGGTCGCGCGGGCAGACTCGGCTGCGGAGGCCCGAGGTGCGGGCCGATCGCGATCATGGAGCTGCTGTGCGCGTTGTCCTCGGTGAAGACCTCGTCCTCCTCCGGGACGGCCTGATCCGGCTGCTGGAGGCCTACGACTTCGACGTCGTGGAGGCGGTCGACACCGGGCCGGCCCTGCTCAAGGCGATGGTCGACCACCGGCCCGACGTGGCGGTGGTCGACGTGCGCCTGCCGCCGACGTTCACCGACGAGGGGCTACGGGCGGCGATCGAGGCGCGCAAGCGGGTGCCGGGGCTGCCCGTGCTGGTGCTCTCCCAGTACGTCGAGCAGCTCTACGCCCGCGAGCTGCTGTCCGACCGGGCCGGCGGCGTCGGCTACCTGCTCAAGGACCGGGTCTCCGACATCAAGCAGTTCGTGGACGCCATCCGCCGGGTCGCGGCGGGCGGCACGGCCATGGACCCCGAGGTCATCACCCAGTTGCTCGCGCGCAGTGGCCGCGACCAGCCGTTGGCCACGTTGACGCCGCGCGAGCGGGAAGTGCTGGCGCTGATGGCCGAAGGCCGCTCGAACGGCGCGATCGCCGCCCGGCTGTTCGTCACCGAGAAAGCCGTCGGCAAACACACCGCGAACATCTTCGGCAAGCTGGACCTGCCCCTGTCGGAGGACGACAACCGGCGCGTGCTGGCGGTGCTGGCCTATTTGGACCGGCTGTAAATCGTTATTTAGGCTAAGCACCGTACTTCCTTTCACATCTACCCCGGGGGTTCCGGATGGATACCGCGGCGGCGCTCGCCGAAGAACTGCTCGACCTGATGTCCCGGCTCGCGCCGCTGGGCGCGACCGTGTTCGGTCTGCCCGGATATGACCACCTGCTCGCCGATCACCGGCCGGAAGCCGAGGAATCGGCGCGTGCCGCCGCCGTGCGGATCGCCGAACGCGCGCGGGCGCTGCCGGACGACGACGATCCGGTGACCCGCGCCGTGATCGTCCAGCAGGCCGAATCGACGGTGGACCTGCTCGACGCGCGGGCCGTCGAGTACACGATCACCGATTCCTTCTTCGCCCCGTCCGGCGAACTGCTCAGCGTCCTGCCGATGACCGTGGTGGCCGACGAGGAGCAGGAGCGGGCCTACCTGTCCCGGCTGGCCGCCGTCCCGGAGTTCCTGCGCGCGGTCGCCGAGCGCCAGGTCGCCGGGTCGCGCGCCGGGCGCACGCCCGTGCAGCACCTGCTGGACGCGGCGCTGGCCTACCTGGACCGGTACCTGGCCGCCGACGAGGACCCGTTCGCCCGGCCCACCGGCGGCGCGGCGTTCACCGCCGAGCGCGACCGGCTGATCGCCGAGGAGGTGCGCCCCGCGTTCGCCGCCTACCGCACGGCCGTCGCGGCCCTGAGCGGCCGTCCGACGGACCGGCCGGGCCTGTGCTGGCTGCCCGACGGCGAGGCCGTGTACGCGAGCCTGGCGCGTGCCCAGACCACCACCGACCGGACGCCCAAGGACCTGCACCAGACCGGGCTGGACGTGATGGCCTCGCTGGCCGAGGAGTACGCCGAGTTGGGCGAACGGGTGTTCGGCACGCGGGACACCGCCGCGATCTTCGAGCACATGCGCAGCGACCCGGCGTTGCGCTGTAAGTCCGAGGACGAGTTGATCTCCGCCGCGCGCGAGGCCGTGACGCGCGCCGAGGAGGCCGCGCCGCGCTGGTTCGGCCGGGTGCCGGCGAAGCGGTGCGAGGTGGAGCCGGTGCCCGCCGTGGACGCGCCGGGCGCGCCGACCGCGTTCTACGCGCCGCCGGCGATGGACGGCACGCGGCCGGGCACGTACTACGCCAACACGCACCGCGTGGAGGAGCGGTTCCGGTACCAGGCCGAGGCGATCGCGTTCCACGAAGCCGTGCCGGGGCACCACTTCCAGATCGTGCTGGCGCAGGAGCTGACCGGGCTGCCGATGCTGCGCCGGGTCGCCACGGTCACCGGCTACCTGGAGGGCTGGGGCCTGTACTGCGAGCGGCTGGCCGACGAGATGGGGCTGTACTCCGACGACGTGGCACGGCTGGGGATGCTCGCCATGGACTCGATGCGCGCCGGGCGGCTGGTGGTGGACACCGGGCTGCACGCGCACGGCTGGAGCCGTGAGCAGGCTGTCGCGTACCTGCGGGAGAACACGCCGCTGGCGCAGGTGGAGATCGAGAACGAGGTCGACCGCTACATCGCCGCGCCGGCCCAGGCCCTGGCGTACATGGTGGGGCGCCTGGAGATCCAGCGCGTGCGGGCCGAGGCGGAGCGGGCGCTGGGCGGGCGGTTCGACATCCGGGCGTTCCACGACGTGGTGCTCGGCGGCGGGCCGCTGCCGCTGGCCGTGCTGGACGACGTCGTGCGGGACTGGGTGGCCGCGCAGGTGTGACGGAAGGGCGCGGTGGGGCCCGGTTCTCCGGTCCCCACCGCCTCCTCGGCCTCCGGTCGGTTCGCCGTCGCAACGCGCTGAACTGCGCTTTGACTGTTGCCGGATGTCACGGGATAGCCGATCAGATCCGGTCGGTCATCGGATGCTCCTACGGGTTCGCGAACTGCCCTATCGGAGCATTGACAGATGACACTGGCGAAATGTGCGAGATCATCACAAAGTAGCCAGTGTTGGCTAACTCCACCCTCCGTTCGTGATCACTCGGCAGTCGAGTGACAACGAAGGTTGTGGTGACGTGCCCCCGACGGGATTCGAACCCGTACTGTGACTCTTTTAAGGAGCCTGCCTCTACCGATTGGGCTACGGGGGCAGCGTGGAGCCTAAGCCGTTACCGAGCGTTCGTGGGGCTGGTTCGTCACAAGTCCCCCGCACGGCTCAATGCGATCCGCTATTGCGCTCATTGAGGTAATGGACCCACGACACTCATCCCGAGTACCGCTTCGTGATAAGCGTCACAGCGCAGCGCTTGTTCCACGAGTTCATCCCGCAATGCTGCGGTGAAGCCGATACCAAAACCCATCGCGGTAGCAACCAGATATGCGGTTTGCGACAGATGGCCCACATCCATTTGCACAACCCGATATGCCCGTGACGTGTCGTAACGCCATCTCGTCCGTTCGAGGACCGCGGTGTACGCGAGGACCAGCGGCGCCCGGCCGACCCACTCCTGGTCGCCCGCCGCCTCCGCCATCTCGGCCGGCGACCACGCGACGTCCAACGGCTCCAGCGCGTGTGCGAGCCCGTCGTAGTGGTGCCAGCCGTCGGCGAGACCCTCGACGCCGCGCACATGCGCGTAGATCTCCACGGGGTGCCGCCCACCGCCGGACGGGCTGGTCTTGAACACGGTGCCGGTCCGCCCGATCCGCGACCGCGCGGGTGACGGCGCGCCGAGCACGCCCAGCAGTTCGCCGACCTGGCCCAGCCCCACCGCGCCCGCTCCGAACTCACGGGTCGTGCGGCGGGACAGCAGCACGTCCAGCAGGCCGCTGGACGCCCACGACGGGGTCTCCGGCAGCGCCGGCAGCGGGACGGCGGCACCGCCGAACGTCCGGAACGGCGCGGGCGGCGGCTCGCGGGTCAGCTTCGCGTCCAGCACGGCGTCGTGCTCGTCCGAACCCTGGTACGGCGCGTCACCCAGCGTGCGGCTGGCGAAGTGGAAGTGCCGCGCCGCCGCGCCCCAGGCGCCCCAGCCGGCGAGCATCCGGCGCTCCGCCTCGTGCTGCGGCGAGCCCTCCACCAACAGCACGCCGGCTTCCACCAGCTCGTCCAGCACCTTGCGCAGCGCGGTCTGGTCGGCCTCGGTCAGCGGCGCGAGCAGCGCGTCCACGTCGGTGAACCGGGTGAACTTGCGGCACAGCAGCTCGGCCGTCTCGCTGATCGCGAACTGGCGGTGGTGGAGGTAGTCGTCCCACACCACGGCACCGTCCTGGTAGAACAACGCCGCGTGCTCAGCGACCTTTACCCGCACTCAGAAGCTCCTTGAAACGCGCCGCCACCCACTCGTGCACGGCGTCGGACACCCGTTCGTCCTCGGCCCGGTGCTCGAACCAGCGCCAATCGCAGTTGACGTTGACTTCGAGGAACACGTGGTCGCCGCCCGCGACGAGAAGATCGAACGCCGCGACCTGCAACCGCCAGTGCCTGGCTAAGGCGAGGAGCCGGTCGGAGAGCCTGGCCGGCACGTCGACCGGGGTGACCCGAACCGCTTCAGGATCCACCCAGAGCTGCGCCGGGTCCAGCTTGTCGACCTGGAACGCGAGAGCCCGCTCACCCACCACGAACACCCGCAGCTCGGTGTCGGACGGGACGTACTCCTGGACGATGACCGGTGCGGATTCCGGCACATCACCCGAACGGCTGGTCTCCAGCGGACGTGGGAACAGCCCGTGCTGCATACCGGGACGCGGCTCCAGCAGGTGCCGCCCGGTGGTCTTGACGATGCACCGCGCGCCGCCGGGCCTGGTCCGGCCGGGGCGGGTGGTGACCATGGTGCGCGGGACCTTCAGGCCGAACGCCGCCGCGTCCGAAAGCTGGGTGAGCCGGTCCAGGTGGGCGGTGGCGCGGCTGGGGTTGACGTGCGCCCAGTCGCCGCGGCTGCACAGCCAGTTCGCGACCGATCCCCACTGGTCCACGGCGTACGCGGCGGCCAGCGTGCCGGGGTCGACCTGGAGCGCGGAGAGTTCGAAGTGCCTGCGCCACACCAGCATCGGGCGCAGCAGCCAGCGGTCCAGCTCCAGCAGGGGCGCGTCGGTGTAGACGGTGAGCGGCAGGTCGACGCAGCGGTCGGCGTCGATGCGGGCCATCCGGATGCCGTGCTCGGCGAGGGCGATGGAGAGGGCGTTCATCTCCATGTCGGCGGCGCGGGCGAGCACCAGCACGCAGGGCACGGGGCTGCCGTCGCCCTCCTCGACCATCCCGAGGCGGTGCACCCGCTCCTGGAAGTCCAGGTTCTTGGCGGGCGACCGGAAGAGGTAGTCCTGGCCTTGCAGCAGCAGTGGGGTGGGCTTGACCGGCCGGACGGCCTCGGGTGGGGGAACCGACTCGTTCCCCCACCCGGCAGCGGACATGCTCAGTCGTCTTTCTTGCTGCGAAAAACCTTTCCGGCGGTGGCGTACTCGGCGGCGTACTCCGCCAGGGCACGGTCCTCGATCTCACCGCGGCGAAGCTGTGCGGCCAGCTCCTCAAGCGACATCGCGGTCACCTCTCTCCCCACTGGTGCGTCACACTTTTGGTGGCGCACCAGTCGTAGTCTCGGGTTCACGTTACGCAATGTCAAGGTGACGCGCTGCCCATTACTCTGATTGGGGGCTCAAGTTACAGCCCTAAGCCAGACGGGTGCTTGCCCACCGCCACCGAACGGCGGAGCAGGCGAGCACCCGATCAGCAGGCGGACCGCAGATCAGCTCTTCGTGGCCCGGTCGAACTCCGCCTTCGGCTCGTGGATCTGGCCGAGCGCGACCACCTCGCGGCCCGAGAACAGGGCCTGCGTCCAGTCCACGAACACCCGGAACTTCCGGTTCACCGTGGGCATGAACATGACGTGGTAGCTGCGGTGCATGAACCAGGCGACGACCCCCTTGAACCGCAGCCCGAACACGTCGGCGACGCCCTTGTAGAGGCCGAGGCCGGCCACCGATCCGAGGTACTTGTGGAAGTAGTCCTTCGGCTGCTTGCCGCGCATGGTCGCCACGATGTTCTTCGCCAGCAGCTTCGACTGCCGGATCGCGTGCTGGGCGTTCGGCACGCAGGTCGCCGTCGGGTCCTCCTCGGTGCGCGACAGGTCCGGCACCGCCGAGCAGTCGCCCGCCGCCCACACGCCGGGCAGGCCGACCACCTGCATGGCCGCCGTGCACCGCACCCGGCCGCGCTCGTCCAGCGGCAGGTCGGTGTTGCGCAGCATCGGGTTGGCCTTCATGCCGGCCGTCCAGATGATGGTGTCCGAGTCGAACTCGGTGCCGTCGTCGAGGATGACGTGGCCGCCCTCCATCGACTTGACCCGCGTGTCGAGGTAGCACTTGATGCCGCGCTTCTCCAGTTGCTCGACCGTGTAGACGCCGAGCCGGGCGCTCACCTCGGGCATGATCCGGCCGGTGGCCTCGACCAGCACCCAGTGCATGTCCTCCTGCTTGAGGCCCTCGTAGTAGCGCAGCGCGTAGCGCGCCATGTCCTCCAGCTCGGCCAGCGTCTCGATGCCCGCGAAGCCGCCGCCGATGACCACGAAGCTGAGCAGCCGCCTGCGCAGCTCCGGGTCGTTCGTGCTGGCGGCCTGGTCGAGCCGCGACAGCACGTGGTTGCGCAGGTAGATCGCCTCGCCGATGGTCTTCATGCCGATGCCGACCTCGGGCAGGCCGGGGATCGGCAGGGTGCGCGAGACCGCGCCCAGGGCCGAGACGAGGACGTCGTACTCGTACTCCTCGACGTGGCCGTCGGCGAGTTCGACCGTCACGGCCTTGCGGGCGTGCTCGATCCTGGTGGCGCGGCCGGTGACGACGTGGCAGCGCTTGAGGACCTTGCGCAGCGGCACGACGACGTGGCGCGGCTCGATGGAACCGGCCGCCGCCTCGGGGAGGAACGGCTGGTAGGTCATGTGGGGCTGTGGGTCGATGACCGTGACCGACGCCTCACCGGAACGCAGCTTCTTCTGCAATCCCAGCGCGGTGTACATGCCGACGTACCCACCGCCGACAATCACGATCCGTGTGGGTTGCGACTTCACAGCAGCCATACGTCCATGGTCGCACCGGAGGCCCGTTTCCGACGGCTCCGCAGGGCCCGTTGTGACCACAGTCGCCGGGTGATGCGGGACACGCAGAGCGCTGACCAGCGACTGAGCGGTGATAACGGGTGAACGTGCTGAGAGGAACGATCCAGACGCTCAGCTCGCGCTGAGTTTTCCGCCCCGAATCCTCAGCCTCCGCGGCGCATCAACGCGACCGCGCCGACCACCAGCCCGGCCGCGCAGACGAGGCCGATCACCTCGACGGCTGCCGCCGTCCGGCCGCCGGGCAAGAGGAGCACCACCACGGCCAGAACGAGCACTCCGCCTTGCACCGCGAGGTATCGGAGGGCTGGCGTTCGTAATGCTTTCGGGTGGATTCGTGAACGGGTGGGGATGAGCGCCGCGTATGCACAGGTGAGGTGGAGCAAGTGGAGGAGTGCGACGAGCGCCAGTACCGCCGGGCGGACCGGTGCGCCGCCGACCACCACGATTGCCACCGCGGGGTAGGCGATGACCAGGGCTACGGCGGCTGATGCGGGAATGGCGGCGGTGACGCCGATCAAGACGACGTATAGGCCCAATGGGGCAACGGTCACTCCTTCGGCGTAAAGGACGGCGGCGATGGCCAGGCCTTGCAGGCCGACCGCACCGCGCAAGACCCATCCGGGCAGCCCACCACGCAGCTCAACGGCCGTCACCCGCCCCACCTCCATCCGACCCTCGCCGGGCCGCGATCCGCACCGCCGGCCTCATCGCCGCCGCCCCGGCCGGGCCGCCTGGCGCAGCACACCCGCGATCGCCGCCGCACGCGCGTCCCACGCCACGACCGCCACCCCGTGCCGCCGCATCGCCTCCAGCCGCACCTCGTGCTCCAGCTCCAACACCCGCAGCGCCGCCCCACCCCACGGCGTCTCCTGATCCGGCCGCAACCCCTCGGGCAGCACGTCGACCGCGAGCACGACATTCCCCCGCCGCGCGGCGTGGACGGTCAGCTCGACCACGTCCGCGTCCAGGAAAGGCGAGAGCACCACGACCAACGACCCGAACGGCACCTGCTCGGCCCGCAGCACGGGCTTCTGCGCCCACCCCGCCGACCGCGCGCAGACGACGAGCTGGTTGCGCAGCCGCAATAGCTGCCGCCGACCGACCCCGGCCCGCACGCCGAGCTGCGGACGCCCGAGGTCCACCAGGCTCACCCGGTCGCCCTGCCGCAGGTACCCGGCCGCCAGCGAGGCCGCCGCCCGGACCGCCAGGTCCAGGCTGCCGTCGACCCGGGTGGTCGCGTTCTTGGCCGCCACCGCCCACCCGCCGACGTCCCGGTCCACGTCGAACCGCGTGTCGAGGGCCAGCACCACGTCCGCGTCCGCCTCCGCGTGGTGCTCGCGGACGTGCAGGGGGCCCGCCCTCAGTGACACCCGCCAGTCGATCCGCCGCAGCCGGTCCCCCGGCTGGAACGCCCGGATGTCGCGCAGCTCCACCGAATCACCCGGCCGCGCCGCCCGGTGCGCGCCGACCAGTCCCCTGGCCCGCGCGGGCAGCAGGCCGGTCGGCAGCTCGTGCACCGGGGGCAGCAGCACGCGGCCCCGTTCGGCCGCCGTCACGGGGCCGTGCACCAGCAGCGCGTCCGGCCCGGCCACCAGGTGGTCCGGGCGCAGGTCGACGCCCTCGCCCCAGGCGTCGCGCCGCAGCACCACCTCGATCGACCGCTCCCGCGCGGGCAGCAGGTGCACCGGGCCCAGGCCCGTCCCGCCCGCCGGCAGCCGGATCGCCAGGATCTCCGCGCCGACGCCCGGGTCGACCTCCACCACGGACTTCGCGGCGCCGACCTCACCGGTCCGGGGCAGGCCCCGCACGCGCACGTCCGGCGTGCCGCCGACCGTCGTGACCAGGGCGATCAGCGTCGAGATCAGCAGGGGCGCGCCGAACAGCACCAGTTCGACCCGGTGGATCAGGCCGCCGAACACGACCATGCCGACGCCGAGCGCCGCGCCGCGCACCAGGGCGTCCGTCGGGTGCCAGTGCGCGCCGCGTCCGCTGGTGAACGCCTCCCGGATGCGCTGCCCGCGGTTCATGACCGGGCGCTGACCGGGCCCGCGACCCGACCCAGCAGCTCGGTGACGACCTCCACGCCCGTCGTGCCGGACGTCCACGTCTCCGGGCGCAGCGTCAGCCGGTGCGCCAGCGCCGGGATCGCGCACTCCTTGATGTCCTCGGGCAGCACGAAGTCCCGCCCGTCGAGCACCGCCAGCGCCCGTCCGACCAGCACCAGCGCCTGCGCGCCGCGTGGTGACGCGCCGACCTCCACGGCCGGGTGAGACCGCGTCGCCACGGTGAGGTCCACGCAGTACCGCAGGATGTCCTCGTCCACCGCGACCTGCTCGACGCCCTGCTGGAGCCCGAGCAGCCGGTCCGTGTCCAGCACCGGCTCGACGGTCGCCTCCTCCTGCCGGCGGGCGAGCCTGCGCCGCAGCACCTCGACCTCCTCCTCCGGCGGCGGGTAGCCGATGTCCAGCCGCAGCAGGAACCGGTCGAGCTGCGCCTCGGGCAACGGGTAGGTGCCCTCGTACTCGACGGGGTTGGCGGTGGCCAGCACGTGGAACGGCGCGGGCAGCGGGAACGTCCGGCCCTCCACCGTGACCTGCCGCTCCTGCATGGCCTCCAGCAGCGCGGACTGCGTCTTGGGCGGCGTCCGGTTGATCTCGTCGGCGAGCAGCAGACCGGTGAACAGCGGGCCGGCGCGGAAGGTGAACTGGTGGTCGCCGGGGTCGTAGATGAACGAGCCGGTGACGTCCGCCGGCAGCAGGTCGGGCGTGCACTGGAGGCGCTTGAAGTCCAGCCGCAGCGCCTGCGCCAGCGAGCGGGCCATCAGCGTCTTGCCCAGGCCGGGCACGTCCTCCAGCAGCACGTGGCCGCCGGCCAGGATCGCGGCCAGCGCCAGCCGCAGCGAGCGCTGCCGTCCGACGACGACGGTGCCGACGGCGTCCAGCACGGCCTTGCCCTCGGCGCCGATGTGGGGTGCAGACGTCACAGGTTCTCCAACAGCTCGGTGAGCTTCCGGGGATCGGGCAGGGTGGCGGCCGGATCGGTGACCAGGCGGCGCAGTTCGGGGTCGAGCAGCGCGGCGGCACGCGGGTCGGCCAGGTCGGGCACGCCGTGCCGCTGCCGCAGCCGCGCCTCCACCAGCTTGCGCAGCCGGGGCTGGATGCGGACGGTGAAGCGGTCCTGGTCGACGGCGGCTTCGCCGAGCCGGCTCGCGAGGTTGCTCGCCTGCACGGACGTGGCGGTGGAGAAGTGCGCGGGCGGTGGGGCCCACAGGATGTCGGTGGCCCGCGGCAGGCGTCCGACGAGCACGGCGAGCGCGATGACCGGCAACGCCACCACCGCGGCCCAGTGGACCGGTGCGCCGACCCGGAACAGCGTGACCCCGGTGCCGACGCCTACGAGCACACCGACCCCGATCGCGCCGCCCATACCCAGGAGCGGCTTGATCCGGTCGTCCGTCCTGGCCGTCACGTCGTCGGTCATCCGGCGTCCCGGACGGGAGTGAGGTCGCGGACGATCCGCGCCAGGGCGTCCTGCGCGATCCGGGCGTCCTCGTCGGTGACCGCGGCAACCCCGAACCGGGCCCGCTGGTAGACCTTCCGCAACGCGGCGGTCGCGTCCTCGTCCACGTGGTGCCGGGCGAGCAGCGCGCCGGTGAACTCGGTCGGCGTCTCGTGCGGCGCACGGGCCGCTCCGCTGTCCGCCGCCGCCTGCTCCAGCCTCAGCCACGCGCCGACCACGGCGTCCCGCGGCGGCCCGCCGACCCGGGCCTGGAGTTCCGCCAACGCCTCGCGCGCGCCCCGCACGAGCATTTCGGGTGCGGCGGAGCTGCCCTCCTCGGGCGCGTCCGTGACCATCCCGACGCCCCGCCGACGCCGTTTCGGGGCCCGCAGGCCGGCGAGCAGGCTGATGAAGATGATCAGTGCCAACGCGCTCAACACGACGAACACCACCACCAGCGACCCGCCGAGCGCCGACGGGCCGAGGTCGTCGGACTTCGGCGCGCTGGACGACATGAGGACCGTCGGCGCGGCGTCGTCACCCGAGCCGCGGTCCTCGTAAGGCACCGGCGACGTTCCGCTGGCCGCCATGGCGACGACGACCAGCGCGATGCCCACGAGCAGCGCGAGCGCGAGCCGGGGTCTCATACCGGCAAGGATGCCCGGCATCCCGGCCGATCGCTCCTGGTTTGTGCCAAACCGCGTTTGGAGCGGTGCTCAGAGCCCGGCGGTGCGCGCGGCGCGGCGTAGGACGTCCTGGAGCATGTCCGGGGTCAGGCGGCCGGTGTAGGTGTTGTGCGGGCTCACGTGGTACGTGCCGAACAGGGTCAGGGGGGCTCCGCCGTCCAGGGCGGGGAGTTCGACCGACACCCCGTGGCCGAACTTCGGGCTCGGGCGGGGCACCTGCCAGCCCGCGGCGAGCACCGGCAGCAGCGCCTGCCAGCCGAAACCGCCCAGCACGACCACCGCGCGCAGGGTCGGCCGCAGCAGTTCCAGTTCCCCGATCAGCCACGGCCGGCAGTTGTCCCGTTCCTCGGCGGTCGGCTTGTTCTCCGGCGGCGCGCACTTCACCGGCGCGGTGATCCGCGTCCCGCGCAGCTCCAGCCCGTCGCCCGCCCGCACCGACGTCGGCTGCGACGCCAGGCCCACCGCGTGCAGCGCCGCGTACAGGAAGTCGCCGGACGGGTCGCCGGTGAACATCCGGCCCGTGCGGTTCCCGCCGTGCGCGGCCGGGGCCAGGCCGACCAGGGCCAGGCGGGCGTCGGACGGGCCGAAGCCGGGCACCGGGCGCGCCCAGTACGTCTCGTCGGCGAACGCCGCCCGCTTGACGCGCGCCACCTCCTCCCGCCACGCCACCAGTCGCGGACATGCCCGGCAACTGGTAACCCGCAGGTCCAGGTCGTAAAGCGTGCGCACCTACCCTCGCCCCAACCGTAGAGTCCGACCATGACCGACAAGGACACCGGGGACGCGAAGACCCCCGCGGACAAGGCCGAGAAGGACATCCCGTCCGACGACCTCGTCACCACCCAGCACAGCATCACCGTCAAGCGGCGCAAGCTGAACTACACCACGACCACCGGTCGGGTGGTGTTGCGCAAGGAGGTGCTGACCGACGGCAAGTTCGACGGGCACCTCGCCAAGGCGGAGGTCTTCCTCACCGCGTACACCCTGGACGGCGCGGACGCGGCCAAGCGGCCGGTGACGTTCGCGTTCAACGGCGGCCCCGGCTCGTCCAGCGTGTGGCTGCACCTGGGCCTGCTCGGGCCGCGCCGGGTGGTGTCCGGCGACGTGGGCGAGCTGGTGCCGCCGCCGTACGACCTCGTGGACAACCCCGAGACCCTGCTCGCGCACAGCGACCTGGTGTTCATCGACCCGGTGTCCACCGGGTTCTCCCGGGCCGCCAAGGGCGAGCAGCCGGGCGAGTTCCACGGGTTCCAGGGCGACCTGGAGTCGGTCGGCGAGGTGATCCGGCTGTGGACCTCGCGCAACGGCCGCTGGCTGTCGCCGAAGTTCCTGGCGGGCGAGTCCTACGGCACCACCCGCGCGGCGGCGCTGGCGGAGCACCTCCAGACCCGGTACGGCATGTACCTCAACGGGCTGATGCTCATCTCGTCCGTGCTGGACTTCGCGACGCTCGACTTCAGCGAGGGCAACGACCTGCCGTACTCGCTGTTCCTGCCCACGTACGCGGCGATCGCGCACTACCACGGCCTGCACGGCGACCGGCCGTTGGACGAGGTGCTGGCCGAGGCGGAGGAGTTCGCGTCCCGCGACTACCCGTGGGCGCTGGCGCGCGGGCACCGGCTGACCGCGGAGGAACGGGCGTCGGCGGTGTCCCGGTTCGCCGCGCTGACCGGGCTGTCCGAGGACTACGTGGACCGGGTCGACCTGCGGGTCGAGCACGTGCGGTTCTTCACCGAGGTGTTGCGGTCGCGGCGCAAGGTCGTCGGCCGGCTGGACTCCCGGTTCACCGGGTCGGACGCCGACTACGGCCGCGAGCTGTTCACCGAGGACCCGTCGTACTCGGCGATCATGGGCCCGTACACCGCCGCGCTGAACCACTACCTGCGGGCGGAGCTGGAGTACCGGAACGATCTGCCGTACGAGATCCTGTCGCGGTCCGTGCACCCCTGGTCGTACAAGGAGTTCGAGGGCACGCACGTCACGGTGGCGAACCGGCTGTCGTCGGCGATGCGGGCCAACCCGGACCTGAAGGTGCACATCGCGTACGGCCACTACGACGGCGCCACGCCGTACTACGCGGCCGAGCACGTGGTGGCGCACTTGCGGATCCCGGCCGAACTGCACGACAACATCGAGGCGGCCTACTACCCCGCCGGGCACATGATGTACGTGCACGAGCCTTCGCGCGTGCAGCAGTCGAAGGACCTCGCGGCGTTCGTGCAGTCCTCGTCGAACCGTTGAGGCACAACGGATAGCTCATACCGAAGCGGCACGCGCCCGGTGACGGACGCGTGCCGCTCCGGCCGCTCGTGGGACGTAAGTCGGCCGAAGTGGGATGCGGTCAGCTCGTCAGCCGGTCCAGCGCGGCGAGGTTGTCCGCCGCCCCTTCGTCGCCGAGATCGGCCGCCGCGCGGTACCAGCGCTTCGCGAGGCCCGTGTCGCCGAGGAAGTCGTAGACGTCGCCCAACACGGCCATCGCGTCGACCTCTCCGGCTTCCGCGGCCTGCCGGAGCCAGGGTAACGCCGCGTCGTCGTCCTGCCGGACGTGCCACAGGAACGAGCCGAACTCGGCCACGCCCCGCGCGTGACCGCTTCGCGCGGCAAGGGCCAGCCAGTGCTCGACCTCGTCCTGGAGGTCGTCCTCGCCTTCGTCGCCGGTGAGGTCTTCCGCCAGCAGCAGGGCCAACTCGACCATCGCGTCGGCGTCCCCGCCGTGGGCGGTGGCGCGAAGCGCGGTGAGGTCGGTCATCGGGAATCCTTTCCCTTATGGCACAACGGACCTTTCTTCCGCGAAGTGGCACGCGCTGGGGTGGCCGATCCGTTCCACCAGCGCGGGCTCCTCCTCGGCGCACACGTCCTGCGCCTTCCAGCACCGGGTGCGGAACCGGCAGCCGGAGGGCGGGTTGATCGGCGACGGCACGTCCCCGGTCAGCCGGATCACGTCCCGCTGCCCGCGCAGCGCCGGGTCGGCCACCGGCACGGCGGACAGCAGCGCCTGCGTGTAGGGGTGCGTGGGGTGCTGGTAGATCTCGTCCTCGGTGCCGATCTCCACGATCTTCCCGAGGTACATGACGGCCACCCGGTCGGACAGGTGCCGGACCACGGACAGGTCGTGCGCGATGAACACGTACGCCAGCCCGAACTCGGTCTGCAGCTCCCGCAACAGGTTCATCACCTGCGCCTGGATGGACACGTCCAGCGCGGACACCGGCTCGTCGCACACGATCACCTTGGGGCGCAGCGCCAACGCCCGCGCGATCCCGATCCGCTGCCGCTGCCCGCCGGAGAACTGGTGCGGGTACCGGTTGATGTGCTCGGGGTTCAGGCCCACCACGTCCAGCAGCTCGCGGACCTTCGCGGCACGCGAGCCCTTCGGCGCGACCTCCGGGTGGATCTCGAACGGCTCGCCGACGATGTCGCCGACCGTCATGCGCGGGTTCAGCGAGGTGTACGGGTCCTGCAGCACGATCTGCATGTTCCGCCGGAGCCGCCGCAATGCGTTGCCGCGCAAAGCGAACATCGGCTGACCCTCGAAGTAGGCCTCGCCGGCGGTGGGCGGCTCCAGCCGCATCAGCACCTGGGCGAGGGTGGACTTGCCGCAGCCGGATTCGCCCACCACGCCGAGGGTCTCGCCCGCCGAGAGCGTGAACGACACCCCGTCCACGGCCCGCACCCGGCCGATGGTCTTCTTGAACAGCACACCCCTGGTCACCGGGAAGTGCTTGACCAGACCTCGGACCTCCAGCAGCTCAGCCATTGAGCACCTCCGCCGCGAAGTGGCACGCGCTGGTCCGCCCGAACCCCAGCCGCTCCTGCGCGGGCACGTCCACCGTGCAGACGTTCTCCGCCCGGGGACACCGCGGGTGGAACGGGCACCCCGGCGGTATCCGCAGCAGGCTCGGCGGCAGACCCTTGATCGTGTCCAGCGCCGTGCCCTTCGAATCCAGTCGCGGCAACGACCTCATCAGCGCCTCCGTGTACGGGTGGCCCGGCGCGCGGAACAGCGACAGCGCGTCGGCGTGCTCGACGATCCGGCCCGCGTACATCACGACGATCCGGTCGGCCACCTCCGCCACCACACCCAGGTCGTGCGTGATGAGCACCAGCCCCATGTGCCGCTCCCGCTGGATCTCCGCCAGCAGGTCCATGATCTGCGCCTGCACCGTCACGTCCAGCGCGGTCGTCGGCTCGTCCGCGATCAGCACCTCCGGGTCCAGCGCCAGCGACATCGCGATCATCGCCCGCTGCCGCATCCCGCCGGAGAACTGGTGCGGGTACTCCCGGACGCGTTGCCGCGCATGGGGGATCCGCACCAGGTCCAGCAGCTCCACGGCCCGCTCCCGCGCCTCGCGCCGGCTCATCCCCCGCCGCAGCCGCAACTGCTCCTCGATCTGGAACCCCACCGTGAACACCGGGTTCAACGCGGACAGCGCGTCCTGGAAGATCATCGCGATGCCGCCGCCGCGCACCTCCCGCCGCCGTTCCGGGGTCGCCGTCAGCAGCTCCTCCCCGTGGAACCGCACCGATCCGTGGGTCACGTAGGCGGGCGGCGTGTCCAGGATGCCCATCACCGCCTGCGCGGTCACGCTCTTGCCGGAGCCGGATTCGCCCAGCACCGCGACGGTCTCCCCGGCCTCGACGTGGTAGCTCACGCCGTTGAGCACCCGCGCGACGCCGTCCCGCGTGCGGAACTCGACGTGCAGGTCCTCGACCTCCAACAACGCCGTCACCACTGGCCTCCTACCGGAGCTTGGGATCGAGGGCTTCGCGCACCGCGTCGCCCAGCATCACGAACGCGAGCACCGTGGCGGTCAGGAAACCCGCCGGGAACAGCAGGGCGTGCGGCGCCACCCGCAGGTAGTCCTTGGCGCTGTTGATCATCACGCCCCACGACACCACCGGCTGCCGCAGCCCGATGCCCAGGTACGACAGCGTCGCCTCGGCCCCGATGAACGCGCCCAGCGCGATCGTCGAGTACACCAGCACCGGCGCGACGCAGTTGGGCAGCATGTGCTTGGAGATGATCCGCCCCGGCGAGGCGCCCAGCGCCCGCGCCGCCTTCACGTAGTCCTGCTGCTTGGCCGCGATCGCGGTGGACCGCATGATCCGCATCGACACCGGCCACGACAGCACCGCGATGGACAGCACCACCTGCGCCACGATCCGCACCGGCCCGGCGTCGCCGCCCGCGTTCAGCGTCGTCAGGATGACGATCGCGCCGAGCACGAACGGCACACCCACGAAGATGTCCGCGATCCGCGACACCAGGGCGTCCAGCCACCCGCCGTAGAACCCGGCCAGGATGCCCACCGACGCGCCCACCAGCACCACGCCGACCGTGGCCAGCACACCGACCACAATGGACGCCCGCGCGCCGTGGATCACCCGCGTGTAGATGTCGTAGCCCTGGTTGTCGTAGCCGAACCACGCCTGCGCCGACGGCGGCTGCCGGCTGAGCGACAACTGCGCCAACCCCGGGTCGCCCGACGTGAACAGCCCCGGGAACACCGCCATCAGCACCACGAGCATGATCAGCGACACCGACACCCAGAACAGCGGCCGGCTCCGCAACGTGTGCCACGCGTCCCCGAACAGGCCGCGCGGCTTGTCCAGCGTCAACACCGCGATTTGGTCAGTCATAGCGGATCCTCGGGTCGAGCACGGCGTAGAGCAGGTCCACCAGCAGCGTCATCAGCAGGTAGACCAGCACCAGGACGGTGACCACACCGGTCACCATCGCGCCGTCCTTGGTCAGGATCGAGCGGAACACCAGCCCGCCCACGCCGGGCACGTTGAAGATGCCCTCGGTGACGATCGCGCCGCCCAGGAACGCGCCCAGGTCGGTGCCCAGGAACGTGATCACCGGGATCAGCGAGTTGCGCAGCATGTGCACACCCACCACCCGCCTGGTCGGCAACCCCTTCGCCAACGCCGTCCGCACGTAGTCGGCCCGCCGGTTCTCGGCGATGCTGGCGCGCGAAAGCCTTGCCACATAAGCCATCGAGAGCGAGGCGAGCACGAAGCCGGGGACTATGAGGTTGCCGAACGTCGGCGTGGTCACGGTCGGCGAGATCAGCCCGAGCTGCAGGCCGAACACCAACTGCACCACGTACCCGGTGACGAACACCGGGATGGAGATCAGGAACAGCGTCGACACCAGCACCAGGCTGTCCAGGAAGCCCCGGTTCCGCAGCCCGCTCACGATGCCGGCCGTGATGCCGATGACGGCCTCGATCAGCAGCGCCACCAGCGCCAGGCGCAGCGTGACCGGGAACGTCGCCGCGATCCGCTGCCCCACTTCGAGCCCGGCCGAGGTCTGCCCGAAGTCGCCCCGCACGAGGTTCCCGAGGTACTTGCCGTACTGCACGAGCAACGGGTCGTCGAGGTTGAACTTGTCCCGCATCGCGGCGATGTAGGACGCGGGGCAGTCCCGCTCACCACACTTGCCCTCGAACGGGTCGCCCGGCACCGCCCACACCAACGCGTAGATCAGAAAAGTGGTCCCGAGGAACACCGGGATCATCTGCAACAGCCTGCGCAGCACATAGCGCCCCATCGAGCACTCCCTCAGCGGCGGAGGGCCGGCCCGCACGTGCAGCGGGCCGGCCCGGTAACCAAGGTGCTAAACCACTTCGACGCTGTCCAGGTCGAGCTTGCGGAACGGGTGCAGGTTCGCCACCTTCAACCGGTTCGACTTGCCCGCGACGGTCTTCTGCGTCCACAGTGGAATGGAGGGCATGTCCTCGGCCAGCATCCGCTCCGCCTCCAGGTAGAGCCGGATCGCCTCCTCCTCGCTGGGCGCCTTGTCCGCCTCGGCCAGCTTCGCGTCGAACTTCGGGTTGGTGTAGAGCCCGTCGTTGGACGACGCACCGGTGCGGAACAGCGGGGTCAGCCAGTTCTCGATCGACGGGTAGTCCGCGATCCAGCCCGACCGGTACATGCCGGTCATCTCGTGCGCGTTCACCTTCTGCCGGAACTCGCCGAAGCTGGTGGACGGCACGAACCGCGCCTCGACGCCGAGGGTGTTCTTGATGTTGTTGGCGACCGCCTCGGCCCACTCCTGGTGCCCGCCGTCGGTGTTGGACAGCAGGATGATCTCCCCGGTGTAGCCGGACTTCGCGAACTCGTCCTTGGCCTTCTGCGGGTTGTACTCGCAGTACTCGCCGCACTGCCCCTTCTGGTAGCCCTTCATCAGCGGGTGCACCCAGCCGTCGGCGGGCATGCGGGTGCCCTCGAAGATCCGCTGGGTGATCTCGTCGCGGTTGATCGACATGGAGATCGCGCGCCGCAGCGCCGCGTTGTCGTACGGCGGGGCGTAGAAGGGGAACGCGATCGTCTGGTTGTTCAGCGTCTCCCGCGTCACCACCCGGTCGCCGAGGTCGGTCTCGTACTTCTGGCCGGCCAGCGCGTTGGGCGGCAGCTCCTCCATGAAGTCCAGGTTGTTCGCCACCAGGTCGGCGTAGGCGGACTCGCGGCTCTGGTAGACCTTCAGCGTCAGGTCCTTGAACTTCGGCTTGTCGTCGCCGGTGTAGTCGTCGTAGCGGGTCAGCTTGATCTCCGTGCCGACCGTGCGCGAGACGTACTTGAACGGCCCGTTGCCGATCGGGTTGGCCTCGAACGCCGCCCGGTCCTTGAAGAACGCCGCCGGCATCGGTGCGAACACCTCGTAGCCGATGGTCACCGGGAACACCGCGAACGGCTCGGACAGCGTGACGGTGAACGTGTGCTCGTCCACGACCTTCAGGCCGGACAGCTTCTCGGCGGTGGGCGCCGGGGGAAGCTGCGGACCGTCCGCTCCGTCCGGGTCCTTCGGGTTGACGTCCGCGTAACCCTCGACCTGCGCGAAGAAGCTCGCTCCCTGGGCGGCGTTGGGCCCGTAGGCGGTCCAGTTCCAGGAGTCGACGAAGCTGTTGGCGGTCACCGGGGTGCCGTCGTGGAACTTCCAGCCCTTCTTGATCTTCACCGTGAACAGCTTCGAGTCCTGGGTCTCGATCGACTCGGCCATCGCGTTCACCGGTTGCGCGTCCTCGTTCCGGTACTCCACGAGCCCGGTGAACAGCGCGTCCAGGACGCGGCTGCCGCCGACCTCGGTGGTGTTGCCCGGCACGAGCGGGTTCTCCGGCTCGGTGTTGAAGATGGAGATCCCGGCATCGGTGTTCGCGCCGGATGACGTCTCAGGGGTTCCACAGCCCGCCGCGACCAAAGCCAGCGCGACGGCTGCCGGAACCAGTAGTGCACGTGACATGCGTCCTCCCACACCTGCTCGGGATTACCGGGCAGAGTCGACCGCCTCCACAGCGTGCCGAGGACGCTAATAGGGCAGTGGTGCACGCCACATGGGCGATGCGGTCACAACCTCGTCACGAACAATCCCAGTTGACATTCGAATGGGGTAGGAAGATCAACTTCGCGAACCGACCACACCGGGTCCTACCAGCGGCTCAGCTCAGTGAGAAGGCGATGCCGTCGAGGATGTCGTGCTCGCTCGCGACCAGTTCGACGATGCCCTGGGCCGCGAGGTGGTCCGCGATGGTCCGCACGACGAGTGCGCCGCCGTTGATCACATCCACCCGTCCGGGGTGCATCGGACCGAGCGCCGCCCGCTCGTCGTGACTCATCGTGAGCAGCCGGGCGGTGATCTCGCGGACCTGGTCGATGCCCAGCCGCGACAGGTGGATCTCCCGCGAGTCGTACGCCGGCAGCTCCTTGGCCAGCGCGACCAGGGTCGTCACCGTGCCCGCGACCCCGATCCACGTGGCGGCCTTGGCCGTCGGCACCGCCGCGAACGCCTCGCCGAGCGCTTCCCGCGCGACCTCGACGGCGTCGTCCACCTCCCGCTCGGTCGGCGGATCGCTGTGCAGGCAGCGCTCGGTCAGCCGGACGCACCCGATGTCGACCGACCGCGCGGCCTCCACGGAGCCCCGCACGCCGTCCCAGGAGCCCAGCACCAGCTCCGTGGACCCGCCGCCGACGTCGGCCACCAGGAACGGCCCGTCGGCGGCGTCCAGGTCCGCCACCGCGCCGGTGAACGACAGCCGCGCCTCCTCGTCACCGGAGATCACCTCGGCCTCGACGCCCAGCACGGTCCGCGTCAGGTCGAAGAACTCGTCCCGGTTCGCGGCGTCCCGGGTGGCCGAGGTCGCGACCATCCGCACCCGCTCGGTTCCCTTGCGCCGCAGGATGTTCGTGTAGTCGACGAGCGCCGCGCGGGTCCGCTCCAACGCCTCGGCGCCCAACACGCCGGTCGCGTCCACGCCCGCGCCGAGCCGCACCACCCGCATCTCGCGGTGCACGTCCCGCAGCCACCGCGAGCCGTCGTCGGCCACCGTCACGTCGGCCACCAGCAGCCGGATCGAATTCGTCCCGCAGTCGATCGCGGCCACCCGCGCCATGTCGCCCTCCCGTTGCCGACGACACCGTGCCGTCGCGGGAAAACTACGCCGGCCGCACCGGGGCCGACCGCGAAGGGCGGGACTACAGCGGCTTCATCGAGGACGTCGTCCCCGAAGTGCCCGAGGCGGGCGACGACCCCGAGGGCTGCGAGGTCTGCGGCACCGTGCTCTGCACGCCCGTGGTCGACGTCGTCGTCGGGACGGGGCAGTCCGGCGGGACCGGGGTGGTCGTCGTCGGGGCGGTGGTGCTCGTCGTGGTCGTCGTCGGGGCCGGGCAATTCGGCGTCGTGGTGGTCGTGGTCGTCGTCGTCGTGGTGGTCGTGGTGCTGGACGACGTGGTCGGCACCCACGTGATCGTGGTCTGCGTCGAACCCGGGACCGTGGTGGTGGTGGTGGTCGTCGTCGGGTTCGAGGTGTTCGCCGGCGGGTTGCTGCCGGTGCCGTTGCCCGGCGGGACCGTGCCGCCCGACGGGATGTCGTCGCCGACCGGCAGGAAGTCGTCGTCCGAGCCGGGCAGGCCCGGCAGCGGGGTCACGCCGTCGGCGTACGCGTCGGCCCAGAACAGGACCGTCCGGACGTACTCCTCGGAGTGGTTGTAGCGGAACACCGCCCTGGCCCGCTGTTCCGGGTCGCTCAGGTCGCCGTTGTAGGCGCACAGGTAGTTGCCCGCGCCGACGGTCGCGTCGTAGATGTTGTTGGGGTTGGACTGGCCGTCGTTGTTGCCGTCCGCCGCGTAGCCCGCCCACGTGGACGGGATGAACTGCATGGGGCCGACCGCGCGGTCCCACGTGCTGTCCTGGTCGAACCGGCCGCCGTCGGTGTCGCGGATCGCCGCCATGCCCGGACCGCCGTTGAGCACCGGGCCCAGGATCGGGTTCACCGTGTTGCCGCGCGCGTCCACCCGGCCGCCGCGCGCGTGGCCGGACTCGATGCGCCCGATGCCCGCCAGCAGCGACCAGTCCAGCCGGCAGTTCGGCGTCGTCACGGCCAGCCGGTCGGCGGCCTTCATGTACGCGTCCAGCATCACGCCGGGGATGCCGAGCTGACCGGCGCCCAGCTCTCCGTCGACGCCGTCGAACGGCGGCAGGTCGTCACCGAACTCCGACGGGTCGTCGGCTTCCGCCAGCAGCGCCGCGCTCAGCTCGTCGGTCTCCGGCAGCCGGCCCGACACGCCCAGCCCGCCCGAGTCCCGCAACGCCATGGTGCCCAGCACGTCGCCCGCGCCCGGCGGGAACGCCTCCAGGTCGGAGCGGCCCGCGACGTTGATCCAGTCGATGCCGCCCGTCGTGTGCAGGAGGGTCGGCACGAGCATCGCGCACGTCGCCGTGGCGGCGAGCCCCCACTGACGCGGGGTCAGCGTCGGCCGCCGTGTCGCTTTCCGCTTGCGTCCCCGTGGCTTCGGCACAGCCTCGAACTCCACTCCTCGGCGAATCCCGCTTCGGCCCCCGGACCAGCCTGCCTGATCCGGACGACCGTTGTCACGGGCGTGGTCGGTTCTCCGCCCACAGAACTGCCCGTACGGTCAATTTTTGACCTTTGACGCACAGTCCCCGCCGGGCCACCACTGCGCGAGCAGCTCCAGGGCCTCGTCGCCGAACGGGTTCACCCCCGGCCCCACGGCCAGCGCGTGCGCCACGTGGACGTGCAGGCACTTCACCCGGGTCGGCATGCCGCCCGCGGTGACCTCCGTGCCCAGCGGTTCGATCGCGTCCCGTTCAGCCAAGTACGACTCGTGGGCCCGGCGGTAGCGTTCCGCCAACTGTTCATCCGCAGCCAGCCGATCGGTCATCTCCTTCATCAGACCGGCGCCTTCCAGCTTGCTGACGGACGAGTTGAGCCGAGGGCACGTCAGGTAGTACAGGGTCGGGAACGGCGTGCCGTCCTCCAGCCGGGGACTGGTCTGCACGACCGCCGGGTGTCCGCTGGGACACCTCGCCGCCACGGCCCGCAGGCCGCGCGGGGCGCGTCCGAGCTGCTCGGCGACGGACGCCAGGTCCTCGTCGCTCACCGTCATCGTGCCGCCGCCGAATCCCACAACTGCTCGTACCACGCCTTGTCCGCCGCCGGCGCCGCCGCCGGCCGCTCCTCTTCCAGTTTCCGCTCGGCGTCACCGGGCAACTGGACGATGTAGGGCGTCTCGCCGGGCCGCACGTAGTGCAGCCGCCGACGCGCCTCCGCCTCCAGGTGCGCGGGGTCCGCGAGTTCCTTCTTCCGCTGCTCCAGCTTGCCGACCTCGGCGCGGAGGGTCTCCTGCGAGGCGTTGACCTCGCGCAGCTCCTCGCGCTGGGCGAGGTAGGTCCGCAGCGGCACGGCGATGCTCAACGCCAACGCGCACACCACCATCGCCAACAGCGCCGCCCGCCTCGTGCCGGTCATGCCGAACGCGCCACCGGTGCCCTGCCGCGACCGCGCCCGCGACTGGGGCCGCGCGGCCCGCGCCGCACGCGCCGCCTGGGTCGCCCGCGCCTGCTCGGCCAGCCGAGCGGACCGCGCCCCGCGCCGCGACCCGCCACCCTCACCGGCCCGCGCGGAACCCGCCTCGGTCGCCCGGCCGAACCGCCTCGCGCGCCCGGACGCGCCACCCTTGCCCGCGTCCACGCCACCCGCCCGCGCCGAACCCGCGCCGCCGCGACCCGAGCCGGACCCGCCGCTCTTGCCCGAATCGGCGTCACCACCGCGGCCCGAACGCCTTGAGCCGGACCCGCCCGCGGCGTCACCGGTGCCCTTGGCACCCGCACGGCCGGACCGGGCGGTGCGGTCGGACCGGGCTCCCGGCACGGCTTTTCCGCCGCGCCGGGAGCCCCGTTCCCGGTCAGCCATCAGCTTTCCGGTGTGTACCGCGGGAAGGCCAGGTCACCCGCGTAGCGCGCCGCGTCGCCCAGGGCCTCCTCGATGCGCAGGAGCTGGTTGTACTTCGCGGTCCGCTCGCCGCGCGCGGGCGCGCCGGTCTTGATCTGGCCCGCGCCGGTCGCCACCGCGAGGTCCGCGATGGTGGTGTCCTCGGTCTCGCCGGACCGGTGCGACATCATCGACTTGTAGCCGTACGAGGTGGCCAGCGCGACCGCGTCCAGCGTCTCGGACAGCGTGCCGATCTGGTTGACCTTCACCAGCAACGCGTTCGCCGCGCGGCGGGAGATGCCCTCCTCCAGCCGCTCCGGGTTGGTGACGAACAGGTCGTCGCCGACGATCTGCACCCGCTCGCCCAGCTCGGCGGTCAGCCGCACCCAGCCGTCCCAGTCGTCCTCGGACAGCGGGTCCTCGATGGACACCAGCGGGTAGGCGTTCACCAGCTCGGTGTAGTAGCCGGTCATCTGCTCGGCGCTGCGCTTGGTCTTCTCGAACGTGTAAGCGCCGTCGGAGTGGAACTCGGTGGCGGCCACGTCCAGGGCGAGCGCGATGTCGCGGCCCGGCGTGAAGCCCGCCTTCTCGATGGCCTGGAGGATCAGGTCCAGCGCGTCGCGGTTGCTGGACAGCGCGGGCGCGAAGCCGCCCTCGTCGCCGAGGCCGGTGCCCAGGCCCTTGCCCTTCAGCACGGCCTTCAGCGCGTGGTAGACCTCCGCGCCCCAGCGCAGGGCCTCGCGGAAGGTGTCCGCGCCGATCGGCGCGATCATGAACTCCTGGATGTCCACGTCGGTGTCGGCGTGCGCGCCGCCGTTGAGGATGTTCAGCATCGGCACGGGCAGCACGTGCGCGTTCGGGCCGCCGACGTACCGGAACAGCTCCAGCCCGCTGGACGCCGCCGCCGCCTTCGCCACGGCCAGCGACACGCCGAGGATGGCGTTCGCGCCGAGGCGGGACTTGTCCGGCGTGCCGTCCAGGTCGACCAGCTTCTGGTCCACCACCCGCTGCTCGACGGCCTCGATGCCGACCAGCTCGGGGCCGATCTCGTCGAGCACGGCGGTGACCGCGCGCTCGACGCCCTTGCCCAGGTACCGCTTGGGGTCGCCGTCCCGCAGCTCGACCGCCTCGTGCTCGCCCGTCGAGGCCCCCGACGGCACCGCGGCGCGCTCCAGCGTGCCGTCGTCCAGCGCCACCTCTACCTCGACGGTGGGGTTGCCTCGCGAGTCCAGGATCTCGCGGGCGCCGACCTGCTCGATGACCGCCACGTGCGCTCCCTAGTCAGACCATCTCTGTATCGGTGACGAGCCTAGTTGGTGCCGCACCGGGAGGCTCTCGACCCCGTTCCGGAAGTTCGAGCGGAACCGGACCGGGCTCGCCCGCGGGGCACGTTCGGAACCTGCTGCGCCGCATGGCCGGCCGGCCTTAGCGTGTTGTCCCATGACGACGAGCGAGGCAGGTCGGCTCGACCGCGCCAGGCTGCTGTACGAGCGAGCGGTCTTCGGCGGCGATCCGGACGCGCCGGACGCGGCCGACCGGGAACTGGACGCCGTCGAGGCCGGCTTGGCCCTGGCGCGTGGCCGCGTCCTGCACGCGCGCTTCCTCCGGGACCGTCGAGAAGACCCGCGTGAGCTGACGCTGTTCGAGCGGGCGGTTGAGCTGTACCAGGGCCTCGGCGACCAGCGTGGACAGGCCGAGGCGCTGTTCTGGGTCGGCACCGTCCATCAGGTCATCCGCGCCGACCACACCACCGCACTGCCTGTCCTGCTGCGGGCGCACGACCTCGCGGTGGCAGCCGGTGACGTGCTGACCGCCTCCTACACCACTCGGCACATCGGCTTCGCCGACATGGCCGCGGGCCGGATGGAAGCGGCGGGCCGAAGACTCCGGGAGTCGATCAGGCTGCGCAGGGAGATCGACTTCCGGCCCGGTGTCGCCGCCGGCCTCCTCGCGCTCGCCGAGTGGGCCGCCGCAACCGGCGACCGCGGCCTGACGCGGGAACTGCTCGACGAGGCGGTATCCGTCGCGCGGGACAGCGACGCCCACGCCGTCATCGGCTGGGCCGACCAAGCGCGCGCACGCATCGGGGCGGTCTCCGGTGAGGAACGCGGGCTCGAATGAGGCACGACCGGGTGTGCAGGATGTTCCGGACGGCATGACACAGGAGGATTCCGGCGTGGTTCACGTGGAGCGCGGCGGCGACGGGCCGCTCCTGGTCCTCCTGCACGGCCTGGGCGCGACGGCCGAGGTGTGGGCGGGCGTGGTGGCGCACTGGCCGGGCTCGTGGCTGGCGGTGGACCTGCCCGGCCACGGCCGTTCGCCGGGGCTGGAGCGGTACTCGTTCGGCTCGTTCGCGGCGGCGGTCGCCCCGGTGGTCCCGGCAGGCCCGGTGGCGGTGCTCGGTCACTCGCTGGGCGGGGTGGTGGCGTTGACGCTCGCCGGCGGGTGGTTCGGGGTGGACGTCCGGGCCGTGGCGGGGGTGGGCGTGAAGCTGCGGTGGTCGCCCGACGACCTGGCCAGGGCGGCGGCGATCGCGGCGAAGCCCGCGAAGACCTTCCCGACCCGCGAGGAGGCCGTCGAGCGCGCGTCGAAACTGGCCGGCGTGCCGCTGGCGCACGGGGTCGTGGAGGGGCCCGGTGGCTGGCGGCCGGCGCTGGACCAGGCCGCGTTCGGGGTGGGCGCGCCCGACGTGGCGGGACTGCTGGCGACGGCGAAGGCCCCGGTCACCCTGGCCGCCGGCGAGACCGACCACCTGTGCCCGCCGGCGGACCTGCTCGCGGCCGACCCGGGTGGAATGGTGCTGGCAGGCGTCGGCCACAACGCCCATGTGGACCAACCCGAGTCGATCACCCCGGTGCTGGAGCGGTTGATCACCGGGTGGGACACGTCCCGTCATCCGGTCGGCCGCTGATGAACCGCCGGTTGCGGAGGTAGCGTTGATCGGACCATGACCGACAGCACCTTCGAGGCGTTCCGCCGGGCCGAGGCGCTGCTCGCGGAGCGCCGTCCGCTGGAGGCCCTGCGCGAGCTGCGAGCCGTGCTCGAAGCGGCGCCGAACGAACCCAGCGTCCAACTCCTGGCCGGCCGCGCCTACCTGGGCTCGGCGCAGCTCAAGAGAGCCGAGGAAGCGTTCCGCAAGGTCCTCGACCTCGACCCGAGCGACTACTACGCGCGGTTCGCCCTGGGGCGGACGTTGCAGCGCCAGAGCCGCCTGCCCGAGGCGCTGGCGCAGTTGCGGATGGCGGCGGCGATGAACCCGACGCCCGAGTACCAGGAGGCGTTGGGCGAGGTGAGCGCCCGGCTGGCGGTCGAACGCGACCGGTGACGGAGGCGAGCCGCACAGCGGGGCGGGGTCTGGCGAGACCGACAACGGCCGAGTCGGGCGGGAACCGATCGACCGCGCGAGACCGGGCTACCAGCCGGGGCCGGTCGGGCGAGGTGGCGGCGTGCCCTGACCCGAGCGGACGCGGGGTCAGCCCTGGCTGGCCCGGGCGTAGGCGTCGGCTCCGCTGTAGACGTTCTGGCCGTACTCCACCGAGTTGTTGTACGCCATGACGGCCGCCCACCAGCCCTCGCCGGTGTTCAGGTCGCGCCCGCCGGAGCACAGGTACCGCGCGGCGGCCAGGGCCGCGTCGTCGATGTTCTGCGGGTCGGGCGGGTTGCCGTCGCCGTTCGCCCGGGTCGCGTAGCGGGCCCACGTCGTCGGGATGAACTGCATCGGGCCCACGGCCCGGTCCCACGTCTTGTCCCCGTCCAGGACGCCGCCGTCGCTGTCCGCGATCGCCTTCACGCCCGGACTGCCGTCCAGCGGGATGCCGACGATCGGCTTGGACGGCCGCCCGTCCTCGCCCAGCCGCAGGCCGCCGATGGTGCCGTGGTGGGACTCGATGCGCCCGATGCCCGCGAGGGTCGCCCACGACACCCGACAAGCGGGCTGTGACGACTGCATGACCAGGTCCGCGATGGCGTACGCGCGCAGGGCACGCGTCGGGATGTCGGTCTTCTCCGACACGGCCACCGCCCACGCGGTCAGCGGTTCGGCGGACGCGGTCTGCTGGCTGGGCGCCGCCTGCGGTGGCACCTCCCCGGCCGAGCCGGGGGCCGCCACACCGGGCTCGACCTCCTGGAACGGCACCGGGAACGGCGGGTCGGTGGCCTGCACCTCGCGGCGGTTGAAGACGCTCAGCGCCCACGCCCCGCCCGCCACCACGGCGAGCAGGAGGGCGACCAGTGCCAGGCGTCCGACGAGGTTGCCGACACGACCGCGCGCCGGAGGGCGCGGCGTTGTTCTGGGGGGCGGCGGGACGACCACGCACCCCAGGCTACGTGCTCACGGAGCGTTCCCGAGGGGAACGACCGGGAACAACCGGCCGCATCGAACGAATTCGCTGGTCAGGTGGCCTATCAGTGGTCGATTGGGCTACCGGCGAACGTGCGCGGGCGGCACTGACGGCTCCACGGACAGTGGTGGGTCGGTCGCCGGTGGTGGCGTCGTGGTGGTCGGCGGCGTTGTCGGGTCCGTCGTCTCCGCCGGCGCTGTCGACTTCGACGGCTGTGTCAGCACCGACGGCTGTGCCGGGGCCGGCGGCTGCGGCCGGACCGACACCGCCGGAGGCGGCTCCTGCCGGTCCACCGGCAGCGGCAGCCGACCTGGGACCGGTTCCGGCAGCGGGGCGTCGTTGCCCTGCGGCGGCCTGTCCGGCGTCGGATGTCCTCGCTGAACCTCCTTGCGCCCGGTCGGCTCGGCCACCCGGGGCGGGGGCGCGGGCGGCGCGCCGGTCCGCACGCTCACCAGCGTCGGCCTCACCGTCACCTCCGCCCGGCCCTGGTCAACCGGTCGGTCGTACTCGTCCGCCGGGTGCCCGAACGCCAGCACCAGCGCCAGGACCCCGCCCAGCGCCGCGAACGGCAGCAGGAGCACAGCCGAAAAACATCCGCGCCCACTGCGCGGCAACTCGCGATGACTCACCGAACCCCCGAACCCGATCTTGGTGCTACCCATGATCGGTTCGGGGGTGTCGACCGCAACGACCGCCGCACCACACGGTCGGGTGGACTTGCTCAGGTGAGGGGCGGGAGCTGCGGTGGCACGGCCGCCGGCCGCGACGTCAGCGACTCCAGCGCCAGCCGCACCGCCGTGTCCAACTGCGGGTCACGGCCCGCCACCCGGTCCTGCGGGGTCATCACCACCTCGATGTCCGGGTCCACGCCGTGGTTCTCGACGCCCCAGCCGTGCTGGGCGAACCACAGCGCGTACCGGGGCTGCGTGACCGTCGTCCCGTCCACCAGGTCGAACTGCAGGTCGATGCCGATCACCCCGCCCCAGGTGCGGGTGCCGACCACTGGACCGATGCCCAGCTCCTTGATCGCCACGTTCACGATGTCGCCGTCCGACCCCGCGAACTCGTCCGCGATCGCCACCACCGGACCCCGGGGCGCGTCCGCCGGGTAGCTCTCCGACGTGGTGTAGCCGCGCGCCACCGACCAGCCGATGATCCGCCGCGCCAGCTTCTCCACCACGAGCTGCGAGGTGTGCCCGCCGGCGTTCTCCCGCACGTCCAGCACCACGGCCTCGCGCGCCAGCTCCACCCGCAGGTCGCGGTGTAGCTGCGCCCAGCCGGCGCCCATCATGTCCGGCACGTGCAGGTAGCCCACCCGTCCGTCGGACAGCTCGTGCGTCCGCGCCCTCCGGTCGGCCACCCACGCGTGGTAGCGCAGCGGCTCGTCGTCCTCCAGCGGCACCACGACGACCCGGCGCGGCTCACCGCCGCCACCCGGCCGCACGGTCAGCTCCACCGGCTTGCCCGCCGTGCCGACCAGCAGCGGCGCGGGACCGGTCAGCGGGTCCACCTGCCGCCCGTCGACCGCCACGATCGCGTCACCCGCCCGCACGGCCACACCCGGCGCGGCCAGCGGCGACCGGGCGGCCGGGTCGGACGTCTCACCGGGGATCACCCGCGTCACCCGCCACGCGCCCGACTCGTCCCGCTCCACGTCCGCGCCCAGCAGGCCCACCGGCCGGCCGCCCGAGCCGCCGGACGGGATGACGTACGCGTGCGACGTCCCCAGCTCGCCCTGCACCTCCCACAGCAGGTCCACCAGGTCCGAGTAGCTGCCCAGCCGGTCCACCAGCGGCCGGTAGCGGTCCAGCACGCCCGCCCAGTCGACGCCGCCCATGTCGGTGCGCCAGAACAGGTCCCGCATCAGCCGGCCGGCCTCCGCGTACGCCTGCCGCCACTCGGCGGACCGGTCCACCACGACCCTGATCCGCGACAGGTCGACGTCGATCGAGTCCGGGTCCTCGCCGTCGACCTTCCGGTCCGACGGCACGACCCGCAGGTCACCGCCGTCCAGCAGGACGACCCGCTGCCCGTCGCCGGTCACCTCGAACCAGTCCAGGCCGTCCACCAGCACGTCGGTCCGAGACTTGGCGAGGTCGAACCGCTCCAGCACGGACCGCGGCGGACGTGCGGACGGCGTCGCCAGGTTGTCGCCCAGCACCCCGCGCAACGGGCTGCGCAGCCACAGCAGCCCGCCCTTGGCGGCGGTCAGCGACGAGTAGCCCGCCGCCGCGACCGGCACCGGCACCACCCGGTCGGCCAGGCCGTCCAGATCCACCACGGTGATCGGGTTCTCGTCGTGGTCCTTGTCCTTGTCTTTGTCCTTGTCGTCCTCCCCGACCGAGCGGCCCAGCCGCAACGGGTCGAACGGCGAGGGCGTGGTCGCGGCGAGCGGCAGCAGGAACGGGCGGCAGCCGGTCGGGAACGCGAGGTCGAACACATGCGCGTCGTACACCGGGTCGAACGTGCGGATGGACAGGAACGCGAGGTAGCGCCCGTCCTCGGTGAACGTCGGCGAGAAGTCCGCGAACCGCAGCGGCGTCACGTCCACCACGGACAGGTCGGTCGTGTTCGTCATCCTGATGTGCCGCAGCGGGCTCGGCCCGGGGTGCGACCACGCCAGCCAGTTCGAGTCCGGCGAGAACGCCAGGTCGGTGACATGCGGGTTCGCGCTCCGCAACACCTCCCGGACCTCGCCGGACTCCACGTCGACCAGCAGCAGCCGCCCGTCGTGCGTCGCGACGGCCAACCGCCGCCCGTCCGGCGCGACGGCCAGCTCCAGCACCCGCCCGAGCTTGCCGACCGCGACCCGGCGCGGCGTGTTGCCGGGCTCGACCCCGCCCGCCGGCGCGAACTCCAGGCCCTCTTCGCCCTCCGCGTCCGTCACCCACACGGCGCCGTCGCCGACCACGCGCGGCAGGCGGGCCCGCACGCCGGGCGTCTCGGCGAGGGCCCGCACCGGCCCGTCCCGGTGGGTCACCCAGTGCACCGTGCCGCGCACCTCGACCACGCTGGCGCGACCGGACTTGTCCGGGTGCGCGTCGTCCGGACGGGAGCTGACCGGGCGCGGCCGGGTCGCGGTGCGCGGACCGCCGAGCGCGATGTCGAGCCGGCGCGGCGCGGCGTCCAGGCCGTCGAGCACCCACAGGTCGCCCGCGTGCTGGTAGACGATCCGCGCGCCGTCCGTCGTGGCGGCGCGCGCGTAGAACTCCTGCTCGGTGTGCCGGCGCAGGTCGGACCCGTCGGGCAGCACGGAGTACACGCTGCCGACGCCGTCGTGGTCGGACAGGAACGCGATCCGCCCGTCGACCCACATCGGCGCGGTGAGCGAGGTGGTCAGCTCGGGCAGGATCCGGCGGAACTCGCCGGCCCCGTCGAGGTCCACCCACAACTTGCCGGCGGACCCACCCCGGTACCGCTTCCACCAGGCGGGGTCCTTGCCGTACATGGACGTCACGACGACCTGGCCGGCCGGCCCGTGCGCGACGTCGCCGACCCAGCCGTAGGGCAGGCGGGTGGGCGGCCTGCCGTCGACGGGCAGCGCGTACGCCCACCGCCGCAGGCTGGACGCCTCACCGGCGGAGGTGACGGCGACGACCTCGCCGCCGGGTGTCCACCCCCGGACGCCGGTGGTCGCGTTGCCCCAGTAGGTGAGCCGCTTGGCCTCGCCGCCGGCGACCGGCGCGAGGTGGACCTCGGGCGCGCCGTCCCGGCGGCTGGCCCAGGCCAGACTGGTGCCGGACGGGTCGAACCGCGGGGAGGACACCGGCACCTGGTCGGCCGTGACGCGCCAGGCCCGGCCGCCGGTGAGCGGAGCCAGCCACACGTCGTTCTCGGCGACGAAGGTCACCAGGTCGCCGTGCAGGTGGGGGAAACGAAGGTAGGCGGGATCGGTCACTTCACCGACGTTAGCGTGACGGTGTGACAATCGCGATCATGCTTGCTTAAGCCACGCCAGGAAACTCTCCGCAGAGGCCGCCGGGAAGCCCAGCACGGGCCCGGTCCGGTTCTTCGAATCCCGCAGAGCCACCCGCTGCCGCCCCACCGCCACCTCGACGCAGTTGGTCTCGGTCGTGCTCCGGCTGGACTTCCGCCATGTCGTCACGTCTCGTGCCCTTCCAAACGCTCGGCACACTTCACGATCAAGGCCACGGAGTCCTCGGCGTTCGCGGTCGCCGCCAACAGCGTGGGCTTCATGTCGACATAAGCCTGCACGTCCTGGAGCTTGTCGAGCAACAGACTTGATCACCGACCGACCGCCGACCGGCCTCCGCAGGACGAACTTGTCGATCACCGCGAGGTACCGCATCGGGTTCTCGCGGGTGAACACCCGCTGCCGATCGAGCCGGAGCCGGAGTCGTTCTTCGGCCTCGGCGTGCGGCAACCCGCCTTCGGCCATGATCGCGCGCATGTAGTCGGGGGTCTGGAGCAGCCCTGGGATCACCAGCGACGTGACGTCGGTGATGGAGGCCGCCACCCGTTCGTACTCGATCAACGCCTTGAGCTGCTGCGGCAAACCGGACCCGGTGGCCAGCCAGTTCGACTTGGCGGCTTCCCGAGCCGGCGCGAGCAACTCCCGCCGCTTCGCTCTCACCACACCCAGCGCACCGAAGATCGTGGTCACCTCGGTCTCGGCGGCCACTCCAGCCACGCGTCGTTCTAGGCGAAAGTCACCACGTCCCCATGCAAGTGGGGAAATAGTGACGGCGTGACAATCGCGATCATGCTTGCTTGAGCCACGCCAGGAAACTCTCAGCAGAGGCCGCCGGGAACCCCAACACCGCCCCGGTCCGGTTCTTCGAATCCCGCAGAGCCACCCGCTGCCGCCCCACCGCCACCTCGACGCAGTTCGAGGTCGTGTTGCTCCGGCTCGACTTCCGCCACGTCATCACTTCTGCCGCCCTTCCATCTCTTCTGCACACTTGGTGATCAACCCCAGCGAGCCCTCCGGGCCGACCGCCGCAGCCATCAAAGCAGGCTTGATGTCAAGGTAGGGCTGGATGTCCTGCATCTTGTAGAGGAACACCCCCGACCGCAGATGCTCCAGGTGGACTACGGGGGTGGTGCGCGCCGACTCCAGCATGATGAACGACCCGAACAGCCCCATGTGGTACCCGCGCTCCTGCGGCACGACCCGGATCGTCACGTTGGGGCGCTGCGCCATGTCGAGCAGGTGGCGCGCCTGCCCGGCCATCACCGACCGACCGCCGACCGGCCTCCGCAGGACGAACTCGTCGATGATCGCCATGTACGGCACCGGCTTGTCTCGGGTGAGCACGTCCTGTCTGGTGAGCCGCAGCTCGACCAGCGTCTCGATCTCAGAGGTGGCTACATCGCCCTCGGTCATGACCGCGCGGGCGTAGGCGGGGGTCTGGAGCAGTCCCGGCACGAGGAGCGCGGTGACGTCCATGATGGAGGTGGCCACCTTCTCGTACTCCATCAGCGCCTTGTGCTGTGACGGCAGGCCGGCGGCGGTCTCCAGCCAGCTCGACTTCGCCGCCTCCCGGGCCAGTTGGAGCAGTTCGCGGCGCTTCCCGCCCACGACACCCAACGCCCCGAGGATTGACGCCACCTCGGTTTCGCTGGCCACCCGTTCGCCGCGCTCGGTGCGGCTGATCGTGTTCTTGTCGAGGCCCACCTGCGCACCGAGCCCGATCAGGCTCACCCGCTTCGCCTTGCGCAGGTCGCGCAACTCCGCGCCCAGTGTCCGAGCCCGCGCGTTGCTCTCCATGTCGATCAGCCTACGACGTCACCCAACCGGGGAATCGCCGTTTCCCTGGGAATCCCATAGCCTGGTAGGTAATTCCAAGTAGGAGGTTACCTTGTTCAAGCCGCGGGCCGAGATGCAGTCGTGGGTGGGCATCCAGGAGGAGACCAAGATCGAGTGGACGGTGCACCCGCATGAGATAGTGATCGCGATCGGGAACCTGCCCGAGTTCGAGATCGTCGGCACGCCCGCCGCGCTGCGCCACCTCCTCGCCAAAAGCACCGAGGCGCTGCAAGAGTTCGAGAACGCTCAAGCGGGCCAGTAGGCGCGCCAGTCCTCGGCGCTCAGCCGGGTGATCCCGGCGGCACGGGCGGCCTTCTCGGCCGACCTCACGCGAGACTCGAACGCACGGGCCACGGCCCGCAGTTCGGTCTCGGGGTCCTCGCCGGCCAGTTTCGCCAGCGCGGCCACCGCGAACAGAGTCGCACCCGTGTCGTCGCCCTCGGGCAGCAGGTCCACCGGAAGGCCGGCGCGAGCGGTCCGTTGGGCGAGTTTGCCGGCCAAAGCGACCGCCGGCTGGCCGGAAGCCACGCCGTCCACGCTGGACTCGCGCTGCTTCTCCGCCTGCTTCAGCTCCTCCCAGCGATGCTGCTGGGTGGTCGCGTCGCGGACCGCCGGGTCATTCCCCTCGAACACGTGCGGGTGGCGGCCGACCAGTTTCGCCACCAGGTCGCCGGCCACCTCGTCGATGCCGAACGGGTCGACGTCCTCGGCCGCGATCCGGGCGTGGAACAGGACTTGCAGCAGGACGTCGCCCAGTTCCTCGCGCAGGGCCGCGCGGTCGCCGTCCTCGATGGCGTCCCACAGCTCGTAGGTTTCCTCGACCAGGTACTGGCGCAGGGACTTGTGGTCCTGTTCGGCGTCCCACGGGCATCCGCCGGGCGAGCGCAGGCGGTCCATCACGGAGACGGCGCCGACCAGCGCGGTGCCCGCCGGGTTGCGCACCACCACCGCGCCGTCCGTCACGAGGGCACGGGCATAGGAATCGTCCAGGCTCACCGTCAGGTAGACGATCGGGCCGTCGACCGGCGACACCGGAGCCGCGCCCAGCGCACCCCAATACGCCTGGTCGAGGTCATCCGCGGCGAACACCGCCGCCGCGTCCCGCAGAGCGGGCAGCGCGGCGGCGGGCAGCACCGAGTCGTGCTCGGAGCCGAGCAGCACGACGGTGTTCGTCACACTCGAATCGGACACGGACCGATCGGAATGAGCAGAACCAGTCACGACTTCGGCTGGCGGACGACCGCCTGGAAGCCCGACAGCTCCTCTTCACCCGGGGCCACCGAGATCGCCGTGGTGTCCCACACGCCGTACCTCGGGTTCACGCGGATCTCGGGGTCGCCGGCCAGCCGGAGCACCAGGCGCAACCCGATCTGCTCCAGCAACTGGGGCGTCAACTGCTCCGTGGACGACTCGCCAGTGGAAGTGGCGTCGTCATCCCGCTCCGTCACGTAAGCGACGATCCACTGCGCGCTGCCGGGGTCCGGCGCGAACGCCACGACCGTGCCCGGGTCGACGCCGAACAGGGGCGAGCCGGCCGCCTGCGGGGACTCCGCCGAGCGGACCTTCTGCCCGACCTTCGAGAGCTGCTGCCCCTCCGGGCCCTGCGGACCGGAGCGGACGAACTCGGCCATCTTCGACGGGTCGACCGCGATCTGCTTGGCCTTCGCGATGGCGTCCTTGTTGTCCTTCGTGAAGAAGTAGTCGAAGGTGACTTCCATCTTGTCCACGTACTTGCGCGCCAGCTCGACCAGCAGCAACTGGTCCTTGGCCCGCTCGCGGAACGTGGTCGCGTCGTAGACGGTGTTCTGCGAGGCCGTGTCCGGGCCGCCCGCGTTCTCCACGGACTCCGTCACCGCCTCCTCGGACACGGTGACGCCCTCGCGCTGCGCGGCCCGCTCGATCAGCTCGTGCTGCACGCCCAGGGTCACGAGCTGGCGGGACACCTGGTCGAGCTTGCGCTGCTCGTGCAGCTTCTGGGCCTCGGGCTCCTTCTTCAGCACGACGTCCAAGCGCTGCTGGACCTGCTCCAGCGGGATCACGGTGTCGCCGATGATGGCGGCCGAGCCCACCTGGCTGGGGCCGGTACCGCAGCCCGCCACCAGCAGTGCGACGGCCGCGCCGACCAGGGTGAAGCGCCTCTGCACAGTCCTCACGGCCGTTACCCTCTCACGAACCAGTGACCGGACTCACGGGAGTACCCGCCAAGGACGCCAGGAAGTGCGCGCACCAGTCGAGCAGTTCCTGGTCGCGCAGCACGGGTGCGCCCATCCGGCCGCCGGCCGCTCCTTCCGTCGGCCTAGGCACGCTGACGGTGTTCGCGGCGAGCTTGTGCACCGCCTTCGGGTACAGCCGGCGCAGCCGCACCAACTGCGAATCCTTCAGCTCCAACGGCGCGAACCGGATCGACGGGCCCTGCACCACCACTTCCGTCACGCCGTGCGCCCGGCACGTCTGGCGGAACCGGGCGACCGCGAGCAGCCGCTCCACCGGCAGCGGCGGTGCGCCGTAGCGGTCCTTCAGCTCGTCCCACACCGCCTGCAGCGCCTCGCCGTCGCCGGCCGCCGCGATCTTCCGGTACGCCTCCAACCGCAGGCGCTCGCCGGGCACGTAGTCGTGCGGGATGTGCGCGTCCACCGGCAGGTCGACGCGGACCTCGGCCAGCTCCTCCTCGCCCTCGGTCTCCGCGCCCGCGTGCCGCCGGAACGCCTCCACGGCCTCGCCGACCAGCCGGACGTACAGGTCGAAGCCGACGCCGGCGATGTGGCCGGACTGCTCCGCGCCCAGGATGTTGCCCGCGCCGCGGATCTCCAGGTCCTTCATCGCGACCGCCATGCCCGCGCCCAGCTCGGTGTTCTGCGCGATGGTGGCGAGCCGGTCGTGCGCGGTCTCGGTCAGCGGCGCTTCCGGCGGGTACAGGAAGTAGGCGTAGCCGCGGTCCCGGCCGCGGCCGACCCGACCCCGGAGCTGGTGGAGCTGGGACAGGCCGAGCAGGTCGCCGCGCTCCACGATGAGCGTGTTGGCGTTGGAGATGTCCAGGCCGGTTTCCACGATCGTCGTGCACACCAGCACGTCGTACTCGCGTTCCCAGAAGCCTTCGATGATCTTCTCCAGCTTGTCCTCGTTCAACTGGCCGTGCGCGGTGACCACGCGGGCCTCCGGCACCAGGTCGCGGATGCGCCGGGCGGCCTTCTCGATGGACGACACCCGGTTGTGCACGTAGAACACCTGGCCGTCGCGCAGCAGCTCGCGGCGGATGGCCGCGCCGACCTGCTTCTCGTCGTAGCCGCCGACGTAGGTCAGGATCGGGTGGCGCTCCTCGGGCGGGGTGAGGATCGTGGACATCTCCCGGATGCCCGCCAGGGACATCTCCAGCGTGCGCGGGATGGGCGTCGCGGACATGGTGAGCACGTCGACGTGCGTGCGGAGCGCCTTGATGTGCTCCTTGTGCTCGACGCCGAACCGCTGCTCCTCGTCCACGATGACCAGGCCGAGGTCCTTGTACCGCAAGCCTTTCTGCAACAGCCGGTGGGTGCCGATGACGATGTCCACCTCGCCGTCGGCGAGGCCCGCGATGACCTGCTCGGCCTCCGCCGGGTCGGTGAACCGGGACAGGCCCTTGACGTTCACCGGGAACGCGCGCATCCGCTCGTGGAACGTGTTGAGGTGCTGCTGGGCGAGCAGCGTGGTCGGCACCAGCACCACGACCTGCTTGCCGTCCTGCACCGCCTTGAACGCCGCGCGCACACCGATCTCGGTCTTGCCGTAGCCGACGTCGCCGCAGATCACCCGGTCCATCGGGACCGTGCGCTCCATGTCGGCCTTGACCTCGTCGATCGCCGCCATCTGGTCGATCGTCTCGGTGAACGGGAACGCGTCCTCCAGCTCCCGTTGCCACGGGGTGTCCGGCGCGAAGGCGTGGCCGGGCGCGGCCTGGCGGGCGGCGTAGAGCTGCACCAGCTCGGCCGCGATCTGCTTGACCGCCTTGCGCGCCTTGGCCTTGGTGTTCTTCCAGTCGCTGCCGCCGAGCCGGTTGAGGGTGGGCAGCTCGCCGCCGACGTACCGGGACACCTCGTCGAGCTGGTCGGTCGGCACGAACAGCCGGTCGCCGGGCTGGCCGCGCTTGGACGAGGCGTACTCCAGCACCAGGTACTCGCGGGTCGCGCCGGCGACCGTGCGCTGCACCATCTCCACGTACTTGCCGATGCCGTGCTGCTCGTGCACCACGTAGTCGCCGGGCCGCAGCGCCAGCGGGTCCACCGCGTTGCGGCGGCGCGACGGCATCCGGCGCATGTCCTTCGTGGACGTTCCGCCGCGTCCGCCGGTCAGGTCGGTCTCGGTGAGTACCACCAAGGCCAGTTCGGGCAGCGAGAAGCCGTCCTCCAACGTGCCCCGGACCACCGTGACGGCGCCCGGCTTCGGCGCTTTGTCCAGGGTTTCGGCCAGCAGCGCGGGCACCTCGGCGTCCGCTAGCTGCTCGACCGCGCGCTGGGCGGTGCCCGCTCCGGGCACGACCAGCACCGCCGTGCCGCCGGACGCGGTGTGCGCCCGCAGGTCGGCGAACGCCCGGTCGATGTCGCCCTGGTAGGCCTCGACGTGCTTGAACTCCAGCCGCAGCACGTCCGTGCCCTCGGAGGTGAGCCGGCTCAGCGTCCACCACGGCCGCCCCTTGGCCTTGGCGGTGTCCGCGACCTCGGCCAGGCTCCGGTAGGCCGACGCGCCGAGGTCGATCGGGGCCTTCCCGCCGCCGGCCGCCGCCATCCAGGACGCTTCCAGGAACTCCTGGCCGGTGCGCACCAGGTCGTGGGCACGGGCGCGGATCTTCTCGGGGTCGTTGAGCAGGACGTGCGTGCCGTCCGGGACGACGTCGGTGAGGAGCTGCAACTCCCCCTCGCACAACGCCGGGATGAGCGCCTCCATGCCCTCGGACGGGATGCCGCTGGCGATCTTGTCCAGCATCTCGACGAGCTGGGCGTCCCCCTCGTGTTCGAGGGCGAGTTCGGCGGCCCTCGTCTTCACCCGGTCGGTGAGTAGCAGCTCCCGGCACGGCGGCGCGGTGAACCCGTCGACCTGCTGGGGCAGCGAGCGCTGGTCGGCGACCGAGAAGGGCCGGATCTCACTGACCTCGTCGCCCCAGAACTCGACCCGCAGCGGGTGCTCGGCGGTCGGCGGGAAGACGTCGAGGATGCCACCGCGGACCGCGAACTCGCCGCGCTTCTCGACCATGTCCACCCGGCCGTACGCCAGTTCGGTGAGGTCGGTCAGCAGCTTCTCGAAGTCGTGCTCGTCCCCGACCTTCAGGTCCACCGGCTTGAGGTCGCCCAGGTTCGGCGCCATGGGCTGGATGAGACTGCGGATGGTCGCGACGACGACCCGCAGCGGGTGGTCCCCGGGATGCCGCAGCCGCCGCAACACCTGGAGCCGGGCGCCCACCGTGTCGGCCCGGGGCGACAGGCGCTCGTGCGGCAGCGTCTCCCAACTGGGGAAGATCGCCACCGCGTCGGGCCCGATCAGGTCGCACAGGACACTCGTCAGCTCGTCCGCCTCCCGCCCGGTGGCGGTGACGGCCAGCACCGGCGTCCGGCGCGCCAGGGCGGCGACGACCAGCGGCCTGGCGGCAGGCGCGCCTTCCAGCTCCAGCGACGGCACGCCGGTGGAGTCGATGAGGGCGCTCAGCGCCTTGTCGGACAGGACGGCGGTCAGCAGGCCGGACAGCGGGCCGGGCTGGGGCATTGCGTGGCTCCCAAGGCAACGAGGACAGACCCCTGCCCGGGACCTTGTGCCCACCGGAGGGGTGCTCGCCACCAGCCTACGTCCCTTCCCGGGCACCCTGCGCGCCGATTACCCGACGCGGCGCCACCTGGTCCAAGCTGGAGACGTGGACCACACCGGGTCCGGGCCGACCACGGCGACCGGCCACCCGGGACGCGGCGCGAGGAGCGGGCGGATGGCGGACCTCGATGCGATCAGGCTGCTGACCGAGGGCGTGGCGGGCTGGAACGCGGGGCGCGCGGGGCTGCGGCGGCCGGTCGACCTGACGCACGTGCGCATCCGCAACGCCACCCTGCCCGGCATCGACCTGCGGGACGTCGACCTCAACGGGGCGGTGCTGGAACGGGTGGACCTGCGGGGCGCGCGGTTGTCCGGGGCACTGGTGAACGGGGTGACGGCCGAAGACGTGCTGCTCGACCGGTCCGAGTTGGCCGGCGCCGAGCTGAAGGGCAGCGACTTCAAGTGGGTCGCCCTGCGGCACGCGTCGCTGCGGGGTGTGTTCGCCCGGCAGTCGCGGATCAGGTTCTCCAGCCTCCGCGCGGCCGACCTGTCGCGGGCCACGCTGGACGGCGTCCACGTGTACAACAGCGACCTGACCGACGCCGTGGTGGCGGGCGCGGTGGTCGTCCCGCCGGTGTTCCTGCGCCGGGTCGCCGCCGAGCCGGGCGGGCTCGACCGCTTCCGGGCGCTGGGGTGCGACATC
This sequence comes from Actinosynnema sp. CS-041913, assembly GCF_050942485.1. Classification (NCBI taxonomy): domain Bacteria; kingdom Bacillati; phylum Actinomycetota; class Actinomycetes; order Pseudonocardiales; family Pseudonocardiaceae; genus Actinosynnema; species Actinosynnema sp. CS-041913. Next base: position 786,975 of record NZ_CP192037.1, on the reverse strand, counting down.
GAGGAGGCCTACCGGCCGCTCGAACACGAGTGGCACGACTTCGACGGCCTGCGGATCGCCACCGACGGCGAGGACCACGACCTCGTCGAGCACGACTCGCGGGTCTTCCCGATCAGCGCGGGCCGGTACGACTTCTTCGTCAGCCACGCGAGTGCGGACACCGACGACGTGGCCGCGCCGCTCGCCGCCGCGTTGCGGGCCGAGGGTTTCCGGGTGTGGATCGACCAGCGGTTCGTGGCGCCCCGCGACGACCTCGCGACCGTGATCGGGTTCGGCATCCGGTCGTCCCGGTACGGGATCGTGGTGCTGAGCGAGCGCTACTTCGGCCGGCGGTGGACCGAGCTGGAGTACGAGGCGCTGGCGCGGGCCGAGGTCTTCCTCGTGCTGCACGGGGTGTCGCCGGAGAAGCTGGAGGAGATCCGTCCCGGGCTGAGCGACCGGGTGGCGGTGTCGAGCGCGCTCGGGGCCGGCGGGATGGCCCGGGTCATCGCGGAGAGCGTGCGCCGGCCACGTCACCACCTGTTCGGCAGGCTCGGCGACGACCGGCCGTAGGGTGAGTTCACACCTTCCTTGGCATGCTGGACGCCATGCGCCGGATTGTCGGGTTCGCTGCCGTGTTGCTGCTCGCGGGGTGTTCGAACGCGCCGGCCGGAGGCAGTGCCCCGGCCGGTGAGGCGCCCAAGGAGATCAAGGTCGACGTGGTGGCCACCGGCTTCACGCACCCCTGGGAACTCGGCTTCCTCCCCGACGGCCGGGTGCTGGTCACCGAACGGCCGGGCAGGCTCGCGCTGGTCGAGCAGGGCCGTCGGACCGAGGTGAAGGCCGACCTCGGGGACGTCGTCGCCCGTGGCGAAGGCGGGCTCATGGGGCTGGTGGTGCACCCCGACTTCGCGACCACCAAGAGGTTCACCACGTGTTTCAACACATCGAGTGACATCCGGCTGGTCACCTGGGAACTGGACGGCGCCGAGGCCAAGCGCGTGAAGGACCCGCTCAAGGCCGGCCTGCCGACGAACCCCAGCGGACGGCACTCGGGCTGCCGCCTGACCCTGGACAAGGACGGCAAGCTGCTCGTCGGCACCGGGGACACCGCCCGCGCCTCGTTCTCGCAGGACCCCGCCAACCTCGGCGGCAAGGTGCTCAGGCTCGACCTCGCCACCGGTGAGGGCGGCGTGCACACCTACGGGCACCGCAACGTCCAGGGCATCGCCGTCCGGCAGGACGGTCTGGTGCTCGCCGCCGAGCACGGGCCCGACGTGGACGACGAGGTGAACGTCCTCAAGGCCGGCGCGAACTACGGCTGGGATCCGTCGCAGGGCGGCACGGTCGACCGGTACGACGAGGACGTCCCGATGACCGACCTCGAACGCTTCCCCGACGCCGTGCCCGCCGTGTGGTCGTCCGGCAGCCCGACCGAGGCGATCTGCGACGCGGTCTTCCTCGCCGGCGAGCAGTGGGGCGACATGACCGGCGTCCTGGCCGTGACCGCGCTCAAGGGCTCCAAGGTGCTGCTGTTCACCGTCACGGCGGAGGGCGGCGTGCACTCCGTCTCGATCCCCGAACAGCTCGACGGCGCGTACGGCCGCCTGCGGGGCGCGGAACTCGGCCCGGACGGCGCCCTGTACGTGACCACGTCCAACGGGTCGGACGACAAGATCCTCCGGGTGACCCGGGGCTGAGTCAGCGGCGGGTGCGCAGCCGGGGCTTGTGGTCCATGTGCGACAAGCCCTTCCAGGCCAGGTTGACCAGGTGCGCCGCGACCTCGTCCTTCTTCGGCTTGCGCACCTCCAGCCACCACTGGCCGGTCAGCGCGACCATCCCCACCAGCGCCTGGCTGTACAGCGCCGCCAGCTTCCGGTCGTAGCCCTGCCGCGAGAAGTGCAGTCCCAGGATCGACTCGACCTGCGAGGCGATGTCGTTGAGCAGCGACGAGAACGTCCCGGTCGACGACGCCACCGGCGAGTCGCGCACCAGGATCCGGAAGCCGTCCGTGGAGCCCTCGATGTAGTCGAGCAGCGCGCACGCGGCCTGTTCCAGCAGCTCGCGCGGGTGCCCGCCGGACAGGGCGTTGACGATGTGGTCCATCAGGTACTGCATCTCGCGGTCCACCACGACCGCGTAGATGCCTTCCTTGCCGCCGAAGTGCTCGTACACCACCGGTTTGGACACGCCCGCCCGGTGGGCGATCTCCTCGATCGAGGTGACCTCGAAGCCCTTCTCCGCGAACAGCGCCCGCGCGACGTCGAGGAGCTGCTCGCGCCGCTCCTTGCCGGTCATCCGCACGCGCGGGACCGGGGTGTCGCCATCGCGCCGTCTGCCCGCCATCCGGGTCACCCTAAACACCCGCCCCCCGCCGCGGGGGCGAGGGGCGGGTCAAGGGCTACTTCTTGACGCTGATGCGCGCGAGGCGCTGCTCGTTGGGCCAGCGCACGTTGGTCGCCCAGCCGAACTTCTCGAACAGCCAGATCAACCTCGCGGAGGTGTCGATCTGGCCGCGCTTCACGCCGTGCCGGGCGCACGTCGGGTCGGCGTGGTGCAGGTTGTGCCACGACTCGCCGAAGGACAGGATCGCCAGCGCCCACACGTTCGCGGAGCGGTCGCGGGCCGCGAACGGGCGGTCGCCGACCATGTGGCAGATCGAGTTGACCGACCACGTCACGTGGTGCAGGAACGCCACCCGGACGAAGCCCGCCCAGAAGAACGCGGACAGCGCGCCGGCCCACGACATGGTGATCAGGCCGCCCAGCGCGGCGGGGGCGAGCAGGCTGATGATGGTCCACAGCCAGAACAGCTTGTCGATCTTGACGAGGTCCTCGTCGGCCAGCAGGTCCGGCGCGAAGCGCTGCGCGTTGGTCTTGTCGCGCTCGAACAGCCAGCCCATGTGGGCGTGCCAGAAACCCTTGGCCAGCGCGACCGGGCCGTTGCCGAACAGCCACGGCGAGTGCGGGTCGCCCTCGCGGTCGGAGAACGCGTGGTGGCGGCGGTGGTCGGCGACCCAGACGATCACCGGGCCCTGCAACGCCATGCTGCCCGCGATGGCCAGGGCGATCTTGAGTGGCCGGTTCGCCTTGAACGAGCCGTGCGTGAAGTACCGGTGGTATCCGATCGTCACGCCGAGGCCGGACAGGTAGTAGAACGCCACGAACAGCGCGACGTCGACCCAGCCCAGCCCCCAGCCCCAGGCGAACGGCACAGCCGCGAGCAGCGCCAGGAACGGCACGATGACGAACACGTAGACGCCCAACTGCTCTACGTGGCCGCGACGGCCGTCGATCATCGGCTTGGGCCCCTTGTCGGGACCGGGCGGCGTGGACCTGCTCTCAAGGGTGCTGGTCATACGTGTACCTCTTGGTTGTTTCGGGGCTACCTACGGGACCGTAACTTACGGCAGCGTAAGTTAGGCTGGCCTTGTGCCGCCAGAGTCGCGGGCAAACTCATGGCGTGTTCTCAGGATCTCGGGCGTGTCGGTGGCGCGGGCTCGTCCGGACTCCACCGGCACAACCACCGGATCGAGTGACACGGCGGTCGCGCCGGCGGAGTCCCGAATCACTGTGCTTCGGGGCACAGGGGGGTCCGTGCACGAGGAGGGGCTACCCGCTCTCGCGGCGCCTTATCGCGCCGACCGCCCGGAACACCGGCCCGGCGAGCTGTGCGCAAGCTGTGACCGGATTTCGGGTTGCCTCGGCCGAGATCGACCTGAGCTGCGGAAACACGTACTGTCATGATCGAATTACCGACGGATTGCCGCCAGTTGAGTGGTGCTGCTGACCTTCGGGGACCAGTCGTGACAACATGTGTTCGCGCGGCAGAGGGAGACCTCCGCCCGTTCCGCCATGGTGTAAAGGCAGCACCTCGGATTTTGGTTCCGATGGTCCAGGTTCGAATCCTGGTGGCGGAGCGAGAACGGCCGAGTCCTACCGGTCCCGGCCACCCTGCGTCTGCCTGGGGGGTGTGGGTCGCTGCACGAGGAAGCGGTTGACGAGCAGGGCAACGTGGTGCCGACGCTCCACGAGATGTCCGACGCGTGGCTGGTCGGCCGCGCGAGCGAACTCGTGGCCGTGGCCCAGAGCAGCCACCTCTCGGACCAGCTCGACGCGTGCCACGAGGTGGACGAGCTGCTCGCCGAGGCCCAGGCCCGCGGCGAACCCCGGATCGTCGGCCAGCTCCTCCGCGCGGCGGCCGTCGTCCGGCTGGTCACGCCCGGCCTCGTGGACCTGTCCGACACCATGCTGGACGAGCTGCTCGCGCACACCCGGCGGCACGGCCTGATCGTGCTGGAGGCCGAGGCGCACGCCCTGCGCGGCCGGCGCTACCTGTTCGGCGGGTTCGAGGACAAGGCGCTCACCGAGGTGGCCAGCGGCCTGGCCATGCTGGAGGAGGACCTCACCCCGGACCCGATGCTGGACAAGCGCACCTGGGACCGGATGCTGGCCAACGCGCTGCAGAGCACCGGGCTGGTGCTGACCCAGCTCGGCGTCTACGAGATGGCCGACGCGGTGCTGGCCAGGGCGCACAACGCGATCCGGGACAGCGCGGGGCCGCACCTGATCTACCTCCACCTGATGAACCGGGCCCGGATGCTGATCGGCTGGGGCCTGCGGCTGGAGCGGGTGGAGAACGTGGAGGAGGCGGCGGCCAAGTTCGCGACCGCGTCCGCCATCGCCGAGGCCGTCGAGGGGCCGTTCCGCGAGTCCCTGCACCCCGGCCGGCGGGACCGGTCGGCCGCCGAGCAGGTGCCGATCATCGGCGGGGCGCACGCGCTGGCCAAGCCCGGCCCGGAGCACATCGCGCCGCTGTGGCGGCTGCGCGAGCTGTCCATGTACGCCCGCGAGCTGATCATCGTGTCCATCGCGCTCTCCCGCTGCCTGGAGCTGGAGGAGCTGCCGCAGCAGGCGTTGCAGGTGCTCGCCGACGCCCGCTCCCGGCTGGAGCACGACACGTCCGAGCCGACGCTGATGCTGTGCCTGGTGCGCGAGTACGCGCAGCTATCCGGCCCGCACGGCGAGCACACCATCTCCGCGTTGCAGTCCTACGCGAACGCGCTGGAGGTGGAGCTGTGGCAGATGCAGGAGGCCCGCACCGCCACCCTGGTCACCCGGCGCGACCACGAACGGCTGACCCGCGCGCACGGCGCGATCGCGCAGCAGGCGTTGCAGGACCCGCTGACCGGGCTGCCCAACCGGCGCGCGCTGGACGACCGGCTCGGGGCGCTGATCAACGCGCAGACCCACCCGATGGCGATCGCGCTGGTCGACCTGGACGGGTTCAAGGTGGTCAACGACAAGCACTCGCACGCCGAGGGTGACGACGTCCTGCGGGTGATTGCGAGCACACTCCGGCAGGCCCTGCGCGGGGACGACCTGGTGGCCCGGTACGGGGGCGACGAGTTCGTCGTGCTGCTGCCCGGCGCGCCCCTGAACGCCGCCGAGGCGGCCCTCGGCAGAGCCGTGGAAGCGGTGGCGGACTTGCCTTCCGACCTCTCGCGGGGGGTGACGCTGTCGGTCGGCGTGATCTCGGTCCGCACCCGCGAATCGGCCAACCAGGCGCTCGCCCGCGCCGACTCCGCGATGTACCTGGCGAAACGCAGAGGTGGCTGCCAGGTTGCCGCCGTGGAAGGCGAGTCGTCCTCAGAGGCTTAGTATCAGCACCTGGCGGGAGCCAGGCTTTCCCGCTGGCAGGCACGCACTTCGGTCAGCTAGGGAGAGCGCTGATGGTCGAGGGTGTTCCCACCCCAGTCAGCACGATCGTCCTCGCGGCGGGTGAAGGCACCCGCATGCGTTCAGCCACCCCCAAGGTGTTGCACCGGATCGCCGGTCGCTCCCTCGTGGAGCACGCGGTCCGCGCCGCCGCGGGGACAGATCCGGATCACCTCGCGGTCGTCGTCGGGCACGGTCGTGCCGCGGTGACCCAACACCTCGACAGCCTGTCCACGGCACTGGACCGCAAGGTCACCGTCGCGGTGCAGGAGGAGCAGAAGGGCACCGGGCACGCGGTGGCCTGCGGCCTCGCCGAGCTGCCCGCCGACCTGGGCGGCACGGTCGTCGTGACCTACGGCGACACGCCCCTGCTCGACGCCGCGACGCTGGGCGACCTGCTGGTCCACCACGGCGCGGCGGGCAACGCGGTGACCGTCCTGACCGCCGTCGTGCCCGACCCCACGGGCTACGGCCGGATCGTGCGCTCCGCGTCCGGCGAGGTCGAGGGGATCGTCGAGCAGAAGGACGCCTCGGCGGTCGAGCGGGCCATCAAGGAGATCAACTCCGGGGTGTACGCGTTCGACGCGGCGGTGCTGCGCGACGCCCTGGCGCGGATCTCGACCGACAACGCGCAGGGCGAGCTGTACCTGACCGACGTGCTGTCCGTCGCGCGGGCCGACGGCCGGCGGGTGGGCGCGGTCGTGACGGACGACGCGTGGCTGGTCGAGGGCGTGAACGACCGGGTGCAGCTCGCCCGGCTGGGCGCCGAGCTGAACCGCCGGACCGTCGAGCGGTGGATGCGCGCGGGCGTGACCGTGGTCGACCCGGCCACCACGTGGCTGGACGCCGACGTGCAGCTCGGGCGGGACGCGCTGATCGAGCCGGGCGTGCAGCTACGGGACGGCACGGTGGTCGGCGAAGGCGCGGTCGTCGGGCCGGACACGACGCTGAGCGCCTGCTCCGTCGGGGCGGGCGCGACCGTCGTGCGCACCCACGGGTCCGGCGCGGAGATCGGCGCGGGCGCGTCCGTCGGGCCGTTCGCCTACCTGCGCCCCGGCACGCGGCTGGGCGCGGACGGCAAGATCGGGACGTTCGTCGAGACCAAGAACTCCGACATCGGCGCCGGCAGCAAGGTGCCCCACCTGAGCTACATCGGCGACGCCACCATCGGCGAGCACTCGAACATCGGGGCGGCCAGCGTCACCGTGAACTACGACGGCGTGAACAAGCACCGCACCGTCATCGGTTCTCACGCCAGGACCGGTTCCGACAACATGTTCGTCGCCCCTGTCACAGTCGGGGACGGCGCGTACACCGGTGCCGGCACGGTGGTCCGCAGGGACGTACCCCCCGGCGCGCTGGCCGTGTCCGGCGGCCCGCAGCGCAACCTGGACGGCTGGGTGGCACGACGCAGGCCCGGCACCCCGGCCGCCGAGGCGGCGCAGCAGGCGTCGGCACCGCAGAACGCCGAGACAACCGAGGAAGGGCGCTGACCGTGAACCCCACCATGCCCGGGACACCCAAGAAGAACCTGATGCTCTTCGGCGGGCGCGCCTACCCGGAGCTGACCGAGCAGGTGGCCAAGCACCTCAACGTGTCGGTGACCCCGCAGTCGGCGTACGACTTCGCGAACGGCGAGATCTTCGTCCGGTTCGAGGAGTCCGTGCGCGGCTGCGACGCGTTCGTCATCCAGTCGCACTGCGCGCCCATCAACCAGTGGCTGATGGAGCAGTTGATCATGGTGGACGCGCTGAAACGGGCGTCCGCGAAACGCATCACCGTGATCATGCCGTTCTACCCGTACGCCCGGCAGGACAAGAAGCACCGCGGCCGTGAGCCGATCTCGGCCCGCCTGGTGGCGGACCTGTTCAAGACGGCGGGTGCGGACCGCCTGGTCGCCGTCGACCTGCACACGGCCCAGATCCAGGGCTTCTTCGACGGCCCGGTGGACCACCTGTGGGCGATGCCGCTGCTGGCGGACCACATCCGCCACAAGTACGCCGGCCAGGACCTGACCATCGTGTCCCCGGACGCCGGGCGGACCAAGCTGGCCGAGAAGTGGGCCGACACCCTCGGCGGCACGCCGATCGCGTTCATCCACAAGACGCGCGACCCGTTGCGCCCCAACGAGGTCGTGGCGAACCGGGTGGTCGGCCAGGTGAGCGGCCGGCTGTGCGTCGTGATCGACGACATGATCGACACCGGTGGGACGATCACCAAGGCCGTGGAGCAGCTCCTGGCGGAGGGCGCGTCGGACGTGGTCATCGCGGCCACGCACCCGGTGCTGTCCGGGCCGGCGGTGGAGCGGCTGCAGGCGTGCGGTGCCCGCGAGGTCGTGTTCACCGACACCCTGCCGATCCCGGCGGAGAAGCGGTTCGACGCGATGACCGTGCTGCCCATCGCGCCGCTGCTGGCGCGGGTGATCCAGGAGGTGTTCGAGGACGGCTCGGTGACGAGCCTGTTCGACGGCAACGCCTGACCCCTCCGCTCCTGCGGGATGATCGACCGGTGAGCAGCGAACCCCCGGCCGGCACGTCGCCACCCGGCGTGCCGGCCGTGCTCAACTCCGTATCCGGCACGGTCTTCGGCGACGTCGTGCAGGCCCGGTCGGTCAACCTGGTCGCCAGCACCCCGGTCCTCACCCGCTACCTGCACCAGGTCCGCAAGATCGCACCCGCGGACCTGGTCGGCCGGGCGGCCGAGCTGGACGAGCTGGCGGCGTTCTGCGCCACCGGGACCGGCTACCGCTGGTGGCGCGCCCCGGCGTGGTCGGGCAAGTCGGCCCTCGTCTCGTGGTTCGCGCTGAACCCGCCGCCCGGCGTGCGGGTGGTGTCGTTCTTCGTCACCGCGCGCCTGGCCGGGCAGAACACCCGCACCGCGTTCGTGGAGAACGTCCTGGAACAGTTGGTGGCCCTGCTCGGCCAGGCCATGCCGCCGCTGCTCACCGAGGCGACCCGCGAAGGACACCTGCACGGCCTGCTCGAAGAAGCCGCCGCCACCTGCGCCGAACGCGGCGAGCACCTCGTCCTGCTGGTCGACGGCCTGGACGAGGACCGCGGCGTCACCACCAGCCCCGACGCGCACAGCATCGCCGCCCTGCTCCCCGTCCCGCCGCCCGGCCTGAAGGTCATCGTCACCGGCCGCCCGGACCCGCCGATCCCGGACGACGTCCCCGACGGCCACCCGTTGCGCGACCCGGCGATCATCCGGCCGCTGGCGCCGTCGCCGCAGGCGCAGGCCAAGCGCGTGGACATGGAGCGCGACCTGAAGGGCCTCCTGCACGGCACTCCGACCGAACAGGACCTGCTGGGCCTGCTCACCGCCGCCGGAGGCGGCCTCACCGCCACCGACCTGGCCGACCTGACCGGCGAGTCCCCGTGGTCGATCGACGACCACCTGAAAACGGTGACCGGCCGCAGCTTCACCCGCCGCGACAGCCACTACCGGCCACGCGCGGCCCCGGACGTCTACCTGCTGGGCCACGAGGAGCTGCACGTCACCGCCGTCGCGATGCTGGGGCCTCGGCTGTCGGGCTACCGCGACCGATTACACGAGTGGGCGCGGACCTACCGGGCGCGCGACTGGCCCGCGGACACCCCCGAATACCTGTTGCGCGGCTACCACGCCATGCTCGCCGCGACCGGCGATGTGCCCCGGATGGTCGCCCACAGCACCGATCCGGTCCGCCACAACCGAATGCTCGACCAGTCCGGAGGCGACCTCGCGGCGCTGGAGGAGATCGCGACCACGCAGCGCGCGCTGCTCGCGGACCACCACCCGGACCTGGTCTCCCTGGCCCGCCTCGCGATCCACCGCGACCACCTGATGAGCCGCAACGCCCGCCTCCCCCACTGGCTGCCCGCGCTGTGGGCCTCGCTCGGGAACATCAGCCGCGCCGAGGCGCTGGCGGGTTCGATCCCACGCGGGCGCACCCGCGACCACGCACTGCGGTCGGTGGTGGCGGAGGTGGTCCGGCTCGGCGACCTCGACCGGGCCAGGGCGATGCTCCGGGTAGCGGAGGAGGCGGTCCCGGGGTTGTGGGCGCGGAAGTCCGTCGTGCGGTCGTGGATCCTGCTCGGCGAACTCGACCACGCGGCGGTGCTCGCCGAGTCGATCGCGGATCGGCAGGCGTCCGGCGAGGCGCTGCGCCACGTGGTCGAAGCGCTGGCCGTCCGGCGGGAGCTGACCGCGGCACGAGAGACGGCGTCCCGCATCGCCGACCCACGGCAACTCGCCTTGGCGCAGTTGTCCGTCGTGAGGGCGGCTCTCACGCAGGACGACCTCCACCCGGTGGCAGCGGTCGCCCGGCGCATCAAGGACCCCGTCGCACAGGGTTGGGCGCTCGACTCCATCGTCGCGGAGCTGATACGCCGAGGTCACCCGGATCGGGCGGAGAAGACAGCGGGCTGGATCGTCGAATCCAGACGACGCGCGCGGAGCCAGGCAAGGGTGGCTCGCGCGCTCGGCGTTCCCAGCCGGAAGGGAGGTTCGCTAACCCGAGCGGTGATGAACGCCTCCACCACATCTGCTCACGAGGTGTCCGGTGACGTGCTGCGGTGGACGGAGCACCTGGACCGGACGCGGGCGATGCTCTGGGCGGTCGACGCCGCCGTGGCGGTGGGCGACCTGGAGCAGGCCGAAACCGTCGCCGCGCTCATCGAGGACGTCCGGCACCACGCGCGGGCCTTGGGCACGCTCGTCGGCGCGGCGCACGCGGTCGGCGACTTCGCACGGATCACGCGCTGCCTGGACCAGGCGGAACAGTCGGTGGACTTCACCTCGGACCGGGTCCGCCAGAGCCAGGCGCTGCCGTGGCTGGTGCGGGCGGCGCGGGCGGCGGACCGACCCGCCCGGGTGGAACGGCTGTTCGCGGCGGCGGAGGCGTCGGCCCGGTCGATCGAGGACCTGGAGGACCAGGGGGAGGCGTTCGGGTGGATCGTGCGGGCGGCGGTCGCGGTGGGCGACCGCCGCCGGGCCGAGGCGCTGGCGCGGGCCGTCGTGTCGCCCGAACGGCGGGGCGAGGCGATGCTGCCGGTGCTCAGGACGGCCGCCGCGGCCGGTGACCTCGACGCGGCCGAGGCGCTGGCCGGATCCCTGGTCGACCAGGTCGGCCAGAGCCTGGCGTGGTCGGCGGTGGCTCGCGCGGCGGTCGCCCGCGGTGATCGGCAACGGGCCGAAGCCGCCGTTCGCCGGAGCGAACGGCTGGCCCGCGTGGACGTCGACGCACTCGGGCGGGATCGGGTGCTCCTCCAGTTGGTCGCCGCGCTGGCCGAAGCCGGCGATCTCGACCAAGCGCGGCTCATCGTGTCCTCGATCTCCGGCGCTTCCCACGGCGTCGCCGCGCGCCAACTTTTGATCACCGAACTCCTCAAGGACAAGCGCCTAAAGGAAGCCGAGACGCTGCTCGCCGAAGCCCAGGACACGACGATGGCGGCGGTGCACGACCAGCCCACCCGCGACAACACACTCGGTGCACTGGTCGAGGCCGCGGTCTCCATCGGGGACCTCGACCGGGCGGAGCTGCTCGCCGCCGCGATCCGCGACGTCGATCGACGGGACACCGCCCTTGGCAGAGTGATCGACAAGGCGGGCGAGAACGGCGACTCCGACCGACTCGACGGGATCATCAGACGAGAAGGCCGAGCAGCCCGTCCCGACCACCAGGCCCTGGAGTGGACGATCATGTGGACAATCCGGGCGGCGCACGATGCTGGTGACCCGGACCGCGCCGAAGCGCTGGCCGATTGCCTCCGGCACCCCGGCCGCCGGACCAGGGTGGTGAGCCTGCTGCTCGACGCCGCTCTCCGACAACAGGATTTCGACCGGGTAATACGCCTGGCGTTGTCGATCCCAAACGAGATCAGGCGGGAGCTTTCCGTCGCCCAAGTCGCGCGTGCCGCCGCGTCCTCGGGCCAACATGACGTACTGGACGCGCTAATCGCGCGGTACTCGCGGACTCGTGGGCAGTGGTTCGGCCCGACCCCTGTGGTGGACGCGCTGATCAGCGTGGGCAGGATCGGTCCTGCGGAGGCACTCGCCAGGTCGGCCGGCGACACGGCCTCGGGACGGCGGTCGTCGGCCCTGATCATGGCCGCGAGCGACGTCCGGCGCGCCGAGGAACTCGGTGCCTCGATCATCGACCGCGACCGGGAGGGCAAGGACTTGGGTCTGGTGATCCGGTTGCTGGCGCCCGCCGTGCCCAGCGCGCTGCGCCTGGTCGAACGGAGCCTCGCCGTCGCTCGCGGGCTGCCCGACGCCGCGGGCCGCGACGCCGCGCTGAAATCGACGGTGGAAGGCGTGGTGGCGCTGGGCAGGCTGGACCACGCGGAGGCGATCGCCCACTCGATCGAGGACCCGGGCACCCGGTCGGCAGCGTTCGCCGGGATCTGCCGTGCGGCGAGCTTGAGCAAGGACCGCGACCGCGCCGGCGCACTGGCCGACGCGATCAGCACCCCCGATCCCGACACCGCCCGGCGGCTGCTCCGGCACCTCGAACCCGGCCCGGCCCGGCGGCTGCTCGCGCGGACCCTGGTCGGCGACCGCTGGCACCGCTCCATCCCGGTGGTGTGCCAGGAGGCCGAGGACGGGCTCGCCGCGTTGGTGGCCGAACTCGCGACCATCGACCGGGCGAGGGGCGGGCGAGGCGCGTCCGGGTAGGTTTTCCCAGCCGTGGCGGTGATCGTGCGGCACCGACCGGACACCCCCGATTATGCCCCGCCCCCGACCCGGCCTACACTGGTCGGGTTGCCTCGGCGAGGGCGAGCATCACGCTCGGCGTGATCGACGCGGCGGTTGTCGATGCCGCGCGTGTTCACCCTCCGCGCCGCCCGCCGCCGCAGGCCAGCACCCCCGCTCAGCCCCGCCCGACGTACTAAGGCCAGACCGTTAGGAGAGCCCCACCGTGTCCGAGGTCCGTCTCGCCGCAGAGGAGCGCACCGAGTTCGGCAAGGGCGCAGCCCGCCGCACCCGTCGTGCCGGCAAGATCCCCGCGGTGCTCTATGGCCACGGTTCCGACCCGAAGCACCTGGCCCTGCCGGCGCTGGAGTTCGCCCGTGTCGTCCGCGAGCACGGTCACAACGCAGTTCTCACGCTGGACATCGATTCCACCAGTGAGCTGGCGCTGACCAAAACCGTCACCACGCACCCCATCAAGAACTACATCGAGCACGTCGACCTGCTGCTCGTGCAGCGCGGCGAGAAGGTCACCGTCGAGGTGCCCGTGATCGTCGTCGGCGAGCCCGGCCCCGGCATCCTGGTCACCCAGGACCTGACCACGGTCCAGCTCGAGGCCGAGGCCATGAACATCCCCGAGCAGGTCGAGATCTCGGTGGCCGGCGTCGCGGCCGGCACCCAGATCCACGCCTCCGACCTCGCGCTGCCGGCGGGCTCCGTCCTCGTGACCGACCCCGAAGCGCTGGTCATCGCCGTCAACGCCGCCCCGACCGCCGCCCAGTTGGACGGTGGCGAGGGCGAGGCTTCGGACGCCGAGGCCTCCGAAGAGAGCTGAGCCCTATCACGTCGGGCTGGTCGAACGGCACGCCTCCCCCGCCTCCGGGCTGGGGTGGCGTGCCGTTTCCGTCGTTGAGCCCGGCGCAGGTGCGCGCCACGTCGTTCCCCCGCAAGCGCGGCGGCAAGGGGTACGACCCGGCGCAGGTCGACGCGTTCCTGCTGAAGATCGCGGACGCCCTCGCCGGCCGCACCCGGATGCACCCCGACGAGGTGCGCCGGGTGGTGTTCCACGAGATGCCCGGCGGGTACGACCAGCGGACCGTGGACGACTTCCTCGCCCACCTGGAGCGGCAACTCCGCGCCGGTGCGGTGCCGCCGACCACGTTGCGGACCGGCGACGACCTCCGGGCGGTGAAGCTGCGGCGGGCCTCGAACGGCTACGATCCCCGCGAGGTCGACACCTTCCTCACGCGGGCCGCCGCGTCCCTGGACGGGAAGGGTCGGATGACCTCCAGCGAGGTCCGCCACACCAGGTTCAGCACCACGTCGGGCCTGCGGCGTGGCTACCAGACGCGTGCGGTGGACGCCCTGTTGGACGAGTTGGAGCAGGAGTTCCGGTCCCGTGGCCGATGACGTGAGCCTGGTCGTGGGACTGGGCAACCCCGGACCCAAGTACGAAGGCAACCGGCACAACGTCGGGTTCCTCGTCCTGGACGTCCTGGCCGACCGGATCGGCGGCCGGTTCAAGGCCCACAAGGGCGGGGCGGACGTGCTGGAGGGGCGGCTCGGCGCGAAGCGGGTCGTGCTGGCCAAGCCGCGCGGCTACATGAACACCTCGGGCGGGCCGGTGGCCGGGACCGCCAAGTTCTACAAGGTGCCGCCCGCGAACATCATCGTGGTGCACGACGAGTTGGACCTGCCGTTCGCGACCGTGCGGCTGAAGCTCGGCGGCGGCGAGAACGGCCACAACGGGCTGCGGTCGATCACGAAGTCGCTGGGCACCAAGGACTACCACCGGGTGCGGTTCGGTGTGGACCGGCCGCCGGGCCGGATGGACCCGGCCGACTACGTGCTGCGGGACTTCTCGCTGGTGGAGCGCAAGGAGCTGGCGTTCGAGCTGGACCGGACGGCGGACGCGGTGGAAGCGCTGCTGGAGCTGGGCCTGGACGCCGCCCAGAACAAGTTCCACTAGGACGTCGACCGACCGAGGTCCGGCCGGGAGATCCGACGTGGATCACCCGGGGCACTACGAGTCTGCCCGCCAGGCCAGCATCCGGCCCTGCGACCAGCAGCGGCCGACGGCCTCGGCGCGCAGGGCCGACTGCTCGAACACCGCCAGGCCGATGATGCTGTGGCCGGAGGCGCGGCGATCGCCGAGCGTCGGTATCGCCGGCGCGACCCCGACCCCCTCCGCCGACACCCACGCCACCGCGCGGCCGGTCGCCGCTTCGTCAAGTCGGTGCAGGAAGCGCAGCCGGCTCTCCAGCGGGAAGCGCGACAGCGCCCACGTCGTGGTGACCACGGGCAAGGCGCCCGCAGGCACCCTGGAGACAGCGTCGGGCAGCATCTCGACGGGGTCGCCCCGCAGCAGCAGCGGAGGGACCGTCGCCGCCAACGCCAGCTCCGCTTCGAGCCTCGCGATGCGCTCCGACTGGTCCGGCCACACGCAGGCGCGCAGCCACCGGGCCTCCTCCTCGTCGGTCACGTCGCCCGGATCGAGGTCGACCCCGATCCGGGCGACGACCTCGGGCACCGCCCGCGTCGGGACCGGCCGGTCTCCCACGATCGAACACGACATCTGCACGGGCGAAGACGGGTCGCCCAGCGACTGTCCGTTGCTGTACGTGATGCCCACGCGATCGACGTTGAGGTTGAGCCCGGCCGAACAGCCCACGTCGATCAGGCCCACCGCGTCCGCGCCCACCCGGCGCGCCGCCTCGGCGATGGCCGGGTACAGCACGGCGCAACGTCCGGTCTCGTCGGGCCGCGGCGGCCGGCGCACGGCGACGGCCACGACCGAGTCGGTCATCCGCAGCAACGTGTCGATCGCCGCGTCGGCGGCGGCGTCACCGTCCGCGGCGGCATAGGCCGCGGCCAGCGCCGGGGCGCGTCCGGCGAGGGCGAGGTCTTGCAGCGCGGCGAGGATCACCGTCGGGCGCCGCTTGCGCACCGGGGCGGCCCCGATGGCGCGCAGCGCCTCTTCGGACTCGCTCAGGGCGACGGCGACGCGCTCGTACAGCGGCGATTTCCCGGCGGCGTCGACCTCACCGAAGTGTCGGTACACCTGTGCGAGCGTGCGGGCCTTACCCACGGGTACGGCGTCTTGTGTCGGCTCTGGCATCACGCCGACTCTAGCGGTCAGCGAGGCACGAGGGACGACGCGGCGGAACGGCGCAGCTTGCCGGACGGGGTCTTGGGCAGGCTGCCCGGCTTGAGCACCACCACCGAGAACGGGCGGAGGCCGACCGCGTCCACGACCCGCGCGCTGATCTGCTTGCCCAGCTCGCGCACCGCCGCGTCCTCGCCCGCCAGCTTGGACTCCACGACCACGGCGAACCGCTCCCGCCGCGTCCCGGCGTCCAGCCGCACGGCCACCGCGTTGCCCGCCCGCACGCCTTCCACGGAGGTCGCGGCGCGCTCGATGTCGGTCGGGTAGATGTTCCGGCCGCCCATGATGATGACGTCCTTGCGCCGCCCGCAGACGACCACCTGGCCGTCCGCCACGTACCCCTCGTCGCCGGTGTCGAGCCAGCCGTCGGCGTCCTGGGTCTCCCGCGGCCCGTCCACGGTCAGGTAGCCCGGCGTCACGGCCTCGCCGCGCACCCGAAGCTGCCCGACCTCGCGCTCACCGCGCACCGCGCCCGACTCGTCCACGACCTGCACCTCCAGCCCCGGCAGCGGCGGCCCGAGCAGGGGGAACGTCCGCGCGTTGGGGCTGTCCGCCGGCACCTGCACGGCCCGCCGCCCGGCCTCCAGCTCCTCCGGGTCCACGACGTCGACCGAGAGGCCGGTGAACACCGGCGCGAACGCCACGCCCAGCGTCGTCTCCGCCATGCCGTACGCGCACAGCACGCACTCCGCCGGCATCCCGAACCGCGCGCCCGCGTCGGTGAACGCCTTGACCGCGCCGGGGTCGATCGGCTCGGCGCCGTTCAGCGCGATCCGCAGCTTGGACAGGTCCCACGTGCCGTCCTCGACGCCCTCCATGCGGCGGGCGGCGATGGCGTAGGCGAAGTTCGGCGCGGCGGTGATGGTGCCCTGGTAGCGGCTGATCAGGTCCGGCCACAGGGTGGGCCGGCTGAGGAAGTCCACCGGCGTGACCTTGACCAGGTCGATGCCGAACAGCATGGGCACGGTCAGGAAGCCGACCATCCCCATGTCGTGGAACAGCGGCAGCCACGACACCATCCGGTCGGTCTCCGGGTCCAGCTCCGCGGCTGCCTCCATGGCCTTCGCGTTGGACCACAGGTTGCCGTGCGTGATGCGGACGGCCTTCGGGTCGGCCGTGGAGCCGCTGGTGAGCTGGAGCAGGGCGGTCGCGGACTCGTCCACCTCGACGGGCTCCGCGAGCGGCTCGCCGGCCAGGTCGTCGAGCTTGCGGTAGGCGACGCCGTGCTGGTCGAGCACGGCCGACAGCGCGTCGAACGGGCTGCCCAGCAACACCAGCTTCGCGCCGATCATGGACAGCACCCGCAGGGTGTCCTCGGCCCACTCGGCGAGGTCCGTCCGGGCCGTCGGCTGGTGCAGCATGGTGATGCTGCCGGCGGCCAGCCACACGGCCTGCACGGCGGGCGCGATCACGGCCGGGTCGCCCGCCAGCACCGCGACCGACCCGCCCCGCGCGACGCCGCCCGCGACCAGGGCGCCGGCCATCCGGGCCGCCTGCGCGTGCACTTCGCCCCACGTCCGACGGGCCGGAGCGGTCGGCTCCCCCGTCGTCATCCCGCGACCCTTGGCACTCGCAGCGGTTGCCACCATCGTGTCCACGAACCGGCTCATGGCCGCCAAGGGTAGAACGATCTCCACCGCATTGAGCCAATAGGGCGAAACAACTTCACCACCATCCGGCGATACTCCCCGGTATACGTCCAAAGGAGGTATTGGGGTGCCCGGGTTCGAAGCGCGTCAGCACACGCCCGCACATCCGGCGCCGCTGTTGAGCGCGCAGGATCTGCGTCAAGTCGCGTTCCACCGCCCGCCGCCCGGACAGCCCGGATACGACGAGCAGCAGGTGGACGATTTCCTCGACCGCATCGAGGCGACCCTGCTGGGCCGTGACGACGTGGGCGAGCAGGACGTGCGCCGCATGCGGTTCCGCCCGGCCCGGCCCGGCTACCACGCGGCCGAGGTCGACGTGTTCATGGATCTGGTGGCGGAGACCCTGCGCTCGACACCGCAGCGCAGACAGGCGGTGGCCCCGGCCCAGGGCGCGCACGCCACGTCCACCGGGATGCGCCCCGCGCCGAGGCTCACGCCGCAGGACGTGCGCGGCGTCCGCTTCCACAAGCCGAGACCGGGCAACCGCGGCTACCACGAAGGTGAGATCGACGCCTTCCTCGACCGCATCGAGGCGACCCTGGCCGGCCGCGACTCCCTGACCGCCATCGAGGTCCAGGAGATCGAGTTCCGGTTCGCCCCGCCCGGCCAGGCCGGTTACGACGAGGACGACGTCGACACGTTCCTGGACCTGGTCGTGGTGACCCTGGAACGCACGCCCGCCCCTCCGGTCCGCCCCCGCCCCGGCGTGGGCACGAGACCGCTGACCGCCCGCGACGTCCGCACCGTCGGCTTCGGCAAACCGCCCCGCGGCCGGCGCGGCTACCAGGAATCGCAGGTCGACAAGTTCCTGGACCGAATCGAGAACACCCTCCTCGGCCAGGACGACCTGACCGCGCGGGAAATCCGCGAGGTCAGGTTCAGCCGCCCGATCTTCGGCCGCCGCGGTTACGACGAGACCGAGGTCGACGCCTTCCTGTCGAGGGTCGAGAAACAACTCGACGACGGCCCGCCGAAAGCCGGCCCGATCCCGCCCGAAGCCCGGACGACCCCACCCAAAACCGGCGTCACCCCGCCTCAAGCCCGGACGACCTCGCCCAAGGCCGGCGCGACGCCGCCGAAAACCCGGACGACCCCGTCCAAGGCCGGCGGCACCCCGCCTCAGGCCCGGACGACCGGGCCCGAAGCCGGCGCGATCCCGCCTCAAGCCCGGACAGCCTCGCCCAGAGCCGGCGCGATCCCGCCGAAAGCCGTGGCGATCCCGCCGATCACGTCCTGGAAACAACTCCGGATGCTCGACCTGCCACTGGCGGGCCCCACCCGGCGCGGCTACCGCACGTCACAGGTGGACCGCGTGCTGGAGGAGATCGGCATCGCGCTCGACGGCATGATCGGCGCGTCGTCGGCCGAAGTCGCCAAGACGCGCTTCACCCTGTCGCTGATGAACGGCCAGGGCTACGACTGCGCGTTCATCGACGAACTCATGCCGCTGCTGACCGCCGAACTCCGCCGCCGGGGGCGCTGACCGGACCGGTCAGCCCTCGGCCAGCTCGGCCGCGTCCAGCCACTGCGCCTCGACGTCCTCCGCCTCCGCCAGCACCGCCCGCAACTCCGCGTCCAACGCCATCAGCCGCTCCGGATCGGTCGACGCCTCCGCCAGCGCGGCGTGCAGCCGCGCCTCCTTCTTGTGCAGCGCCTCCAGCTTGCGCTCCAGGCGGGCCAGCTCCTTGCGGGCCGCACGCTGGTCGGCGGCGTTCGACGGGGCGGGCGCCTTCGCGGGTGTCGGCGCGACCGCCTCGCGTTGCCGGTCGCGGCGGCGCAGGTACTCCTCGATGCCGCCGGGCAGGTCGGTCAGGCCGCCGTCGCCGAAGAGGGCCACCACCTGGTCGCAGACGCGTTCCACCAGGTACCGGTCGTGCGAGATGACGACCAGCGTGCCCGGCCACGAGTCGAGCAGGTCCTCAAGCTGCTGGAGGGTGTCGATGTCCAGGTCGTTGGTCGGCTCGTCCAGCAGCAGCACGTTCGGCTCGGCCATCAGCAGCCGGCAGAGCTGGAGCCGCCGCCGTTCGCCGCCGGACAGGTCGCCGACCGGGGTCCACTGCTTCTGGGAGGAGAAGCCGAAGCGCTCGGCGAGCTGGGACGCCGTCATCTCCTGCTTGCCGAGCACGACCCGCCGGGCCACCTCCTCCACGGCCTCCAGCACGCGCATCGAGCCGTCCAGGTCGTGCAGCTCCTGGCTCAGGTGCGCGAGCCGCACCGTCTGGCCCTGGACGCGCTTGCCGGTGTCCGGCTCGCGCTCCCCCGCCAGCGTCCTGAGCAGGCTCGTCTTGCCGGAGCCGTTCACGCCGACGATGCCGACCCGGTCGCCGGGGCCGATCCGCCAGGTCAGGTCGCGCACCAGGGTGCGGTCACCGACGGTGAGCGTCACGTCCTCCAGCTCCACGACCGTGCGTCCCAGCCGGCGCTTGGCGAACGCCAGCAGCTCGACGCTGTCGCGGGGCGGCGGCACGTCGGAGATCAGCGCCTCGGCGGCGTCGATGCGGTACCGCGGCTTGGCCGTGCGGGCCGGCGCGCCCCGGCGCAGCCAGGCGAGTTCCTTGCGGGCCAGGTTGCGGCGCTTCTCCTCGATGGTGTCGGCGAGCCGGGCGCGCTCGGCGCGGGCGAAGATCCAGTCCGCGTAGCCGCCCTCGTACTGCTCGACCTGGCCGTTCACCACCTCCCAGGTGCGGGAGCAGACCGTGTCCAGGAACCACCGGTCGTGGGTCACCACGACGAGTGCCGTCTTGCGGGCCAGCAGGTGTTCGGCGAGCCAGCGGACGCCCTCGACGTCCAGGTGGTTGGTGGGCTCGTCCAGCACCACCAGGTCCAGCTCCTGCACCAGCGCCGCGGCCAGCGCGACGCGGCGGCGCTCGCCACCGGACATCGTGCCGACCGGCGAGTCCAGGCCCAGCGCCGTGATGCCCAACCCGTCCAGGATCGAGCGGACCCGCGCGTCGGCGGCCCATTCGTGCTCGGCGTCGAACCCGAGCGGGTCGATCACGGAGTGCCGCACCGTCGAGCCCTCGGGCAGCTCGGTGCGCTGCGTGACCACCGCCATCCGCAGGCCGCGGGTCTGGCTGACCCGCCCCTCATCCGGCTCGGCGAGCCCCGCCAGCACCTCCAGCAGCGTCGTCTTGCCGCCGCCGTTGAGCCCGACGACACCGATCCGGTCGCCTTCGCCGATCCCGAGGGACACCCCGTCCAGCAGCGGACGCACACCGAACGACTTGGAGACGGACTCCAAGTTGACCAAGTTGGCCATCAACACACCTTCGTCAGAATTAAGCGTGGACCTCGGGCGGCGTCGGCCGAGGCGCTTCCTCGGTCCCGATCACCCTCGCCCCGTGCACCGGCCCCTGCGCGACCCGGACCGTGCGGCACACCCCCGCGCCCGCCAACTCGGCCGCGACCCGGACCGCCGAGTCGCCGTCCGTGCAGAGGAACGCGCAGGTCGGCCCGGACCCGGACACCATGCCCGCGAGCGCGCCCGCGTTCACCCCGGCGCGCAGCGTGCGCCGCAGGTTGGGCCGCAGCGACACGGCGGCGGCCTGGAGGTCGTTGCCGAGCAGCAGGGCGAGCTGCCGGGGGTCGCCCGACGAGAGCCCTTCCAGCACGGCCTCCGCGGCGCCCACCCGAGGCGGGTCGCCGTCCGACCGCAGCCGGTCCAGCTCGTCGAACACCTCGGGCGTGGACAGCCCGCGCCGGTCGAAGGCGAGCACCCAGTGGAACGTGTGCCGGGCGAGCACGGGCACGATCTGGTCGCCCCGGTCGGTGCCCAGGGCCGTGCCGCCGTACAGGGCGAACGGCACGTCGGCCCCGATCTTGGCGGCCAACCCGGCCAACTCGTCCCGCCCCACCTCCAGCCGCCACAGCGAGGTCAGCCCGACCAGCGTCGCGGCGGCGTCGGCACTGCCACCGGCCATCCCGCCCGCGACGGGGATGCTCTTGCGGATCACCACGCGCACCTTGGGGTCGTCGGGATCACGCCCGACGTGCTCCGCCAGCACCCGCACGGCCCTCCAGGCGAGGTTCGACGGCCCGGTGGGCACGGAATCAGCGCCCTCGCCGTGCACCTCGACACCCGGGTCGTCGGCGACGGCGACCGTCACCTCGTCGGTGAGGGACAACGCCTGGAAGATCGTCACCAGGTCGTGGTAGCCGTCCGAGCGCGCTTCGCCGACCGCAAGGTGCAGGTTGACCTTGGCCGGGACGCGGACGGTGACGGGGGGTGGGACTACGGCGAGCACGCCATGAAGCGTACGGGCGTCCGCCGGGTGCTCGCTCCCACCCGCCCCCGACCAGGGACGAAGCACCGGATCGCGGGCTCTCGGGAGGACCGGAAGGACTACTCGCCAGGGCCGGGCAGCGCAACCCGCGACTCACCGACGAACCGCGCGGACCCCGACACGCAACTCCCCGACAGCCATGTGCGGTTTCCCGGCGGGTCCTGTGCAGGACCGGTGAAAGCGGGCTCCACCGAACGCGAGGGATGATCGAATCCCGGTATGCCGTTCACCGCCTCGCACGTCGCCGCCGCGATCCCGCTGGCCCGCGGCCCCCTGGTGCCCGCGGCGCTGGTGGCCGGGACCATGGCGCCCGACCTGCCGTACTTCGTCCTGCTGAACGCGGGCGGCGGCGGTGAGTACACGCACACGTGGTGGGGCATCGCCCTGGTGGACGTGCCGATCGCGCTGGTCGCCCTGCTGGTCTACCGCGTGCTGCTGCTCGAACCGGCGTTGGCGCTCCTGCCGGACGCGGTCCGGTCGCGCGTGGCCTGGCTGCCCGCCCCGCGCCTCGGCCTGGCGATGGTGGTCTCGGCGTTGATCGGCAGCGCGACGCACGTCGGCTGGGACGGGTTCACCCACCGGAACGGCTGGGCCGTGGACCTGCTCCCCGAACTGGCGGCGGAGGTCCTGGGACTGCCCCTCTACGCGTGGGGCCAGTGGTCGAGCACCGTGCTCGGCGGGCTGTTCGTGGCGGTCTGGAGCGTGCGCAGGCTCTCCCGCACGCCGCGGCGGCCGGTGCCCGCCCGCTTCGCCCCGCCGGCACGCCCCGCGCCGGTCCTCGCGCTGGTGGCGGTGTTCACAGCGGTCTTCGCGGCGGTCACGACGACCGGTCGCGTGCCGGACGCCGTGCTGGTCAGCGCGTCGATGACGGTGCCGGCGGGCGCGGCCGTCGCGGTGGCGCTCTACGGGTTGTGGCGGCGTGTCCTCCGCCGGGGCGGAGGACACGCCGACCAGGTCACACCGCCAGCACGGAGCCCAGGAAGGTCGTCTTGATGTAGTCCTTCACCTGCGGCGACTGCAACAGCGCGAGCAGGTCCTTGATCCGCTTGTCGTCCTTCAGCTCCGCCCGCGTGACGAGACCGTTCGCGTTCGGGTTGCCCTCGGCCTTCTCCAGCGCCAGCGCGTCGCTGGACGGCTTCAGACCGGCGTCGATGGCGTAGTTGCCGTTCACCACGGCCGCGTCGGTGTCCTCCAGCGACCGGGGTAGCTGAGCCGCCTCCAACTCCACGAACTCCAGGTTCTTCGGGTTCTCCGCGATGTCCCGGATCGTCGCGGTCTGCTCCGCGCCGGCCTTGAGCTTGATCAGCCCGTTCTCCTGCAGCAGGCGCAGGCCGCGGGCCTCGTTCGTCGCGTCGTTCGCCACCGCGACCTTCGCGCCGGACGGCAGGTCGGTCAGCTTCTTGTGCTTGTTCGAGTACACGCCCAGCGGCTCCAGGTGGACCGGGCCGATCCACTCCAGCGTCGCGCCGCTCTCCGCCTTGAACGTCTCCAGGTACGGCACGGTCTGGAAGTAGTTCGCATCGAGCGAGCCGTCCACCAGCGCGGTGTTCGGCTGGACGTAGTCGGTGAACTCCACGACCTCGATCTTCAGGCCCTTCTCCGCGGCGAGGTTCTCCGCCACGTACTTCAGCACCTGGGCGTGCGGGACGGGGCTGACGCCCACCTTGAGGGCCGCGTTCGGGTCCGACGCGGCGCCCCCGGTCTGGCCGCTTCCGCAGCCGACCGCGGTCAGCAGCACGGCGACGAGGGCAGCACGAATACGCATGGGATTTCCTTAATAGAGAACGAGGTCACACAGAGGCGTGCCGACGGCGGTCCACGCCGCGCGCGACACGGTTCGAGATGAATTGGATCAACGTCGCGATGACCGCCAGGGCGACGACCGTGGCCCACAGGTAGCGGTCGTTGAAGCGCTGGTAGCCCATCCGCACGGCCAGGTCGCCGAGGCCGCCGCCGCCCACCACGCCCGCCATGGCGGAGTACCCGAGCAGGGCGATCGCGGTGACGCCGATCGCGTTGACCAACGCGGGCAGCGACTCGCGGAGCAGGACGCTGCGCACGATGCGCACCGTGGAGGCGCCGGTGGTGACCGCCGCCTCGACCACGGAGACGTGCACTTCCGACAGGACGTTCTGCACGAGCCTGCCGACGAACGGGATGGCGCCGACCGCCAGCGGCACGATGGCCGCGGTCGGTCCGGTGCTCGTGCCGAGCAGCAGCCTGGTCAGCGCGGTCAGCACGACCAGCAGGACCAGGAACGGCATGGAACGGCCGAGGTCGACCACGAAACCGAGCAGTTTGTGCGCCACGGGCCTGGGCCGCAGCCCACCGGGTGCGGTGAGCTGCAGCCAGACGCCGAGGGGAATGCCGAGCAGCACAGCGATCAGGGTGGAGACGCCCACCATGTACAAGGTCTGGCCGGTGGAGACCAGCAAGTCCTCGAACACGATGGACCAGGGTGTGGCAGACCTCACGCAGCTACTCCTTGAGGACCCGCAGGCGTCCGGCGCACCGCGCCACCCGCCTCCGAGATCCACTCCAACGCCGAATCCGCGCGCTCGCCGGTCAACCCGACGCGGAACCGCGCCACCGGGGTCTCGCCGAGTCGCGTCAAACCGCCGCCCAACAGGTTGAGTTCCACGCCGAACCGGCTGGTCGCCTCCGGCAGCAGCGCGCCGACCGCGGCGAACCCGACCAGCACCACGTCGGCGACCCGGTCGAACGAGGCGTCCACCGCCGGGTTCTGGTCCACGGCGGGCAGCAGCGAGGCGGCCGTGCGCGAGGACGCGTCGGCGACCAGGTCCAGCACCTTGCCGTGCTCGACCACGCGCCCGCCGTCCAGCACCGCCACGTCGTCGCAGATCTTCCGGACCACGCCCATGTCGTGCGTGACCACGAGCACCGTCACCCCCAGCTCGGCCCGCGCGCGGTCCAGCACGGTGAGCACCGAGCCGGTCGTGTCGGGGTCCAGGGCGGAGGTCGGCTCGTCGGCCAGCAGCACGGACGGGCTGGCCGCGAGGGCCCGCGCCACGGCGATCCGCTGGCGCTGGCCGCCGGACAACTGGTCGGGGTACGAGCCGGCCTTGTCGGTCAGGCCGACCAGGTCGAGCAGCTCGGCCACGCGGGTGCGCCGCTGCGGTCCGGGCACGCCCGCCGACTCCAGCGGCAGCGCCACGTTGCCCGCGGCGGTGCGCTGGCGCAGCAGCGAATCCCCTTGCGGGACAACGCCGATCTGCCGGCGGGCAGCCCGCAGCGCGGGACCGCCGAGGGACACCAGGTCGGTGCCGTCGACCCGGATCGCGCCGCTGTCGGGCCGCTCCAAGAGGGCCACGCACCGGGCCAGCGTGGACTTGCCCGCCCCGCTGGGGCCGACGACGCCGAGGACGGTGCCCGCGGCGACGTCCAGGTTCACGCCGTCCAGCGCGCGAACCTGACCGGTACTCCCGGGAAAGGTCTTGGTGAGGTTCTCAACAGTGATCACGTTTCGCTCCACGACTGCACGCGGCAGCGCACGCTCATGGCGTGCGCGTCCGAAAGCCAGCTCAAGAAAGGTGTCCGAGAGGACGGCGAGGACTCGAAGATGCGCCTAGGCGAGCGTTAGCTGCGACAGCCCGATACGGTGCGGCGGCCGTGGTCGACGACTCGCCTGCGTGTGAGCAGCATCCTGGGCACGTGATCCTCCATCGATCCTGGCTGAAGCACCTGCCTCCATGGGGAGGTGGTTGCTGCGGCGTCGTAGAGCCAGGTCTCTCGGCCGCTCGGGATGGCAGCACGAGTACACCTGACGCACCGGCTTGAACGCAAGCCCGCATAAGGATCGTTCGTCAAATCACACTTTCGGCCGAAAGATCATCGGCCGTTACGGCGAGGAAGCCTCAGCTATCCGGACGAATTCTCCGACGCCCAGTTGCTCCCCCCGAGCGCCCGGATCCACCCCTGCCTGCACCAACAGCCGCTCCGCCGCCGCGGCCGAGCCGGCCCACCCGGCCAGCGCGCCGCGCAAGGTCTTGCGGCGCTGCGCGAAAGCCGCGTCCACCAAGGAGAACAGCACCTTCCGGTCCACTGTGGACAGCGGCGCGTGGCGGGTGAACGCGACCAGCGCGGAGTCCACGTTCGGCACCGGCCAGAACACCGACCGGGACACCGGCCCGGCCCGGCGGGCGTCGGCGTACCAGGCGAGCTTCACGCTCGGCACCCCGTAGACCTTGCTGCCCGGCCCGGCGGCCATCCGGTCCGCCACCTCGGACTGCACCATCACCAGGCCGGTGCGCAGCGACGGCAGCTCGGCCAGCAGGTGCAGCACCACCGGCACGGCCACGTTGTACGGGAGGTTCGCGACCAACGCGGTCGGCGGCGTCGGGAACCGGTCGGCCGTGACGCGCATCGCGTCGGCTTCGACCACGGTCAGCCGGGACACGAGGTCCGGCGCACGCTCCCCGACGGTCCGCGGCAACTTCCCCGCCAGCACCGGGTCGATCTCGACGGCCACCAGCTCCCGACACGACGGCAGCAGCGCCAGGGTGAGCGATCCGAGGCCCGGTCCGACCTCCAGCACCACGTCGTCGGGCGTCAAGTCTGCTGCGGACACGATCTTGCGCACCGTGTTGGGGTCGTGCACGAAGTTCTGCCCCAACTTCTTGGTGGGGCGGATATCCAACTCGGCGGCCAGCCGACGGACATCGGCCGGGCCCAGGAGCGCACTCCCAGGCCCGGCCGACGACGAAGCTTCAGTCACAGTGAGAAGTTACGGCAGGCCTAGTTTTTGCTGGCAGTGGGGCCATGCGGAGTAGCCGCCGCGGGCGTCGCGGAGCTTCGTGGCCACCGCGATCTGCTGTTCACGAGTCGCCTGGTGCGGGTAGGCGGCGTACTGCGCGCCGCCATAGGCGTCCCAGGTGCCCTTGTTGAACTGGAGCCCGCCGTAGTAGCCGTTGCCGGTGTTGATGGCCCAGTTGCCGGTCGCCTCGCAGTGCGCCAGCCGGTCCCACACCTCGCCATCGGGCGGGAGCTTGGTGCCGACCTTGACCTTCTTGGCCTTCGGCTCCTTGGTGACCTTCGCGCCCAGCTTCTCGCGGTCGGTCTCCTTGCCGTTCTTGATGGTCACGCGGTAGGTGACGATCTGCTCGCCGGGCTCGCCCGCCTCGACGACCTCTTTCTGGCCCTTCATCATCGAGTCGTCCCGGATCTCCTCGACGGGCGGCTCGACGGCCTCCGTCGCGTTGATCACGGACACGCCCGTACGGCTGATGTGGACCTCGGCGCCGTTAGTGATGCGCAGGTCCGCGGCCGTTTCGAGCTTGTCGTCCGGCCCCAGCGCGAGGTTCTGCGCCTTCATCAGCTCGTCCACCGTCACGGCGGTCGTCTGGAGCTGCTTGGGCTCGTTGCCGCCGTCGTACAGCGTGATCGTCTTGAGGCTCTTGACCTCCAGCGCCAGCCCGCCGAGCGGGACGGCCATGCCGCGGTCGTGGGAGAGCCACGCTCCCTCGTCGCTCACCTTGAGCTGGTCCAGCGCCTCGTCCACGGTGACGGAGCGGACCCAGCCCTCGCGCTGCTCGCCGTCGACCGTCATCTTCACCAGCCGGCCGCGGTCCAGCGAGATCTTCCCGCCGTCGCCGACCTTCGCCTGGGGGGACGGGCTGAGCGCGTCGTGCTCGCCGACCTGGATGCCCTCGTCGGCCAGGATCTCGCCGACGGTGGACTCGTAGGTGCGGACGGTCTTGGCTTCGCCGTCGACGTCGACCGTGACGGACTTGTCCATCGCGATGGCGGTGGCCCCACCGCCGGAGATGGTCACCAGCACGGTGGCGACGGCGGCCTTGAGGAAGCGGCGCTTCCACTTCCCGGCGGCTTCGACCAGTGCGGCGGGCGGGGCGCTCGGCTGCTCGGCGGCCAGGCTGCCCGCGACCCGGTCCTGGGAGACCTCGTCCGGGATGATGATCGGGGGGAGGAGCGTGGTCTCGGCGTTGATCAGCCGGATCAGCTCGTCGACGTCCACATCGGCGTTCGCCAGCAGTTCGTCCGCGTCAGGCCCGAGGACCTCCAGGACGTCGTCCGGCGTGATGCTGAAAACCGTGGTGTCCCAGTCGGACCAACCGGGCTCCGGTCTGTCCAGGACGTCCACGGACGTGGACTTCACGGGAGTAAACCAGTCGGTGTCCTCGTTGAACGAGTTCACGGGGTTCCATACCTCCTGAAGGCGCGAAGGTCTCGCACACGTTCGATGTCGGCGGTCAGCTTGTGATCTCCGGCAACTCCTGCGCGTGGTCGTCTTCTCGCTTCTGGTGTGTAAACCCGCCCCGACTGCGGGTTGCGCCCCTCAGGACTGAACGTGGGGCACGGTCACGGGACCGTAACGGGTACAACGGGGTTGTGCAAACACCCCTGTTTCGCTTGTGAGCTCAGTCACTTGGCGAGCGGAGCAAGCCGGTACGCCATTCGTCGCAATGAGCGCTACAAACCCGCAGCGTCACGGAGATTGAAGACCCGCTCGGCGTTTTGGGTGACAGTTGACGCTAGTTCGGCCAAATCCACGTGACGCAGCGTCGCAAGATCACGAAGCGTGTAGTTGGCGCAGTACGGCTCGTTGGGGCGTCCCCTGAAGGGGTGCGGCGTGAGGAACGGCGCGTCCGTCTCCACGAGCAGGTGCTCCGCCGGCACCCACGCCGCCGCCTCGCGCAGCGCGTGCGCGTTGCGGAAGGTCGCGGTGCCCGCGAAGGACAGCACGAATCCTCTTTCTACACACGCACGCGCGAAGGCTAGGTCGCCGGAGAAGCAGTGGAAGACCACTGTGGACGGAGCACCCTCCTCGTCCAGGATCTTCAGGATGTCGTCGTGCGCGTCCCGGTCGTGGATCATCAGCGTCTTGCCGACGCGCTTGGAAAGCTCGATGTGCCAACGGAAAGCGTCGTGCTGGGCGGCCGGCGGCGAGTAGTCCCAGTAGTAGTCCAGACCGGTCTCGCCGACCGCCACGACGCGGGGCCGCTCGGCGAGCCGCGCGAGTTCCGCCCGGTCGGCGTCGGTGAAGGTGGACGTCCGGGTCGGGTGCAGGGCGACCGCCGCGAACACCCGGTCGTCCCAGGTGGCCGCTTCGGCGGCCCAGCGCGCGGCGGCGAGGTCGTCCGCGACCGTGATCACCCGGTCGACGCCCGCCGCGTTCGCCCGGTCGAGCATTTCGGTTACCTGCTCGGGTGTTTCCGCCCCGCAGGCGTCGAGGTGGGTGTGCGCGTCGACCACCGGCGCCGGCAGCGCTTCCGGGACCGGTGGCCGTTCGCCTCGGCGCTTGCTCACGTCACGATCGGGGCCCACTCCGGGCCGTTCTCCCCCAGCTCCGGGTCGAGCTTGGCGAACAGCGGCGCGGGCTTGGCCAGCGGGCGGCCCACCTCGATCGGCGTGGAGCCCCAGCGGGCCTGCTCGGCCGCGTAGTCACCGGTCAGCACCGGGTACTCGCGGTCCGGCACGTCGAGGTCGGTGACCACGTTGAGCTGCGGCTGCGCCGACCACACACCGGTGCCGCCCAGCGCCTCGTGCACCTTCTGCGCCGAGTGCGGCAGGAACGGCGTGAGCAGCGTGTTCGCGTCCTGGACGACCTGGAGCGCGGTGTGCAGGACGGTGTCCCGGCGCGCCGGGTCGTCCTTGAGCTTCCACGGCTCCTGCTCGGACAGGTAGCGGTTGGCCGCGCCGACGACCCTCATCGCCTCGCCGGAGGCCTGCTTGAACCGCGACCGGCGCAGGTTGTCGCCGACCACGTCGAACGCCTTGCGGGACAGCTCCAGCAGCTCGTGGTCGGCCCGGGTCGGCGCGGTCGGCGTCGGGACGGCGCCCACGTTCTTGTGCGCCATCGAGATCGACCGGTTGACCAGGTTGCCCCACTCGTTGGCCAGCTCGAAGTTCGTGCGCCGGACGAACTCCTCCCAGGTGAAGTCGGTGTCCTGGTTCTCCGGGCCGGCTACCGAGATGAAGTAGCGCAACGCGTCCGGGCCGAACTCGCGCAGGAAGTCCGTCACGTAGATGACGGTGCCGCGCGAGGTGGAGAACTTGGAGCCGCTCATTGTCAGGAACTCGCTGGACACGACCTCCGTGGGCAGGTTCAGCGGGCCGAACACCCCCGGCTCGCCGCCCTTCGCGCCCTGCCCGTTCTGGCCGAGCAGCAGCGACGGCCAGATCAGCGAGTGGAAGACGATGTTGTCCTTGCCCATGAAGTAGTAGCTCCGCGCGTCACCGCTCCAGAACTCCCGCCAGGCGTCGTCGTCGCCACTGCGCCGCGCCCACTCGACGGACGCGCTCAAGTACCCGATGACCGCGTCGAACCACACGTAGAACCGCTTCAGGGGCTGGTCGCGCCACCCGTCCAGCGGGATCGGCACACCCCAGTCCAGGTCCCGCGTGATGGCGCGCGGCCGGAGGTCCTTGATCAGGTTCCGGCTGAACTTGAGCACGTTCGGCCGCCACTCGGTGCGCGTCTGGAGCCAGCCGCCCAACGCGTCGATGAACTGCGGCAGGTCCAGGAACAGGTGCTCGGTCTCGACGAACTCCGGGACCTCGCCGTTGATCCGGGAACGCGGGTTCTTCAGGTCGATCGGGTCGAGCTGGTTGCCGCAGTTGTCGCACTGGTCACCGCGCGCGCCGTCGTACCCGCAGATCGGGCACGTGCCCTCGATGTAGCGGTCGGGCAGCGTCCGGCCGGTCGACGGGCTGATCGCGCCCAGCTCGGTCTTGGGGATCACGTAGCCGTTGCGCCACAGCGCCAGGAACAGGTCCTGCACCACCTTGTAGTGGTTGCCGGTGGTCGTGCGGGTGAACAGGTCGTAGGACAGCCCGAGGCCGTGCAGGTCTTCGGCGATGACCCGGTTGTACTTGTCCGCGAGCTCACGCTCGGTCAGGTTCTCCTTCTCGGCCTGCACCGAGATGGGGGTGCCGTGCTCGTCCGTGCCGGAGACCATCAGCACCCGGTTCCCCGACATCCGCTGAAAGCGCGAGAACACGTCGGAGGGGACACCGAACCCTGATACGTGACCGATGTGGCGGGGCCCGTTCGCATACGGCCACGCCACCGCGGTCAACACGGAGGCACTCATGTGTAAAGCCTACGGAGGTGCCGCCACCCGGTTTCCGGCGGCTGGCGGTTGCCCCGCCCGCGCGACCGGCCCTTCACCCGGACGTGGCTCCACCGACCACCGGTCCAGGTCAGCCACCGCTGACCACGGCGTCGTACAGGGCCTTCTTGCTCACCCCCGCCGCCTCGGCGACCTCGGCCGCCGCCGACTTGAGGCGCTCGCCGTCGGCCACCCGCTGCTTCACCTCGGCGACCAGGGACTCCATCGAAGGCCCCTCCCGGGCCTCCGCCGGCGCGAGCACGACCGTGATCTCGCCCTTCACCCCGCCGGCGGCCCACTCGGCCAGCTCGCCCAGCCCACCGCGCCGCACCTCCTCGTACGTCTTGGTCAGCTCACGGCACACCGCCGCACGCCGGTCGGCGCCCAGCACGGCGGCGGCGTCCGCCAGGGTCGCGGCCAGCCGGTGCGGTGACTCGAAGAAGACGCACGTGCGAGGTTCCGAAGCCAGTGCGCCGAACCAGCGCAGCCGCTCACCCTGCTTGCGCGGCGGGAAGCCGTCGAAGCAGAACCGGTCCGACGGCAGGCCCGACACGGCCAGCGCTGTCGTCACGGCGGACGGCCCCGGCAGGCAGGTGACCCGCAGGTCCTCCGCCACGCACGCCGCCACCAGCCGGTAGCCGGGGTCGGACACGCTGGGCATCCCGGCGTCCGTCACCAACAACACCGTCCGCCCCGCGTGCAGGGCCTCCAGCAGACCGGGCAGGCGACTGGTCTCCACCTGGTCGTAGAAGCTGATCACCCGCCCGCCCACGGTCACGTCGAGGGCGGCGGCCAGGGACCGCAGGCGGCGGGTGTCCTCGGCCGCCACCACGTCGGCCGTCGCGAGTGCGTCCACCAGGCGTGGCGAAGCGTCTCGGATGTCGCCGAGCGGAGTAGCGGCCAGCACCAGACGGCCTGATCCCGATACAGGTCTCACACCCTTCACCCTACGATCGGGCCCGTGAGCCTGATCGCACCGCAGTCCGCAGACGACGTGGTCGACGTCGGGGAGCTGCCCCCGACCAGCCCGCCTCCGGGCAACGACCGCGAGGAGCGGGCCAAACAGCTCGAACCCGGACCGCTGTCCAACGCCCTGCGCGGGTGGCTGGTCACGCTGGCCGTGGCCCTGGTGGGCGGCGTGGTGCGGTTCTGGAACCTCGGGTTCCCGACCGACAAGGGCACGCCGATCTTCGACGAGAAGCACTACGTGCCGCAGGCGGCGCAGGTGCTGCGCAACGGCGGGTACGAGGACAACGCCGGCTACGAGCTGATCGTGCACCCGCCGCTGGGCAAGCAGCTCATCGCGCTCGGCGAGTGGCTGTTCGGCTACGACGGCGTGGGCTGGCGGTTCGCCGCCGCGCTGGCCGGGACCGTCACGATCCTGCTGGTGGTGCGCATCGCGCGCCGGCTGACCCGGTCGGACCTGCTCGCCGCGATCGCCGGCGTGCTGCTCATCGCGGACGGCCTGAGCCACGTGCAGTCCCGGATGGGGATGCTGGACAGCTTCCTGGTGTTCTTCGTGGTGGTGGCGTTCGCGTGCCTGGTGGTCGACCGCGATCAGGTGCGGTCGCGGCTGGCCGTGGCGGTGCGCGAGGGCTGGGTGAACAACTCGGTGTTCGGGCCGTCGCTGGGGTTCCGGTGGTGGCGGTTCGCGGCCGGTGTCTCGCTGGGCCTGGCGTGCGGCGTGAAGTGGTCGGGCGCCTGGTACATCGCGTTCTTCGGCGTGCTGTCGGTCCTGTGGACCGCGACGGCGCGGCGGTCGGCGGGCGTGGAACGGCCGTGGCTGGGCGCGTTCGCGAAGGACCTGCTGCCGTCGCTGTTCGCGCTGCTGCTCATCCCGGTCCTGGCGTACCTGGCGACGTGGTGGTCGTGGTTCGCGAGCGAGACGGCGATCGACCGGCACGTGGCGGGCGTGAAGATCCCCGCGGACTCGTGGATCCCGGCGCCGTTGCGCGCGCTCTGGTACTACAGCGGCAACGTGCTCGACTTCCACACCAACCTGGTCACGTCGGACACCAACCGCCACCCGTGGGAGTCGAAGCCGTGGACGTGGCCCATGGGCCTGCGCCCGATGCTCTACTACTACGAGGGCGCGGTGACCGGCTGCGGCGCGGCGTCGTGCATCGGTGCGATCATGCTCGTCGGCACGCCCGCGATGTGGTGGCTGGCGTTCCCCGTGCTGGCGTGGGCGCTGTGGAAGGCGATCGCGAAGCTGGACTGGCGCTACACGGCCGTGCTGGTCGGGTACGGCGCGGGCTTCCTGCCGTGGTTCACCAACGTGGACCGGCAGATGTACTACTTCTACGCGATGCCCATGGCTCCGTTCCTGGTGCTCGGCATCGTGCTCGCGCTGGGCGAGATCCTGGGCTCGGCGTCGTCCGGCAAGGAACGCCGGGGCACCGGTCTGCTCGTCGTGGCCCTGTACGTGGGGCTGGTGGTGGCGAACTTCGTGTGGCTGTGGCCGATCCTCAACGGCATACCGATCACGCCGGAGATGTGGGAAGCCCAACGCTGGCTGCCGTCCTGGCGCTGACCTCGGGGCCGTCCTGGGACGAGGGCGCGGTGGAGACCAGGGCGGGCGGCACATCGGTCGGAGGCGTGAACGACTCCTCCGACCGGATGCGCGGCGGTGCCGCCGCCCACGGCTTGAGGTTCTGCACGACGTCCTCGTAAAACCCCGTCACCGCGCCGAGCACGGAGTCGATGAACGAATTCCGTCCGGTGCCGCGCTTACTGCCGGACGGCACCGAATGGGCCACCCCGGAAACCCCGGATCTCACGCGCCGGATCGACCACCAGCACCGCCGGATCCGCTTTCACCGTGCGCAGCAGCTCCGCCGCGCCCGCGCCCCTGGCGTGCAATGCGAACGCCTCCAGCCGAAGCGTTTCCGGCGCGTCCTTCAACTGCCGCACGAGCCAATTCACCCGCGTCGTGGCACGCCCTTCCCGCGGCCCGTCGAGATCGACGTGGCAGATCACCTGACCGGCCCGGAGATCGGCGGTGACCTGGAGCGTGCCGACCGTGCCGGGAATCCGGACGCCCGCGCCGAGCCGTCCCTCACCCACCAGTTGCGCGACCTGCTTGGCCACCCGGAGCTGCGGCTCCGCCAGCTCCTTCCGGCTCAGCGCCGGCGTCACCTCGGTGCCGAGCCGGCGACCCAACTGCAGGCAGGCGAACCGGATCAGCGCGTCGAACCGCAGCGCCACCTCCGACGCGGACTTGTCGGTGGCGCGCAACGTGCCCGCCTGGATCGCCTCGCGCAGCGGAACCCACGACATGCCCATGTCCTCGAAGGCCATCGCACCGGACCGCGGGTGCTCCAGGTACCTGATCAGCTCGCCGAGCACCCAGGCCTGGTCCGGGTCCGCCACGCCCCGGTGCTCCTTCTGCATCACGGCCTCGCACAGCACCTGCGTCCACGACCAGTGGTGGAGGGCGACTTTCCGCACCTTGCGCCGGTCTACGGCGGTCGGGTGCTGTCCCGGCAGCGCGGGTATCTCGTTGGAGACGGTGATCAGTGCGTCGAACCCGTTCTCCCGCGCGATGTCCAGGTAGTTCTCCAACTGCTCGCGCTGGAGCTCGTTGGCCCCGGTCTTCACCTCGACCAACGCGGTCCACGTCCGCTGTCCCCGGGTCACCCGGACGAGGCCGTTCGGGATGAACTTCCTGCCGTCGAGGTCGAACGGCACCTCGATGAAGGTCTGCACCGCGGCGGCCGGAGCGCCCAGCGGCTGGGTGAGCGCCCGACCGAATTCACGGACCGCCGACATGACCGCGAGCAATGCCGAAGTGGCCCGGCGCTCCTGTTCTTCGGCGCCATTGATACCCGAAGTGGGAATCAATCTCGCGGCATGCCAGTTTTCCTCGGACGACATCGGCCACCTCGCTGCGCACACCCGGTTACACGAATCATCGCGTAGGTCGATCGCGCCGGAGCGTTCGTTACCGCACGGCGGCGCGTTCACCCGTTCGCCGCAGTGCAATCAGCCCGGCAGTTCGGTCAGCACCGGGTTCCGGGTGCTCTCGAAGATGATCGAGCTGCGGAAGCTCAGCACTTCCCGGCGTTCGCTCAGCCGGTCGATGAGGAATTCGTGCAGGTGTTCCAGGTCCTGGATCGCGACATGGATCAGGAAATCGTCGTCGCCCGCGCACACGTAGGTCGCCAGCACCTCCGGCAGGCCGGTCAGCGCCGCCTTGAAGTTGTCGATCACCGCCCGGCTCAGCGGTCGGACGCGGCAGGCGATGAAGGCCTCCACCGGGCGGTTCAGGGCGGTCAGGTCGATGTCCGCGTGGTAGCCCCTGATGACGCCTCGTTCGCGCAGCAGCCGCACGCGTTCCAGTGCGGTGGACGGGGCCACGCCCAGGCGTCTGGCCAGTTCCCGGTTCGTCAGCCGGGCATCTGTCTGGAGATGCCGGATGATCGCCGAATCTAGTTCGTCCATCCGGCGATCATCGCAGACCGTGCCGAATTTAGTTCGGGTGAACACCGCAAGCAGCGTTCAGCTCACTACCTTCCAGGGCATTCCACCGATCGAATGAACGGGACCGAACTGTGCTGCCCACCAAGATCGCCCTCGTCCTGCGGGCCGACCTACCCCCGAACCTCGCCGCCAACGCGGCCGTCGTCCTCGGGCTCAGCCTGGGCGCGAGACTGCCCCACATCCTCGGCGACGACGCAAAGGACGCCGACGGCACCACGCACCTCGCCATCACCGACCACCCGGTCCCCGTGCTCACCGCCGACGCCGCACACCTGAAAGCACTGCACCGGGCCGAAGGCGTCACGGCCGTCGGCTTCACCGAGGTCGCCCGGCGGGCCCGTGCCTACGACGCCTACCTCGAAGACCTCAGCACGACGTCGGACCCGGAGTTCGTCGCCGTCGCGCTCTACGGCCCCCGCGCCGTGGTCACCAAGCTGACCCGCAAGCTCCCCTGATGGCATGAAGCTCACCGCGACGCACCCAGGCGCGGTGCTCGGGCCCGACGCTCTGGGTGTCGCCCGCACTCGCCAACCGGGCCGGCCGCGATCATCGCCTGGGTCGCGGCCGGCGCCGGCTTGCCACGAAGAACGTCAGCGCACCGGACGGGTCGGCGGCTCCGGCCGGTCGATCAGCCGGGTGACCGGACCCTCCTTGCTCACGCCCGCCCGCGACAGCCACGACCCCAGCTCGGACCGGATCGACGCCAGCGACGGGCGGCGCGCGGGGTCGGCGTCCAGGGCGGTGGT
This sequence comes from Actinosynnema sp. CS-041913, assembly GCF_050942485.1. Taxonomy (NCBI): domain Bacteria; kingdom Bacillati; phylum Actinomycetota; class Actinomycetes; order Pseudonocardiales; family Pseudonocardiaceae; genus Actinosynnema; species Actinosynnema sp. CS-041913. The sequence continues at coordinate 751,192 of NZ_CP192037.1, read as the reverse complement.
GAGCAGGCGGTGGTGGGAGCTGTGCTGCGGCAGCTTCACGCACGGCTCGCCCTGCGCGGCGGCCATCAGCGACGAGATCGGGTTCTCCCGCGACCCGCGCGGCGGGTGGCCGGTCAGCGCGTAGCTCACGGTGGCGGCAAGCTGCCAGGCGTCCGACGCCGGGCTGGCCGCCTCGCCGCGGGCCGTCTCCGGGGCGAGGAAGTCGGGGGTGCCGACCATCATCCCGGTGGCGGTGAGCGTGCTGTCGCCCTTCGAGCGGGCGATGCCGAAGTCGATCAGGTGGGCCGTGCCGCCGCCGTCGACGATCACGTTGGACGGCTTCACGTCCCGGTGCAGGACACCCTGCTCGTGCGCGGCCACCAGGGCGTCGGCCATGTTCACCCACAGCCGGGCGGCCAGCGTGTCCTGCAGTAGCCCGCTCTTGAGCACCACGTCGGACAGCGGTTGGCCGTCGATGTACTCCATGACGATCGCCAGCCCGTCCGGGTCCTGCACGATGTCGAACACCCGCACGCAGTTCGGGTGCCGCACCGCGGCCAGCGCCCGCGCCTCGCGCAGCATCCGCTGCTCGGTGTCGTTGTCCGGCGCGTGCGCGAGCTTCACCGCGACCGTGCGGTCGAGCTGGGTGTCCACGGCGAGCCACACGGTGCCGAAACCGCCGCGCCCCAACTGCCGGACGCGTCGGAACCGGCCACCCGCCGGGTTCCACACCTTGCTGTCGGACGCGGTCGGGGCGGGCGTCGCGGCACTCGCGCCGGGGCCGAACGGCAGCGGGCCCGGGGTGTCGGCCAGCTTCGCGGGCTGCTGCTCGACCCGCGTCGGACGGGGCTGCTGACCGGGTTGTTCCGCGGGCGGCACCTCGGCGATGCGCGTCGGCGGGTACTGCCGCGGCGGCACGGGCTTGGGCGCCGGCGTCTGCGGCGGGTTCGGGTTGTACGGCGGCACGGGGCGGTACGGCGGGACCTGTGCCGGCTGGTACGGCGGGGGCTTCGGCGGCCCCTGGTACGGCGGCGGGTTGTTGCGCGACGACGCGGCGGGCGGCTGGGCGGCGGCCGGCTTGCCGCGGTCCCGACCGGGGCGGTTCAGCATGGCGGTAGTCAACCCGAAAACCCGCACCACCAGTGAGCCGATCAACGCAATCGGGAAGAACCCGAGCAGCAGGTGGCCGACCAGCGTCACGGGCAGTGCCGAGGTGGCTACCAGGAGGACCAGGAACGGCGGCCAGAACACCCGGCGCGGCCAGTTCGGACCGAGCCGGAACGCCGAACCCGCCTGCAGCATCACGAACATCAGGCTCAGCAGCGCCAGCACGCCGGTCGCCAGACCCGCGTAGAAGTACACCGAGCCGGGCCCGTCGCCGAACGCCGTGATGATCGAGGGCGCGCCCACCAGGTACTCGTGCTGGGTGAACGCGTAACACGGCGAGTCGGCCAGCGACTCGACGCCGTCGATCGAGCTGGTGCGCAGGACGGTGGACGCACCGGAGAACAGGACCCACGGCAGCACCAGGGTGCTCGTCACACCCAGCACCGCGAAGATCGCGCCGGTCACCGGGCCGTAGGAGTTGCCGACCACCCGGCGGACCGTGATCGCCAGCAGCGCCGCCACCGTCGGCAGCAGACCGATGAACGCGCCCAGCGCCGTCGTGGTCCACGCCCAGTCGCCGGGGCAGAGCGGGACGGCGGTCCAGCCGTGCAGCCACGCCAGCAGGGACTCGGCCAGCTCCACGCCCTCCACCACCCCTTCTCGTCGCCTCTCAGGGTACGGGTGCGGGCCATGCCGACATCGCCACACGGGCAACGTGAGCGAGTTCTTCCCGGGTCGCGCCATCGCGTGCGAGCCCGGACATACCTCGTACGGTCGCGGCGACGAACACGGCGAGCCCGTGCGCGTCGACGTCCGCCGAGAGCACGCCGGCCGCGATGTCGTGGCGGATCTTGGCCTCGATCGCGTCGACCGCGGCGGCCCGCAGATCACCCAGCTCCGGCGCGCTGAACACGAGGCAGCCGCGCGGGCGTTCCGGGTCGGTGTACTCGACGGCGGCTTCGCGCAGGACCCGTTCGACGGCGGCGCGGGCCGTCGGCTCCTCGTCGACGGCCCGGGTGGTGAACGCGCCGTAGGTCCGCCGGTACCGCTCGACCACCTCCCCGAACAGGGCCTTCTTGTCGCCGTACGCCGCGTACAGGCTCGGCGGGTTCACCCCGGTGAGCCTGGTGAGATCGGCCACGGAGGTCGCGTCGAAGCCCGCGCGCCAGAACGCGCGCGTCACCTGGTCGAGCACTTCCTCCCGGTCGAACCCACGTCTGCGCCCTGCCACGGCAGTATTTTATAACGACCACTACAGACCTTTCCGTAGTGGCCGCTGCAGAAGGGGACACGCGGCAGGTCCGGACCGCCGACGGCAGGCCCGGACCCGACCGCGGGCACGCCACCGGCCCGCCACGACACCACCTGGGCGGTGTCGGAGCGGGCCGGGAGAAAGTGGGGGCGGGGCGCCTCCGCAAACGCCCCGTCATCCCCGGGATACGCGACGAGGAAGGGGGGCCCGACGCGAATCGGACCCCTCCCCCGCGCGTGAAGCTTGCCGCTAGTCCACGCGCTCCCACAGGGCAGGCACCGCGGGCGGATCCCAGCCTGATTGGGACGTGTGCCCCTGCAAGCACCTGTACCCGGCGCCGTCATACGTGACGTTGGAGCCGGCCGCGTACGCGACGCCTGGCTGCCAGGTCGTGCCACCGGGGTTGCTGCTGGTCGTAGTCGGCCCTGTCGTGCTGGTTGGAGGCGTGCCGTCGATGACCAACTGGAGGCTGTAGACCTGGAGGATCTCGTTCACCGGCTGGTAGTACGTAGTGCCACCGGATGAACAGTTACCGGAACCGCCGGAGGTGACGCCCTGGGCCTGGTCACCGGTGAGCCACGAGCCGCCCGAGTCGCCGGGTTCGGCGCAGGCGCTCGTGCGGACTACTCCGGAGATCGTGCCTTCGGGGTAGGTCACGGAGGTGTTCTTCTGCTGGATGGTGCCGCAGCGCCACCCGGTCGTGGAGCCGGACCGGCAGACCGACGCGCCGACCGACGACTCGGTGGAGCCCTTCACCGGCACGGTGCCGGGGTAGCGGTTGACCAGGCCGCGCATGGTGTTGCCCGCGCCGACCCGCACCCAGGCGTAGTCGTTGCCGGGGAAGCTGGAGCCGGCGAACGTGCCGGTCGGCTGGGTGGTGCCGGAGCCGGTCCGGCCGCAGTGGCCGGCCGTCACGAAGCCGCCGTTCACGGAGAAGCCGACCGAGCAGCGACCGCCGCCGCTCATGTAGTAGGCGTTGCCGCCGATCACGTCGATCAGCGTGCGCGGGCTCTCGGTGGACTGCTCGAACCGCACGTCCGCCTCGTCGACGCCGCTGGCCTTGACGAACGCCTTGGCGCTGTCCACGTTGTGGGCGAGCACGACCAGCGAGTTGGTCTTCACGTCGACGTACCAGACGGGCACGTCCTTGGGCGCGTTCCGGTTGGCGTCCAGCTTCGCCTTCAGCCCGTCGAGCTGGATCTGGCTCCGCTTGACGACCTTCGGCGTCGCGCCGGCGGCCTTGACCGCCTGGATCTGCGCCTGGTCGGTGACCGCGACGACGAGTTCGGTGGCGTCGTCGTTCAGCCAGGAGCCCGCGTAGCCGTAGCCGAGCTGCGGACGCAGGGTGTGCTCGGTGGTGGCCGCCTTGGCTTCCCGGGCGAGCCGGGCGCGGGCCTGGTCGGGAGTGATCTTGAAGTCTCGCGCCATCGCGGCGATGAGACCGGTTTCTTCCTGTTGCGTCGGTGGTGGACCGGCGGTCGCGGTGGTGGTCAGGGCGACTGCCATACCGGCAGCGCTCAGGACCGCCACGGCGACTGCGGCGGCAATGCGTCGAGTCATCCGCTGTCTCCTTGCAGGGGTGGTGACTACGGAATGCGGGGCCGTGCGGACGACGCTAGCCGGCTGAGGGAGATGGCGGATATGCCAGTACGGTCATACCTCCGGGTTATGGTCCAGTCCACTTGTGATCTTGGTGGACCGCATCACAGCAGGCTGAGCTGGGTGCCCCGCTTCTTCCGCTTCGGCTTGACATCACCGATCCGCGTGAATTCCCCGAGGTGGTCCAGGAACGGCGACCGCGGTCGCCCGGTCGTGTGGCTGAGGAAGAGGTGCCGCTGGGCGCGGGTCATGCCGACGAACATCAGCCGCCGCTCCTCGTCCACCTCGTCGTCCTGGGCGGAGCCCGGCCAACGCAGCGGCAGCAGGCCGTCCTCGCAGCCGACGATGAACACGACGGGGAACTCCAGCCCCTTGGACGCGTGCAGGGTGAGCAGCGAGATCCGGTCCGCGCGCGGATCCCAGGTGTCCACCTCCACCCCCAGCGCCAGCGTCGTGTGGAACCGCTCGAAATCCGCGCCGCACTCGACTGCCAGCGGCTTGAGCAGCTCGTACGCCGCGTGGTCCTCTCCGGCCACCGCACGCACCCGGTCCAGTACGGAGTCCCCGGCCGCGAAGCCGAGTCCGCGCACGATCCGCGACACGCCGGGCCGGTCCGCCAGCCGGTCGTGCGAGCGCTTCTGGAACGGCAGGCCGGACTGCGTCAAGGCCTCCACCAGCACCCGCGACTGCCGATCCGTCCGGTACAGCACCGCGAAGTCCGAGAAGCCCAGGCCCTGCGTGCCCTCGGACGCCGACACCCGGCCGCTGTCGAACGCGTGGAACGACGCACCGCCCAGCACCTGCTCCACGGTCCGCGCCACGAACACCGCCTCGGCCTGCTCGGACGCCGCGTGGTGCACGCCGATCAACGCGTCGCCGTGCGACCCCATGGCCCGCAGCTCGCGTCCCGGCACGAGCGTCGACGGCGAGATGACCCGCAACGCGCCCGTCACGACCTGCTCGCTCGACCGGTAGTTCCGGGTCAGGTGCACCACCCGCGCGCCGGGGAAGTCCTCCTGGAAGCGCAGGAAGAACCCGACGTCCGCGCCGCGGAACCGGTAGATCGACTGGTCCGGGTCGCCGATCGCGGTGAGGTTGCCGTCCGCCGGAGCGAGCAGCCGCAGCAGCCGGTACTGCCGCTCGTCCACGTCCTGGTACTCGTCCACCGAGACCCACCGGAACCGCGCCCGGTAGGCCGCCACCAGCGCGGAGTCGTTCTCCAGCAACGACAACGGCAACGCGATCAGGTCGTCGAAGTCGACCAGGTCCTGCGCCCGCAACGCCTTCTTGTACTGCTCGTCCCCCTCGGCGACCAGCCGCCGGGCCTCTTTCTCCTCGCCGGCAACGGATACGGCGACCTCCAGTTGCCGCTCCGGGTCCGCGATCCCGAACGACGGCGACAGCCCGACCAGCGCGTGGTGCTCGCGCAGGATTCGCACGCCCAGCGAGTGGAACGTCGCCACGGTCAGCCGATCGGCGTGCGCGGGAGCCAACGAGACGAGCCGTTCCGCCATCTCCCCGGCCGCGCGCCGGGTGAACGTGATCGCCAGGCACTCCTCCGGCGGCACACCGCGCTCCGTGACCAGGTGCGCGATGCGGTGCGTCAACGTCCGCGTCTTGCCGGTGCCCGGCCCGGCGATGATGAGCAGCGGCCCGCCCTCGGACGAAGCGGCCACCCGCTGTTCCGGGTCGAGCCCGTCCAGCAACGTCCCCGCGCCGCCGGGGGAAACCTCCTCGACAGTGTCCACAGTGGACTGCGCCAAGGTGACGGGCACCCGCACCGGAGCCGGAACCGGCTCGGCGGGCGCGAACTCGAACAGCGACAAGGAAGCGCTGCGCCTGCTCAGCTCGCCCGGCTCGAACAGCCGGATCACCCCGTACTCGCCGTCGTACCCGGCGTCCCGCACGACCTCGCCCCGCCGCAACCGCCCGATCGCCTCGCCCAGCAGGGTCGAGTGCGCCGCGAGGTCGTCCACCGGCACGTCCTGGAGGATGCCCAGTTCCGGCCCCAGCGCGGCGGTCAGCTTGTCGATCTCGCCCAGCACCTTCTTGCTCTTCGGCCCGGTGCCCACGATCTCGCTCATGATCTCCGGCAGCGGCACCAGGTTCCGGAACCCGGCGGCCCCGTCCGGCCGGAACCCCTCGGGCCGGTCGGCCAATTCCTCCACCCGGCTGAGCACCCCGACCGTCAGCGGCTTGCGGCACTCCGGGCAGATCCCGTGGTGCGCCACCGTTTCCCGGGGCTCCATCCGCACGCCGCACTTGCGGTGCCCGTCGACGTGGTACTTGCCCTCCTCGGGGAAGAACTCGATCGACCCGGCGTGCCCGTCACCGGTCTCCAGCGCCCGTTTCACCGAGTGGTAGTCCAGCCCGGTGTCGAACACGGTCGCCTCCCGCCCGAGCATCGGCGGCGAGTGCGCGTCCGAGTTGCTGACCAGCCGGTACCGGTCGAGCCCGGAGACCCGCCAGTTCATCTCGGGATCGCTGGACAGGCCGGTCTCCACGGCGAAGATGTGATCGGCCAGGTCGACGTAGCAGTCCGCGATCGCGTCGAAGCCGGACTTCGAGCCGAGCACGGCGAACCACGGCGTCCAGACGTGCGCGGGCACCAGGTAGCCGCCGCACTCCAGCGTGATCTCCAGCAGGTCGCGCGAGTCCAGCCCGAGGATGGGCCGCCCGTCCGACCCGATGTTGCCGATCCTGGCGAGCCTGCGGTTGAACTCCGCCGCCGAGTCCAGGTCCGGCATGTACACCAGGTGGTGCACCTTGCGGGTGCGGTCGCCGCGCTTGTAGATGGTGGAGATCTCGACGGACAGCATGAACCGCACCGGCGCGGCGGCCAGCGACGGCGGCAGCGTGCGGTCGATGTCCCGGTCCAGGTCGGCGCGCAACCGGAACAAGCCGGGCTCGGCGGGCTCCAGGTTCTCCCGCAGGTGGTCGTGCCAGGCGGGGTGGGTGAAGTCGCCGGTGCCGACCAGCGTTATCCCCTTGCGCCGCGCCCACCAGGTCAGGTGTTCGAGGTCGCAGTCCCGGCTGCAGGCTCGCGAGTACTTCGAGTGGATGTGGAGATCGGCCACAAAGCGCACCGCGCCGATCCTAGCGGTGCGTCACGCCGTGAAGTCGCTCGGTGGCGCCCGGTGCGCTACGCCGTGGGACCGCCCGGCGTCATCCGGTGCGCTACGCCGCGAGACCGCTCGGCAGCGCCCGGTGCGCTACGCCGTGAAGTCGCTCGGCGGCGTCCACGGATCTCCCACCTCGAACACCCGCTCGCGGTACTGCCGGCCCATGACGTTGTTCCAGCTCCACACGTCGAGACTCGGGTCGTGCGGCTTGTAGGCGTTCCACACGGCGGTCTTCTCGTCCCGCCAGTACCCGAACCAGTTCTCCGGCCGCTGCCGGATGACGTAACCGTCGTACTCGTCCCGCCGGATCCACGTCCGGCCGTGCTCGTCCAGATCCGCCTGCGCGGCGAGGATCGCCCCGGACACGTGGTCGACGTGGTCCAGGTCCCCCTCCCGGTGCCCGACGGTGCTGAGCGTGCGGATGTAGTCCGGCCCCGCCACACCCAGCAGGTCGCGCAACATCCCGACGAACGACGCCCGGGTGTACGGGTCACGCCCGTCGATCGGGTGCGCGACGAAAGACTCGTCGAACACCATCCGCGCCAGGTCGCCGGTCTGGTCGCTGCCGCCGGCGGCGTGGACGAACGTGAAGACCAGTCGCACCCTGGTGCCGTCCAGCGTGTTGGTGGCGACCTGGTGCCCACCGAGCGTCAACGCCTCGAACGTCCACCGGTTCGCGACCCGAGCGGCCCTCGCGTAAGCGGCCCGCTCCCCGCGAATCCGCATATCCGCGTAATCCATCCCGCAAGCCGGAAACCCTTCCCCACACGGAAGGTCGCCCGCGCTGAGGTACACCACCCACACGTCGTAACCGGCTTGCACGTCGGACAGGATGTCCGGGTTCATGAACAGCAGGTCGTCGTCCTGATGGGCGACGAAGCTCACCGTGGTCGTCACTCGGCCTCCCCGTCCGCACTGTAGAACAAGAGGCCCTACTCCGGTGCCTGATACAAACGTGCGGTCGCGAAGCAGTGTCGGGATGCGCCGTCAACCCGCCGAGACCCACCACGGCTCACTCCCGGTCGTCCGACCGCACCAGCCCGAGCAGCACGTCGGGCGCACCGGCCCGGAAAACACGAACGGCGTCCGCGATCTTCACGGACGCCGTTTCCGGCTTCACCCCCCGGGCCCGCCGGTGCGCCGGTTCCTCCCCGGGAGGCACCCAGATCCAGCCCAGCCGCCGGAAGTCCTTGCCCGGCACATGGATCGGCCGGAACTCGATCCGGTCCAGGCCGCGTTCCCCGCGCCGCACCACCTCGGAGTAGAACCGGTCGGACACGATCAGCCCGAGGTCCCGCTCCGGCGCGTCCGCCAGCGCCTGCCGGAACCGGGGCGCGTCCACCAGTCGCGCGGTCGCCACCACCGGGTCGCCGCCCACGTGCGGCACGTCCATCACCGTCTCGCCGTGGTCGATCGCGATCCGCAGCCGGAGCCGGTGCTCGGCGTTCACGGCGCGGTTCACGTCACCCAACGCGATCGGTATCTCGCGCAGCACGAAGTCCGCCGCGATCCACGCCTTGGCGATCCCGGCGTCGATCACCAGCGTCGCGCTGTCCCCGTCCGCCCGCCGGAACGAGCGGCCGATCGGATACCGGGGATCCCGGACCGCGTCGAAGGCCAGGTCCACAACGGACTCCAGCGCCCGGTCCAGGAGCACCTGCCTGTCGCGTCCGCCGGCACTGGAGCCGACGACATCCAACCGCAGCACCGTGCGGGCGAGTGCGAGTGGGCTCACGTTGCCTCTCTTGAGCGGGTCGGAGGGGAACGGATGTGATCACCCTTGAGGGCAGACCCCCACGCCACCACATCCGGTGACGTCTTTCCCCCGGTTCAGACCGGACAGCGCGACGAAGCACGGCAGGCACGGGATGTCGACCTTCCCGTACCCGGTGACCACCAGCCGCCGAGCCCGCAGCCCCCGCAACGCCCGCTGCGCCGACACGTGCGCCGCCGCCGCCAACTGGGCCAGCTCCTCCTGTCCCAACGGCACGGACACCCCGCGCCCACCACCGTCCTCGGCGAACACCCCGGCCAACTCCGCCAACACCCGCGCGACCCGGGTCTCCACAGTGTCCGAAGTCAACTCCGACTGCTTCCGCTCGGCGGCCCGCAACCGCCCCGACACCTGCCGGACCACCTCGCGCGCCAACTCAGGCCGTTCACCGATGATCCCGACGAACTTCGCCTTGGCGATCTTCGTGGCCAACACCGGATCATGCGCGACCACCGACGCCGACCGCGGTTCCCCGTCCACACAAGACATCTCGCCGAGCAATTCCCCACGTCCCCGAATACCCAACAGCCGGTCATGCCCGGCCCCGTCCCGAGCCACCACCTTGACGTGCCCGGAACTGAGGACCAGCACACAGTCCCCGGGATCCCCCTGCCGCATGAGATGATCACCGGCCGCATACCGCACCGGCCGCCCGGATTCCAACAGAGCCCGCAGATCAGCGGTCCGCACCCGAGCGGCGAACACCTCGCCCAACACCCCACCCCCGCCCACGGCCCCACCCGCCGACGCACACCGCTCAACGCCTGAACACGACGCCCCCTGCCAAAAATAGCCACCTACGTCAACTACAACCACGGACCACCACTCGAAATCCCGAAATAACCGGGACAACCACCCACCACCCCGACGAGCGGTGCGACCACCCAGGCCACCCGCGTGACCAGATCGTCCGTTCGGCCGATTGTCCGGCTCCGACTGCCAACGGATGCTCCAGGTATGGGGCAGTGGCGGCGGGTCGTCCCGCACGGCGAACTGTCGGGGACGGTGGTCATGGCGATCTGCTGCGGCGCGTTCCTGCTCGTGGTTGCCGTGCTAGCCGTGGCGAAGGCCGACCGCGTGACCTCGTGGTCGGGGGTGGCATTCGCGTTCGTGTTCCTCGGCGGGCTCACGACCCTGGCGTGGCGGGCGGCACGGGCAGGCGTCCACATCGGCCCGCAAGGCGTCCTGCTCTACCACGCGACCAAGCGCGCCGAAGTGGTGCCGTGGAACGAGGTCGTGTCGTTCGAGGCGCATCCACTGCGACTGGCGGGCGTGCGAGAAAAGAGTGCGGCCATCTACCTCGTGGGCCCACTGGGCAATCGGCGAGAGACAGCCCTGAGGCAATCCGTCGGCTACCGACACCAACCAGCCGACTGGTGGCGCTTCGCCGTCGCACTGCCCGCAACGGACTTCGTGACAGCGGTCAACCGACTCAACGAGGCAGTGCGCCCGTTCACCAGCCCCCACTGACCAAACGGACCTGCCAGAGCGACGGGGCCACAGTTCAGCCGACAAGGCTCCACGTCGTCCCTCTCGCCAACCACCGCCACCCCAACCACCCAACGCAACCACAGCACGGGGTCGGGGCGAAGCCCGTCGGGCGGGGCGTGGGAGTCGCACCCCCACAAACACGACCGGGGCGAGAAGGCCGACGCTTTCCGTCGACACACCTCACCCCGAGAACCGTGGACCTGAGTACACAGCATGAGAACTCTGTTGTGGCTGCTCAAGGGCCTGAACTGCTGATCAAAGCCGTTGGTCCCCGTGGCACCAACTAGGTGAGAGGGTGAGGAGGATCAGCCGTCCTCCTCACCCTTCGCTCACCACTTGATCACTGGGTATCCCAACCCGACCAGGACTTTCTGAGGCTGGGCGCATCGTCGGATGTGCGGGGCCAGAGCTGGACGCGGTATGCGTCCATGCCTTCCGTGCCTGCTTTCGTGAGGTCGTACCCGCGGCCTGCCAGGCGGGCGCGGTAGCGGCCGGGCGGCACGTCGCACGGGATCGGTGGGCGACCGCCGGAGCCTTCGAAGATCAGCTTGCCGTTCGGGATGTCGAGGTCTACGTCGACCACGTGGTCCCAGTTGTCGAAGTCGGCGGGCGGTTCGGCTTCCCAGGTCTCGACCCGCATCGGTGCGGCGAAGTTCCATTCCGCCGGGGTGAGCACGTCCACGAGACCGGAGGCCAGGCCCACGTGTCTTCCTGATTCGTGAGCATCGTTGAGGGCGTCTACGACGGCGTTGTGTCCGTTCGGGTCGTTCTCCCAGGGGGCGACGGAGTAGATGTAGACCTGGCTGTAGTTGATCTCGACTTCCAGGTCCGTGGAGGTCGCTGGCTGACTCATCAGCAGGTCGGCTCCTTCGCGATGTCCGTTCCCTGGTACGGGCCTTGGGCGATCTGGTCCGGGTGGATGATGACCACCAGGTAGGTGTCGCCGTCTTTGATCGCACGCGTACCGTACTGGGCGCGCAGGGTTCCGCCCTGGCAGGCGTTCTCCCGTGGCGGGACCTCCATCTCGCGGGCCCCTCGTCCCCCTTCACGGGTGCTTGCGAAGGGGTATTCGTCGCACTGGCCACCGTGGGCCCTGGGGAAGGTTTTCAGGCAGACGTGTTTTCGGTTCTCGGGTTCGGCGGCGGAGTCTTTGGTCAGGACTCCCGGTTTGCCCTCCCGCCATGCCTCGGAGATGTTCTGCGTGATGAACGGCATCCGAGCGGCGTCGAAGATCACGAATTTCAGGTCGTCGCAAGCCTGTTCCGTCAGGCTCTGCTGCGGTGTGCACTTCTTTACCTGTCCGGCCGCGCTCGCGGACACCATGAACCGCGTCTCGCCTTCACCGAGGATTTCCATACCACCGGTTACACCATCGAGCAATTCTCCGACGTTGTCCTGGATCTGTGGCCAGAAAATCACTCCTGCGGCGACGAGTACCAGTGGCAGCAGGAGGCCGGTTGTCGACTTGGTTGCCACGCCTCTCCCTACGTGCACTCATCCGATGCGAGTGTGGCACGCCGCGAACGAGACACCCTGAGGGATTGACCGACAGCCATCGAACGGCCCAGCCCTCCACACTTTGCCGCACAATTGCGGGATCAGTGATTCCGCTTCGTGCACGGTGGCAGGACTTCGGTAGCCCAAATGGGTAACGGATCGGCAGACGGCTTGCCATGATCACGCCTCTTGGTCAAGATTCCCGGCGGATGAGTGCACGGGGAAGGATGGCCATGCAGGCCGGCACGTTGACCCCGAGCGGGTCGAACACGACCACGACCTACCAGACGCCGCAGGTGATCGAGCTGGGAGATGTCGTCACGCTGACCAACGGCACCTCACAGGACGACACTGCCGACATGGGTTCGTACTACTACTGATCGCCGGTAGTGGTGCGGTGGTTGGCGAGTCTCGCCGACCGTAGCTCTCACCACGTGACACCAGCGGGCATCGGTTCGGACTGGTCGGTTGTCGACGTCGCGGACTTGCGGCTTTGGCACGGCCGGTCCGGGCCGTCCGACACCGTGCGCCGGGCCGAGTCGCCCGGTTGCTCCTTGCTGGTTCTGGGTCACTGCTCCCGTTCACGGGACGAACTGCTGAACGTCGCCCGTCAAGTGGGCAATGACGACGTGACGGCGTTGACGTCCGTGAGCGGTAGTTGCGTGGTGATCGCGGCGAGACGAGATGACGTTGTTGTGGCCGGCGATCTTGCCGGTCAGCGCGTGGTGTTCCACGCGCGTACTGCGGATGGAACGCTCCTGCTCGGCTCGCAGGCGAGCCAACTGGCGTCCATTGTGAACGGTTCGCTGTCACGAGAGTGGTTGGCGACGCGCTTGGCTGTGCCGAACGCGTCGGATGTGTGGTGGACGGGCACGCCGTGGTGCGAAGTGAGCGCGCTGCGGCCCGGCTGGGTGCTGCATGTTTCGCGTGCGGGCGAGGTGAGGACTCGTGCGCTGGCCAGCGTGCCCGAACCGGGTGACGACCTCCAGCAGGGCGGTGACCTGCTGGGCAGCGCGCTGCGCCAATCGGTAGGGAACCGCGTCGGGTCTGCTGTACGCCCCACCGTTGACCTGAGCGGTGGGTGGGACTCGTCCACGGTCGCGGCGCTGGCCGCCCGTGTGCCGTCCGCATCGGTGTCGGCCATCACCTTGGTGGTACCGGGCGTGGACGACGTGGAGACCGCTACCGAGGTGGCAAGACATTCGCCGGGCCTTGAGCACCTGCTGTGGATGGTGCCGGATCGGGTTGTGCCGTTCTCCGATCTGGACGCGGTTCCATCGTTGGATGAACCGGCCGCTCACGCGGCGAACGCCAGTCGTGCGGCATGGTGGCTGCGCGGGATCGCCGAGGTCGGTTCCGATCTGCATCTCAGCGGTGACGGTGGAGACGGGGTGCTGCTGGCGCTTCCGGCCTACCTCGGCGACCTGGTGGAGATCGGTCGGTTGCGGGAGTTCGGGCGGCACGTCACCGGCTGGGCCTCGTTGCGCAATCAGTCACCGCAGGCGCTGGCGCGAGCAGGTCTCACGCTGGCGTTCACCGGTTACCGGGACGCACTGCGTGCAGAGGCGGACCGTCTGACCGCCGGAAACCGGGCGTCGGGTGGTTGGGTGGACCTTGTTTCCTGGCTGGGGCACAGCAGGGTGGCGGAGTGGATGACGCCCGACGCCCGCGCTCTCGTGGCCGCTCGTCTGCGCCGGCACGCCGACCAGCACGCCCAGCCTGTGGTTCCCGGTCGATTCGGGACCGGGGACGCGGTCAGTTGGTTAGCGCTCAACACGTTCAGCAGAACGCAGCGCCTGTACGGGGATCTGGCGTTCACGCTCGGGGTGAACCACCAGGCGCCCTACCTGGACGACGAAGTCGTGCGCGCCTGCTGGTCGGTGCGGGCCTCGGTCCGCACGACGCCAGGACGCATGAAACCGCTGCTGGGCGTCGGCGCAGTGGATGTCGTGCCGACGCGCCTGACCCAGCGCAACACCAAGGGCGACTACAGCGCCGTGGCCTACCGGGGTCTTCAGCGCAACGAACACATGCTGCGCGAGGTGTTCACCGGCTCGTGCCTCGCCGACTTGGGACTGGTTGACGAGACCGCGGTGAGGCACACGATCCAACGAGGCGCGGCCGGGCTGCCGGTCCCGCTCGGCGCGCTGGACACCATCGTCAGTACCGAGGTGTGGTTGCGCAACCACGCGACCGCTCCGACAAACACTGGACGTGACGAACGGGGCGATGCGCGTGCGCGTGCGATTTGAACCGGGCGTCTCCACTGCCACCACCGACAACGGCGCATTGATCATGCTGTGCGAGGCAACCGGCACGATGCACCAGTGCAACCCGACAGCGACCGTCATCTGGACGGAGTTGGTCAAGCACGACGGCGATACCGACGCCGCTGCCCTCGCCGTCGCCGCGTACTACGACGCTGACATCGAACTGGTCCGCACCGACCTGAACCTGTTGGTGGACCGGTTGGACCACGCCAGCCTTGTGAGGGTCGAACGGTGAGCATGCCGATGGCAACGGGGCGGCGGAACCACCCATCGCCGGCCGCAACCGCGTTCGGCGCGGGTGCGGGTCTGCTCGTCGGATTCGCGCTGCGCGTGCTTCCGTTCGCCTGGACGACTTCCCTGGCGCGGTGGCTGGCGCGGCAGACGGCACGACCGGCGACAGACCGCGAGGTGTTGAGCGTTCTGCGGGCTATCGACTCGGGAGCCCGATTCGTGCCGTTCCGGATCGCGTGTCTTGAGCGGTCACTAGGAGCCGTGCTGCTGCTGGGCTGTCGTCGTCGCAGCGTGACGTGGTGCCATGGCTTTCGTACTCCGCCGTTCGAGGCCCACGCATGGCTGACCGGCAGGGCCGGCGAACCACTCGGGGAACCACCCACGACGACGACCTATCAACGGTTGCTCGTCATTTCTCCGCACACCAACGAAGGGATCAGCTCGTGACCGACACCGTCACGGCGGCAGCCGCCACCGTGGATTACGACGCCTGGGTCAAGACCGAGGACGGGCGCACCGTCCCGCAGAGCACCGCCGACAGCCGCATCCGGGACATGCTCGCCATGCTCGACCTGCGGCCCGGTGCCCGCGTGCTGGAGATCGGAACCGGATCCGGCTACTCCGGGGCTCTGCTGTCGCGCATCGTCGGCGAGACCGGACGCGTGGTGTCGATCGACATCGACCCACTGCTGGTGGCCAGGGCCGCACGCCTGCACACCGACGCCGGGCACGGCAACGTGGAGGTCTACGCCTCGGACGGCTTCGAGGGCTGGAACACGGGTGCACCGTTCGATCGCATCGTGGGGTGGACCACCCCGCACGTGCTTCCGGCGGCGTGGGTCGACCAGACCGCGCTGGGCGGGATCATCGTCACCCCGGTCAAGATCGCCGACATCGCCTGCGCCAACGTGCTGATCAGGTGCGAGATCCGCGACGGGATTCGCAGTGTCGACGTCCGGCCCGGAAACTTCATCGAGATGGCGCCCGAGGTCGTGACCGAGCTGGCGTTGCCCCAGCGCTTCGTCAACGCGTCGGTGGTGACCGAGGGCGCGCCTCCCTGGTGGATCAGCGCCCACGAGTTGCACGACCAGCCTCGCGCGGTCGCCGAGCGCCTGTTGGACCAGGCCCACATCGCGGTCCCGCGTCCGGACTTCCTGCCGGTGGGCCGTGACAAGTGGCAGGCGTTCAACGCGTTCGTGCTCGCCGGCACCGCCACGCCCGCAAGCCTCGGCACGTCCTGGGGTTGGGGAATCGGAGTCGGTCTGGTTGACAGCATCGCCGTCATCCTGCCTACCGGCGCCCTTCTCTCGGCGGGCACCGGCGAGGCACGCGACCTGCTCGCCGAGTTGGTCGGCGACTGGTACGAGCGCGGCGAGCCGAGCCACAACGCACTGCACGCGAACTTCCTGGAAGGCCCGGACGGGTGGACTGTTCGAGCCACGTTGCGCGACGTGAGCTGACAACGAAACGGCGGGACCGTGTTGCATCACGGTCCCGCCGCTCCTCCACATCGAGCGCAGCAAGATGGATGAGTGCACACTGTTTTGTCGGTGTGCTGCTGCGTCCGAGGGGTCTATCCCGCCAACATGTTGTTGTTGTCGGCGTTGGCTTCCAGCACGTGTCGTGGAGTCGGTGTCAGAGACAGAAGGGGAGCCGCGATCTCGGCCAGAGTCCCGCTCACGCCCTTCACCTGTGGTGCCGTTTCGAACGGCGCTGCGCTGTCCAGGGTGTTGTGCAACCGCGCGAAGACCGCCCACTTCACACCCCACGCCTGCACGACGTCGAGGTAGCCGCCCGGAAGGAATCTCGTCAGGTGCAGCCCGGCCACCGTGCCGGTGTTACCCAGCAACGGCAACGCATGAAAGCCGCTCTCATGCCTCAACCGGTCGATCAACTCAGCACTTTCCATCGGGGTTCTCCCGTGTTAATGGCGGGCCGGAGCGCGCACGAACAACAGCGCACGCCCCAGCCCGAGCCTGATGGTCGACGTTCACCCGTTCCGTTAGGTAGATAGGTCACCAATACGCGATCCCGGAAATCAACGCTCGATCGTTTCGGGCACGCACGAAGAAGCGGCCATTGAGGGCATCGCCAAAGCGACAATCACACTTCCGGGCTCCACCATGGTGTCGCTCGCGTCTATCGCGACTGGCCGTCCCAGACCTTCGGCGTAGTTGGCCGCAGTCGGGCTCAGTGGGGAGCGGACCGTCGTCCCCTCCGCAAGGTGCAGCGATCCGCCCCCCCACGACGGCAGTCCGGGGAGAGATCCCGACCGCCGTTCGCAACGCCGGAGAAGCGCCTGCCAGCTCGGAGGAACCGGCGTCGCCTTCGACCTCGGCGTCCTGCTTCGACATGCCCCGACTCCCAACCTGCACTCCTGAGTACACGCAGAGACGCTAGGGGCGGCAGATGGGCGAAAGTTTCCTAGGATGAAACCTCGCGGTAGACCACCCGGATGGGCGAGCCGTACCGTGGTTGTCATGGAGACGGACAGCCTCGGCATCGGGCAGGAGATCCGCCGCATCCGCAGGATGCGCGGCCTGTCGCTGGAAGTGGTTGCCCAGCGAGCGGGGTTCACCAAGGGGTACCTGTCCCGGATCGAGAACGGGGTGGCACCTCTCGAACGGCGCTCGACGCTGACGGCATTCGCGAAGGCGCTCGAATGCAGCGTCGCCGACTTCGGCGTGAAGCACGTGTTGGTCGATCCCGCAGACAGCGAGGCGCAGGGGACGCTTCCTGCCATCCGGCACGCTCTGATCAGTACCAGCCTGGACGACAGCGACGAACCTCCAAGCCGAGCACCCGCCGAACTGTCCAAGGAGACCAGGCAACTCGCCGAGTGGCGACAGGAGTGCCGGTACGTCGATGTCGGCCGGGCGCTGCCGACGTTGTTGACCGACCTGCACGCCGTCTCGGCGGAAGGCGGCGATCAACGACGCGACGCGCTCCGCAACATCGTGCAGACAGCGCAGGTTACGACGTTGCTCGTGAAAAACCTCGGTGCAGTCGACCTCGCATGGGTGGCGGCCGAACGCGGACACGAAGCCGCAGTCAAACTCGACGAACCGCTCTGGATCGCCGCCGCCGAATTCGCGCGCACACAGGCACTCGTCGGACTCGGTGCGTACAAACGAGCCGAAAAGTTGGCCCGAAAGGCCGCCTCACTGCTCGACACCAGCACTCCCGAGTCGATCGAGGTCTACGGGACCTCGATCCTGACGGCCGCGTTCTGCTCGGGCGTACTGGAAACCGGCAACCCGGAGGAAGCCCTCCGCGAGGCCACCGAACTGGCGGCCCACACACCCGGCACCAACGCCTTCTTCCTCGCGTACTCCCGCACCAACGTGGACCTGTGGCGCATCTCTATCGCGCTCGAAGCGGATGACGCGGTTCGCGCTGCCGACGTTGCCGCCCGCGTGCGAATCGAAGACATCCCGGCGCGGTCCCGGAAAGTCGCGTTCCTTATCGACCACGCACGCGCACTGCACAAACTTCGCGGACATGACAGTGACGTCCTTCAACTGCTCAGGAAGGCTCTGAAACTCGGGCCGACTCGTACCAGTCACAGCATCTGGGCGCGGGAAATCATCGCCGAGATGCTGAACCGAGCACACCGCGATGCCGGAGGCCGTGCGCTTCGTGGTCTTGCTGAACGTATGGGGATCCTGCAAACGGTGTAGTTCTCAGGCGATCCTGCCGAGTACGTGTGGCGAACAGCAGGAGTGGCCTGTTCCTCGATGATCCGACGTGTCAGGTAGTGCGCGTTGCCATATCAGGGCGGTCGTCTTGAACTGAGGCGCGGTCGGCGTTCTGTGCAGTGTTGCGCCTGGTGCCGCTGATTTCGCGTGCGATGGAGGCGGCTTCGTCGGCATCTAGGCTGGGGTCTGCGGCTTGCAGTACGGCTATGACGCAGAGCAGGCAGCCCAGCTCGCGATGGCGGGAGATTTCGTTGATCAAATTGGCGATCGAGTCACACAGGGTCATGCCTGCACGGAAGTCGATCGTCTGAGTTCCGTCTTCATGGGTCCACAGGCGGAACGGCACGTCGAGGTCGGGTATGACCCTGACTATGGGTTGTCTGTCCACGACTGCCTCTCTGCACGCCTCCGATGGTCGACCGGCCGGACGTGCCTCGTGCGGGTCCGGTGCCGCTTCTCCCTGAGCGGCCCGTGACGCGTCTGGTTGTTTCGTACTCAACCACTTAACCCGCATCAGTACGGTTTCGCTACCGATTGAACCGGCTGACCGAGGGTTGCTCCAAACGGCGGGCACTGCGGACACGAGGGGCGAGCCGGTACGTGTCGGGCAGCTCACAGTTCTGTCGTTCGACGTAACGCTGCGGCTCGTGCTCGGGAGTGTTCGGCGACGAGTTTGGCGTGCTGCACTGCTTCCCAGCGGTCGGGTTCGGACATCGTGGCGAGCACTTCGTCCATCGCCCGTTGGGCCGGGGAGCGGTGGTCTGCGATCACGGCGTTGCCGTCGGGGCCTTTGAGGTCGCGGGCGAAGGCGGCGCTGACCACTTCGGTGGTCAGGTCCAAGGCCTGGGCGAGCCTGTTGACGTGCTCCAGTTGAGGCCACTTGCCGAGCTTGTCGTCGCGGATGGGGTAGTGCAGCGCGTTGGCTTTGTAGCCCCTGGCTTTCTCGAAGGTGCGGAGGCTGGTGAATCCCAGTTCGCGGATGCGGCCGTAGACCAGTCGTCTGATCTCCCACCCTCCTTCGTCGGGCTTGCGCTTGGCGTCCTCGCCGGGCGAGCTGTGGTTCATGGGCTGGCCTTCCCGGTCGCCGACGCGCGGGATGCCGGCGGACCCCGTCCGGGTTCGAGTCGAACGGTCGTGACCCCGCGTGCGGACGATCTTCGTCCACCGGAGGGCGGCAGCACCACGTCCGTGAGTCGAGTGTCGCAGACGAAGTCCTGGCTGGTGTCGAGATTTTGACACGAGCTACGTCAATCGGCGTTGGTTTCTTGACACAACGGGCTCCGTCGGGTGAAGGTGGAACCACGTTACGTGACCACCCGCCCACTCGGGTCGGGTTTGGCGCTGCGAACACGGGGGTTCGACATGTGCGCTGTTTGTGCTGCTCACACGCGATTAGCGCGGTGGTTGGCGCTGCTCGCCCGTTGGATCGCGGGCTTAGTCGGTCTCCGCTGTGCGGGGGACGGACGGCGGCGCGGATACGTCCTGTCCGTTTGGTGTCATCGGCTGCCGAGGGGGCGGCCTTACCGATGTCGAAGACCACTACGACCACCGTCGACTCGATCGCGGTGGATGACCTGGCCTCGCAGCTCGATCTGCTGCGCTGGGTGGAAGACCAGCTCGCCGGGCTGAAGAAGTTCCGTGCCGAGCTGCACCGCACGTTCAAGCTCCGGCTCGGTGACATCGAGGTCGGCACGGTCGGCGGGGTACCGGTCATGACCTACCGACGCGCTCTGCGGATCACCTTGAGCCAGCGTCTGGTCCGGGAGCTGCACCCGGAGATCGTGCGCGAGTGCGAGGAGATCGCGGAGGTCCGCACGTTCCTGTTGCTGGACGCCGCGTGACCACCCAGGCGGGGTCCGACCGGTCTCGGGGGGCCGGTCGGACCCGCACCACCACTGCCCCACGCGCGGTCGGCGAGCTGACCGCCGGGATAGCCCAGCACCTGGTCGGGTTGCCGCTGGACTACGGCGGCACCGTGGACCAGATCGCCGCCCTGTTGGCCGGGGAGCCGCGCAACGCCGCGCACCTGGCCGCCGTGGTCCGGGTCATCGTGGACGACGCGATGGCCGACCCGTTCCGGGAGACCCACGCCAACCGGTGGCGCGGCCGGCTGCCGTCCTGGGTCCGACCGCCGATGGTCGGCGCGACCGTGCGCCGGCTGCTGTCGGCCGGATTACTCGCGGGGACCGGCCGCTACGTGCGGTCCACCGACGCGCGGGGCCGCAACGGCGGCAAGCTCATGCCCGTCTACGCCCTGAACCTCGCCGTGCGCATCGAGCACCAGGCCGCCGAGCCCGACCGGGCCGCGACCGCCTGACCACCTCGCACACTGCCGCCGCGCCACTGCTGCGCGGCCGTGTCGTGCTGTCCACAAGACACGTTCGTTCTGTTGGGGGATGACCTTCCGTGGCGCGTGATCACGCCCGTCTGTACGTGCACATCTGGACCGACCCGGACTTCATCGAGCTGTCCGCCGTCGCCAAGCTGATCTACCTCCAGTTGCTCTCGCAGCCCAAACTCGCCTACTCCGGGGTGCTGGACCTGGCGGCCAAACGCTGGGCGCGGGCGCACCCGGACCTGGACCTGGGGGCCCTGCGGTCGGCGCTGGCCGAGCTGGACGCGGCCCGCTTCCTCGTGGTCGACCAGGAGACCGAAGAAGTCCTCGTGCGCAGCTTCATCCGCCGTGACGAGCTGTGGAAGCAGCCCAACATGCTGCGCGGGGCGCTGCGGGTCGCGTTCGACATCGTCTCGCCAATCCTGCGCGCGGCGCTGGCCCGCGAGCTGCGCCGCCTGCCGGTCGAGGTGACCGGTCCGGCCCCGCTGGTGGCGGCCGACGAGCTGGAGGCCGGCGCGCGGGAGCTGCCCGCGTCGGTGAAGGCCGCGATGAACACCCGCACGACCCGGAAGCCCGCCACCGGCCCCGCACCTCGGCGGGAACCGGTCACGGACACCACGGTGGCCCCTTCGGCGAACCCTTCGGCGAAGGACAGGGGAGAAGGGAGTAGGGAGTCGGAGACTGGAGAACGTGTTCTTACGTCGGTAGATCAGAAAGTGGGTGTTCCCGCGCCCGCGCCCGCGCGTACTGGCGCCCACCCGCGCCCGCGTGAGGACGAGCCCACGGCCGACGACGCCACCGACGACGCCCAAAACACGACCAAGGACGCCGGGACGGACACAGGCTCGGGTTCGGTGCGGCAGGCCCGGCGCGCGGAGGCCGAGCGGCTGGTGACGGTGCACTGCCCCGCCCAGCCCCGGCGCGTGGTGCAGTTGCTGCGCGGTCAGGTGATCGAGCTTCTGCGGGAGGGCATCGAGCCCGCCGTCATCGCGGTCGGGCTGCGGGTGTGGGCGGGCAAGACCCTGCCCACGACGTGGCTGTCGGACCTGGTGGGCGAGCTGATGCGCGCCCGCCGGGTGCCCGGCGACCCCGCGTCCCGCAGGCGGGAACTGGCCACGGCGCAGACATTCGAGCAGATCCGCGCCGACGCGGTGGCCGAGGACGATCGCTCGCCGCTGGGCTTGGCCGTGCGCGGGGAACTGCCCGCGCACGCCGACGCCGCCACTCTGCAACGGCTCCTCGACCAGGCATTGGCCGCGACGGTCGGCACGGGCAACGACGCCGAGGAGGAACACGCGGTGGAGGTGGCCGCGTGACCGTGCCGACCCTGACCCGTTCGGAGGTCCGCGCGCTGCTGTGGCACTACCGCATCGCCGGGGAAGGCCAACCGATCGCCGAGGACGTGGTGACCGCCTGGTGGCGGGAGCTACGCGACCGGACCGCCGCGCAGTGCCACGCCGCGCTGGCCTCGATCAACCCGCAACGGGTTCGCCACACCACCCCGGCCGAGGTGGCGAAGCTCGCCGCGTCCGCCCCGGTGGACGGCGCGACCGGTTCGGCCCGCCCGCCGCTGCCCCGCACCCCGGCCGACATCGCACGGGAGCGGGCACGGTTCGCCAACGCGGGACAGCGCGGCATCCGCGCCGTGTACGCGGCGATGGGCTGGCAACGGCACCCGGACACCGACCTCGCCGGGACGGTGGCCTGCCCGTTCTGCCGCGCCCAGACCGGCCAGGTGTGCCGGCCGCTGGTGCGCACCCGCGCCGGCAAGCGCGAACAGCGCGACCCCACCACGCGGATGCACCCTTCCCGCCTCGCCAAGGCCCGCGCCGACAAGGCCACGCGCACGACCACCCGCGGCGGCTCGAACCCGCCCACGCCGCAAGGAGCCTCCGCATGACCGCCGCCCTCGACCACGACCCCGGGCAGGACTACGACGGGGTTGTCCCCAGGTTCGTCCACAACGGGGACAACCACGGCCAGGAGGAGCCGCCCGCCCCTCCGACCCGGGACCAGGCCGCCGCCGCGCGCCTGGCGTGGGAGGTCGCCGTCGACCAGTTGGTCAGACCCGGCCTGTTCGTGCTGCACCGCCAGGACGACGGCCAGGAGGTGGCCGAGGTGCTGCCGCTGCTCGCCCAGGTCCAGGAGGCCGTCACGCCGGGCAGCAAGCGCGCGGGCACGACCGGCAAGTTGGGTTCCCGTCCGCCCGCGAGCCTGGGCGCGCTGGAACTGCTGGCCGAGATCCGCCACGAGGTCCGCCGCGCGTGCGTGGGCCACCGCCACCCCTACCGCACCGACAGCCTCTCGGAAGCCGTGCAGACCTGGGGCGGGCACGCCGAGGACTGGCAGCACGCCGAACCCCACTACGTGCTGTGGGCCGCCGACCTCGCAGGCGGCTGGGTGCGCTCGGCGAGGCTGCTGCTGGACCCGATGCCGCGCTACCCGTTGCGAGGGCGCGCGTGCCCGGCCTGCGGGGTCGCCACGGTGCAGATCTGGTCCGACGACGAGATGGACTTCCTGCGGCGTCCGGCGTTGAGCATCGACCCCGAACAGGTGGAGGCCGTGTGCGCCGGCTGCTCGCAGCGCTGGCCGCTGGACGTGTGGGCGCAGCTCGCCCAGACCCTGGACGACCAGCTCCGCCACGAGACCATGACGTGACCGGCATCACTCACGGGTGATGCCTGATCGGTTGACCTTCAATTGCTTCAGCACACATAATGGCCGGACTGGGTACACGTGTGCCCAAAAGTTCCCCGTCGAAGACCCGCCCCGCACCCCGTGCGTGGCGGGTCTTTCGGCATCTCCGGGGCGTCGACGGCGCCCACACCCACGGACCGGGCGTCGAGCCCTCGCGGCTGTTCTTCCCCCTCGGTCGCGAGGGCTCCGCCCACCCCGCGCTCAGAACGGTGGTTCGGTCTCGCCCCTGCGGCGTTCGGTGATCGCCGCGCCGGGGACGAGCTGCCGCACCGGGATGGAGCCGAAGCCGAACCACGGCACGGCATAGGAGACCAACCCAAGCCACCCGCCGCGAGCGCTGCGCACCCAGGCGTGCAGCTCACCCTGCACAGTGCCCGACACGGTCAACCCCCGGTTGCGCACCTGCGCGGAAGGCGGCTTCTCCGACCGCACCTCCTCCCGGTGGGCTTGGGCCAGGTCCACCCACACCGGCCGCGCGGGGCGGTACGCGCGCACCAGCTCCGGGTTGTCCTGGGCAACCTGGTCGAACACGGGTTCGATACTGCATTCGGGTGACCGGCTGGGCAACCCGCCCGGTACCGATGCCTGCCGCCGAACCCGGTCCAGGGCTGCCCGGTGCAGCCCGGCAGAGAGCCGCTGTCCGGCCCTGAGAGCCGCTGTCCGGGGCCGGACATGCAAGAGGGGGACCCGTGGTCACCGGTCCCCCTCAACTCAGCCCGTCAACGCGCCGGGGTCAGAACCCCACGAACGGGCCGAAGTGGTGATTCAGGTAGCCGGTGTCAGGCAGGTCGTCGGGGCCGTCCGCGTCCCCGTTGCGCCACCAGAACACCGCCTCCTCCGTCACCGCGTGGTCGCGCTCGTGCTCGCTGTCGAAGGCGTAGACCTCCACGTCGCCCTCGGTGTAGGTGGCGTAGGCCCACACCTTCGCCTGCGGCCGGTCCAGCAGTGCCGCCGCCGTGAGCGGCCAGCGGCCCAGGGGCCAGCCGTCACGACCCCACAGACCGGGCACGTCCCAACCGGCCTCCCGCATCGCGCCGCGCCACTCGTCGCCGCCGTAGAAGTCCTCGTACTGCACGGGAAGATTCGGCAGGTCCACCGCGTCCACGTCGAGCTTCGCCATGATCAGACCTCCCACGCGAACAGGGTCGTGACCACGTGCATGACCGCGTCGTCGTGCCTGCCGTTGCGCACCCGGTAGGGCGTGACGGCGATCCACTCGTTGCCCTCGAACCCGAAGTACGCCTCGCCGATCAGGTCGTCCCGGTCGAGTCCGGCGAACACGACCGCCCGGTCCTCCTCGATGTCGGGAGCCAGGGCGCGTAGGGCCGTGATCACCTCGGCGCGCAGGTGCGACCGCCACGTGGCTTCGGCCAGGGTGTCGAGGTACCGGCCGTGCCGCTCCTCATCGAGCAACCCGACCACGCGCAGCCGCTCCAACTCCCCGATCAGCCGGCGCAACGCGCTGTTGTCGGCGTCGTCGCCGGGCAGCGGCCGGCACACCGGCAGGCCGATGCCCCGCGCGCCGTCGCGGTCGTCGCGCAGGTGGACGAACACCTTCGCGCCGAACTCCTCGATCAGGTACTGCTGGTTGACCACGGAAACGTCACTGCCGTGGGTGTCGGAGTAGCGCACCGGCAACTCCACCAGGTCCGCCGTCCACTTCGACGTGCACAGGTCGGCGTAGTCGACCGTGTCGCCGTGCTCGGCGGTGACGTACCCGCCCAGCCCTTCGCGCAGCCGCAGGAAGCGGCAGCCGTACAGCCGCAGCGACAGGAACTCCGCGTGCAACTCGCGGTCGTCGTGCCCGTGCCCGTCGTGCTCGTGGGCGGGGGTGACCGGTTCGGTCATCGTGTCGTGCCTTTCTGAAGAAGGGGCCGTCCCGGTGATGCCGCACCGGGACGGCCGTGAACGAAATCTCAGCCGTCCAGCCCGTTGACCAGCGCCCACAGGGACGCGTACTCGGTCAGCTCGCGCAGCGGCGAGACGAAGTCCCGCCACCTGGTCAGGGCCTCGTGCCCGTAGGAGGTGAGCACCGGGCACCCGGTCCCTTCGTCGGTGACCACGTAGCCGTTGGCGCGGGCCACCTCCAGGACCTCGGGAGTGCTCACGCGGTGAATCGCCTCGCTCCAGCCGTAGCCCACCGACAACGCGTGCAGGGCGCGCATCTCGGGAGCGGCCTCGGCCAGGTGGCCGTGCCACGTGGTGGCCTGCGGGCTTCGCCGCGTGGCAAAGCCGGTCATGGTCTTGGCGAACTGCTCGCGCGCGGCCTCCAGCGCGCCGTGCGCCAGGAGGACCGCGTGCTCGTCGGGGTTGCTAGTGTGCGGCGTGTCGGGACTCATCTTGACCTTTCTGGGGTTCCGACAGCGCGCCCCTGGGATGGTGATGCCACACCGTTTGACCAGGGGCGACGCTGTATCCAAGGGATGATCAGTCGCAGGCGACGGGCAGGTAGGGCCGGAAGCGCCGGCCCAGCAGCCGGCCCAGCCAACGCCGGTAGACGCGCACCTCGCCCGACCGGCCGCCACGTGCGCGTTCCTCCGCCTCGGTGCACAGGAAGACCGCGCCGCCGCCGAACAGGCGGTCCGCCGGGTCGTCGGGGTTGCCCCAGTTGTACTGGGCCACCAGGTGCTCCAGCTCGGCGCGCAGCCGCGCGCACCACCCGGCGTCGCGCAGGTGGGCGTCGACCATGCCGTACACCTCGAAGTCGATGCACTCACCGCGCCAGGTCCGGTAGACCCACGCGGCGACGCCGAACGGCCGGTCCGGGTCCAACGGCGCGTGCGTCACGCCGTACTCGCCACCCAGGTCCAGCACGATCCGCCGCGCCAACTCCACCGCGCGCTTGATGCCCGCAGTGCGCGCGAACCTCGTTCCGTACCGGCGCCCGACACGGGTCTGTCGCTGCGTCCTCGGCTCGCGATATTCAAGTTCCAATCCCATTACGTTCCCTTTCTTGTCTTTCCCGCCCGTGGTGATGCCGCACCCGGACAGGGACATTCCGCAGAATTACAGATGTCCTATTTCCGAACAATGCAGCCCCAAAAAATCACCCAAATGGATCAAGATTCCCGCGTTGCCTGCGGAATCGCCCGGCGAAAAGGGGCGTCGGATGGCGTCCGCCGCGTCGACGCCTTGAAACCACATCGTCTGCCCACCGTGTGTGCGGGTTAGGTCGGTGGCTCGACAGGCGAGCGAGGCGTGCGGCAGGATGATCGGTGTTCCCCTCGGGTTTTGGTGACGCTAGATCCGTCGAGAACAGGAGGGGTCGCGGACACCGTTCGCGGCCCCTTTTTCATTCCCGCGCAACCACGGCGAAGATCATCCGAATGTGCGTTAGACCGTTCGTCGTCACTTTGTCCGGAGATTCCCGACAAGGCTTGAAAGGGGTTGTTCCGCCGGTAATGTCTGGGGTGTCACCAAAACCCAACCGCCAAGCACCCGTGATGAGTGCTGGCCGTTTCTAGGGGAATCCCATGACTGAACCGCAGACCCCTACCGCCGCTCCCGCCCCGGTGGAGGTTCCGCAGGCACCGGCCAAGCCCGCACCCGCCGAAGCCGCACCCACCAAGGCACCGGCCAAGCCCGCACCGGCCAAGCCGGAAGGCAATGCCAAGGGCAAGGCACAGCAGAGTGAGGCCAAGCCCGCCAAGGCACCGGCCAAGGCTGAGGAGCCGACCCCGGTCCGGCCCAACAAGGACGCCTGGGCGGTACTGGCGACCGCGAACAACAGCTCCCGCACCGTGAACGAGCTGCTGAAGAAGGCAGGGGTGACCGGATGGAACGTCACCCGCCAGCCGATGGCCGCACTGGTGCCCACCGGGAAGTGCGTCGAGTGTGACCAGCCGGCGGGCCGCAAGCACACCGCCGGGTGCCTCATGCTGGCCGAGGTGCCCAGTGAGAAGGGCCTGGTCGAGGTCGACCACACGAGCGTGCCGGTGCAGGCACCGGGGATCTGGTCCCTGGTCAAGACCGACCCGGAAGCGGACTTCGGGTTCCGGCACATCGGGCACACCACCCGTGAGGCCAACCCGGTGCCGATCGAGGTCCGGAGCGCGATCCTGTCCGAGATCATGAAAGCCACCGGGGGCAAGACCGGTCCGGCCGGTCCGCTGTGGGATGGGACGGCGGCGTTCGCCACCGTGCGCGTGCCCGAGCTGGTGTCCGTGGGCAAGGCGGACAAGATCGAGATGCGGGCCGTGCTGGTCAACTCCCTGGTGGGCAAGTCCGTGGTCCGGGTGATGCCGGTCCACACCGCCACCCAGACCGTGTTCCCGGTGACCCTGCCGGACCTGCCGGACCGGGTGGAGCTGACCCAGGACAACGACGCGGACGCGCGCACCACCGAGGCATCCGAGGCTCTGGACCTGTTCCACCGCTTCGCGGAGATGTTCGGCGAGACCGCCAACAAGCTGCTCCGCAAGAAGATGACCGCCAAGGAGTTCGAGACGTTCGCGGACACGGTGCTCAAGGACAAGCCGATGCCGAACCAGGGTGCCGCCCCGTACCGGGCCTACGAGGTCCGCACCGGGGTGGTGGGAACCCTGTTCCGGGGTGAGGTGGACCTCACCGAGAAGATCAAGGGCACCCGGTGGGCCGCGCTGGTGGCCGTGGTGTGCTGGATGCAGAACCTCAAGCCCGCCAAGGTGGCCGGTGACCGGGGCTTGCAGGACCGTGCCCTGGCCGCCGTGTTCCCTGCCAGGGAGAGCCTGACCACCGCACAGACCGCCCTGAACCTGTTGCTCAAGGACCTGTAGGCCACCCACCGGTCGACAACCCGACTGCCCCCGGCAACCCGCCGGGGGCAGTCCCATGCACGGGGGTGGACGCGCTGCCCGCCCGTGCCTCCCGCCCCTGCACCCGCCCCGGCTGCCCGAACCGCACCGGCACCGGGGGCATGTGCCCCGACTGCCGCAGCCGTGCCCGCCGTGCCCACGGCACCAGCGCCCAGCGCGGCTACACCGCCGGGCACCGGTCCCGCTTCCGTCCGGGAGTGCTCTCCCGCCCCGGTGACCGGGTGTGCCGCTGTGACCTCACCGACTGCCCGGACCATCCGGGGGCCGGCTGTAGCTCTCCGTCCACTGTGGCCGACCACTGGCCGCTGACACGCCGCGAACTGGTGGCGCGCGGCCTTGACCCTGACCACCCGGACCGGGGCCGGGGTCTGTGTGGGCCGTGCCATGCCCGCATCACCGCCCGTGACCACCGGACCCGAGGGGGCTGGAACAGCC
Organism: Actinosynnema sp. CS-041913; assembly: GCF_050942485.1. Taxonomy (NCBI): domain Bacteria; kingdom Bacillati; phylum Actinomycetota; class Actinomycetes; order Pseudonocardiales; family Pseudonocardiaceae; genus Actinosynnema; species Actinosynnema sp. CS-041913. The sequence continues at coordinate 722,912 of NZ_CP192037.1, read as the reverse complement.
CGTGAGCCGCCGGCCGCGCGCCGCACGTGGCCGGCTGCGCCCACCGGCCGCGCCACCCCAGGGGGTGATCCTTGAGCCACCCGGAAGGGCACAAGCCACTGAGGCCCGGTTCCGTCCGGTCAGGTTTCCGGCAACGCCGATCCCACGTCCGCCGACCCGTCCTGGAGGGCAGCGAAGCCGGGCGCGAACTGGCCGCCGTCCTCGACCGCCTGGTGGCCGCGGCCGACCAGGTCCACGCCTGGGTGGACGAGCATGAATCCCTTGTGCGACAGGCATACGAGCTGGGCGCGACGCAACACGAGATCGCGCCTCACGCGCAGGTCGCGCAGTCCACGGTGAGCAGGATGCTCGCCCGCGACGCCACGGCCTGAACTCGCCTGTCCGGTGATGCGGTCCGCATCACCGATGCGCCACGCATCACGACCACCGGAGGTGCGCCGTCCCGATCGTCGTTGAGGGGATCAACCCGTCCGAGCAAATCCGCGCCGAACTCGCGGCCGAGGGGGAACCGGTTTTGCTGGGCTTCTCGCGCGGCAAAGACAGCCTTGCCGCGTGGCTGGCCATGCGGGAAGCCGGGATCGAGGTCATCCCCTATCACCTGTACCTCGTGCCGGGCCTGCGGTTCATCGAGGACTCGTTGAAGTTCTACGAGGACTTCTTCGGCACGCCCATCCTGAACCTGCCGCACCCGACCCTGTTCCGCTGGCTCAACGCGCTGATGTTCCAGCCCCCGGAGCGGGCGGCCGTCATCGAGGCCGCTCAGCTCCCGGAGGTCACGTATGAGGAGCTAGCCGACCTGATCCGCACGGACCTGGACCTGCCCACGGCATGGAACGCCGACGGCGTCCGCGCCGCCGACAGCCCCAATCGCAGGATGGCGATGGTCACCCACGGGCCGAAGCGCGAACACCTGCGCAAGGTCAGCATCGTGTGGGACTGGCGCATCGCCGACGTGCGCGAAGCCCTCACCCGCCACCACTGCCCGCTACCCCCGGAATACGAGTGGTTCGGCCGCAGCTTCGACGGGCTCGACCACCGCTTCCTGGCGCCCATCCGCGAGCACGCGCCCGACGACTTCGGCCGCATCCTCGACTGGTTCCCGCTGGCCGACCTGGAGGTGTTCCGCCGTGGCCTCGCCCGCTGACCCCAACGCCGACCTGCTCTCGATGCTCCAGGCCACCGCCGCCGTCGGCGGGCCGACCTCGAACGCCGACCTGCTGGCCCAGCTCAACGCCGACCCCGAACCCGACCCCCTGGCCGACGTCGAGTACACCGGCGACCTGGCCACCGACTCCACCGCCGAACTCGACGCCCTGGCCCGCGGCTTCCGCGAGCGCACCGCGCGGGAGGACGAACGGTTCCGCCTCGCCACCGACAGCGAGTTCTGGTTCGTCCTGTGCTTCAAGTCCCGCGAGGAGAAGGACGCCTTCCTGCACGCCGCGCGACTGTTCCACCTCGGGGACAAGTACCTCGACGGGCGCGCCGCCGCGTCGGCGCTCGGCGTCGACCTGACCGAACCCGATACCCGAGAGGAGGAGTAAACGATCATGCGAGGTCGACTCGGACGCCTCGTCGCGGGTGCCCGCCGCGCGCTGTCCCGCCGCACGGCCAGCCCGTCACGAGGCCGCAGTTCCGGTAGCTGAAGGAATCGTGTCAGCAGGTAGAGGCCGACCGTACCGGTGGGGCGTGCATTGGTAGGGTCCGACCCGTCTGGATTTCCGGGCCGGAAATCCAGCGGTACAAGTCGGGGGCGCACCTCGCGGTACGCCCCCGACCGTTCTACCTGGTCAGCAGGTTAAGCAAGGCACCCGCAAGGGCGACCACCTGGACCAGCAGGGCGAGAACGACGGCGGTCTTCGCGGAACTGGACTTCCGCTTGGGCCGTCGTCGCGCCGCTCTCTTACGGCACCCGTTCTCGTCCTTCTTGCGACGGGTCATGCAACCTCCCTGAACGCGCTCACCGTGGTGAGCGGGTCGGGTCCTTCCCGACCGGTGCACCGGGTCGGGATGGCTACAGGTCGACGGCCGCCGGATGCGGAGGGTCACCCCGCGTCCTGACGGGACTGTATCGGGTGATCAACAACCACTCGCCCGGCCACCTCGAATCCGTGGATAACCACCGCGCCTTTGGACAACCGACCGCCACCTGACGGGAAGCGGCCCCCGTTACATCGTGTCCAAGGCGCTGCGGTGCTTCGCACAATCGGCACTTTCACCCGATCGTGTCGATTTTTCGGCCGTCCCGACAAAGTGGGGTGGTGCTCGTGGGCAAGCGCGGCCCGGCAGCGAAGCCCACCGCCCTGCGTGTCCTGCACGGTGACCGTGCCGACCGGATCAACGACCGGGAGCCGGTACCGCCCGTGGGCGAAATCGTGTGCCCGGAGTGGGCTTCGGACGGTGCGCGGGAGATCTGGGCGCGGCTCGCTCCTGATCTGGAACAGCGAAAGTTGTTGACCACGTGGGACGTGGACGCCTTCTTGATCCTGTGCGAGGCGCTGGCCCGCTACCGCAACGCCACCGCCCTGGTGAACGGCTCGGCGCTGCTGGTGCAGGGCGGGTCCGGCCTGATGAAGAACCCGGCGTTGCAGGTGCAGGCGGAGGCCGAGCGCACGTTCCTGACCTACGCCGCCCGCTTCGGCCTGACTCCGTCCGACCGCCAGTCCATCAAGGTGGAGGTGGGCGGCGACCAGGACCATCAGGGCGGACCGGGCCGCCTCCTCAGCTAAGCCCCGCGCCAACCCCAAGCGCACCAAGACCAGCTCGCACACCGGCACCGCTACGCCCCGAACAACCACCAAGACCACCAATCGCGGGGCGCGGTTGCCGGTGTGCGGGCGCACCTTCGACGGCCACACCTGCCGCAAGCGCGGAGATCACCTCTGCAAGCCCCGCGCCGACCATGCCCAGGCGTTCGCCGAGGAAATCTGCGTCCACACCAAGGACCGGTGGGCGCGCACACCGTTCATCCTCGCCGACTGGCAGCGCGACGACATCGTCCGGCCGCTGTTCGGCGAAGTCCGCTGGGACGACGAAGCCCTCTGCTACGTCCGCCGGTTCCGCATCGCGTGGATCGAGCTTGCCCGCAAGAACGGCAAGTCCGAGCTGCTGGCGTTCGTGGCGCTGTACCTGCTGGTCGGGGACGGCGTGGAGTCCGCCGAGGTCTACGGCTGTGCCCGCGACACCGACCAGGCCAAGCTGGTGTTCAACGTCGCCGCCCGCATGGTCCGACTGTCGCCGGTACTGTCGAAGCGACTGCGGGTCATCGAGCACTCGGCGCGCATCGTGGACGAGAAGACCAACAGCGTCTACGCCGTCGTCCCGGCCGATGCGCTGGGCAACCTGGGCTCCAACCCCTCGTGCGTGATCTTCGACGAGGTCCTGACCCAGCCCAACGGCGACTTCTGGAACGCCATGCGCACCGGCATGGGCACGCGGCTGGAACCGCTGCTGATCGCGGCCACGACCGCGGGCAACGACCCCGCCTCCTTCGCCAAGGCCGAACACGACGAGTTCGTCAAGATCGGAGAGGACCCGACGCGGGCACCGCACCGGTTCGTCTACCTGCGCAACACCCCCGCCGACGCCGACCCCTGGGACGAGGCGAACTGGTACCACGCCAACCCGGCCCTCGGGGACTTCCTGTCGCTGGCCGCACTGCGCGAAGAAGCCCTCGAAGCCCGCAACGACCCGCTCAAGGAGAACGCCTTCCGGCAGTTCCGCCTCAACCAGTGGGTCAACCAGGCATCACGGTGGATGCCGATGCACCTCTACGCAGCGTGCACCGGCAGCACCCGCGACGAGCCCGCGCAGCTCCGTGACGCCTTGGCGCGTCGCCCGGCCTGGGGCGGTCTGGATCTGGCCTCGAAGCTGGACCTGACCGCCTGGTGCCTGGTCGTCCCGGACGGCATCGACGGCCACCCCTCCGCGCTGTGGCGGTTCTGGCTGCCCGAAGCCGGGGTGAGCTTCCTGGACGAGCGCACCGACGGCCGCGTGTCCCGGTGGGTCGAACAGGGCTGGATCACCGTCACCGACGGAGAGGTCATCGACTACGACACGGTGGAAGCCGACATCCTCGCCGACACCGCGTTGCTGCGGGTCGCGGACATCTCCTACGACGAGTGGTCCGGCGAACCCGTCCGCCAACGCCTGGAGAAGCGCACGGGCGTGCCCATGTTCCCCGTCGCGCAGACCTACAAGGGCATGACGGCAGGCATGACCGAACTCATGGCCCTGACCAAGTCGCGCCGCTGGTCGCACCACGGCAACCCCGTCGCCGAGTTCTGCTTCGACGCCGTCGAGGTCCGCCACCCACCCGGCGAACCCGATCTCATCCGCCCCGACAAACCCGAACGCGGCAAGACCGCCAAAAGGATCGACGCCGTGCCCACCGCCGCGATGGCCGTGGGCGGCTGGAAGCTGCGCGGCTCCAAGCCCAAGAAGTCCAGTCGCATGGTGGTGATGGGCTGACCTTGATCTCCACGAAGAACACCCTCACCCCCACCCAGTGGGTGGCCCGCCTGGCGCGACTGCACAACGCCCAGCTCCCCGAGCTGGAGTTGCTGGACTCCTACTACGAGGGCGAACAGTCCCTGTCCTACATGCACCCGGAGCTGATCCGCCGCCTGAACGGCCGCGTCCGCCAGGTCGTGATCAACTGGGCACAGCTCGTCGTGGACAGCCTGGACGAACGCCTGGACCTGACCGGGTTCCGGCTCGGCGGCCAACAGGCCGCCGACTCCGAGCTGTGGCGGATCTGGCAGGCCAACCGCCTGGACCTGCACGCCGAACAGGCCCACGTCGACGCCCTGGCACTCGGCAGGGCATTCGCGATCGTCGGCACCGACGAGGACCGGCCGGACACCCCGCTGGTCACCGTCGAGTCGCCATTGGACGTCCACGTCGACCTGGACCCGCGCACCCGCAAGGTGCGCGCCGCGCTCAAACGGCAGTTCAGCGATGACGCCGAGGACGGCTCCACCGAAGCCTGGGCCACGCTGTACCTGCCCGACGAGACCATCTGGTACTCGTCGGAGGACGGCGGCGGTACCTGGACCGAGGACCAGCGCGACGAGCACGGCATGGGCCACGTCCCAGTGGTGCCGATCATCAACCGGCCACGCACCCGACGCCGCCGCACCGCACCGCCCAGGCTCGGGCGCTCCGAGCTGGCGGCCGTGCTGCCCCTGTCGGACGCCGCCTGCAAGATCGCCACCGACATGATGGTCAGTGCGGAGTACCACGCGATGCCGCGCCGCTATGCCCTCGGTTTCGACAAAGAGGACTTCGTTGACGCACAAGGGAATCCCCTCACGCCGTGGGAGGCCGTGGCGGGGGTGCTGTGGGCCTCGCCCAAGAGCCCGAAGGAAGACGGCGTCGCGGTCGGGCAGTTCCCCGAAGCGGACCTGACCAACTTCCACGCCACCCTCAACGCCCTGGCCCGCCTCGTCGCCTCGTTGACCGGATTGCCGCCGCACTTCCTCGGCTACGCCACCGAAAACCCCGCCTCGGCGGACGGCATCCGCAGCTCGGAGTCCCGGCACATCAAACGGGCGGAACGCCGTCAACGCAGCTTCGGCGACGGCTGGGAGGAGACGATGCGCACGGTCCTGCGGGTCCGTGACGGACGGGTGCCGGACGAGGCGCTGCGCATGGAAGCCCAGTGGGTCGACGCCGCCACGCCGACCTTCGCCGCGCAGGCCGATGGAGTCGTGAAGCTGTTCAGCGCGGACCGGCTGTTGCCGCGCCGTGCCTCCCGTCGCGCGCTCGGCTACTCCGACACGCAGATCCGGGAGATGGAGGCCGAGGACGCCGAGGCGTACTCACGCGCCATCGGGGACCAGGCCGAGGACTTCGGCCCCAAGCCGCTGCCCGTCCCGCGCGACCCGGCCGACGAACTGGAGGACGAGCCGGAGTTCGGGCGGATGCCCGCGCCGCGCCTCCGCGCGCCGGTCCAACTGGGCCCGGCCGCGACCGTGCCACCGTTGGCGGTCCAGTTCCGGGAACCGGCACTTGCCGGGAGGTGACCTCAGCGGAGCACGCGACGGACCGCGTTCACCAGATGCTCGATCAGCAGATGGGTGACCGCGATACCGGCTCCGGTGGTCAGGGCGTTGATCACCTGTCGCATCGGAAGCCGTGTGTGGGAGCGTGACGGCCCTCGGTCCTGGTCGACCGTCTCGACCAGGGTCGCAGAGTCGCGGCGGGGTTCAAGTGGTGGTCGCGCGACGTGCGGAAAGGGAGTGCTCGTCGGGCTACCGTTCGCGGCCGGGCGCGGCACACGGCGCACGGCGCGGGCGGCGGCGTTGAGCTTGACCGCCACCTTCTGCTCCTGCCACACCAGCACCTCGAACGCGCCCAGTGCCTTCAGCTCGGTGAATCTGTGGTCGCCGGAGGCGACCACAAACGACCGACAGCCCCTGTCGTGGGCATACCTGGCGTGCGTCAGCAACGCCTTCTCGGCCGCGTCGGTCCCTCGCGGCACCACCCAGGTGGGCACCCCCATCTCGGCGAGCACGCTCACCACGCAGTCCTTGGCGGAGTCGTCACGGCTGTAGCCGGCCATCACGTGGTGCACCGGACCGGCGGCCTCCAGCAGCGCGCCGACTCGGGCGCGTACCAGCTCCGGACTGGGATTGACCGGCCCTACCACGTTCTCCACGTCGATCAGCAGAACCTTCGTCTCGCTCACATGTCGATCCTCGACCAGAGCGGGTGCCGGCCGTGGGACCACAACCCGACCGGGTGATCGGAGGCGCGCCGTAACCACACCCCAACCGGTCCAAGACGCCTACTACCGGGCACAGCAGCGCATCGTCCGCCAGGCCGTCGACCAAGCCCAGACCGCCTGGCGACAGCTCGACCCACGCGACCCGTCCACCTCCTGGGTGGAGGAGATCCGGCCGCAGGTCGTCACGGCCGTGGAGGAGGCACAGCAGGAGGCTGCGGCGCTGGCGCCGCTCTACATCGCGGGCACGCTGCTGGCTGCGGGCGCGGTGTCGGCTCCGCTCGCGCTGCTGGTGGCCGGCGCGTTCGTCGGCCTGGCCGCCAACGGGCTGCTGATTTCGGCGTTGATGGACTTCGCGTTCGGCTACTACCGCCGCGCCCGTCTGCTCGACGTGCCCGAGACCGACGCCCGCGCCCTGGGCCTGGCCAAGCTGCTGACCTACGTGGCCACCGAGACCAACGACACCGCCCGCCTGGCCGTGCACGTCGGGTCGGTGGTCGAACCGGACATCGCCGGGTACGAGCGGGTGGTGACCCTACCCGCGTGCGGGCGCTGCATCCTGCTGTCCGGCCGGTTGTACCGGTACTCGACCGGGTTCCTTCGGCACCCGCGCTGCGACTGCTCCATGCGCCCGATCACCTCCGAGCAGTGGCGCGAAGGCGGCAGCTCCCGCAGCCCGCAAGCCCTGTTCGGCTCGATGACCCGCGCCCAGCAGGACAAGGCGTTCGGGCGCGGGGAGGCCGCAGCGATCCGGGCCGGTGCCGACATCGGCCGCGTGGTCAACGCCCGCCGCGCCGGTCAGGTCTACGTGGCCGGCGGACACGAGTTCACCCGCGAGGCGATCACCAGCCGAGGCATCGGACGACAGCTCGGTGCACTGGCCAGGAACGGCGGCCGATACCGCCGCTCACAGGTGCCCCGTCCCACTGCCGCCCAACTCGTCAATGCACTGGGCGACGACCAGATAGAGCTGGTTCAGCAGCTAAGACGCTTCGGCTATATCCGGCACGACGAAGCAATTCCTGCATGAACTACGTGTTTAAGTTGGTCCGGGGCAACTTGTTCGGTGCAACTTACACACCGGCCTCAAGCCGTCCTAAGTCAACTCTTGAGATTTTTTTATATCACTCGATGAACCGGTGAGCATTCCGGCAGTACCTGCGGCAAGCACCGTTCCCACCAGCCACCCGAGGGCATGCGCCGACAACCAGCCGTCTACACCGACCATAACCTGGGTACCAGCCGAAATCGCGAGCAGCACCGCGACAGCGAGCGTCCGCAACGGCCGGTTATTCACATGCGAATCTTCCCACATCCGCCCGCCTCCGCACGTCACACGAAAGGGGGTTTCCGCCCTGTCCGACAACCCGATCACCCCACCCGCTGAACCGCCCGCACAGCCGCCCACCAGCCCGCCACCGGCCCCGGAACCGCCCGCCCCGACTCCACCGGCCGAGGGCACCGGGAAGGATTCCGAGCCGGACTACCGGACGTTGTACGAGGAGACCCGCACGAAGCTGACCAGTGCGGAGACCAAGGCGCGGGAGAACCGCGAGAAGGCCCGCCGCCTGGACGAGATCGAGGCTGCGAACAAGACCGACGCGGAGAAGGCCGTCGAGCGCGCGACCGCCGCCGAAGCCCAGCTCGTCGCGCTGCGGCGCACGGCGGTGGACGCGGAGATCCGCGCCGCCGCGTCCGGCTGGGCCGACCCGACCGACGCGCCGCGCTACCTGGACGAGCGGGACCGCTACGTGTCCGAGGACGGCGAGGTCGACACCGCCGCCATCGCCGCCGACCTCGCCGCGGTGCTCGTCCAGCGCCCGCACCTCGCGCGCGTCGACGGGCCGCGCCGCCCCGCCCCGGACCCTTCGCAGGGTCAGCGGCAGGGCGGGCCGTCCGGCGTCGCCGAGCAGATCCGCGAGGCCGAGGCGCGCGGCGACTGGACCACCGCCATCTCGCTGAAGAACCAGCGCCTCGCCGAGCAGGCCCGCGCGGCGGCACCCCAAACCCCCTGACACGTAAGGAGAATCCTTGCCCGGTATCGCCGCTATCGCCAACACCTACAACTCCCCGAACTTCGTCGGCGAACTGTTCGCCCTGACTCCGACGGACACGCCGTTCCTGTCCGCGATCGGCGGTCTGACCGGCGGTCGGCGGGCGAACGCCGTGGTCCACACCTGGACGGTGTACGACCTGCGCCCGCCGGACCCCAACCGCCAGCGCCTCGAAGGCCAGGACGCGCCGCCCGCCGAAACCCGCGTGAGAGGTCAGGACCGCAACGTCCTGGAGATTCACCAGGAGACGGTGGGCGTGACCTACACCCGGCAATCGACGCAGAACATGTTCGCCGGGACCGGCGCGGCCAACCCCAACGCCGCCGCCATCGGCGGCACCAACGCCGTGCCGAACGAGATGGACTGGCAGACCCGCCAGGCGCTGGTGCAGATCGCCCGCGACGTCGAGTTGACGTTCCTGGTCGGCCGCTACCAGGAGCCCACCGACAACTCCACGGTGCGCAAGACGCGCGGCATCCTGGAGGCCACCCGCACCAACGTGATCGCCAACGCCACCCCGCAGCCCTTGACCGAGGCGATGGTGATCGACCTGTTGCAGAAGGTCTGGGAGAACGGCGGCATCCAGGTGTCCGAGACGGCCACGCTGATGTGCAACGCGTGGCAGAAGCGCCGCCTGACCGACGAGTTCGTCACCAGGAAGAACTACCGCGAGGAGACCCGCAACGTCGGTGGCGTGGCGGTGACCACGATCGAGACCGACTTCGGCCGGTTGTCAATCATGCTCAACCGGTACATGCCCACCGACACGGTTCAGGTGGTCAGCCTCGACCAGTGCGCCCCGGTGCTGATGGAAAAGCCAGGACAAGGGTTCCTGTTCTCCGAACCGCTGGCGAAGACCGGCTCCAGCGACCGGGCGCAGATCTACGGCGAGATCAGCCTGGAGTACGGGCCGGAGATCGCGCACGGCAAGATCACCGGCCTGACCACCGGCCCGACCGGGGGTGGTGCGTGAAGTTCACCAGCACCCGCTACCAGCAGCTCGTCATCCACGACCTGGGCGTGACCTTCGTGGACGGCGAGGCCGAGGTGACCGACAAGACCACCATCGAGGCCCTGCGCGGGCTGCCTGCCGAGCTGGGCGTGCGCGCAGCAGGCGGACGTCCGCCGAAGGACAACGGAGTGAGTTGACCGGCACGGTCATGGCTTGCGGCTGCGCAACGCACGCACCAACTCTGCCAAGTGCAGAATCCCATCAGTTCGCTTGGTTCTGCGCACGATATACACGCAGGTCAACATCGTTGCTATGAAGCAGACGGCCGCAAGGATCGCAATGAGCGCCAGCGGGTCAGAAAGTAGTGCGAGCAAAGCATCTCCCGAAGCGTCGAGTTCAACGGCCCGGCCTCGCTGAACTGCCTTCGGCGGTCTTGCCGCACGTGAACGGTTGCGTGCCAGTGGTGAGCCGCCTGGGCTCACGCTCCATACGATCCCGAGATCAGGCTTCACGGTCAGGCTCGGGCAGACCGCGAAGAGTTTCGCACCGGGATTGCTTGGTGAAGCAGGTCAGCCGCCTGGGCATCGCCGCTTTGTCTGGCTGGTTGGCCTCCTGGGCCACTGGGGCGCAAACCTCCTGGGTCTTCGCTCCGTAGCCACCGTACCAAGCGCAGGCTTCACCAACCAATACCGGAAGTCGCCTCGTGACGATCCCGATAGCGCTGGCCACCGTCGCCGATGTCCAGGCCCGTACCGAGGTACAGCTGACCGTCGAGCAGCAGGCCCGCGCGGCGGTGCTGATCGGTGACGCCTCGGCGGTCATCCGCGCCCGCGTCCCGGAGCTGTCCGACCCGCCGCCCGCGACCGCGCCCGGTGTGATCGCCACGGCTGTGCTGCGCGCATTGGCCTCCCCACCGGACGGCAACAAGTCCGAGAGCGTGGGCTCCCACTCACGGGTCGCGGCGCACGAGGGCGGCGGGCTCTACCTCACCGACGACGAGTTGGACCTGTTGCGTCCGCCCCCGGCCGCGCCGCGCGGCGCGTTCTCCATCTGGACCTGACCCCCGCGTGTCCCACCACGCCACACCGGAGCTGCCCATGCAACTGCCGCACCGCTTCCTGATCGTCACCCCGAACCCGGTCACCGACGCCTACGGCAACCCCACCCCGGAGCTGGACTACGGCCCCGACGCCGCCCGCCGGGTGATGTGGGGCAACCTGCAATCCGCCGGGTCGAGCGAGGCCGCCGAACCCGGCCGCCGTCCGGTGGTGACCGCGTGGCGGCTGTTCAGCATCGAGCCCGTCACCGCCCGCCAACGCATCGAGTGGCGCGGCCTGGTGCTCGAAGTCGACGGCGAACCCGACCGGTTCGAGCCCCGCTTCGGTCTCGTGTCCTACGAGACCCGCCTCAAGCACGTGCAGGGCTGAACCGTGGACGCGTTCGAGGGCTTCCGCGTCGACCGGGACGGCGTGCGCGAGCTGCTGAACTCCTCCGGTTTCCGGGACGCGGTGCAGGCCGCGGCCGAGCAGGTCGGCGCGACCGCGCGCGGCGCCGGTCACCGCGTCACCTCGGGCGAACCGCTGCCGGTGGAGGTGTTCGCCGACCCCAACCACGACCGGACCGGGTTCACCGTGGCGGTGCGCCACCCCGCCGGGATCGGTATGGAAGCCCGCTACGGGCTGCTCAAGCGCGCGGCCGAGGCCGCCGGGCTGGAGGTCACCGGCCTGGACGCGGGCGAGGAGTCGTGACCGGTCCGCTGCCGGTGCCGGTCGACGTGGCCGAGCTGGTGGTCCGCGCGCTGCGCGCCCAGCTCGCCGCCCGCCCCGAACCCGTGCTCGCGGGCATCAAGGTCTCCACCCAGGTCGGTGACAGCGTGGACGGCGGTCCGCCGTCGTTGCCGTGGCTGCTGGTCGCCGAGGACGGCCACACCTGGGCCTGGCCCGCCCTCCAGCGCGTGGTGATCCGGCTGACCTGCTGGCACCGCACCGAACACGCCGCCAAGGCCGCCGTCGCCGTGGCATTGGCGCTGCTGTGCGTTCCACGACCGGCACCCGGCCTGACCGGCGGCGAACCCGTCACCGGTCCACTGGGCGGACTCGACCCGCACACCGACCGACCCCTTGCCACCGCCACCGCCGTGGTGCGCGCCCGCACCACCACCCGCTGAACCCGTACCCGTCTCGGGAGGCTGCCCGCCTCCCGGCACCACCAGGAGAACGGCCTCCCGTGCCCTTCTGGAGGTCGTCCGCTTGGCCCCGAGTCCCACCCTCGTCCGCGTCCCCGGCACCGGGGAACTCTCGCTCGCACCGCCGGGCACACCCGAACCACCCGACCCGACAACCCCGCTCCCGGCCGCGTGGAGCGGCCTGGGCCTGTCCACCGAGGACGGGGTGACCATTCGCCGTGCGGTGGAGAAGCAGGGCACCACGCACTGGCAACAGATCACCCCCGCGCGGTTCATCTACACCAGCCAGGAGTTCGGCGTCTCCAGCGTCTTCCAGGAGACCAAGGGCGCGGTGCTGTCCGCCTACTTCGGCGGGATGGTGTTCACCGAGACCTCCGCCGGGTCGAAGCGCTACCGCGCCGAGATCAGCAGCGTCCCGCGCGGCGACGAACGCGCCCTGTGCGTGGACTGGGTCGACCAGATCTCGGCCACCGAGATCTACCACCACCGGCTCTACGTCCCGCGCGCCGAGGTCTCCGAAACCCAGGACGCCCAATGGACCCGCACCCAGGAAGCCCGCTGGGGCATCAGCTTCGCCGCACTCGCCCCCGCCACCGGCACCACGTTGGCCGTGTGGCTCACCGACGACCCCGCTGTGCTACCGGCACCGACCGGAGGTGCTACTCCCACGGCTTCCACTCAAGCCAAGTGACCGCCGCCAGCACTGCGGCGGCGACGGTCGACAGTACGACCACAACGCCGCGCCGCCGCAACCGTTGCCAAAACCCATCGGGCTTCGCCGGGCCGTCCGACGGGGTTACCGTGCTGGTTCCGCCCTCGGCAGCCTGACTGTTCACCAGTGTGATCGTATTGCGTCGACCACCCTTGATCACGACATGGACAGCCTGGTCTGCGGTCGTCTTGGTCGGCACCTCGTCGTCGTCGTTCATTTCGGCCATCATCTCGGCGACCATCTGCACGAGCAGGTTCCGAATACGTTCGACCACGCCACGGAAAGCCGAGTCGGACGCCATCCAGTACAGTCGGACGAACTGCCCTCCCGAGCCACGCCGCCCATAGTTCATCAGCCTCATAAGCTCGCTGGAACCGGGAAGCGACAACAAGGTGGTCTCACCACGATTGGCCAGATCTTCGATTTCGGCAATCCCGTGACCGAGGCGGACTTCATCACCGATCGTATCGTGGGCGACTTCCGGCAAATCCAAGGCGCTGATCTGCTGACCCTCGACAACGCCGTGAATCATGGCTATATCGGCAGCGATGACCGCAGTAATCCGGCGATACTGAGGCACGACTTCGTCATCGTCCCAGTAACCGTTCAGCTCCTTCTGTGCCCAATCCATCAAAGCGCGCGACTGCGCCTGACCTCCCAAGGCCAGACACTTGCGCAGCAAGGTCGTAACCGAGACAGAATTGTCCAGTGCGCCTTGCTGAATTTCGCCAATTAGCCCATGACTGCGCTTCCTCACGGCAACAGTATCCCCTATCGACGTTCCCACGTCGGCCGCTGCTGGTTGCGAAACGGACACATGGAGGTTCATAGAGTGAGTCGATCCCAGCGCCGCGAGGCCACCAACCGCCCGCCCGCACCCGCGCGCAGCGAGCACGCGGTGATGTGGCGCGGCAAGCGCTTCACCCTCCCGTCCGCCTCGGAGTTCCCGTTGGCCGCGATCGAGGCCGAGGAGGAGGGCAAGGTCCTGTTGTCGCTGCGGCTGATCCTCGGCGAGCAGCAGTACACGACCTGGCGCGAACTCGCCCGGACCGCCGCCGACGCGGAGCACTTCTCCCAGACGATCATGCGGGAGCTGGGGCGGGGAAACCCCTGATCGTCGCCCGCCTGCTGGCGGACGACACCACCGCGACCGCGCTCGAAGCCGACCTCCTGCGCTACGGACTGGACCTGCTGGACCTCTACCGGGGCACGTTGTCGTTCCGGCGGGTGTGCGCCGTGGTCGCACACCTTTCCGACGACGCCGCCGTGTGGCGCGCGGCTTCGCCCGATGCCGGGTGGACCCGGCCCGAAGTCCTGCTCGCCGCGCTGGAGCGACGGGTCACGCTGCTGTGGGCGACCGTCGCCACCGCCCTGGGCACGAAGGTGTCCGACGCCGACGTGACCGCCCCGCTGGACCTCGGCGACGCCGCCCCGCCCGCACCGGCAGGGGGTGAGCCCGAACCGGAAGTCCGGTCACTGCGCGAGATCGCGCTGTGGATGCGGGGAGTGTGAGCGCTCCTGGCAACCGTCGGCCACGCCTACCTCAAAGTCCTGCCCAGCCTGCAAGGGCTCGGACGTCACCTCCGAGAGCAGATCAACCAGGCCGAACGCGGAGCGCCCGACATCAGTCTGGGCGCGCAGATCCAGACCGCGCTGGTGCGCGCCCAACTCGCCGAACTCGCCCGCGCGGGCGACCGGACCGCCCTGCGGCTGCTCGCCGAACTCGACACCGCCCCGGCCCGTGACGAGTTCGCCGACCTCAAGCGCCGCCTGTCCGGGCACAGCGTCACCATCCGCGCCGCGCTGGACCGCAGCGTGGGCGCGTCCGTGCGCGGCCTGGCGCAGCTCGACAACAGCGTCACCCGCCTGACCGGCAACATCACCGCCCACACCGCCACCGTGGGCGCGGCCACCCTGAAATACGCCGCACTGGCCGGTGGCATCGCCCAGGCCCTCGGACTGATGGGCGGGCTCGGCGCGGCAGCCGGGACCGCCGCCGGGTCACTGCTCATCGTCCCCGCGGTGGCCATCGCCACGGCCGCCGCCGTAGGCGCGCTCAAGCTCGGCGTCGACGGGCTCAACGACGCCCTGACCGCCGAGACACCAGCCGAGTACGCCAAGGCGGTCAAGGACTTCCCGCCCGCGATGCGGGAGACCACCGACGCCGTCCGCGCACTGCGCCCTCAGCTCGATGGGCTCAAGCTCGACGTGCAGACCCGGCTGTTCGCCGGACTCGGCGTCGAGGTCTCCCGGCTGGGGGACCGCTACCTGCCGGTGCTGCGTGACGGCCTGGTCGGCATCGCGCAGGGCTACAACCAGGCCGCCCGGCAGGCGGCGGGGTTCGCGGGTGAGGCGCGCACGGTCGATGACGTCCGGCTGATCCTGGACAACACCGGGCAGTCCGTCCGCGCCTTGGCGGGCGGTGTGGCGCCGCTGCTGCGCGCCATCCGCGACATCGCGGCCGTGGGCTCGGAGTTCCTGCCCGGCTTCGCCTCCGGGCTCGGGGAGAGCACCGAGCGGTTCGCGCAGTTCATCGCGACCGCCCGCGAGACCGGGCAGCTACGCGAGTGGCTGTCCGCCGGCCTCTCCGCGTTGGGCGACCTGGCCACCATCCTGGGCAACGTCGTGCGGATCGTGTTCACGGTCCTGTCGGCCGCCACCACCCAGGGCGCGGGTCTGCTCCAGACCCTCAACGCGGTCACCGGCTCCATGCTCACCTTCCTCCGCAGCGCGGAGGGAACCCTTGCCCTGCAACAGATCTTCGGCGGCTTGGGCGCGGTCGCCTCGGCGCTGCTGCCGCTGCTGGCCGAAGTCGCACGGGTGGCGGCCTCGGTCCTCGCGCCCGCCGTCGCCCAGCTCGGGCCGATGGTCGCGCAGGGCCTGGCCGTGCTGGTGGCCGGGATCGAACCGGCGGGCCGTGTTCTGGCCGCTCTCGCCCCGCTGGCCGGGGTCGCGGCCCAGGCGCTGGCCTCCCTGCTCGTCCCGGCGCTCCAGGTGCTGGCCGGGGTCGCGGCTGAGCTGGCACCGGCCGTGTCGGCGGTCGTCGGCGAACTGGTCGGCGGGGCGCTGGCGGACGGCGTCCGCGAGCTGGCCCCGGCACTGATCGGCCTGGCCCGTGCCGCCGCGCCGCTGATCGTCCAGCTCGGCGGGCTGCTCGTGCAGGCGGTCAACATCGCCGCCCCGGCGCTGGCGAACCTCCTGCGCGTTCTGACGCCCATCGCGGTGCAGATCGGCAGAGCGCTGCTGACCGCCCTGTCGGCGGTCCTGCCGCTGGTCGGCCAGCTCGCCGATGTCTGGGTTCAAGTCCTGCTCGCCGGGCTCACGGCGGCGCTGCCCGTGCTCCCCGTGATCGTCTCGACGGTCCAGCGGCTGGCCGAGGTCCTGTCGGTCGGCCTGGCCGCCGCCACACCGACTCTTGTCCAGATTGGACAGTTGCTCGGCGAGACGCTGGCTGTCGGGCTGACCGGGCTGCTGCCGCTGTTGCCGCCGCTCGTCGAGGGTCTGTTGCGGATCACGACCGAGGGTCTGCTCCCGCTGACGCCCGTGCTGCTCCAGCTCGTCTCGGAGCTGCTGCCCTCGGTGCTCCAGCTCGTCGCGCTCCTGGTGCCGGTGATCGTGCAGGCCACCGGGGTGCTCGCGACCTGGACGGCCATGATCGCGGGCGTCGCGGCCGAGATCACCTCGAAGCTCGTCCCGGTCCTGCGGTTCTTGATTGACAACGTCGTCGGACCCGTGTTCCAGCGCATCGTGGACACCGTCTCGGGAGCGCTCACGTTCCTGCAAGGCATCCTCGACCTGGTCATGGGCGTGATCACCGGCGACTGGTCACGGGCCTGGTCGGGCGTGCGGGACATCGTCTCGGGAGCCTGGCAGGCGATCAAGTCCGGCGTCGACCTCGCCACGGGCGGCCTGGTCTCGTTCGTCGCGGGCCTCCCCTCGCGGCTGCTCGGCGCGCTCGGCGACCTCGGCTCGCTGCTGGTCGAAGCCGGAAAGAACCTGATCCGGGGCCTGCTGCGCGGCATCGAATCGATGATCAACTCGGTGAAGGACAAGCTCAAACAGCTCACGAACCTGCTGCCCGACTGGAAAGGCCCGCCCGAACGGGACCGCGTGCTGCTGCGCCGCTCCGGTGTGCTGGTCATGCAGGGCTTCCGCGCCGGGCTGGAGTCCGAAGAATCCGCCGTGCGCGACTACCTCACCGGCCTCACCCGCCGTATCCCGCTGGCCGTCCAAGCCCCTGACGTCGGCGGCGGTGCAGCCGCTGTGCCGCACCAGATCCGGCCGGTGGCCGCTGAGACGCCGTCCGAGGCGGACCTGACCGCGTTCGTGGACGCGGTGCGCGAGCTGGCCGCCCGGCCGGTCGTGGTGCAGGTCGGTGCCACCGAGATCGCCCGCGCCACCGCCGAAGGCCAACGCATCCTCGCCCGGAGGTGACCGCCCATGGGATCGCTGTGGATCGGACCACCCGGTCGGTTGCGGGAAATCCGGGATGCCGCAACGGAGTTCGACCGGTCGGTCTCGTTGGGCGTGCAGGAGTTCGCCTCTCTGTCGGGTGGGGTGACCGTCACCCGACTGGCCACCCCACCCCGCCGGATGTCGCTGTCCTGGACCAACCTGCGCCCCGAGGACGCGCGGTGGCTGGAAGCCCTGGCGCGCCGCGTCCACGGGCCGAGACCGCTCGCGGTGCTCGACCCCGCCAGCGACAACCTGGTGGAGCCCAACCAGTCCTTGGGGATCGCACCAACGACCGGGGTGTCCCTGGTCGGGTTCGGCATTCTCGCCGAGCAGCCGGACGGCACGCTGACCGTGACCGGTACCCAGGACACCAGCCGGCTGCACTACGGACACACGCACTGGGTGGGCTGGCCCGTCGTGCCCGGCGTGGTCGTGTCCTTCACTACCGCACTGGCGCAGGGAAATGGGGCGGCGTGCGAGTTGGAGTTCTACGACCGCGACGGAACGCTCATCGAGTCGGCAGGCCCCACCGCGCCCCTGTTGTCCGTGCTGCCACCTCCGGGGGCGGTGTTCGTCTTCCCCAAGGTCCGCCTGCCCGCCCTGTCCGTCCCGACCCCGGTCGGCGGGGCGCTGCTGCGCCTGGGTGGCCCGGTCGCGGTCGGCGAACCGGTCCCGCTCGGCGACGGCTGCCCGGCCATGGCCGTCACCGGCTACACCGACCGGCCCCGTCTCGCCCACAGGGACATGACGCTGACCCTGGTGGAGGTGCGCCATGCTCGAAGCTGACCCCGACCTCACCGCCGCGCTCGGCGAGGCCGAACGCGTCCACACCACCCTGACCCGCCTCGGCGGGCGCGACCTCACCGACCAGATCACCGCGTGGTCGGTGGACCGGGCCTACGACTCCGACCTGCCCGCACCGATGCGCGCCACCAACGGCAGCGCGGCGACCGAGCTACAGCTGACCCTGTCCGGGACCGACACCGCCACGGCCGCCCAGCTCTACGGCCCCTACGCGCCGCACGCCACCGCCGACATCGTCCGGCCCGGCCAGTCGGCCGTGCACGGCTGGGGCGTGGGCGGGGATGCGCTGCCGGCGTTCCGGGGCACGGTGCGCGACCGGTCCGCCGACAGCGGCACCGGACGTGTCGAACTGTCCGCGTTGGACGGTGCCGAGCGGCTGCGCGACGCCGCCCGGCTGCCCGTGGTCGTGTCCGGCAACCATGGCGTGATCGCCTCCGGCACGTGGATCGTGGACCACCTGCTGCGCGAGGCGGGTATCCACACCGCGCCGCCACCACGCCCCGACTGCACCCTGTACGCCTCGCTGCACGGCGGCCTCGTGCCCGACATCGGCTTCTACCGCAGCCACGTCGTCACCGCCACCTCCTACCGCAGCAGCGACGTCCCCTGGTCGATGGCGCTGGAGGCCTACAACCAGCCCGCCGTGACCCGGTGGGAGCCGCGCACCCGCACCACCGTCGGCGGACGCGGCCTGCTCACCGAGGCGTGGGCGCAGAACCCGATCGTGGCCTCCTCGGCCGGCAACCAGGTGCGGCTGGCGCTGGTGTTCCAAGCCGACAGCGCCGTCGACACGTTGTACTCCGTGTTCGACTTCGCGGCCGACACGGTCACCGTGGGCACCACCGGCAGCACCACCACGTCCCGCACCGACAACGGCGTCGGACTGCGTACCAAGGGCAGCTACCACCTCGGGGTGCACTGGACCTGGTCGGGCACCACCCCGGTGGCCCGCTACCACGTCACCGGCCCCGGCATCCCCGGCGGCTACCGCGAACGCGACCTCGGCGCACTGTCCGCCCTGACCTCCGCCCAACTCCACCACGTCGAACTCACCACCGGACTGGCCACCGAAGCAGTCCAGGTCACCATGCGCCAGGCCGCGACGACCCGCGCGGAGTTCGAACCCGCCTGGACCCGTGGCGCGGTCGTGCAGGGCCTCACCTCGCAACTGACCGCGATCCCACCCACCCAGGGCAGCGCCTGGGAGGTCATCACCGCCATCACCCACGCCGAACAGGCCACCGCCGAGTTCGACGCACACGGCATCTTCCGCTACCGCCCCAACTTCCGGTTCCGCAACCCCGGCACACCCGCGCTCACCGTCACCAGCGCCCGCGACATCGCCACCCTGCGCGTGTCCGAGGCCATCGACAGTGTGCGCAACGTCGTGGACGTCCCCTACACGCTCTACCGCCTGGGAGCCACCACCGAGCGGTTCACCGACACCGGCACCGTGCGGTCCATCCCGGCAGGGCAGTCGCTGTCGCTGACGTTCGACTACGACCTGTCCGAGTACGACAGCCCGCCCCCGGTGCTCTACGCCAACAACCTGCCCACCGGCACCAGCCGCGTCCGGTTCGCCACCAGCACCGCCGGGACCTTCGCCCTGCTCGGCGCGATCGAGTCCACCACCGAACGCGACGGCACGACCCTGCGCCTGACCTTCCGCAACCTGTCCACGAGCACCGCGTACATGGTCACCACCAACGGCACCTCGTCACTGTCGATCTACGCACCACGGTTGGCCACCGACAGCCCCACCCGGCTGTCCCTGCGCCGCTACACCGACACCAGCCGCACCCGCTACGGCGCACAGGTCTACCAAGTCCCGGCCACACCCTGGATACAGCAATGGGACACCGCCGCACGCATCGCCACCTACCTGCTCGACATGGCCTCCGCACCACTGCCGCTGCTCGGCGACGTCGAGATCCTGCCCGACCCGCGCATCCAACTCGGCGACCTCGTCCGCGTCGTCGACACCGTCGGCGCGGACCTGTCCACCCCCGCCTGGGTCGTCGGCATCCGCACCAACGGAGACCACGACGGCCGCGTCCGCCAGATCCTCACCCTGCGCGCCACCACCAGCCCCACACCACCCACCGACACCGGCCTGACCCCCGACCCGCCCGTCGACCCCGACGCCCGCACCCTGCTGGCACGCGAAGGCGTCCGCGTCCCCTGACCAGGAGGTGGACCTCCTGGACCTGTCGTTCCTGCCCAACTTCGGCGTGGCCGGCGCACTGGTGGTGATCATCGGCTACCTGCTGTCGGCCAACCACCGACTCATGACCGCCAACCGCAGCGACCGCGCCGAATACCTGGCGGCACTGGCCGCCCGCGAGACCGCGCACGCCGCCGAGGTCACCGCACTGCGCACCGCCCACGCCGCCGAACTGGCCGCCCTGCGCACCCGCATCACCAAGTTGGAACGCCGCCTGTCCGGCCTCGAAACCGAGCTGGACGCCGAACGCGACCGCCGCCGCGCCGCCGAGGACGCAGCCGCCGCCGCACGACGCGGCAACCCCACCCCACCCGCCTGACCCCACCCGACCCGCGAGCCGACACCACCCCCGGTGCCCGGCCGCTTCGCCATGCCCGACAACCGGAAGGACCACGTGGACTACGGCATCGACATCAGCTCCTGGCAGGGCTCCGCGATCGACTGGAACGCCGTGCGGGGCAACAACATCTCCTACTGCTCGGTGAAGGTCACCGAAGCCAACGGCTACGTCAACCCGCACGCCTCCGCCCAGGTCGACGGCGCACGCGGCGTCGGCATCGCCACCGGCGGCTACCACTACGCACACCCCGGCGACATCGGCGGCCAGGCGCAGCACTTCGTCAACCACCTCGACGCGCGCGGCCTGCTCGGCTCCGGCTCGCTGTGGCCGATGCTCGACATGGAGGCCCCGGCCTTCACAGGCGACCCCAACGGGTTCGTCGCCGAATTCATCCGCGAGTACCGTGCCCGCTCTGGACGGCGCGAGCTGCTGGTGTACGCCAACCAGTACTGGTTCACCCGGCGGCTGCGCCCGGACGAGTGGGCCGACGACGGCGTGATCCTGTGGTGCGCCCAGTACAACGGCGACCCCGGCAACGTCGACTACGCACACCCCCGCCTGGCGATCCACCAGCACACCCAGGAAGGCATCGTCCCCGGCTTCGGTGGCTATGTGGACCGCAACGCGACCGTGGGCGGCTGGGGCGTGGGCTCGTTCGTCCTGGACGGCGCACCCGGCCCGGCCCCGGCACCACAGCCCGCGCCGTCCCCGGCGCCCTCGGGCTGGGTGGCCTACGTCATCGCGCCCGGCGACACGCTGTCCGGCATCGCGGCGCGCACCGGCACCACCGTGGGCGAACTGGCCTCCCGCAACGGCATCGCCAACCCGAACCTCATCTACGCGGGCACCACCATCCAGGTGCCCGGCAGCGGCGGGGACGGCGGCGGCGAGCGCTACCAGATTGCGCCCGGCGACACCCTCTCGGCGCTGGCCGTGCGCTGGGGAACCACCGTCGCGGCCATCGCCGCGCGCAACGGCATCGCCAACCCGGACTACATCCGCGCCGGCGACTGGCTGACCCGCCCATGACCCACGAGCCAGCCGCCGGGCTCGAACCCGGCGGCTCGCTCGTGCTCTCCCTCGCCCTGCTGCTCTGGCTACTCGGCAAAGCCTCCTACCGCTTCGTCCGCTGGCTGGAGCGGCACGAGGGCAACCACCCCAACTTCGTCCAGGAGGAACCCTTCGTGCCCGATCCCCGCCCCCGCCCGCTACGCGTCGCGGGCTCCCTCGTCGGCGGACTCACCGCCCTGGTCACCGGCCTGGTCGGCTCCGGCCTGCTCACCCCCGGCCAAGGCGACAGCATCACCGGCCTGATCACCGCCGTCCTCGTCCTGCTCGGCACCTTCGGTGTCGTCGTCAGCACCGAACACAAGGTCACCCCGCTGGTCGACCCGCGCGACGCCGACGGCCACCCCTTGACCACCTCCCACACCGACTGACCCGAGGAGCACTCCGCCACGTCCACCACTGCCCGGCGCAGGCCCGAACGGCTGATCACCCAGAACTCGGGCCTGCGCCGGTTCAACATCCACAACTTCAGCCTGCCCGCCTGGGCCGGACGCCTCCCGGACGGCCGCACCTACAACACTTGTCCGGCCGCCGGGGTGTGCGCGGCGGTCTGTTACGCACGGCACGGCACCTACCGGTTCCCGCAGGTCAAGGCCAAGCACGAACGCAACCTCGCGCGCATCCTGGACGACCTGCCCCAGTGGGAAGCCGACATCCTCGCCGAGCTGGCACACCCGAGATTCCGGGGCGGCGTGGCGCTGCGCGTGCACGACTCGGGCGACTACTTCAGCGACTCCTACACCCTCGCCTGGCTGCGCATCGCCCGCGCCGTCCCCGATGTCCTCTTCTACTCGTACACCAAGGAGGTCGACAGATTCCGCAGGCTGGTCGAACCGGACCCGCCCGCCAACTTCCGTTGGGTCTACAGCTACGGCGGCAAGCAGGACCACCTGCTCGACCCGACCCGTGACCGGGTCGCCGACGTGTTCCCGACGGAAACGGCCATCGCCGAGGCGGGATGGAACACCAACGCCGACACCGACCTGGACGCCGTCCTCGGACCCAACCCGGTCGGCATGGCGCAGAACAACATCCCGCACCTGCAACGCAGGATCGGCGCACGCACGTTCCGCGAGTGGCAAGCGGCCCAGACCGCCCGCACCCGCACCGTCTCGCGCACCACCAACCACCGCTGACCCACGCCCACCCGCCGGGAGCCCCCACCCGGCAGGTGGGGGCTCCCGGCCCGACACCTCGGGGGAACGACCGTGAGCGCGGCCGAACCGCACACCGTCGCCTGGACCGTCGAGCACATCGAGACCGAACCGCTTGCCGACGACGACCGCGACGCCTGCGTGAACAATCTCGCCACGCTTATCAACACCTGGAATGAAATGCGTCGTGAAGCCGGAAAAGGCACCACTGCCCAATAAAGGCCGGAAATGGTAATTTGAAGCCATGCAACATCCCATTTCCGGTCAGGGCAGAGCCTTGCCGGATTCCGCGTGTTTCCGATCCCATTCCAGCGATTCAGGGGGGACATTCCCGATGGAAAACGTCATGCCGGAAAAGAGCGGTGGACATGTTCCGGACGCCGTGCGCGTGGGCGTGTACCGGCGGGTCCGCACCGACCAGGCCCGCCTGGACCTCTTCGTCACCTCACAGCCGCACTGGAAGATCGTCCAGAAGTTCACCGACAACGACTCCGGTAGGCGCGCCGACCGGCCCGGCCTGCGGAATGCCATGAGGTCGGCCGGAGCCGGACGGATCGACGTGCTGCTGGTGGACCACACCAGCGACCTGTCCCCCGTCTTCCCCGTGCTCGTGCGTCTGCTCTGCGAGTTGGACCAGGCGGGCGTGGCCGTCCGATCGGTCAGCGAACCGTTCGACACCGCCACCCCGATGGGCCGGATGATGCTCACCTTCATGGAAAGCCTCGTCCAGTGGGAACGGGAGGCGAAGGCCCGACAGAAGAACGACGAGGCGACGCTGCGGGGAGGCGACCGTGGGTAGACGATCCACGGCCGCGAAGGTCCGCAAGGCCGCGTCACTGGAAGACCTCGACCTGGACACCGTGCGCGTGGGTGTGTACCTGCGGCGCAGCACCGACGACGAGAACCAGCCCTTCACCATCGAAGCCCAGGACGTCCGCCAGGAAGCCTATGTCGCCTCGCAGCCGGGCTGGAAGATCGTCAAGAAGTTCTACGACGACGCGTCCGGCAAGGACACCAACCGGCCCGGCTTGAAGAAGGCGATGCACTGGGCCAGGTCCGGGCTGATCGACGTGCTACTGGTCTACCGGGTCGACCGGTTCTCCCGGAACCTGCGCGACACGGTGACCCTGCTCGGCGAACTGGAGAAGACGGGCGTTGTGTTCCGGTCGGCCACCGAGCCGTTCGACACCTCCACCCCGATGGGCCGCATGATGGTCCAGATCCTCGCGATGTTCGCCCAATTCGAGCGGGACATGATCGTGGACCGCGTCACCGCCGGGATGGAACGCAAAGCCGAACGCGGACAGTGGAAGGGCGGCTACACCCCACCCGGCTACAACAAGGACAAGGAAACCGACAAGCTCTACATCAACGAGGCAGAGGCCACGATCATCCGGTTGATCTTCGACCTCTACACCAAGGACCGGCTCGGCTCCCAGTCCATCGCCCACGAGCTGAACGAACGCGGGTACCGCACACGCAAGGGCGGGCTGTGGGCGTTCAAGCGCATCCTGACCATCCTGGAGAACCGCGTCTACCTCGGAGAGATCCACTTCCGGGGCGTCGTCGCCACCAACGCACATCCGGGGATCATCGACCCGAAACAGTTCGAGGAAGCCCAGCGGATCATGGACGAGCGCGGCGACAACCACGCCAACCGAGCCGCCGGCGGCTCGGACTACATCGCCACCGGCCGCCTGCCCTGCCCGAAATGCGGCACCGCCATGCTGGGCACCAGGGCCACCGGCAAGACCAAGACCTACCGCTACTACACGTGCAACAAACGGCTCAAGTACGGCAAGGACGCCTGCGACATGGACCGCATCAACGCCGACGCCCTCGACCAGGCGGTACTGGACGCCGTCGCCTCGTTCTACGGCAACCAGCACGCCCTCATCCGGGACGCGGTCGAGGTGGCCAAGAAGGTCTACGACTCCAGCCACGAGAGCGTCACCGCCGAACTCAAAGCCGTGCGCAGCGAACTGACCCAGGTCACCGGGAAGATCGACCGCTACCTCGACGCCTTCGAGGCCGACACCTTCGACGCCGACGACGACAACGCCAAGGCCCGACTGCTCAAGTACCGGACCCAACAACGCCAACTCCGCGACCGGGAAGCCGAACTCCTCGAAGAACTGGAGAACGAGCCCACCATGCCCGACGCGGCCACACTGGACGAGGTCAACCAGCACATCACCGAAATACTCCGCGCGGGCAACCACAACCAACGCAAAGCCATCGTGGAGAACTTCGTCGTCAAGATCAAGATCACCGGACCGGGCCGGATCGTGCCCGTCTTCCGAGTGCCCAACCCCACCGAAGCCGCACACACCGAAAGGGCGGAGACCGGCTTACCGGTTCCCGCCCCTGAGGGTGTTCGTACACCTTGGTCTTTGGTGGAGCTGAGGGGAATCGAACCCCTGACCTACTCGATGCGAACGAGTCGCGCTACCAACTGCGCTACAGCCCCGTGTTCAGTTGTCCGTCGTGCCGTTGTCGTGCGGGAGGAAGCATATCAGTAGCCGGAGGGTGGTTTCGCCACCCCCCGGCTACTCGCCCACGGCACGTCGGTACGGCAGAGCCTCCGGCCCGTCCAGCTCCACGAACATCGGGTCTTCGTCGTCCGCGTCCACCACGACGGTGCCGGGCCGGACGTGGTGCTGGAAGCGCGGCTGCGGCGCGAGGCCGGTCTCCTCCTCCTCGGGCAGCTCGTCCTCGGCGTCGTGCCGGTCCACCACGGGACGGGCCGGGCGGCGGCGGACCGGGGAGAGCCGGGCCAGCCTGCGGGCGCGGATCTCCTCTTCCATCCGCACCTGGCGGCGCAGGTAGACGAGGTAGCCGACGAGGGTCAGGTCGACGGCCGCGTGGCCCCACCACGCGAGCGGGTACAGCACGCCCGCGACGACGCCGGTGGCCAGCGCGGTCAGCAGCAGCGTGCCGACGACGCGACGGCGGAACGCGTACTTCGCCTGCGCGACGATGGCTGCGGTCTCCGGGTCGTAGCCGCCTCTACCGGGCCGGTAGGGCCGGTGGGCGATCTCCTCCTCGAAGTCCCCGACCTCGTCCGCGAAGTCCTCGTCCTCGTCGAACTCGGCATCAGGCATGGCGTCGTACTCCTCCTCCATGCTGGTCCGCGCATCGGCGCGCTTGCGCGCGACCATCGGGACGAGGACGACCAACCAGGCCACCACCAGTCCCACGACGATCAGCGAGCTCGGCATCCCCGTCACCTCCCCCTGCCCCGTGGCACGCGAACTGCGTACGCCACGCTAGTCACAACAGTCACACCAGTGTCGGAGACTCGCCGACCGGCATACGTACCAAAGTGTGGTCTATCACCCACTTTCGGGTGATACGAATAAGCCACTCGGCTCGTTGATCAGGCTGTTCGGGCGTGTCCCTGAGAGACCAATCGGCGTACCAGCCCTTCCGGCGAGGCCTCCTCGGCGGTCATCGCGAAGCACAGGTGGTCGCGCCAGTCCCCGGCCACGTCGAGGTAGCGCAGGAACAGACCTTCCTCGCGGAACCCGGCCTTGGCCAGCACCCGCAGGCTGGCCGTGTTCTCCGGCCGCACGGTCGCCTCCAGCCGGTGCAGCCCCGCCTCGCCGAAGCAGTGGTCCGCGACCAGCGCGAGGGCCGCGGTGGCGACGCCGCCCCGGGCCCGGTCGGCGGCGACCCAGTAGCCGACCCAGGCGGACCGCAGCGAGCCGCGCACGATGTTGCCCACGGTGATCTGCCCGGCCAGGTCGCCGTCCACGGTGATCACGAACGGCAGCGTCTGCCCGCGCCTGGCCAGCGACTTCAGCGACGACCACTGCGCCGGCCACGACATGGTCGCGTTGCGCTCGGGCCAGCCGTCGACCGCGGTGGGCTCCCAGTTCTCCAGGTGGGCCCGGTCGCGCAACCGGATACGGGACCAGGCGGAGGCGTCGAGCAACTTCGGCGGACGCAGCGCGACGACGCCGGCGTCCACCCGCAGCGGACCGAGCCGCACGGGCCAGCCGGGATGTCTACCGCCCTCCCACGCCAGACCCGAGCTCATCCGTCCCCTCTGCCGTCCGGTGCACTGGTGCTCTCAGCTTTTCTGGGCCAGGAAGCTGACCGTCACTTCCTCGCCCACCGCCACGTCCGTGACGTCTTCGTCGACCATGATCAGGCAGTTCGCCTCGGCCAACGACGCCAGCAGGTGCGAACCGGAGGTACCCAACGGCTGCACCAGGTACTCCCCGTTGTCCGCGTCGCGCAGCAGTTGGCCGCGCAGGTAGCCGCGCCGCCCCTTGGTGGAGGTCAGCGGCGACAGCAGCCGAGCGCTCACCGCCCGCCGGTAGGGGTTGCGCTTGCCCAGCGCGGCCCGGATCAGCGGGCGGACCAGCACCTCGAAGACGACCAGCGCGCTCATCGGGTTCGCGGGCAGCAGGAACGTCGGCACCGCGTCCGGCCCGAGCCGGCCGAAGCCCTGCACCGAGCCGGGGTGCATGGCGACCCGTGTGGAGTCCACGTCGCCGAGGTCGGCCAGCGCGGCCCGCACCTCGTCGCCGATCACCCCGCCGACCCCGCCCGCGATGACCACGATCTCGGACAGCAGCAGCCGCCCTTCGACCACCTCGCGCATCCGGCGCGGGTCGGCGGACTGGATGCCGACCCGGCTGACCTCGGCGCCCGCGTCCCGCGCGGCGGCGGCCAGCGCGTAGGAGTTGACGTCGTAGACCTGGCCCTGGCCGGGCGTGCGGTCGACGTCGACCAGCTCCTCGCCGATCGAGATCACCGACACCCGCGGCCGGGGGTGGACGAGCACCTTGTTGCGCCCGACAGCGGCGAGCAGCCCCACCTGGGCAGCGCCGATGGTCGCGCCACGGCGCACCGCGACGTCACCGGTCTGGACGTCCTCGCCGGTCCGGCGGACGTACGCGGCGGACGGCACGGGACGCTGCACGGTCACCTTCGCCGCGTGCCCGTCGGTGTACCCGAGCGGCACCACGGCGTCGGCCAGGGTGGGCAGCGGCGCGCCGGTCGCGACCCGGACGGCCTGGCCGGGCTGCAGCCGTCTTGGCTGACGCGACCCCGCGGGGATCTCGCCGACCACCGGGAGCTGCACCGGTTCGTCGCTCGCGGCCTGCACGTCCACGCTGCGCACCGCGTAGCCGTCCACCGCCGCCTGGTCGAAACCGGGCAACGCGCGTTCCGCGACGACCTCCTCGGCGCAGAGCAGACCCTGCGACTCGGAGATCGCCACGCGCACCGGGGCGGGCCGCACGGCGGCGGCGATCACCCTGGCGAGCTGCTCATCCACTGACCTCATGTGTCGACCCTCGTTCAGGAGTTGCCGAGGCGTTCCCGCAACCACTCCCCCAGCTCGGACCCGTAGTCCGGGTGCTCAAGTGCGAAGTCAACCGCAGCTTTGAGAAAACCCGCCGGATTGCCCAGGTCGTGTCGCCCACCGCGATGGACGACGACGTGCACCGGGTGACCCTCGTTGATCAGCAGCGCGATGGCGTCGGTGAGCTGAAGCTCACCCCCCGCGCCCGGCGTGATGCGCTTGAGGGCGTCGAAGATCGCCCGGTCGAGGAGGTACCGGCCGGCCGCCGCGAAGGTCGACGGCGCGTCCTCGGGCTTGGGCTTCTCGACCATGCCGACGACCTGCTTGACGTCGTCGTCATCGGTTTCCCGCACGTCGAACACGCCGTAGGCGGAAATCTGGTCCTTGGGAATGTCGAACGCGCACAGCACGCTGCCCCCGAACCGCTCCCGCACGGCGGCCATGCGCGTGAGCACGCCCGTCGGCAGCACCAGGTCGTCCGGCAGCAGCACGGCCACGGCCTCGTCGTCGCCGCTCAGATTGCCCTCGGCACAGCCGACCGCATGCCCGAGACCAAGGGCCTTGTCCTGGATCGCGGTCTCGACTTCCAGCAGCTCGGACGCCCGCCGGACCTTCGCGACCAACTCGGTCTTGCCCCGCGCCTCCAGCGTCTGCTCCAGCTCGGGCTGCGGCCGGAAGTACTCGGCCACGGCATCCTTGCCGGGCGAGGTGACGATCACCAGCCGGGTAGCACCGGCCTCCGCGGCCTCAGCCGCGACCAACTCGATACCAGGGGTGTCGACGACCGGCAGCAGCTCCTTGGGCACCGCTTTGGTGGTCGGGAGAAAGCGCGTGCCCAATCCCGCCGCGGGCACGATTGCTGTCTGGAAGGCGCTCATGAGGAGCGAGCGTAACGGCGCGCTTAGGGTTACCTGCCATGACGTCCGATGAAGGTAATCGGAAGACGACCCTGCGCACACACCTCAGAGCCGCCCGGCGTACCGCCACTCCCGCGCCGTTGTCGTCCGAGGTGCTGAAGGCGGTTGCTGCGTTCGACATCACACCAGGTCAAACGGTGTGCGCCTACCTGGCGATCGGCCCCGAGCCGGGCTCGCCGGCAATGTTGGACACGCTGCGCTCAGCCGGCTACCGAGTCCTGCTCCCGATCGTGGTCGGCGCGGCGCCACTGGACTGGGCCGAATACGACGGCGACCTGCGCCCCGGCCTCTACGGCCTGCGCGAGCCCGCCGGCACCCCGTTAGGCCCTTCCGCGATCACGACGGCGGCCTTGGCGCTGGTCCCAGCCCTGGCCGTGGACCATCAGGGCGTACGACTGGGCAAGGGCGGAGGCCACTACGACCGTTCACTGCCATTGGCGAGTTGCCCATTGGTGGCCCTGGTGCGAGACGAGGAGTTCGTCCCACACCTTCCGGCCGAACCCCACGATGTCCGGATGAACGCCGTCCTGACGCCCAAGGCAGGCGTGATCCACCTGCCCATGTGACGTTGACCAGTGATGTTTGCGCCACGTATGCCGGCCGGCGCATCATCGTGGTTGGCACTCGTGACGGAGGAGTGCCAACCAGGACCCGTGGAGGGGCGAACCGTGCCGACTTACCAGTACGCCTGCACCGAGTGCGACCACCGGTTCGAAGCGGTGCAGTCCTTCTCCGACTCGGCGCTGACCAAGTGCCCGGAGTGCGAGGGCAAACTGCGCAAGCTCTACGGAGCCGTAGGCGTGGTGTTCAAGGGCAGCGGCTTCTACCGCACCGACAACCGCGCAGCGGCCACGACGCCGTCCTCGACCAAGGGCGAGACGAAGACCGAGACGAAGAGCGAGACGACGACTTCTCCGAAGAAGAGCGACACCTCCTCGACCCCGGCGGCAGCAGCTTCCTGATCCCAAGTTATCCACAGGCCCCCGAGTTATCCACAACTCGGGGGTTCGTGCTTTCCACCCCCCGCCAAGATCCCTAACGTCAACCCCATGAACCTGACGCGCAAGATCCTGGCAGCAACGTTGACCCTGCTAGCAGTGCTGGTAGCAGCCTGGCCAAGCCAACCAGAGGCAGAACTGGTGGTAGCGGCCCACGACCTCGCACCAGGCGTGCCACTCACCGCGGAAGACCTCAAAACGATCAAGGTCCCACCCGAGTTATCCCCAGCCGGCACGGTAACCCACACCGAAGCAACCGGCCGCACACTGACCTCCGCGGCAAGATCCGGAGAACCCCTCACCAACGCCCGCCTGACCGAAGCCGACCCCGAAACGGCAACGGTGGCAGTCCCCCTGGCAACCCCGATGACAAACCCGGCCATGCCGGCCCTGCTGAGACCGGGCAGCAGGGTGGACGTCATAGGCCCGGAGTCACGGGTGCTAGCGGAGAACGCGTCAGTAGTGACACTCCAAGCCGACAAGCTGGCAATCCTGACAATGCACCACAAAGCCGCCACCAGAGTCGCCTCGGAGTCCCTATCCCACCCACTAGCCATAACCCTGCGCTGACAACACCCACACACAGGCCGCACCACCCAGCCCCAGCCACAGCCCTGCGCGAGCACACAAGAGGGGCCTCGTGTTCTCCCCGTATGGCCTGCCCGCAGGGCTACCGCGCTTGTCCAGGGAGTGCAAGCACGCTCTTCGCTTGCGCTCCCTGGACAAGGGTGGTGGTCTTTGACCAGGCCATACGGGGAGAACACGACGCCTTGCCCTTCCCCCGGAGGCCTGCCCAGCGGCGAGCGACGCTTGAAGCTTCCGACCACAAGCCGAAGCGACAGCACACCCCAGCCCACCAAGCAACGACCGCGCTTCAAACCAGACCGACCACACAAGCCGACAGACCAAGCAGCCCATCCCCCGCCCACAAGAACGGGGAATCCACAAGACAAGGAGACACACACCCCCGCCGCGTCACAAGAAGCCACCCGAGCCGTTACCCTCCGCTAGCCCCCAATGTCCCCCCATATGGAGGAGCCAGCAGTGATCAAGGGCTTCAAAGACTTCCTCATGCGCGGCAACGTGGTCGACCTGGCAGTAGCCGTAGTCATCGGCGCGGCGTTCAGCTCAATCGTCACCGCGTTCACCAACAACCTGATCAACCCACTAGTGGCCCTGTTCGGCGGCAACAACGTAGAAGGCCTGGCAGTCAAGCTGGGCGACAACGACAAGACCATCATGGACTTCGGCGCGATCATCACCGCAGTGATCAACTTCCTGATTGTCGCGGCAGTCGTCTACTTCATCTTCGTGATGCCCATGAACAAGATCAAGGAACGCCGCGAGAAGGGCCAAGAACCCGGCCCATCGGAACCAACCGACGTCGAACTGCTGAAGGAGATCCGCGACCTACTAGCCCAACGCCAAAACGACACCAGGGCCTGACCACCGAACCGGCTGACCAGGACAGCGCCGGCAGCACAGCCCGGCAGCACAGCCCCCCACTCAGTCAGGGCAGGAGGACACCGGTCTCGCCGGTATCGGCCAGCCGGCCACTTCCGCTACCTCCCGCCGCTACCTCCCGCCGCTACCTCCCGCCGCTACCTCCCGATACCTCCCGCTACGGCAAGCCGGTCACTCGTGGTGAGGTGGACGGTTCTCCAGGTACCACTGGTCGTCGCGACCCCGCTCGTCCCGCCCCGGAGCCACCGGCTCATCCACCTCATCCGGCAACACCTCCCCGAACACCTCAGCCAGCCGACGACGCCGCGCCGCCTCCTCCACAGCGGCGGCAGCGGCGTCGTCAACGGGCTCGCTCATGCCTCGTCGAGCCCGGACAGTTGTTCGATCACGTACGGCACCAGTGCCGACAGCGTGGCCATGCCGTCCCGCACCGCCGACCGCGAGCCGGCCAGGTTCACCACCAGCGTGCTGCCCGACACGCCGACGAGGCCGCGCGAGATGCCCGCGTCGACCGCTCCCGCGGCCAAGCCCGAGGCGCGAAGTGCCTCGGCGATGCCCGCGATCGGACGGTCCAGGACGCCCTGCGTGGCGTCCGGTGTGACGTCGCGTGGCGACACGCCGGTACCGCCGACGGTGACCACGAGGTCGACGCCACCGATGACGGCGGTGTTGAGTGCGGCGCGGATGCCCACGACCTCACCCTCCACCGCGACGGTGCCGTCGACGATGAATCCGGCTTCCTCCAGCAACTCGGTGACCAGCGGTCCTGTGCTGTCGTCGTGCTCACCGTGCGCCACCCGGTCGTCCACGATCACGACGAGGGCGCGTCCCAGGCGCTGAGCGCTTCGTTCCATGCGGGTCACCGTAGCCAATCGGCGGATCTGACGGTTCCGTGACGTCACGGTGTCGTCGCCGGCCAGGCGATGCCACCACCCCTAACGTCGGTGACGTGCGAGTTCTCCTCACCGGCGGAGCCGGGTTCATCGGATCTCACATCGCCGACCGGCTGACGGGCCACGAAGTGGTCGTCCTGGACGCCTACCTCCCGCAGGCCCACCGCGAACGACCGCAAGACGCCGCCGACGTGACGGATCTCCCGACAGTCGTCCGTCTGCTTGAGAACGTCGACGCGGTCTGCCACCAGGCGGCGGTGGTCGGCCACGGACTCGACCCGTCCGACGCACCCCTCTACGCGCACCACAACGACTACGGCACCGCCGTGCTGCTCGCCGCGATGCACGAGGCGAACGTCAAACACCTGGTGATGGCGTCCTCGATGGTCGTCTACGGCGAGGGTCGCTACCGCTGCGCCGAACACGGCATCGTCCGCCCGTCGGCACGCACTCGACAAGCCATCGACGAAGGCCGGTACGAACCCCCGTGCCCACGCTGCAACGCACCGCTGGAACCGCGCCTGGTCCCCGAGGACGCCCCGCTCGACCCCCGGAGCACGTACGCGGCCAGCAAGCTCGCACAGGAGCACTACGCGGCGGCGTGGGCACGTCAGACGAACGGCCACGTCTGGGCGCTCAGGTACCACAACGTCTACGGCGCGCGGATGCCGAAGGACACGCCGTACGCGGGCGTGGCGTCCCTCTTCCGCTCCGCGCTGGAGCGCGGAGAAGCCCCGACCGTCCTGGAGGACGGCCGGCAGCGCCGGGACTTCGTGCACGTCAGCGACGTGGCCAGGGCGAACGTCCTGGCACTGGAAACCCCGGGCGAACCGGGAACGCTGACCCCGCTGAACATCTGCTCGGGCGAACCGCACACCGTCGCGGACCTGGCGACCCATCTGGCCCACGCGTACGGCGGGCCCGAGCCGAGGGTTGTCGGCGGCGCACGCCCGGCGGACGTCCGGCACGTCGTCGCGGATCCGGCCAAGGCGCGAGAAGTCCTGGGCTTCGAAGCCCGGACGTCCTTCGCCGACGGCGTCGAGCAGTTCGCCACCGACCCCCTCCGCCGAACCGCGAAGGCCGGGCAGCCCATCCCTGCACCGCACCCCGACCAGCCCGCCGGAGCGCAGGTCAGGCAGTGCGCAACGGACCCGCCGTGCTGAGCGGCAGCCGCACCTCGAACCGGCACCCGTGTCCGTGGTTCCAGGCGTCGATCGTCCCCCGGTGTGCCTCCACCAGACCACGCGCGATGGCCAACCCCAGCCCGCCACCGACCGGCTGCCTGCTCGGCGTCCCCCGGAACGCCACCTCGAACACCCTCGGCAGGTCAGCCTCGGGAATCCCGCCGCACCCGTCGTCGACCCGCAGCAACGCCTGCGAACCATCCACACCCACCTGCACCGCCACGGTCCCGTCCGGCGGCGTGTGGCGGATCGCGTTGGACAGCAGGTTGCGCACGACCCGGGCCAGTTCGGGGTCCGACCCGAGCACCACCGGCCAGACCACGGCGTCCGCCCGCAGCACCACGCCCTTCCGCGACGCCACCGCGCTCTCCGCCGCGACGACCTCGCTCACCACGTCCGCCAACGGCACCTCGGACAGCGTGAGCCGCAGCGCGCCGGCCGTGATCCGGGACAGTTCGAACAGGTCGTCCACCATCTCGGACAGCTTCGACGCCTCGCCCGAGATCCGTCCCGCGTAGTCCGCGACCTCCGCCGGCCGCGCCACCACCCCGTCCGCCAACGCCTCGGCCATGGCCCGGATCCCGGCCAACGGCGTGCGCAGGTCGTGGCTGATCCACGCGACCAGCTCGCGCCGGGACGCCTCGGCGGCGCGTTCCCGCGCCCGCGCCTCCCGCTCCCACACGCTGCGCCGCGCGATCGACCGACCGAGGAACACCGCCGTCGGCACGGTCACCACCGCCACCAGCAGGCACACCAGGAGCGTCGTGATGAGGATCGAGCTGAACATGAACCCGCTGACCGCCAGCACCCCGCCGATGGTCGCCACCACCGGCACGATCGCCAGCACGGTCAGCGCGGTGGCCAGCGAACCGCCGACCAGCCGCCGCATCACCAGCGCGCCCAGCACCGCGAGCGGCAGCGAGAACAGCACCGCGTACGGGAAGATGTGGGAGATCTCGACCAGCATCACGAACCCCCGTCGTACCGGTAGCCGACACCCCAGACGGTCACGATCCGCACCGGCCGCGCCGAGTCGACCTCGACCTTCTCCCGCAACCGTCGCACGTGGACGGTCACCGTCGACTGGTCGCCGAACTCCCAGC
Source organism: Actinosynnema sp. CS-041913 (assembly GCF_050942485.1). Taxonomy (NCBI): domain Bacteria; kingdom Bacillati; phylum Actinomycetota; class Actinomycetes; order Pseudonocardiales; family Pseudonocardiaceae; genus Actinosynnema; species Actinosynnema sp. CS-041913. The sequence goes on along the minus strand of NZ_CP192037.1, from coordinate 688,364 downwards.
CCCACACCCGGGACAGCAGCTCGGCACGGCTGAACGCCCTGCCCCGGTGCGCGAGGAAGAACACCAGCAGGTCGAACTCCCGCGTCGTCAACGGCAGCTCACGGCCGTCGAGCCACACCGCCCGCGCGCCGACGTCCACCCGCAGGTTCCCGTCCACCAGCACCGCCCCGGCCCGGTCGACGGGCACCCGCGCCCGCCGCAGCACGGACGTCACCCGCAACGCCAGCTCACGCGGGCTGAACGGCTTGGTCACGTAGTCGTCCGCGCCCAGTTGGAGCCCCGCGATGCGGTCCTCCTCCTCACCCAGCGCGGTCAGCATGACCACCGGCACCGCGCTGCGCGCCCGCAGCCGCCGGCACACCTCCAGCCCGTCGATGCCGGGCAGCATCAGGTCCAGCACCACCAGGTCGGGCTCCCGCTCGGCGATCCGCCGCAACGCGTGCTCGCCGTCGCCGACCAGCTCCACCTCGTGCCCGGCCAGCTCCAGGTACCGGCGCACCACGTCGCGCACCGTCACGTCGTCATCCACGACGAGCACCCGCCCGGTCTCGTTCATCAGCTCACCAGTTCGTCAGCAGGAGGTGGTCGACCGCGAGCGCGGTCCCGGCTTGCGCCGCCAGCCAGGCCCTGCGGTGCGCCGCCGGCACGAGCACCACGAGCCACCCGGTGAACGGTAGCCAGATCCGCTCGACTTCGGCCTTGCTCAGCCCCGACACGTCCGCCAGCAGGATCGCGACCGCCGCCGCGCCCGCCAACCGGAGCCCCGGACCGCGCCACCGGGCGGCGATCGGCGCGAAGCCACAGGCCAACACCGCCGCCGCGAGGTTCGCCCACACCCAGTACCAGTAGGACCGCGACGACGCGATCCCCTGGTAGTACCGCTCCACGACCAGGTGGTACCCGTCCAGCCACCAGAACCCGGCCACCGCGAACGCCGCCACCACGGCCGACGCGCCCAGCACGGCGAGCCCGACCGCCCGCCGGTCCCGCCACAGCACCACCAGCGCGAGCACCCCGACGAGCACCAGCCCGTACGACAGGAACACCCCGATCCCGAGCACCACCCCGCCCAGGAACGCCCGCCGCGTGGCCAGCAGCGCGATCCCGCAGGCCGTCACGCCCGCGAACAGCCCGTCCGCCGACACCCCGATCCACACCGCGCCGGGGAACAGCGCCACGAACGGCAGCACCGCCCGCGCCCGTTCCTCACCGGCCACCGCCCGCACGGTCACCGGCACCGCGACCGCCGTCGACGCGCCCACCAGCACCACGACCACCGCCGCCCAGGCGCCACCGGACAGCCCGATCCGGTCCAGCCCGACGAACGCCAGCAGCGCCCCCGGCGGATGGCCGGAGACGTGCGTGGTCCACGAGTCGGGCTGGAAGTCGAGGATGCGTGCCGAGAAACCCCGCAGCATGACCCCGACATCGGTCACGCCCGGCACCTCGTGCAAGTACTCGTGGACAGTGGTCAACCGACCGGCGAAGCCCCGCGTCCAGCCGGCGACCAGCGAGAGCGAGAAGATCCACGCGACCGCTGCCGCGTAGGTCAGCGACAGCGCCTTCCGCCAGGGCAGCCGGGCGGCGAGCGCTGGGCCTTGCGCGACCACCAACACGGCGACGATCACCGCGAACGGCGTGCCGATCCCGATGTGCGGCAGCCATTCGGCGAACAACGGTGGCGCGCCGGCGTGCGTGCGCTCGTAGTCCAGGGAGGAGCCGACGACGGCGGCCAGGACGACCAGAGCGACGGCGGCCAGGACACGGAGCACCGCCCCACGGTAAGGGTGTCCGACACCACCGGAGGCCCCGCACGACGATCCGTCAGAGGCCCGTAAGAACTCGCCAACACGTCATAGTTCGGTAAGCGCCACAACGGTTCCGTACCGTCCGACACGGATCACCCTGATGTCCGTGGACGAAATCGACGTGGTGCTCCCCTGCCTGGACGAGGCGGCGGCGCTGCCGGGTGTGCTGAGCGCGATGCCCGCCGGCTTCCGGCCTCTGGTGGTGGACAACGGATCGCGGGACGGCTCTCCGGACGTCGCCCGCCGGCTCGGCGCGGAGGTGGTGCTCGAACCCCGTCCCGGGTACGGCGCGGCCGTGCACACCGGGGTCGAGCGGGCGCGGTCCGAGGTGGTCTGCGTGCTCGACGCGGACGGGTCGCTGGACCCCGGCGAACTGCCCGCCCTGGTCGACCTGCTCACGGGAGCCGACCTGCTCACCGGGGCCGACCGGGTCGCCGGGGCCGACCTGCTCACGGGAGCCGACCTGGTCGCCGGGCGGCGCGTGCCACGCCCGGGGAGTTGGCCGTGGCACGCCCGCGCGGGCAACGCCGTGCTGGCGGCTTTCCTGCGGCACAAGGGATTGCCGGTGCGGGACATCGCGCCCGTGCGCGTGTTCCGCCGCCGGCCGATGCTCGACCTCGGCATCACGGACCGGGCGTTCGGCTACCCGCTGGAGCTGCTGCTGCGGGCACGTGCGGCCGGCTGGCGGGTGGTGGAACGGGACGTGGTCTACGGCCCACGGGCGGCAGGCACGAAGTCGAAGGTCTCCGGCTCCGTGCGCGGAACGGTGCGCGCGGTGCGGGACATGGCGGCGGTGCTGCGGTGATCGCGAGCTTGCTGGTCGTCGCGAAAGCCCCCGTGCCCGGCCTGGCCAAGACCCGCCTCACGCCGCCCGCGACCCCCGAAGAGGCCGCCGACCTGGCCGCCGCCGCGCTGCTCGACACGCTGGACGCCGTGCTGGACACCCCGGACACCAAGCCCGTGGTGGCGTTCACCGGAGACCTGTCGGCGGCGTGCCGCTCGGCTGGACTACAGGCCGTTCTACGGCACGTGACCGTTGTGCCACAACGGGGTTCCACGTTCGCGGATCGGTTGGCCAACGCGCACGACGACACGTTCCAGAGGCACGGCCTGCCGGTGTTCCAGATCGGCATGGACACCCCTCAGGTCACCCCGGACCTGCTCGGCGCGTCCGTCGAATGCCTCACCGGACACGACGCCGTGCTCGGTTTCGCGACCGACGGCGGCTGGTGGGCTCTCGGCGTCCGCGAAGCCTCGGTCGCCGGTTCCCTGCGCGAGGTCCCGATGTCGCGACCCGACACCGGCGTGCGCACGATCCTCGCTCTGCGCAAGAAAGCCGGGCGCATCGGCATCTTGGCGCGGTTGTCCGATGTGGACGACATGGCGACCGCGCGCGAGGTGGCCGGCCAAGCGCCGGACACCAGGTTCGCACGGGCGCTGGGCGTGCGGCGATGACGGCGTTCGACGTGGGACTCGGCGGCGGGGAGTGCGTGCTCGAACTGGCGGACGGCCGACGGCTGGCCCTGCCGATCGACCGCTGGCACGGCGACGCGGACCGGGCCGACCACGTGCTGCTGGACGCGTGCGCCGGGCCGACCATCGATGTGGGCTGCGGGCCGGGACGGTTGGTCGCGGGCCTGGTCGGGCGCGGGGTCGTAGCCCTGGGCGTGGACAACTCGCCGCTCGCCGTGGCCCTCACCCGCGCCCGCGGCGGGCCGGCGATCCGGCGGGACGTGTTCGGCCGACTGCCCGGCGTGGGCCGCTGGGCGCACGTCCTGCTCGCGGACGGCAACATCGGCATCGGCGGCGATCCGGTGGCACTGCTCCGCCGCGCCCGCACCCTGGCGCACCGCGGGGGAACCGTGCTGGTGGAGGTCGAACCGCCCGGTTGTGGGCGGTGGCGCGCGCGGGCCCGGATCGGCGACGGGCCGTGGTTCCCGTGGGCCCGGCTCGACGCCCCGTCCCTCGCCGCCACCGCCCGCGAGGCCGGGCTGGGCATCGTCCGGCTCGCCGAACGGGACGGCCGCTGGTTCGCGGAGCTGACCCGGTCGTGAGGAATCTCCACCACCGGGGTCGTCACCGGAAAACTCGTCTTGCGCAAAAAGAGGCCGCATTCCGACAGGTGAGGGGATGCCTGCCGGAATGCGGCCTCAGCCCCGGCTCGGGGCACGGTGAGCCGGAGTTCCAGGGAGCCGCGGGTCCAGGGCAGCCGGAATCCCGGAGGGAAAGCCGGAGCCCGGGGGATGCGGCTACTTCAGCTCGACGGGCTGGCTGCCCAGCGTCACCTCGACCGCGCGGTCGTCCACGGTGAGTTGCACCTTCTCGCCCGGGGCACGGGACCGGACCGCCGCCACCAGGGCGTCCGAGCTGTCGATCTTCCGGTCGCCGAACTTGGTGATCACGTCACCGGCCTTGAGGCCGGCCTGCTCCGCCGCGCCGCCCGCGGTCACCTCGCGGACCTGTGCGCCGCCGTTCGTGCCGTCCGTCACCTGGACGCCGAGCACGGTCTGGGTCGCCTTGCCGGTCTCGCTCAGTTCCGTGGCGGTGCGCCGCGCCTGGTCCATCGGGATCGCGAACCCGATGCCCACCGAGCCGCCCTGCGACGACTGGGTGCGGTTGGGGCTGTAGATGGCCGAGTTGACGCCGACGACCCGGCCCTGCATGTCGACCAGCGGCCCGCCGGAGTTGCCGGGGTTGATCGCCGCGTCGGTCTGGATGGCGTTGAGCACGGTCGCCTGGCTGCCGTCCTCGCCGCCCGCCCGCACCGGGCGGTTGAGCGAGCTGACGATGCCCGAGGTCACCGTGCCGTTCAGGTCGAACGGCGAGCCGACGGCCACCACCGGCTGACCGATCCGCAGGTCGGAGGAGGTGCCGAGGTCGGCGGTCGCCAGGCCGGACACGCCGGACGCCTTGACCACCGCCAGGTCGGACGACGGGTCGCGGCCGACGATCTTCGCCTCCGCCGACCGGCCGTCCTGGAACAGGACCTTGATCGCGCCGCCGTTCGCGGCCGACTCGACCACGTGGTTGTTGGTCAGCACGAGCCCGTCCGAGCTGAGCACGATGCCGGACCCGGCGCCACCGCTGACCTGCACCTGGACCACCGTCGGCAGCACCTTCTGCGCGACCTGCTCGATGGAGCCCTGCGGCGCGTTGCCGGTCTGCTGCGCGGGCGGCGGGGCGTTCAGCGCGTTGGTGACCGGCCCGGACCTGTCGGCGGCCTCGTAGCCGAGGTAGCCGCCGACCCCGCCCGCGACGCCCCCGACGGCGAGCACGAGCGCGGCGACTCCCGCGACGACCTTCCCGCGGCCCCGATTCCGCGGTGCGACGACGGCAGGTCCGGGCGGTGCGTAGTAAGGCCCCGGCTGACCAAGCGCCCCCTGCTGAGCGCTTGGTCCGCCGGGAAGGTCCGGCTGGGCACTCCGCCAGCCGGTCTCCGGCGCCGTGGGACGCCAGGCGTCCGACGGGCCGGTTCCCGATGTCACGGGGCTCCCCTGCGAAGCACCCGGCACACCGATCGCCGGCGGCACGGCGTCTCCCTGCGAAACGCCCTGCGCACCGGGCTCCGATGACGCGGCGCTCCCCTGCGAAGCGCCGTGCGCACCGGCTGCCGGCGGCGCGGAGCTGCCCTGCACAGCTCCGTGGCCACCGGTGACCGACTGACCAGCACCCTGCTGCTGGAAGCCGGAGTTCTCGGGAACGGCGCCGCCGGAAGCCCACGGGCTCGACTGCGGCTGCTGGGGCGGCTGCGGCTCGTTCTCGGTCATGTCCACCACTCTGGGGTGTGCGCCTGAGAGGAGCCTTAAACGGACCTGGGCATCAGTTGTGAGTCCGCGGCGGCCTCATCCGGCGGCGCGCAGCCGCTCCGCGATCTGCTCAGGCGTCGTGTCGTTGATCCAGACACCCATCCCGGACTCGGAGCCGGCGAGGTACTTCAGCTTGTCGGCGGCACGCAGCACGGAGAACACCTCCAGGTGCAGCCACGCCAGGTCACGCCCGACGCGCACGGGCGCCTGGTGCCACGCCGCGATGTAGGGCAGCGGGCGCTGGTAGAGCCCGTCGAGCCGGTGCAGCACTTCCAGGTAGAAGCGCGCGAAGTCGTCGCGTTCGGCGTCGGTCAGCGCGGGCAGGTCGGGCACCTGGCGGTGCGGCACGACGTGCACCTCGACCGGCCAGCGGGCGGCGGCGGGCACGAACGCCGTCCAGTGCTCGGAGACGCCCACGACCCTGGTGCCGACGGCCTTCTCGGCGGCCAGCACGTCGCCCAGCACCGGCCGGCCGTGCTCGGCGGCGTACTGCGCGGCGACCGCCAGCATCCGCTCGGTTTTCGGCGTCACGAACGGGTACCCGTAGATCTGGCCGTGCGGGTGGTGCAGGGTGACGCCGATCTCCTCACCGCGGTTCTCGAACGGGAAGACCTGTTCGACCCCCGGCAGCGCGCTCAACGCGGTCGTGCGGTCCGCCCACGCGTCGACCACGGTCCGCACCCGCGAGGGCGCGAGCGACCCGAACGACGTCCGGTGGTCCGAGGTGAAGCACACCACCTCGCACCGCCCGCGCCCGGCGGCACGCGCCACCATCGGCATGCCGTCCACAGTGGACGGAAGGTCCGGCACGCCTTCCGCGAACGACGGGAAGCGGTTCTCGAACACCACCACGTCGTAGTCCGACTCGGGGATCTCGGTCGGCTTGCCCGGCGTCGACGGGCACAGCGGACACAGGTCGGCCGGCGGCTTGTAGGTGCGGGTCTGGCGGTGCGCGGCCATCGCCACCCACTCGCCGGTCAGCGGATCGCGGCGCACCTCCGACAGGGGTTGCGACCGCGGCAGGTCCCTGGTGTCCACTGCGGACCGCGGCGGCGCGTCGGGCGTGTCGTCGAAGTAGATGATCTCCCGACCGTCGGCCAGCTTCCCCGCCGTGCGCTTCACGCGGACTCTTCCTCTCCCCGTCCCGGCACCCGCGCCAGGACCAGCTCCCCGACCTGGTCGGCGAGCACGGCCCGCGCCTGCTCGGACAGGCCCTCGTCGGTGACCAGCACGTCCGCCTCGTCAAGACCCGCGATGGTCGAGATGCCGACCGTGCCCCACTTGGTGTGGTCGGCGACCACGACCACCCGGCCCGCCGCGTCGACCAGCGCCCGGTCGGTCTCGCTCTCGTTGAGGTTGGGCGTGGTGAAGCCGGACCGCTCGGCCATGCCGTGCACGCCCAGGAACACCACATCCAAATGCAGGGACCGCAGCGCCTGCACGGCCACCGGCCCGACCAGCGCGTCCGACGGCGTGCGCACCCCGCCGGTGAGGACCACGGTCCGGTCGGTGCGCCCGCTCTGCTGCAACACGTCCGCGACCCGGATCGAGTTGGTGACCACGGTGAGGTCCGGGATGTCGTCCAGGAACCGGGCCAGCGTCCACGTCGTGGTGCCGGCGGACAGCCCGATCGCGGTGCCCCGCCGGACCAGCCCGGCGGCCTGCGCGGCGATGGCCTCCTTCTCCGGGAGCTGGCGCACCGACTTCGCCTCGAACCCCGGCTCGTCGGTGCTGCGGCCGACCACGGACGTGGCCCCGCCGTACACCTTCTCCACCAGCCCGCGGGCCGCGAGCACGTCCAGGTCGCGGCGCACGGTCATGTCGGAGACGGCCAGCCGCACCACCAGGTCGCCGACCCGCACCGCGCCGGTGCGCCGGACCTCTTCCAGGATCACCGCTTGCCGTTGCCGCGCCAGCACGTCACACCTCTTCCCTCTCGCACGCCCTGAGGTGGGCGGGCGACGGTAGGCCATCCGGTCGTGTCGCCAGCGTGACCGACATCCCGGACAACGGCAACACAGTCGAACAAAAACGATCAGATCGGGTAACGTGACCTGGGTAATACCAGTGCCACAGGCCCCGTCATGTTGAATTTTGTTGCAAATTGTGCCATCCGCGTTCGGGCCGGTGTCGTGCGGCTAGGGGCGTCCGGGCAGCCGGAGCGCGAACAGCGCCCCGCCCTCCGGCGCACGCCCCGCGTAGGCCGCGCCGCCGTGGCGTTCGGCGGCCTGCTTCACGATCGCCAGGCCCAGCCCCGAACCCGGCAGCGTGCGGGCCTCCGAGGACCGGTAGAAGCGCTCGAACACGTGCGGCAGGTCGGCGTCCGCGATGCCGGGTCCGGCGTCCGCGACCTCCAGCACCACGCTGCCGTCACCGAGCTGCTTCAGCTCCAGCCGCACCACGCCGCCGGACGGGCTGAACTTCACCGCGTTGTCCAGCAGGTTGAGCACGGCCCGTTCCAGCGCGCTGGAATCGCCCAGCAGCGACCACGGCTGCAACCGCACGTCGAACTTCACGTCCGCCGGCGCCCGCCGCCGCGCGCGGTCCAGGGCCCGCTCGACCACCTCGACCAGGTCGACCGGCTCGTGCACGACCTGCGGCGCGTCCTCGCGGGCGAGTTCGACCAGGTCCCCGATCAGCGTGGTCAGCTCGTCGAGCTGCGCCCGCACGTCGGCGTTGATCTCCGCCTTGTCCTGGTCGGACAAGGTCGGCGCGTCCGGCCGCTCCGAGGCCAGCAGCAGCTCCAGGTTGGTGCGCATGGAGGTCAGCGGCGTGCGCAGCTCGTGGCCCGCGTCGGCGACCAGCCGCCGCTGCCGTTCCTGCGAGTCCGCGACCGCGGTCAGCATCGCGTTGAACCGCTGGGTCAGCCGCGCCAGCTCGTCGTCGCCGGTCACCGGGATCGGCCGCAGGTCGCCGGTCATCGCCACCCGCTCGGTCGCCTCGGTCAGCCGCTGCACGGGCCGCAGCCCGGTGCGCGCCACCGCCGTGCCCGCCGCCGCCGCGACCAGCACGCCGAGGCCGCTGATCACGAACAGCACCACGGACAGCTTCCCGAGGGTGGTGTTCAACGGCTTCAGCGACTGGGCGATCACCATCGCCCGCTCGTCCTCGTACTGCACGGAGATCACCCGGAAGCCGCTGCGGGTGTCGTCCCACAGGTTCTCCAGCTTCACGCCGTGCGCCACCTCCAGGTCGTCCACGTTCCACGGCGGCGCGACGGTGCCCTTCGGGTACTGCATCTCGCCGTCCACGCTGAGCAGACCGATCCGCACGTCGCCCGCCGCCAGGAACGCGCCGGGGATCTGCGTGACGTTGTTGTCCACCCGGGGCGCGTTCACCGCGGACTCGGCGCGCTGGCGCAGGCTCAGGTTGAGCTGCTCGTCCATGTTGCTGCTGACGGTCATGTAGGCGCCCAGGGACACGACGCCGACCACGCCGGCCACGCAGAACGCCGCCAGCAGCGTGACCCGTGCCCGCAGGGAGACCCGCTGGAACCGCCCGTTGGCGGCATTGATCACGGAGGGGTCTCCCGCAGCACGTAGCCGACGCCGCGCACGGTGTGCAGCAGGCGGGGCTCGCCCTCCGCCTCGGTCTTGCGGCGCAGGTAGCCCACGTACACCTCCAGCGCGTTGCCGGAGGTCGGGAAGTCGTAGCCCCAGACGTCCTCCAATATCCGGCCGCGCGTGAGCACCTGCTTGGGGTGCGCCAGGAACAGCTCCAGCAGCGCGAACTCGGTCCGGGTGAGGCTGATCGGCCGCTCGCCGCGCCGCACGTCCCGCGTGCCGGGGTCGAGTTCCAGGTCGGCGAACCGCAGCACGGCCCCCGCCGGCTCCTCGGCGTCCTTGGCGGCCCGCCGCAGCAGCGCCCGCAGCCTGGCCAGCAGCTCTTCGAGGGCGAACGGCTTGGGCAGGTAGTCGTCGGCGCCCGCGTCCAGGCCGGACACCCGGTCGGACACCGCGTCGCGCGCGGTCAGCACCAGGATCGGCAGGTCGTCGCCGGTGCTGCGCAGCCGGCGGCACACCTCCAGCCCGTCCAGGCGGGGCATCATGACGTCCAGGACCATCGCATCCGGACGCTGGGCGACGACCGATTCGAGGGCCTGCCGGCCGTCACCGGCCAGTTCCACCTGATAGCCGTTGAACTGCAGTGAGCGGCGAAGCGACTCACGCACGGCCCGGTCGTCGTCGACAACGAGGATGCGCATGGGGTTCAGTCTCGCCCTTCGTCCTGAGAGCCGCCTGAGAAGCCGGTGTGAGCTAGCCGTCAAGTTTCTTGGCTATGGGAGCGTTCCATTTTCGCCAGAGCGCGATAACCCTGACCCCGACTATCAGAACCGAACCAAGAATGGCGACTGGTCCGGCAGGCAGCTTCAGCCAGTTTCCCAGAGCGACGATCATCGCCCCGCCCAAGGCCGCCACAGCGTAGATCTCCCGCCGCAGCACGAGTGGGATCTCGCGCAGCAGCACGTCCCGCAGCGCGCCGCCCCCGATGCCGGTCGTCATGCCGACCAGGCACGCGGCGTACGGCGGCGCGCCCAGCGACAGCGCGGTGGACGTGCCGGCCGTGACGAACAGGCCCAGCCCGACCGCGTCCAGCAGCAGCACGGACCGCCGGAGCTTCTCCACGGTCGGGTGAAACCAGAACACGATCAGCCCGGTCCCGCCCGCCACCGCCAGGTACGGCCACGTCACCAGGGCCGAGGGCGGGCGGACGCCGAGCAGGATGTCCCGGATCAGCCCGCCACCCAGTGCCGTGGTCAAAGCCAGCACGATCACGCCGAACACGTCGAGCCGGGCACGCACCGCGGCCACCGCGCCGGACGCGGCGAACGCGGCGATCCCGATCAGTTCCAGCACGGTCAGCACGGCGGGTCCGGGGCGGTCACGCCAGGCAGGCTAGAAGAAGTCCGCCAACCGGGGCACGCCCGGCGCGCCGACCAACCGGTCGAGCAACCCGGCGGGACCGTCCAGCAGGCCGGCCCGGCGCAGGGCGTGGCTGTCCTGCATCCCGCTGAACCACGGCCCGAGCGCCCTGGCATGCAGCCGCACCGCCCCGCTGCCGCCCGGCTCGATCCGCACCGACCCGTCGTCCACCACCAGCCGCTGCCGGCCCGCGTGCCACGGCGCGTGCTCGTCCACCACGTCCAGGTCCACCGCGGCGGGCTTCAGCCCCTCCGCGGCGGGCCAGCCCCGGGCCGCGACGGCCGCCGGCAGGTCGACCACCCGCAGCAGCCACGTCGAGGTGTTCACGGTGTACCGGAGGCCCTGGTTGGTCAGCAGCCCGGTCACCGCCGGGTCGGTCACCCGCAGCGACACCTGGTCCAGCAGGCCCGCCCAGCTCGTCAGCTCGCTCAGCAGCCCGAGCTGGGTCGCCGCGTCCCGCCCGATGAGGTCGAACACCCGCAGCCCGTCGCGGTTGCGCTCGGCGGTGAGGTAGCCGCGCACCTCGCCGTCGTGGCCGGGCGCCACGGACACGATGTCCAGCTTGAGCACGTCGGCCACGTCGATCGCGGGCTGCGACCGGTCGAGCAGCCCGTTGACCGTGGACGCCAGGTCGACGTAGCAGGCGTGCAGGGCGTCCAGGTCGGTTTCCCCGGCGGGCCGCGCGACGGTCCGGGGCGCGGCGGGCAGCCGGTCGATCGTGACGTCCAGCCACTCGAACACCCCGGCCCGCTCCCAGCCGCGCGACCGGTAGACGGAGGGCACCGTCGCGTACAGCGCGGACAGCGGCTGCCCGTGCTCGCGCAGGTCCGCCAGCGACCGGTCGAGCAGCCCGGTGGCCACGCCCCGGCCGCGCGCGTGCGGGTCGACGGCGACGCCGCCGATGCCGGCCATGGGCACCGGCGCGCCGCCGTAGAACTGGTGGAAGTCGTTGATGGTCAGCACCGCCGCCGGACGCCCGTCCAGTTCGGCGATCAGCCCGCGCCTGCCGGGCCGCACGGGGTCCTCCTCGGAGGCGGAGCCGAAGGCGACCTTGCGCAGCCTGCGGACGTCGTCGGCGTCGTTGTCGCTCAGTTCCCTGATCTGCACGTCCTCTTGCTTACCAGGTGAAGAAGCCCCGTCCGGTCTTCCGGCCGAGTTCTCCGCGCGCGACCTTGTCCCGCAGCAGCCCCGGCGGCTCGAACCGCGGCCCCAGTTCGGCGGTCAGGTGCTCGGCGATCGCCAGCCGGACGTCCAGGCCGACCAGGTCGGTGAGCCGCAGCGGACCCATCGGCCAGCCGTAGCCCAGCCGCATCCCGGTGTCGATGTCGTCGGCGGTGGCGACGCCCTCTTCGAGCATCCGGATCGCCTCCAGGCCGACCGCGACGCCCAGCCGGGAGGTCGCGAAACCGGGGCTGTCCCGGACTTCGATGACGGTCTTGCCGAGCTGTTCGGCCCACTTGCGGGCCTTGGCGAGGACGGCCGGCGAGAGGCCGTCGTGGCGCACCAGCTCGACCAGCCCCTGCACCGGCACGGGGTTGAAGAAGTGCATGCCGAGGACCCGTTCGCCGGGCAGGCCGCGGGCGAGTTCCCCGATGGACAGCGACGAGGTGTTGGACGCCAGGACGGCGTCGGGGCAAGCGTTTGCGGCTGCCGTGAGCACCCGGCGCTTCAGCGCGATGTCCTCCGGCACGGCCTCGATGACCAGCTCGGCGGGCACGTCGGCCAACTGCTCGACCACCGTGAGGTTCGCCAGCAGCTCCTCGGGGTCGCGGTCCAGCCTGCCCCGCTCCACCGCCTTGGCGAGCGACGTCTCGACGGCCCGCCGCGCGGCGGCGACCCGTTCCGCGCCGGACTCGGCCAGCACCACCTCGTGCCCTCCGGCGAGCAGCACGTGCGCGATGCCCGCGCCCATCGTGCCGCCGCCGACCACCACCGTGATCATGCTCCGACGACCTCCGCGGCGAACATGGCGACCAGTTCCATACCGCCGATCTCGGTGAGGTTCGCACCTGCCGCCTGCCACTCCGGGGAGGCGAACGCGGCCTTCATGTCGGCCTCGGACGCGAAGTACAGCTCGGCCACGAGGTGCGGCTCGTGCTCGCCCAGGAAGCCGGGCACGAGGACCCGGCCGACCTTGGCCACCTCGACGCGGACCAGGCCGGGTGTCTTGGCGACCAGCGGCAGGTGGGAGGTGAAGTAGGCCTCGTCGAACTCGTCGGGGTTCGCGGGCTTCCGGTACAGCGCGATGTACTTGATCATGTGACACCTTCCGTCCGGTTTCGCCGCCGGACTGTAACATCGGCACGATGGCAAGGTGCGGATCATCCTGCTGCGCCACGGGCAGAGCCTGGGCAACATCGACGAACTGGCGTACTGCCGGGTACCCGACCACTCCCTGCCCCTCACGCCGTTGGGCGAAGACCAGGCCGTCGAGGCCGGACCACGCGTCAAGACCCTGCTCGGCGACGCCCCCGTGGCCGTCTACGTGAGCCCGTACGTGCGCACCCGAGCCACGCTGCGCGGGCTGGACCTGGGCGCGCAGGCCGAGCGCGTGGTCGCCGAACCCCGGCTGCGGGAGCAGGACTGGGGCAACCTCCAGGACCCCGTGCAGCAGGAGGTGCTCAAGCACCAGCGCCACGCCTTCGGCCACTTCTTCTTCCGGCTGCCCAACGGCGAGTCGGGCGCGGACGTGGACGACCGGCTGGCCGCGTTCCTGGTCGACCTGGAGACCCGCATGACGCGCCCCGACCACCCGGACACGGCGCTGGTCGTCTCGCACGGCCTGACCATCCGCCTGCTGTGCCGCCGCCTGTTCGGCTGGAGCATCGAGCTGTTCGAGTCCCTGTCCAACCTGGAGACCTGCGAACACCGGGTGCTGACCCACGACGGCGCCCGCTGGGCCCTCGACCGGCCGTTCAGCCAGTGGCGCGCCTCGCCGGACGGCGAGACCCAGGTCTAGGCCGCCGGCGTGCCGTGGACGACCTTCGCCTCGGCGCGGGCGAGCCAGCTATCGTACAGGTCGCGGTAGTGGCCGGCCCGCGGTGACGTGTCGTCGGGCGCGACCCGGTCGTAGAACTCGAACGGCCGGATGCGCCCGTTGTCCGTCCACTGGAGGTAGGAGAGGAACACCGTCCCGTCGCCGAACCGGAACCCGTGGGCGATCGGCACGCACGCGTAGGCCTTCAGCTCGACGGTGATCCCGCGCCGCCGCAGCTCGTCCCCCTCCTCGTCCAGGAACGACCTGATCCGCTCCTGACTGCGCCGCGCCTCGCCGGACCACTCGGCGGGCAGCTCGCCGGACCGCTCGACGAACGCGGGATCGAGGCAGTACAGCGTGAGGTGCCACCCGGTGGGCCGGTCGTGCGAGGTGAGCCAGGTGGCCAGCATCGGCCACGTGGTGTTCAGCGTCAGCCCGAGCACCTCCACCCGCCGCCGACGCCGGCCGACGGCGTCCCACCGGGCCGCGGCCAGCACGTCGGCGATCGAGTGCGTGACGTCCTCCCCGGCCCGGGTGGTGACCGCCGCGCGCAGCGACCGCACCTCCCGCCCGAGCTGGTAGACGGCGATCGTGGCGACCTCCAGCATCACCGCGACGAGCGCCACCAGACCCTGCTGGTCGAGCTTGCCGACGTAGCGTTCCAGCACCACGCGGGTGGGCTCGATGGTGGTCAGGATCAGGTAGATCCCGGTGAGCAGGGCCAATGCCGTGGTGACGGCTTCCCACACGTGCCGGATGCGGGTGGACACCGGTAACCCGCGAGCCTTACGACGCTTGATCGCCACGCACGTGACTCTGGCCTAGCGACGCGGTGCCGCACAACGGCTGCTGTCAGACTCCCACAGCGCGCCCGCGGCCCCCTCCGGTTGCGGGAGCCGGCGCACAACGGTGAGCTACCGGTACCGGCAAGTCGAGTTGGCAGGAGAACGCCGTGCCCAAGATCGAACGCCCTCCCAAGAAACGGGTCAACCTCCTCCGCAAGGAGGGCGTGACCACTGTGGACTGGAAGGACACCAACCTGCTGCGCAAGTTCATCTCCGACCGCGGCAAAATCCGCTCCCGCCGCGTCACCGGGCTGACGCCCCAGCAGCAGCGGCAGGTCGCGACCGCGATCAAGAACGCGCGGGAGATGGCGCTGCTGCCCTATCCCTCACAAGGCCGCTGAGCGAGGCGGTGCCGGCCGCCGCCAGCACCGCCAGCGCGGGCCAGTCCAGCACCAGGTGGCCCTGCGAGCCGACCACGAAGCTGCCGTACAGGCCCCAGCACTGCACCACCGTGAGCACCGCGCCGATCGGCGTGGTGACCAGCGACACCGCCACCACCACGGCCGCGAGCAGCACCAGCGCGGCCGACGGCCAGTTGCCGGCGACCACTGTCGCGCCCACCCCACCCGCGAAACCGAGCGCTGACCCGTGCACACCGCCGACTGTCGACATGGCGGACCATTCAACGCCCGGTTGAGACGCACGCCACCGCACACGTGCGGAGTTCACCGGATCGCGTGAGGCACGATCGTCCGAATGAGCTTCTACGACGTCTTGCACCGCCGCCGGGACACCAGGGGTGAGTTCACCGGCGCCCCGATCCCGCCGGACGTGCTGCGACGGGTGCTCAGCGCGGCGCACGCGGCCCCCAGCGTGGGCCTGTCCCAGCCGTGGGACTTCATCGTCGTGCGCGACGAGCACACCCGGCGCGCGTTCCGCGACCACGTGCAGGCCGAGCGCAGCGTGTTCGCCTCCGAACTGGACGGCGAGCGCGCCGAGACGTTCGCCCGGATCAAGGTCGAGGGCATCCTGGAGTCCACTCTGGGCGTGGTCGTCACCTACGACCCGGAACGCGGCGCGCCCGCCGTGCTGGGCCGGCACGCCATCGCCGACGCGGGCCTGTACTCGGTGTGCCTGGCCATCCAGAACCTGTGGCTCGCGGCCACCGCCGAGGGCCTGGGCGTCGGCTGGGTGAGCTTCTACCGCGAGGACGAGCTGCGCCGCCTGCTGGACATCCCGCCGGCCGTCCGCCCGGTGGCGTGGCTGTGCGTGGGCCCCGTCGACGCCCTCCCCGACACCCCTGATCTGGAGCGTCACGGCTGGCGCAACCGCCTGCCCCTTGAGGACGTGCTGCACCAGGAGCGGTACACACGGCGTTCATCCCGGTAGCCTGTTGAGGCCGTGCCGCTGGCGGGCGGGCCCGCGTACCCGTCCGCCGAGTCGGAATGGAGTGTCGAGCACGAGTGGAGCAGCGAGATCCGCTGATAGCGGTGCCCCAACAGGACCTTGAGGTCAAGGCGTTGCTGAACGCTGGCCGCCTGCCGGAGGCGAACACGCTGTTCGACGAGGTGGTGAGCCGCGTCCCGCCCGGCGCGGACCGCTGGGCCCGCTCCGCGGTGCTGGTCAACCGGGCCAAGCTGGCGTGGCGGCTGGGCCGCATCCCGCTCGCGCTGGAGCTGGCCGCCGAGGGCTGGACCGACCTGGACGCCGAGCACGCCGACAGCCCGGCCGCCGCGCAGGCCATGCACGCCCTCGCCTACCTGCTGGAGGGCATCGGCAACCGCCGGGCCGCCGTCGACATGCTGCGGCTGTCCGTGCAGGTGGCCCGCCGCGCGAACGTCCCCGAAGTGCTCGGCCACTGCCTCCAGGGCCTGGGCGGCACGCTGAACTTCCGCGCCATCTCGTCGCCGCCGGAACTCGCGCCGGCCATCTTCGCCGAGGCCCGGGACTACCTGAGGGAAGGACTGGAGCTGTCACACGACACGCAGATGCGCCGCGCGCTGCTGGGCGCGTACAGCCGCTCCCTGGCGGGCGTCGGCGAGCTGGCCGAGGCCGAGGAGGCCGCCCTCGAAACCCTGCACCAGGCGACCAAGGCGGACGACAAATGGGCGCAGGCGGTCGCCAACTGGGTGCTCGCGGTGGTGCGGCGGGACCAGGACGAGCTGACCGAGGCGCGCACCCTGGCCAGCCGGGCGGTGGCGGCTGCCGAGGCGATCAACGACACGTCCCTGCTGCTCAGGTTCTCCCTGGACCTGGCCGACATCTGCGCCCGGATGAACGACCCGGTGGGCGAGTCGACCGCGCTGCGCTGCTCGGTCGCCGCGGGCCGGACGGCCACCGAGACCCTCCAGGAGGGTTTGGCGCAGGCCTTGGAGCAGCGCCGGGTGGCCGTGCAGGCGCAACGGCTGGCCGTGGCGGCGCAGGAGGCCGCCGCGCGCGACCCGCTGACCGGCCTGGCGAACCGCCTGGGCCTCGAACGCGCCGCCGCCGGCCTGCTGGAGAGCACCGCCGCCCGCGGCCGGGTTCCGTGGCTGGTGCTGGTGGACGTGGACTGGTTCAAGGGCGTCAACGACGACGCCGGGCACGCGGCGGGCGACGCGGCGCTGCGCGAGATCGCCCAGCTCCTGCGCCGCGAGTGCCGGGCCGGCGACCTGGTGGCCCGGTGGGCGGGCGACGAGTTCGTGGTCCTGCTGGGCGACGCCGACGGCGCCTCGCACGACGTGGGCCCGACGGTGGCCGAGCGCATCCGCGCGGCGGTGGACGGGCACGACTGGACCATGGTGCTGGGCTCCATCCGCCGCCCCACCGTGAGCATCGGGGTGGCGGCGGGCCCGGCCAAGCTGGACCAGCTCTTCGCGGCGGCCGACATGGCCCTCTACCGGGCCAAGCGGCACGGCCGCAACCGCGTGGAAGTGGAGCCGACGGTCGAGCTGCCGGCGACCGTCCGCAACGGCTAGCCGGCTCCGCTTCGCCCGATCGTGGGCAACAGGGCCTCCCGTCGCGCGATCCGACCGGTCTCCCGTCGCGCGACGGATTAGGCGATCAGCCCGCCCCGGAACGCGACCAGCGCCGCCTGCACCCGGTTGACCGCGCCGATCTTGCCCAGGACCGACGACACGTAGCCCTTGACGGTGGCCTCCGACAGGTGCAGCGTCCCGCCGATCTCCGCGTTCGACATGCCCTGTCCGATCAGGACCAGCACTTCACGTTCGCGTTCGGACAGCGACGCGAGCAGCCGCCGCGCGGGCTCGGCCGCCCGTTCGCCGTCGGCCACGGCGGCCAGCACGCGCGCCGCCACGCCGGGGTCGAGCACGGCCCCGCCGAGCGCGAGGTCCCGGACCGCCCGGACGAGCTGCTCGGGCTCGGTGTCCTTCAGCAGGAAGCCCGACGCGCCCAGCCGCAGCGCCTCGGACACGTATTCGTCCACATCGAACGTGGTCAACATGGCGATCTTCGGCGGATCGGGGATGGCCCGCAGCCGGCGCAGCGCCATCAGCCCGTCCGAGGACCGCATCCGGATGTCCAGCAGCACGACGTGCGGGCGGTGCTGGCGGGCCAGGTCGGCCACCAGGTGCCCGTCGTCGCATTCGGCCACGACCTCGATGTCACCGGCGCTGCTGAGGATCATGCGAAGACCGGACCGGACGAGGTCTTCGTCATCGGCCAGCATCACCTTGATCACGACGCCTCCCGCTTCGGCGTTTCGTGTTCGTACTCGCTCAGCATCGCGCACGAACACGCAAGCTGACGTTAATTCACCGTTATCTCACCACGGAACCGCTGTGGCACAGCCTTTTCACAGTTGCCAGGAAATAGCCGAGGTCAGCCGGGCGCCCGCGCAACTTCCTGGCGTGCACGCGGCAACAGGACGTAGGGCTTGTCGTCCACGAAGCGTTCGTTTCCCGACCGGCGACCACCCGGTGAAGGTCAACACCCGATCGGCGGAGCCGAACCGAACGCGAAGGACTTTCGCGAATCCGTACTTGTCAGTAACGTGCGTCACACGAACCCTGCCCCGGAAGGAGCTTCGCGTCATGCGGAGAGCCGCCCGATCCCTGGCCGTGGTCGCATTCCTCGCCACGGCCGCCGTCACCGTCCCCGCCGCCGAGGCGGCGCCCAGGACGACCGCGTTCACCCCCGACGACCACTGCCTGGGCCAGTGCCACGACCTGCTGCCGCCCGGCCAGAACGGCAACGCCACGCTCGCCGAGATCCTGGCGCACAAAGCGCTGGGCACCCGTCCCGCGCACTCCGCCGACCAGCTCGGCAAGTACGACGCGCTGGTCTCGGGCCACCCCGGCCTGACCAACGACCAGCTCGGCGCGTTCTTCAACGACGCTTCCTTCGGCGTGCCCGCCGACCAGGTGGAAAGCACCGTCAAGCCGCGTGCGGACGTCACCATCGTCCGTGACAAAACCCTGGGCATGCCGCACATCTACGGCACCACCCGGTCCGGCACGGAATTCGGCGCGGGCTACGCCGCCGCGCAGGACCGGCTGTGGCTGATGGACCTGTTCCGCCACCTCGGACGCGGTCAGCTCACCGGTTTCGCGGGCGGCGCCGAGGGCAACCGGGCGCTGGAGCAGAGCTTCTTCAACCAGATCCCGTACACCGAGGCGGACCTGCAACAGCAGATCGACCAGGTCGCCGCCCAAGGCCCGCGCGGACAACAGGCCCTGCGGGACGTGACGGACTACGTGGCCGGCATCAACGCGTACCTCACGGCGTCGGTGAACGGCCGGTACTTCCCCGGCGAATACGTCCTCACCGGACACGCCGACGCGATCACCAACCGGAACGACATCCAGCCGTTCAAGACCACGGACCTGGTCGCGATCGCGGCCGTCGTCGGCGGGCTGTTCGGCGCGGGCGGCGGTGGCGAGGTGCAGAACGCGCTGGTCAAGCTGGCCGCGCAGAACCGTTACGGCGCGGCGCTCGGCGAGCAGGTGTGGCGATCGTTCCGCGAGCAGAACGATCCGGAATCCGTGCTGACCCTGCACGACGGCCAACGCTTCCCGTACGCGACGACACCCGCCGATCCGCGGGGCGTGGCGTTGCCCGACGGCGCGGTGACACCGGAGCGGATGGTCTACGACCAGACCGCATCACGACAGTCCACAGTGGATGTTCCGGCCGATCTCAAGGCCGTGCAAGGGATCTTCGCGGACGGCGTGCTGCCCGCCGACCTGTTGACCAGGAAGCACGGCATGTCGAACGCGCTGGCCGTGTCCGGCGCGCACACCGACACCGGCAACCCGATCGCCGTGTGGGGACCGCAGACCGGCTACTTCGCGCCGCAACTGCTGATGCTGCAAGAACTCCACGGTCCGGGCATCCGGGCACGCGGGGTGTCGTTCGCGGGTGTGAGCATGTACGTGCAGCTCGGTCGGGGCGTCGACTACTCGTGGAGCGCCACGTCGGCGGGCCAGGACATCACCGACACCTACGCCGTGGAGCTGTGCGAACCGGACGGGCGGCCCGCCACAGCCGCGTCCCTGCACTACCGGTACCACGCGCAATGCCTTCCCATGGAACGGATCGAGCGCAAGAACGCGTGGAAGTCGTCGGTCGCCGACCCGACACCCGCCGGCTCGTACACGCTCGTCATGTACCGCACCAAGTACGGCCTGGTGCAGAGCCGTGCGCAGGTCGACGGCAAGCACGTGGCGTACGCCTCGCTGCGCTCGACGTACCTGCACGAGGTGGACTCGATCGTCGGGTTCCAGGAGTTGAACGATCCCGACGCGATCAGGTCCGCGCAGGACTTCCAGCGCGCCGCCGAGCACATCGGCTACGCGTTCAACTGGTTCTACGTCGACTCGGAGGACACCGCGTACTTCAACTCCGGCGCGAACCCGGTCCGGAGGCCGCACGTGGACCCGAACCTGCCGATCAAGGCGGAGCAGACCAACGAGTGGGTGGGCTGGAATCCCGACCGCAACACGGCGTCCTACACGCCGTTCGACCAGCACCCGAACTCGGTGAACCAGGACTACTACATCTCGTGGAACAACAAGCAGGCCCTGGACTACACCGCCGCCGGCTACGGCAACGGCTCCGTGCACCGGGGCGACCTGCTGGACGACCGGGTGCGGGCGCTGGTCTCCGGTGGCCGCAAGGCGACCCGGACGTCGTTGACCCAGGCGATGGCCGAGGCGGGCGTCGCGGACCTGCGTGCCGAGCAGGTGCTGCCGGACCTGTTGCGGGTCATCGACACCGCCACCGTGACCGATCCGGCGCTGGTGGCTGCCGTGGGCACGTTGCGCGACTGGCAGCGTTCCGGGTCGCTGCGCAAGGAGACCTCGCGCGGTAGCAAGGCCTACGCGCACGCCGACGCGATCCGCCTGCTGGACGCGTGGTGGCCGATCCTGGTCCGGGCCCAATTCCAACCGGGGTTGGGCGATGCGCTGTACACGCACCTGACGCACGCCTTGCAGGTGGACGAGGCACCGTCGGACACGCACGGAGCCGCGCCGCACAAGGGTTCCTCGTTCCAATATGGCTGGTGGAGCTACGTCGACAAGGACCTGCGGGCCGTGCTCAGGGACGACGTCGCCGGGCCGTTGGGCGCGAAGTACTGCGGCGGCGGGACTGCGGCGTCGTGCCGCCAGGTCCTGCTGGACAGCCTCGCGCAGGCGGCGGCCGTGCCCGCGACCACCGTGTATCCCGGTGACGCGGACTGCGCGGCGGGCGACCAGTGGTGCGCGGACACCATCATCCACCGGGCGATGGGCGGCATCACGCACGAGAAGGTCCACTGGCAGAACCGGCCCACCTACCAGCAGGTGGTGCAGTTCCCGTCCCGGCGCGGCACGAGCCTCGCGAACCTGGCGGCCGGCGCGGTGGCCTCGGCGAGCAGCCACGAGCGCGGCCGGCACCACTCGCCGCCCGCGAACGCCGTGGACGGGAAGCCGGACACGCGGTGGGCCAGCGACTGGACCGACGGCCAGTGGTTCCAGGTGGACCTGGGCGCGCCGCGCACCGTCGGCCGGGTCGTGCTCCGTTGGGAAGCGGCCTATGCCAAGTCGTATCGGATCGAGGTGTCGGCCGACGGCACGCGGTGGCGGGAGGTTTCCACGATCGGTGCGGGCAATGGCGACCAGGACGTGGTCGCGTTCCCACCGACCACGGCACGATTCGTACGAATGACCGGTATCCAACGGGCCACGAGTTACGGATACTCGCTGTACGAGCTTGAGGTCTACATCACGTAGGCCGGTCCGCAGGAAGACCCCGGTCCACCCCCAGGGACCGGGGTCTTCCGCTGTCCGGCTAGCCCTGGAACAGGTAGTTGCGCACGTCAGGCCTTATCCGGTCGATCGGCTGCCAGGCGTTGCACTGCCAGGCGCGCATGCGGTAGCCGCGTTCACCGAGCCAGTCGGCGACGTCCTGCGCGCGGTACCCGAACCGCCGCACGTGGCGTTCTTCGACCTCCAGGAGAAGTTTCGGTCGAAACCTCTCAATGGTCTCCTCGCCGCCTTGCAGGACATGGAGTTCCGCGCCCTCGACGTCGGCCTTGACGAAATCCAGCCGCTCGATCCCGTGCTCGGCGCGGAACCGGTCCAGGGTGTCCGTCCGCACCACGACTTCGAGGTGCTCGGTGAACTCCACGTTGGACCCGAGCCCCTTCGCGCCGGCCGTGAGGAACGACCGCCCGGTGACCGGCACCCCGTGCCGCACCGGGACGCTCATGACGTCCCGGCCCTCCCGCGCGCCGAGGGCCACGGAGTGCCGCACGATGTTGCGCCCTTCCCGTGGCCGCAACAGGTAGGACAGCGCGGGGTGGGCGAACACCAGGGGTTCGACGCTGTGGACTGTCCCTTGTGGACCGACAAGGCGGGACAGGGACACGGTGTAGAGGCCGAGCGCGGCGCCGATGTCGACACAGACGTCACCCGGCCGCACGACGTCGCGCAGGCCGATCAACTCGGGTTCGATGAACGGCGTCACCCGGGCCAGCACGCGCAACGCGCCCGCCACGGCGGCGCCGCGCACCTCGGTCAGATTGTGGTTCACGCAACCACACTAGAGAAATCAGGGCAGCGGCTTCGCCCCGTTCTGATGAGGAAGTCCGACCTGCTCGGCGAACTCCGTGGCGACGGACGCCCCGCCGTAGATCCCCAACGCCTTGGCGAGGTGCAGCCGAAGGTCTTGGCGATGCCCGTCGGACAACCGGGGGAGGGCGCTCTCGAAGCTGGTCACCAAGGTGTCGGCCCAGTGCCGATCCCGGCGCTGCGAAGCGATCCGCACCAGTTCACCGAGCTGCTGGGCCAACGCGACGGCCTGCTCGACCTGGTACCCGTTGCGGTGCAGCCACCAGATCGTCGCGGTCGACAGGTCGGTCAGCACCTCGTCCCGGAGATACCGGATCTCAGCCCGTTCGGCATCCCGTTCGGCCTGCCGGACGGTGGTGGTCTGCAACAGCTCGATGTGCTTGCGAGCCATCTCCAGGTCGCCGTCGTCCACGGACAGCTCGACCCCTTCGGCACGAGCCCAGACATGCGTGCCCTCAACCTGCCGTTCAGCGGCGAGCTCGTCCCCCAACTGGTGCTGGAGGGGCGCGTGGTGCACCAGCATGGCCCGCTCGGTGACCTCCCGGGCGCGCCGGACGATGTCGTTGATGGCAGCACTACGAGGCACGTTGTGCCGGGCGCCGGTGGTCAGGTCGAGCCGCCAGTGCACCGTGAACCGAGCCCGGAAGTCCAACCCGTAGACCGCACTGGGCAACGGCGTCTCGAAGGCATGCTGGTGAGACGAGGAGGGAGGGTCGAACGTGAACTCCTCACCCCCACCCCGCCCCCGCTGCCGCCGCCACCAGGCCCCAAAGGCCCCGAGGGGGCCAGGCCGAAAGTCAGGCCAAGGTCTACCGCTCATGGAAGGTCTTCCGCCGAGGTCCCAAAGCTCCCCCAGTCTCTACCCGAAGGACCAACCACTTTGAAGGTGGCCCACCCCACTTCCACCCAACAGCGGACTGCCGACCCCTGATGAGCAACCCACAGTGCACACAGGGCAACCCCCGACCTCCACCCGAGTGACCCGCCGACACCCGCCCCACCCCGCCGCCCACACCAGGGCACCCGGTACGCTGCCCGTTGCCGCCCTCGTAGCTCAGGGGATAGAGCATCGGTTTCCTAAACCGTGTGTCGCAGGTTCGAATCCTGCCGGGGGCACTCACCTTTCGCCGGGTGAATCAGGCCCTGGCCAGCGGAAACGCGGCCTGGGCCTGATCTTTTCCAGCAGTCGGCGCCGGCCAGGGCCTGCCCTCGTCCGCCGGCGGACCAGCCACCCGGCCCGAGGACTACGCCGGCCGCGTCACGGCACGAAGCGGAACGGCGGTAGCGCCCCGACGTCGAACAGCGGGGTTGGCCGGCCCTTCAGGTGGCGGTCCAGGAAGGCGCCCAGGTAGGTGCGCCGGCCGTGCAGCGAGGCGTCCGGCCGCACGGTGCCGATGGCCGCCTCCCTCACCTCGGCGGGCAGCGCCGGCCCGAGTTGCGGCAGCACCGACTGGAAGTCCGAGTAGCTCAGGTGCCCGCCGTCGACCAGGGCCAGGTCGCGTTTCCAACCCCGTTGCGCCGCCCAGAACTCGGGCCGGCTCGGGTCGAGCGTGCCCGGCGCGTGGGTGTGGTCCTGGGTCGCCGTCTTGGTGCCCATGAGCAGGAACGGGCGGTCCAGGCTGCGTTTGGTGCTCTCGCCCGGCAGGTAGGGGTCCTCGAACGTGGCGAACGAGCCGTCCATGTTCACGCCTGCTTTGATCCGCTGGTCGAGCAGCATCGCCTCGGCGGCCGTGAACCCGCCGATGCAGTGGCCGACCATGCCGGTGCGCCTGAGGTCCGGAGCGCGTTGCAGGCCGGGTGGCAGGCGGCGGCCGTCCGCGTCCGGGTTGCGGCCCGCCGCCAGGTCGGCGACCCGGTCCAGGACGAACCGGGTGTCGGCGACGCGGGTGTCGAGGATGGCGCGGTTGGTCTCCGGCGTCCACGGCAGGTCCAGCGGCGCGGCGACCCGGCCGTCGGGGAAGCGGGCCGCACCGGACTCGTAGGTGTGGGACATCGACACCACGAGGTAGCCGCGGGAGGCCAGGTCGTCGGTGAGCGTCGCGAAGAGTTCGCGGGGCATCCCGCCGCCGGGCGAGAACAGCACCACGGGCAACCGTCCGCGACGCAGGTCCACCGGGCTGTCGACGCGGGCGTGCCGCCGCACGCCGGGAGCGTCGAAGTCCACGCCGGGCAACGCGCGCAGGCCCTGGAGCATCGGGGTCTGGTCGGCGACCTCACCGCTCAGCCACGCCGCACGGGACGCGCCCGCCGCCGTCGTGGGGTAGCTGACGGTCACCATGAGTTCACGCCGCCGGTCCGGGTGCCAGGGATCGGGGCGCGACGCGTCGACCAGGTGCAGTTCGGTCGTGCCGACGGGCAGCGGACCGGCGGGTTCGGGCAGCCGGGGTCTGGTCGGCACGGCGTGCGCGGTCGCGGTGAGCGACACGGCGAGCGCCGCGCCCGTGCCGAGCGCGGCGAGTCGGGTGATGGTGCGGGACACGGGTTTCCTCTCGCGGGACGGGACCGGTCCGACGCCGGTCCGCGCCCAACGATCACCGACGGCGGTGTGATCGGTCGTCAACCCGTGGCCGGGGTCGTTGATCGGTCGACGGCGGTACGGCCGCTGCGACGAAAGGATGATCACCGATCCCGCGACTCGTACCGCTTCTCCTTGGGCGGCAAGGATAGTCCTCGGCAAGATCACGAGCACGCATATCGACGCCCCTGGCATCCCGGCACACCGAGCGACACGTACCGGCGGACATCCCTCGTCCGCAGCGCGAGAAACCCGCACCGGCCGGGGGATCGGCTAGTCCTCGCAGGCGATGCCGTCGCCGTTCCGGTCCAGGTCGTAGATGTCCGTGCCGATGACACGGATCGGGCCTGCCACGTACGCGGGGCCGTTGCCGCTGCCGCCCTGGCAGTCGACGTCGCTCGCGATGGGCACGCAGCCGCTGTAGTTCGAGTCGCAACCGGACTGCGGCTTGGCGGGCGGCGGTGGCGGCGGGGCCTCGGTGGTCCGAACGGTCGGGGGCTTCGGTGCCGGGGGCTGCGTCGCTTGCGGCGGTGGGGCCACGGTCGTGGTGGTCGTCGTCGTGGTGATCGTGGTGGTGGTCGTGGGAACGGTTGTGGTGGTCGTGGGCGCGGCGGATGTGGTGGTCACGTCGGCCGCGGTCCGGGTGGTCGGTGTGCTGGTGTTGGCCACCACCACGAAGAAGACGATCACCACGGCCGCGGCGGCCCCGATCCACGCCGGACGGTTGGCGGCGAACGGAGAGGCGCGGCGCGGCGACGGGATCTCGGCCGGCGCGTACGTCGGCGGGGTGGCCAGGGGGATGGTCGCGTTGCCGTCACGGGGCAGGCGGAGGGTCACCTCGGTGCCTCGGACGCCTGCCTGGAGCACGGCCTCACACCCGGGTCTGCCGCCCCGGGTGGTCAGTTGGACCAACAGGGGCGCGTAACGCTGGGACATCAGGTGGGTCAGCTCGCCCACGCGCCGGCCGTCCAGGCGGACTTCGATGGCACGTTCACCCTTGTGCTTGCCCGTCGCGGCGGTGCACCACGCCAGTTCGACCGCCACGTGCCGTTGCATGCCCGGCGTCACCGGGTAACGGGCTAACTCCGCTTGGTGGTCTTCCTCGCGGGTCACGGTGACCGTTGCTTCGGCGCTCAGCATCACCAGGCCTGCGGACGAGTTCTCGATCATCCTGTGCTCCAGACACGTGCGGCGGACGTATGCCTGGGCATCGGCGGAACCGGGGAAGTCCGTTACCGATGGATGCGAAGCTGTGTCCTCAGTAGTGCGGGCCCGCCGGGCGTCCGGTCCGGATCGCGGAGAAAATCCGCCGGCACAAGGCAATCCACAGTGGACCTGTCGCACAGCACGCGGACTGCACCGTCGTGAGCGGACCCGCTTGCGCCAGAAAGGCCCCCGAAGCGCTTCGGGGGCCTTTCGATGCTGGCACGGGCACTGCCCGTCGTGTGCGGCGCCGGGACTGCTGCCGAAGGCAGGGTGGGCGCGATCGGTAACCGGGGCCGCGGCACGCCGTTCAGATCAGCCGACGCGCCACAGGGCGGGCACGTTCGGCGGCTCCCAGCCGGGCTGGGCCGTGTGGGCTTGCTGGCAGACGTACGTGACGTCGCCGTAGGTGACGGTCGTGCCCGCGGTGTACGCCGAGCCGGCCGCCCACGAACCGCCGGGGACGCCGGTGGTCGTGCTGGTGGGGTTGGTGCTGCTGGACGACGACGAGGTGCTCGTCGAGGTCGGGGTCTGCCGGACGTTGAGCACGAAGTCGTACTCGCCGACCCGGGTCGTCCCGTTGTTCGACATCGTCATCAGCAGCCGCGGGTCGTAGATCGTGTCCGTGTTGTTGCGCGGCTCGTTCGGGAAGTAGAGCTGCGTGGTGAGGATCCGCCCGCCGGGAGCCTGCACCTTCACGTGGATGTGCCGCGTGCGCCCGGGGTACAGGCCCGGCACGATCGTGGCCAGGGTGAACTTGCCCGCGGCGTCGGTGAACTGGTGTCCGCGGAACTTGAAGCCGGTGTTGTCGTACACACCGTTGTTGTCGGCCTGCCAGAAGTCCAGCAGGGCGTTCGCGATCGGCTGGCACGCCAGGCCGAACACGTAACCGGTCACGGTCAGGCGGGTGCCCACCGTGCCCGCGTCCACCAGCGACGAACGCCGCGGCGAGTTCGGCTTGAAGTACGGGCCTTCGGTCTGCGCCGGCGTCGGGTCGTCGCCGTCGTCGCACTCCGGGGTCAGTTCGAGCGTTCCCCCGGTGCTGGGCACGGTGCGGGCCAGCGCCGGCACACCCATCAGCGCGGCGGGCACCGCCACGCCTGCGACCAGGGCCGCGCGCAGCACGGGCCGTCGGCTGATGTTGCGGGAATCAGTCGATTCCTCGGGGGTGGTGGGGTCGCCGTCCATGGGCGTGTCCATGACTGCTCCTCGTGGGATGGCGGTCTCGGGAATTCATAACGAACCTATGGAGACGCCCCGGCGGGGACGATGGACTTGGCCGGTTGGTCGTGGTGAATCTCGTGGTCGGTCATAACTGTGAACGCCGTCACCCGAAGCGACGCGGCGGACATCGCCCGACCGGCGGAAGTCGCCGGGGCTCACGCCCGTCTCGCGGCGGAAGAACCGGCAGAAGTACGCCGGGTCGGCGAACCCGACCCGACCGGCGATCTGCCGCACGGTCAGGTCGGTCCGGGCCAGCAGCCGCTTGGCCTCGCTCGCTCGCGCTTCCCGGACCAGCTCCGACGGCGTGCGCCCGGTCGCGGCCTTGACCGCCTCGGTCAGGTAGCCGGGGGTGACGCCGATCCGCTCCGCGTAGGCCCGCACCGACCACAGGTCCACGTCCGGCCTGCCCGCCAGCCGGGCGAACTCCTCGGCCACCGCGCCGGTCCGCGCGGGCGGCGGGGCGGACGGGGTCTCCGGCAGCCGGGCCGAGCGCACGATCAGCACGTGCAGCAGGGACCGCAGCACGGACTCGACGCCGGTCGCGCGTGCCCGGTACTCCGCGTCCAACTCGGTGATCAGGCCCGACACGCCGGCGTGGGTGGCCTCGTCCAGGGTCAGCCAGGGCCGTTCGCTCAGCCGGCGGAGCAGTTCCCGGTCGCCCGGGTGGTCGATCAGGAAGTCGTCGGTGAACAGGACGACGAACCCCTCCAGCTCCCGCGTGTCGACCCAGTGGTGCACCTGGCCCGGCGCGATGAAGCACAGGTGCGGCGGGCGCAGGTCCCAGCGGGCCAGGTCGACGACGTGCGTCCCGGACCCGCCCGTGACGAATACGATCTCGTGAAACGTGTGCCGGTGCGGGAAGTTCGCCCGGGACATCGGGCCGAGTTCCTCGAAGGTGCCGATCGCGAACGGCAGGGCGTTCGGCACCGGCACCTCCAGTCGGTGCATCGGCAGCTCGCCCACCCGCGGCGCCTGGCAGGGCGTCCCCGGTAACACGGTGGTGCCACGCATGGTCGCTAGTCCTTTCGCCACCGGACCGGAAGGTCCAGACCAATCATTTGGTGAAATCCACGATGGCACGGCTGGGGCCCGTGGGGAACAGAACGTGGCCACGAGGTGACTTCCCGTGCCGGGTGGTGTCCGTCTGCCGGACAGTACGCGCGGTCGGCCGCTCACTTGCGGAGCCGCCGCTTCAGCTCCGCGACCAGCTCCTCGTCGCTCAGCTTGGTCGGGTCGGGTCGCGCCTGGCGCAGCTCGGCCTCCTCGCGGGTGATCAGGCCCGCCGCCACCATCACCTCCAGCGGACTCGCGTCGAACAGCGAGGCGATGGCCCGCGCGGACTCCACGGAGGCCTTCCCGCCGCGCTTCCAGTCGGTGAGGCGGCTGCGGTCGACGCCCGCGCCCCGCGCCAGGTCGCCGGTGGTCATGTCGCGGCTTTCCAGGTTGGCCTGGAGGTAGTCCCACCACGCCGAGGAAGTGTTCTCGTCATCGGTCATGCCGCTTGATGTTAGTCGTGTACACGCAACGTTGGCAACGCACCCCCAACAGCCTGACCTCGTTGTTCGAACACAACCTGAGTTGCGTACGCACAACATGGGTTAGTGTTCTGCCGACAGACCGGATGTCGGGCGCGCACAACACGACGCGAGGCGGCGATGCCGAAGACGATCAGACTCCGCACCAAGGCCTTCGCCAAGGCCGCGCTGCTGGCCGGCTACCCGTCGGACTACGCACTGGCCAAGGCCATGGAGGTGAACCGGTCCACGGTGGGGCGGGTGTTGAGCGGGGAACTGCGGCCAGGACCCGCGTTCATCGGCGGCGCGCTCACCGCGCTGGCGCCGATGCAGTTCGACGACCTCTTCGAGATCGTCCCGGCGGGCGGCGGGGATGACTGAGCGTGACCGGCGGATTGGCGGTGTTCCGAACTCATCCGATTGGTGACACTGGATGATCAACAGAGACGGACGGGCGGCTTGACCCGATGTGACCAGTGGCCCACCTACGGCGGCCGATCGAGCCCAGCACAGCGGACCGGGAAGGACGGCGGCAGGTGAGCGACCAGGCCAGGCAGTTGCTGCGGGACGTGCTGCGCGCGCGCCGCGTCCTCGGCCACGACGTCGAGGACCCCGGCCCCTCCGCGCCGGCGGACGCCGACGACGTGCGCCGCTGGTTCGACGAACGCCTGGACGAGGTGGTCGCGGCGGTGCGGGAGGCCGACGACACCGCCGTGGCGCTGCTGGCCGCCGTGTGGCCGGCCGTGCCGCCGGACGCCGACGAGGCGTGGTGCCGGCGGCTCTACGGGTGCGCGACGCCGCTGGCCGCCGCGCTGCCCACGTCCCGGCCGCTGGCCGCCGCGTTCCGGGCCGGTGCCGACGCCCTGCGGGCCCGCGGCCTCCACCGGCTCGCCGCCGCACTGGGGATGCGGGAGCTGGCGATCTGGCGGCTGCTGGACGACCCGGACGGGGCCGTGGACGCGCTGTTCGCGCTGTCCGCCACGTACCGCGCCCAGGGCCGGCTGCACCGGGTGATCGGGTGCGCCGACGAGATGCTGGAGCTGCGCATCCTGCACGAGCAGCCGGACGGCATCGCGCGGTCGCTCGCCCACCTGGGCTCGCTGATGATCGAGGTGGGCAGGCTCGACACGGCGGTGAACTACCTGACCCGCGCGGACAAGGTGTTCGACAGCCTGCCGCCGACGTCGGACCGGTCCCGGGCGCAGGTGCTGTTCGCGCGCGCCCTGTGGCTGTCCGGCGACGAGGCCGCCGCCCGCCGCAAGCTGCACCGCGTGCTGCCGGACCTGGCCGGCGAGGACGCGCGGGAGGCCCGCGGGCTGCTGGACCTGCCGACCGGGTCGAGACCGCCCGGCCGCGGTCCGGCCGACCCCTACCCGGCCTCAGCCGCGGAGCAGGGCCAGGGTGACCTGGATCAGCAGCCCGACGGCTAGCTTCGCCCAGGACACGAACCTCGGACGGGACTCGCGGCGGTGCCGGCCGCGGCGGGGTGGGGTGCTCATGCGGGTTCTCTCGGGTAGTGAGGGCAGCGGGCAGGTCAGGGCAGGGCGGTGGTGTCTGGGTTGTCGGCGAGCAGGTTCAGCACGTCCCGGCACACGAACACCCGGCGGTAGTCGCGGTAGTCCCACGGGACGAGGATCCGGCGTTCGACCAGCCGGCGGGTGAGGTCGGTCGCGGCCTTCATGGTCACGTCGTGCCGGTCGCGCACCGACCGGTGGTTGACCACCGGGAAGCCGATCAGCCCGGCGGCGACCTCGGGCAGCTTCCCGCTCTTGGGCAGCAGCCGGGTGTAGCGCTCGGCCAGGTCCTCCAGGTGGCCGATCAGCCGCAGTTGGGCCAGCGCCTGCTCGCGCACGGCGGCGGCGAAGAACTCGACCCAGTGGTGGACCCGCCCGGTGTCGACCACCGCGCGGATCTCCTCCTCGTACTCGGGCAGGGTGTCGTCCAGCCACACCGACAACGGCAGGATCTGGTCGCGCAACAGACCGCACCGGACCATCTCCAGCATGGAGAAGCCGCGCGCCACGTGCCCGTTGGCGGTCGGGAACGGTTGCAGGACTTCGAGCTGGTAGTGCGCGAGCGCGATCTTGGCGATCCGCGGCTGCTCGTTCTCCTCCCGCACCCACGTCGACCACTGCTCTAGCTGCGCCACCAGGTGCGCGCCGGTCGCGGTCAGCAGGTAGGCGCGGGCCGGGGAGAGGCCGAGCCAGCCCGGCTCGCGGCGCAGCACGTCCCGCAGGCGCTGCCCGGCGCGGCCGGTCATGATCGCGGTCAGCTCGCCCACCAGTTCGGCGTCCACCACCGCGCCGTCCCGGACGCGGGCCACGCCGTGGTCGTAGGCGGACAGGTAGGGCGCGAGCAACTGCTCCGGCGCTGCCCGGTCCGACGGCGGATCACCTTGGGAGGCAAGGAGGTCCGCCGCGAGCGCTTCGCGCAGCCCGATCACCGTGCCGGACAGGCCGGCCGAACTCTGCGCGTCCCGCACCTGGGTGGCGCGCACCAGCCCGGACCGCACGGTCAGCCGCTGGGCGGCCTCGTCGAGCCTGCCGAGGGCGTGCTCGGCCTCGGCCACCAGCCGGTAGGTGGCCACCGGCAGCGGCAGGTCCGACGGCAGCGGCGGTGGCAGGTAGGCGCCTTCGCGCCGGCGGGCCTCGGGGATGCCGGGGAGGTCGGGGACCTGCGCCCACTGCCCCGACAACAGGGGAGGGACGTTCATGGGGAGCAGCATCCACTAAGTGAAGTAAATGCGCAATACACTTCAACTCCGTTGTCGACAGATCAATGAAGGAATTAGGCCATTCGCTCCCGAGCCCGGCGGAGAGCATTCCTCGGCCACCCCGGTTATAGCACTGTCCCCCACCCGGACGTACCGACGGTCTTTCCTCCGCAAATCTGCGGATATCCTTTCGGAGCTGCCCCGATTCCACTTCGGTGACACTTTTCCCGGATATTCCACACACCGGCGCATTGACCGTCGGGCGGCTCGGACTAGTCCAGGTGGATGAGACTCGCCAGTAGCCGGCCCCGCCCTGTAGCGACAACCAGTGGTGCAACGACTCAGCATGTAACTCTTTCGTGTTCGCTCGAAAGTGTCACGCAGAGAAGGGCCGTCACCATGGGTATACACCGCCGCAGACCTGCCCCCACCCGCCTCAGATCGCTCGCGCTCGCCCTTGCCTTGGGGGCGGGCACGCTCGTCGCGCTGCCGCCGGCGGCCGTCGCCGCCGTGCCGGCGGGCTTCACCGACAGCCTCGCCATCGGCGGGCTCTCCGCACCCACCGCCGCCGCGTTCGCGCCGGACGGCAAGGTCTTCGTCGCCGAGAAGAGCGGCCTCGTCAAGGTGTACGACTCGCTCGCCGACACCACCGCCGCGGTGTTCGCCGACCTCCGGCCGCAGACCCACGACTTCTGGGACCGGGGCCTGCTCGGGCTCGCCGTCGACCCGCAGTTCCCCGCCCGCCCGTACGTCTACGTCGCCTACACCCACGACGCCGTGCCCGGTGGGACGTCACCACGATGGGGTGACACCTGCCCGACACCGCCCGGAGCCACCGACCAGGGCTGCGTGGTCACCGGCCGGGTCTCCCGGCTCACCATGGGCGCCGGCGGCACGTCGGTCGGCGAACTGCCGCTGATCACCGACTGGTGCCAGCAGTACCCGAGCCATTCCATCGGCACCGTGACGTTCGGGCCGGACGGCGCGCTCTACGTCGGCGGCGGCGACGGCGCCAGTTTCAACTTCGCCGACTACGGCCAGGTCGGGAATCCGTGCGCGGACCCGCCCGGACCCGCCGGCGCCAATCTCACCGCGCCGGACGCCCGCGGTGGCGCGCTGCGGTCGCAGTCGGTGCGCCGGCCCGCCGGCGACCCGGTCACGCTGGACGGCACGATCGTCCGCATCGACCCCGACACCGGCGCGGCGCTGCCCGGCAACCCGTTCGCCGCGCACGCCGACCCCAACGCCCGCCGGATCGTCGCGCACGGCCTGCGCAACCAGTTCCGGTTCGGCTTCCGGCCCGGCACGGACGAACTGTGGGCCGGCGACGTCGGCTGGGGCACCTGGGAGGAGATCAACCGGATCGGCGACGTCAACGACACCACGGCCGAGAACTTCGGCTGGCCCTGCTACGAAGGCGCGGCACGGCAGTCCGGGTACGACAACGCCAACCTGGCGCTCTGCGAGTCGCTCTACGGCACCGGCCAGACGCCGCCGTACTACGCCTACCACCACTCCGCCAAGGTCGTGCCGACCGACCCGTGCCCCACCGGTGGGTCCTCGATCGCCGGCATCGCGTTCGAGAGCACCAGCAACTACCCCGCCGCCTACGACGGCGCGCTGTTCTTCGCCGACAGCTCGCGCGGCTGCGTCTGGGCCATGCAGACCACCGGCGGCCAACCCGACCCGACGAAGATCGTGCCGTTCGTGACCGGGGTGAACGTTCCCGTGCAACTGCTCACCGGGCCGAACGGCGACCTGTTCTACCTCGCTTTGGGCGCCGGGGAACTGCGGCGGGTCGGCTACCCGGCAGGCGGCAACCGCCCGCCCACGGCCGTCGCCACCGCCACGCCGGCCACCGGACCCGCCCCGCTCGCCGTCCAGTTCAGCGGCACGGGTTCGAGCGACCCGGACGGTGACGCGGTCACCTACGCCTGGGACCTGGACGGCGACGGCGCGTACGACGACTCGACGTCGGCGACCCCCACCCGCACGTACAGCACCACGACCACGGTCGGCCTCAAGGTCACCGACCCGACGGGGGCGTCCGGGACCACCACGGTCGTCGTCACGGTCAGCGGCCAGGACCCGGTGCCGGTCATCGACACCCCGACCACGGCGCTGCGCTGGCGGGTCGGCCAGACCGTGCCGTTCGCGGGACGGGCCACCGATCCGCAGGACGGCACGCTGCCCGCGTCCGCCCTGCGCTGGCGGCTGAGCATCCAGCACTGCGCGACCACCGGCTCGTGCCACGAGCACGTCGTGCAGGACTCGACCGGGGCGTCCGGCTCGTTCGTCGCGCCGGACCACGAGTACCCGTCGTACCTGGAGCTGACGCTGACGGCGACCGACTCCAGCGGGCGCACGGGCACCCGGAAGCTCCGGCTCGACCCGCTGACCGTGACGCTGAACTTCACGTCCAGCCCGGTCGGCGCGCAGCTCACCGTCGGCGGGACGACCCAGCAGACGCCGTTCTCCCGCACCGTGATCGTCGGGTCGAACAACTCGGTCGGCGCGCCGAGCCCGCAGAACCTGCCGCCGCTCAACCTCCGCTACCGCTACCGGAGCTGGTCGGACGGCGGCGCGCAGGCGCACAACATCATCGCGCCCGAGGCGCCGACCACGTACACCGCCCGTTACTCCTTCTGCCTCTGCTGATACCACCGGGCCGCGTGCGTCCGACCGGGCGCACGCGGCGGGGCCTCCGTCCGTTGCGCACCAGAGTGGACTCGTTCGAACGCCTTTTCCGGGTACTCCATCAGCGGGCTTTTATTCTGTTACAGGACTGCGTGACACAGGTCACACGGCGACCCTCGGTACGACCGGGGCCAGCGGCGTCGAGAAACTCTCAAGAAAAGTCCGCAGGTAGGTATTCACAGTCGACAAGAAATCACGGTGATCAGCCGGTAATTGGCTGTTAACGTCTTTCCAGGCGCCGTGACATGGCTCCGACCCGGTCGAATCAGACATTCTGGGAGAACCGACATGACGAAGTTCACGCGTGTTCTGACCACCACCCTGGCCGCCGTCGCGGCGTCCTTCGCGTTCACCGCGGGCGCCGCCCAGGCGACCCCGGACGCGCAGGTCTACCTGTACACGACCACCCTGTCGGGCTGCACGTTCACCGGGGACAACGGCGTGGCCGGCGGCGTGTTCGCGGACTACGAGTGCAAGTCCGGCGTGGCCGGCTACAGCGTCCTGGTGGAGCCCACCTACGGGTCGTTCAACGACGTGTACCTGAACACCCTGACGCTGGCCAACTGCGAATTCGCCGGCGACAACGGCGTCAACGGCGGCGTCTGGGCCGACTACGAGTGCCAGCTCGGTGTCGCGGGCTACAGCCTCAAGGTCAGCAACTGACAAAGCGGTCGTGCCCCGGCCGCCACGCGCGTCCGGGGCACGACCCGCAGTCCGTTTCCGGTGTATTCGGAAGAAACGGCCCATGAAACGGGCCCGACTATTCCGGCAGCCGTTTTCATGTTCACCGCACGCATCCGCAGTCCACCCGCCGGCCGTCACCGATCGAACACCTGTTCGATCCGTCCACACCTGTGGACAGCCTGTGGACAGCTAGCCCGCGGCAGCCAGCAACTCGTCCACGGACCACTGGTCGTCGGCGTGCGCGCCACGCTTCTCCGCGATCACGCGGCCGTCCGGCGCGATGAGGAAGTCCGCAGGTAGACCCAGCCGCCCCTGCGTCGGCCTGGGCAGCGGCCGGCGGCCTCGGAGCACCGGGCCGAGATCCCGCGCGATGCCGCGCACGATCGATCCCCAGGCCCGTGGATCGAGCACCGCGCGCGGCGAGGACTCGACGCCGAACTCGACGTACAGGCGCTTCTCCGGGTCACCGATCACGGGGAACGGCAGATCGGCCACGTGCGGCAGCAACTCTTCGGCCGTCGAGTGGAACACGACGACCTCCGCGATGCCGCGCGCCTCGATCTCGTGGTGGCGCACCACAATCGAGCGCAGGTGCAGGTTGCATACCGGGCAGCCGGCGAAGCGGCGGAACTGCAGGTGCACCAGCTTCTCCGGGTCCGGCACCCGGACCGGGCCGCCCTGCACGGTCTCCCACTCGCGGGTCGTGATCATCGCATCCCCCTATAAGCGTGCGGTGTACGCTCATGCGCGCTATGGGCGTATGTCGTACGCTGTCAAGCGCCATGCCACGACCCAAGTCCCTGACGCCCGGCGACCTGGCCGCCGCCGCGCTCGCGGTGATCGACCGCGAGGGCCTGCCCGGCCTGTCCATGCGGACGGTCGCGAAGGAACTCGGCATGGGCACCATGTCGCTCTACCGGTACGTCTCCGAGCGCACCGAGCTGGAAGCGCTGGTGGTCGACCTCGTGCTGTCCACTGTGGACACCGAGCCGCCGGAAGCGGTGTGGCAGGACCAAGTCACGACGTTGGTCGAACGGGTGCGGGACGCGGTGGCCGCGCACCCGAACGTCGTGCCGCTGACGATGACCCACCGGCACCGGTCACCCGCGCTGCTGCGCTGGTCGGAGGCGGTGCTCGAAGTGTTGACGGCGAACGGCTTCACCGGCGGGCGGCGGGTGGTCGCGCTCCGCTCGCTGCTCAGCTACCTCATCGGCGCGATGCAGTTGGAGCACCTCGGGCCGCTGTCTGGGCCCGGAACCGCCGCCATGGCGGGGAAGAAGGAGTTCCCACTGCTCGCGGAGACCGCCACCACCGCACGCGGGGTGGACGACGGGTTCCGCCGCGGTCTCGCGGTCGTGCTGCGGGGGCTGGGGTGAACCCCGCCGACGCGGAGGTCAGGTGCGGCCGACCTCCGCGCCAGTGGCGACGAACACGGAGTTCCGCTTCGAGCGTCACGGAACCGGCAAGGGCGCGGAGCCGGTTCCCGCTGCGTCTCCAGGTCAGGTTCGTCGTGAGGGGCACACGCAACCCCTCCCCGTCCACTTGGAACGGGCAGTCCGATCAGGCGGTCCGGTCGTCGGGCAGTTCGAGCAGCTCGTCCAGCACGCTCGTGGCCGGCCCGCGCCGACGCCAGGAAAATCTGGTGGGGGACAACACGTTCACCTCGTCGGCGGGCATCCGCATCGCCACCACGTCGTCCTCGGTGTGCAGGCGCACGACGTCGATCACGGCGTCGTGCGCGCGCACCCCGACCACTGCGGCGAGTTCGCCCCGCGCGTCACGCGGGTGGAGGAACTGGAATCCGCGCGCGATGAGCTGCCGCAACTGGAGGGTCGTCCTGGTGGCGTACTCAGTGGACGAGGTCATCGAACTCCCCGTCCCGGGCACCGGCCACGAAGGCCGCGACCTCCGCTCGCGTGTAGACGAGAGCGGGACCGTCCGGGAACCGGGAGTTGCGCATCGCGATCTCGCCGCTCTGCAGGGCGGCGAGCTCCACACAGTTGCCGAGCGCGCCGCTGCGGGCGCTCTTACGCCACATCACGTCCGGCAACTCGGCCGCGGACATGCCGTTGCGGGCCTCGATGGCCATCGACATCACCTACCCATCGCGACGGGGATGCATCTGCACGTGCATCTGGCTGTGCACGGACCGTAGCACTCCGTGGCATACCGGTAAATGCGCGTGCGGATGCGGAGCGTGAATCTCCCCCGGAAGGAGGAGCCCTACAGCTCCGTCCGGAGCTTCATGAGCATCTGCCTGCTCCGGTCCGGCGTCTCCGCGTCGACCGTCAGGCGGTCGAAAACCCGGCTGTAGATCTCCAGCTCCTCGGATTTGTCCAGGTAGAGGGCACCGGCGAGGTGTTCGAGGTACACGATGTCCGGCAGGTCGGGCTCGCCGAACCGCAACATTGTGAACGGGCCTTCCGCTGCGTAACCGCTCAACTGGTACGGAACTATCTGAAGAGTGATGGGCGCGATCTTCGTTACGGAGAGCAAGTGTTCGACCTGGGCGCGCAGCACCTGGTGGCCGCCGATCGGCCGGTGGAGCACCGATTCGTCGAGGACCACCCACAGCTTCGGGGCGCCCGACCGGAACATCACCTTCTGCCGCCGCATCCGCAGCGACACCCGCCGCTTGACCGCCGGACCGGCCAGCTCCGGCCTGCCGTGGCTGGCGATCGCCATCGCGTACTCCTCGGTCTGGAGCAGGCCGGGCACGAACTGCGTCTCGTAGGTCAGGATCCGGGACGCCGCCTCCTCCAGGCCGACGTAGTCCTGGAACCAGTCCGGCATCAGGTCGGTGTACCGGTGCCACCAGCCCGGCTCGTTCGACCGCCGGACCATCCCGAGGAACTTGTCCCGCGCGTCCGCGTCCGTCATCCCGTACATCGTCAGCAGGTCGGAGACGTCGCGTTCCTTGAGGCCGACCCGGCCCAGCTCCATGCGGCTGATCTTCGACTCCGACCCGCGGATCGCGTAGCCGGCGTCCGCCCGGCTGATCTCGGCCGCTTCGCGGAGCCGGCGGAGCTGCGAGCCGAGCACGATGCGGAGCGCGGTCGGACCACTCTCCCGCTCGGCCGTCGAACCCTCGGGGTCACCAGTGGCCATCGCTGATCCTCCCGACCGTTCTCACAGGTGCGAAGCCCGTCCACCCGAACAGCGGTTGTGCCCGAACGGCGCGAACTCGCATCGTCACTGAACGTACACCCACGATCTTCCTCCGCCTGCCGCACACCGCCCACTCGGACGTCGGGCCCATAGTCTTACGCTGAGTGGCCTGTGACGTGGTGCACAGCCACCAACCTCCTCAAACCCCTACTGCGAGGTCACCAATGCCGGGTACGTCCTCGGACACCGCCGCCCCCGTCTACATCGACACGACGAAGGCCAGCATCGCCAGGGTCTACGACGCCTTCCTCAACGGCAAGGACAACTACGAGATCGACCGCGAGGTGCTGCGCCGCGTCCAGCAGGTCGCGCCGGAAGCCACGACCCTCGCCGTGGACAACCGGGCGTTCCTCATCCGCGCCACCCGGTTCGTCGCCAGCCAGACCGGGATCACCCAGTTCCTCGACTGCGGATCGGGCCTTCCGACGGCCGAGAACACCCACCAGGTGGCCCAGCGGATTCAGCCGGAAGCACGAGTCGTCTACGTCGACAACGACCCTGTGGTGCTGGCCCACGGCCGCGCGCTGCTGGAGGAGAACGACCAGACGCACTTCTCCGCCGCCGACATCTTCAACCCGCGGCAGACCCTCGCGGACGAGGTGGTGCGCCGGCACATCGACTTCGACCAGCCGCTCGCGCTGTTCCAGCTCGGAACCCTGCACCACTACAACGGCGAGTCCCCGACCACGGCCGAGATCATGGCCGAGTACATCGAGGCGCTGCCGTCCGGCTCGTACGTGGCGATCAGCCACTTCCTGGACCCGGAGACCGAGGAGCACTCGGCGATCGCGCGGCGGATGGAGGAGACGTTCCTGCACTCCCCCATGGGTTCCGGCCGGTTCGCCACCCGCGCGGAGCTGCTGTCCCTGTTCGACGGCCTGGAGCTGATCGAGCCGGGCCTGGTGATCTGCGCCGACTGGTGGCCGGACGGGCCCCGGCTGCAGAAGCTCGACGCGGTGTCCTACTGCATCGCGGGCGCGGTGGCGCGCAAGCCGTAAGGACCGACGTCGAGCGCCGTGCCATGTGCGGATGGCACGGCGCGGAGTCCGCCTTGGCCCATCCTTGAGCGGTGTTCCGGGATCATAGTCCACAATGGACTCCGGCGGTGTGCGCCCCCGCCGGCCGCCCTGGACGCGCCGGCACGCGAACCGGGCGCCACCGCACCGGAGGTGAGGCAGCGCCCGGGAGGTTCGTCCGCGATGCGTTCGCCGGTCGGGCCGTCAACGGGTGAGGAAGTCGACCAGCACCGGCGCGGTGACCTTCGCCTTGACCATGTGCGTCTGCCCGTCGAGGACCTTCAGCTCGGCGTCGGGCAGGGCACGGGCGAGCGCGGCCTGCGCGTTGCGCATGTACTCGGGGCTCTTGCCGCCGGCGATGACCAGACCCGGCGCCTTGGCACCGGCCCAGCGGTCGGTGGGCGGCGGTGTGCCGCGCTGGAACTCCCGCACCAGCGTGATGTCGTTCGGCAGGGTGTGCGCGACGGCCTTGAGCTTGCGCCACGGCGGCATGATCCGCATCAGCGCGGTGAAGACCTTCGGCGTGCCGACGTAGTCCATGAACATCTTCACGGCGTCACCGCGCCGCTCCTCGGCCACCGCCCGGCTCATCCGCGCCGGGAAGTCGTCTGCCATCGGCGTGTGCGTGCCGTCGACCACCATCGGCGACTCGTAGATGGCGAACCGGTCCACCGGGACACCCCGGTGCACGGCCTCGGCGACCAGCGTGCCACCGGACGACATGCCGAACAGGTGCGCCCGGCCGCCCGCCTCCTCGATCAGCGCGGCGATGTCCTCCACCTCGCGCGCCACGTCGTAGGACGCGGCGTTCCCGCTTTCCCCGCGACCACGCCGGTCGTAGGTGTAGACCGTGAAGTGCGCCGCGAGCGCTTCGGCCAACTGCGCGGCCGGACCGAACGACCGGTAGCACAGCGCGCCGTCGACGATGACCAGCGCGGGACCGGAACCCGTCTTGCCGTATGCGATCTTCGTGCCGTCGCCGGACATGACCTGACCCATTTTTCCCACTCCCTCAGACTTCGGCGCGCAGCTTCGCCGCGACCGCGGACACCCAGAGCCAACTGACCACGGCGACGCCGTACAACATGACGGTGCCCCACTCGGAGCCCATGAACGCCATGGGCGCGACCGACACCACGCCGGTCACCACGCAGTACAAGGACCACTTCCCGCTGAACCGACGGGCGAACACGAAGCACGAGGCGATCAACGCGGGAAACGCGGCGAAAAACGCGACCGCGTGCAGCATCCCGTGCCAGGAAAGGACTTCCGGCTGCCCTTCGGGCGCACCGACCGGGAACCCGAAGGCGGGATCGGCCACGAACACGCCGCCACCGATCATGCCGACCGCGAAGACCGCCAACAGGATCGGCCCCCACGTGCCGCCGCGCTGACCCTTGATCGCTCTGCGGACACCGGAAGCCATCGCGAGGAACAACAGTCCACTGAGGACGAAGTTCGCGATCTGCACCCAGCCGCCCTCGCCGAGCGAGAGGAAGCTGAACGGGTGCTCCGTCAACTCGAAGCCCTCCCGGGTGAACGCCTGGGCGAACCCCGTGACCAGGTAGAGCGGCCCGGCGAGAACACCGCAGCCCAGCAGCAACTTCGTGGTGTCGTTGCGCGTGTCGACGAGGGTCATGACAGGTCGCCCATCCAGGAGGACCACGTGCTTTCGTCGCGGTCGTCGTCGGCGAAGACGTGGTGCATGGCGATCAGGACACCGGTGATCCCTTGGAAGAACCGGTACATGGCGTCGGGCGTGCGGATGCCGACGGTCTGGGAGTTGGCGTAGTAGACGACGCCCTGGAGGCCGTCCACCACCACCTCGTCACCCACGCGGGGCGACCGGTCGAGGCCGAGCTTGCGGTGCAGCGAGGCCCACAACGCGGGCCAGTCGGCGATCTCGGGCCCCACCACGGTCACGGGCGTGGCGGTACGCCCGGCGAAGTGCCGGAGGTACTCGACCAACGTGCGCCAGAACATGGTGCCACCGGCCGTCATGGCCTCGAACTCGTCGTGCCAGTCGTCACCGGGCAGGAACCCGCCGACCACCATGCGGAGGACGGTGCTGCCCTGGTCGCGCCCCTCGATCAGGAACTCGTAGGCCATGAACCGCCCGTCCGGCGCCTTCTCGCCGCCGTACGCGAGGTGCTTGCCGGGCTCCCACGCGGTGACACCGTGACGCGGCCGGTAACCGCCGAACGCGCCCTTGACCGCCGCACCGGGCTCGACCTCGTTGCTACCCATGAACCACGAGTCGATACCCGGGCCGGTGGCGATGGCGTCCCACACCTGCTCCGGCGTGACACCGTCCAGCTCGATCTCGTTGACCTCTTCGAACGCGTGGCCCATCAGGACTCCTTCGGAATGCTCGGGTGCACGGCGACGACGACCCGATGCGCCCGCCCACCCTCCGCGTTTTCGTCGTGGTACTTCGCAACCAGCCCGGTCACGGCAACGGCCAACTCCTCGGCGAAGGCCGCCCGGTCCCGCGCGGTGGCGAACCGGACCTCACCGTCGATGGCGAACGTGGCCACCCGCTTACCCGCCTTGGAAGCGCCGGTCAGCAGACTCCCGACATCCCGCACCAACCGGGCCGCGACCGCCAACAACCACCGAGCGGACAACCGATCAGGCGACCGTGCGGGGTCAGGCTGCACAGCGGCAAGAGCAACCGGCGAGATGACGTAGGAAGCAGCAGTAGCCCGCATGACCCGCTCGGTCATGTTGCCCTTGCGCCGCTCCTCGGCCAACTCGACCAACCCGTGCTGCTCCAACGTGCGCAGGTGGTAGTTCACCTTCTGCCGAGGCAACCCGACCTTGGCCGCCAACATCGCCGCAGACCCGGGCTGAACCAACTCAGCCAACAACCGCGACCGAACCGGATCCAACGAGACCTCGGCAGTAGCCGCGTCTTCGATCACCGCCACTTCAAGCATGGGAGAACCCTCGCACCGACAACAAACTTTGTCAAGACAACCAAACTTGTCGGTACCCGGACACACGTCGACAGCCTGCGCGAGCACACAAGAGGGGCCTCGTGTTCTCCCCGTATGGCCTGCCCGCAGGGAACCGCGCTTGGGTTGGGAGTGCAAGCACGCACTTCGCTTGCACTCCCAACCCAAGGGTGGTGGTCTTGACCAGGCCATACGGGGAGAACACGACGCCTTGCCCTTCCCCCGGAGGCCTGCCCAGCGGCGAGCGTCGCCCTTCGACCCGACCGGCCGAGAGCACCCGCTTCAAGCGGTCGACCCGAGCCGAGAGCACCCGCTTTCCAGCGGACAACCCGACCAGCCACGACCGCCTCAAGAGCCACAGCGAGCGCCCGCTAAACCCGCACCAACCACGCGCAGCCCAGAACCCCGCAGCCAAAACCGCAGGTCAGAAGGCCGAAGAAGGGGAGCCTCGTGGCCCCCGGCCCCCACATTCGATCATCCCACGAGGCACCGACAATCCCGACCGTCAGCGTTCCGTGCGCATCCTGTCAGCGCCCCAAGCCAAGGTCCCCCCATGGTGGAGACACAAAGGGTGAGCTGGTGGCAACGACCATGGGTGCTACCGCTGGGCTTCCTGGTAGTGGCGTTCGTATCCTTCTCACTCCCGCGCTACCTGACCCTGGACAAAGCGCAGTCCATGGTCCCCCAACCGGGCAACCACACCTGGCACTACCCGATCCTGGTAGGGCACGTGATCTTCGGCTCGATCGCGATCCTCACCTGCGTCCTGCAGATCTGGCCGTGGTTCCGGCAGAAGCACCCCACCTGGCACCGCCGAGTAGGGCGGATCTACGTGTTCGCCGGAGTGCTGCCGGCAGGCGTGATGGCGTTCGCGATCGGCATCGTGAGCCCGTTCGGCCCGATGCTCCAGGTGGGCAACGTGATCCTCAGCCTCCTCTGGCTGGGCACCACGATCGCGGGCTACCG
Source organism: Actinosynnema sp. CS-041913 (assembly GCF_050942485.1). NCBI lineage: Bacteria > Bacillati > Actinomycetota > Actinomycetes > Pseudonocardiales > Pseudonocardiaceae > Actinosynnema > Actinosynnema sp. CS-041913. The sequence goes on along the minus strand of NZ_CP192037.1, from coordinate 645,355 downwards.
GATGGCCCGCCGGAAGCGCTACGTGGATCACCGCCGCTGGATGATCCGGAGCTTCGCGCTCACCCTGTCGATCATCACGAACCGGATCTGGGGCGTGGTCGCCGCGATCACGCTCACGCCCCAGCTCGACACGACGTTCGGTGGCAGCGAGATCGCGCTGCTGTACACGCAGGCGGGTGTGTCGGCGTGGGTCGGGTGGGTGCTGCCGCTGCTCATCGCCGAGTGGTGGCTGGAGCGGGGCGACGCCCGGAAGCGCCGCGACCGCTCCGCGCGTCAGGTCGAGAGGCCCAAGGTCAGCGTCTGAGACTCGAAGTCGAGCAACTGCCGTTTCCGGCCGAGGCCGCCGCCGTAGCCGGTCAGGTCGCCGGTCGACCCGACCACCCGGTGGCACGGCACGATGATCCCGATCGGGTTGCGCCCGTTGGCCATGCCGACCGCCCTCGCGGCGGTCGGCCGGCCCAGTGTCGACGCCAGTTCGCCGTAGGTCACCGTTTCCCCGTACGGGATCGAGCACAGCGCCGTCCACACCGCCCGCTGGAACGGGGTGCCCAGCAGGTCCAGCGGCAGCTCGAACTCGGTCCGCCTCCCCGCGAAGTACTCCTCAAGCTGGACGATCACGTCGCCGAACAGCGACGCGTCGGCCGGTCCGAAGCTGTCGTCGGCGGGCCGGTACCGCTGGTCGGTCATGTACAGCCCGGACAGCCCGCCGTCCGTGGCCACCAGCGTCAACGGGCCGACGGGGCTGTCGACCGTGGTGTGCGCCATGAAGTTCCTTTCACGCGGGCAGCCGGTTGACCGCGTGGTCACCGGTCGCCCAGAGGTATTGGACGGCGTACGCCCGCCACGGGCGCCACGCCTGGGCGCGCCGCACCAGCGCGCCGGGGGTGTCGGGCAGGCCGAGTGCCCGAGCGGCGATCCGGACGCCCAGGTCGCCCGGGATGAAGGCGTCCGGGTCGCCGAGCGCCCGCATGGCGATGACCTCGACGGTCCACGGTCCGACTCCGGGCAGGGCCAGCAGGTCCGCCCGCGCCTTCGCCCAGTCCGCGCCCACCCCGAGGTCCAGCGACCCGGAGGCCAGCGCCTCCACCAGGGCCGCGAACGCGACCTTCCGCGACTGGGGCATGGCCAGCACGGACGGGTCCAGCGCGGCCAGCTCCGCGGGCGTCGGGAACAGGTGCGTCAGACCGTCGTCGGTGATCGGGGTGCCCGCCGCCGCCACGAGCCGTCCCGCGTGCGTGCGCGCGGCGGCCGTCGACACCTGCTGCCCCAGCACGGCCCGGACGGCGAACTCGGCGGCGTCCACGGTGCCCGGCACCCGGCGTCCGGGATCCTTGTCCACCAGCGGTCTCAGCTCGGGATCGGTCCGCAACTGGTCGTCCACGGCGGTCGGGTCGGCGTCCAGGTCCAGCATCCGCCGGCACCGCGCGATCGCGATCGACAGGTCCCGCAGGTCGGTCAACGCCAGCCGGCACGCCACGTGGTCCGGCTGCGGCCACAACGACACCACGGCGTGCCCGTGCGGCAGCCGCAGCGTCCGCCGGTACGCGCCGTCCCGCCACTCCTCCACGCCCGGCACGGCCGTCGCCGCCAAGTGTCCGAAGAGGTTGTCGGGGCACAGCGGAGCCCGGAACGGCAACCTCAGCGACAGCACGCCCGCCGCCGCGCCGGTCCGCGGCCCACCGTCCCGCGCCGACACGTCCGACGCCGCGCCGCGGCGCGACCTCAGGTCCGTGGGGGACAACGCGAACACCGTCCGCACGGTCTCGTTGAACGCCCGGATGCTGGCGAACCCGGCGGCCATCGCCACCTCGGCCATCGGCAGCGTGGTCGTCTCGATCAGCAGCCGCGCGGTCTGCGCCCGCTGCGCGCGGGCCAGGGCGAGCGGTCCCGCGCCGAGTTCGGCGAGCAACTGCCGTTCGACCTGCCGCACGCTGTACCCGAGGCGTGCGGCCAGTCCCGGCACCCCCTCGCGGTCCACCACGCCGTCCGCGATCAGCCGCATGGCCTTCGCGACCGAGTCCGCGCGGTGGTTCCACAACGGAGAACCGGGACTGGCATCGGGCCGACACCGTTTGCACGCCCGGAATCCGGCTTGTTGCGCCGCCGCCGCACTCGGGTAGAACCGCATGTGCTCGACCTTGGGCGGCACCACCGGACAACTCGGACGGCAATAGATCCGGGTGGTCGTCACCGCTGTGAAGAACCACCCGTCGAACCGCGCGTCCTTGGACCGCACGGCCCGAACACAACGTTCCGCGTCTTCGTGCACGCCACCCAGCATCGGTCAGCGCCGGCCTACTGGCTGGCGGAAATGCGACATCAAGGAACACGCCGGGACGAGCCGCACCACGCTGTGCGGACCCTTCGTCGGAGGACTCACCGGCCTACGCGTGCAGCGGGGCCGCGAGCCTCGCGAGCAGCACCAGCCTCACCTCCGCCCGATCCCGGTCGTGCGCGTCGAGCACCGTCCGCAGGATCGGGCAGACCCGTGCTTCACCGGGGATGCCCCGGTCCTCACGGGCCGTGACCGGCAGGCGGCCGGCCGAACCCGACTCAACCCCGGTCGGCATGGCAGGTCGCCGCGCCGTTCCACCGGTCGGGCCGGTTCGGTGCACATCGCTGAGAAGACCCCCAGGACCCCTCAGCGACGAACGGTCTGCCACTCGCGGTAGTTGCCTGCGAAACCACTTCGACCGGTCCCTTCGCACAACTTGACGACGTCAGCGGAACGTCCTGGGCAGCTTGGCAGCGCAAGTCGTTAGGGTGGACTGCCTGGTGCTTCACCGGTCCACAAACGACCTGTTCACGCGCTCACATCCGGTTTTCCGGTCCGGAAGACCGGACCCGAGGAGGTCAGCCGCGGATGGCTGGTTCTGGTCAGGGGTCGGGGCCCCGCGCCCTTTTCGCGGAGCGGTTCGCGCTGCTCTACGCGGAAGCCGGAGACCCGCCCCTGAAGCGGGTGACCGAGTCGGTCGGCCGCGCCCGGCGCACCGACGAACGCGGCCGGCCGATCCGGGCGACCGCCCAGCGGGTCAGCGACTGGCGTCGCGGTCGGAACGTCCCGGCCCGGTTCTCGGCACTCTCGGTAGTTCTCGAAGTCCTCATCGGCGAAGCGCGCAAGTCCCGCCCCCAGCCGCCGGCCGCCGGGCTGTACGACCTGGAGGCGTGGCGCGCGCTGTGGGAGGAGGCGCTCGCCAGCCCCGCCACCGCGCCCGAGGACGAGGAGCCGCCGAGTTCCGACGAAATCGGCGTGTGCCCTTACCGGGGATTGGCGGCATTCCAACCCGAAGATTCCTCGTGGTTTTTCGGACGGGAACGCAGCACCGCCGCACTGGTCTCCCGGATGGGCGCCGCGGTGGATTCCGGTGGAATCGTGATGCTGGTCGGCGCATCGGGCGCCGGTAAATCGTCACTGGTGCGCGCCGGGGTCATTCCGGCAATCCGCGGCGGCGCATTGATGGTGGCCGGATCGGAGCGCTGGCCGTCCGTTGTGGTGACGCCCGGCGGCGATCCGGTGAAAGAGCTGGTGAGGCAGATCCCGGAATTGTCCGACGTGCTGGAGCTGGCGCTGAGCCTGGACGGGGTGGACCACGACCCGGTGGCCGGCGGGCACGGTCCGGAGACTTTCCTGGGGCAGACCATGATGGGCGTGCTGCGGTTCGCGACCCGGATCCGGGCCGCGTTCGCCGCCTACGCGGCCCGGCACGGGGGCGAGCGCGTGGTCGTCGTCGTGGACCAGTTCGAAGAGGCCTTCACGCTCTGCGGTGACGAGAGCCTCGTGCAGGTCTTCGTGCAGGCCCTCCACGTCGCCTGCACGCCGGCCATCCCGGGCGGCGCCGCCCCGGCCCTGGTCGTGCTGGGCGTGCGGGCCGACTTCTACGGCCGCTGCCTGGCGTTCCCCGAGCTGGCCGACGCGTTGCAGGACCGCCAGATGGTGCTCGGCCCGATGACCTCCGCGGAGCTGCGGGAAGCGGTGTCCCGCCCGGCCAAGGCCGCCGGCCTGCAGCTTGAACCAGGCCTGATCGAACTCATGCTGCGCGACCTGGGCGTGCGCAGCGGACGCGCGCAGGGCCGGGCCGGGCAGGGCGCGTACGACGCGGGCGCGTTGCCGCTGCTGTCGCACGCCCTGCTGGCCACCTGGCAGCGCCGCGCGGCGGGCAAGCTCACCATCTCCGGCTACCGGGCGGCGGGCGGCATCCAGGGCGCGGTCGCCGCGACCGCCGAACGCGCCTGGGCCGACCTCGCGCCCGACGCCCAGCTCGCCGCCCGTCCCCTGCTGCTGCGCCTGGTCCGGGTCGGCGAGGACACCCAGGACACCCGCCGCCGCTCCACCCGGCACGAGCTGGTCGACCAGGCCGCGAACCGGGCGGCCGGCGAGGAGGCGCTGGAGGTGCTCGCCCGCGCGCGGCTCGTGACACTGGACTCGGGCTCGGTGGAGATCACCCACGAGGCGCTGCTCCAGGCGTGGCCCCGGCTGCGGAGCTGGATCGACCAGGACCGGGAGGGCCAGCTCCTGCGGCAGCGCCTCGAAGAGGACTCGGCGACCTGGGCCAACCAGGACCGCGACTCGTCCCTGCTGTACCGGGGTGCGCGGCTGGAGACCGCGCGGCACTGGGCCGATGCCGCCGGACCGGGCGGCCTGACCGGCGTGGCGCAGGACTTCCTGGCCGTGTCCACGCAGTACCGGAGGCGGGCGCTGTGGGGCAGACGCAGCGCGGTGGCGGTCGTCGTGGTCCTCGCGATCATCGCGGTCACCGCCGCCGTGCTCGCCGTGCGGCAGCGTGACGACGCGGTGTTCCGCCAGGTCGTGGCGGAAGCCGACCGGCTCCTGGAGACCGACCCGTCGCTGTCCGCCCAGCTCAACCTCGTCGCGCACCGGATGCGCCCCGAGGACAAAGAGGTCTACACCCGCATCCTGTCCACCCAGGGCACCCCGCTGGCCACCCGGCTGATCGGGCACGAGGGCGCGGTCTACCTCACGTCGTTCTCGGCGGACGGCAACACCCTCGCCACCGCGTCCTACGACTCGACCGTGCGGCTGTGGGACGTGCACGACCGCGACCACCCCAAACAGCTCGGCCCCCCGCTGCGCGTGCACCGGAGCTGGGTCAGCTCGGCGGTGTTCAGCCCCGACGGCAGGACCCTGGCCACGGCGGGCGACGACGGCACCGTCCGGCTGTGGGACGTCGCCGACCCCAGCCGGCCGCGCGCGCTCGGCCAGCCGCTGGAGGGCGACCACGGCACGATCTACCTGGTGGCGTTCACCCCGGACAGCAAGACCCTGGTCACCGCGAACGAGGACAGCACGGCGACGCTGTGGGACGTCACGGACCCGTCCGCGCCCCTGCCGCTCGGCGAGCCGCTGGGCCTGCACTCCGAACAGGTGCGGTCGGTGGCGTTCAGCGCGGACGGCCGCCTGCTCGCGGTCGGCGGCGACGACCGGACCGTGGTCCTGTGGAACGTCGAGGACCGCGCCCGCCCCCAGTCGCTCGGGGCGGCGTTGACCGGCTTCGACGGCATCGTCCGGTCGGTCGCGTTCAGCCCGGACAGCCGGGTGCTGGTGACCGGCAGCGAAGACCAGACCATCCGCCTGTGGGACGTGACCGACCCCGCGCACCCCAGACTCCTGGGCCGCCCCCTCACCGACCACACCGGCGCGGTGTGGTCGGTGGCGTTCAACAAGGACGGCCGCGTGCTGGCCTCGGCGGGCGCCGACGGCACGGCGCGCCTCTGGAACGTGACCGACCCGGCCCACCCCTTGAGCATCGGCCAGCCCCTGACCGGCCGCAACGGCATCGTCTACGCGGTGGCGTTCAGCCCGGACGGCACCAGCCTCGCGACCGGCAGCCAGGACAACATCGTGCGGCTGTGGTCGTTGCCGCGCACGGTGCTGGTCGGCCACTCCGGCCGCACCGTCGGGCCGGTGTTCAGCCCCGACGGATCCCGGTTGGTCACCGGCAGCCGGGATCAGACGATCCGGCTGTGGGACCTGAGCAACCCGCGCGACCCCCGCAGCGTGGCCGAGGTCGTGAACGGCGACGACGCGGGCGTGTGGGCACTCGCCATCAGCAACGACGGCAAGACCTTGGCCGACGTCAGCGACAACAGGGTGCGGCTGTGGGACCTGTCGGACCCCGACGCGGTGCGCCGGCTCGGCCCGCCGCTGGAACTGCACACCAGGTACACCGCGCCGGTCACGTTCAGCCCGGACGGGAAGGTGTTGGTCACCGGGTCGAAGGACGATTCGGTGCAGCTCTGGGACATCAGCGACCGGAACAACCCGCGGAAGCTCGGCAAGCCGCTGGTCGGGCACAGCGGCTACGTGCACTTCACCGCGTTCACGCCGGACGGGCGGACGTTGGTCACGGGGAGCGCCGACCAGACCGTGCGGCTGTGGAACACGACCGACCCGGCGGCGGCGCAGCCGCTGGGCCAGCCCCTGACCGGGCACGCGGGCGCGGTGCGGGCGGGCGCGATCAGCGGCGACGGCCGGACCCTGGCGACCGCCGGCAACGACAAGACGGTCCGGCTGTGGGACTTGACGACGCCTTCGCGGGTCAGGCAGATCGGCGCGCCGATGACGGGGCACGTGGAGGCGGCGGTGGCGGTCGCGTTCAGCCCTGACGGGAAGACCCTGGCCAGCGGCGGCGAGGACACGACCATCAGATTGTGGGACGTGCACGACCTCCTGCGGCCGGAGGCGATCGGGCAGGCGCTGACCGGCCACCACAAGGGCGTGCACGACCTCCGGTTCTCGCCGGACGGGCGCACGATCGCGTCGACCAGCCTGGACAGCACGGTGCGGCTGTGGAACCTCGACCAGCACCGGACGGTCACCCGGATCTGCGCCAAGACGAAGGGCGTGCTGCCGGAGGAGCTGTGGCGCAAACACCTGCCGCAGTTGGACTACGAGCCGCCCTGCCCTTGACGGGGTTCGCGTTCCCGGTCGGGACGGGGCGGTTCGAGACGGTGGACACCTTCGTGGCCGCCGTCGAGAGCGCGGTGGGGATTCCGAACCGTTGGGAGGTCGGGACCGCACGTAGCTGTGGTGTTCGGCACTTTTCGTCATGGACTTCTCACAGATCGTGGCTAGGTTTCACGTCATGCGTCTACTCGGCCGGGTGGGGAGCCCGCAGACGGCGGTCGCGGTGCTCACCGCGATCACCGGCGTCTACATGGGTCTCGTGGTGTTCGGGAATCTCACCGACTACGAGACCAACCGCGCGTTCGTCCAGCACGTGTTCGCGATGGACACCACGTTCCAGTCGCCCAACACCATGTACCGCGCCATCACCAACCAGACCGTCGTGACCGTGGCGTACGTGTTGATCATCGCCTGGGAGGCGCTGACCGCTCTGGTCCTGCTCGCCGGGCTGGTGGCGTGGCTGCGGGGGCAGGCCGTGGCGCGGCGGTTGTCCGCCGCCGGATGGGTCATGCAGGTCCTGCTGTTCGGCGGTGGGTTCATCGCCATCGGCGGCGAGTGGTTCCAGATGTGGCAGTCGAAGGACTGGAACGGGCTGACGGCGGCGTTCCAGAACTTCGTGGTCGCCGCCGTCGGCCTGATCCTGGTGCATGTGTCCACAAAGGACTGAGTAGTGGTCGGGGAGGCCGCGGGGTGTGGCGGCCTCCGCCTACTCGCCCGACCAGCGCGCGACACGGCCACTCGTCCGACCGCAGCGCGACACGGCTAGTTACCGACCGCAGCGCGACACGGCTACTTGCCCGACCAGAACGCCAGGCGGCTACTTGCCCGACCAGAACGCGAGGCGGTGGGTTGTGGCGTAGTCGACGTTGCCGATGGCGTCGGGTGCGAGCGACTGCACGTGTCCCTCGTGGAACGTCGGCCACCTGGGCAGCACGGTGCCGTTCGGGTCGCCGTTCGGGTCGCCGGAACGCGCGAAGTTGGTCCAGTAGCCGATCAACTGGTCGCTCAACGGGCTTCGCCGGCCGTCGGACGGGAACAGGTAGTCGATGTCCGAGCTGTGGGTGGCCCCCTGCTCGGTGGCACCGGGGTCGGCGAACTCGAACGCGTACGTCGTGGTGTGCGCCGAGAGCAGTTGGTGTTGGCGGAACGTGGCACGTGCCCACACGCGGTCGGTGAGCACCTGCGCCCAGGCCAGGTTGGGGGTCGCGAAGTCGGCGAGGGGGTACTCCGCCGCCACTTCGGCCGCCCGGTCGCCGAAGGCCGCCGCCAGCAGGCGCGGGTAGCCGTCGGCGGTGACCTCACCGCGGAAGATGTCCACGATGTTGCGGTGTTCGTCCTTGGTCGCGCCGGCCAGCACCGGCACTCGCGCGAAACGGCCCGCTGCCAGCAGATCCGGCGGGAGTTCGTCGTAGCCGAAGGGCTGGAAGATGTTCATCACCTGCGGGTGGTCCAGCAGCCTCTCCGCGGGCAGGGCACGCAGGCAGGCCAAGTCCGCACAGCCCAGTTCGGCGGCGACGGCACGGCCGCTGCCCTCGACTTCGGTGCGCTCGCGCCACCCCAGCCACGGCAGCGCGCCCAGGCCCGGGTACCAACTCTCGGCGGGCAGGTCGACCAGCGCGAAGCCGCTGTGCATGACCGCCCGGTGGAACAAGCCGTGCGACGGCGGCGAGACCAGGTGCGCCGCGACGGAGGTCGCGCCGTACGAGACGCCGAACAGCGTGACGTTGCCCGGATCCCCGCCGAACGCCTCGGCGTTGCGCCGCACCCACTCCAGTGCCGCGCGCTGGTCCTGGAGCCCGAACGTGCCCGAGCCGGCCAGGCCGGGAAGCCCGAAACCGCCGAACACGCCGAGGCGGTAGTTGAGCGTCACGACCACCACGTCGCCTTGCGCGGCCAGCCTCGAACCGTCGAAGAAGTGGCCCGCGCCGACGGCCCCGTCACCGTGGAGCCAGACCATGACCGGCTTGGGCGCGCTCTTCGTCTTGGGTGTCACGACGTTGAGGACGAGGCAGTCCTCGTCGGTCGCTTTGGTGTCCGAGTAGGACGACCCGACCTGCGGGCACGGGTTGCCCGGTCTGGTGGCGTCCCGCACGCCTGCCCAGCTCGCCGGGCGTTGCGGCGCGCTCCAGCGCAGCTCGCCCTTGGGCGGGGCCGCGTACGGGATGCCCTGGAAGAGCACGTGATCGCCCTTCACCACCCCGCGCACGCGCCCGGTGTCGATCCGGACGGTGTCGTCTTGCATCGCGCTCCCCCCACACGCCGTCATCAGTGCTGTTGTCAGCACTGTCGTCAGTAGTGCGCAGACCAATGCCAACGTCCCCCGACGCATTGGTTCCCCCTTGCCTTGTCGTGCTGCCTGTCAGGTCATGTCGTGCGCTCCCGTGGCGAGCGCCACCGTCGTGAGCAGTTCGCGCTCGCACAGGTCGAGATCGAGCGCGGCGTCTTCGGCGGCCTTGGCCAGCACGCCGTTGCGCAGGGCCAGCAGGAAGATCGCCATCGTGTCCGCGTCGAACTCCCGGAACTCGCCGGCCCGCCGGCCGGCACGCAGCAGGTCGGCCATCTTCCGGTGGTCGCCGGCCTCACCACGAGTGGACACGTGTGGTCGGACCTGCATCAGGGCGACCATGTGCGACCGGTGGGCGCGCATGAAACGCAGGTTGGCCGTGAAGAACGCCCGCAGCTCGCCGGCGGCCGTGTCGGACTGGTCCATGAACCCCAGGACGAAGTCCGCGAACTGCCGCACGACCTGCCGGTACACCTCGTCCACCAGCTCCTGCTTGCCCTTGAAGTGGTACGAGATCAGCCCGGTGCTGCTCAGGCCGGCCCGGGCGGCGATCTGCTTGAACGAGGTCGCCGCGTAACCGAGTCCGGCCAAGGTCTCGATCGCCGCCCCGACGATCTGAGCCCGTCTGGCCTGCTCGGTCACCGACCTTGCTCGCATGAGCAAAAGTTAGCACGGACGAGCAAGAACTTCACTAGTCGGAGATGGCACCTCCCAACCGACGATGAGGGTGTGAGCGAACCGCGAGCCCAGCCGGACCCGGCGTTCGCGCTGCTGGACGTCTACGACGCAGCGCTGCCGCACGTGTACGGCTACCTGCTGGCCAGGTGCGGGAACCGGGCGCAGGCGGAAGAGCTGACGTCGGAGACCTTCCTGGCGGCCGTGCAGTCGGCCAGGAACGGCGGCCCGGTCACCCCGGCGTGGCTGATCGGAATAGCCAGACACAAGCTCGTCGACCACTGGCGGCGGCGCGAGCGGGAGGAGCGGGGCCTACGCCTGGCACATGCCGACCCGGACGTCGAGGACCCGTGGGACGGGCACCTGGACGCCTTGCAGGCCCGCGAGGTCCTGGCCGCCTTGAGCCCGCATCACCGGTGCGCCCTGACCCTGCGCTACCTGGACGGCTTGCCCGTGCCGGAGGTGGCGACGCTGCTGGGCCGGACGGTCCACGCGACGGAGGCCCTGCTGGTCCGGGCCCGAGCCGCGTTCCGCCGCGCCTACCCCGGAGGCCGCGATGACTGAGCTGATGGGACGCACCTCGCCGGCGGTCTCAACCACGCAGGGGGCACGGCTGGCCACGCAGGCAGGGCAGGCCACCTGGGCGGGCTCGGGTTTTGGCCTGGGAGCGGGCTTGACCTTGGGAGCTGGTGTGAGGGGTTGGTTGGGGTTGGGCGTGGTTGGGGGTTGTGATGGCTGACCCGTTCGATGCCCTTCATCTGCCGTCGTGGCCGGTTGAGCCTGAGGTTGGGTTCGCGGCTCGGCTTCGGGAGCGGTTGGAGCGGTTGGTGTTGAGTGGAGGAGATGTGGCTGTTTCCGGTTCTGGCGAGGTCGGGTACTCGGCAGTCGGGTATTCGGCCGTCACGCCCTACCTGGCGTTTCGGGACTCTCGGGCGGCGGTCGGGTTCTACGTCGAAGTGTTCGGGGCTACCCGGTTGGGTGAGCCCGTCGTCATGCCCGACGGGTCCGTGGGACATGCCGAGATCGCCATTGGCGGCTCCGTGCTGATGTTGGCCGACGAGTCCGCCGAGTACGACCACATCGCGCCCGCCGCGACCGGTGTGCGGCCCATGCACCGGATCGAAGTGGCCGATGTGGACAGCGCCGTCAGCCGGGCCGTGGAGCGGGGGGCCGAGGTGTTGCGGGCCGCCGCCGACACCGGGCACGGGTACAGCGGCACGATCATTGACCCGTTCGGGTATCGGTGGATGGTGGCTGCGCGCAGCCCGAAGGGCACCGCCGCGCCGACCGCCGGGAGCACTGGGGGCGCCGGGAGGAGCACCGGGAACATCGAGAGCGCCCGGGTGCCCCACGGGCACGTCGGCTACCACACCCTCTCCGTGCCCGACGACGAAGCCGCCAAGCGGTTCTACGGGGCCGTGCTCGGGTGGTCCTTCCCGCGCGGAGGGGTCGAGCGCGGCTGGGGGATCGAGGGCGCGGGCCTGCCCATGTCCGGGTTGTGGGGCGGGCAGCGGTGGGCCGGGTGGAAGTTGATGTTCGCGGTGGACGACCTGGCGGCGGCGCTCGCCCGCGTGCGCGAGCACGGCGGCACCACCAAGGCGCCCGAGCGGCAGGCCTACGGGCTCTCGGCGGAGTGCGTCGACGATCAGGGGGTGGAGTTCTGGCTTTGGGAGCAGTGAGGTCATGTATCTATGGTCGAACTGACGTTCGAAGAACGCAAGATCACGATCGGGTGATCGTCTAGCCGAGGATCTGGCGGAGCTGGTCCAGCAGCTCCGCCCGGCTCGTGCAGCCCAGCCGCTGCCGGATGCGGGCCATGTGGTGCTCCACCGTCTTCGCCGAGATGAACAGCCGGTCGCCCACCTGCTTGTACGTCAAGCCACCGACCACCAGCTCGGCCACCTCGCGCTCACGGTCGCTGAGCTTGCCGGTCTCCGACGCCTCCGCCACCGGCTCGGCCGGCTTCCGGCCCACCCCGACCGGACGCCCCTGCAACAGCCGCGCGCAGTCCAGCAGCCGCACCATCGCCTGCCGGTCCGACGTCCTTATCGCCGCCTGGCCGGCGAGCCGGGCCGCGTCCCACCACTGGCCGACCGCGTGCAACCCCTTCGCCGCCGCCTCGACCTGGTCGGCGTCCACCTTGCCCGCCAACACGTCCAGCCAGCTCTCCGCCGCCGTCGACACCCGAGCGCAGTACCGGCTCCGGTCACGGCAGGCCGCCAGCGCGGCTGCGTGCTCCTCCGCCACCGCCGTCTCCTCGGCGATGATCGCCGCGTGCAATCCGCTCCAGTGCAGCGGAACCGCCCACAGCGGCGGATCTCCCAACTGCCGCAACAGGTTCCGCGCCGTCACGAGGTGCGGAGCGAGCCGGTGCTGATCACGCAGCCGGGCCGACGCGGCAGCGAACTCGCCCAGCGGCAGGAACGTATACAGGTCCACGGGGTGCCGCAGCACGGCCTCGCAAGCCTGCTCCCACGTCCGCTTCAGAGTCGCCAGATCGCTGTTGCGCCGGGCGATCCCGATCTCCAACGCCACCGCGAAGATCCAGTCGCGCGGCTCCAGTGGGCGCCCCACCTTCCGCAGCGCCACCAACGTTTCCCGCGCCTGCCCCAGATTCCCGCGCACCATCGCGATCCAGGCCCGCAGCAACCGGTGCCGCACGGTCATCAGCACACCGCCCAGCGACGACGCCAATGCCCGGTCCAGCACCGATTCCGCCATCGGCAGCTCACCGCTGTGCAGGGCCACCAGCGCCGCCAGAGCCGCCGGCGTGTCGGGCAGCAGCACGGCCTGCCCAGCGGGCTCCAGCAACCCGGAGGCACGGACCAAAGTGGACAGTGCGGCCGTCGAAGATCCGCCCAGCGACTCCACAACCCCCTGCGCCATCAACGAAGCGGCACCGTCGAGCATCGTCGGCGGCGCGACCGGCAACGTCCCGGACGGCACCCGCCCGGTCCCGACCTGACCGACCACCGCGAACGCCGCGGAAGTCGCGCTCGGCGACCACCGGTGCAACTCGGTGCTGCGCGCCAACTGGCCCCGGTGCGCCAACGCGATCGCCGCGACCTCCGCCGCCGCACCGCGATGTTCCTGGTCCCCAGCGGAAATCACCTGGTCGGCCAACCGCAGCGCGGCGTCCAGATCACCCGACATCGCCGATGCCGCGGCCCGCCGCACCGCCAGCGACGCGGTAGGCGTCCCGACCTCCGCCAGCAGCCGCGCCGACAACGCCGGGTCGGTGGACAGCGCTTCCCGTGCGGCAGCTTGGAAAGCCGCCGCCACGACCGGCCCGCCGACGCCCGTCCCGAGCAACGGCCGCACCAGGTCCAGCACCGGACCGCCGGACCGCAACTGCAGCTCGGCCAGCCGTTGCCGCACGGCGATCCGCCGGTCGGTCCGGCTCAGCGCCGCCACGGCCGCCCGCGCGATCGGCAGCAGCGTCCCGTCCGGCGCGAGCAGCCCGGTGGCCCGACCGGCTTCGATCACCTCGCCGACCGCGTCGGAGTCCTTGTCCAGCAACGCGCCCAGCAGGTCCAGCCGCAGCGCCACCCCGGCTTCGGCGGCGAGCAGGAACTTCTGCACCTCCGGCTCCAGCCAGTCCAGGTCCGCCCGGAACGACGCGAGCACCTCGGCGGGCACGTCCGCCGACGTCAGCCCGGCCAGCCGTGCCACGAACCGGGGCACTCCCCCGGTCTGCTGGTGCACGAAGTCCGCCAACCCCCGCCCGGCGGCGGGCAGCACGGCCCGCACCTGCTCCCGGGTGAACGCCGAAGGCAGCAATGCCGGCCGCACCCGCCCCAGCGACTCGGCCAACGCCGCCAACGCCCGCGACCGGGGCCACGGCCGGTACGCCACCACGACCCGCACGTCGCCCCGCTCGACCAGGGCACGCAAGGACGCCAGCTCCGCGTCCCCCAGCAGATGGGCGTCGTCCACGACGGTGGCCTCGACACCGGCCTCCCGGTAGACCCGCTCGACCTCCCGCAGCACGGTCGTCTTGCCGTACCCGCCGGGCGCGAGCACCCCCAGCCGCAGCACGGCTTCCGGCGCGGCGGCGACCTCGGCCAGCACCTCACGGGCCGATGGGTCCAGCAACGGGCGTTCGGAAGTCATGCGCAGGCTCAACGGCCGTCCTCTGCTGGGTTTCGGTCACGGGAACGCCCGGACGCCGCGCGCCCCCGCACGACACGTTTCACCGAACGCCGCTCCGGCAGGTCCAGCGGCGTGATGTCGATCGGCGGACGCGGCGGCGGCGCGGTGAACTCGTCGTCGGAGACGGACGACCCCACGGGGAACCGCAGCAGCGGGTCGTCGTCCCGCACCATCACGGACGTCTCGATGGGCTCCGGGTCGTCCGGCCCGAGCAGCATGTGCCGCCCGGCCAGCGCCGCCCCCTTCACCACGGACGTCTCCGGCGCGGCTTCGAACACCACCCGTCCGGGCAGCAGGGACGAGATGAGCGGAATCCGCGCGCTGCCGCCGACCAGCACCGTCGCTTCCAGGGCGACCCCGCGCACCACCCGTTCGAACACCGACACGGCCTGCTCGACCGAGGGCCGGATCAGCTCCTCGAACCGGGCCCGCGTGAGCGGCACCTCCACGGACCCGCTCGGCAGGTGCACGGGGATCACGGTCTCGAACGTGCCGGACAGCACCCGCTTCGCGGCCTCGCAGTCCCGCCGCAGCCGCGCGTAGAGCCCGCGCGTGCGCGGGTCCTCGGCGTCCAGTTCGCCGAACGCCCGCCCCACGGTGGCCCGCACGTGCTCGAACACCAGGTCGTCGAAGTCCCCGCCGGCCGCCTGGTCGACCCCGTCGGCCCACGACACGACCTCGTACGGCCGCACGACCGCCGCGCTGAAGGCGTGGCTGCCGAGGCTGAACACGCCGACCGGCCCTCGCCCGAACGAGTGGTTCGCGGCGGCGGCCAGGGGTTCGGCCAGCAGGGTGACGTGCTCCACACCGACCGCGATCAAGGCCTGGTGCAGCAGGCTCTTCGCGTGCGGCCCCCAACCGGGTGGGTGAGCGAGCACGATGCGCGAGGCGGGCTCACCTTCCCGTTCGGCGACCTGCCCCGCCACCCACATCACCATGAGCGCGGTCAGCTCCTCGGCGCCGCACAGCTCCGAGCCGAGGGCGATCGGCACCGCGTCACCGACCCGCCGGGCGAAGCCGACGGCCGTCCAGCGCGGGTCGCCCGGCTCACCCACGGCGAACGCCCCGTCCGCCGTGAGCTGCAACAACGACGCGACACCGCCGCCCGGCCCGCCAAGGCCGACGAGTTCCGGCTCGGCCCGCCCGGCGCCGCCGAGCCGGCACACGGCCGCGGCGGTGCGGGTGGTGCCCACGTCGACCCCGAGGACGTACGGCAACTCGGAGCCTCCTCCACTCACCTGGTCGCACCAACGGATCACCGTTGGTACACGGGGCTACCGACTGGTCACAACCCGATCCCCTAATCCCCTAGGGAGTGAACGAGAACCACCCCATCGTGGTTGCGGCATCTACTGGGAGTAATCCCCGATGGCGGCGGGGCCCCCGGTCAATACCTTGATCGCCATGGCCGGACCACCCCCTGCCGGTCCTGGCCTCCCCGCGACCTATTCGACCAGGAGACATCCATCATGGGCACCAGCCCCAACACGTTGCACGACTTCGTCCTCGACCTGCTGAGCAACCCCGCCGCGCTGGCCGACTTCCAGGCCGACGCCGAGGGGACCTTGGCCGCCGCGGGCCTGAGCGACATCAGCGCTCTGGACGTGCAGGAGGTCCTTCCGCTGGTCCTCGACTACGTGCCCGCCGGGAGCCTGCCCGCTCTCGACGGCGCGCTGATCAACGACCTGCCGCTGGACGCGACGGACGCCCTCGGCGCCATCGGCCAGCTACAGGCCGTGGCCCAGCAGCTATCCCTCTCGGGCGTGTCCGGCACGTCCGACGTGAACTTGGCGGCGGCGGGCGCGCTGAGCGCCGACGCCAACGGCCTGGAAGTCTTCGGCGGTTTCTCCGGCTGGGGTCTGACCGACGCCGTCGGGTCCGTCGACGGGTCCGTGTCGGGTGACTTCTCCGCGGTGGGTGACGTGACGGACACCCTGGACGCCACGTTGGCCACCGCCACCGGCCCGGTCGACGACCTGGCCGGCACGGCGACCGGCTCCCTGGACGGCGCCTCCGCGGGCGGGGTCACCGGCGCGCTGCCGGGCACGGACGGCCTGACCAGCCCCGTGTTCGGCGCGGTCGACACGCTGACCGGCGTGGTCGACGGCGTGACCGGTGGCCTCGCCGGCAACCTGGTGGGCGACCTGCCCGGCAACGTGACGGGCACGCTCGACCCGTCGCACCTGGGCAAGACGCTGAACGTGGACGGCCTGACCGCGCTGCCCGAGCGCGACCTGACCCCGGAGACCGTGGTCGACACGATCGAGGACACCACCGGCCGGCTCTCCAACGGCACGGGCGTGAGCAACGTCACCGACCACGTCGGGGCGATCGACCTGCCGCTGCTCGGCCTCGGCCTCAACGACCTGCCGGTTGTCGGCGGCGAGGACATCAGCGACACCCTGTTCTAAAGTGCTGCTCGACCCGCGGGGGCCGGTTCTGTCCAGTGGACAGGGCCGGCCCTCTCTTTCACCTCACTGGGTGAACACGGCACACTCTTCCGGGTGATGTCCGCACCCTGGCTCGACGTGCTCGACGACACGATCCGGTCCTGCGCCGCCCACAACCGGCCGGACCTGGCCGAACGACTCCGCGAGAAGCGCGCCCGGCAGCTCGACCCGAAGCTGCGGGTGCTCGTCCTGGGCGAGCCCAGACAGGGCAAGAGCCAGCTTGTCAACGCCATGGTCAACGCGCCGGTGTGCGCGGTCGGGGACGACGTCACCACCACCGTCCCGACCTTCGTGCAGCACGCCGAGACGCCCAATGCGGCCCTGGTCCGCACCATCGCGAACACCCCCACCGAACGCATCCCGGTGCCGCTCGACCAGCTCGCCAGCCAGGTCGGCGCGGCCCACACCGGGGAGCTGGTCCGGGCCGAGATCGGCATCCCGCGCGCCCTGCTCACCTCGGGCCTGGTGCTGATCGACACGCCGGGCGTCGGCGACCTGCGGCCCGCCTACACCGCCAGCACGTTCGCCGCGCTGCTCCAGGCGGACGCCGTGCTGATGGTGTCCGACGCCACCGCCGAGCTGACCGCGTCCGAGCTGGAGCTGCTCAAGCAGGTCATGACGTCCTGCCCGAACGTCATCGTGGTGCTCACCAAGATCGACATCGCCGCGCAGTGGCGGCGCGTGGTCGAGCGCAACCGCACGCACCTCGCGCGGGCGGGCGTGACCGCCAAGCTGATCCCGGTCTCGGCCGCGCTGCGGCTGCGGGCCGCGAAGACCGGCGACACGGCCCTCAACGCCGAGTCCGGCTTCCCCGAGCTGCTGGCCTGCGTGCAGCAGGACATCGTGGCCGCCGCCGACGTGCTGGCCCGCCGCACGGTCGCGGTGACCGCCGCGTCGGCGATCAAGCAGCTCGTCACGCCGGTCCGCGAGGAGCTGAGCAGCCACGGCTCGCAGGGCGCGCACGCCACCATCGCCACGCTGAACGAGGCGCAGCGCCGCGTCGACGAGCTGCGCCGCCGGTCCGCGCGCTGGCAGACCGTGCTGGCCGACGAGATGGCCGACCTGGTCTCCGACATCGAGTACGACCTGCGCGACCGGACCCGCCGGATCCTGCGCGAGGTGGACAAGACGTTCGAGACGGCCGACCCGGCGCTGGGCTGGGAGGCGTTCGAGGAGTGGCTGGAGGACAACCTCACCGAGGCCGCCGCCACCAACTTCGCCTGGCTGCTGGACCGCTCGGCGTGGGTCGCGGAGAAGGTCGCCCGGAGCTTCCCGGTGCACCGCGACGACCTGCTGCCGGAGTCGGTCTTCCCGGCCGACGTGCTGGAGCGGGTGTCCAAGATGGACAAACCGGTGATCGAGAAGTTCAGCGTCAGCCAGAAGCTGTTCACCGGCCTGCGCGGCTCCTACGGCGGCGTGCTGATGTTCGGCCTGGTCACCAGCCTGGCCGGGATGCCGCTGATCAACGTGATCTCGCTGGGCGCGGGCGCGCTGTTCGGCGGCAAGTCCATCATGGACGAGAGCGACCAGCGGCTCAAGCGCCGCCAGGCCGCCGCCCGGGTCGCCGCGCAGCGGCACGTGGACGACTTCTTCCTCAAGTTCAGCAAGGACTTCCGGGACGCGGCGCGGCACATCCAGCGCAGCCTGCGCGGCCACTTCAGCACGCTCGCCGACGAACTCCAGGAGACCCTGCTGGAGTCCGCGCGCAGCGCCCGCCGCGCCGTGCAGGACGACAACACCGAGCGCGAGCGCCGCGCGCGGGAGGCGAAGCGGGAACTCGACCGGCTCGTCCAGCTCTACCAACGGGTCCAGGCACTCGGGCAGACGCCGCCGCTGGGGATCAGCGCGTGACGCTCGCCGACGAGGTCTGGGTGCTGCTGGAGGAGGCGCTGGGGGTCTACCGGGACAGCCCGCGCGCGGTGGCGTGGCTGCGCGGCCACCAGGCGCGGTTCGCCGAGCCGGTCCGGGTGGCGGTCGCGGGCGCGCCGCGCACCGGGAAGTCGACGCTGGCCAGCGCGCTGATCGGCGAGGAGTTCGTGCCCACCGGCACGTTCACCTGGTACCGGGACGGCACGAAGCCCCGGGCCGCGATCGGGCCGCACGAGGTGCCGATCGCGCGGCGCGACGGCCGGGCGTTCATCGACGCCGCCGATGCCGAGCGGGTGACCGTCGAGTGGCCGTCGCGGTCGCTGCGCGACCTGACGCTGATCGACACGCCGGCGGACGCCCCGGTCGAGCAGGTCTACGGCGAGGCGGACGCCGTGCTGTACCTGACCCGGCACATGCACAGCACGGACCTGCGCTACCTCCGGACCGCGCACGACCACCCGGTGGCCCGCGCCGCGCCGGTCAACACCGTGCTGGTGCTCGCGCGGGCGGACGAGATCGGCGGCGGCCGGATCGACGCGCTGTCCTCGGCCAAGCAGATCGCCCGCCGCTACCGGCGGGAGGCGCAGGTGAAACCGCTGAGCCAGAACGTGGTCGCGGTCGCCGGCCTGCTCGCGGTGGCGGCCCGGACGCTGCGGGCGGACGAGTTCACCGCGCTGGCGTCGCTCGCGTCGCTGGCCCGCACCGAGCTGGACGACCACCTGCTGTCCGCGGACCGGTTCGTCGGCGACGACTTCCCGATCCGGCTGGACCCGCTGGTGCGCCGGGGTCTGGTGGAGCGGTTCGGGATCTTCGGCGTGCGGCTGACCACGACGCTGATCCGCCAGGGCTTCGACACCCAGGTCAAGCTGACCGGGCAGCTCGTGCAGCGCAGCGGTCTGGGCGAGCTGCGCGAGTCGATCGGCCTGTACTTCACCGAGCGGCACGACGTGCTCAAGGCCCGCTCGGCGCTGCTCGGCCTGGATGTCGTGCTGCGCAACGAGCCCCGCCCCGGCTCGATCGGGCTGGCGGTCGGCGTGGAGCGGATCCTGGCCTCCGCGCACGACTTCCACGAGCTGCGGCTGCTCGCGGCGTTGCAGGGCGGGCGCACCAGGCTGCCCGGCGAACTCGACGCGGAGGCGTCCCGACTGGTCGGCGGGCTGGGCACGAACCTGTTGGCACGCCTGGGGATGGAGTACGAACCGACCGGCGACGAGCTGCGGCACGTCGTGCTGGACACCCTCGGCAAGTGGCGCGAGCAGGCCGCGAGCCCCGCGCTGGACCACGGCCAGCGGCGGGCGGCGTCCGTGGTCGTGCGCAGTTGCGAGGGGATGCTGGCCGGGCTCAGCTAAGCGCTTCGGCGACCGTGCGGACGGCCGCCGAGGGCGTCCGGCGCGGGTCCGTGACCATGAACAGCGTGCTGTCCGGCAGTTCCCGCACGCGGTGCAGCGCGCCCGCGTCGAGCTGCTCGGCGACCGCGACCCGCGGCAGCACCGACCACCCCAGACCGGCGACCACGCACGACCGGACGGCCTCGATGCTGCCGAACCGGGTGATGTTGGGCGTGGCGGCCAGCTCGCGGACGAACCGGTCGGTGTAGGAGCAGCCCTCCTCCAGCAGGAAGTACCGCTCGTCCACCGGCATGCCGGGCGCGGCGACCAGCTCGATCGGCTCCACGCCGATGACGTCGACCCGCAGACCGGGCGCCACCACCGCCTCCTCCAGCACCAGGCCCAGGTCCAGGCCGCCGCCACGCACACCGGCCAGCGCGTCCCGCGTCCCGACCGACGACAGGTGCACGGTGATGCCCGGCCAGCGCATCGCCACGTCGGCGATCCGCTGCGGCAGCCGGTACGCGCACACCGACTCCGGCGCGCCGATCCGGACGTCCCCTTCGACGGCCGTGCTGCCCCGCACGGCGTCCCGGAGGCGCTGCTCGGCGGCCAGCACCTCGCGCGCGTGCACGACCGCCCGGCGGCCCGCCTCGGTGAGCCGCGCACCGCTGGGCAGGCGGTCGAACAGGCGGGTGCCGAGGTGCCGTTCCAGGGTTTTGACCTGGCTGGTCACCGTGGACTGCACGAGGTGCAGCTCGGCCGCCGCGGCGGTGAAGCTGCCCGTCCGCGCGAGCACCAGGAGCGTGCGCAGGAGGCGGGTGTCCATGCCATCGAACATACCGATCGGATCGATCGTGGAGAATCGTTGGATTCGATGAGCGGCCTGATGGAGGCTGGTGCCCATGACCGACGTGCTGCGCTACACGGCCTTCTCCACCGACCCGGAGGGCGGCAACCCGGCCGGGGTCGTCCTCGACGCCACCGGCCTGAGCGACCGCGACATGCTCGGCATCGCCGCCGAGGTGGGCTACTCCGAGACCGCGTTCGTGTTCCCGCACAGCGAGCCGGACTCGTTCCACGTCCGCTACTACAGCCCGCAGGTCGAGGTCCCGTTCTGCGGGCACGCCACGGTGGCCACGGCCGTCGCCATGGAGCGCACCGGCACGCTGGCCTTCCACACCCCGGCGGGCGAGGTGGTGGTCGAGACGGACGGCGCGACCGCCACGCTGACCAGCGTGCCGACATCAGCCATGCCGGTGAGCGCGGAAGACCTCGACACCGCTCTCCAGGCGCTCGGCTGGGAACACGACGAACTGGACCCGCGCTACCCCGCGCACTGGGCGTTCGGCGGCGCGCGGCACCTCGTGCTGGCGGCGAGGACGCGGGAGCGGCTGGCCGACCTCCGCTACGACTTCCACGGACTGGCCGACCTGCTGCGGCTCAACGGCGCCGTGACGGCGCACCTCGTCTACGAACGCGAGGCGGACGTGTTCGACGCGCGCGACCCCTTCCCGGTCGGCGGCGTCGTGGAGGACCCGGCCACCGGCGCGGCGGCGGCGGCGTTCGGCGGCTACCTGCGGACGATCGGCAAGGTCCGGCGGCCACGCACGCTGACCATCCACCAGGGCGACGACATGGGCCGTCCCAGCGTCCTGAGCGTCGCCGTGCGGCACAACCGGGACCGGGTGAGGGTCACCGGTGCGGCGGTGCGGATCTAGACCCTGTCGAGCACCACCACGGGGATCTCGCGGTCGGTCTTGCGCTGGTAACCCGCGTAGTCCGGCCACACCTCGTTCATCAACTTCCACAGTTCGGCCCGCTCGTCACCGGAGGCCGTCCGGGCCTTGGCGGTGAACTCCTCCGCACCCACCCTCACCTGCACGGTGTCGTTGGCGACGAGGTTCTTGTACCAGGCCGGATGCGACGGAGCACCGCCGTGGGAAGCGACCACCACGTACGCGTCGCCGTAAGGCTGGTAGATCAACGCGGTGCGGCGCGGCTGCCCCGACTTACGGCCGATCGTCGTAAGCAGGAGCGTGTAGACGCCGGAGCGCCACTCGTGCCCCTTCGCGCCATCGGATTCGATGTAGTTGCGGATGTGCTTGTTCACCCAGCCGACTGGGCTGTCAACTACAGACATGTCCTGGACGTTACCGAGAACGCGGCGAGGCCGCCGGTCGCTACTCCGCAGTCACGACCGGCGGCCCGCAACGGGGTGGGGACGTCCGCCTCGCACCCCCTTGGCCAGTCACCGGCTCCCCGGCGTGCCCCGGAGCCTCCGCCCGCGTAAACGGTGCTCGGGTCGCTCGACCGCGCCGGCGTTGCGGCGCGGGTTGGGACGGGACGGCCAAAGCCGTGTGGTGTCCACACTCAGTAGATCTGGCTGGCGCTGCGCATGTCTTCCTCTCCACTTCACGGGGACTTCGCCAACTATGGCGTCCGCGAGGGCTGGCGGCCCATTCAAAAGGGGGATAGAAGAGCGTTATGCCCGAGCTTGAACTCCGCCACCTCCGCGCGGTGTGCGCGATCTCCGAAGAGGGAAGCCTCACCAAGGCAGCGATCAGGCTCGGCCTGACGCAGCCCGCGATGAGCGCCCAGCTACGGACGGTCGAACGCATCGTGGGCGGACAGCTCTTCGATCGCACACCGGGCGGAAGTGTCCCCACTGACCTGGGCAAACAGGTCGTGGGCACGGCCCGGCTGGTGCTGGACGAAGTGGAACAACTGGTCAGTCTGGCCAAGGAGAGGACACGCGACGGAACACCCGGACCGCTCATCGTCGGCGGTGTGCCCACCCTGTTCTTCGGCCACTTCGTGGAGGAGCTGCGCCGGCACATCCCCTGTTCGGAAGTCCGCACCGAGATCATGCCCGGCGGCTCCGACCTGCTGGAACTGCTGGTCAACGGCCAGGTCCACCTGGGCGTCCTGGACCGGTTCGAGGGCATGGAGCGGCGTGAGCTGCGTGGCCTGGAGATCCGCAGGCTGATCAGCGAGCCGCAGTTCGTGGCCCTGCCGGACTGGGATCCGCTGGGCGAGCAGGAGGAGGTGGAGCTGGGCCGGCTCGCGGACCGGGACTGGGTGTCCCCGCCGGACGAGCTGGTCGGCAACCGCCTGCAGATCTTCACCGTCTGCGCCGAGGCGGGCTTCACACCGCGCCTGACGCACCACGTCAACGAGGCTTCCACGGCCCGCAGCCTGGTCGCCAACGGCGCGGTCTCGTTCGCCCTGCCGCAGTCCCGCAGCGGTGACGGCATCATCATCCGCCCGCTGCGCGGGGCTCCGCTGATGGTCGACCTGATGCTGGCCACCCGCCGCGAGGGACCGGCGGCGGGCCGGGCGCACGACGTGTTCGCGTGCGCGGCGCGGGCCTACCGGGCGGTGCTGCCCCGCAACCCGGGCTATGCCAAGTGGTGGGCGGAAAACCCGCACCTCCATCCGGAAATCGACGCCGCGTTGATCCTGGCGGGCGACTGAAACCCGACAACTTCCGGAATGGGAACTCCGGGGTCCGCTTTTCCGGGACTCCGGAGTTTTCTTTTTCAGGGCCTGTGATCCCGCCGCCTGGCGACTACCCGTTCACCCCGCTGGGTACCCAGGACGCCTATGACTCACGACGCGCCGGGAGTGACGTGTGACAGCTCACGTCCACCCCTCCGATCTGGATCGGTCCAACCGGAGCGAAAGCCGGCCCGACGAGGTCATGGAAGTCCTAGAGATCCGACGTCTACCGTCGCCGGAAACCCAACTGGGCATGAATTCCGTGTGAGCTTTGCCAGAATGGGGTCATGACGCAGCCGTTCACCGACGATACCCACCCGGCCGAGCCCTACCCGGGCGCTCGGCCGGGACACTGCTTCGTGCACCTCGACGGCGCGGGCTGGCCGGTCACCCCGGACCCCGCGGCCGACTCCGGGTGGCGGGTCGCGCCGGACGGCCAGGACCTCGACGACTGGCTCGCCGACCACGGCGAGCCGCCGCTGACGGGCCGGATGCCCGTGCTCGCCTACGGGTCCAACGCCAACCCTGCCAAGGTCACCTGGCTGCGGGACGAGCTGGGCCTGACCGGACCCGCCGTCGTGCTGCGGGCCCGCTGCGAAGGACTCGCCGCCGTGTGGGCGGCCGGGCTGCGCGCCACCGACGGGCAGCGCCCGGCGACGCTGGCCGCCGCGCCCGGCGTCGAGGAAGAACACGCGGTGTGGTTCGCCACCGCCGAGCAGTTGCGCGTGCTGGACCGCTGCGAGGGTCGGGGGCTGCGGTACCGGCTGGTCCGCGTGCACACCGGCCGCGTGACCCTGTTCAACGGCGGCGTGGTCGATTCCGTGCTCGCGTACACCGGCGCGGGCAAGAGACGGATGCCCCTGCTGGCCGCCGGCAAACCCGTGCGCTGCGCCGACGTCGACCAGCGCGGGGCGCGGACGCTCGGCGGGCGTCCCGCCGACAGCGACGGCCTGGACGTGACGCCCGTGCAGGGCGACCCCTCCCCGGACGACTGGCCGGACCGCCTGTTCGTCTACGGCACCCTCCAGCCCGGAATGCGGGCGTGGCACCTCGTGTCGCCGTTCACGACGGGCGAGCCGGAGCCCGCGAACCTCCCCGGCACCCTGCACGACACCGGCCGGGGCTACCCGGCGCTGCGCCCCGGCGACGGTCCCGGCGTGCCGGGCCACGTCCTGCGGCTGAAGGCGCCGGAGGACGCCCTGCCCGTCCTGGACGAGTACGAGGGCGACGAGTACCGGCGGGTCCGGGTGGCCCTGCCGGACGGGCAGGTGTGCTGGACGTACCTGTGGACGGCCGGGGCGCACGACCTGCCGGTGCTCCCGGACGGCTGGGTCGAGAACCACCCGTAATGCGCCCGATGCGGTGAATTCTTGGCGAAGCGACCCAACCGTCCGCCGGCCGGGTACGTCCTCCTGGTAGGACCACATCCAGGAGGTGGACATGAGGCGACTCGTCCTGTGCGGCGCCCTGGCGCTGCTCACCGCGTGCGGAAGCCCGGACCAGGCCGCCAACCGGCAGACCCTGCCCACCGGCACACCGCCGCCGACCTCCACCGTCGCGCCGCTGCCGCCGACGCAGGCTTCCACAGCCTCCTCGACCAGGTGCACGGCGGCGTCCCTGACCGGCAAGGTCGAGCCGACCGAGGCCGGCGCGGGCAACCGCTACGGCAGGTTCGTGGTGACCAACACCGGCTCGTCCCCGTGCACGCTCAACGGCTACAGCGGCCTGCAACTGCTCGACGCGGCGGGCCGACCGGTGCCGACGAACCTCGTGCGCACCCAGGACCCCGGCCCGTCCCCCGTCACCCTGGCCCCCGACGCCTCGGCCGCGGCGAACCTGCGCTGGACCGTCGTGCCGAGCGGTGACGAGCCGGTGGACCGGCCGTGCGAGCCGGACGCCGTGACCGCCGCCGCCATCCCGCCGGACGAGACCCAGCCGATGAGCCTGGCGTGGGGCGTGGGCCCGGTGTGCGGCGGTGGGAAGATCGAGATCAGCGCGTTCTACGCTGCCTAGGTGATCGAGTCGAACGTCCCCGGCCACGCCGGGGAACTCGCGGTGCGGACCTGGCCGAACCTGGACGCCACCTGGCTGGCCGTGCTGGTGCACGGGTACGGCGAGCACAGCGGGCGGTACGGGCACGTGGCCGAGCGCCTGGTGGAGGCGGGGGCGCTGGTGGTGGCCCCGGACCACGTCGGACACGGCGGTTCCGCGGGCGAACGCGCGCTGATCACGTCGTTCGACGGCGTGGTGGAAGACGTCGGCGCGGCGATCAGCTCGGCGGCGTCATCACTGCCGACCGTCCTCATCGGACACTCGATGGGCGGCCTGGTCGCGACCCGTTACGCGCAACTGCACCCGATCTCGGCGCTCGTGCTCTCCGCTCCGGTCCTCGGCACGTGGCAGGGCTTGGACATGCTGTCGGCGGCCGAGATCCCGGACGAGCCCATCGACCCGGACGTGCTGTCCCGCGACCCGGAGGTCGGCAAGCAGTACGCCGCCGACCCCCTGGTCTGGCACGGGCCGTTCAAGCGGGCGACCCTGGGGGCGTTGGAACAGGCGTTGGACGAGGTGAACTACGGTCCGACGCTGGAGGACCTGCCGACCCTGTGGCTGCACGGCGACGCGGACCGGCTGGTGCCGTTGGCGGACACCCGGACCGGCACCGACCGGATCCGCGGCCTGCTGTTCGAGGAACGCGTGTACCGCGACGCCCGGCACGAGGTCTTCAACGAGACCAACCGCGACGAGGTCCTGTCCGACGTGGTGGCGTTCGTGCGCCGGGTGCTCGACCTGGGCTGAGCCCGCGCCGATAGGGTCCGGGCCCATGGATTCCAGGCACGCCCGGGTGATTCACGAGTTCGCCCGGTGGGAGGAACGCGGTGACCACCCGTCGGCCGGCTCCGAGGACGCCGCGCTGCTGTTGGACCTGCTCCACCGCCACTTCGGCCACACCGACCCCGCCGAGCTGCGCCCCGGCGACCTCGCCGAAGTGCTGCTGGAGGTGTTCCCGCAAGACCTTCGCGCGGTGCTGATCGACGACTCGGCGACGGTGGTCCCCACCGTCCGGGCGCTGCTCGCGTTCCTCGCCGAGACCGGCCGGCTCAGCGACGAACAGGCCGCGGGGTTCACCCGCGAGGTGGACGAGATCGAGTCGGAGTTCCTCGACACGATGCGCGCCACGGCGGACTGGCCCCCGGTTCGCGTCATGGTCGACCGGATGATCGCCGACGGCGTGGACCTGGCCGACCCGGACGGCGTGCAGGAGTGGCTAGACGCGCGAGGTGGGGCGGACGACCGCGGTCCGCTGGAACGGCTCCCACCGGTGCGCCTGCCGGACACCGCGAACCTCGCGGCGGCGGCGCGCGGCAGCGAACTGCTCGCCGCGGCGCGGGAACTCGGGCTGTGGGTCGGCGAGCGGCGGCCGGTCACCGAGTCGGACGAGTTGACGGCCGAGGACGCGGCCGAGGCAGGCCGGCTGACGGGTGCCACCGGATCGGACTTGGCGCTGCTGTGGGTGGTCGCCGAAGCCGCGGAGTTCATCGACTTCGACGATTACGACGCCACGGCGCGGACCGGGTCTCTCGCCGCCGACTGGCCGCCCGGGGACGACGCCGCGGCGCTGCGCCAGTGGCAACGCGGCCTGGCGCAACTGCTCGCCGACCCGTTGGGGCTCGGCTCGGCCGAAGACCTCCCGTTCGCGTTCACGACCACCGGGATGACGGCGATGGTCGCCCTGTTGTCAGGCCGGTCGGACGGCATTCCGCGGTCCCTGCTCGCCCAACTCCTCGCCGCCGAGGAACTGGGCGAGCACCCCACCAGGCAGGCGCGGGAGGACTGGGCGGCGTGGACCGCCGCGCACGGCGATCCGGCCGCGGTGACCCTGGACCGGCTGGCCCGCCACGGAGCGGTGGAACTCGTCGGCGACCACGCCCGACTGACCCCGCTCGGCACGTGGGCGATGCGGGAAGAACTCCGGCACGAGGGCATCGACATCCCGCTCCTGCCGCCGGTCGAGCAGATGAGCGCGCACGAACTGGTCGACGCCGCCGAAAGCCTCACCGACGACGAGCTGACGGCGGAGCGTGTCGCGTGGCTGGCGTGCCGGGACGCCGGCGCCGCCGCCGCGGACCTGCTCCAGGTCGCCGCCGAAGGCACCGCGGCGCAACGGGTGTTCGCGGTGTCCGTCGTCAACGAGGTCGACGCGGAGGCGCACTGGCGGCAGGTGGCCGAGACGCTGTCCCTGCGGCCGTACGCCAAGGCGGCGCTGGGTGAGGACCCCGATGACTTCGACGCCGCCTGGCTGGTCACCGATCAGCTCGCGGCGTCCTGGAGCCCGGTCGACCCCACACCGGTCGTGGACTGCTTCAACGACGTGGTGCCGGCGGACCTCCAGTTGAGCCTGCTGAACGAGCTGTGGCGGCTCCCCCACCCCGAGTTGATCCAAGCGCTGGAGGCCATCGGCACGGCGCACCCGGTGAAGGAAGTCGCCAAGGCCGCGCGCAAAGCGGCGTTCAAGGCGGCGAACAGCGCGCGATCCTGACGTCCGCCTCTCGCGCGGCCCGTCAGCGCGTCGCAGGGCGCTCTTCACGATTTCATCCGATTGTGGCATGCGCGCACCCTTTGTTGTGCGCGCACAACATGAGACGCTGGGCATTGGAGCCGCTGCCGTGACAGCAACACAACTCGAAGTCCAACAGTTCACCCGATCGGAGACCTCATGCCGAGGAAGGCCGCCGGGGCGCACGAGCGCGCCCTCGGCGCCGAGTTGCGGGGCATCAGGGAGGCGGCCAGGCCGAAGCTCACCGTGACCGCCGCCGCCGAGCGGCTCGGCTGGAGCAAGTCGATGCTCTCCAACCTGGAGAACGGCAAGCGCAAGATCTCCACCGAGGAGGTCGCGGCCCTGCTGGGGATCTACGAGGTCACCGGTGACCGCCGCGACCACCTGCTCGAACGCGCCAGGGGCGGCCACGGGCCCGGCCTCTGGGAACGGGCCCTGCCCGGCGTGCCCCCGGAGGTCAACACCCTGGCGGGCTACGAGAACGAGGCGGTCCGGATGCTGAGCTGGGAGCCGCTGCTCGTGCCCGGCCTGCTCCAGACGATGGACTACAGCCGGGCGTTCATGACGGTCGACGGCATCGACCCGCGGGACGTCGAACCCCGGCTCATGGCCCGCCTGCGGCGGCAGCAGGTGCTGCGCGGCGACGTCGAGTACGTGGCGCTGATCGGCGAAGCCGCGCTCCGCACGGCGGTCGACGGCCGGAAGGTCATGGCGGACCAGTGGCGGCACGTCCTGCGGACCGCCGAACTGCCCAACGTCCACGTCGGCGTCGTGCCGTCCGCCGCCATGCACCCCGGCATGCTGGGGCCGTTCCTGCTGATGGAGTTCCCCGCGGCCAAGCCGATCGCGCACGTGGAACTCCAGCGCTCCGCCGTCTTCCTGGAGCGCGGTGACGCGACGCCCTACGTGACGACCGCGGCGAGGGTGGAAGCCGTCGCCCTCGGCGCGACGGAATCCCTCCGGCTCATCACGGCCCGAGCCGGCGAGTTGGAGGGCGGGCCATGAGGTGGCGCAAGCCGAGCAGGTCCGGCTCGACGTCGAACTGCGCAGAGCCGGCCGCGACAACGCGCACCCACGCGGTGCGGGATTCCAAGAACACCGCCGGGGGCGCGTTGTCGTTCCACGACCCGGCCTTCGCCACGTTCCTCGCCGGGATCAGCGCAGGCCGGTTCGACTGCCGAGCAGGCCGGTTCGACGGCTGAGCAGGCCGGTTCGACGGCTGAGCAGGCGCGGAGCGCCGGTCACCACGTCTGGTCGGTGGGCCGCACCATGATCTCGTTCACCGCCACGTGCTCGGGCTGCCCCACGGCGTACAGCACGGCGTCGGCGATGTCCTCTGCCTTGAGCTGCCGCAAGCCCGCGATCCGCTGGTCGATGCTCGCCCGCGCCGCGGCGTCGGTGATGTGCTCGCGCAGCTCGGTCTCCACCACCCCCGGCTCGACCACGACCACCCGGACCCCGCGCGCGGTCACCTCCTGCCGCAACGACTCGCTGAACGCGTTGAGCCCGAACTTGGTCGCGTTGTACACCCCGGTCCCCGGCCGCACCACCCGCGCGGCGGTGGACGACACCTGCACCACGGACCCGCGCCGGTCGAGCAGGTGGGGCAGCGCGGCGTGCGTCAGGAACATGACGCCGAGCAGATTTGTCGACACCATCCGCGTCCAGTCGGTGGTGTCCGCACCCTCGATGTTGCCGAGCAGCATCACCCCGGCGTTGTTGACCAGGACGTCCAACCCGCCGAACGTCCCGACGGTCCGCTCCACCGCACGCCGGCAGGCCGCCTCGTCCGTCACGTCCAGCTCCACGGCCAACGCCTTGACCCCCTCGGCCGCCAACCGCTCCTCCACCGCGGCCAACCGCTCCACCCGCCGCGCGGCCACGACAACGACCGCCCCGGCCCTCCCCAACGCGACCGCCGTGGCCTCCCCGATGCCCGACGACGCTCCGGTGACCAGCGCGACCTTGCCCTCCAGCTTGTTCGTCATGGGGGTCAGCCAACACGCTGGAGCGCACTCCAGGTCAAGCCGGGGGAGACCGGACGACCGCGTTCATGGACAATCTGCCCGCGATGGTGGGAGAAGAGCTGGAGCTGCTGATCACCGTGGTGGTCGGGGCGGACGACGAGCGGCAGGCGAGGGCGGCCTGTGGCGGGTTGCTGCGTCGGGTCGGCGGGCGGGTCGTGGAGGCCGGCGACTGCTCCGACGAGGAGCCCGGCTGCTGGTCCGTCACGGTCAGCCTGACCAGCGGCGAGCGGGCCACGCAGAACGTCGCCGGGGCGCTGGCCAGGGCCGTTCGGATGTTCGTGCGGTCGCTGGGTGACGAGTTCCCGATGCCCCGCGTCGCCTGCGAGCCGCCCACCGCGTGGACCGTGCTGGAGGACCAGCCGCTGCTGGACGGGCTCGTGCCGGGCGCGGAACGGCTCCTCGTCGAAGCGTGGGCGGGTGGTGATCCGCAGCGGCAGGAGGCCCGGCCGGAGCCGGCCGCCGAGGTTCGGCCCGAGCCCGAGGCGGGTACCCGGCTGCTGTTGCGGGTCGACGTGGCGACCGACCGGTCGGCCGGGGCCGAGTGGCAGGCGCGGGCGGTAGCCAGTCGGGTCGCGCGGAGTGGCAAGATCACCCGAGTGGCTCCACAGGGGGATCTACTGAGCGTCAACATCGATCTCGGATCGAGTGTCAATTCGCCCACGGTCGCGCTACTCGACGCCGTGTCGTCGCTGGGCCGATCGGGGTGGACGCCCGTGGAGTGGTCCGGCGAGTCGGCGGTAACGCGCTGGTCAGCCGCACCCGCCCCGGAGGCCGGCATCACCGCGTTGGAACTCACCGCGACACCGGCCTCGGCATTCGTGTGGACGGTGCCCGACTGAGATCGACATCGATGATCCGATCGAGTGGTTTTCATTACCACCCGGTCAGCCGATCTTGCTTGTGAAACGTGCGTCTTTCGGTACTACTTTCAACTATAGGAACTCCAGCGTTATAGGAGGGGTCGGGATCCGACATGGCCAGCATCGAAGAGGTCCGCGCCGCGATCGCCCAGGCCGTCGACAAGGCAGGCCAGAGCGCACAGGCCCTGCAACAAGCCGCTGACCTGGCCGAAGACGCCCAGGCGCTGCTCAGCACCGCGACCCAGGGCAGCGTCCAGGCCGATGTGGAGCAGGCGAACGCGCAATTCGCGGAAGTGGCGAGCGGGGTCACCGACCTGCAGAAGTTCCTCAGCGCCGGCATTTCGCAGGCCGAAAGCATCAACAACCGGCTGTGACCACGAAGGGTGCGACGTGACCTCCGTCGGCGAGATCAGGCTCGCGCTGGAACAGAGCTGCGAGCTGCTCCGCGATGCCTATCGGAGCGTCCGCGAGGCGCAGGCCGCGCTGGAGGACGCGGTCGGCCTCCTCACCGAGGCGAGCGCCAACCACCACGAGTCCCTGGTCCCCGCCGCGTTCGTCAAGGCCGGTGAACGGTTCGCCGACGAGCTCGACCTGATCGTCGGCAGCCTGGACCTGGTCCAGCGGCTGGCCGTGGAGCTGTGACGTGAGCAGGCGCGACGAGCGTCGGAGGAGGATCGAGGGCGCGTTCGAGGAGTTCCGCCGGGCGGTCGCGGCGACCTTGGGCAACGCCTCGCGCGAGCTGCGCCAACTCGCGGACGACCGCGCGCGCGACATGTTCGAGGTGATGCTGCGCGGCGAGGGCGTCGACCGCGCGCTCGCCGACCCGCTGCTCGCGAAGGCGTTGAAGAAGGAGAAGTTCGAGCAGCAGCTCGCCAGGACGATGATCGACCGGGTCGACGCGTTCCGCGAGTGGTCCGAACGCGGTCCGGGTCGGCTGACCGCCCTGGTGAACGCGGTCGCGCCGGGCCCCGCGTCGTGGCCGCCGGAGAGGTGGCTCGGGCAACCCGGCACGGAGGACGGCAGCGCGGGCGTGCCGGAGCTGTGGCGCATCGGCACGGGTGTGGTGCGCGCCGCGCCGGAGCCGCAGACGTTCCCGGTGGCCGTGCCGCTGCTCGACCACTCGCACCTGCACGTGGTGTCCACTCCGGACAGCCGCGAGGCGGCCGACGCGGTGGTGGAGAACCTGTTGCTGCGGCTGGTCAGCTACTTCCAGCCGGGGTTGGTGCACGTCCACGTGTGGGACGTCAACCAGCTCACCGGCTCGCTGCCCGGCCTGTACCCGCTGACCCGCGCCGGACTGCTCACCGTGCACGACCCGGCCCGGCTGCACGAGCTGCTGGACGAGCTGTCCGACCACATCCGGCGCGTGCACACCGGCGTGCTGGTGGAGGGCCACCAGTCGGTGCGGTCGGTCGGCGGGCGGCGGACCGAGCCGTGGCGGGTGGCCGTGCTGTTCGGCAACCGGCAGGCGCTCAAGGAGGAGCACCAGCAGCAACTGCAACGGGTGGCGCGCAACGGTTTGGCCTGCGGCGTGCAGCTCATCATCGTGGACATCCCGGTCACCGTGAACTCGCCGATCGAGACCGTGACGATCGCCGCCGACCAGTCCGCGACGACCACCATGACCGGCAAGCACGTCACGGTGGCGCTCGACCCGCAGTTCCCGCAGAACCAGGTGCCGCGGGCGTGCGCCGCGATCGCGGAGAAGCGCGAGGAGCGCCGCACCCGGCTGAGCACGTTCGCCGACCTGCTGCCGGAGGGCCTCTGGCGGGAGAGTTCGGCCGCCGGCGTGGTCGCGCCGGTCGGCTACGACGAGGGCGAGCCGGTGCACGTGGCGCTGGGCGACACCTCGCCGCACGCCCTGGTCGGCGGCCCGAGCGGTTCGGGCAAGACGAACTTCCTGTACGCCATGCTGGGCAGCCTCGCCGCCCGCTACCACCCGGACGAGCTGGAGCTGTACCTGTTGGACTTCAAGGAGGGCGTGTCGTTCGCGCAGTTCGCGCCGGGTCGCAAGGACCCCACGTGGCTGCCGCACGCGCGCCTGGTCGGCGTGAACGTCAACACCGACCGCGAGTTCGGCGTGGCGCTGCTGAGGTTCCTGGCCGACGAGATGCGCCGGCGCGCGGACGCGGCGAAGCTGCACGAGGTCACCAAGCTGGAGCAGCTCCGGGAGGAGGACCCGGACGGCCGGTGGCCCCGGATCGTGGCGGTGGTCGACGAGTTCCAGTACCTGTTCGGCGAACGCGACCAGGTCACCGCGCAGGCCACCCAGCTACTGGAGGACGTGGCCCGGCGCGGCCGGTCGCAGGGCATCCACCTGGTGCTGTCCAGCCAGGACGTGTCCGGCATCGAGGGCTTCTGGGGCAAGTCGGCGATCTTCGAGCAGTTCACCGTGCGCATCGCGCTGCCCAAGGCGCGCCGGGTGCTGGCCGAGCCGCAGAACGACGCCGCCGTGGAGCTGCCGCGCTGGCACGCGGTGGTCAACCACGAGTCCGGCGTGCGGCCGGGCAACGAGATCGCGCGCATCCCGGACGCGACCGGCCGGGGCACGTTCGACCGGCTCCAGGCCGAGCTGCACGCCCGCCGCCCGGCGGACCTCGCCGAGCCGATCCTGTTCGACGGCAGCAAGGTGCCGAACCTGCAGGCACTCCCGGACTTCCAGGCGCTCAAACCGGGTGAGCGGAACCCGACCGTGCTGCTGGGCCAGGTCATCGACATGGCGGGCAGCGCGGCCAAGGTGCGGTTCGCCCGCACACCCGGACGCAACATCGCGGTGCTCGGCTCGCTCGCCGAGGACGCGGCGGCCGTGCTCGGCGGGGCCGCGCTGTCCCTCGCCCGCCAACACGAGCCGACGGCGGCGCAGTTCAGCCTGGCGTGCCTGGCGGAGGACGCCTGGCCGTACGCGGAGAAGCTGTGCAAGCAACTGCAGAACGCGGGCCACTCGGTGGACCTGCTGGGGCTGGACAACATCCGCGCCCTGCTGGACACGACGGCGGCCCGGCTCACCGCGTCCATCACCGGCGAGACCGGCGCGCCGCTCCCACCCCACTACCTGGTCGTGTACGCCGTCGACGGCGCGCACACCCTGCTGGAGAACAAGAACACCGCACGCGTGTCCGGAATGGACAGTCTGCGCACGGTGCTCAAGCACGGCCCGGAGAACCGCACCCACCTGCTCGGCTGGTGGCGCGGCGCGCAGCGGCTGAAGAACAGCCTGCCGCCGGGCGTGTACGACGACATCGGCGCGTGGCTGGCGTTCGACATCCAGGGCAAGGAGTTGCTGTCGTTCGGACCGGAGCAGGTCATGGCGTGGTCGCCGCGACCTCGTCGGGGTTTGTTCTTCGACCGGTTCGAGCATTCCCGTCCGCAGGTGGTCATCCCGTTCGACACCGGGGAGGAATCATGATCAGCCACGCATCGGTGGTGCCCGCGCAGCGCAGTGGGGACGGCGTGCCGGAAGCGGCGGCGGTCTCGGCGGTCGAGCGGTACAAGGAGGTCGCCGCGCTGGCCGGCGAGTCGGTCGAGCGGATGCGCGACGCGGACCGCGACCGGGTGCGGGAGCTGCTGGAACGGCTGGCCGCGTCGCAGGACCGGATGGCCGACCTGATCGAGCAGGAGAAGCTGGCGCAGGCCGGCGTGCGGCTGCTCTGGGAGGCGGCGGTCGACCTGCTGTGGGAGGAGCGGTGGATGCGGATGAGCCCGGTCCCCGACCCGGACGAGTCGGTGCCTCCCCGGGACCAGCGCGACTACCTGATCGCGATGGACGTGGCCTACCAGGCGTTGGAGGACACGTCGCAGAAACGCGGCCTGCTGTTCCGCAAGGGCTCGGCCTGAGCCGTTCAGAACGTCCAGGACAGCGACACCGTGGCCGCGGTGTCGGCGTTGGTGCGGGCGTAGGTCGCCAGGGCGGCGGTGTTGTCCGGTTCGGTCGCGGTGAACGCGCCGAAGCAGCCGCGTTCCCCGGCGAGCGCCAGCATGGCGTCCACCAGGGCCCGGCCGATGCCCCGGCGCTGGAACGGCTCGTCCACACCCAGTTCGTAGACGAACATCTCGGTGCCCTTGTCCGGGTGCGTGGTCTCGACGCCCGACACGAAGCCGGCGGGCTGGTCGTCCACGTACGCGATGAGCAGGTGGTGGCCCTCGTCGGCGAGGAACCGGCGGGTCGCGTCGGCCCGCGGCGGGTCGTCGAACAGGTGTGCCGCCGCTGTCACGGCGTCGGGCGACGTCACCCGCCGGATGTCCATGCGGGTGAGGCTAGCCCGTCGGCGATGATGCGGTCATGCGTGTTCTGCGGACCCCGGACGAGGTGGCGGCGGCGAACCCGGACCTGCTCGCCGGTTGGGCGGCCCAGTGCCTCCTGCCCGGTCGAGGTGGTGTGGCGTGGGCGCACGGCGACGCGGTGGGCGTGCTCACGCCGGCGTTGAACCGGTACGACCGCCTGGTGCTCGCCGGGCCCGCCGAGGACGTCGCGGTGATCCTGCGCGCCCGGCAGCGGCCCGGCGTGCGGCCACTGGTCACCACGGAGCTGGCCGCCGAGCTGCCGGACTTCCCAACGACGGCGACGTTCGGCTGGATGGAGCGCACCGGCTCGCTGGACGCGCCCGACCTCGGCTGGCTGCACGAGGACGAGTGGGACGACGTGGAGGCGCTGCTGCGCAAGGCGAGCCCGAACTCGTACGTCTGGCCGTACCAGCCGGGGCCGCGCCGGTGGACGGGCATCCACGCGGACGACGGCACGCTCATCGCGGTCGGGGCGGACGCCTGGTCCGCGCCGGGCATCGGGTTCATCGCCGGCGTGGCCACCCATCCCGATCATCGGGGCCTGGGCCTTTCCACGCGCCTCTGCGCGTTCCTGACCAGTGCCCTGCTGGCGGAGTCCGGGGCCTGCGCGTTGATGGTGGACGCGCACAACCAGACCGCGATCAAGGTGTACGAACGGCTCGGGTACGTGTACCGGAGCGTGTCCGCGCTACGAGACGCAGGTCACACCGGTTGAGTGGAACACTCCGCTGACCACGTCCGGTTGACGGGAGCATGACCGTGCCTCGCACCGCGCAGGAGATCCGTCTCGCGTCCCGCCCCCAGGGCCTTCCGACAGCGGAGAACTTCGAACTCGTCTCGGCTCCGGTGCCTGCGCCGGTCGACGGTGAGCTGCTGGTCCGGAACCTGGTGATGAGCGTCGACCCGTACATGCGGGGTCGGATGAACGACGTCAAGTCGTACGTCGCGCCGTTCGAGATCGGCCGGCCGCTGGACGGTGGCGCGGTCGGCGAGGTCGTGGTCTCCAACGTCGAGGGCTTCGCGGTCGGCGACAAGGTGCTGCACGGGTTGGGTTGGCGGGAGTACGCGGTCGTGGGCGGCGCGCACGCCACGAAGGTGGGTGACGCCCCGCTGGGCGCTTATCTGGGTGTGCTGGGTATGCCCGGGATGACCGCTTACGCCGGGCTGCTGGACGTGGCGTCGTTCAAGGAAGGCGACGTGGTGTTCGTGTCCGGCGCGGCGGGGGCGGTCGGGCAGGTTGCGGGGCAGATCGCCCGGTTGCGCGGTGCCCGGCGGGTGATCGGCAGTGCCGGTACTGACGCGAAGGTGTCGTACCTGCTTGATGAACTCGGCTTCGATGCCGCGTTCAACTACCGGAACGGGCCGGTCAAGGAGCAGCTCGCCACAGCCGCCCCGGAGGGTATCGACGTGTTCTTCGACAACGTCGGTGGTGAGCATCTGGAGGCGGCCATCGACTCGTTCAACCTCTACGGGCGTGCCGCTTTGTGCGGGGCTATCTCGGTCTACAACGCCACGGCGTCCACATTGCCTCCGGGGCCGCGCAACCTGGGGCTGGCGGTGGGCAAGCGGTTGACCTTGCGCGGGTTCCTGGTGAGTGATCACGCGCATTTGCAGGACGAGTTCGCGCGTTCGGTCGGCGGGTGGATCGCTGCAGGCCAATTGAAGTACCGGGAGACCGTCACCGAGGGTGGTCTGAGCGAGGCCCCGTCGGCTTTCATCGGCATGCTGTCGGGTGAAAACCTGGGGAAAGCCCTGGTCGCGCTGTAGTCCGGGGTTAAAGCAGTTCTCCCCCGGCGGCCACGACGTTCCCGCCGTGTACCACCAGCGTCCGCGGGGCGCGGTCCATCACGGCCGCGGTCACCGTGTCCCCTGGCACCACCACCAGGTTGGCTGGTGCGCCTTCCGTCAGGCCGTGGGTGTGGCCCATCACCGACGCGCCGCCCCGGGTGGCGATGTCCACGCACATCTCGATCAGCGCGTCCTGCCGGAAGCCGTTGCGGTAGGCCAGTTGCCACGTCCGGTCCAGCATGTCGCCGTTGCCGTAGGGGGACCAGTAGTCGCGAATTCCGTCTTGTCCCAGGCCCAGCCTGACTCCCGCCCACCGCAGTTGCCGCAGTGGCAGCGGCTCCCGTGCGCCGGGTGCGACCGTGGTCACCGCGACGTCGTGCTCGGCCAGCAGGTCCACCAGTTCGCGTTGGCGGTCCGCGTCCACAGTGGACAGCGCGAAGGCGTGGCTGATGGTGACCTGGCCCCGCATGTCCAGGGCCGCCGCTCGTTCGCAGATCAGCTCGACCTGGAACGCGCCCAGCGAGCCCGCGTCGTGCAGGTGCACGTCCACCCCGCGCTGGTGCTTGTCCGCCAGGTCGAACACGACGTCCAGGTGCCGCGCCGGGTCTCGGTCGTAGCCCGCCGGGTCCAGGCCGCCCACCAGGTCCGCCCCGGCTCGCAGGGCCGCCTCCAGCAGGTCGGCGGTGCCCTTCTCGCGCAGGATGCCGCACTGCGGGAACGCGACCACCTCCACGGACGCACGGCCGGAGTGCGCCTCGCGGGCCGCCAGGACGCCCTCCAGCTTCTCCAGGCCGGAGTCCACGTCGACCTGCGCGTGGCTGCGCACGAGGGTCGCTCCGCTCGCGATGGTCCGGCCCAGCGTGTGCGTGGCCCGTTCGGCGACGCCGCGCTCGGCCGTCCGCCAGTTGCGGCGGTCGTTCTCGATCAGCTCGTTGAGGCCCGTCCCGGCGCTGTGCGGGCGGAACGGCAGGTCCAGGCGGGTCGAGTCGAGGTGTGCGTGCGCGTCGGTGAAGGACGGCAGGAGGACGCCGCCCTTCCCGTCCGCCACGGGCACGCCCGGAGGCGCGTCCAGGGTGGCCCCGATCGACGCCACCAGGCCACCCGAGCAGAGAATGTCCACGGGCGGCACGTCAAGGCTGTTGGGCCACGGCCGCACGGAGCGGATCAGCAGATCACCGGTCACCCGGGTGAAGCTAGCCCGCTCTGGATGAGCTTGCCAGGGTTGAGCACGCCGGTCGGGTCCAGCGTGCGCTTGACCGACGTCAGCACCTCGATGCCCAGGCCGCCGATCTCGGCCTCCAGGTACGGGACGTGGTCGGCCCCAACGGCGTGGTGGTGGCTGATCGTGCCCACGCCGCCGATCGCCTCGCTCGCGGCGGCTTTCGCGACCTGCCACTGGCCGATGGGGTCGCCCGCGTCCCGCGCGGCCAGCACCGTGAAGTACAGGGACGCGCCGGTCTCGTATGCGTGCGAGATGTGGCACATGACGATGCACCTGCCCAGTGCGTCGGTCACGGCGTCCCGCACCGCGGTGCGCAGCTCGGACACCCGGGACCAGTGCGCGGCCGTCTCCAGCGTCTCGACGCACACGCCGAGGTCCATCAGGGTGTCCCGTTGGCGCGGCCCGTTGAACCTCCCGTGCCGCCACGCCTCGCCGAGCACCCGGCCCAGTGACACCAGCCGCAACCCCCGCAACGTCTCCCTGCGCCGTCGGCGGACCTCGTCTTCGGATTGCCCGTGCCAACCCAGGATCAGCAGGCAGGGGTCCTTGACCTTGCGCGCGCTGAGGTAAGCCCTCAGCGCGGTGGTCTTCCAGCCACCTGCCAGTGCCAAGGACACCTCGGTCTCGTCCACATCGGACAGCCGGGTCACGTCGGCCAGCACCCGACCCTGCGCCAACGACCGCACGGCAGCGGCTCCGCGCGCCCAGCCGTCGACCACGAAGCCCTCGTAACGCTCGACCACCGGCCGTGGCCGCACGCGTACCGAAACCTCCGTGATGACACCGAAAGCGCCCTCGCTGCCGATCACGAGCTGCTTGAGGTCCGGCCCGGCCGCCGACGCGGGCGCCGCGCCCAACCGCCATTCCCCGACCGGTGTCGCCAGCCGGACGCCTTGGACCATGTCCTCGAACCGCCCGTACCCGGACGACGCCTGCCCGGCGGACCGGGTGGCCGCGAAACCGCCGATGGTGGCGCGTTCGTACGACTGCGGCACGTGCCCGATGGTCAGCCCGTGCGGAGCCAGCAGTCGTTCGGCCTCCGGCGCGGGCACGCCGGCCTGCACCACGGCGATCCGTGACAACGGGTCGACGGAGACCAGCTTGTCCAGCCGCACGAGGTCCAGCGCGATCACCGCCGCCTTGTCCCCGCGCAGCGCCGCCACGCCGCCGACCACGGACGTGCCACCGCCGAACGGCACCACGGCCACGTCGTGATCGGCACAGGTCCGCAGCACGTCGACGACCTGCTCCGGTGTCGCCGGCAGCACCACGGCGTCGGGCACGGCCAACGTCCCGTCCCCGCGCTGCCGCAACAGGTCCAGGTACGACAGGCCTCCGGCCCGCCCAAGCCGCGAGTCGCGGTCCACCCGCACGTAACCGGGGCCCACGACGGCGTCCAGAGCGGAGTGCGCGGCGTCCGACAACGCCGTCGCGGGCACGGAGGGCGTGCGGGCGGGTGTCGTGACGTCCGGCAGGCCGGCCCGCTGTCGGAGCCACTTGAGGGCGTGCGGCGGCAGCGTCCCCGTCGTCGGGGTCCACCTGCCCCGCAGGGTGTGGTCGATGCGCTCGGTCACCGCTACAGTGTTACACATGACGTCTCAACGTCACAGTGATGACGCCCTCCTCGACGCGGCCCGCGACTGCGTGGTCGAGGTCGGTGTCCGCCGCACCACGCTGACGGACATCGCCAAACGCGCCGGCGTGAGCCGGATGACCCTGTACCGCCGGTTCCCGGATGTCCGCACGCTCGTCCGGGCGCTGATGACCCGGGAGTTCGGCGCGCTGCTGCGCCGGGTCGAAGAGCCCGGCCCGGACGGGGCCAACGCCCGCGAGTGCCTGGTTGGCCGGGCCATCGCGGGCATCCGGCTGCTCGCCGCCGACCCGCTGATGCGCCGCGTGCTCGACCTGGACGCCGAGCTGATGCTGCCCTACCTCGTGCAACGCCTGGGCAGCACGCAGCGGCTGGTGGAGGCGTTCCTGCTCAGCCAGATCGAGGCCGGCCACGCGGACGGCTCGATCCGGCCCGGCGACTCCGCCGCGCAGGCCCGCCTGGTGCTGCTGACCACCCAGTCGATGGTGTTGTCGGTGCGCCCGGCGACCACCGACCTGGACTTCGAGGCACTGCTCGCCGAGCTGGCCGACTTCCTCGACGCGGCCCTGTCGTGAGCACGTCGCTCAACGCGGCCCGTCGCCGCCGGGAACTCGCCGAGGTGGCGGACGGGACCGTCGACCTGCTGGTCGTCGGCGGTGGCGTCACCGGCGCGGGGGTCGCCTTGGACGCGGCCTCGCGCGGCCTGGACGTGTGCCTGGTGGAGGCGCGCGACCTGGCGTTCGGCACGTCCCGCTGGTCGAGCAAGCTGGTCCACGGCGGTCTGCGGTACCTGGCGCAGGGCGAGATCGGGCTGGCGTTCGAGAGCGCGGTGGAGCGCGGGGTCCTGATGACCCGCACCGCGCCGCACCTGGTCCGCACTCTGCCGCAGCTAATTCCGTT
This sequence comes from Actinosynnema sp. CS-041913, assembly GCF_050942485.1. Classification (NCBI taxonomy): domain Bacteria; kingdom Bacillati; phylum Actinomycetota; class Actinomycetes; order Pseudonocardiales; family Pseudonocardiaceae; genus Actinosynnema; species Actinosynnema sp. CS-041913. The sequence goes on along the minus strand of NZ_CP192037.1, from coordinate 604,944 downwards.
GCACGGCAAGGCGAACGACCCGGTCGTGATGGCGGGCCTGCGGGCGGGCGACGTGTTGCGCCGCCTCGCGGGCACCCCGTCCCGTGTCCTGCCCGGTCCTCGTCACGTGCCGGCGGTCGAAGCTCTCGCGCTCGCGCCGGGTCTGCGCGGGAAGGACTTGCGCGGCGGGCTGCTCAGCTTCGACGGGCAGCTCGTCGACGACGCCCGGCTGGTCGTCGCGCTGGCCCGCACGGCGGCGGGGTTCGGTGCGCGGATCATCACCAGGGCCGAGGTCACCGGCCTGCACGGGCGTACCGCGCGGATCGTGGACGGCCAGACCGGGGAAAGCCTCGTCGTCAGGGCGAAGGCCGTGGTGAACGCGGCCGGCGTGTGGGCGGGCCGGTTGGCCGACGTGAAGCTGCGCCCGTCGCGGGGCTCGCACCTGGTGCTCAGCGCGGACACCCTCGGTCTCGGTCGCACCGCGTTGACCGTGCCCGTCCCGGGGCAGCGCAACCGCTACGCGCTCGTGCTGCCGCAGCAGGACGGCCGGGTCTACGTGGGGCTGACCGACGAGCCCGTGGACGGTCCGATCCCGGACGTGCCGACCGTTCCACCGTCCGATGTGGACTTCCTGCTCGATGTCGCCTCTTCGGTGCTGGAACGGAAACTGACCCACGACGAGGTGCTGGGCAGCTTCGCCGGCCTGCGTCCGCTGTTGGACACCGGGGCCGGGCCCAGCGCCGACCTGTCGCGCCGGCACGCCGTGCTGACCGAGGGCGGTGTCACCACGGTCGTCGGCGGGAAGCTCACCACGTATCGGCGGATGGCGGCGGACGCGGTGGACGCGACCGGCCTCACGACGGTCAAGTCACGCACCAAGTCGTTGCCGCTCATCGGTTCCGGTCCGGCGCACGGTCCGGCGGAGCTGGTCGCCCGGTACGGCGGGGAGGCCCACCAGGTCGCCGAGATCGGCGAGTTCGCCTGGGCGGTGCGGCACGAGGGGGCTCTGGACGCGGACGACGTACTCGACCGCCGGACGCGGATCGGACTGGTGCCCGCCGATCGCGCGGAAAGGGAAGCCGAAGCGCGCCAACGGATCGCGGAGGAACTCGCCGCTCTGGCATGAACGGCCGACACGGAACTTTTCCCAATCCGGAGCAGGCAAAGCAAAGGGGGACCTCCCGCCCTGAACTGGTCCCCGGAAGTTGGACTGGCTAACTGAAGGTTAGGCCGTGAGGGCCTGGGCTCGGTACTCGACCGGGCTCAGGCCCTTGAGCGTGGTCGAGATGCGGGTGGTGTTGTACCAGTCGATGTACTCGTCCAGCGCCGTGGTGAACTCGGTGACGGTGTCGAACTTGGTGTGGTGGAACAGTTCTTCCTTGAGGTGGCCGAAGAAGTTCTCGGCTATGGAGTTGTCCAGGCAGTTGGCCCGCCGTGACATCGACTGGGTCAGGCCCGCGTCGTCAAGCAGTTTCCGCCAGGAGGCGTGCTGGTACTGGAACCCTTGGTCGGAGTGCACCAGCGGCGAGGTGCCGGCGGGCAGGGTGGCGATCGCCTCGCGGAGTGAAGAGTTGGTCAGCTCCAGCGTTGGCGACGGGCCACAGGAGTAAGCGATCACGGATCGGTCGAACAGGTCGATGATCGGGGACAGGTAGAGCTTGCGGTCACCGATGCGGAACTCGGTGACGTCGGTGACCCACTTCGTGTCCGGCGCCGATGCGGTGAACTGGCGGTTCAGCGTGTTCTCGGCGGTCGTGCCGGTCTGCCCGAGCCAGGACCGATACCGGCGTGGCCGCCGGACCTCGCAGACCAGGCCGAGGATGTTCATCAGCTTGAGCACGGTCTTCTTGGCCACCTGCCGGCCTTGACGGATCAGCATGATGTGGATCCGCCGATGCCCGTAGCGGCCACGGGCGGCCTCGAACGCCTCGATGATCGCGGTCTTGAGCCCGGCCTGCGGATCAGGTCGCGTGAGCCGGGCCTGGTGATGGAAGAACGTCGACCGGGCCAGGCCGGCGACCGCCAGCAGCACCGGCAGCGGGTAGTCGGCCTTGAGGGCGGCGATGACCTGGGTTTTCACCCTCGCCCCTGCTCCCTCAAGGCCCGCAATTTTTCCAGGTAGGCCACCTTCGCGGACAACCGCAGGTTCTCGGCCCGCAACCGTTCCAGCTCATCCGGTTCCGAAGCCGGTGGCGCCGCGGGCCGGCCTTTCCGCCTGGGGCGCAACGCTTCCTCTCCCTCGCGCCGATACGCCCGCACCCAGTTCTCGACCAGCTTGGACGAGGACAGGTCGTGCTCGCGCGCCAGCTCGGCCGCGGTCGCCTCACCCGCCACGAACCGGCGCACGACCCCGAGCTTGAACTCGAACGTGAACGACCGCTTGCCCGGATTGTTCATCAGCGCTCCCGCGCCTCTCAACCTCCAACGATCATGCAAGCGTCGCACCGCGGCCCTGGACACACCCAACCGGGTTGCCACAGCCTTCGGACCATACCCGGCCTCGAACGACCCGACAGCGGACTCCCGCTGCCCCTCGGACAACGAACTTCGTGGATGCACCAAACCGCTCCCCGGAAGTCGGAACTGGATTCCCAGTCCAACTTCTGGGGAGCGGTTCACCCAGGAGGTCCCCCTTCGTCTCACTCGCCGATGATCGGCTTCGCCGCCTTCGGCGGCTCCTCGACCAGCGGCTCGCCTTCGAGGCGGACCTTGCGCTGGTGGTCCTTGCCGTCGCCCTGGCCCGGCGCGCCCGCCATCGGGGGCGCCATCATGCCGCCCATCGCGCCGCCGCCGGCACCGCCACGGCCACCGCCGCCGGCCGCACCGCCACCCGCACCCGGAGCAGTGCCCGCACCAGCGGGAGCCACGCCGGACGAACCGCCGGCCTGCAACGTCTGGCCCGCGCCACCGGCGCCGCCACCGCCGCTACCACCGGGAATCCCGCCACCACCGGCGAAACCACCACCGCCGCCACCCGGAATCCCGCCACCACCACCGCCACCACCGGCCGTGCTCGGCAGGTCGGGCGTGGCGAACGGACGCACGGGCGGCACGACGCCCGTGGTCGTGTTGGTCGCGTGCGTGACGTCCCGCGGCCCGGTCGGGAACGGGACCGGGTTGGCGCGCGGAAGGGGCGTCGAACCGCCCGCCGGCACCCACCGGCCCGGCTCCCAGTGGCCACCGGAACCCGAGCCACCGGAACCCGAGCCGCCGGAACCGGAACCGCCGGAGCCGACCTGCGGCGGACGGCTGACCGACGGACCTCCCGCCGACACGCCGCCGGGGTAGGTACCGCCGCCCGTGCCGCCGACGCCGTCCGCGCCCTGCTGCCCGCCGAACGACGGCGGACGGCTGACCACGGGGCCCGCGTTCGGGGAGCCGCTGGTGTCGGTGTTCCCGCCACCGCCGCTGCCACCGCCGTTCGCGTAGCGGTCACGCGCGTTGCGGTCCATGTTCGCCAACTGCTCCTCGGTGAGCCCGAGGCCGCCCTGCGAGTTGCGCGGACCCGCGCCGCCGCCGCCCGCGCCCTTGTTGGAGTGCGTCATGGCCGTGATCGCCTGGAGGATCTGCTTCGCGGTGGACGCGATCTGCTGCACCGACTTGATCAGGTCGATCAGCTTCTTCAGCGAGTTGCCGAGCTTCTGGAGGAAGTCCGCGAGCTTCTTGGCGTAGTTCACCGCGAGCTGCACGATGTCCGAGATCGCCGCCGCGATGGCCGCGCCGAAGGTCAGGAACGACGCCGCCAGCCACTGGATGATCTTCATGACCATGTCGGACACGGCCTGGCTGATCAGGTCCATGATGGTCTTGCGCACGGTGGCGACCAGCTCGCCCGCGCCCTTGGCCGCGCCCGAGATGCCCTGCGCCGCCTTGGCCAGCGTCTCCAGCCCGCTGGCGTGCTTCTTGCTCGCCGCGCGGTAGCCGTCGGCGGAGCGCCCGCGCCAGCCGCGCGTCTCCTCGACCGAGGTGCGCCGGTAGTCGGCGACGATCCCTTCGATCTGCTTGGCGGCGGACGCCCAGCTCTCGGACATCTTCTGGATGGCCTGCGGGCTGCCCAGCAGCGCGTCGAACGGCTCGCGCAGGAAGTCCACGTGCTGGATGGCCCAGCTAAACCCGGCGGACAGGAAGCCCGACAGCGGGTTGGACGCCAGGCCGACCATGCCCAGGGCCGTGTTCGCCATGCCCAGGCCCGCCTGCACCCAGTCGCCGCGCTCGACGGCCGCGACGGTGCCCTGCACGTCACCGATCAGGTGGGACGGGTCGCGCCCCTGAGTGGTCGCCTGGGCGTTCATCCCCGTGCCCTTCCGCTGAACCCGAACGCGTTGTCGAGATCGACGTTCTCGTACAGCTCGGCGACCTCCTTGAGGCCCTGGCACATGTCGGCGACGGTCTCGGTCGCCTGGCCGAGGATGTCCTGGGACACACCAGCCGTCTTGAGCAGGAACGCCGCCAGGAACGAGCCGAAGACCCCGAAGGCGTCGGTCGACAGCGACGGGTCCGCGGTCTTCGTGGCCGAGAGCATCCGCTGCGTTAGCTGGTCGACCGTGCCGGCGTGCGCCCGGATCTCCTCCGGGCTCACGTTGAACGACACAACCATGGACATCTACCCCCTGCTCAGGCCATCACGTCTGGTGGATTGGTGAAGTAGTCGTCGTCGGGCCTGGTGTCACGACGCTGGATCTCCGGCTCCGGTTCCACCGGATCGGTTCCGTCACCCGAATAGCCGTTCGGCATGTTCGCCTTGACGAAGTCCAGCGCCGGGCCGTCCCCGACGAAGTCGTTCATGATCTGCACGACCTGGCCGGCGGCGGCGCGCTGCGCCTGGCCGACCGCGGTCATGATCGCTCCGGAGACGCGCTCCGGGTCCTCACCGCGCAGTGCCGGCCGCAGGATGAGGTTGGTCAGCGCGCCCGACGCGTTGACCGTCACCGTGATCAGGCCGTCCGGTGACGTGGCGCTGCCGCCGACGCCGCCGAGCTGGTCCTTCGCCTGCTCGGCGTTCTGCTTGGCCTGCTCGATCTTCTGGCCGTACTGCGCGAGCCACTGGTCCGGCTCCATCGGCTCCATAGAGTCACCCCTCCAGGCAACGGGGCTTGCGGCCCACGACACATTCGACCGGTCGTCGTTCGATTCGGTTCCCGGGCACGTATCGTTTCACCGAATCGTGATTTCCGGGCACGCCGGGTCTGGATACCGCCGTTCGGACTATTGTGTGAATTGTTTACTTGCCGTTCTGTTGGGTTTTCGCAACACTTCGTAACATGAGTCCGGCACGCCGGGGGCCCGAGCGGCGGATCCACAACCGGATCCAGGTGCTGCGGGCCGAGCGGGGCATGACCAGAGTGGGGCTGGCACGGGCGGTGGAGGTCAATCCCCAGACGATCGGCGCGTTGGAACGGGGCGACCACTACCCCAGCCTGGACCTGGCGATGCGGATCTGCGAGGTGTTCGACCTCCCGGTGGAGGCGGTGTTCAGCCGCGTCCCGTTCGTGCCGCTGTCGAAGCAGGTCTACGGAAGTTGACCGACAGGAGGAGTGCGACCGTGGCACAGGGGGTGCTGGAGATCGACCGCGTCTCCAAGCGCTACGGCGAGGTCGTCGCGTTGCGGGACATGACGTTCGACGTCCGGGCGGGTGAGCTGTTCGGGTTCGTCGGCAGCAACGGGGCGGGCAAGACCACGACCATGCGGATCGCGCTCGGCGTGCTCGCGGCGGACGCGGGCGAGGTGCGCTGGAACGGCGCGCCGGTGACGCTGGAGACCCGGCGGCGCATCGGCTACATGCCCGAGGAGCGCGGCCTCTACCCGAAGATGAAGGTGCTCGACCAGTTGGTGTACCTGGCGGAGCTGCACGGCGTGCCGACCAACGACGCCCACCGCTCGGCGGAGAACTGGATCGCCCGCCTCGGCCTGCGCGACCGGCGCGGCGACGAAGTGCAGAAGCTGAGCCTGGGCAACCAGCAGCGCGTGCAGCTCGCGGCGGCGCTGGTGCACGACCCCGACGTGCTGGTGCTGGACGAGCCGTTCTCCGGCCTGGACCCGGTGGCGGTGGACGTGATGAGCGCCGTGCTGCGGGAGAAGGCGTCCGCCGGTGTGCCGGTGGTGTTCTCCAGCCACCAACTGGACCTGGTGGAACGGCTGTGCGACCGGGTGGGCATCGTGCGCAGCGGTTCGCTGGTGGCGTCCGGCTCGGTCGACGAGCTCCGCCGGGGCGGTGCGGCCAAGCTGGTCGTGGACGCGCCGGGTGCCGCCGAGGGCTGGGCGGACGCGGTGCCCGGCGTGCGCACGGCGTCCGTCGAGGGCACGCGGTTCGTGCTGGAGCTGGCGCCCGACGCCGACGACCAGGCCGTGCTGCACGCGGCGCTGGCCACCGGCCCGGTCCGCGAGTTCACCCGGCAACGGCCGTCGCTGACCGAACTCTTCCGCAGCGTGGTGACCGAGGAGCGCTTCGCATGAGCACCCTGACCCCGAGCCGGGCGGTGTTCCTGGTCGCCCGGCGGGAGTTCCTGGCCAAGGTGCGCACCAAGTCGTTCCTGTGGGGGACGCTGGTGATCGTCGCCGTGCTGGCCGGGTACGTGCTGCTGCAGACCGTGCTGATCGACCGCGCGGGCCGGGCCACGGTGGCGTTGAGCGGCCAGGCGACCGTGCTGGCGGAACCGTTGAAGCAGACGGCGAAGTCCTTCGGGCGCGACATCGACACCGTCGACGTGCCCGACGTGGCCGCCGCCGAGGAACGGGTGCGGGCGGGCGAGCTGGACGCGCTGGTGACCGGCGCGCCGGACGCCCTGCGCGTGGTGGTGAAGGACCGGCTGGACGACGAGCTGCGCAACTCGATCAACCTGATCGTGAAGCAGCAGGTGCTCAGCGCGCAGTTGGCCGAGGCGGGCGTGGACCCGGTCACGGCGGCCCGGAACGTCGAACGCGCGCAGGTCGACGTGGTCGCGCTCGCGCCGGAGGACGACCAGCAGGGGCAACGGCTGGCGATCGGCCTGGTGATCGCCGTGCTGCTGTACTACTCGCTGCTGGTGTACGGGACGATGGTCGCGCAGGGCGTGGTGGAGGAGAAGTCCAGCCGCGTGGTGGAGATCCTGCTGGCGACGCTGCGGCCGTGGCAGCTTCTGCTGGGCAAGGTGATCGGCCTCGGCGTGGTCGGCCTGCTGCAACTGCTGCTGATCGGCGGCATCGGCCTGGTGCTGTCGTCGGTGTCGGGCGTGCTGGACGTGACCGCCGTGGCCGGCGGCGCCCTGGCCACCGGCGTGCTCTGGTACCTGCTCGGCTTCTTCATGTACGCCACCATCTTCGCGGCGGCGGCGTCGCTGGTGTCGCGCCAGGAAGAGCTCCAGTCGGTGCTGACGCCGATCAGCATGGCGATCGTGATCGCGTTCGTGGTCGGCATCAACCTGATGATCCAGGACGCGTCGGACACCCTGGTGGCGGTGCTGTCCGTCCTGCCGCCGTTCGCGCCGATCCTGATGCCGGGCCGGATGGCGATGGGCGTGGCGCCGACGTGGCAGGTGCTGCTGGCGATCGTGCTGGCCCTGGGGGCGGTGGCGGCGATCACCTGGCTCGGCGGCAAGGTCTACGCCAACGCCGTGCTGCGGACCGGCTCGCGGGTGAAGCTGCGCGAGGTGCTCCGCTAGTCCTTGATCTCCCCGTACCGCGCCAGGGCCTCCTGGCGCTCGTGCGCGTGGTCGACGATCGGGTTGCGCGGCCGGTGTGCCCCCTTGCCCGCGACGTGGCGGAGTTCGGGCACGTACTTCCGCACGTAGTCGCCGTTCGGGTCGAACTTCTCGCCCTGCGTGACGGGGTTGAACACCCGGAAGAACGGCGCGGGGTCGGTGCCGGTGCCCGCCACCCACTGCCAGTTGTGCTGGTTCGACGCCAGGTCGCCGTCCACCAGGTGCTCCATGAAGTGCCGCGCGCCCCACCACCACGGCAGGTGCAGGTCTTTGACGAGGAAGCTCGCGACCACCATCCGCACGCGGTTGTGCATCCAGCCTTCCGCGAGCAACTGCCGCATCCCGGCGTCCACGAGCGGGTACCCCGTCCGGCCCGCGCACCAGGCCTCGAACCGGCCGCGGTCGGCGTCCAACCGCATCCGGTCGAACCTCCGGTCGTAGTTGCGCCGCGCGGATTCCGGTTGGTGCCACAGGACATCGGCGTAGAAGTCGCGCCAGGCCAGTTCCGACCGGTACGCCTTCGAGCCGTCGTCGTCGCCGAGGTCGGCCAGCAGGGTGCGGGGGTGCACCACGCCCCACCGCAGGAACGGGGAGAACCGGCTGGTGCCGTCGAGATCGGGGCGGTCGCGGTCCCGCGCGTAGTCGGGCAGCCGTTCGTCGCGGAACCTCGCCCACAGCCCGGCGACATCCGGCAGCGGCTCGGCGTCCGGCAGCTCCTCGCTCTGAGCGGGCTCGATCCAGTCCACAGTGGACTCGTCGGTGTCGGCGGGCCCGCGCCACCCGTGCTCCAGCCACGCCCGGCGGAACGGCGTGAACACGCGGTACGGCGTCCCGTCGGCCTTCACCACCCGGCCCGGCGTCACGGCGTAGGGAGACCCGACCCGCACCAGCTCGGTCTTCTCCGCCACCGCCGCATCCCGTTGCCGCCCATAAGGACCGGCATCGGCCGAGACGTGGACCGACGACGCCCCAACGGATTGCGCGACAGCGGGCACCACGTCGACGGGATCACCGGACACCACCATCAGCCGCCCGCCGAGCCGGGCGTCCAGGGACCGCAGACACCGGTGCAGGAAGTCGACCCGCGGCCGGCCCGCGACCTTCAGCAGCCGGGGGTCCAGGACGAACAGGGCCAGCCCGCGCCGAGCCCGGCCGGCCGCCGCGGCCAACGCGGGGTGGTCGGCCACCCGCAGGTCACGCCGGAACCAGACGACGGTAGAGGAGTCCACGGGCCGACCCTAGGAGCCGCCGCACCACCTCGCACGACAGAGCGGAACGGCGAAAGGCCCGCACCCCGAACGGGGCACGGGCCTTGGCGTCGCGGAACGTCAGCGCTGCTCGACCGGCACGAACTCGCGCTCCGGCGCGCCCACGTAGATCTGCCGCGGGCGGCCGATCTTGGTGGCCGGGTCCTGGATCATCTCGCGCCAGTGCGCGATCCAGCCGGGCAGGCGGCCCAGCGCGAACAGGACCGTGAAGAACTTCGTCGGGAAGCCCATCGCCCGGTAGATCAGGCCGGTGTAGAAGTCCACGTTCGGGTACAGCTTGCGCTCGATGAAGTAGTCGTCCGCGAGCGCGGTCTCCTCCAGCTTCTTCGCGATGTCCAGTAGCTGGTCGTCCGCGCCGAGCTTGCCGAGGATCTCGTCGGCCGTCTTCTTGATGATCGCCGCGCGCGGGTCGTAGTTCTTGTAGACCCGGTGCCCGAAGCCCATCAGGCGGACGCCGTCCTCCTTGTTCTTCACCTTGCGCACGAAGGCCGCGACGTCGCCGCCCTCGGCGCGGATCTTCTCCAGCATCTCCAGCACCGCGCTGTTCGCGCCGCCGTGCAGCGGGCCGAACAGGGCGTTGATGCCGGCCGAGATGGACGCGAACAGGTTGGCCTCGGACGAGCCGACCAGCCGGACGGTGGAGGTGGAGCAGTTCTGCTCGTGGTCGGCGTGCAGCACGAACAGCAGGTCCAGCGCGCGGACCAGGTCCGGGTCCACGTCGTAGGGCTCGGCCGGGAAGCCGAACGTCATCCGCAGGAAGTTCTCCACCAGCCCGAGGGAGTTGTCCGGGTACAGGAACGGCTGGCCGACCGACTTCTTGTACGCGTACGCCGCGATGGTCGGCACCTTGGCCAGCAGCCGGATGGTCGAGATCTCCACCTGGTTGGCGTCGAACGGGCTCAGGCTGTCCTGGTAGAACGTGGACAGCGCGGATACCGCGGAGGACAGCACCGGCATCGGGTGCGCGTCGCGCGGGAAGCCGTCGAAGAACCGTTTCAGGTCCTCGTGCAGCAGGGTGTGTCGGCTGATCTTGGACGAGAACTCGTCCAGTTGCGCCTGCGTCGGCAGCTCGCCATAGATCAGCAGGTAGCTGACCTCGTTGAAGTTCGACCGCTGGGCGAGCTGTTCGATCGGGTAGCCGCGGTAGCGCAGGATCCCCGCGTCACCGTCGATGTAGGTGATCTCGGACGAGCAGGACGCGGTGTTGACGAACCCGCTGTCCAGGGTGACCAGGCCGGTGGTGGCCAGGAGCTTGCCGAGATCGATACCGGACGCACCCTCGGTGGCCGGCACGACCTTCATCTCGTGCTCTCCGCCCTGATGGCGCAGCGCGACGGTACGGGTGTCGTTCGGCGCAGTCGTCGCGTCGGGCATTCAGAGTCCCTCTCACGCTAGGGCGGGGTGGCCTCGTGCGGGTTCTCGCACGCGCGCGCACGCGGACGTTGTGAGGCGTCCCGCACCGCAGCACCACCCCGTTGGGGTCCTGTCAGTTGTGCCACGCTAGTCGGCGGCCAACCCGCTCCACAGCCGCGGCGTGCACCGATTCTGCGAGGTGGGACCGGCATCACACGCGGATGCACGGATGGCTAGCGTGCATCCCCCACCGTAGCCCGTTCACCGTGTTTCTCCACCTCACGGCGGGTGAGAGCTAGGTCATCTCCAGCTCGCGTTTGAACGGCGGTTCCGCTCCGGCACGGGAGCAGGTAATGGCCGCCGCCGCGCCCGCGTAGGCCAGCGCCCGGGCCCACTTCCCGCCGTCCAGACCGCGGACGGCCTCGGTGGACAGCGCGTCGTGGTCGTGCAGCCACGCCAGCAGCGCGCCCTGCACGGTGTCCCCCGCCCCGATGGTGTCCACCACCGTCACTGGAGTGGGTGGGACGTGAATCACTTCACCACTACCGGTGAGCACGGCCAGTCCGTCGCCGCCGCGGGTGAGCACGACGGCCGCGGGCCCGGCGCCCTGCCAGTCGCGCACGACGTCCAGCACGTCCGCCTCGGGCGCGTCCTCGGGCAGCTCGGCCAGCCAGCGGGCGTCGTCGACGGAGACCTTCAGCAGGCCGACGTGCGCGAGCCACGAGTCGTACCGGTCGCGGTAGGCCGGCGGGTCGTGGATGAGGCCGGCGCGGATGTTCGGGTCCAGCACGGTCAGCGCGCCCCGCTCGGCCTCCCGCCACAGCACCCGCTCGTACGTGCTCGCCCCCGGTTCCAGGACCAGCGACAGCGTGCCGAACGACACCGCCCGCACCTCGGCCGGCAGCGGTCCCGGATCGGTGACCAGCCGGTCCGCCGTGCCCTCGACGTAGAACGCGTACCGCGCCGACCCGTCCTCGGCGAGGCCGACCACGGCGAGCGTCGTGGGCTCCGGGCCGCGCTGGACCAGGTCGGTGCGCACGTCCGCGGCGTGCAGGCGCTCGATCAGGCGGTCGCCGAACAGGTCGGTGGACAGCCGGGACAGGAAACCCGCCGGCGCTCCCAGCCGCCCGGCGGCGACTGCCACGTTGTACGGCCCGCCGCCCAGCCGCGGCGCGAGGTTCCCCCCGGCCGTGGGCACGAGGTCGACCAGCGCCTCACCAGCGACGACGATCACGCCTGGCTCCGTTCTCTGCGTAGCCCGTCCAGCAGCAGCTCGCCCAGCGCGGTGAACGCCTCGGCGTCGGACACCCCGGCCCGGCGGGTCAGCACACCGGTCTGGATGCCTTCGATGAGCAGCCCTGCCATCTCGGCGACGAGGGTCGCATGGACTTCCCGGAACACCCCGTCCCGCACACCTTCCTGGATGAAGGAGCGGATGCGCTCGGCGGCGGCGCGGGCATTGCGCTCGTAGGTCGAACGGGTCGGCGCGAAGGCCGACACGTCGGCGATGAACTGCGCGGACGCCCGGCGCAGCTCGTCCGCCGCGCCCGCCAGGTAGGTCCCCACCCGGGCACGCACGTCCTTGATCTCGGACACCCGCTGCTCGATCCGCTCGGCCGCGCCCTTGAAGTACCGGCCGACGACGCGGACGGCGAGCTGCTCCTTGCTGGCGGCGAGCGCGTACAGGGTGGACTTGGAGCAGTGCAGGCGCGCGGCGAGGTCGTCCAGCGTGAAGTGCGCGAACCCCTCGGCGAGCACCAGCGACTCCAGCCGGGCCAGCAGGTCGACCTGCCGTGGCGTGAGGGTCCTGCGCGCGATCGAGGTCATGAAAAGACTCTGCCACAGGGTCTGGCACCAGTACTGCGGTACGTCCTACAGTACTGGCAAGAGTACTCACCATTGACGGTCGAGCCGTCCCGGAGGTCGACGATGCCCGCCGAGCGCCTGCTGCCCACCACCGAGGCCGAGGACCTGATCGCACTGGTCCGCGAGATCGCCCGCGAGGAGCTGGCCCCGCACGCGGCGGAGGCCGAGGAGCACGAGCGGTTCCCGAGGGACAAGTTCCGGCTGCTCGGCAAGAGCGGCCTGCTCGGCCTGCCGTACCCGGAGCGGTTCGGCGGCGGCGCCCAGCCGTACGAGGTCTACCTCCAGGCGCTGGAGGAGATCGCGTCCGCGTGGATGTCCGTCGGCGTGGGCCTGTCGGTGCACGTGATGTCGACCTACGCCCTGGCGACGTTCGGGACGGAGGCCCAGCGGGAGCGCTGGCTCCCGGAGATCGTGGAGGGCGACCTCCTCGGCGGCTACGCGCTGTCCGAGTCCCACGCGGGCTCCGACGCCGGGGCCCTGTCCACCCGCGCGGTGTTCGACGGCGACAAGTACGTCGTCAACGGCACCAAGGCGTGGATCACGCACGCAGGCACGGCCGACTTCTACACCCTCATGGCCCGCACCGCGGACACCGGGAGCAAGGGCATAAGCTGCTTCCTCGCGCCCGGCCGCGCCGAAGGCCTGACCGCCGCCACCCCGGAACGCAAGATGGGCCTGACCGGCTCCACCACGGCACAGCTCGTGTTCGACGGCGTGGCGCTGGACCGCGACCGCCTGATCGGCGCCGAGGGCGACGGACTGAAGATCGCACTGTCCGCTTTGGACTCCGGCCGCCTCGGCATCTCGGCGTGCGCGGTGGGACTGGCCCAGGCCGCGCTGGACGAGGCGGTGTCGTACGCCAAGCAGCGCACCCAGTTCGGCCGGGCGATCATCGACTTCCAGGGCCTGGAGTTCCTGCTGGCGGACATGGCGGCGGCGGTGGAGTCGGCCCGCGCCACCTACCTGTCCGCCGCCCGCCGCCGGGACCGCGGTCTGCCGTTCACGCGGCAGGCGGCCATCGCGAAGCTGGTCTGCACGGACGCCGCCATGAAGGTCACGACGGACGCCGTGCAGGTGCTCGGCGGCGCGGGCTACACCCGTGACTTCCCGGTGGAGCGCTACATGCGCGAGGCCAAGGTCTTGCAGATCTTCGAGGGCACCAACCAGATCCAGCGCCTCGTGATCGGCCGCGAACTCCGCCGCTGACAACGGGGTGCGCCACCCTGGATGCTCGCCCTCGCTGGCGGGCGCGCTGATCAACCTGGGCATGATGCCGGCCCACTCCGGCGACCTGAAAGCGGCCCGCCACCGCGCGCGGGAAGCAGCGGCGCTCCTCCGCGGTCCGTCCAGAGAGGACGCTCGACTCCTGCCCGACCTGGCCAAGGCCCTGCACAACCTGGGCTCCTACCTGGCGCGCTCGGGCCGCCGGGCGGAAGCCCTGGTCCCGGTCGGCGGGGCGGGCTCGGCGTCCACCGCGCCGGCCGAGGCCTGACAGGCGGTCCAGGTCGCGGTGGCGATCTACAGCGAACTGGCCGAACAGCAGCCCGAACTCTTCACCGGCCAACTCCTGGACGCCTGCCGCCTGACCGCCGACGTGGCGCAGGCGATGGGCAACCAGGAGGGCGCGGACGGCATCCGCGCCGCTCTCGAACACCGTGCGTCCGCCGCTTAACGGTGTTCAGGCCTCCTGGTAGAACGCGTTCGCCACGACGCCTTCGCCATCGGCGTACCGGTACACCTCGCGCCCCTCCACGAACACCCGCAGCGCGCGGCTCATCACGTCCAGCGGGTCGCCGGACCAGATCACCACGTCGCCGTCCAGACCGGGCCGCAACGACCCGACCCGGTCGTCCAAGCCCATGATCCGGGCCGGGTTCGCGGTGATCGACGCCAGCGCGACGTCGCGGTCCAGCCCTTCCTTCACCGCCAGCGTCGCCTGGTGCACCAGGAAGTTGATGGGGATCACCGGGTGGTCCGTGGTGATCGCGATCTCGACGCCGGCCCGCGCGAGCACACCGGGCGTCCGCAGCGTCCGCGACCGCAACTCGACCTTCGACCGCGTGGCGAACAACGGGCCGACGATCACCGGAACCCCGCGCTCCGCCAACAGGTCCGCGACGAGGTGCCCCTCGGTGCCGTGGTTCACGATCAGCCGGTACCCGAACTCCTCGGCCAGCCGCAGCGCCGTCGCGATGTCGTCCGCGCGGTGGCAGTGCTGGCACCACGGGAGCGATCCGTCCAGCACCCGGGACAGCACCTCCAGCGTGTTGTCCCGGTCGAACGGCCCGTCGGCCGCCGCCTTCTTCTCGGCGTAGTCCTGCGCCTTGGTGAACGCGTCCCGGATGACGGCCGCGACACCCTGCCGCGTCGACGGGATCTTCTTCTGCTCCCCGTACACCCGCTTCGGGTTCTCGCCCAGCGCGCTCTTCACGCTCACCGGCTCGCGGACGAGCATGTCGTCCACCGTGCGGCCCCAGCACTTCACGGCGACGGTCTGCCCGCCGATCACGTTGCCGGACCCCGGCTTGATCACGGCGGTCGTGACGCCGCCCGACAGCGCGTCCGCGAACCCCAGGTCGGCCGGGTTGATGGCGTCCAGCGCACGCAGCCGCGCGCCGTTGGGGTCGGTCATCTCGTTGGTGTCCTGACCCGCCCAGCCCTCGCCCTCCTCGTGCACGCCGAGGTGGCCGTGGGCCTCCACGAAGCCGGGCAGCACCCAGCCGCCGTCTGCGGACACGACCGGCACGCCGTCCGGCACGGCGACGTCCGCGCCGACCGCGACGATCTTCCCGTTCTGGACGAGGACAGTCCCGTTCTCGATGGGCTCCCCGGAAACCGGGACGACGTATCCACCCGTGATCGCGACGTTCATAGTTAGCGACGCTAACAATCTAGGCCAGCGGACGCAATCCCCACCGACCCGCCCAGGACTGACCGGGGTCCAGCCACAGCAGGTCCACCCCCGAGTTCAACGCGTCCGGCGGGCACGTCATCGGCTCGATCGCGACCGCGCGGCCACGGCCGGGGAAGTTGTCGGGCGTGTACACCTGCACCCACTTGAAGTCGGGATCGGCCCACATCTCCACCGCACCACCGGGTCCGCGCAGCACGTGCCGCACGAGCCCGTCCACCGGCTCGCAGCCGCCGAAGGGCGTGTCGAGCTGCACGCCTTCCAGCAGCCTCGCGACGCGGAAGTCGCAGTCGCCCTCCACCGGCACGGCCGGCCCGGAGGGGATCATCGTCCCGGAATCCAGCGGAAGCACCGTCGTGGCCGCCAACGACAGCATCGACTCGTCGGTCGAGGACAGCCCCGCGCGCGGGTACGGGTGCGTCCCGACCCCGAACGGCGTCCGCGCCGATCCCACGTTGTGCACGGCATGGGACACCGTCAACCCGTTGCCGTCCAACGCATACGTGATCGAGGTCTTCAACTCGACCGGCCACCCGAACCCGGCCACCGGCACCTCCAGCGACACCAGCGACCCGGTGTGCTCGACCACCGTCCACACGGCCCGCCGCACCAGCCCGTGGATCGCGTTCCCCCGGTCGGGCTCGGTGATGTCCAACTGCTGCTCGACGCCGTCCAGCGCCCACCGCCCGCCGGCCGTCCGGTTGGGCCACGGCACCAGCACCGCGCCACAGCCCATCGGCGGTCGGTCGTCGTACGTCTCGACGTACGGCACACCACCGTCCTCGTACGACTTCAGTCCTGCGCCGTCAGGGGTGATGACAGCGCGCGCCGCGCCGTGGGCGATCTCCAGCATGGCGACATCCTTCCACCGGAGGGAAGCCCCGGCATCAGTAGACCAGTTGCGCGATGCTGCTCGCCCGCACCCGCCGCGACCTGTCCCCCCTCCACGCCGTGGGCGCGCACCTCGGCGTCCTCCTGGGAAGGCCCGCCGGATGAAGGTCCACCACCTCGCCTGCGGCACCATGCGCCCGTTCGGCGGAAACTGGTCGGCGGCGAGGGTTCCGCCTTCGAGGCGGCCACGACGGTCTGCCGGCTGCTGGAGACCGACGGCCTGATCCTGGTCGACAGCGGTCTGGGCGTGGACGATGTGCGCAACCCCGGCGCTCCCGCACGCGCAAGTACTCGTGTTGGCCGAAGAACTCGACGCCGCCCTGCGTCCCGACAAGTCCGGCAACGACCGCACCCGCTACCCGGACCAGCAGCGGTCCCACGGCCCGAAGTGCGGTGTCGCGGTCGACACCGGCGACCGCTGGCTGCTGCACGCGGACGTTGAAGTACCTGCGGCGGCACACTGTTCGCGAACTCGACTGTCCAATTAGGACAGACCAAGCGCACCGGTCCGCGACCACGGCGACCAGGTGGACGTCTTCAGCGCCCACGACGTGGTGGAACTGGCCCGGCGCCGGCTCCACCACGTCGGGTAGGGCGGTTACTTCGACAGCTTCTCCGCATCGAACACGACCTTGCCGTGGAAGATCCGGTTGATCAGCCACAGCACCAGACCGGCCCCGAGCAGGTAGAGGGCGATCAGGTAGTCGTCGGCGGGCCGCCCGGACAGCGGGCTCGCCAGGTAGGCGCAGGTGATCGCGCCGAGCACCGGCACCCAGGTGGGCGCCCGGAAGTGCTTGTGGTCCGCCTTCTCCTTGCGCAGCACCAGAACGGCGATGTTGACGATGGTGAACACGATCAGCAGCAGCAACGCGGTCGTGCCGCCGAGCTTCGCGATGTCGGCGGTCGACACCAGGATGATCGCGACACCGCTGGTGAAGATGATGGAGATCCACGGCGTCCGCCGGAACGGGTGCACCGTCCCGAAGACCTTCGGGATGATCTGCTCCCGCGACATCCCGTAGATGAGCCGGCTCGCCATCAGCATGTTGATCAGCGCGGAGTTGATGACGGCGAACAGGCCGATCAGCGAGAACACCCACAGCGGGAAGCCGGGAGCGCCGACCTGGACCACCCGCAGCAACGCCGAGCTGCCCGCCTTGGACAGCTCGTCCGCCGGGATGAGCAGCGACGAGGTGATCGCCACGAGCACGTAGATCACCGCCGCGACGACCATGCCCCACAGCATCGCGCGGGGGAAGATGCGGACCGGGTCGCGGCACTCCTCGGCCATGTTGACGGAGTCCTCGAACCCGACCATCGCGAAGAACGCCAGCGCCGTCGCCGAGGTGATGGCGACCAGGGCCGACTGCCCCGGCGCGGGGTCGACCTGCGTCAGCCGGCCCGTGTCACCGTCCCCCGCGGCGATGGCGTAGACGCCGATCGCGATGATGATCACCAGACCGGACAGCTCGATGCAGGTCAGGACGACGTTCGCCTTGACCGACTCGGACACGCCCCGGAAGTTGATGAGCGCCAGCCCGACGATGAACAGGATCGCGACCAGCGTCGCGGACACCGTGAACGTGTCGGAGAAGAACTCCTTGATGACGGATTGGAGGTAGGTCCGCCCGAACGCCAGCGCGGCGGACGAGGCGGACGTGATGCCCGAACTCATCACCGCGAACGCCACCATGAAGGTGAGGAACTGGATCTTGAACGCCCGGTTGGTGTACAGCGCCGCCCCGGCCGCCCGGGGGTACTTGCCGACGAGTTCGAGGTAGCTGAACGCCGTCAGGAACGCGACCGCGAACGCGATCAGGAACGGCAGCCACAGCGCGCCGCCGATCTTGCCCGCGACGTTGCCGGTGAGGGCGTAGATGCCGGTGCCGAGGATGTCGCCGACCACGAAGAACAGCAGGAGCTTCGGGCCGATGGCCCGCTTCAGTTCCGGTTGCGCCGGTGCGCTCGTCGCTTCCGCCATGCCGCGTGAGTGTGCCGGATCACACCTGGGTCCAACAGTCGAATCGGCAAGGCTTGGGCAAACCTTGATGTTCAGCCGGCCCGCACGTCCGCCTCGGCCCGCTCGATGGCTTCGTCCAAGGCAGACCTGAAGTCCACGGTCTGCCGGCGGTCGAGCCGGATGGTGTCGACGTCGACCGGCAGGTGCACTTCGACGGTACCCAGACTCACCCCCAGCTCGAACACCTTGTTCGCGGCCCCTTCACACCGCAACACCCAGTCCCGCTTCGCCTCGTCCGTCTCGATGATCCGCTCTTGGCTCATGCGAATAGATTGCAGCGCTTCCAAAAGCACTGCAATGCCACCATTGGGTGAACAACATGGCTATTAGAACTGCACCGCCTCTAACGTCGTTCCCATGGCACGCCGCTCCGGACGATCAGTCCGCTCCCGTCGACTCGCATATGTCCTCCGCAAGCTCCGCGCCGCCACCGGCCTGAGCACTGATGCCGCCGGTGATGCGGTTGGCATGTCAGGCAGCAAGATCAGTCGCATCGAAACCTCAGGCATCGGCATCTATCTGGATGATCTGGAAAAGTTGCTCGACCTCTACGACGTCACCCGCGCGGAACGCGCGGAGTTGCTAGACCTTGCTCGGCACGCCGAAGAGCGAGGTCTGTTGCGCATAAACAACGAAAACCTGCCTGAGGACTGGCAAACCTGGGCCGACTTCGAGGATGAGGCGAGTACTTTGCTCAACTACGAGCCGCTCGGGATCCCCGGTCTTCTGCAGACCGCAGAGTACGCCCAGGCACTCATTCGGGCCACTGGACACGCCCTGTCGGAAGGAGAGATCGATGCACTGGTCGCCAGCCGACTCGCCCGCCGATGCTTGCTCAGCCGAAGCGAGCCGCTCAGGCTGCACACGATCATCGAGCAAGCGGCGCTGGAACGCCCCTTCGGCGAACCTGGTGCCCACGCGCGTCAGATCCGACACATCGCTGACACCGCTCAGATGCCTAACGTCACTGTTCAAGTCATACCAACCGAAGCGTCGCTGCACGCAGGCCTCAGTGGCCCGTTCGTAATCCTGGAGTATGACGACGACCCAAGCCTGATCTTGCTGGAGAACAAGATCACAAGCCTGTTCCTGGACGAGTACGACCAGATCGAGACGTTCGAGATGGCATGGGATGCCATCGTCAAGCTGGCCTACAGCGTTGAGGAAACGGCGGAGTTCCTGAAGCGCCTCGCGTGAAATCATGACCGCATGACCATGTGGCGTAAGAGTTCTCGCAGCAACACCACAGCCAACTGCGTCGAGGTGGCGCACCACTCCGACCGCGTCATGGCTCGGGACTCCAAGAACCCCGACCCGACGATCAGCCTCCCCGCTACTTCGTGGGCGCGGTTTGTCCGACAGTCCCAACGGTGAACCGGTAGCGCCACACCGCCGGGATCGCCACCACCGCCAGCGCCGTCGCCACCACCACCGCCAGACCGCCCCAGGCGGTGGCGGCGCCGGCGCCGATGGCCGCGCCGGTCGTGCCGTGCAGCAGGTCCGCCAGGCGCGGCCCACCGGCGACCACGACGATGAACACGCCCTGCATCCGGCCGCGCATCTCGTCCGTCGTGGCGTTCTGGAGGATCGCGCTGCGGAACACCATGCTGATCATGTCGGCCGCCCCGCCGATCGCCAGGAACACCACGGCCAGCCACAGCGCGTGCGACAGGCCGAACCCGACCATCGCCAGACCCCACACCACGATCGCCAGCACCACGCCGACGCCGTGCCGGAGCACCCGCGACGTCCAGCCCGACACCAGTCCGCACAGCAGCGCGCCCAACGGGATCGCCGCGAACAGCCACCCGAGCGCCAGACCGCCGCCCGCCGGGTCACCGAACGTCTCCTCCGCCATCTCCGGGAACAGCGCGCGCGGCATCCCGAAGACCATCGCGATGATGTCCAGCAGGAACGAAGCCAGCAGGATCTTCTGCAGCGCCAGGTACCGGAACCCGTCGAGCACGTCGGCCAGCGCCGGCCGCCGGGAGACCCCGTCGAGCGGCGGCATCGGCGGCAGTTTCCACACCGCCCAGATGGTCAGCGTCAACGCGATCGCGTCCGCCAGGTACAGCATCGGCAGCCCGATCACCGGCATCAGCGCGCCGGCCAGCATCGGGCCGAACACGCCGCCGAACGTCATCACGGTCGACCCGAGCGCGGCGGCTGCCGCCATCTGGTCCTCCGGCACGAGGCGGGCGATGGAGGCCGTCCGGGCGGGTGCGTTGGCGGCGAAGAACACCTGTTGCAGACCGAGCAGTGCGATGACGACCCACACCGACTGGACGTCGAACGCGGCCTGCAACCACAGCAGCACCGACGTGACGGCGATCCCGGTGTTGGTCACGACCAACAGCTTCCGCCGGTCCACGACGTCGGCGACCGCACCGCCCCACAGCCCGAACACCAGCAGCGGCACCAGCGCGACGCCCGCCGAGACGCCGACCCAGCCCGACGATCCGGTGATGTCGTACACCTGCTTGGGCACCGCGACCGCCGTGAGCTGACTGCCGACGGCCGTGACCACGGTCGACAACCAGAGCCGCCGGAACGCCGTCACCTTCAACGGTCGGGTGTCGATCGCGACCTTGCCCAGCAGTCTCCTCACTCTCATTAGCGTACGACAACTAACGACTTCTTCGCCGAGACATCTGCCACTGCCGACCCGCCCGCCCCGTAGCCTGGCCGGATGCGCCTGCTGGTCGTCGAGGACGAGAAGCGACTAGCCGAGTCGTTGCGCGCCGGGCTGGCAGCCGAGGGGTACGCGGTCGACCTCGCGCACAACGGGCCGGACGGGCTGTGGCTGGCGTCGGAGCACCAGTACGCCGCGATCGTGCTGGACATCCTGCTGCCCGGTCTGAACGGCTACCGGGTGTGCGCGCGGCTCAGGGCCCAGGGCAACGACACGCCGATCCTGATGCTGACCGCGAAGGACGGCGAGCTGGACGAGGCCGACGCTCTGGACACCGGGGCGGACGACTTCCTGTCGAAACCGTTCTCCTACATCATCTTCCTGGCCCGGCTGCGCGCGCTGATCCGGCGCGGCGGGTCGCCACGGGCGAGCGTGCTCCGGCACAGGGACGTCGAGCTTGACCTGGGCAAGCGCGAGTGCCGGTGCCGGGGGACCTTGGTCCCCTTGTCCACCAAGGAGTTCTCCGTCCTGAGCTACCTCCTGCAACGGTCCGGCGAGGTCGTGACCAAGGCCGACATGCTGGAGAACCTGTGGGACTTCACGACCACGCCCGACCCGAACCTGGTCGAGGTCTACATCAGCTCGCTGCGCCGCAAGCTCGGCCGCGACACCATCCGCACGGTGCGCGGCGCGGGGTACGTGATGCCCGGTGCGTAGGTTGACGACGCGGCTCCGGGTGGCCCTGGTCGCGGCGTTGGTGTCGGCGACGCTGCTGACGATCGGCGCGGTGTACCTGGTCCGGCAGATGGACAACCAGTTGCAGGCCGGGGCGGACGACCTCGCCACCGCCGGTTCGCTGCGGGTGGCGGAGCTGATCGACCAGGTCGGCGACCCACGGCGGCTGCCGACCATGCTCGGCATCGGCCCGTACGAGATCGTCGACCTGGCGGGCGAGCGGGTGGTCACCTGCCCGGAACTCGGGCCGGAGCGCGCCGGCCGGCCGTTCCTCGCGCCGACCGGGTCGGCCGGATCGATGTTCGGACTGGGGGCGCCGCGCACCGTCGTGGTGGACGTCGTGATCGGGACCGACGACAAGTGCCTGTTCTCGGCGGACTTCTCGCCGCCGGGCCCCGCGCGGGTGGCGTCCATCCTCAGCGGCGACGGCCGGTACGTCGTGCACCTGGCGGCCAAACCGGTCCCCGAGGCGGAACGGCTGGTGGCGGCCGTCCGGGTGGTGTTGTGGATCGCGGTGCCGCTGACCGTGCTGCTCATCGGGCTGGTGGCGTGGTTCGCGGTCGGGCGGGCGTTGCAGCCGGTGGCGGCGATCCGGCGGGAGGTCGCCGAGATCAGCGCGCACGACCTCGACCGCCGGGTTCCGGTGCCACGGGCGCGGGACGAGATCGCGGACCTCGCCGGCACCATGAACGACATGCTCGCGCGACTGGCGACTTCCCTTGCGCGGCAACGGCAGTTCACCTCCGACGCGTCGCACGAGCTGCGCACGCCGCTGGCGTCGGTGCGCACCCAGTTGGAAGTCCTGCTCGCCCACCCGGACCGGGTCGACTGGCGGCGCACCGCCTCGGACGTCGTGCTGGACCTCGAACGGATGCAGGCCGTGGTGGCGGACCTGATGCTGCTGACCCGCGTCGAGGGCGCGCCGCCGGTCGACGAGAGCGTCGACCTGGCGGCGTTGGTCGGCGTTCCGGGGTCCGTGGTCGTCCAGGGCAGTGCGCTGCACCTCCAGCGGCTCGTGCGCAACCTGCTCGACAACGCCGAGCACCACAAGGAATCGCAGGTCGGCACCACCCTGACCACCGAGGACGGGTACGCCGTGCTGACCGTGGCGGACGACGGTCCGGGCATCCCGGAGGCCGATCGGGAACGGGTCTTCGAGCGGTTCGTGCGGCTGGACGAAGGTCGGGCGCGGGACGAGGGCGGGGCCGGGCTGGGACTCGCCATCGCCCGCGAGATCGCCCACGCGCACGGCGGCACGGTGGAGGTCGCGCCGAGCACGAGAGGCGCGAAGCTGGTGGTCCGCCTGCCACTGGGCTGAAGCCCGTGTCGGGCCGGAGCCTCCGGTGAGGCGAAAGCGATTATCGGAACTCGATACCTGAAGAAGGCTTCAGGCGATTTCAGGTTCGGCTCAGCACCATGATCCGAAGCTGCGCCGGTGCTCATCCGAACCCGGCTCACCGTCCGGCCGGCCTACGCCGTCGCGGTCGGCTTCCTCGCCCTGTACACCACCTACTCGCTCTGGCGGCACCACGCCTTCCAGAGCACCGGCTACGACCTGGGCATCTTCGAGCAGGCCGTGCGTTCGTACGCGGACCTGCGGCTGCCCACCTCCGACCTGAAGGGCCGGGACTTCCCGCTGCTCGGCGACCACTTCCACCCGATCATCGCGCTGCTCGCGCCGTTCTACGCCGTCGCGCCGCGCGCCGAGACGCTGCTGGTCGCCCAGGCGTTCCTGTTCGCGGCCTCCACGATCCCGGTGACCAGGCTAGCCGAGCGGCTGGGCCCCAGAGGTGTGGTGGTCGGCGTCGCCTACGGCTTCTCGTGGGGGTTGCAGAACGCGGTGGCGTTCGACTTCCACGAGATCTGCTTCGCGGTCCCGCTGCTGGCGTTCGCGATCGAGGCGTTGATCGACGAGCAGTGGCGCACGGCGGTGCTGTGGGCCGCGCCTTTGGTGCTGGTGAAGGAAGACCTGCCGGTCACGGTCGCCGCGATCGGCCTGTACCTGGTGTACCGCAGGCAATACCGGCTCGGCGCGGCCACCGTCGCGTTCGGCGCGCTCAGCTTCGTCATGATCCTCTTCGTGTTGCTGCCGCCGGCCAACCCGACCGGCGACTACCAATACTGGGACCAGTTGCGCCCCAGCGACTCCGAGCTGGGGCTGCTGACCCGGCTGGCCACCTTGCTGGTCTTGTTGGCTCCCACGGGTTTCCTGGCCTTGCGGTCACCGCTGGTGCTGCTGGCGCTGCCGACGCTGGGCTGGCGGTTCGCGTCCGGCAACCCGGCGTACTGGGGCATCGGCTACCACTACAGCGCGGTGCTGATGCCGATCGTGTTCGGCGCGTTCCTCGCGGCACGCCCGACCCGCGTGTGGGTCTGCGCGGTCGTGACGGCCGCGTTCACCGTGCTCCTGCCGCTACGGCCGCCGTCCCCGCCGTTGTGGGACGCCGCGCAACAAGCGGAGGCGCGGCGGATTCTCGCCCTGATCCCGGACGACGCGACGGTCGCCGCGTCGAACCGGGTGGCGCCACAGTTGACCGGCCGGTGCGAGGTCAGCTTGTTCCCTTGGCACACCGACGCGGACTACCTGCTGGTGTCCCGGCCGTCACCGGGCTGGCCGGTGTCCACCGACGAAGAACGGCGGACGCTCGAAACCGTTCCGCACCAGCCGATCGCGGAGTCCGCGCACCTCGTGCTGTGGAAGCGTTAGGGGCACGACGCGCGAAAGCTATCGGCCGTCGCGCTCGTGAAGACGTTAGCGGGGCGACGCGCTGGAGTTCCCGGCTGTCACGCCGTGGAAGCGTTAGGGAGCGACGCGCTGGAGTTCCCAGCCGTCGCGGCCGAGGCGGAAGCGGAGGCGGTCGTGCATGCGGTCGCGGCGGCCCTGCCAGAACTCGACCTCTTCGGGCCGGATGCGCCAGCCACCCCAGTGCGGCGGGACCGGTACTCGGTCGGCTTCGGCGAACTGGCGCTCGATCTTGTTCAGCGCGCTCTCCAGGGTGGTGCGGCCGGACACCACGCGGGACTGCGGGGAGGCCCAGGCGCCGAGCTGCGAGCCGCGCGGGCGGCTGTTCCAGTAGCGGGCGGTCTCCTCCGGGCCGACCTTCTCGACCGTGCCGCGCACGTGCGCCTGGCGCTGCATCGCGAACCACGGGAACGTCGCGGAGGCGTAGCGGGTGGCCATCAGGTCGTGGCTCTTGGCGGACGTGTAGTTGGTGAAGAACACCAGCCCGCGCGCGTCGAGGCCCTTCGCCAGGACGGTCCGGGACGACGGCCGGCCCTCGGTGTCCGAGGTCGCCAGCACCATCGCGTTGGGCTCCGACAGGCCCGCGCCGGCGGCCTGGTCCAGCCAAAGCTGCAACTGCTCGTGCCAGGTGGCCGCCAGGTCGCTCTCCGTGAGCGAACCCTGTTCGTAAGACACGCGCATCGACGGCAACGCGATGTTCGTCGTCTCCGACATTCCGACCTCCCGAGCAGGTTTTACCTGGCAAGGCACTTGTGGCACCCAACGTTCCCGCGACCGTACGGGTTCCCGCTCGTACGCGAAACCGCCTGCGTGGTGATGAGGACCACCCGGATCGTGACTGTCGGTGTGATCTTTTGATCGGAATCGAGCACGAGATCGAGTCAGACCCTCACTCGATCCGGGACGGATTCGGGCCGGCTCGTCCGGCGGGTGCTCCACCGTCACCACGTCGGCGGCCGGCGCGGTCGCCCGACCGCCTCCCCGCGTCAGCGCAACGAGCGACGACCGGTCGTGTGAGAGAGGTGCGGACCGGCCCTCGCCCCGGAGCGCGATAGGAGTGAAATCGCGCTACCGCAGAGCGGAAAGAAACGGCTCACGACGGCCCGGTTTCTGAATCGGTTCCTGAATCGTGACCGACGCCACGGAAATGCGTCGTTGCCGGCGGGTCTGGAGGAGAGCAAGGTTTTCCCAACTCTCGAGCCTCGTTGACAAGGAGCGCACAGCGTGGTGCAGCAGACCGAGCAGGACGGGTTCCGGCCGGGGTTGGAAGGTGTCGTCGCCTTCCGCACCGAGATCGCCGAGCCGGATCGCGACGGTGGCGCGCTGCGCTACCGCGGGGTGGACATCGAGGACCTGGCGGGCCAGGTCACCTTCGGCAACGTGTGGGCGTTGCTGGTGGACGGCCGGTTCGGGCCGGGCCTGCCGCCCGCCGAGCCGTTCCCGATCCCGGTGCACACCGGTGACGTGCGGGTGGACGTGCAGGCGGCGCTGGCGATGGTCGCGCCGATCTGGGGCTACCAGCCACTGCTGGACATCACCGACGAGGAGGCCCGGTCGCAGCTCGCGCGGGCGTCGGTGATGGCACTGTCGTACGCGGCGCAGTCCGCGCGCGGCATCGGGCGGGCGGCGGTGCCGCAGCGCCGGATCGACGAGTGCCGCACCATCACCGAGCGCTTCCTCACCCGCTGGCGCGGCGAGCCGGACCCGGCGCACGTGAAGGCGCTGGACGCGTACTGGGTGTCGGCCGCCGAGCACGGCCTGAACGCCTCGACGTTCACCGCCCGGGTGATCGCGTCCACCGGCGCGGACGTGGCGGCGTCGATGTCCGGCGCGATAGGAGCCATGTCCGGCCCGCTGCACGGCGGCGCGCCGGCGCGGGTGCTGCCGATGATCGAGGAGGTCGAGCGGACCGGCGACGCGCGGGCCGTGGTCACCGGGATCCTCGACCGGGGCGAGCGCCTGATGGGTTTCGGCCACCGGGTGTACCGGGCGGAGGACCCGCGTGCGCGAGTGCTCCGGCGCACCTGCCGGGAGCTGGGCGCGGCCCGTTACGAAGCGGCGGACGCGCTGGAGAAGGCGGCGCTCGCGGAACTGCGGGAACGCCGGCCCGACCGGGCGATCGAGACCAACGTCGAGTTCTGGGCCGCGGTGATCCTGGACTTCGCCCAGGTGCCGCCGCACATGATGCCCGCGATGTTCACGTGTGCGCGGACCGCCGGGTGGTCGGCGCACATCCTGGAGCAGAAGCGCACCGGACGGCTCGTGCGGCCGTCCGCGTCCTACGTGGGCCCCGGTCCGCGCGTGCCGTCCGAAGTGGAAGGCTGGGAGGAGATCGCCTGACTCGCACCGCCCACACATCGCGGGGAGACCGGGAGATCGCCTGACCCCGCGCCGCCCACCCCCCGATCCCGACATCCCGAGCACCGCCCGCACCCGCCCCGCACCCGCCCCGCACCCGCCCCCGGAGCCGGGAGGCTGGGGCGGAGCGGTCCTTAGTGGCCGGTGGTGGCCGGAGGGGGTGGCGGGCGGTGGCCGGGGGGAACGTGAGCACGGACACCCGGCCGTCACTGTCCGGCCACCCGGCTGCAACACTGGTGCCCCCGGCAACGGCGCCGGTCAGGCTGTCCCCCTCCCCCGTACCCGGAGGCTTCGCGATGACCCAGACCGCCGACCCGACCACCCTGGTCCTGCCCTCCGACCTGCTGCCGTCCGACGGCCGCTTCGGTTGCGGGCCGTCCAAGGTCCGCCCGGAGGCGTTGGCCGCCCTGGCGTCCGAGGGCGCCGCCCTGATGGGCACCTCCCACCGGCAGAAGCCGGTGAAGTCCCTGGTCGGCTCGGTGCGCTCCGGTCTGCGGGAGCTGTTCTCGCTGCCCGAGGGCTACCAGGTCGTACTGGGCAACGGCGGCACCACGGCGTTCTGGGACGCGGCGGCGTTCGGCCTGGTCCGCGAGCGCGCGCAGCACTTCACCTACGGCGAGTTCTCCTCGAAGTTCGCCAAGGTCACCTCGGACGCGCCGTTCCTCGGCGACTCGGTCGTCGTGAAGGCCGACCCCGGCTCCGCGCCGGAGATCACCTACGCCGAGGGCGCGGACCTGGTGGGCTGGGCGCACAACGAGACGTCGACCGGTGTCGCGGTGCCGGTGTTCCGGCCGGACGGCTCGGACGGCGCGCTGGTCGCGATCGACGCCACGTCCGGCGCGGGCGGCCTGCCCGTCAACGCCGCCGACTTCGACGTCTACTACTTCGCGCCGCAGAAGTGCTTCGCCTCCGACGGCGGCCTGTGGATCGCGCTGATGTCCCCGGCCGCGTTGGAGCGGGTGGCCGAGATCGGCGCGTCGGGCCGGTGGGTGCCGGAGTTCCTGTCGCTGACCACGGCGCTGGACAACTCCACCAAGGAGCAGACCTACAACACGCCGTCGATCGCGACGCTGTTCCTGCTGAACGACCAGATCGAGTGGCTCCTCGCCAACGGCGGCCTGTCGTGGGCGGTCGACCGCACGGCCGACTCGTCGTCGCGGCTGTACACGTGGGCCGAGTCCACCTCCTACACCACGCCGTACGTGGCCGACCCGAACCACCGCTCGCAGGTCGTCGGCACCGTCGACTTCGACGACTCGGTGGACGCCTCCGTGGTGGCGAAGGTGTTGCGCGCCAACGGCATCGTGGACGTCGAGCCGTACCGCAAGCTGGGCCGCAACCAGCTCCGGGTCGCGATGTTCCCGGCGGTCGAGCCGACCGACGTGAGCACGCTGACCAAGGCCGTCGACTGGGTGGTCTCGAAGCTCTGACGCCTCGACCGTCGCGCGACGGGGGCCTTCCCCATTCGATCGGGAAGGCCCCCGTTTCGCGTTCCAGTCGATCAGGTGTTCGAATGCCATGACCCATTCGGGAAATGCACTGCCGCGCCGTTGAGGTGAACCTTCAGGTAACAGACGTGCGCGGCACGGCGACATAAGGCAAGATCACACGAAGATATCGGTGAACACGGCGAGCCTCCCACGTCAAGGCGGCACGCCGGATTAACGTCGGCACCTGGCGAGGTGAAGTCATTCGGGAGGCCATGATGCGAGCGCTGCGGGTCATCGGGCTCGAAGAGGACGGCAAGTCCGTCATCCTCGAGGACCCGGATCGCGGCGAGCGCTTCGTGCTGCCCGCTGACGAACGGCTGCGCGCGGCGGCGCGGGGCGACCTCACCCGACTCGGCCAGATCGAGATCGAGGTGGAGAGCCAGATGCGCCCACGGGAGATCCAGGCCCGCATCCGCGCCGGCGAGTCCGTCGAGCAGGTGGCCACGGCCGCCGGCATCCCGGCCAACCGGGTCGAGCGGTACGCGTACCCGGTGCTGCTGGAGCGGTCCCGCACGGCCGAGCTGGCGCAGCGCGCCCACCCGGTGCGCGAGGACGGGCCGGACGTGCAGACGCTCGGCGAGGTCGTCGCGCACTCGTTCGGGCTGCGCGGCCAGGACTACACGGACGTGAGCTGGGACTCGTGGCGTGGCGAGGACGGGCGCTGGGTCGTGCAGCTCCACTGGACGGCCGGCCGCTCGGACAACCGGGCGCACTGGTCGTTCCACCCCGGCGCGCACGGCGGCACGGTGACCGCGCTGGACGACGGGGCCGTCGAGCTGATGGACCCGAACCCCAACCGGGTGCTGCGCACCGTCCGGCCGGTGACCCAGCTCGCGAGGCAGGCGCTGGCGCTGGAGAAGCAGGCGGAAACGGAGATCCTCGCCCGCGAGGAGCCGGCCCCGCCGCCGCCTCCTCCGGTGGTCCAGGAGCCCGTGCCGGAACCGGAGCCCGCTCCGGCACCGCCGCCTCCTGCTCCTGCGCCCGCCGCGCCCGCACCGACGCCCGCGGTCGCCGAGGAACCACCGGCGGCGCCGGCCAAGCAGGCGCCCGCGCAGGCCCCGGCGAAGAAGGAGCCGCCCAAGCGCGGCAAGAAGAACCACCCGATCGTCCCGTCGTGGGAGGACGTCCTGCTGGGCGTCCGCTCGAACCGGGGCTGATCGATCGGAGGGCCTCCGCCTCAGCGCGGAGGCCCTTCGCCGTTTGTGCGCGGCCGGTCACGGGTAGTCCTCGGCCATGCTGGGGCGAATCGTGGTGGGCGCGGCGGTCGGGGCCGGCCTCGGTGCGGCCTGGTGGGGGCTGCGGGAGTTCATCGCGTCCGGGGCCGTGTGCTCCAAGGACGACTGGGACTGCCTGGCCATGGGGCTGGTCGCCATCCCGGTGAGCCTGGTCGTCGGGGTGCTGCTCGGGTGGGCGGTGCTGGCCGCGGCGAAGGTGGAGCGGCCGTTGGGGATGGCGGCGGTGGGGATGTTCTTCGCGGCCGTGCTGACGCTCACGACGGTCTGGATCTCCGTGCCGGCGGGCGGGGTGCTGGCCGGTGCGCTGGGCTTCGCGCTGGCCGCACCGGTGACAGCGCGGCACTCGGTCGGCCACACTGCTGGCCGTGACTGACACCACGCGCCCCACGGCGGGCGGCCTCGCGTTCAAGGTGCTGTTGCGCGTCGTCGTGTCCGCCGTCGTCGGGTCGGCGCTGTTGATCGTGTGGATCTGGGCCTACCGGAGCGGCGTGCTGGACCGCGTGGTGAACGAGACGACGCTGGGCGGGTTCATCCTGCTGGTCGTGATCGGGCTGCCGGTGGCGCTGGTGGTGAGCGCGCTGCTGGCCGGGCCGGTGTTGTGGGTGCTCAAGGTGCGGCCGGTGTGGCCGATCGTGCTGATCGGGCCGGTGCTGTTGGGGGTGGCGCACTACTTCAAGCTGCCGGAGCAGTTCTCCGGGCTGGGTGACAGGTGGACCGTGTTGACGCTGCTCGCCGGGGCCAGTTACGGGCTGGCGGGGCTGCTGACCGCGCCGGCCATGTTCCGGAAGCGATAGTCGCGCGGCGTTCCCTGGTAGTCCGGTTCAGTAGTCCAGTTCGAAGTCGCGGTGGTCGTCGGGGTCGACCGCCGCGACGAGCTTGTTCCCCGGCTTCAGGCCGGGGTCGTACCTGGCGTCGTGCTCGATCACGAACTCGGGCACGTCCGGGCCCTTGATCAGGAGCCGGACGCGGACCGTGGAATCCTCGCTGATCGGCCGCATGGACAGGACCACGGCGGTCGCGGGCAGACCCACCTCGTCCAGGCGCAGCAGCCGCCGCTTGGCGCGCGCGATACCGCGCCACACGGCGATGCCCAGCGGCAACAGCACCACGGTGAGCACGATGCCGACGGTGCCGCCGTCGTTGGCCGCGTAGACGATCGGTCCGGTGGCCATCAACGCCACGGCGAAGAGGTGCAGGATCACGTTGTTGTCCCGGTTGGCCCCGCGTACTTCGACGAATCCGTCCTCCGCCATTCCTGCACCTTAAGCGGGTCGTGGGGTGTCGTGGGCCGGATTGGCGACCAGCCTGGACCGTCAGACCGATCAGCGGGTCAACGTTCCGGGACTCAGCACTAGAAGCCCTGGTCAGGGATGGGGACCGTGTCGAGCAGGTGCAGGTCCCAGCCCTCGTGTTCGCACCAGTCCTCCGCTTCCTCCCGGCTGATCGGCCGGGCGCGGTCGGCGCGGGTCGACACGGGATCCCAGCCGTCCGGGGCCAGCACGTGCAGCTTGCCGCCGCGGACCGCCAGCAGCCTGCCGTGCGGGAACACCATGGTCGGCTCGGTGCGCAGGTAGCGCACGCCCATCTTGACCTCCACCTTGGTCGAGCCTGCATGTTCGTCAGCGGGAAAACCGGATGCCCCACGCGGGTGAGGTTCGTACCGTGGAAACGGACTCTAGGGGGACGAATTCAGTGAGTGAGCCGGCGAGGTCACCATCCAACACCGCGGACCGACGAACTTCCACGGCCGCCACCGTGCGCCGGCTGTGGCCGTACTTCCGGCCCGTGCGCTTCCAGATGCTGCTCAGCATGTCGGCGGCACTGCTGGCGATGCTCTGCGGCCTGGGCATCCCGCTCATCACCCAACGCATCGTGGACGGCCCGATCGCCGGGCGCGACCTGGGGGCGTTGCCGCCGCTGATCGGCCTGGTGCTGGTGCTGGGCATCGCCGAGGCCGCGTTCTTCTACGCCCGCCGCCGGTTCATCGCGCGGCCGGCGTCCGACGTCGAGGCGCGGATGCGGGCCGACATGTACCGGCACCTCCAGCGGCTGCCGGTGTCGTTCCACGACCGGTGGCAGTCCGGTCAGTTGCTGTCCCGCGCGACGACCGACCTCAACACGGTGCGGCGGTTCGTGGCGTTCGTCATCACGTTCCTCGTGGTGAACACGCTGATCGTGCTGGTCGGCCTCGGTGTGCTGTTCTGGCTGTCGCCGGTGCTGGGCGCGATCGTGCTGGCCTGCACCCTGCCGCTGCTGGCGCTGTCCTACCTGTTCGAGACGAAGTTCAAGGTGGTGGCCCGCAAGGCGCAGGACCAGACCGGCGACCTGACCACGGTGGTCGAGGAGTCGGTGCTGGGCATCCGGGTGCTCAAGGCGTTCGGGCGGGGGCCGCACCTGACCCAGCGGTTCCTCCGGCAGGCCCGGGACCTGCGGGACACCGAACTGGCCAAGGTCCGGGTGTTCGCGCTGCTGTGGGCGGTGTTGATCGTGCTGCCCGAGTTGGCGATCGCCGGGCAGCTCGCGTACGGCGCGGTGGGGATCGCGGACGGCACCGTCACGGTGGGCACGCTGGTCGCCGCCGTCACGGTGAGCGCGTACCTGCGGTGGCCGATCGACTCGATCGGCTGGCTGCTGGCCGAGACGAACCAGACCGCGTCGGCGTCCGAGCGGTACTACGAGGTGATGGACGCGCCCGTGACCATCACCAACCCGGTCGACGCCAAGCCGCTGCCCGAGCGGGTCCGGGGGCACGTGCGGTTCGAGGACGTGCACTACGCGCACCCCGGCAGCGAGCGCGAGGTGTTGCGGGGTGTGGACCTGGACATCCGACCGGGCGAGACGGTCGCGCTGGTCGGGGCCACCGGGTCGGGCAAGACGACCGTGACGGCGCTGGTGCCCCGGCTGACCGACGTCACGTCCGGCCGGGTGACGATCGACGGTGTGGACGTGCGCGAGCTGGACCTGGCGGAGCTGCGCACGGTGGTCGGCACGGCGTTCGAGGAGCCGATCCTGTTCTCCGCGAGCGTCACCGAGAACGTCGCCCTGGGCAACGAGGACGTGGACGAGGCGCGGGTGCGCGAGGCATTGCAGGTGGCCCGCGCCGAGGAGTTCGTGGACGCCCTGCCGTGGGGCCTGGACACCCGGATCGGCGAGCAGGGCCTGTCGCTGTCCGGCGGCCAGCGGCAGCGGCTCGCGCTGGCGCGCGCGGTCGTCGGGCACCCGGCGGTGCTCGTGCTGGACGACCCGCTGTCCGCCCTGGACGTGCACACGGAGGCCGAGGTGGAGGCCGCGCTGCACCGCGTGCTGACCGGCGTGACGGCGCTCGTGGTCGCGCACCGGCCGAGCACGGTGCAGCTCGCCGACCGGGTGGCGATGCTCGTGGACGGACGGATCGCGGCCGTCGGCACGCACCGGGAGCTGTTGGCGGACAACGAAGAGTATCGACATCTTCTGTCCACTATGGAAGATGAGGAGGTGGCGGCGTGACGACCGAGACGATGAGCCGGACCGACGAGGCGGCGACCGAGGAGAAGTGGCGGGGCGTCGCCTCCGAGGACGTCGAGGAACTGGACCACGCGACCGGCGTGAAGCTGCAGGCCCGGTCGCGCAAGCTGCTGCGCTCGCTGGTGCGCCCGCACACCCGTGCGGCGGTGCTCGCGCTGGTCATCGTGATCGCCGAGAACCTCGCCCACCTGGCCGGTCCACTGCTCATCGCGGTGGCGATCGACCGGGGAGTGCCGGCCGCGCTGGACGGCCGTCCCGGCGTGCTCACGTGGTGCGTCGGCGGGTACGTGGGCACGGCGCTGGCGGCGACCCTGCTGCGCTGGTCGTTCGTCCGGCTGACCGGGCGGATCGGCCAGGACCTGCTGCTGGACCTGCGGGAGCGCATCTTCCGGCACGTCCAGCGGCTGTCCGTCGCGTTCCACGAGAAGTACACCTCCGGCAAGGTCATCTCGCGGCTGACCAGTGACGTGGACTCGTTGCAGGACCTGCTGGAGGAGGGGCTGGACGGGTTCTTCACGTCGATGCTGTCGGTGGTCGGCATCTCCGTCGTGATGCTCACCCTGGACCCGCCGCTGGCGATGGTCGTGCTGTTCGGCTTCCTGCCGCTGCTGCTGCTCGTCCGGTGGTTCCAGCGGCGGTCGACGACGGTCTACCGGGGCACCCGCGGCGCGATCGCGAAGATCATCGTACAGTTCGTGGAGACCATGAACGGCATCCGCGCGGTGCAGGCGTTCCGGCGGGAGCGGCGCAACGAGAAGATCATGGGCGAGCTGAACGCCCGGTTCCGGGACGCGAACGCCGAGGCGTTCCGCGTGATGGCGGCGTTCACCTCGCTGGTGCGGGTGATCGGCAACGTGTCGCTCGCGGTGATCCTGGCGCTGGGCGCGTGGCGGGTCGCGGGCGGGCAACTGGAGTTGGGCGTGCTGGCGGCGTTCACGCTGTACGTGCGGCGGTTCTACGACCCGTTCGACGAGATCGCGATGTTCGCCAACTCGTACGCGTCGGCGACGGCGGCGCTGGAGAAGATCTCCGGCCTCCTGGAGGAGAAGCCGACCGTGCCGGAGCCGGACGACCCCGCGCCGCTCGGTGACGTGCGCGGTCAGGTGGCGTTCGACGGGGTGGAGTTCCGCTACTCGGCGTCGACGCCGGTGGTGCTGCCGCCGTTCGACCTGCACGTGCCGGCCGGGCAGACGGTGGCGCTGGTGGGTGCGACGGGCGCGGGCAAGTCGACGCTGGCGAAGCTGGTGGCGCGGTTCTACGACCCGTCCGACGGCGCCGTGCTGCTGGACGGCGTGGACCTGCGCTCGGTGACCGACGCCGACCTGCGGCGGGCCGTGGTGATGGTGACCCAGGAGAACTTCCTGTTCGACGGGTCGGTGGCGGACAACATCGCGCTCGGTAGGCCGTCGGCCGACCGGGACGAGGTGGAGGCCGCCGCACGGGCCGTGGGCGCGCACGAGTTCATCACCGCCCTGCCCGAGGGGTACGACACGGACGTGCGCAAACGCGGTGGACGGCTGTCCGCCGGCCAGCGGCAGATGGTGGCGTTCGCACGGGCGTTCCTGGCGGACCCGGCGGTGCTGGTGCTGGACGAGGCGACATCCAGCCTGGACGTGCCGTCGGAACGCCTCGTGCAGGGCGCGCTGGAGACCGTGCTGGCGGACCGGACGGCCTTCATCATCGCCCACCGCCTGTCGACAGTCCTGATCGCGGACCGCGTGCTGGTGCTCGACGGGGGCCGGATCGTGGAGGACGGCACGCCGGAGGACCTGATCGGCGACGACGGCCGGTTCGCGGCGCTGCACACGGCGTGGCGTGATTCGCTGGCCTGATCCGGGTACAGCGGGTCTCGCCGGCCGGTATCGGGTTCGGGTGTCGGACCTGATCGGGGTTCGGGCCCTGGAACAGCGCGGGTCGCGGCGGACCACTACCGCCGCGACCCGCCCTTCCCGTTCACCGGTCGAACCGGTCCGCCTTGACGCCCGCGAGGAACGCTTCCGCCGACCGCCGGCCGACGAACAGCACACCGCCCGCCGGGTTCTTCGAGTCGCGCAGCGCGCGGAGTCCCGGGGTGCGGGCCACCTCCACGCAGTTGCCGTTCTCACCGCTCGACCTGGTCGATTTGCGCCAGCCGAGGTGGGGGAGGTCGTTCATCGCCGGCCCCTTTCAGTCGCCGCTCCTGAGCCCGCCCAGGGTAGCCAGTCGATCGCGCGTCCCCTCCGGCGTCAAAGCGGTCGACGCGATCTGCTCGAACAGATCGGCATGCGCTCGCACTTCCCGCCGCTTCTCGTAGTAGGTGGCCGACACGGTCGAACAACGACTCGTCGAGCAGGGCCCGTAGCCGCAGCGGATGCGTTCCGGTGAGCCGCTCCTGGCGCTGCACGCTGAGATCCACGGCACTCCGAAGCTCGGTCTCGGTCGCATCCGGCGAGGTGCTGTTGCACAC
This sequence comes from Actinosynnema sp. CS-041913, assembly GCF_050942485.1. Taxonomy (NCBI): domain Bacteria; kingdom Bacillati; phylum Actinomycetota; class Actinomycetes; order Pseudonocardiales; family Pseudonocardiaceae; genus Actinosynnema; species Actinosynnema sp. CS-041913. The sequence continues at coordinate 569,836 of NZ_CP192037.1, read as the reverse complement.
CAGCGACGAACAGACGGCACTCGCCTTCTTCGACCACGTCGACGGCATAGCCGGCCGGCTCGTCCGGACGAGTTGATCAGAGCAAGGTCAGGATCAGGGTGAACCAGGCCAGCAGCACTCCCGCCACCACGCCGTAGGCCACCCAGCGCCACACCAGCACCTTGCGGGCCAGCCAGACCGACGGGGCGATGCCTCCCACGACCAGGACGTTGGCCAGCAGGGCGAGCCATCTGCTGGTCTCGCCCAGCCCCAGCGACAGGGTGACGATCATGAACGTCACCACGGCGGCGGTGAAGACGCTGACCGTCAGGCCGGTGCCCCAAGGGGTCGGCTCCCGAGGCGGCGGGGGTTGCTCCGCCGGGGGTTCGACGGGGGCCTCGGTCGGGGCCTCCACCACGTACTGCTCGCCGCTGACCGGGTCCGTGTAGGCGACGGGGGTGCCCATGTCGGCGGCCACGCGGCCGGCCAGTTGGCGGCCTCTCCTGGTCACCAGGGCGTTGGCGGCGCCGTCGGCGGGTGCGTCCGTGCGCAGCACCGCTTCGGCTACCTTGGCCCACTCGTGCAGCGCTTCGGCCAGGCCCGCGCCGAGTGGCAGGGTGTGCGGGTCGACTTCCCGCTCGGCCCCGTCGTCGCGGCCCGCCAGCACGGCACGGCCGTCCTGGACCCGCAGTTCCACGAATGTCCTCCTCAGGGATGCTGTGTCGACCGTAGTCGGTCAGGCGATCGCGTAGAAGGCGATGGCCGCAGCGGTGGCGACGTTCAGCGAGTCGACGCCCGTGGTCATCGGGATGCGGACGGCCAGGTCGGCGGCCTCGATGGCCTCCTCGGTCAGGCCCGGACCTTCCGAGCCGAGCAGCACGGCCACCCGCCGGCCGCCGAGGTGCGCGTCCGCCAGGCTGACGGCGGTGGGCCTCGGGGTCAGGGCGGCGACGGTGAAACCGTTGTGGCGCAGCATGTCCAGGCCGGTGTCGAGATCCGGGAGCGGTGCGAACGGCACGCGGAGGACGTGGCCCATCGAGACGCGCACGCTCCGGCGGTACAGCGGGTCGCTGCAACCGGGGCCGAGCAGGATGCCGTCGACGCCGAGCGCGGCGGCGTTGCGGAACAACGAACCCAGGTTCTCGTGGTCGCCCACTCCTTCGAGGACGGCGAGCCTGGTCGACCGCCGGGCGAGGTCCTCGGCGGTCGGCTGGGGCGCGCGGTCGGCGGCGGCGAGCACGCCCCGGTTCAGGTGGAAGCCGACGACTTCGGCCATGACTTCGGGGGACGTCACGTAGGCGGGCGCGGGCAGGCTCCCCAGGGCCTCGATGCGGCGGCGCACGCCGAGCAGCGCCCGGACGGGGTACGGCGAGTCGAGCAGCCGTTCGACGACGACCACGCCCTCGGCGATCACCAGGCCCCGGCCGCCGGGTCGGTCGGGGCGGCGGTCGGCCGTCGACAGGTCCCGGAAGTCGTCCAGTCGCGGGTCCGCCGGGTCGTCGATCTCGATCACCCCGGCAGTGTCCCACTTCCCGACAGGTGAACACCCCTCGTAGTCCAGAGGGCCGAACCGCAACGCCTCCACCTGCAACTTCTCGCTTATTGTTACCGGTATGTGACAGAGAGCACCGATTTGGGCGCTGGCGGGCAAGTGCCTGCTGTGTCACGGTTGGCCTCCGCTGAGCCCGCCGGAACAGCCCGACCGATTGGGAGGCGGCATGGGTAGCAATGTGTCCAGTCGGACGTTCACCAGGGAGGACCGCCAGCGCTACCGCGAGCGGGTGCAGCGGTGCTTGGACGCGCTGGGAACGATGTTGGCCGAGGACAGCTTCTCCTTCCCGCGTCAGCAGATGGGGCTGGAGATCGAGCTGAACCTCGTGGACGACGACTGCCGGCCCGCGATGGCCAACGCCGAGGTGCTGGAGAAGATCGGCGACCCGTCCTTCACGCTGGAGCTGGGGCAGCACAACCTGGAGGTCAACGTCCCGCCGCGCGAGCTGGCCGGTGACGAGACCCTTGACCTGGAACGGGAACTGTGCGAAACGCTCTCGACGGCGGACGACAAGGCGCACGACGCCGGCACGTCGATCGTGATGATCGGGGTGCTGCCGACGTTGCGGCACGAGCACTTCGACCGGCAGTGGCTGTCCGACAGCCCGCGCTATGCGCTGCTGAACGACCAGATCTTCGCCGCGCGCGGCGAGGAGACCGTGCTGTCCATGGAGGGGTCGCCCATGCCGGGCGGCGCCTCACCGGAGAAGTTGTTGAGCTACGCGGAATCCATCGTGCCGGAGGCGGCCTGCACGTCCGTGCAGCTACATTTGCAAGTCGCCCCTGATGACTTCGCTGCGCACTGGAACGCGGCGCAGGCGTTGGCCGGCGTGCAGGTCGCGATCGCGGCCAACTCCCCGTTCCTGCTGGGGCGGGCGTTGTGGCACGAGACGCGCATCCCGTTGTTCCTGCAGGCCACCGATACCCGGACGGTGGAGCTGAAGAACCAGGGCGTCCGGCCCCGGGTGTGGTTCGGGGAACGGTGGATCACGTCGATCTTCGACCTCTTCGAGGAGAACGTCCGGTACTTCCCGGCACTGCTCCCGGAGGCCGGCGACGAGGACCCGCTGGACGTGCTGAGCGCCGGCGGGACGCCTTCGTTGACCGAGCTGCGGTTGCACAACGGGACCGTGTGGCGGTGGAACCGGCCCGTTTACGACGTGGTGGACGGGGTTCCCCATCTGCGGGTGGAGAACCGGGTGCTGCCGGCCGGGCCCACGGTGTTGGACACCATGGCCAATGCGGCGTTCTTCTATGGCGCGCAACGGGCTTTGACCACGCTGGAGCGTCCGTTGTGGACTCAGATGTCGTTCCACGCCGCTGAGGAGAACCTGTACGCCGGGTCTCGGCACGGGATGGGTGCGCAGTTGTACTGGCCCGGAATCGGGTGGGTGCCGCCGGATGAGTTGGTGTTGCGGCGGTTGCTGCCGTTGGCCCATGACGGGTTGCGGGCTTGTGGGGTTTCCGATTCGGCTCGGGAGCGGTATCTCGGGGTGATCGAGGCTCGGTGCTTGTCGCGGCGGACCGGGTCGCAGTGGCAGCGGGAGACGGTGGCTTTGTTGGAGGAGCGGGGGGTGGGGCGGGAGGCTGCGTTGGGGGCCATGTTGGGGCGGTATGTGGAGCTGATGAACTGTGGGGAGGCTGTTCATACTTGGCCGGTTGGGGTGTGACTTCGGTCTCGGCTCGGGTCGGCTCGGGTCGGGTCGGGTCGAACAGCTTAAAAGCATCGCTCGCCGCTGGGCAGGCCGCCAAGGATGATCACAAAAGCAGGACTCGGGCGTCGTGTCATCCCCGTATGACCTGGTCAAAGACCACCACCCTTTTCCTGGGGATGCAAGCGAAAAGCGTGCTTGCATCCCCAGGAAAAGCGCGGTTCCCTGCGGGCAGGCCATACGGGGATGACACGCAGCCCACCGACGGGTGTGCGCGCTGCGCGCGCCTGTGCGGCGAAGAGCGCGGAGCGCGCCACGGCTTCTTTCTAGCGGCGGCGGCCGGCTTTTAGTGGGGCTACGTCGGCTCCGTCGTGGGAGCTTCGGCATTCGTCCGGGGTTACCGCTTCCACCGCGAGGGTCAGCATGCCCTTGACGCCGGTGTAGATCGATTCGCCCGCTGAGGCCAGGGACGCGTGCACTCGGTTCGAGTCGGAGAAGTCGCGGTCGTCTTTGGTGCGTTTCTTGCCTGCCTCTTCCGGCTTTGTCGCGCTGCGGAGGTTGACCTCCAGCCACGCCGCCACCTCCGCCGGGGTGGTCAGCACCTCTTCCGGGGTTCGTTCCAGACGTTCCTGGCGTGGAGAGGCGTGGTCGAGGGACGTGTGTTCTACGTAGGCGTGCCAGTGCGTGTTGCGCAGTGACCACGTCTGCTCGATCGGCCAGTCCTCCTCGGTGCCCATGCGGTCATCTTGCCAGGGTCCGCACGTCCAGCGTGTGGTCAACCCCCACCGCGTCGGCGAGTCTCCGGTCGTGGGTCACCAGGAGCAGGGTTCCCCCGTAGGTTTCCAGGGCTTGTTCCAGTTGTTCGATGGCCGCCACGTCGAGGTGGTTCGTCGGTTCGTCGAGCACCAGGCAAGTGGTGCCCTTCGCCTGGAGCACGGCCAGGCCCGCTCTGGTTCGTTCGCCCGGGGACAGGGAGTTCGCGGGGCGCAGCACCGCGTCCGCGCCCACTCGGAACTTGGCCAGGAGGGTGCGCACCTCGACGTCCGGCAAGCCCGTCGCCTCGGCCACGACCGCCAGGGCCGGGGTTTCCGTCGCGAACGACGCCCGTACCTGGTCGACCTCGCCGATCACCACCGAAGCGCCTTGGCTCCGGTCGCCTCCCGCCAACGGCAGGCGGCCCAGGAGGGCTGCCAGGAGGGTCGACTTGCCCGAGCCGTTCGGGCCGGTGATGCGCCAGCGCTCGCCCGCGCCGATGGTCAGGTCGACCGGGCCCAGGGTGACGTCGCCCCTGCTCACCACGGCGTTGCGCAACGTGAAGGCCACCTGGCTGCCGCGTCCCGAGGTCGGCAGGGTCAGCCGTAGTTCCCACGGCTCCCGGGGCTCTTCCACGTCTTCCAGGCGTTCCAGGGCACGTTCGGTCGCCGACGCTTTGCCGGCCAGGTTTTCCGCTCCTTGTTTGCGGAAGAACTTGATGTTCTTGTCCTTCTCGTCGGACTTCGCGTTGCGGCGCACGCCCGCCTGCGACCATTCACGGGTCTGGCGGGCGCGTTGGGTGAGGTTGTCCCGTTTGGCGGCGTACGTCTCGTAGTCCTCGCGCGCCCTCTTCCTCGCCACCGCCTGTTCCGCCACGTACGCGTCCCAGCCGCCGCCGAAGACCGTGATGCCGTGCGTGAACTCGTCCAGTTCCGCGACCGCCGTCGTGGTCCGGGCCAGGAACTCCCGGTCGTGGCTGACCAGGACCATGCCCGCCGGGCTGGCCGGCACGTGCGACTCCAGCAGGTCCAGGCCCGCCGCGTCCAGGTCGTTCGTCGGCTCGTCCAGCAGCAGCACGTCGGCGCGCACCAGCAGGACCGAGGCCAGTCGCAGCCTCGCCGACTGGCCGCCGGAGAGCGGGCGGTTCTCGTCCAGGAGGTCGGCGGGCAGGCCCAGGCGTTCGCAGACCTCGTCCGCCCGTTCGTCGAAGTCGGCCGCGCCGGCGGCGGTCCACTCGTCGAAGGCTCGGGCGTAGGCGTCTTCGGCGTTCGGTTCGCCGGTCGCCAGTGCTCGGGTGGCGGCTTCGAAGCGTTCGACGGCTCGGGCGACGCCGGTGCGTCTCGCCAGGTGGGCGCGCAGCGGCTCGCCGGGCTCGACGGTCGGCTCCTGGGTGAGGTGGGCGACCGTTCCCCGGGCCGTCACGGCGCCTTCGTCGGGCTTCAGCTCCCCCGCGAGCACGCGGAGCAGCGTCGACTTGCCCACCCCGTTCGGCGCGCTCAGACCTATGCGCTGACCAGCGTGGACATCGAGATCCACCTCCTGGAGAACGGTCCTCGGACCGAACGACAGCGTGACGTTTCGGGCTGTCAGTGCGGACACATTCCCGATCGTCGCAGGAACTTCTGTGATCAGCACCCCGGTTTCCCACCGGCCTAGTTGCAAGTAGATTGCAGGTACAAGAGAGTTGCAACGAGGGGATGGTCATGGCCCAGTACGTGCTGCCGGATCTCGACTACGACTACGGCGCCCTCGAACCGGCGATCATCGGCGAGATCAACGAGCTGCACCACAGCAAGCACCACGCCGCCTACGTCAAGGGCGCGAACGACGCGATCGAGCAGATCGCCGAGGCGCGGGACAAGGACTCCTTCGGCTCGATCGTCGGTCTGGAGACCACGCTGGCGTTCCACCTCGCCGGCCACGCGCTGCACCAGGTGTGGTGGAAGAACCTCTCGCCCAACGGGGGCGACAAGCCGGTCGGCGAGCTGGCGGCGGCCGTGGACGAGCACTTCGGCTCGTTCGACAAGCTGCGCGCGCAGCTCAGCGCCGCCGCGTCCACGATCCAGGGCTCCGGCTGGGGCATCCTCGCCTGGGAGCCGGTCGGTCAGCGGCTGATCACCCAGCAGTTGAAGGACCACCACTCCAACCTGTCGATCGCCACCACGCCGCTGCTGGTGTTCGACATCTGGGAGCACGCGTACTACCTCCAGTACCGCAACCTGAAGGCCGACTACATCTCCGCGCTGTGGAACGTCGTGAACTGGGACGACGTGAACGCCCGCTTCGAGGCGGCGCGGGCCGGACAGAACGGTCTCCGGCTACCCGCGCAGTGACGGCCTGAGGGCTCGCCCGGACTCGGCGGTGGATGCTCCGACAAGCTTCCGCCCGCCGACACGACGAGGCCCCGCGTCCCGGTGGTACGACCGGGAGGCGGGGCCTCGTCTGTTCCCGAACTGACTGCCGCTCCCACCACGAAGCGACGAGACTTAGGTTAGCCTAACTTCCCTATCAGGGGAAGCCCTACGTACCAGTCCTCGTGCCACCAACTCCACGACGGCGGCGATGGCGGCCGTCTCCACCGCCAGCAGGCCCAGCAGGACCACTAGCTGGAGCGCACCCGCCTGCCACACCGGCGCCCCGCCGAGCAGCATCCCGACGAACGCGCCGGGCAGCGTCACCAGGCCGACGGTCCTCGTCTGGTCCAGGGCGGGCAGGATCGCCTCCGCCGCCGGGCGGCGGACGAGTTCGCGCACCGCGACCGGCTCGGTGAAGCCGAGCGCCAACGCCGCCTCGTACTCGCCGTGGCGGTCCTGGAGGGTGTCCAGGGCCCGGCGGACGGACAGCGTCGTCGCGGTCATCGCGCCGCCGATGAGGATGCCGCCCACCGGCACCAGGGCGATGCCGTCCAGGGGCACCAGGCCGGTGAAGACCAGGGCGGCGACCGCCGGGACCGTGCCGACGAGGATCGCGACACCCACCCAGGCGCCCCGGCGGCCGGTCTTCGTGCGGGCGGCGGACGTGCCGGTGGCCACCGCCGCCATGAGCACCAGGAACGCGGCGGTCAGGGGCAGGGACGCCAGCACGACCGTGATGACGGCCGAGACGGCGGCCAGTTGGGCGGTCGCCCGCAGTGCCGCCCTGACCACCGGTTTCGGCGACGCCAGGCCGCCCCACCACAGCACCGCGCCTGCCGCCGCCGTGAACAGCAGGCACACGACGAGCAGGCGCACCCAATCCGTTGCGATGACCACGAGAGCATCTGAACACCCGGTGGGGTGATCCGACCACCCGCGTCTCAGACGCGGGCGCGGCGGCGCAGGCCCAGTCGGTACGAGGGGAGCGTCAGGCCGCCCCGTTTCGCCAGCACGAGGCCGCCCACCAGGGCCGCCACGATGGACACCACACCGCCCGCCACGAGCGGCGCGCGGGCCGTGAAGTGCTCGGCCAGCCAGCCCATCACGGGGCCCCCGAGCGGGTTGCCGCCCAGGAAGACCAGCATGTAGAGGCCCATCACGCGGCCTCGCATGGCCGGCGCCACGGCGAGCTGCACGGTGGCGTTCGCGGTGGTCGTGAAGGTCATCATGGCGACGCCCAACGGGATCAGGGTGGCCCCGACCAGCCAGATCGACGGCATGAGGCCGGCGGCGATCTCCAGGACGCCGAACGCGAGCGCGCCGACGATCAGCAGGCGCAGGCGCGGCTTGCCCTTCGCGCTGCGCTTCGCGGCGAGGGTCGCGCCGGCCAGCGTGCCGACCGCCAGCAGGGTCGACAGCAGGCCGTACGCGTCGGCGTCGCCGCCGAAGGCGTTGCGGGCGAGCACGGCCAGCGTCACGGCGAAGTTCAGGCCGAACGTGCTGATGAAGAACACCAGGCAGAGCAGGATCACCAGGTCGGCCCGGTGCCGCACGTAGCGCAGGCCCTCGCGGAGCTGGCCCTTCTCGCGCGGCACGGGGTCGCCCCGGTGCAGTTCCCGCGGGTTCATCATCAGCAGGCCGGTGATCACGCCGACGAAGCTGATCGCGTTGATCAGGAACACCCAGCCGGTGCCGACGACGATGATCAGACCGCCCGCCACCGCCGGGCCCACCATGCGGGCCAGGTTGAACGTCATCGAGTTCAGCGCGACGGCGTTGGTGAGCTGGTCACGCCCGACCATCTCCACCACGAACGACTGCCGCACGGGCGTCTCCACCGCCGACACCGCGCCCAGCAGCAGGCACAGCAGGTACACGTGCCACAGCTCGGCCACGCCCGTCACGTCCAGCAGCCCCAGCGTCAGCGCGCACAGGCCGAGGCCGGTCTCCAGCACGAGCAGCAGCTTGCGCTTGTCCATCCGGTCGGCCAGCACGCCCGCCCAGAGGGACAGGAACAGGGTCGGCGCGAACTGGAGCGCGACGGCGATGCCCAGCGCCACCGGCGAGCCGTCGGAGAGTTCCAGGACCAGCCAGTCCTGCGCGACGCGCTGCATCCACAGGCCCACCAGGGACACGACCTGGCCGGAGACGTAGAGGCGGTAGTTGCGCACCCGGAGCGAGCCGAACATGCGCCTCTTCGGCGGGGGTAGCGCCTTGCCACGATCGAGCTGATCGGACTCCGCCCCACCCACGTACGCCGGCACTCGTTACTGCCCCGCCATCCTGTCGATTATCTCGGCGGCGCGCGACAGCACGCCCCGTTCCTCCGGTGTCAGCTCGGCCAGGCGCTTGTCCAGCCACGCCTCGCGCGCCGACACCTCTTCGTTGATGTAGGTCGCGCCAGACTCGCTCAGCTCCACGATGGCCTGCCGGCCGTCCGTGGGGTGCGGGCGGCGGGTCGCGAAGCCGTACTCCTCCAGCGCCGCGATCACCCTGGTCATCGACGGCGGCTGGACGCCTTCCTTCGCGGCCAGCTCCCCCGGCGTCAGCGGCCCGCACTTGTGCAGCGTGGACAGCGCGGACACCTGGGTGAGCGAGAGCGCGGAGTTCACCCGCTGCGCGCGGAGCCGCCGGGTCAGCCGGACCACGGCCAGCCGCAGCCGGCTCGCCAGTCCCTGTTCCGCGTCGGTCTCCGCCACGTAGTTAGCATACCTCACGATCTCTGCACCCATCGTGTGAACTTGCCCATTCAGCTCCCGAGAGCGGCCCGGATGGGCTCCACCGCGAAGTAGACGACGAACGCCCCGGCCACCACCCACATCAGCGGGTGCACGCTGCGGGCCCGCCCGGTCAGCGCCCGCAGCAGCACGTAGCTCACGAAACCCGCGCCGATGCCGTTGGCGACCGAGTACGTGAACGGCATCACCACGATCGTCAGGAACGCGGGCAGCGCCACCGAGAAGTCGGCGAAGTCGATCTCCCTCACCTGGGCGATCATCAGCGCGCCGACGATCACCAGCGCGGGCGCGGCGGCCTCCACCGGCACGATCGAGTACAGCGGTGTCAGGAACATCGCCGCGAGGAACAGCAGCCCCGTGACGACGTTCGCCAGGCCGGTCCGCGCGCCCTCCGCGATGCCCGCCGCCGACTCGACGTAGACCGTGTTGGACGACGAGGAGGCCGCACCGCCCGCGACCGCCGCCATGCCGTCCACGAACAACGCCTTGCTCACCCCCGGGAGCTGCCCGTCCTGGCCGATCAGCCCCGCCTCCTTGCCCAGGCCGGTCATCGTGCCGACGCTGTCGAAGAAGTCCGTCAGCACCAGCGTGAACACCACCAGCGCGGCGGTCAGCGCGGGCAGCCGCGTCCACGCGCCGAACGACACGTCACCCAGCAGGGACAGGTCCGGCAGCCCGAACACGTGGTCCGGCAGCGCCGGGTAGCCGAGGTTCCAGCCTTCCGGGTGAATACCCTTCGACGGGCCGGCCTGGACGATCGCCTCGATCACGACGGCCAGCGCGGTCGTCGCGAGCACGCCGATCAGGATCGCGCCCTTCACCTTGCGCGCCACCAGGATGCCGGTGAGCACCAGCCCGACCACGAACACCAGCGTCGGCCACGAGGCGATCGCGCCGTTGATGCCCAGTCCGACCGGGACGGTCGTGCCCGCCGCGTCCGGGATCCGCCGCACGAACCCGGCGTCCACCAGCCCGATGAAGGTGATGAACAGCCCGATGCCGACCGCGATCGCCGCCTTCAGCTCCGGCGGCACCGCGTTGAACACCGCCGTGCGCACCCCGGTGACCACGAGCAGCAGCACCACGAGGCCGTTGACCAGGACCAGGCCCATCGCCTCCGGCCACGTCATCATCGGGACGATGCTCACCGCCACGAACGTGTTGATGCCCAGGCCGGTGGCGAGCGCGAACGGGTAGTTGGCGACGAGTCCGAACAGGATGGTCATCACACCGGCGACCAGGGCTGTGACGGCGGCCACCTGCGACACCGGCAGGATCGCGCCGAACAGGTCCTTCTTCGCCGCCGGGTCGTCCGCCGCGAAGCTGCCCAGGATCAGCGGGTTGAGCACCACGATGTAGGCCATCGTCACGAACGTGACCAGCCCGCCGCGCACTTCCCGGCCGACGGTGGAGCCGCGTTCGGTGATCTTGAAGAAGCCGTCCAGGCCGGCCCTCGTGGCCATCTCGTCTCCCTTGTGGTCGGTGTGCCGGGTGGGGCGCGACGCGCCGTGCCCGCGTTTCCGGCAGGTAGCCTGCCTGACGTGGCCGAACAGACCCAATCGCCGCCCGCCCCGCCGCCGCTGCCGGCCCGGCTGGCCGACCCCGTGCCTGCCATCGTGGTCGGCACCGGGCTGTGGCTGCTGGCCTTCCTGGTCGTGTTGGTCTTCTTCCGGTCGCACACCACTCTCTTGTGGGCCTGCCTGAGCGGTGCGGGGCTCGGCCTGATCGGCTATGGCGTCTTCCGGTGGCAACGATCAGCGGCCCGCCGGGGTTCGCGGACGGCCCAGCAGGGTCTGGTCGACTAGGCGGCACGGAAGGTCTTCGCCTCGGTCACTTCTTGTCACGCGGTCACTGGATGTGGCGAACATGGCCGTGTTCGGTGAGAGCCCGCGTCGGCCGGGCACCCCATTCGCACGCCGGGTCCGGCGAACGCGGGTGGGTGAACCGGCCGTGCCACGGCGACATTTCCGATCCCACGATCAGGAAGAGGTTCGTCATGCAGAAGAAACCGTCTCCATACGTGAAGCCGGCGCTGGTGATGGTCGGCAGCTTCGCCTCGCTGACCCTCGGCTCCCGGGGAAGGGATCGGGACAGCCGGCGTCGCCAGAAGAATGAGGGCTGACGGCGACAACGGCGAGCCGGCGAGGCGACAGGTATGAACAGGGGCCTTTCGGCCGCCGACGGGGGCCACGGCGAGGAGTGGTTCGTCGTCCTGCCGGACGATGACTCCGCTTCCGCCGTGGCCACCGCGATGGCCACGGCGGCAGGGCGCTGGGCGGTGTCCCGACGCGTCGATCACCCGTCCGGGCGGCCCTGGCTGATGGGCCGGTGGGACTCGCGGGACCTGCTGCTGGCCTCGGCCGGGCGGACCAGGGTGGCCGTGCTGGGGTACTGCCCGGCCTCGATCGGAGAACTCGCACTGCTCACCCACCAGGTTGCCGGACCGGCCGGCCTGGACCGGGTGGCGGGCTCGCTGGCCGGCAGCTTCCACCTCGTGGCCAGCGTGGACGGGGTGGTGCGGGCCCAGGGCAGCGTCTCGGGGGTGCGCCGGGTGTTCCACACCCGGATGGGCGAGGTGGACGTCGCCGCCGACCGGGCGGACACGCTGGCCCGGCTGACCGGCGCCGGCCTGGACGAGCGGCAGCTCGTCACCTGCCTGATGTACCCGCAGCCGCCGCCGGCGCTGACGGGTGGGTCGTACTGGCACGGGGTCGCCGCGGTGCCCGAGGAGGACTACCTGCTGCTCACCCCCCGGACGCCGGCCCGGACGGTGGGCTGGTGGCGGCCCCCGCCGCCGACGCTGTCGCTGACCGACGCGGCGCCCCTCCTGCGCCAGGCACTGGTCACGGCGGTCGGCGCGCGGACCCGGTCAGGGCGCACGGTCAGCGCCGACCTGTCCGGTGGGGTGGACTCCACCGCGATCTGCTCGGTGGCCGTCGCCGGGATGGACCGGTTGACGGCGTTCACCGTCGCGAGCACCGACCCCGCCGACGACGACGGCTACTGGGCCGGCATCGCCGCCGCCGGTCTGGGCAAGCTGGACCGGCTCGTCGTGACCGACGACGACCTTCCCGCTCCGTACCAGGACATCCTGTGCACCGGGATGGCCAACGACGAGCCGTACCCGGACATCCACCTGCGGGCCGAGGACCGGGAACGCGCCCGCCTGCTCACCGCACGCGGAGCGCAACTGCACCTGACCGGTGACGGCGGCGACGAAGTGCTGCCGGCCCCGGTGAGCTACCTGCCCGCGCTGCTGCGACGCCGCCCCCGGCTCGGGCTGTCCCACCTGCGCGGGATGAGCGCCCTGCACCGCTGGTCGTGGCCGACGGTGTGGCGGCGGCTCACCGCGCCGCGCGATGAGCGCAGCGAGTTGCTGCGGCTGGCCCGCACCCTCACCGCCCCCGACGACCGTTCCCCCGGCTCGGTGACGCTCGCCCCGTGGGCGAGTGCCGACGCCGTGCGGCTGGCGCGGGAACTGCTGATCGAGGCCGCGGACCGGACGCCCGCGCCGATGTCGGACTGGGTCACGCACGACGCCGTCCGACTGGCGCGCTGCGCCGGCCGGACGATGCGCCGCGCCGCCATGGCCGCGCCGGCGGCCGGGTTGCCGCTGGCCGCGCCGTTCCTGGACGACCGGGTCGTCGAGGCCTGCCTGACCGGGCGCCCGCACGAGCGCACCACCCCCTGGCGGTACAAGCCGCTGCTGGTCGAGGCGATGCGCGGCATCGTCCCGGACCACTGCCTGACCCGCACGACCAAGGGCGGCACCACACCCGAGCACGCCGCCCTGCCCCTCTACCGCGCGGACCTGCTGACCCTGTGCCAGGACGCCAGGCTGGCCGACCTGGGGCTGGTCGACCCCACCCGGCTCCGGTCCGCGCTGACCGGCATCTGGACCAGCGACGCCACCCCGATCATGGTCGAGCAGACCATCGGCTGCGAACGGTGGCTGCGCGACCTGACCCCCACCGCCGCCGGATCCACCACCCTCGCCGCCGGAGCCGCCCGGTGACACGACGCCTTCACCTTGCCGTGCACCTGCTCGGCGAAGAGCGAGCGCCGGGGTTCAGCCGAGCAGCACGGTCGGCGTCGGGTCCGTGATCAAGGCCGCGAACGTGTGCCGGTCCGCCCACCGCCCGGTCGCCCACGCCAACGCCCGCGCCAGGCCTTCCGGACTGTCGGCCGCGTGCGGCACGTCGTCGGCGACCCACCACGACACCTCGTGCTGCTCGCCCTCGAACGCCACCACCAGCTCGTCGTGCACGATCACCGGGCTGATCGGCAGCTCCACGCCCAGCAGGTCGCACGCCAGCCGCACCGCGCCCAGGTCCGACCACACGACCTCGTCGCCCTCCCCGACGACCTCCCCGCTGACCTCCTCGGACGCCAGCGGCAGCGCGAGCAGTTCGGCCAGCACCTCCGCCGCGCCCTCGGCGGCCAGCACCTGGTTGCCGGGCAGCACGCCCAGCAGCCACGGCAGGTCCAGCACCACCACGTCGTCGGCGGGCGCCGCCTCGCCGGTCAGCACGCGCACCCGGTCCGGTGGCTCGACGCTCACCGCGTCCGCGACCTCCGCCAGCGCCGCGTGCACCCGCAGCACCAGGGCGTCGGACAGCTTGCGCTCCGGGTCTCCCAACCGCCCCAGCAGATCGGTGACGTCGTCCTCGTCCAGCACGGTCAGGGACGTCCGCACGCCGGCCGCCGCCAGCACGTGCGGCGGCAGGTCCACGTCGGGCACCACGTCGTAAAGGCCGTCCAGGCCGGCCGCGTCGGGCAGCCGCCACGAGCCGAGCGGCACGCCGTCGAAGGTCGCGTACCGGGCCAGCCACCAGCCGGTGTAGCCGTCCGGCTCGGTCACCGCGCGCCAGGTCACCGGGTCGGCGGCCATCAGCCGCAGCGCGTCCGGCCACTTGTCGCGGGCCACCAGGTCCAGGTCGCGGATGCCCCGCACGTGCGACGGCGGCTCCTCGGCGGCGTCCCACCAGTAGCCCTCGTCGGCCAGGTCGTGGTCGGGCTCGGTCGGCGCGTCGTCCTCCACGACGGTGAACCCGTCGAGAACGCCCACGTCGGTCAGCACGGACCGCGGCCACTCGGCGGCGAGCGCCGAGTCCAGGACGCCGATGGGCGCGTCGGCTTCGAGCACGGACAGCAGGGCCGAGTCGGGCAGCGCCAGCTCGTCCGCCCGCCGCCACTCGCCGGCCGCGTCGGGCAGCGCCAGCTCGCCCAGCCACGGCCGCCCGCCGGCGCGTGCCACCAGCGACAGGACGGTCCGCACCAGGTCCGGGCCGTCCATCGCCGGGTCGTCCAGGCTCCGGTGCACGGCCTCGCGCACCGCGTCCGAGTCCAGCAGCTCGGCCGGTCCGGCTTCGGTCGCGCCCAGGCGCAGCAGCAACGGGTGGGCGGCTGCCGGGTGCACGACGCGCATCCCGGACAGCTCCACCGAGAAGTCCGAGGACAGCAGCAGCACACCGCGCGGCGAACTCACCAGACGCCCGTCCGCGAGCGGCACGGGCAGGCTGCCCATCTCCTCGCGCGCGGCGGAGTCGACATCCGCCAGCGGGGTCAGCGCCTGGTAGACCTGGCGCCACCACTCCGGGTCGCCGCCGACGCCGGCCAGCGCCGCGACCACCTCGGAGACCGACATCCGGGGGACTTCCAGCGCGGCCAGCGCCTTCGCGTGCTCGGGCAGGGTCAGCTCGGCGTCGAGCAGGCCGGGCACCACGTCCTCCAGCAGCTCGACCAGGTCCTCCGACGGGGCGTCCAGCACCTTCGCGGACGCGGGAGCCGCCCAGTCGCCGCTGGCCAGCGGGAGCCAGGAGGCCTTGCGCAGCGCGGCGAGCACGCCGTCCCGCAGCAGACCGTCCACTTCGGACAGCGGGAAGCCGGGCAGCGGCACCAGCGCCGTGCGGTCCACCGCGGGCAGGGCCGTCACCAGGTCGGGGTAGGCGAGCGCGGCCCGGTCGAGCACGTAGGAGGCCGCCGCGCCGACCAGGACCCGCCGCCGCGAGGGCTCGACCGGCAGCGTCGCGATCAGGCGGGCGGGCAGCGACATCTTCTCGTCGGTCGGCGTCGGGGCGTGCAACACGTCCCCGGTCAGCGGCTCGTCCATCGGCCACGCCCAGCAGGCCGTCCAGTGCGCACGCGACTCGACGCCCTGCACCAGCGACGACGGCAGTTCGCCGCCCACCCGGTGCACCCGCCACCGCGCCGAGCCGGCCGGACCGGTCAGCACGACCACGCCGCCGTCCTCGGTGCGCTCCCACGTGTCGGAGCCGACCTCCACCCGGCGCAGACCGGGCAGGGCCAGCAGCAGGTCCGGCACCTGCTCGGCGAACTCGGCCAGCAGCGACGGGCCGTCGACCTTCAGCGGCAGCCGCACCTCGGTGTCGAAGCCCGCGGGCAGGTCCGCCTCGTCGGTCGGCCACACCAGCCTCAGCACCGGCACGTCGCCGCCGCGCGCGGACGCCAGCTCGGGCACGGCCTGCCGCGTCCGGGACGCGGAGAACAGCACACCGCCCGACGTCGACACCACCCGGGGCGCGTCGGTCACGGCCAGCACGGCGGCGAAGCCGACGCCGAACTGGCCCACGGTGTCGGTCGACTTGGCGGACGCGCGCAACGACGCCAGCGCGGCCACGCCGGACGCGGTGAGCGGCGAGCCGGTGTTCGCCGCGCGCAGCTCGCCGTCCACCAGGGACAGCCGCAGCACGCCGGGCGTGTCGCCGGCCGCGTCGGAGGCGTTCTGCGCAAGCTCGACCAGCAGCCGGTCGCGGTAGCCGCCGAGCCGCAGGTCCTCCTCGGCGTTGGCGTCCTCGCGGAAGCGGGTGGGCGACCCCCGCCACGCCGCCAGGACCGACTCGCGCAGGGCCTCCGTGCCGAACGGGTCGCGGCTCACTGCCCGGACTCGGACGCCGGGTCCGCCGCAGTCACGGAACCCGCCGGGTTCACCTCGACGTCGAGCACAGCGTCGTCGTAGACCAGGTCGGCCACCGGCACCGCCGGGCTGTTCTCGACCTCCACCTCGGAGTGCGCGCCACAGCCGTACTCGACGTGCACCACGTGGCCGTCGGCCGGCGTCAACTCGTTCGCGCACACGCCGAACGCGGCACCCAGGGAACCGGCCACCCGCGCGTAGAAACCGCAGGTGCCGCACTTCGCGGGCGCGCTGCGGGCCATGTCGCTGCGCGGACCGTAGTCGCCGCCCTGCCAGCGGGCCGCGGCGTCCAGCACGCCCTCGCGGGACAGCACGCGCACCCGGCCGAGCCCGACCTCCAGCGCGACCTCCTCGACCGCGGGGTCGTCGGAGCCCACGTAGCCGGGGGCCAGGCGGGGGTCGTCCTCCCGGGGCGGCAGCAGGTCGCCGACGCCCAGGTCGCCCGCGCGGACCCGTTCGTTCCACGGCACCCAGTCCGGCGCGACGAGCGCGTCCTGGCCCGGCAGCAGCACCACCTCGGAGACCGAGACCGGCGTGCCCGCGCCCGCGAACGCGACGGTCACCGCCCAGTTCCAGCCCCGGTAGCCGGCGTGCTCGGCCTCGAACAGGTGGGTCACCGACGCCTCGTCCTCGGCGAGCACACCCACGTGGTCGCCGACGGGTTCGGCGCCGGCCTCCTCCTGCGCGGCGGCCCGCGCGAGCGAAACCGCCCCGGCTTCGACGAGTACCGGGTCGGCGAGCACTGGATCGGGCTGCTGGGTCGGCGTGGCGGTCACAGGTGAATTGTGCCGCACGTCTTCGCAGGCTCGTGCACACGTGCCACCCTTTCGGACGTGCGGTGGCTCCTGATGGCTTCGGTCCTCGTCCTGTCGGCGGCGTGCACCAGTCCGCCGAGCGGGCCGGAACAGCCCGTGAAGGGCGTGGAAGTGCTGGGCACGATCCCGCACGACACCTCGGCGTTCACGCAGGGGCTGGAACTGGTCGACGGCGTCCTCTACGAGGGCACGGGCCTGGCGGGCCAGTCGACCCTCCGCCGCCTCGACCCCGCCACCGGCGAGGTCCGGCAGCAGGTCGAGCTGCCGTCGCCGCTGTTCGGCGAGGGCGTGACCGTGGTCGGCGACCGGATCTGGCAGATCACCTGGCAGAACGGCATCGCCATCCAGCGCGACCGGGGGACGCTGGAAGAGGTGAAGCGCGTCACGTACGACGGCGAGGGCTGGGGCCTGTGCCGGGACGGCGGCCGGCTGGTGATGAGCGACGGCACCGAGGAACTCCGGTTCCGCGACCCGGAGACGTTCGCCGAGACCGGCCGCGTCACCGTGCGGCGCAACGGCATCCCGCTGGTGCGGATCAACGAGCTGGAGTGCGTCGGCGGCCAGGTGTGGGCGAACCTGTGGCAGCTCGACGAGGTGGTGAAGATCGACCCCGGCACCGGGGACGTGCTGGCCACCGTCGACCTCAGCTCGCTGCGGCCCGCGGACGTGCCGAAGGACAACGTGCTCAACGGCATCGCGGCCGTGCCGGGCACCGACGAGTTCCTGGTCACCGGCAAGAACTGGCCGACCATCTTCCGCGTCCGGCTCAACGCAAAGTGACCGCGAGCCCGGTCTTCACCGCGTCGAACACCGGCAACGTCTCGTACCGCCGCACGTTCTCGTCCTGCTGGAACAGCTCGTCGCCCAACTCGCGGAACCGGGTCATGTCGGACGTCGACAACACGATCAGGTAATCCCACCGCCCGGCGAGTTCGTAGCACTGCTGGACCTCGGGCGTGCTCCGCATCCGCTCGGCGAACCGGCGGTGGTGCGCGTTCGACTCGCGTTCGAGCGCGACCAGCACGATGAACAGCATCCCGCCCAGCTTCGCCGCGTCGAGCACGGCGACCTCCCCGGTCAGCACCCCGGACTCCCGGTAGCGGGTGATCCGGCGCTGCACCGCGCTCGGCGACAGACCGACCAGCTCGCCCAGCTCGTGCAGGGTCCGCCCGGCATCGCGCTGGAGCTGGTCGAGCAGTCGGCGATCGAGGTCGTCCACGCAAAAATCTTGCGTCACGGCGGGAAAAGTTTCAATCGCGCCCACCGGCGCCCGCTCTACCGTCGAGCCGTGTACATCACCCTGGAGAACATCGCCCGCGCCGCCAAGACCATCGACCCGGTCTTCCGCGACACCCCGCAGTACGTGGACGAGCAGCTCTGCGCCGAGCTGGGGAGGCGGGTCCTGGTCAAGGTCGAGACGGCGAACCCGCTGCGCAGCTTCAAGGGCCGGGGCGCCGACTTCCTGGCCACCACCCTGCCGGTCGGCGAGACCGTGGTGTGCGCGTCGGCGGGCAACTTCGGCCAGGCCGTCGCCTACGCGGGCCGCAACCGCGGCTTCCCGGTCGAGGTCTTCGTGTCGAACGCCGCCGTCCCGGACAAGGTCCGCCGGATGCGCTCGCTCGGCGCGGCCGTCATCGAGGTCGACGGCGATTTCACGGCGGCCAAGGAAGCCGCCCGCCACCACGCCGACCGGACCGCCGCGGTGTTCGTGGAGGACGGCCGCGATCCGGCGATCGCCGAGGGCGCGGGCAGCATCGCCGTGGAGCTGCTGCACGCGGGCCTGGAGATCGACACCGCGGTCGTCCCGGTCGGCGACGGAGCCCTCGTCACCGGCATGGCCCGCTGGCTCCGGGAGCACTCGCCGCGCACCCGGATCGTCGGCGTCTGCGCGGCCGGCGCGCCGGCGGTGGCCCGTGCCTGGGCGGGCGAAACCTACTCCGGGCCGGTGGACACGATCGCGGACGGCATCGCGGTCCGCGTGCCCGTGCCGGAAGCGGTCCCGCGCCTGCGGGCACTCGTGGACGACATCGTGCTGGTGGCCGACGACGCCATCAGGGCCGCGTCCGACCTCGCCCTGCGCACCCTGGGCCTGGTCCTGGAGCCGGCCGGCGCGGCGGGTCTGGCCGCCCTCGCCGTCCACGACATCCCGGGCGAGACCGTCGCCACCGTGCTCACCGGGAGCAATGTCTGAGACAGCGGGGTGCCGGTGAGGCAGGATTGACCCTGTGACGCGTCAACGGCCGGAAGACCCGTCGCGGCGGTACCCGTGGGAAGACGACGAGTACAAGCCGCGCACCCGGCCCTACCCGACACAGGGCCCGCCGCAAGGCCCGCCCCAGGGGCCACCTCAGGGACCGCCCCAACCCCCGCCGCAGCACGGCGCCCCGCAGCAGGGCACCCCCTCCCAGGGACCGCCGCCTCAGGGACCGCCGCCTCAGGGACCGCCGTCCGGGGACCGCCCCACCGCCCCGACCATGCCGCGGAAGCTCACCGTCACCAGGGTGGCGTTGTGGCGGACGCGGCAGCTCAGCGCCCAGGCGGTGGCGGCGTTCCGCAAGGCGGCCCACGCGGACGGGGCCAAGCAGTCCGGCCTGTCGTCGCTGACGTACTCGGTGATGATGAACTACGCCGCCGACGCCGCGATGGCCGTCGCGCTGGCCAACACGTTGTTCTTCTCCGCCGCGACCGGCGAGAGCAAGGGCAAGGTCGCGCTCTACCTGCTGATCACGGTGGCCCCGTTCGCCCTGGTGGCCCCGGTGATCGGCCCGGCCCTGGACCGCATCCAGCACGGCCGCAGGTTCGCCCTGGCCGCGGCCTGCGTGCTGCGCGTCGTGCTGTCCGTCGTCATGGCGATGAACTTCGACAACTGGGGCCTCTACCCGGCGGCGCTGGGCAGCATGGTGCTGTCGAAGTCGTTCACCGTGCTCAAGGCCGCCATCACGCCCCGCGTCCTGCCGCGGGACATCACCCTGTCGAAGACCAACGCCCGGATGACCATCTTCGGCCTGGCGGCGGGCGGGGTGTTCGGGCTGGTGGCGGCGGGCTTCGCGAACATCTTCGGCTCACCGGGCGCGCTGTGGTTCACGGCGGTCCTGTGCCTGGTCAACGCCTGGTTCTGCCTCCGCATCCCGTCCTGGGTGGAGGTGACCGAAGGCGAGGTCCCGACCTCCCTGCGCGCCCAGCCGCAGCTCACCCGCCAACCTCTCGGCCGCACCGTCGTGGTGGCGCTGTGGGGCAACGGCGCGATCCGGATGCTCACCGGCTTCCTGATGCTGTTCGCGGCCTTCGTGGTCCGCGCGCAGACCGAAGGCGACGCCTTCATGCAGCTCCTGCTGCTGGGCGTCATCGCAGGCGCGGCGGGCATCGGCAGCTTCCTCGGCAACGCGGTGGGCGCGAGGCTGCACTTCGGCGCACCCGACCAGGTGGTGATCGGCTGCCTGGTCGCGGCGTTCGTCACGACCGTCCTCGCCGCGATCCTGCCCGGCCTGATCACGGCCGCGGCCGTGGGCCTGGTCGGCGCGACCGCCAGCTCGCTGGCGAAGGTCAGCCTGGACGCCGTGATCCAGGACGACCTCCCGGAGCAGTCCCGGGCGTCCGCGTTCGGCCGCTCGGAGACGATCCTCCAGCTCGGCTGGGTCTTCGGCGGGGCCGTGGGCGTGCTGCTGCCGACCGAGTACTGGATCGGCTTCACGGTCCTGTCCGGCCTGCTGGCCTGCGGCCTGGCGCAGACGATCCTGTCCCGGCAGGGCAGCACCCTCATCCCGGGCCTGGGTGGCGACCGCCCGATCCGCCCGACCCCGGTGACGCCGTAGGCTGCCTGCCCGTGCGCCGAGTACTGCCGTTCCTGCTGCTCCTGGTCGTCGCGGGCTGCGCCGCGCCCACCAGCCCCGAGGTGACGTTCCACGCCGACGGCAAGACGGTCAACGTCAAGCCGACCCAGTACTGCGACGTGAAGTCGGAGAACTGCACGGCGGACAGCCGGGCCGCCGGCGTGCTGCGGGTGCGGCCGGGCAAGCCGGTGCAGATCTCGGTTCCGGGCGACCTCGCCGAGACCGCCTGGTCGGTGAAGTTCACCTACCGCAACGCGCGGGGCGAGCCGCAGGAGCCGTTGCGCAGCAAGCTGTTCACCGAACGCGACCCGAAGTACGCCTACACCCTCGTGCTGCCGAACCCCGACGACCGGTTGGAGAGCGTCGAGGTCCAGCAGTACGGCTCCCGGATCGAGTCGAGCACCACCGGCGCGTTCGACTTCGTGGCCAGGGGGACCTGGATCCTCTCGGTGGAGGACCGCCGGTAGCCGGCCTCACCGGTCCGGCTCCCCGGCTTCCCGGGTCGGCTTTACGGGTCCAGCTCCCGGGCGACCGCCCGGACCACGTCGGCGATCAGCTTGGTGTTCTTGCGGTCCGGGTACCGCCCGCGCCGCAGCTCGGGCTGCACCTTGACCTCCAGCAGCTTGATCATGTCCTCGATCAGGCCGTGCAGCTCCTCGGCCGGCCGCCGCCGCGCCTCCGCCACCGAGGGGGCGGGGTCGATCAGCCGGACCGACAGGGCCTGCGGCCCGCGCCGCCCCTCGGCCATGCCGAACTCGATGCGCTGTCCGGCCTTGAGGCCCTCGACGCCCGGAGGCAGCGCGGATTTCCGCACGTACACGTCCTCGCCACCGTCCTGCGTGACGAAGCCGAAGCCCTTTTCCGAGTCGTACCACTTGACCTTGCCGGTCGGCACCGCGCTCACCAATCCTCTGCAACCACACGACGAACGCGCCCCAGGCGTGCCCAGGACGCGTCCCACCAGACTATCCAGAAGACCCCTGTCGGGGCACCTCCGATCGCGCGACCACCCGCGCGACTACGCTCACCCCATGTCGACTTCGAAGCTGATGCCGCCGGCGGTGGCGCTGTTCGCGCTCGGCGTCGTGGCGATCGCGGCGATGTTCATCGCGGGTGAACGAGGCCTGCCGGCCTGGGTGTTCGCCGCCGGCTGGCTGCTGGCCCCGGCCGGGCTGGCGCTCGGCGTGTACGGCGCCGTCCGCGGCTCCCGCCGCCGTCCGCACGCCTAGCCCGCACCGGGCCTGGCCGGCGTCGCGCCTGGTCAGCGCCGCACGAAGGCGACACAGCAGATAGCCGGCACCGGACCTGGCTAGCGCCGCGCGAAGCTCCCGTCCGCGAGCCGGGGAGCGTGCTCCCGCAACCAGTCGGGGAACTCGGCCAACGACGAGAGCACCACGTCAGCGCCTTCCGCCGTGAGTTCGGCCGCCGAACAAGGCCCGGTCGGCACCCCCACGGCCACCGCGCCCGCCGCCTGCGCGCCCCGCACGTCCCCGACGTGGTCGCCGACGTACGCCGCAGCGCCCCGGGCCTTCAGCGCCTCCGCCTTCCCCGTGGACCACAGCTCGCCGAACAGGTGGTCGACCTCCCACCCGAACGCGGCCAGGTGCAGGGCGGCGTTGGCGCGGTACTTCCCGGTCACCACGACCGCGCTGCCACCCAGCTCACGCACCGCCGCAAGCGATTGCTCCGCGCCGGGCAGCGCGACCGTCGCCGGGATGACGATCTCCGGGTACAACTGCCGGAACCGGGCGACGAGGTCCGGGACGTCCTCCTCGGGCACGCCGAAGTCGCGGTAGACCATGTCCAGCGGCGGGCCGAGGTTCGCCGCGAAGTGCGCGCCGTCGAGCGGGTAGCCGGATTCGGCGGCCACCGCGTCCATCACCGCCGCCATGCCCGGTCTGGGGTCGATGAGCGTCATGTCCAGGTCGAATCCCACGGTCAGCGACACGTCCGCACTCTACGGGCTTTACAAAAAGCCACTCTGTGTAAAGCTTGGGGGCCGTGACCGAACTCACCCGCTCGTTAGTGGATGCCGCAGCGGACCTGCTGGCGGCGCACGGCTTCCGCGGCCTGCGGATGGCGGACGTGGCCACCAGGGCGGGCGTGAGCCGGCAGACCGTCTACAACGAGTTCGGCAACAAGGAACGGATCGTGCACGCCGTCGCCCTCCACAAGACGGAGGAGTTCGTGGACGGCGTCCGGCGGCGGCTCGCGGACACGCCCGATCCGGTCGACGGCATCCGCGAGGCCGCGCGCTTCGTGTTCGACCTGGCCGCGAAGGACCCGCTGAGCAGTTCCGTGCTCAGCGGCACGAACGCCGAGGACATGCTGCCGCTGGTGACCACGAGGGGGCACGCGGTGCTGTCCTCCGCCACGGACGTGTTCCTGGAGCACGTGCGCCGGCACTGGCCGTGGCTGCCCGCCGAACGGGCCGAGCTGGTCGCGGAGACCGTCGTTCGGGTGGCGCTCAGCCACCTGCTCACCCCGCGGCACGACGGCGTGCGCGCCGTGGTGCTGGTGGCCACGGCCCTGCTCGCCTGAGACCCGCCGTCCACCCGTGACCGCACGGTGATCCGCTTGGCCGCATCACCGTGGCCGGCGTTCGGGCAAGATGGTGCGGTGCGGATCATCCTGAACCTGATATGGCTGGTGCTGAGCGGGTTCTGGCTCGCCATCGGATACGTGCTGACCGGGATCGTCTGCTGCATCCTGATCATCACGATCCCGTGGGGGCTGGCGGCGTTCCGGATCGCGAACTACGCCCTGTGGCCGTTCGGGCGGACCATCGTGGACCGGCCGGACGCGGGCGCGCCGTCACTGGTCGGCAACGTCATCTGGATCGTCGTGGCCGGGTTCTGGCTGGCGATCGGCCACCTGGTCAGCGGTGTCCTGCTGTGCGTCACGATCATCGGCATCCCGCTCGGCGTCGCGAACTTCAAGATGGTCCCGGTCTCGCTCATGCCGCTCGGCAAGGTCATCGTCCCCGCCCCCTAGGCCGCCGCCGTCCAGCCGCACCACCAGGCACGGCCCCCCGCTGTACAGCCCGGCGTCGATCGCCAGCACCTTGTCGTCGGCGTACCGCAGCGGCCCGTCGATCTCCTCCGGCGGCACGCCGAGCTGGTCGGCGATCACGCTGTGCCCGTGCACCACCTCGGACCCGCCCAGCGCGTCCAGCAGCGCGGCGGCGACCGCGCCGCCGTCCGGCCCCCGGAACGCGTACCGGGTCGTCATCTTCCGCCAGCACTCCCACCAGGCGTCCAGGTCGTGCCCCGCCAGCACCCCGTGGACGGCGGCGTTCACCTCGGCGATGGTCGAGCCCCACTCCAGGTACGCCAGCGTGTCGGAGTGCATGAGCAGGTGGTCGTCCACCCGGTGCAGCGCCGGGCGGGTGGTGAGCCACTCGATGTGCTTGTCGGTCAGCCGGTCCTGGTCGCTGCGCAGGCCGCCGTTGAGCAGCCAGCTCCGGGCGAAGCTGCGCGGGGTCGGCGCGTTCGGCACGTGCTCGTCGCCGAACCGGTGCATCCCGAGCAGCAGGACCTCGTGGTTGCCGATCAGGGCGTCCACCCGGCCGCCGGACTGCTCGGACAGGCGCATGACGAACTCGATGACGCCGATGCCGTCCGGGCCCCGGTCCACGAAGTCGCCGAGGAACCACAGCTCCGCGTCGCCGCCCGCCCAGTCGCCTGCTTCATCCACCAGGTCGCGGGCGTGCAGGGCGCGGGTCAGCTCGGCGAGGTGCCCGTGCACGTCGCCTACCACGAACAGCGGTCGGTCCACAGTTGCGACGATAAGCGACGTTGCCCCGCGGTGCGTAGAAGTGGATCAACGCGGGCGTGGGTTGGGCCGGACGGCCACCCCCGGCGGGAGGATCGTCGGGCGATCGGCCTCCCCCTCCGGGGTGAGTTCCGGTCGGGTGGCACGCCCAGTCCTCATGGGGGTGACCCCCGGTCAGGTGTCACGCCTCGTCGGGGAACGGGTCCGCGGAGTTGCCGAGAAGGTCCGCGATGGACTTGACCACCCGCGTCGGCCGGTACGGGTACAGCTCGGCGGTGGACGCCGACGAGATGCCGGTCAGCACCAGGATGGTGCGCAGCCCGGCTTCCAGGCCGGACCGCACGTCGGTGTCCATCCGGTCGCCGATCATCAGCGTGTTCGCCGAGTGCGCGCCCAGCGCCCGCAGCGCGGACCGCATCATCAGCGGGTTCGGCTTGCCCACGTAGTACGGCTCGCGGCCGGTGGCGCGTTCGATCAGGGCCGCGATCGAGCCGGTCGCGGGCAGCGAGCCCTCGCGGGACGGCCCGGTCGCGTCGGGGTTGGTCGCGATGAACTTCGCGCCCTCCTCCACCAGCCGGATCGCCTTGGTGATGGCCGTGAAGCTGTACGTGCGGGTCTCGCCGAGCACCACGTAGTCCGGGTCGCGGTCGGTCAGCACGTACCCGATCTCGTGCAGCGCCGTGGTCAGGCCGGCCTCGCCGATCACGAACGCCGACCCGCCCGGCCGCTGCGAGTCGAGGAACTTCGCGGTCGCGAGGGCGGAGGTCCAGATGGCCGTCTCCGGCACCTCCAGGCCGGTGCGGGCCAGCCGGGCACGCAGGTCGCGCGGTGTGTAGATGGAGTTGTTCGTGAGCACGAGGAACGGGATGCCGTGCGCGGTCAGCTCCGCCACGAACTCGCTCGAACCGGGGATCGGGTGCTCCTCGTGCACGAGCACGCCGTCCATGTCCATCAGGTAGTTCCACTGCTCGGCCATGGCCGCCATGCTGCCGGCTCAGGCGTCGATGACGCGTCTCCGGAAGACCTCGATCAGGGTCTTGTTGTAGTGCTCCAGCACTCTCCGCTCATCCGGTGTGAACTGCGCCAACACCTCGCGGAGGGTCTCCTGGGCGCCGATGAAGAGGTGGTCGAACCGGTGGTCCGCCATGGTGACCTCCACCAGCACCTTGCGGCGGTCGTGCGGGTCGCGCACCCGACGCACGTACCCGGCCTTCTCCAGCCGGTCGATCACCCCGGTCACCGCGCCGGTCGACAGGCCGGACAGCTCGGCGATGCGGCCCGCCGTGATCGGGTCCTCGGCGCGCACGACCAGGTCGAGGCACTTCTCGTCGGTCGGCGACAGGCCCATCTGCTCGGCCACGCGGCTGTGGAACAGGATGGTGAGCGTGCTGGCCTCGCGGGCGTAGAAGCCGAACCGCTCCAACTCGTCGGCGGGGACGTCGTGCTCGCTCTTCATGTCAAGTAATTTAGCCGGTGAGAGAGTTCGGCCGGCATCTTCCTCCGAGCTGTCTCCAGGCCGGTTCCGGCGCCCTCCGCCGGCGGCGCATTACCCTGGTAGGGGTGACAGCAGTCGAGCTGGGCCTACCCACCGTGCGGGGCACGTCCGAAATGTCCGCGCGGCCGGATTCCGCGCTGCTGGTCGACCGCTTCGGCCGGGTCGCGACCGACCTGCGCGTGTCGCTGACCGACCGGTGCAACCTGCGCTGCACCTACTGCATGCCCGCCGAGGGCCTGGACTGGCTGCCGAAGCCGGAGCTGCTCACCGACGACGAGCTGACGCGGCTGATCGGCGTCGCGGTGACCCGGCTGGGCGTCACGGACGTCCGGTTCACCGGCGGCGAGCCGCTGCTGCGGCCCGGTCTGGAGGCCGTCATCGCGGCGACGGCGGCGCTGGAGCCGCGGCCCCGGATCTCCATGACCACGAACGGCGTGAGCCTGGACCGGCGGGCCGCCGCGCTGGTGGCGGCCGGGCTGAACCGGGTGAACGTCTCGCTGGACACCCTGGACCCGGTCCGGTTCCGCACGCTGACCAGGCGGGACCGGCTGGCGGACGTGTTCGAGGGGCTGGCCGCCGCGCGGGACGCGGGCCTGACGCCGGTCAAGGTCAACTCGGTGCTGATGCGCGGCGTGAACGAGGACGAGGCCGTGCCGCTGCTGCGGTTCTGCCTGGCGCACGGCTACCAGCTCCGGTTCATCGAGCAGATGCCGCTGGACCCGCAGCACGGCTGGGACCGGGGCGACATGGTGACCGCCGAGGAGATCCTGGCGGAGCTGCGGACGGAGTTCGAGCTGACGCCGGAGCCCGGCGAGCGGGGCGGCGCGCCGGCGGAGCGGTGGCTGGTGGCCGGCGGGCCCGCCGCGGTGGGCGTGATCGCGTCCGTGACCAGGCCGTTCTGCGCGGCGTGCGACCGGACCCGGCTGACCGCCGACGGCCAGGTGCGCAACTGCCTGTTCAGCCGGTCGGAGACGGACCTGCGGGCGCTGCTGCGCGGCGGCGCGTCGGACGGGGAGATCGCCGACCGGTGGCGGGCGAACTCGTGGGCGAAGGCGGCCGGGCACGGCATCAATGACGCCGGGTTCCAGCAGCCGGACCGGCCGATGAGCGCGATCGGGGGCTGAGCGTTGGTCCAGTTGACGGTCCGGTACTTCGCCGGCGCGCGGGCGGCGGCCGGGGTGCCGGAGGAGAGCTTCGAGCTGCCCGGCGGGCCCACCGTGGCGCAGGCGCTCGACGCGGTGCGCGCGCGGCACGGGGACGGGCTGGAGCGGGTGCTGGCGGCGTGCAGCTTCCTGCTGGACGGCGTGGCGGTCCGGGACCGCGGCACGCCGGTGCCGTCCGGGTCGCGGCTGGACGTGCTCCCGCCCTTCGCCGGCGGCTGACGAGCCGCTACTCAGGGGGGTCGGCAACGTGAGCCATGCCTCACTTAACGTGATCCATCTCGACAGATCTCGGAACGGAAACGAGATGGTAACGGCGGTCTGAGCTGGCTAAACAGCCATCTCGGCGGATCACTGCAAAGCGTTACAGTGATGTGCGCCACACAATGGAACGTTTGGACTCGCGCTCCCGGTTACGTACCGTCGCTCTTCGGTTGGCCCCGACCGACCACGAGCAAGATCCGGGATGTCGCACACCGAGCCCTGTCCAGCGACCCCGGCACCAACCCCGAGTGAGAGAAAACCGCCCGGACAGGGACCGATCGACATCCCGGGCCCCGAACCCGAGTCGATCGCGCAGGTGTGGTGGGCAGAGAGGGAAATGGCTTCCTACCGAGGCAAGCACCGACCGGCCGTCAGCTCCGCCGCCCGGACCGTCGCGAAGGTCGCCGTCGCCGGCGTCATCGTCGGCGCCCCGCTGGGCCTGGCCGCCGGCACTGCGAGCGCGCAGGGCTCCGGCGTCAACTGGGACACGGTCGCCGCGTGCGAGAGCGGTGGCAACT
This sequence comes from Actinosynnema sp. CS-041913, assembly GCF_050942485.1. Lineage (NCBI taxonomy): Bacteria > Bacillati > Actinomycetota > Actinomycetes > Pseudonocardiales > Pseudonocardiaceae > Actinosynnema > Actinosynnema sp. CS-041913. The sequence goes on along the minus strand of NZ_CP192037.1, from coordinate 542,016 downwards.
GGAGCATCAACACCGGCAACGGCTACTACGGCGGGCTGCAGTTCCTGCCCAGCACGTGGACGGCCAACGGTGGCTCCGGGATGCCCCACCAGGCGTCCCGCGAGGAGCAGATCCGCGTCGCCGAGAACGTCCTCGACTCGCAGGGCATCAACGCGTGGCCGGTGTGCGGCCCGAAGGGCCTGGGCGGCGCCGCCGCCCCCGCCCCGCAGCGCACCGCCGCCCCGGCCCCGGCCCAGCCGCGCAAGGCGACCCCGCAGCAGCAGCAGCAGTCCGCGCCGGTCCAGCAGTCCGCGCCCGCCCCGGTGGCCGTGGCCCTGCCCAGCACCAACCCGGCGGGCGACTACGAGATCAAGGCGGGCGACAGCCTGTCCAAGATCGCGTCGGAGCTGAAGGTCGAGGGTGGCTGGGAGAAGCTGCACGAGCTGAACAAGCAGTTCATCCCGAACCCGGACCTGATCCTGCCGGGTCACAAGATCGCGACCAAGTGATCCCGGGGTCGGCCACGGCCGACCCGCCAGACCAGAGACCCTGCCGTCTTCCCCCCGACGGCAGGGTCTCTGCTAATCGGCCGACGACACGGTCACCGCAAGCCGACCACCGGCAGGGTCACCGCTAGCCGGCCAACAGCAGGACCACCGCTGTCCGGTCAAGAACGGTCATGATCGCCCTTGCCCGCGCACCGCCGGGATTGTCGGTGGTCCGTGGGATGATTGAATCGGGGGCCGGAGGCCAGGCAAGGCGGGGGCCGGAGGCAAGGCGGGGCCGGAGGCCAGGCCAAAGACAGGGCCGGAGGCCGGGCTAAGGGCAGTTGACCCACTCGTCGGTGCCGTCCGCGAAAACCTGCCGCTTCCACACCGGGAGCCGCCGCTTCACCTCGTCCACCAGCTCGGAGCACACCGCGAACGCCTCGCCCCGGTGCTCGGCCGACACGGCGCAAGCCAGCGCCACGTCCCCGATCGCCAGCTCACCGACCCGGTGCGACACCGCGACCGCCCGCACCCCGTCGAACCGCCCCACCACGTCGCGCACGACCTCGGCCACGACATCACCGGCCGACGGGTGCCCCACGTACTCCAGCTCCCGCACCGACCGCCCGTGATCGTGGTCACGCACCACACCCGCGAAGGTGACCACCGCGCCGGCGGCGGCATCAGCCACGAGCTGCGCGTGCTCGTCCACCGACAACGGCTCCTCGCTGACGGCAGCCCGCAGCACCTCGGTCATGCGTGGTCACCTCCGGCCAACTGGTCCACCGCGTGCTCCAGCAGCGTGCCGAGCACCTCCAGCCCGTCGCGCACCCCGCCGGTCGAGCCGGGCAGGTTCACCACGAAGGTCCAGCCCGCCACACCCGCCACACCGCGCGACAGCACGGCGGTGGGCACGCGCGGCCAGCCTGACGTGCGGATCGCGTCGGCCACGCCCGGCACCTCGTAGTCGAGCACGGTCCGCGTCGCCTCGGGGGTCCGGTCGGTCGGGCTGATCCCCGTGCCGCCGGTGGTGATCACCACCGACACGCCGGCGGCCACGGCCGAGCGCAACGCCTCCGCGACCGGGTCGCCGTCCGGCACGACCACCGCGTCCGGCACGTCGAAGCCGCGTTCGGCCAGCCACGACACGATGATCGGGCCGCCCCGGTCCTCGTACACCCCGGCGGCGGCCCGGTTCGAGGCGGTGATCACCCGCGCCGTCCTCACGGCCGCACCCACAGGCCGGTCTTGCCGCCTTCCTTGCGCTCGACCCGCACCGCGTCGAGCGTCGCCGCCGGGTCGACGGACTTCACCATGTCGTGCAGCGTCAACCCGGCCACGGACACGGCGGTCAGCGCCTCCATCTCCACGCCGGTCCGGTCGGTCGTCCGCACGGTCGCGGTGATGCGCACCTCCGCCGCGCCCAGCTCCAAGTCGACCGCCACGCTGGTCAACGCGATCGGGTGGCACAGCGGCACGAGTTCGGAGGTGCGCTTGGCCGCCATGATCCCCGCGATGCGCGCGGTGGCCAGTGCGTCGCCCTTGGGCAGGCCGTCGCTGCCGAGCAGCGCCACCACCTCGTCGATGGTCCGCAGCACGCCGGACGCGACCGCCGTGCGGGTGGTCGGCTCTTTGGCGGACACGTCCACCATGCGGGCCGCGCCCGTTCCGTCCAGGTGGCTGAACTGCTTGGTCATGCCAGCGATGCTAGGCCTGTCCGGCGGCGGCCTTCCGGACCGCTTCGGCGACGGCGGGCGCGACCGTGTTGTCGAACACGCTGGGCACGATGAACGAGGCGTTCAGCTTCTCGCCGTCCACGACGTCCGCGATGGCGTTCGCGGCGGCCAGCAGCATCGAGTCGGTGATGGTGCGCGCGTGCGCGTCCAGCAGCCCGCGGAAGACGCCGGGGAACGCCAGCACGTTGTTGATCTGGTTCGGGAAGTCCGACCGGCCGGTGGCGACGACGGCGGCGTGCTTCTGCGCCTCCATCGGGTCGATCTCCGGGTCCGGGTTGGCCAGCGCGAACACGATCGCGTCGGAGTTCATGGTGGCGACCTGCTCGGCCCCGAACAGGTTCGGCGCGGACACGCCGATGAACACGTCCGCGCCGACCAGCGCGTCGTGCAGCCGCCCGCTCACGTTGTCGCGGTTGGTGGCGGCGGCGATGGACTTGAGGTTGTCGTCCAGGCCGGGCCGGTCGCGGTGCACGATGCCGTCGACGTCCACCGCCACCACGTCGCCGGGGTTCTGCTTGAGCAGCAGGCGGATGATCGCGGACCCGGCCGCGCCGACGCCACAGACCACGATCTTGCAGTCCTCGGGCTTCTTGCCGACGACCCGGAGGGCGTTGCGCAGGGCCCCGACGACGACGATCGCCGTGCCGTGCTGGTCGTCGTGGAAGACCGGGATGTTCAGCTTCTCGCGCAGGCGGGCCTCGATCTCGAAGCACCGGGGAGCCGCGATGTCCTCCAGGTTGATGCCGCCGTAGACGGGGGCGATCAGCTCCACGGCGCGGATGATCTCCTCGGTGTCCTGGGTGTCCAGGCACACCGGCCACGCGTCCACGCCCGCGAACTTCTTGAAGAGGGCGGCCTTGCCCTCCATGACGGGCAGTGCGGCGGCCGGGCCGAGGTTGCCCAGCCCCAGGACCGCGGAACCGTCGGTGACGACCGCCACGGTGTTGCGCTTGATGGTGAGGCGGCGCGCGTCGTCCGGGTTCTCCGCGATGGCCTGGCAGACCCGCGCCACGCCCGGCGTGTAGGCGCGGGAGAGGTCGTCGCGGTTGCGCAGCGGGACCTTGGAGGAGATCTCGATCTTGCCGCCGAGGTGGACCAGGAACGTCCGGTCGGAGACCTTGCGGACCACGATGCCCGGGAGGAGGCCCAGGGTGTCGGTGATGTCCTTGGCGTGGTTGGCGGAGAGGGCGTTGCAGGTGAGGTCGATGATCACCCGGTCGGTGTGCGACTCGACGACGTCGAACGCGGTGATCACGCCGCCTGCTCTGCCCACTGCCGAGGTCAGGTCGCCTGCCGCGCTCGCTGAAGGTGGCGCTTCCAAGCGGACGGTGATCGAGTAACCAGGGCCGGGGACCGGCATCGAACCTCCCAGAACAGCACTGCTCAACCGTTGACCGAGCCTAGTCCGCTTGGATTAGCGGTACGTGCGCGGCTCGGCGTTGGCGCTGTTCTGCCTTGGCGCGGAGGCGGTCGCCGTTGGGCAGGCCGCGAAGGATGATCACAAGAGCAAGACCCGGGCGTCGTGCCATCCCCGTATGACCAGGTCGAAGACAACCTGCGGGCAGGCCGTACGGGGATGACACGCAGCCCACCGACAGGTGTGCGCGCCTCGGCTGTGGCTGGGGGTGCCGGTCAGCGGTTGATTTCGGTCACCGGGTGGTAGTAGCCGAGTTCTTCCGCCGGCAAGGGGAACGTGACCTTGCCGAACGGGGACAGTGCGCCTTGGACGTCGCTGGTCAGTTCGCTCACCGCGTACTTGCCGTCCGCGGGCGGCTCCGGCCAGTGGGGGTCGATGCGCTCGGGGCGGGCCTTGGCCACGGTTCCTCCTTAGAGTCCTGCACGTCGGGACAAGTGTGCCTCACCGGGTCGGTGGTGTGCGCGGCCCTATACCGTGGTGGGGATGTCCGGCACCACATTGGCCGCGTGGCTGCGCGCGCAGGACGACACCGCGCTCGTGGCGCTGCTGCGCGCGCGTCCTGACCTGGCCACTCCGCCTCCTGCCGACACGATGGTGCTGGCCACCCGGGTCGGGTCGCGGGCGTCTGTCGCTCGGGCCTGTGAGGATCTCGACACGTTGACGCTGACCGTCCTCGAAGCGCTGTTGGTGTTGGACGCCGATCAGCGGCCGGTCGGGCTCGGGGACCTGAGCCGGTTGTTCGACGTGGACGTCCGGCCGGCTGTCGACGCGTTGCGCGACCGCGCGCTGGTGTGGGGGGACGACGACTCCCTCTCCACGCCGCCCGCCACCCGGGACGCGGTCAACCCGTTCCCTTGTGGTCTCGGGCGGTCCGTGCCGAGCCTGGCCGACGTCGACCTCGGTGTTCTCGGGGAGGACGAGCGGCGGGTGTTGGGTGCGTTGGCCGCCGGGCCTCCGGTCGGGCAGACGAAGGACGCCGCGCACGTCGTGTCGTTGGCGAATGCCCGTACGCCCATCCAGAAGTTGCTGGCCCGCGGGTTGTTGGTGCGGCGGGACGCGTTGACCGTCGAGTTGCCGCGTGAGATCGGTCTCAAGGTCCGCGGGGACCGTCCGCTGGGTCCGGTCCAGACCGCCGAGCCGGCGCTGACCACCGTCGAACGGGAGCCGGCGACGGTCGACAGCACGGGCGCCGGCGAGGCCTTGGAACTCGGGCGGCACGTCGAGGCGTTGCTCACCGGGTGGTCCGAGGAGCCGCCGGCGGTCCTCCGGTCCGGTGGTGTGGGTGTCCGTGAGCTGCGCAAGGTCGCCAAGGACCTGGACGTCGACGAGCGGCGGGCCGGGTTGCTCGTCGAGTTGGTGGTCAATGCGGGGCTCGTCGCCGACAGCGAGGGCGCCGAACCCGAGTGGGTGCCGACCACGCAGGCCGACTCCTGGTTGGCCGCCGCGCCCGAGCACCGGTGGGCGACGCTCGCCCAGGCGTGGCTGGAGCTGCCCCGGCTGCCCGGCCTGATCGGGCAGCGGGACGACCGTGACCGGCTGCTCAACCCGTTGGCGCCCGAACTCAACCGCCCGGGTGCGCCGCGCGACCGCAAGCGGGTGTTGGAGGCGCTGGCCGCCCTTCCCGTGGGCACCGCCGTGCCGAACGCCGACGAGTTGGCCGCTGTGCTGGCGTGGCGCGCGCCTCGGCGGGGTGGGCGGCTGCGGGACGAATTGGTGCGGTGGACCCTGGCGGAGGGCACGGCGGTCGGCGTGCTGGCGTTGCACGCGCTCACCGCGCAGGGCCGCACGCTGCTGAGCGAGGGGCCTGGGCCCGCGGCGAAGCGGCTCGGGGACGCCCTGCCGGCGCCGGTCGACCACGTCCTGGTGCAGGCCGACCTGACCGTGGTCGCGCCGGGACGGCTGGAGCCGGACCTGGCCGACGACATCGCGATGGTGGCGGACGTCGAGTCGGCCGGTGGCGCGACCGTGTACCGGGTGCACGAGGGTTCGGTCCGGCGGGCGTTCGACGCCGGGCGGACCGCGGCGGACCTGCACGAGCTGTTCCGGTCCAAGTCGCGGACGCCGATCCCGCAGTCGCTGACCTACCTGATCGATGACGCGGCCCGCAAGCACGGCAAGCTGCGGGGTGGCGCGGCCGGGTCGTTCCTGCGGTGCGACGATCCCGTGTTGATCGCCGAGGTGGCCGCGCACCCGGTGGCGGAGCGGCTGGAGCTGCGGAAGATCGCGCCGACCGTGCTGGTCAGCCCTTATCCGCTGGCCGAGGTGATGGACGGGTTGCGGGCCGCCGGGTTCGCGCCGGCCGCCGAAGGGCCGGACGGGCGGGTGCTGGACCTGCGGGCGGGGACGGGCAGGCGGATCGCGGGCAAGGGCCGGCGCAGGTCGCCCGCGCCCACGCCGCCGTCGGACGAGCAGTTGGGCGAGCTGGTGCGGATGGTGCGCGCCGGCGACCAGGCGGCGTCCACTACCGGGGGTACTCGGGTGTCCGTGCCGGGTCACCTGGGAGCGGGTCCGTCGGCGACGATGGCGTTGCTGCAACGGGCCGCCCGGGAGGGGCGCGGTGTCCTGGTGGACTTCGTCGACGGCCATGGCACGGCGGCCCGTCGGGTGATAAAACCGCAGGTCGTGGGCGGTGGTGTGCTGGAAGGCGTGGATGTCAGCTACGGCGAGGTGCGCCGGTTCCCGCTGCACCGGATCACGTCGGCGGCGCTGATCGAGGACTCCGAGTGATGCCCGATCGGGCGCGTTGATCACCTGACGGTGGCGGCGGGGCCCTTTAGCGTCTGTGGAGGCGGGGCGTTGGTCGGGCGCGCCCCGGCGGTCGTCTCCACGGGCGAGCGCGATCCCATCGACCTCGTGACGAGGGCAGCCGCGCGGCGGGCGTCACCCCGCTCACCGGAGCAGCCCGAGGGGCGGCCTCCCACGAGGGGGCCGCTCCTGGATTGAGCAGCCACGATGGCGCGGCCGGTGGACGCCGCCCTCGGATCGATGCCGGGCAGGCTCGAAGGGCGGCCTCCCCACCAAATCGTCCCACACGAACCAGAACCGGTGCTGACCCGGCGTAAGTCCGGCGACTGGAAAGGCTGGTACGAGCGCGGTATCCCGGTCGCCGACCGGAGGTTCGACGAACACCTGCGCAAGCGGACACGCTCAGGGAGAGGGACTGACGGTGACTCGTTCCTGGAAGGACGTTAAAGCAGACAAGGCACGTCGTGATGCAGCGGCCGGCCGAGACGTGGCGCAGGCTCGCGAAGATGCGCGCAACCGCACCCACGCGTTCATCCTCGGCTTCCGGCTGGCGCAGCTACGCGAAGAACGCGGGCTGTCGCAGACCCAGGTCGCCGGCCGCATGGGAATCAGCCAACCGCGGGTCAGCCAGCTCGAACGCGGCGAGGTCGGCCAACTGGAAGTCGACACGCTGAACCGTTACATCACGGCTGTCGGCGGACGTCTGCGCGTCGTCGCCGACTTCGATGACCACGACGTGACCGTCTCGGCGAGCGAAATCGACCGCGACGCCGTCACGGCCTGACTCGCGAAGTCCCCTCCGCGACGCCGGACCAGGCGATGCCGGGCACGCTCGAAGGGCGGCCTCCCCACCAAGGTGACCGCCCCACCGCCGAAACCCGGCTCAGCCGGCGCGAACCGACATCCACTGGCGCATCGCGTGCTCCACCAGCGTGATCAGCGTCTGCTTCGTCGACTGACGGTTCCGAGCGTCACAAGTCACTATCGGCACCGACTGGTCGATCGTCAACGCCTCCCGCACATCCTCGATCCGGTGATGCAGCAAACCGTCGAAACAGTTCACCCCCACCACGTACGGCAACTGCCGATCATCGAAGAAGTCGATCGACGCGAACGCGTCCGCCAACCGCCGCGTGTCCACCAGCACGATCGCCCCGATCGCACCCTTCACCAAGTCGTCCCACATGAACCAGAACCGGTGCTGACCCGGCGTACCGAACAGGTACAGGATCAGGTCCTGGTCCAACGACACCCGACCGAAGTCCATCGCCACCGTCGTCGTGACCTTGTTCGGCGTCGCCGACAGGTCATCGACCCCGGCGCTCGCCTCGGTCATCACCGCTTCGGTGGTCAGCGGAACGATCTCCGACACGGAACCGACGAACGTCGTCTTGCCCACGCCGAAGCCACCGGCCACCACGATCTTCGCGGAGGTCGTCGGCTTCCGTGCGCCTTCGGCCGCGTCGGGGCTAGAGCCTGCGAAGCCCACTGAGCACCCTCTCAAGGAATTCAATGGAAGGCCGGTCCCCCACGACCAAGCCGCCCTGGTGAATCAAAACCAAACCCATGCTCGCCATGTCGCCGATCAGCACCCGCACGACGCCCAGCGGCAGCCGCAGGTGCGCGGCCACCTCCGCCACCGACCGCGTGTCGGTGCACAGCCCGCAGATCGACCGGTGCTCGGGGAGCACCGCCGCGTCTCGTTCCAGACCCCGCTCGCTGGTCGACACGAGCGCCTCGATCGCGAGGTCGTAGTCCGGCCGGGTACGGCCGCCGGTCCGGGTGTACGGGCGGACCAGCGAGCCCGACTCGGCCGCCGGGTTTTCCTCCCGGCGCACGACCGGCTGCGGACCGGTCGTGTAGGGAAGCTGCTCCGGCACGCTGTCCGGCAGGTTGTGAGCGCCGAACAGGTCGGCGCCCGGACCTCCGAACAGCCCGCTGCCGTACCCGTCGATGTCGAACCGGTTGGGGACGTCGTCGTAGTCGTACGACGAGTCGTCAACCTCACGCTGAGACATATCGCCTAGCCCCTGCCCTGTGCCTTCGACCCGTGGAGGCTCGGCCGCCCGACCGGTCCACGAGTTGGGTACGTCCTCGGCTTCCTCGTCTGCTGAGGGGTCGGCATCCGGCTCAGCGAATTGGAAGCCCCCGGCCGCCCACTCCTGGTAGTTGAAGTTCCTACCGAAGCGACGTCCGCCGGCGCCAGATCGTTCAGCCATTTACCGCTCACCCCCACGATCTCATGAGGATCTACCGCCGAACCACACCCTGGAGCTGCGCGCGCAGCTCCGGGGTCAGTTGCTGGCCGACGCGCTCGACCAACAGGGTCATCTCGTACGCCACCAGGCCGATGTCGCAGTTCGGGGCCGCCAGCACCGCGAGGCACGACCCGTCGCTGATCGACATCAGGAACAGGTAGCCCCGCTCCATCTCGACCACGGTCTGGTTCACGGTGCCCGCCTCGAAGCACCTGGCCGCGCCGGCGGTGAGGCTGACCAGTCCGGACGCCACCGCGGAGAGCTGTTCGGCACGGTCGCGGGGCAGGCCCTGCGAGCCGGCGAGCAACAGCCCGTCCGCCGACACGACCACGGAATGTGCCACACCGGGAACCCTGCGCACGAAGTCGGTGATAAGCCAACCAAAGCTGCCTGGCTGAGCTGCGGTCGTCACTCCTGCTCCTCGTCTTGCCGGCTCGACATGTCACCAGCGTAAGCGTCGATCATCGCGTGTCGCCCTCGACGGACGCCCTGCTGAAGACTCGACATGCGTCCACGGATCGCGTCAGCCGATCGTGGTGGCAGCGGGGGCCGCTGCGGTTGCCGCTCCGCGGAAAGGGGCTTGGGAGCGGCTGATCCCGGCACAAGCTGAGCCTTGGGCACCCGCTTGGGCAACCCCGCCTGTGTCGTGGTCTCTGGGGTCTTGCCGAGCAGCGCCTGGGCCGCCTGCCAGCCCTCGTCGGCCGGCGAGTGCCAGGTCGACTCGGTGGCCGGCGCGAGGTCGCCGTGCTCGGCGTCCCCGTGGCCGAAGGCGCCGTTCGCGACCGGCTCCGGCTCGGCGACCGGTTCGGGCTCGGTCACGCGGGACACCTCCGGAGCGCGCTTGGGCAGGTTGGCGGGGGAGCCGGGCTGCCGCTTCGGCAGCCCGCCCTCGGTGAACGGGCGGCCCTTGTCGGCCTCGCGCGGCGCGAGCGGCGGGTGCGCCGGGCCGGCCTCCGCGGTCGGCGCCGCCGGCGTCGTCGAGCGGGGTTTGCGGGTCGGCAGGGACGTCTCCTCGCGCGCGGCGGGCTCCGCGTCCGGCTCGGGGGCCGGCGGCACCGCCTGGGCGGTCGCCGCCGAGGTCTCGCTGCCGACGGCCTGGAACCACTGCGAGAGGACCGCCTCGTAGATCGGCAGCCGCTCGGTCGGGGCGTCCAAGTCGTGCTCGACCTCCTTGGCCGCCGGCGCGTGCGGCGAGGAGCCGTTGCGCCGCACCGGTTGGGGTTCGTCGAACCGCTCCGGCGCCGCGGCGAACGGCTCCGCGGCGAACGGCTCCGCGTACGGCTCGCGCGTGAGCCTGCTCTCGATGGCGGGCGCGAACTGGGTCGTCTCGAAGCCGTGCTGGTCCTGGTCGTCCTGCTCGTGCCGGTCCTCGTAGGCGGTGAACAGCGTCGGCTCGCCGAACGAGCCCGCGGGCTCGCGCTCGACGTCCCGCCCGCTGTGCTCCTCGGCCAGTGGCCGCCACGGCTGGGAGATCTCGCCGGAGGTCTCCGCCGGGGCCTCGCCGAACGACGGCAGGCCGGCGGGGTCCGGCTCGCTGTCGCTGCGCACGAAGCTCACCGGGAAGCCCGGCTCGTCCTCCAAGCGCGGCGAGCTGCCGTAGCCGGGCTCCTCGTCCAGCCGCGGGGAGCTGCCCCAGCCCGGCTCGTCCTCCAAGCGCGGGGAACTGCCGTAGCCGGGCTCCTCGTTCAGGCGCGGCGAGCTGCCCCAGCCCGACTCCTCGTCGAGCCGCGGCGAGCTGCCCCAGCCGGACTCCTCGTTCAAGCGCGGCGAACTCGGGTGGCCGGACTCGTCGTCCACGCGCGGCACGGCGCCGGTGAACGCGCCCGCGATGCCGCTCGCGCGCTCCGCCGGGTTCGTCTGGTACGTGGCCGGCGTGCCGAACACGGACTCCGTCGGCACCGGACCGCCTGCCGCGCCGGGCGCGGCGACCAGCGTCTCGGGCACGACGACGAGCGCGGTGGTGCCGCCCTCGATGTCCTCGTTGGCGCGCAGCCGGACCCGGATGTCGTGCCGCTTGGCCAGCCGCGCGACCACGTACAGGCCCATCCGGCGGGACACCGCGACGTCCACGTCCGGCGGGTCGGCCAGCCGCTCGTTGGCGTCCGAGATCTCCTGCTCGACCATGCCGACGCCGCGGTCCTGGATCTCGATCGCCAGCTCGCCCTTGCGGGTGCGGGCCGTGCGCACGGTGACCGGGGTGACCGGGTCGGAGAACGCGGTGGCGTTGTCCAGCAGCTCCGCGATCAGGTGCACGAGGTCGTTGACCGCGCGGCCCTGGACGGTCAGCTCCGGGGTCTGCCCGACCTGCACGCGGGCGTACTGCTCGACCTCGGACACCGCCGCGCCGAGCACCTCGGCGGCCGGCACCGGGCGGGTGAGCCGGCGGGACAGGTCGGTGCCGGAGAGGACCAGCAGGTTCTCCGAGTTGCGGCGCATCCGGGTCGCCAGGTGGTCCAGCTCGAACAGGCTGGCAAGCTGGTCGGGGTCCTGCTCGTCCTGCTCCAGCCGGTCGATCAGGTTGAGCTGGCGTTCCACCAGGGCCTGCGAGCGGCGGGACAGGTTGACGAACATCGCGTTGACGTTGTCCCGCAGCAGGGCCTGTTCGGCGGCCAGCCGGACCGCCTCGCCGTGCACCGCGTCGAACGCCCGCGCGACCTGGCCGACCTCTTCCTTGGTGGTGATCGGCACCGGCGCGATGGCCGTCTTCGCGGCCTCGTGCGGGTTGGGGTCGACCAGGATGCGGCTGACCGCGTCCGGCAGGCCGTGGTCGGCGACCTCCAGCGCGGTGCGGCGCAGCGTCCGCAGCGGGTTGAGGATCGACCGGGCCACGAACAACGCCATGATCAACGCCAGCAGCAGCGCGCCGAGCACGATGCCCGAGTCGCGCAGCGCGGCGGTGCGGGCCAGGTCGGTCAGCTCGTCGGTGCGGTTCTGGAGCTGCTCCAGGAGCAGGTTCTCCACGTCCCGGGTGAGGTTCACGGTCAGCGTGGACGCGATGTCCCACTTCTCCGGGCGCAGCGAGGACAGGCTCTTGCCGCCGGCGCCCAGGTTCAGCGCCGACTCCTGCATGTCGTTCGCGGTGTCGACGATCAGGCCGGTGACCGTGTCGTCGTAGATCTTGGCCTGGTCGGGCGTCGCGGACTTGCGGAAGTCGTTGCGGGCCGCGTCCAGCTCGGCGTTCGCGGCGAGCAGCGCGCGTTCCTGGCCGGGGCCGAAGCCGCCGCGCTGGAAGACGTCGAGCATGATGCCGCGCTTGCGCGACTCCTGCTCCTTGATGCGCGCGATCGCGTTGGTGGCCAGGTGCAGCCGCACCAGCTCGGGGTGGCTGATCCCCGCGATGGCCTGTTCGCCGAGGTCCAGGAGGCTTTCCACGGACTCGGAGTAGGTGCGCAGCACGGCGTCGGACGGGTACGCGGTGTCCCGCACGGCGTTGCGCAGGCTGTTGAGCCGCTTGAGCTGCTCGGCGGCGCGGCGGAACCGGGTGACGACCTCGTCGTCCAGGTCGCCGCTCAGCTCGGAGATCTTGTTGTTCAACGCGTCCGTGGTGTCGTTCACCCGGCGCAGTTGGCGGTCGAGCACGACGCGGTCGAGGCTCTTGCCCGACGCCACGTGGCTCGCACTCAGGTCGCGCTCGCGCTGCAACTGCTGCACCAGGTCCGCGACCGCGGCCTCTAGCTGGATCTGGTTCGCCAGCCGGTTGAACTCCGTCGCGTCGCTGAGGTCCGACTGCACGCGCAGCCCGCCGAGGGCCAGCGCGGCCACGGTCGGGATCAGCAGGACGGCCGCCAGCTTGGTGGGCAGGCGCCAGTTGCGGAGCCGCCACGGGGCGGTACCGGCGTTCTGCTTGGTGCGCACCTCGGTTGTCGGCCCGGCGCCCGTTGACTCGGTCACAGTTCCATCACGCAGCGCAGCCAGTCCGTCACCCATTCCGGGGCTATCGGAGCGCGGTGTAATCCCCACGCCGGACTGGCTGGGACCTCTCTCTCGTCGGGCCACCCTGGGCTTCCTCTTCCGGCAGCAGTGTTCCCCGGCCTCTCCCCCGGACCGAAGCATGGACTGGCAAATCGGGCCGAATTGCAGCACAGGAGTGGTAGTGCCGGCTAGGCACCCCACCTCCGCACGGGGACACGACGACCCACTTGGACCTTGTGCCACCCGGCCGGGAGCGTAGTGCCGCACCCCTGCCCCAGGGAAGACTCCGGGAAGCACTCACAGTATCCGCCGGGGCTGTCGTTTCATACCTCTGGGTGGTTACCATCCCCCGCATCGACAACTGCGTCGAAAATTCGGTTGATCAAATAGACCCGCTCCAGCGGTCATCGCGGCGAGAGGTGCCATGCCAACCCCAGCGCGTGTTCTGCGACGTGCGGCAGCGTTGTTCGCGTGCGCCGCGACCTTGACGGCGTGCGGCCTGCTGCCGGGCACCGAAGGCACCGACCGCCCCGAAGTCGAGCGCAACACGCTGCGCATCGGCGTGATGCCGGTGGTGGACGTGGCCCCGCTGAGGCTCGCCACCAACGAGAAGCTGTTCGAGAAGGCCGGCCTGTCCGTGCAGCTCGTGACGCTGAGCAGCGAGGCCGAGGGCATCAAGCAGCTCGACACGACGCTGGACATCACCTGGGCGGGCCACGTCAACCTGTTCCGCGCCGTCGCCGAGGGCACCGAGCTGCAACTCCAGGGCGAGGCGTACCAGGCGGGCGCGAACACGATGGCGCTGGTCACGACCGACCCCAACTACGACCGCCCGGACAAGCTGGTCGCGCCGCGCATCGCGGTGAACAGCGAGTCCGACGTCGGCGCGCTGACCACCAAGGCCGTGCTGGACACGGCGGGCGTCGAGAAGCAGCGGATCGACCTGCGCGAGATGCCGTTCGACCAGATGGTGCTCGCGATGCGGGCCAAGGAAGTCGACGCGGCGTGGATGACCGAGCCGTTCATCACCAAGGCGCAGAAGGACGTCGGCGCGCGGATCGTCACCGACACCGCGGTCGGCCCGACCAAGGACTTCCCCATGTCGGGGTACGCGTCGAGCAAGAAGTTCGCCGACGCCAACCCCAAGACGCTGGCCCTGTTCCGGCAGGTCCTGCGGGACGCGCAGCAGCTCGCGACGGACAACAAGCTGTCCGTGCAGGACGCCCTGACCGGCTACGTCGACGTGGACCAGCAGACCGCCGCGCTGGTCTCGGTGGGCACGTTCCCGCTGTCGCTCAACCCGATCCGGCTCCAGCGCGTGGCGGACATGATGGACACCGAGGAGGTCCTGCAGGGCCGGCTGGACGTCCAGGGCCTGCTCCCGCCGGGCACCACATGATCAGCGGCGTGCGACCGGTTCGTCGCACGCCGTGCACCAAGAACGTTTGTAGGGGGCCTTCGCGTCGACCGCGGAAGGCCCCTTGCTTTTTGTTATTCAGTCTTGACCAGGCAGAGGGTGGTAGCGGGCTGTGAGTAAACGACCACCGCCTCGCCGCTCGCGCACGCGTTCTCGTCCGAGGTGTTCACGACCTTGGTCACCTTGTGGGTGGCCGACGAATCGCAGGTCACCTTGGTGGTTTTGCCCGCGACAATCGTGCCTTCCTGCTTGAAGCAGTCACCCTGCTTCGCGTTGAACACCAGGCACAGCTTGAACCCGTTGCTCCGCCGGCCGCCCCGGTCGCTGTACTCGAAGTAGTCGCCGGACGGGCACGCGCTGGTGCTGCTGTCCAGGTTCACGGCCACCTTGAACGCCGCCTCGGGCGAGGAGCAGTCGACGGTGTCGACGTCCGCCTTGCCCACGCTCGCCGAGTTGACCTTGATGCAGTCGCCCGCGTTCGCCCGGCCGGGACTGCCCGCGCCCGCGATCATCCCGATCACCACGATGGCCGCGATGCCCAGCACCACCACGCCGATCAGCGCCTTCGCGCCGGTCGAGGTCTTCTTCTTCGGCGGTGGCGGGAAGTCCTGCGGCGGGGGGAAGCCTCCGGGCGGCGGGTAGCCCTGGTTCGGCGGCGGTCCCTGGTAGCCGGGCGGCTGTGCGCCGTAGCCGGGTGGTGCGGGATAGCCCGGTCCGGGGTGACCCGGTTGAGCCGGGAAACCCTGCGGCGGCGGTCCCCAGCCCGGCTGCTGGGGCGGGTGACCGCCGGGCTGGGGGCTGTACGGCGGCGGGTTCGGGGGCGTGGTCACGCTGCGTTCCTCTCGGGTCGGGCGAGCGGAACGTACCGCCGTGGGAGCGGCGGGCGCAGGCGTTTCGGCGCGGCGGATCGCGGCCCGGGGTGGTCGCGAGGGGCTCAGCCCGGCGCGGCGGATCGCGGCCCGGGGTGGTCGCGAGGGGCTCAGCCCGGCGCGGCGGATCGCGGCCTGGGATGGTCGCGAAGGGCTCAGCCCGGTGCGGTGGTGCGCGTGAGGCAGAACGTGACCGAGGGCTCGGGGTAGGCGAGCGTCCGGCCGTCGTCGCACTTCACGGTTCCCTGGACGGCCTTGACGACCTTGAACGCCTCGGCCGCGGCGCAGTCCGCCTTGCGCAGGCCGGCGTCCCGGTCCTGCTGGTAGCACGCGCCTTCCACGAAGTTCGGGATCAGGCACAGCGTCACCGGGCCGTGGAAGGTCGAGTACGGCGCGCCCTTCGGGCACTGCGCCTGGTCGTCCACCACCTTGGCGACCTTCACCATGGCCTGCTCGGCCCCGCAGTCCAGGGCCAGGTAGCGGCGCTGCTCGGCCTGCCCGACGACGCTCGCGCAGTCACCCGGCGCCGGTGGCGGCGGCGCGGCGTCGCCACCGGTCATGGTCAGCGCGTACCCGCCCGCAATCGCGACGACGGCCGCGCCGACGCCCCATCCGATCTTCCGCATGGACTGGGACATCGGCACGGCCGCGCGCCGAGTTGAACGAGTTCACCGCATGTGGTTACAACTCGGCTGGGGCGAGGCAGTAGGTGACGGCGGGCTCGGGGTAGGCGAAGCCGGCGCTGTCCGGGCACTTGGTCAGGTCGGACACGTCCTTGATGACCTGGGTGACCTTGAAGGTGTCCGTGCCGGTGCAGTCGCCCTTCACGAACCCGGTGCTGCTCTCGTCCGGCTGGTAGCAGGCGCCCTCGACCATGTTCGGCAGCAGGCACAGCTTGTAGCCGTCGCCGCCGACGCTCGACGCCGGGGACACCTCGGTGTAGAGGCCCTCCTCCGGGCAGACGTCCTCGGCCTTGTCCATCACCTTGCCGACCTTGTAGGTGGCCTTCTCGTCGTCACAGTCGAGGGTCTTGACGTCGGCGCGGTTGTCGGGCTGCTCGATGAGGTCGACGCAGTCCCCCGCCGTGGCGGCGGCGCTGTTGCCGACGAAGTAGCGGACGGCGAAGAAGCCGGCGACGACGATCACCAGGCCGAGCACGCCGATGAGGATCTTCCTGGTCGGGCTGCCCGCCTTGGCGGGCTCGGCGCGCTCCTCGTCGTCCGGCGCGATCAGGTACGGCTGCGCCTCGCCAGCGGGCGACGCACCGGCCGGGGTGTCGGGCTTCGCGGCTGCGTCGGCGGGCACGGCGGCAGCGGGCTCGGCAGCGGGCTCGGCCGACTCGGCGGCGGGCGTCGCGGCGCCTTCGGCGGGCTTGGCGGCGCTGCCGGCAGGGGTGGCAGCGGGCGCGGGCTTGGCGGCGTCGGCGGCGGGCGCGGGGGCTTTCGGTGCGTCGGCGTCGGCCTTCGGCGCGGGTGCGGCCTGACCTGCGGCCTCCGCGGACTTGGGCTCGGGCGCGTCCTCGGCGGGCTGGTTCGGCTCGTTGCTCATGATCATCCTCGCTGGACGGGTGCGCGTGACGCCACAGAAGGTAGCGGCCCGCGCACCCGTCGCCGCGATCAGGCGCTCTCGGCGGGTGCGAAGCAGAGCGTCAGCTTCGGCTCCGGGAAGGTCAGCGGCGCGCTGTCCGTGCACGCGGCCTCGTCCTCGACGTCCTTGAGCTGCTTGACCAGCTTGAACGCGCCGGACTTGCCGCAGTCCACCTTCGGGAAGCCCATGTTCGCGGTGTTCTCCAGGTCGTAGCAGGCACCCTCGGCCACGCGCGGGATCAGGCACAGCTTCGAGTCGGGGCCGCGGCGGGCGGTCTCGGTGTACTCGTCGTAGTTGCCGCCGCACGACTCCGAGGTGGAGTTGAGCACCTTGGCGATGTCGTAGTTCGCTTCGGCCGCGCCGCAGTCCACGGTCTTGAACTCCGGCTTCGTCGTCGTGCCGGTCACGCTGGCGCAGTCACCGGCCTTGGACTGGGCGGCGTCGCTGGTGAAGTAGTTGATGCCGTAGACGACCAGGCCCGCGACGATGATGCCGACCACCGCGGTCAGGATGCGGCTGACGATGCTCTTCTTCTTCGGCGGAGCAGGCTCCTGCTGCTGAGGCGCCGCCGGCGGGAAGTTGGGGGTGGGCGCGGGCGCGTCCGTGCTCATGATGTCCTTCGTTCGTTCTCGGGGACTTGCGTGACTCCGCGCGATTCCACGCGGACGGGAAGTCGGCAAGCTATCGGGTCACCCATCCGGGGGTATGCGGTGTTACCGAAACGAGTCCGCGGACTTCGGGTGTGGGCCGCCTCACACCGGCCGCGATCGACTTGCGCCCGGTTGGAACACTGGTGGATACGCCAACGACAGGAGTGCGTTCTCGTGACCGACGGCCCACTGATCGTCCAGTCGGACAAGACCCTGCTGCTGGAGGTCGACCACCCGCTGTCGGACGACGCGCGCACCGCCATCGCGCCGTTCGCCGAGCTGGAACGCGCCCCCGAGCACGTCCACACCTACCGCGTCACGCCGCTCGCGCTGTGGAACGCGCGTGCCGCCGGGCACGACGCCGAGCAGGTGGTGGACGCGCTGGTCCGGTTCTCCCGCTACCCCGTGCCGCAGCCGCTGCTGGTGGACGTGGTGGACACGATGGGCCGGTTCGGCCGGCTCCAGCTCGCCAACCACCCCGCGCACGGCCTCGTGCTCAGCTCGACCGACCGGGCGGTGCTGGAGGAGGTGCTCCGGCACAAGAAGGTCAAGCCGATGCTGGGCGCGCGCCTCGACGACGACACGGTGGTCGTGCACCCCAGTGAGCGCGGTCGGCTCAAGCAGTTGCTGCTCAAGGTCGGCTGGCCCGCCGAGGACCTGGCCGGCTACGTGGACGGCGAGGCGCACCCGATCTCGCTGGTCGAGGACGGCTGGCAACTGCGCGACTACCAGCGGCTGGCGGCGCAGGCGTTCTGGGCGGGCGGCTCGGGTGTCGTCGTGCTGCCGTGCGGCGCGGGCAAGACGCTGGTCGGCGCGGCGGCGATGGCCGAGGCGGGCGCGACCACGCTGATCCTGGTGACGAACACCGTCGCGGGCAGGCAGTGGAAGCGCGAGCTGGTGGCGCGGACGTCGCTGACCGAGGAGGAGATCGGCGAGTACTCCGGCGAGCGCAAGGAGGTCCGCCCGGTCACCATCGCGACCTACCAGGTGATCACCCGCAAGTCCAAGGGCGAGTACAAGCACCTGGAGCTGTTCGACTCCCGCGACTGGGGCCTGATCGTGTACGACGAGGTGCACCTGCTGCCCGCCCCGGTGTTCCGGATGACGGCGGACCTCCAGTCCCGACGACGGCTGGGCCTGACCGCGACCCTGGTGCGCGAGGACGGCCAGGAGGGCGACGTGTTCTCCCTTATCGGGCCGAAGCGGTACGACGTGCCGTGGCGCGACATCGAGGCGCAGGGCTGGATCGCGCCGGCGGACTGCACGGAGGTCCGGGTGACGCTGACCGACCACGAACGCCTGGAGTACGCGACCTCCGAACCGGACGAGCGCTACAAGCTGTGCTCCACCGCCCGCACGAAGCTGCCGGTGGTGAAGGCGATCCTGGCCCGCCACCCGGACGAGCCGACGCTGGTGATCGGCGCCTACCTGGACCAACTGGAGTCGCTGGGCGAGGCGTTGGACGCCCCGATCATCCAGGGTTCCACCAAGAACAAGGAACGCGAGCAGTTGTTCGACGCGTTCCGGCGCGGTGAGCTGCGGACCCTGGTGGTGTCGAAGGTCGCGAACTTCTCCATCGACCTGCCCGAGGCCTCGGTCGCCGTGCAGGTGTCGGGGACGTTCGGGTCGCGGCAGGAGGAGGCGCAGCGGCTGGGCAGGCTGTTGCGGCCGAAGGGGGACGGGCGGCAGGCGCACTTCTACTCGGTGGTGTCGCGGGACACGCTGGACACCGACTACGCGGCGCACCGGCAGCGGTTCCTGGCGGAGCAGGGGTACGCGTACAAGATCGTGGACGCGGACGACCTGCTCGGCCCGAAGCTCCCCGAGGTGGGGTCCTGACCCCCGGTTGGGCCGAAGCGCTGAGTGATCTTCTGCCCGACCGTCGCGCCCGCTAGGTTGATCGCCGTCCTACTGCCCGACGATCGGGTGAGACATGACTGTGGTGGTGCGGCTCAAGCCGTTACCGCGCTGGTGGATGTGGCGGCCGGGCGCTGATCGGGGCGGGCCCGCGCGGCTGGCCGGGCAGCGGGCCAGGCACGCCCGGTCGCGGGTGTTGCTGGCGGTGGCGGTGCCGCTGGCGGGGGTGCTGGTGATGCTCGCGCCCGCGCTGTGGTCGGCGGTGGTGCTGGCCGGTGTGCCGTTCCTGTTCGTCGGCGGGATCCTGCTGCTGCCGCAGCGGGTCTCCGAGTGGGACGTCGTGGTGGCCGCGCGGGAGCGTGATGTCGTGCACTGCGAGCAGTTCGCCGACGTCGAGCAGCGGCGGCGGGCGCGGAAGCTGTGCGAGCACTTCCTCGCGGTGCGGGAGAACGCCGACTCCGCGCGGCTCGCCCACGTCGAACTGCTGCTGTGGCAGGCGCTGGTGGCGTTGCGGAACAGCCTGGCGGTGCGCGACGCCCTCGCCCGGACCGACAACAGGCCCGGCCTGGCCGCCGCCATCGCCGAGTCGACCAGGGCGCTGGCCGAGCTGGACCGGCGGGTGGACCAGTTCGGCGCCGCGCTCCGCATCGCGGTCGAGGAGCTGGACCCGGAACTCGCCGCGAGCGCGCTCCGCCGGGTCGCCGCGCTGGACCCGCTCTAGGCTCTGCGGCGTGTTCGTCTACTCGATCCCGATGCGCAACCGGTTCCGCGGTATCACCGTCCGGGAGGGCGTGCTGCTGGAAGGGCCGCGCGGGTGGGGTGAGTTCTGCGCGTTCCTGGACTACTCGGACGCCGAGTGCGTGCCGTGGCTGGCGTGCGCGGCGGAGGCGGCCACCGACGGCTGGCCCGCGCCGGTCCGGTCGCGGATCCCGGTCAACTGCACGGTGCCCGTGGTGTCGCCGGAACGGGCGTACGAGATCGTCGTGGCCTCGGGGTGTTCGACGGCAAAGGTCAAGGTGGCCGATCCGGGCGTCGGGCTGTCGGACGACCTGGAGCGGGTGGCGGCGGTGCGGGACGCGCTCGGGCCGTCCGGAGCGCTGCGGGTCGACGCGAACACCGCGTGGGACGTGGACACCGCCGTGCCCGCGATCCGCGAGCTGGACCGGGCCGCGCGGGGGTTGGAGTACGTGGAGCAGCCTTGTCCGTCGATCGAGGAATTGGCGGCGGTGCGGCGGCGGGTGGACGTGCGGATCGCGGCCGACGAGTCCATCCGACGCGCCGAGGACCCGTTGCGGGTCGCCGTCGCGGGGGCGGCGGACGTGGCGGTGATCAAGGTGGCGCCGTTGGGCGGGGTGCGGCGGGCGTTGGAGGTCGCCGAGGCCTGCGGGTTGCCTTGTGTCGTGTCGTCGGCGGTGGAGACGTCGGTGGGGATGGCGGCCGGGCTGGCGCTGGCCGGGGCGTTGCCGGAGCTGGACTTCGCGTGTGGGCTGGGGACGTTGTCGCTGCTGGACGGGGACGTGGCGAGCGAGTCCCTGCGTCCGGTGGACGGCTGGCTGCCGGTGCCGGCGGAAGCGCCGAAACCCGACCGGATGGCCGACTTCACCGCGGACCCGCCCACCACGCGCCGCTGGGAGGAACGCCTGGCCCGCGTGACGGCCGAGGCCGGCATCGCCCCGGCCTGGCGCTGAACGCCCTAGCGCCGACCGCCGCCGCCGCGCCAAACTTTGATTTCGCGCCGATCGCAGGCCCCGAACCCAAGGCTCCGAACGCGGGCTCCAAACCCAAGGCTCCAAACCCAAGGCTCGGCATCCAGGGCTCGACAACCAGGGAGGCGAAAGGCCTGCACCTGGCGAGCCTCAGGACAATTCGTCAACTTTCAGGGTGATCGGACACGGCACGGTGGTCACGAATGTGCCGGTCACCGCCGAAGCATCCCGATAACCGAACTCCCCCGCGAGATGGCAGTCGACCAATGAGATCGGTTCGACCGGATCAACGACCCAGTAGCGCGGAATACCGGCATCGGCGTATTCCGCGCGCTTGACCACGTAGTCGGTGCAGTGGGAGTCCGGCGACACGACCTCGATCACCACTCGCACCTCGGAGGCGCGGATCATGCCGCCGCCGCCCTTCACCCGCTGAAGCGCGGCAGCATCGAGTACCACCAGGTCAGGTCTGCGCGAGAACCCCGGCCCAGCAGGCGGAGCGAGCTCCAGATCGATGTCGAGACCGTGGACCACGATCAGTCGACCGGGCAACTGCGAGTGCAACTGAGAAGCCAACCGACCCAAGACGACATTGTGCTCGACCGCCGGATTCGGCGATATCACCACCCGCCCTTCACACAGTTCCGTATAACCGCACTCGAACTCACCGAGCGAGGCATACTCCGCAACGGTCAGCATGGTCACAGTATTTCACGCCCAGGCGTTCGAATGCATCACCCGATCCGGCGATCATGGCCGGTTCAGGCCTTGGACGCCCATGCTGCGCACCACGCCGTCCGTGCGGTTCAACGCCTCGACCCGGCGCGGCGTAGCCGGCGACCTGGTCAAATCAATCACCCGGATCGGTGGACCGAATTCCACCATCGTGGGGATGTACTCGGCGTGTTCCACCGCCCAGCCACCCGCGCCCTTGACGAACCTGAACCGCGTGACGATCCCTTCCTCGGTGATCCCGCGCGGCTCGGAGTGGCGGGCGGCCTCGTTGCCCATGCCGTAGACGACCCACTTGCCGTTGATCTGCTCGATCGGCTGCACGGCGTGCACGTGCGTCCCGATGATCAGGTCCACCGCCGGGTCGGCGAGGATCGCCGCCGCCATCTCGCGCTGCTCCTCGGTCGCCTCGTGCTGGTACTCCGCGCCCCAGTGCAGGCTCGCCACCACGACCTCGGCCCCGGCGGCACGGGCCGCGCGCGCGGCCGAGAGGACGCCGTCGACGGACAGTTGGTTCGCCATCCACGGTTGCGGCAGCGGGATGCCGTTGAAGCCGTAGGTGAACGCGATGTGCCCGACCTTCACGCCTTTCGCGTCCAGCAGCAGCGGTGTCGAGGACTCCGCGGGCGTGCGGAACGAACCGGTGTGGTGCAGGCCGGCCCCGTCCATCACGTCCAAAGTCGTCTTGATGGCTCCCGGACCGCGGTCCAGCGTGTGGTTGGACGCGGTCGAGCAGGTGTCGTAGCCGATGGTCTTCAGCGCCGTAGCGACCTCGGGCGGCGCGCTGAACGCCGGGTAGCCGTACGTCGGCTCGCCGGGCGCGGACAGCGGGGTCTCCAGGTGGCAGATCGACAGGTCCGCGTCGATCGCCTGGCGCAGGCCCTCCAGCAAGGGCACGAAGTCCCGGTCGCCGTCCTGGTCCGCCTGCTCGGTCAGCGCCGGGTGGACCAGGATGTCGCCGCCCGCCGCGAGCGTGAACGACGGCGGCGGCGGTGGCGCCGACGACGATGGGGGCGGCCGGGACGACGTGATGACCACCGGTGACCCGGTGCAGGCCGCGGTGAGGCAGGCGGCCAGCGTCACGGCCGCCAGCCGCCTGCCGCGCCTGATCAGCGGTGCCGCCTGCGGCGCAGCAGGAAGACCAGCACGGCCAGCGCCAGCGCGAACGGCAGCACCCGCTTGAGCACCGGGACGCGCGCGGTCTCCAGCAGGTCGATCGGCTCGTCGGGCACGGCGTGCAGCCGCGGTCGGGCACCGGCTTCGGGAGAAGTCACCCCCTCAGCCTCCCCCGTCCCGAGCGAGGCCGCCAGGCAATCCGCGAACTCGCCCGCGATCTTGCCGCTGACCTCGCTGATCAGCCCTCGTCCGAGCTGGGCGGGACGCCCGGTGACGGCCAGGTCCGTGACCACCGACACGGCGGTGCCGCCGTCCTCGCCGGCCAGCGTCACCGAGACCGTGGCCGATGCCGTGCCGTTGCCCCTGGTGTCCTTGCCGGACGCTTTGAGCACGGCCGCGTGCACGTCCTCGGACACCGACGTGAACTCACCGGTCCCCTTGTAGAGCAGGGTCACCGGCCCGAGTCTCACCTTCACGGTGCCCGCGAACGTCCGCCCGTCCACCCCGGTGAGGGTGGCGCCGGGCATGCACGGCGCCACCCTCGCGGGATCGAGCAGCGCCGCCCACACGTCCGGCACGGGCGCGGGAACGGTGAACCGGTGCTCCAGCCTCATGCGCTCACCGCGGCGGTCAAGGCCCGCTCGGTCAGCACGCGGGCCAGGTGGGTGCGGTACTCCGGGTCGGCGTCGGCGTCCGTCCCCGGACGGGCGCCCTCGGCGGCCCGGTTCGCGGCCGTGGTGATGGCCTCGGCCGTCGCGGGCCGCCCGACCAGCGCCTCCTCCACACCGGACGCCCGCAGCGGCGTCGGCCCCACGTTGGTCAAGGCGACGCGAGCCTCTTCGATGACGCCGCCGGAGACCTTCAGCGCCGCCGCCACCGCCACGATCGACCAGGCCTGCGCGACCCGGTTGAACTTCTCGTAGTGCGCGCCCCACCCGGTCAGCTTGGGCACCCGCACGTGGGTGAGCAGCTCGCCGGGCTCCAGGGCGGTGGTGAAGTAGTCCACGAAGAACTCGGCCACCGGCACCTCCCGCGTGCCGCCCGGACCTCGGCACACCATCACCGCGTCCAGGGCCAGCGCGGACGCGGGCAGGTCGCCGGCCGGGTCGGCGTGCGCGAGCGACCCGCCGAACGTGCCCCGGTGCCTGATCTGCGGGTCGGCGACGGTGTCCGTGGCCAGCCGCAGCAGCTTCGCGTGCTCGCGGATCAGGTGGTCGCGCTGCACCTCGTAGTGCGTGGTCATCGCGCCGATGAGCAGCGAGTCGCCGTCGTCGTGCACGCCGGTCAGCTCGGTGAGCCCGGACAGGTCCACCACCAGCGTCGGCGCGGCCAGCCTCATCCGCAGCACCGGCAGCAGGCTCTGCCCGCCGGCCAGCACCTTGGCGTCCTCGCCGCCCTCCGCCAGCGCGCGTACCGCTTCGTCCACTGTGGACGGTGCCAGGTAGTCGAACGGGGCCGGGATCACTCCGCACCTCCTCGCGCGTCGATCGAACCGAGTCCGCCGACCGCGCCGGTCGTGGACGAGACATCGGTTTTACTGCCCTGCAACGCTTTCCACACGCGCATCGGCGTGCACGGCATCTCGACTTCGGTGACACCCTTGTGCCGCAACGCGTCCACGATCGAATTCACCACGGCCGGCGTGGACGCGATGGTGCCCGCCTCGCCGACTCCCTTGACGCCCAACGGGTTCGTGTCCGCCGGGGTCTCGGTGCGGTCCGTGGTGAACGACGGCAGGTCCGCCGCCGACGGCACCAGGTAGTCGGCGAGCGTGGCCGTGGTGAGCGTGCCGCCCTCGTCGTGCAGGGCCTCCTCGTACAGCGCCTGCGCGATGCCCTGCGCCACTCCGCCGTGCACCTGGCCTTCCACGATCAGCGGGTTGACCACCTTGCCGACATCGTCCACGCACACGTACGAGCGGATCCGCACCCGCCCGGTCCGCGTGTCGACTTCCGTCGCGCACAAGTGGGTTCCGTGCGGGTAGGAGAAGTTCGTCGGGTCGAACGCGGCCTCCGCGTCCAGCCCCGGCTCCATCCCGTCCGGCAGGTTGTGCGCGACGTGCGCCGCGACCACCACGTCGCCCAGCGCCATCGTGGTGGACGTGCCGCGCACGGAGAACGTGCCGGCGGTGAACTCCACGTCGTCCGCCGAGCACTCCATCAGGTGCGCGGCCACGGTGCGCGCCTTGGCCAGCACCTTGTCGGCGGCCAGCACGACGGCCGCGCCGCCGACCGCCAGCGACCGCGAGCCGTAGCTGTCCATGCCCCGGTGCGCGACCTGCGTGTCGCCGTGCAGCACCTCGACATCCTCGAACGGCACGCCGAGCCGGTCCGCCACGATCTGGCTCCACGCCGTCTCGTGCCCCTGCCCGTGCGGGGAGGTGCCGGTGACCAGCTCGACCTTGCCGGTGGGCAGCATCCGGATCGCCGCGTGCTCCCAACCGCCCGCGGCGTAGCGCAACGCGCCCAGCACCCGGGAGGGCGCGAGGCCGCACATCTCGGTGTAGGTGGAGATCCCGATGCCGAGCTGCACCGGGTCGCCGTTCGCGCGCCGCTCGTCCTGCTCCGCGCGCAGGGCGTCGTAGCCGAACAGCTCCATGGCGCGGGCGGTCGCCGCCTCGTAGTTGCCGCTGTCGTAGGTGAGGCCCGCGACCGTGGTGAACGGGAACTCCTCGTGCCTGATCCAGTTGCGCTGCCGCAACGCCATCGGGTCCACGCCGAGTTCGGCGGCCAGCTCGTCCATCATCCGCTCGATGGCGAACGTGGCCTCGGGACGCCCCGCGCCGCGGTAGGCGTCCGTGGGCGTCTTGTTGGTGAACACGTTGGTGCAGGTGAACCGGTACGCCGGGAACTTGTAGATCGAGTTGAACATGAACGCGCCCAGGATCGGCACGCCCGGCGACACCAGGCGCAGGTACGCGCCCATGTCGGCGAGCAGGTCGACCTTGAGCCCGGTGACCGTGCCGTCCCGGCGGGCGGACACGGTGATCCGCTGCACCTGGTCGCGGCCGTGGTGCGCGCACAGCATCGACTCGGTGCGCGACTCGGTCCACTTCACCGGCTTGCCGAGCCGCCGCGCGACCAGCAGGGTCAGCACCTCTTCGGGCGTGACCTGGAGCTTGCCGCCGAAGCCGCCGCCGACGTCCGGGGCGATGACCCGCAGCTTGTGCTCGGGGATGCCCAGCACGGCCGACAGCATCCAGCGCAGGATGTGCGGCACCTGCGTGGACG
Source organism: Actinosynnema sp. CS-041913 (assembly GCF_050942485.1). Lineage (NCBI taxonomy): Bacteria > Bacillati > Actinomycetota > Actinomycetes > Pseudonocardiales > Pseudonocardiaceae > Actinosynnema > Actinosynnema sp. CS-041913. The sequence continues at coordinate 516,317 of NZ_CP192037.1, read as the reverse complement.
ACCACATGGTGGCGGAGTCCGGCGTCGGGTCGACCACGACCGAGCGGGGCTCCATGAACGCCGGGATCAGCCGCTGCTGCCGGAACGTCCGCTCGACCACCACCTCGGCGTCGGCAATGGCCTGGTCCACGTCGGCGCCGGTGCCCGCCTCGGCGGAGTCGAACACCCAGGTGGCGCTCTTGTTCGTGCCCAGGTCGGGGTGCACGAGGTCGGCGCCCGGCTCGACCGCCGCCGCCATGTCCAGCACGACCGGCAGGTCCTCGTAGTCGACGTCGATCGCGGCCAGCGCGTCCTGCGCCTCGGCCGCCGTGCGGGCGACCACCAGCGCCACGGCCTCGCCGGCGAAGTTCACCTCGTCCACCGCGAGGGACGGGGCGGGCGGGGCGAGCATGTCCTCGGTGATCGGCCACGCGCACGGCAGGCTGCCCTGCTCGTCCGCCAGGTCGGAGCCGGTGAGCACGTCCAGCACGCCCGGCATCCGCACGGCCTCGGTGACGTCGATGGACGTGATGCGCGCGTGCGCGACCGGGCTGCGCAACACGGCCATGTGCAACATCCCGGAGAGCTGGATGTTGTCGGTCCACCTGGTCGCGCCGGTGATCAGCCGGGCGTCCTCCTTGCGCCGCCGCGCCCGGCCGACCTCGGGCTCGGCCGTGGCGGTCATTCCCCACCGCCCGCGCGCAGCGGTGTCCGGCCCGGTCCGGCCTGGTCGGGCACGGCTCCCTCGGGCACGGGCTCGCTCGCGCCCACGGGCTCGTCGACGCGTTCGGCGTCGGGACCGGCGCCCGGACTCATCCGCCGAGCCGCGTCGCGGACGGCGCGCACGATGTTCTGGTACCCGGTGCAGCGGCAGAGGTTGCCCTCCAAGCCGTGGCGGACGGCGTCGTCGTCCGGGTCGGGGTCGTCCGCGAGCAGGTCGATGGCCTGCATGATCATGCCGGGCGTGCAGAACCCGCACTGGAGCGCGTGGTTCTCGTGGAACGCCTGCTGCACCGGGTGCAGCCGCCCGTCCCGGGCGAGTCCCTCGACGGTGGTGACCTCACGCCCGTTCGCCTGCACCGCGAGCACGGAGCACGACTTCACGCTGTGGCCGTCGAGGTGGACGGTGCACGCGCCGCAGTTGCTGGTGTCGCAGCCGACGACGGTTCCGGTCTTGCCGAGTCGTTCGCGGAGGTGGTGAACGAGCAGCGTGCGGGGCTCGACCTCGTCGCTGTAGTTCACCCCGTCCACGGTGACGGTGATCCGCATGAACCCTCCAAGCATGTGGTGGTGATGGGGGTCACAACAGAGCCTGCTACTGGTTGCCTCGTCAAACAACCCCCGTCGGCGGTGGGATGGACGTCTCGGCCGATGCGGTGTCCCAGGAGATGCGCTGTCTCAGCCCGCGCGATGGATCGCGCCCTCGGTCCGCGTGAGGCGCTCACCTCCCCCACCCCAGCGCAACGCGATGATCTCGGCGGCGATGGACACGGCGGTCTCCTCGGGCGTGCGGGCCCCGAGGTCGAGGCCGATCGGCGACGCCAGCCCGGCCAGTTCGCCCTCGGTGAGCCCGGCTTCCCGCAGCCGGCGCATCCGGTCGTCATGCGTGCGGCGCGACCCCATCGCGCCCACGTACCCCAGCTTCAGCCGGAGCGCGACCTCCAGCAGCGGCACGTCGAACTTCGGGTCGTGGGTCAGCACGGCGACCACCGTGCGCTCGTCCACCTTCCCGGCGTCGGCCTGCCCGGCGAGGTACCGGTGCGGCCAGTCCACGACCACCTCGTCCGCCTCCGGGAACCGGCTCCTCGTCGCGAACACCGGCCGCGCGTCGCACACCGTCACCCGGTAGCCGAGGAACGCCCCGAGCCGCGCCATCGCGGCGGCGAAGTCGATCGCGCCGAACACCAGCATCCGGGGCGGCGGCTCGAACGAGTTGACGAACACGGCCATGCCCTCGCCCCGCCGCTGCCCGTCCGGCCCGTAGTGCAACGTCCCGCTCCGCCCGGTCGCGAGCAGCCCCCGCGCGTCGTCGGTGATCGCGTCCCGCGCCCGCGCCGACGGCACGTCCCCGGCCACCCGGTCCGGCCACACGACGAGCCGCTTGCCGACCCACTCCGGGTGCTCGACGACCGTGGCGACGGCGACCGGCTCCTCGGCCCGGACCGTCTCCACCACGTCTGGCAACTCGGGAAACCCGTCCCGGTCGATCGCCTCCACGTAGACGTCGATGATCCCGCCGCAGGTCAGCCCCACCGCGAACGCGTCGTCATCACTCACCCCGTACCGCTGGAGGACCGGCACGCGCGCGGCCACGACCTCCCGCGCCAGCTCGTAGACGGCGCCCTCCACGCAGCCGCCGGACACCGACCCGACCACCGCCTGATCGGCCCCGACCAGCATCGACGCACCCGGCGGGCGCGGCGCGGAACTGAACGTCGCCACGACCGTGCCGACGCCGACGGTCTCGCCCGCCTCGACTCGCCGGGCGAGTTCGGTGAGGACATCACGCAAAGTCGACCTCCAGACCACACAGGTTGTCCGTGCCGACGACATCACACATCGCCGACCTCCAACAGCCGGCGCGAGGCACCCGATCCAGTGCCGACTCACGCATCGCCGACCTCCAACAGCCGGCGCGAAGGACCCGCACCAGTGACCGAATCACGCATCGCCGACCTCCTCCAACAGTCGGCGCAAGGTGTCCAGACTGTGCCCGGCGAGCAGCCGGTCCAGGTGCGGCAGCACGGCGACGATCCCGGACTGCACCGGCTCGTACCCGTCCTTCCCCGCGTGCGGGTTGACCCAGATGACCTTGTGCGCCAACCGCTTCACCCGAGCCACCTGCTCGGCGAGCAACGCCGGGTCACCCCGCTCCCACCCGTCCGAGAACACCACCACCACAGCCCGCCGAGCCGCGCCCCGCTGCCCCCACCGGTCCAGGAACACCCGAACCGTCTCCCCGAGCCGCGTGCCACCGGAGAAGTCCGGCACCGCCCGCGCCGCGGCGGCCAACGCCTGCTCCGGGTCCAGGTGCCGGAGCTGCCGGGTGACCCGCGTCAGCCGCGTGCCGAGCGTGAAGACCTCCACCGGCATCCGCCGCGCGACGACGTGCGCGAACCGCAGCAACGCGTCGGCATAAGGCTCCATCGACCCGGAAACGTCCACCAGCAACACGACTTTCCGCGCCCGCGCGGCCGGCCGCCGATACCGGGGCCGGGTCAGCTCCCCGGAGCGGACCATCGCCCGCAACGTCCGCCGGGCGTCCACCCCACCGCGCCGCGCAGGCCGCCGCCGATGCCCCCGACGCATCGGCGGCACCGGCCGCAACGTCGCCAGCATCTCGCGCAGGTGCGCCCGCTCCCCCGGACTCAACGAGGCAATGTCCTTGCGCCGCAACACTTCCACGTCACTGGCCGCCACCGCCAACCGCCGCGAACGCCCGTCCCGCGACGGCCCGCCACCCAACGCGGCCACCGAAGACGTCCGCACCCGGGCGTGCCGAGGAGCCCGCACCTCCACCCCACCGAACCAGGCGGCGAACGCGGCGTCGTACCGGACGAGGTCGTCGGGCTCACCGCACAACGTCACCCGCCCCGCCCAGTAGACGGCCGACCGCGACGACAGGTCGACCAACCCGGCGGCCCGCAGGAACGCCTGCACCCGCTCCGGCCCGCAAGCGACCCCAGCCCGCCGCAGCACGTGGGCGAACCCCACGAGCCCGATCAACGACCCGGCGCCGGTCATCCTGCGATTGTGCTCCCGAAAGTGACCGCCGGCACACCGGCCGAAAGGGCGCGTTGCACGTCCTCCCGGTACTTCAGGACGGCGCCGAGCGTGGTCGCGGCGGTTTCCGCGTCCAGTTCCGTCCGGCCCAGCGTGACCAGCGCCTCCGCCCAGTCCAGGGATTCGGCGACGCCCGGCGGCTTGAGCAGGTCCAGCTCGCGCAGCCGCCGCACGGCGGACGCCACCTGGTGCGCGAGGCGTTCGTCGACACCGGGCAGGCGGCGGCGCAGGATGGCCACCTCGCGGGCCAGGTCGGGGTGTTCCAGCCAGTGGTAGAGGCAGCGGCGCTTCAGGGCGTCGTGGACTTCGCGGGTGCGGTTGGAGGTGAGCACGACCAGCGGCGGCGTCTCGGCCCGGACCACGCCGAGTTCGGGGATGGTGACCGCGTTCTCGCCGAGCACTTCCAGCAGGAACGCCTCGAACTCGTCGTCCGCGCGGTCCACTTCGTCCACGAGGAGCACGCAGGGCGCTTCCTCCAGGGCCCGCAGCAGAGGACGGGACAGCAGGAAGCGGCGCGTGTAGAGGGACGCCTCGGCCTGCTCGGCGTCGACCGGGCCGGCGGCTTCGAGGGCGCGCAGGTGCAGCAGTTGGCGCGGGAAGTCCCAGTCGTACAGCGCCTGGGACGCGTCGATCCCCTCGTGGCACTGCAGTCGGATCAGCGGCAGCCCCAACGCCTCCGCGAGCGCCAGCGCCAGGGACGTCTTGCCGGTGCCGGGCTCGCCCTCGCAGAACAGCGGTCGGTGCATCCGCCACGCCAGGAACGCCGCCGTGGCGATGCCGTCGTCCGGCAGGTAGCCGACGCGGTCCAGCTCGGCGGCCAGGTCCTCGGGCGTCACGGACCGAACATAGCGCGAGGTCACGCCGACAGCGCGGAACCGGTTCCCGGTGGACCCGGAGGGCGGGACTCGGGGGAAGGTCCTGGTTCTACCCTGAGGACGGGTTCAGGGTCCGTCCCCGATGTGCCGCGGTGCTCTGACCAGCACTATTGAGCTATGACGAACGACGTGCTCAACCAGGCCACCGACAAGGTCAAGAAGCTCCGCCGCAGCCGGAACGACCGGATGGTCGCGGGTGTGTGCGGCGGCGTCGCCAAGCTCCTCGGTGTGGACGCCGCGCTGACGCGCATCCTGCTGGTCGCCGCGACCCTGTTCGGGTTCGGCGCCGGGGCCATCCTCTACCTCGCGGCGTGGATCCTCATGCCCGAAGAGGACTGACGCCCACACCGACGGCAGTGATCACGGGGGATGTGTGATGAGGAGGTACGCCGGTCAGGGGATGCAGGGGATGTTTCACCGGGGGAAGCCGGGCACACCGGGGAGCAACTGCCAGGGACGAGGGCCGGACAGGGGCCGGTACTCGACACCCAAGGCGTCCAGCCGTGGCAGGTGGTGCTCGGTGAGCCGGGTCCGGAACTCCGCGATGTCACGGGGAGCGGGGCTCCAGACCACTTCGGCGAAAGCACTCAACCGGGGGAAGGCGGCGTAGTCCAGCCGCCTCGGGGAGTCGAGGTGCTCGGTCCACAGGTTCGCCTGTGCGCCGAGCACCCGATCCGCTGCCGCGGGTTCGTACGAGTAGACGTCTTCCCAGGTCAGCACGGTGCCGACCGGGATGGGCTCGGACGGGTCGTCGGCTTGGCGGTAGTCCAGGTAGACGTGCTTCTCCGGGCACATGACGACGTCGTGGCCACGTTCCAGCGCCGTGAGGCCGGCTTCCTCGCCACGCCAGGAGGCGATGACCGTCCTGGTCGGCAGCGGACCGACGTCCAGCACCTCGTCCCAGCCGTGCGGACGCCGCCCGCGCTGCGCCAGGTGTTGCGCGATCCGTCGCACGAACCGGCCGTCGCCGCCTTCGGCCTCGTCGCCGCCCAGGCCGATGACCTCGGACGGGAAGACGTCCAGCAGTTCGTCGAAGACGTTGCGGTAGAAGTCCACGGTGGACTCGTCGGCCTTGAGGACGTTCGGGTTCACGCCCCAGTCCGTCCACACGCCGCCGCCGGACACGCCGAGTTCCGGGTACGCCGCGATCGCCGCCTGGCTGTGGCCGGGCACGTCGATCTCCGGCACGACGGTGATGTGCCGCCGCGCCGCGTACGCCACGACTTCCCGCAGGTCGTCCTGCGTGTAGTAGCCGCCGTGCGGACGTCCGGTCTGGCCGCCGCTGCGCCGGTCGCCGTACCGCGACGACGGCCGCCACCCGCCGACCTCGTGCAGCTTCGGGTACCGCTTCGACTCGAAGCGCCAGCCCTGGTCGTCGGTCAGGTGCAGGTGCAGGACGTTCAGCTTGTGCACGGCCAGCAGGTCGAGGTACCGGAGCAGGTCGTGCTTGGGCAGGAAGTGCCGCGCCACGTCGATCATCACGCCCCGCCAGGCGAACCGCGGCGCGTCCTCGATGACGCACACCGGCAGCCGGATCGGCCCGCGGTGGATGGGCGCGGCGCGGAACGCGTCCGGACCGGCGAGCTGGTTCACGGTCTGCCGGGCGTAGAAGAAGCCCGCGTCGTCGGCCGCTTCCACCACCACGGCGGACCCGTCGGCAGGGGCCGCGGCGATCGTCACCCGGTACGAGCCCGGTGGGCCGTCGAGCGAGATGCGGCCGTCCACCGTGCCGTCCCACTCGATCTCCCCGTCACCACGGGTGAAGGACACCGGTCGAGGAAGAATCACGACTTCACCGCTCCCGCCAGTCCCGCGACCAGCCGCCGCTGCACCAGGATGAAGAACACCAGCACCGGAATGGTCATCAAGGTCGATCCTGCCATGATCGCGCCCCAGTCGTTCTGGTCCGGTTTGACGAACACCTGCAACGCCAGGGGAAGTGTCTGGTTCTCCGCCGCCGAGATGATGAACGTCTTGGCGAACAGGAAGTCGTTCCACGCGTGGATGAACGACAGCACGCTGGTCGCCACCAGACCCGGCGCCACCAACGGGAACAGCACCTGCCACAGGAACCGGAAGCGGGACGCGCCGTCGAGCGTCGCGGCCTCCTCCAGCTCCACCGGCACGGCCGCGACGAAGCCGCGCAGCATCCAGATGGCGAACGGCAGGCTGAACGCCAGGTGCACCAGCACCAGCGAGCCCAGGTGGTTCAGGCCGAACACCGGCACGACGTCCCGCACCGACTTCATCATGAAGAACAGCGGGATGGTCAGCGCCTCCACCGGCACCATCTGCACCACGAGCAGCATGACCAGCAGCGTCGTCCGGCTGCGGAACCGGAAGCGGGTCAGCGCGGTGGCCGCCAGGAACGAGACGAGCAGGCTCAGCAGCACCACCGCGAACGCCACCACGAGGCTGTTCAGCAGGTACCGCCCGAAGCTCTGCACGGTGAGCGCGCGCACGAAGCTGTCCAGCGTCGGCGCCCACGTCCACGGCCGGGGGTTCGCGGAGATCACCTCGGACTCCGGCTTCAGCGCCGTCAACACCATCCAGTACAGCGGGAACGCCACCACGGCGGCGATCAGCACGGTGACGGCCTCGGTGATGCCCCGCTTCACAGCGCCTCCCCCGACTTCTTCAGCGCCCGCAGGTAGCCCAGCGTGACGAGCAGCAGCAGCACCGTCATCACCACGCCGATGCTCGCGCCCAGCCCGTACTCCGACGCGGCGAAGGCCTGCTGGTACGCGTAGACGTTGAGCACGAGGTTGCGCCCGGCGATCCCGCCGCCGTTGGTCATGATGTAGACCTGGGTGAACACCTTGAAGTTCCAGATGATCGACTGGATCGTCACGACGATCAGCAGCGGTTGCAGCAGCGGCAGGATCACCGACCGCGCGGTCCGCAGCGCCGACGCGCCGTCCAGCGCGGCGGCCTCCAGCACCTCGCCCGGGATCGACTTGATGCCCGCGTAGAGCGTCACCATGACGAACGGGAACGAGCACCAGATCACCTGCGCCGCGACGAGCCCGAACGCCACCCACCGGTCGTAGGTCCAGGAGAACCCGGTGGTGCCGAGGACCTCGTTGACGAACCCGAAGTTCGCGTCGAACAGGAACAGCCAGATCGTCGACCCGGCGACCGCCGGCGTGGCCCACGCGCCCAGCGCGGCCAGGAACAGCGTCAGCCGCGCCCACGTGCGGACCCTGGTGGCCAGCACGGCGAGTGCCGCGCCGACCACCAGCGTCCCGAGCACGCACACCGCCGCGAACCCGACCGTCTGCCAGAGCACGGACCAGAACTTCGGGTCCGCCAGCAGGTTCGCGTAGTTCTGCACTCCCAGGAAGGTCAGCGGCGCGCCGCCGCTGACCTGTTCCTGGCCGTAGTCGAACAGGGAGATCAGCACAAGCTGGTAGATCGGGTAGCCCATCAGCCCGACCAGCACCAGCAGCGCGGGGGTGAGGTAGACGAAGGCGATCCGCCCGTCACCCTTGGTGGCACGCATCATGAAGCGAACGCCGCGTTCATCGCGTCGGCCGCCTTCTTCGCCGCCACATCCAGGTCGTTGCCCGCCGCCGCGACCTCCTGCAACAGGTTCGGCAGCACGGCCTGGGCGTCGATCTTCGCCCAGTTCGGGGTCACCGGCACGAACTTGGTGCCCGCGTTCAGCGTCTTGATGAACGGCTCCACCACCGGGTTGGCCTTGGCCACGTCGTTCTGCACGTCGCCGAAGGTCGGCATGTTGCCCATGGCGTCGAACATCTTGCGCTGGTACTGCTTGCCGCCGAGGAGCTGGAGGAACTGGTTGGCCAGCGTCTTGCGCTCGGAGCCCTTCATCACGCCGAGCAGGTTGCCGCCCGAGAACGCCGGCGCGACGGAACCGGCGGTCTTGCCCGGCAGCGGCACGATGGCGTACTTGCCGGCGACCGTGGACGCGTCGACGGACTTGCGGTTGAAGTCGCCGCCGATGACCATCGCCGCCTTGCCCGCGCGGAACGCCTCGACGCTCGCGTCACCGCCGTTGCCCGCGCACTGGGCCGGCGGGCAGATGTCGTCCGCGATCAGCTCGGTGTACTGGCGCAGACCGGCCTTGGACTCCGCGCTGTCGATGGACGACACGTACTTGTCGCCGTCCTTGCGGGCGATGTCGCCGCCGTTGGCCCACACGAACGGCATCGCGCCGTAGGTGTACTTGCCGCCGGCCGAGATGCCGAGCAGGTCCGGCTTGGCGGCGCGGATCTGCCGGGCCAGCGGCGCGATCCCGTCGAGCGTCGTCGGCGGCTGCAGGCCCAGCTCGGTGAAGACGTCCGTGCGGTAGTACAGCGCGCGCACGCCCACGTACCAGGGCACGCCGTAGGTCTTGCCGTCCACCTTGCCGGTGTCCAGCACGGCCGGCAGCAGGTCCTTCGCCTCGCCCCACGAGGACAGGTCGAGTTCGGCGAACCCGCCACCCGACACGTAGCCGGCGAGGTCGGTGTTGCCGAACTCGGCGACGTCCGGGGCGCTCTTCGGGTCGCTGAACGCGGCCTTGAACCGCTCCGCGCGGGTCTGCACCTGGATGTACTGCACGTCCACCGTCACACCTTGGTGGGCGTTCTGGAACTCGGTCACCGCCTCCTTCACGACGGCTTCCTTGGGGCCCCGGTTGACCTCGTCGAACAGCCAGACCCGGAGCTGCCCGGTCTGCTGATCGGTTCCGGTCGCGGCCGGACCGGACTGGACCGGGGCGCACCCGGACAGACCGGCTGTGGCAAGCACCGTGACGGCCAGGCCCGCCGCGGCGGCCACCCTTCTGGCTACCCGCATCATCCGAACCCCCTCCAGCATAAGTTGCGTCTTCTGCAACGGCTATTTCATGGGAAGCAACGGGGATGCTAGTGTCCGAATCGCCAACCGGTCTAGACCAGATTTGCCCAGGTCCGGACGGCCTCGACGGAGAGTGGAGCGTCCCACCCGCCGGGTCGGACCGCGCTCCCGACGTGGAACCCGGTCACCCCGACCGCCTTCAGCGGCGCGACCTGGTCCGCCCGGAGGCCGCCGCCGACCAGCAGCGCGACCTCGTCCTGCCGGGCCGCGAGCCGCTCCAGCACGGCGAACCCGTCCGCGACACCGCGCGGCGAGCCGGCCGCGAGCACCGTGTCGCACCCCAGCCCGGCCACCACGCCCCACGCCGCCTCGGGGTCGGCGGAGTTGTCCAGCGCCCGGTGGAACGTCCACCGGCAGCCCGCCAGCTCGTCCAGCACCGCGGCGCAGGCCGCCACGTCGACCCAGCCCTGGGCGTCCAGGAAGCCGAGCACGAACTCGGTCGCGCCCGCCTCCCGCACGGCCGCCGCGTCCCGGCGCAGCCCGTCGAGCGAGCCGGGCGCGAACCCCGGCGCGTCGCGCAGCATGACCCGGACCGGCAGGTCGGTGGCGGCCAGCACGCTGCGCACCAGCGCCGGGGACGGCGTCAGGCCGTCGGCGGCCATGTCGGTGACGAGTTCGAGCCGGTGCGCTCCACCGGCCTGGGCGGCGACGGCGTCGGCCGCGTCGAGAGCGATGACCTCAAGCATGGTCTGGACCATAACGGTCCGCGGTGCGCGGGCCCGCGCAGCTCGCGCCGCCGACCGGGCCACCCGGGTGGTCGCGCAGGCGGGCACCGCGTCGAAGAACAGTTCGGACGGCCTCACCCGAACGCTTCGTGAACGCACTCCGAGTACCTGTGAACGGGTCGGACAGCAGCCCCTCCACCTGCGCTGATACCGACCGCGCTCGCTCACCGTGAACTGTTAACGACAGCCGGTGTATCCACCGTAGAACTACTCACTCCTTACTTCATGACCGGACCTCGACCCCCAGGAGGCATCTCGTGAGAGCCGAACCGGACCCACTGACGACCACCGCGCGCTGTCGTCCCACCGACCACTAGGGGGAGGGGCGGTGTCCGGTCGGCTTCGAGGGGTGTCGATCGGCCGCCGCCCGTGGTGAAGGGGGCGGTCCGCGGTGCGAGGGGGGCATCGCGGACCGCCGCCGCGGGAAGGACGATGGTGTGTGACGATCAGCTACGGCTGGGGGATGTCGAGGAGGAGGTGACGACGTGGGAGATCTGCGCACGGCCGGTGAGCGCCCACCGTGGGAGGGCTTGGACGGGACGGATCGGCACGCGGCCTGTGTCGTCGCCGCCCGCGACGGCGACCGCCGGGCACTGGACGTGCTGGTGGCCGACCTGACCCCGCTGGTGTGGCACGTGGCGAGGGGGCACGGGCTGGACCGCAGCACCGCGGAGGACGTGGTGCAGACGGTCTGGCTCGCGCTGCTGCGCCACCTGGACCGCCTGATCGAACCCCGTGCGCTGGCCGGGTGGCTCGTCGTCGCGACGCGCCGCGAGGCCCAGCGCACCTGGACCCCCGCCCGTCGGGAAGCAGCACTGTCCGACGAACTGGCGGAGCAGTTGGAAAGCGAATACGGGTTGCCGGAGGACGCCGCCCTGGTAGACGACCGGGACCACCGGTTGTGGCGGGCCTTCGGCCGCTTGTCGCAGAAGTGCCAGGAGCTTCTGCGGCTCACCGTGCTGGCCGGGCGGGCGGAGTACCGCGCGGTCGCCGAAGCACTGTCCATGCCGCGCGGCAGCATCGGCCCGACCAGGGGCCGGTGCCTCACCATGCTGCGCACACATCTTGACGCGGAAGGAGGATCGCGGTGAACGACATCGACCCGCGCGATGACCGCAGAGGCCAAGAGGACACCGCTGTCCTCACCGAGCTGAACCGCCTGGTGTACGAACTCGACGCGCCCCCGGTGGGCCTGGTCGAGCGGATCCAGTTCGCGGTGGCCTTGGAGAACCTCGATGTCGAGGTCGCACGCTGGGAACGGGCAGGGTCGTTCGCCGGCGTGCGGGGCGGCAACCCCGGCACCATCACCTTCACGGTGGACAACCTGACCCTGATGGTCAACTTCACGCCGAGCGGCGCACGCCACCGCATCGACGGCTGGCTGGTGCCCGCCGGCGAGCACACCGTCGAGGTGCGGGTGGCCGAGCACGAGTCGAGCACCACCACGGCCGACGACGGCGGCCGGTTCGTGCTGGCCGACGTGCCCACCGGGACCACGCAGATCGTGGTGCACCTGGTGAACTCCCGAGGCGAACCCGGTCGCACCGTGGTGACGCCGACCATCATGTTGTAGACCTCCGATCCGCCCGGACCTGTGATCCACCGGTCCACCCGGATCACGGCCCCGACCCGGCCGCCGAGTCCGCCTCCGCCCGGACCCGTGCCCACGCGCCGACCCGCGCCTTTCGAGGTCCGCGCCGCCGACCAGACCCCGCGCCTGAACCGGACAAGGTGTCTCCGACCAGACCCGTGCCACCGCTTCAGGCTGCCGCACCACCAGCTAGCACGGCTCCGGTGAAAGCCCCGGAACAGCCGAAAGGCCCGGTCCGAGCGGACCGGGCCTTTCGCTTCGTGCGGCTGACTCAGAAGTCCATGCCACCGGCGTCCGGGACGGCAGGCGCGGCGCCGGCCTTCTCGGGCTTGTCGGCCACGACGGCCTCGGTGGTCAGGAACAGGGCGGCGATCGACGCGGCGTTCTGCAGCGCCGACCGGGTCACCTTGGTCGGGTCCGGCACGCCGGCGGCGAGCAGGTCCTCGTAGACGCCGGTCGCGGCGTTCAGGCCGTGGCCGACGGGCAGGCCCTTGACCTTCTCCACCACGACGCCGCCTTCGAGGCCGGCGTTGATGGCGATCTGCTTCAGGGGCGCCTCGACGGCGACCTTGACGATGTTCGCGCCGGTCGCCTCGTCACCTTCGAGGTTCAGGCCCGCGAACGCGGCCTCGGCGGCCTGGAGCAGGGCCACGCCGCCACCGGCGACGATGCCCTCTTCCACGGCGGCCTTGGCGTTGCGCACGGCGTCCTCGATGCGGTGCTTGCGCTCCTTGAGCTCCACCTCGGTGGCGGCGCCGGCCTTGATGACCGCGACACCGCCGGCGAGCTTCGCCAGGCGCTCCTGGAGCTTCTCGCGGTCGTAGTCGGAGTCCGACTTCTCGATCTCGGCCCGGATCTGGTTGACGCGGCCCTGGATCTGCTCCGCGTCGCCCGCGCCCTCGACGACCGTGGTCTCGTCCTTGGTGACGACGACCTTGCGCGCCTTGCCCAGCAGCGACAGGTCGGCGTTCTCCAGCTTGAGGCCGACGTCCTCGGTGATGACCTGGCCGCCGGTCAGGATCGCGATGTCCTGCAGGATCGCCTTGCGGCGGTCGCCGAAGCCGGGGGCCTTGACCGCGACGGACTTGAAGGTGCCGCGGATCTTGTTGACCACCAGGGTCGCCAGGGCCTCGCCCTCGACGTCCTCGGAGATGATCAGCAGCGGCTTGCCGCCCTGCATGACCTTCTCCAGCAGCGGCAGCAGGTCCTTCACGGTCGAGATCTTCGAGCCGTAGAGCAGGATGTACGGGTCCTCAAGGACCGCTTCCTGACGCTCCGGGTCGGTCACGAAGTAGCCCGAGATGTAGCCCTTGTCGAAGCGCATCCCCTCGGTCAGCTCAAGTTCGAGGCCGAGCGCGTTGCTCTCCTCGACCGTGATGACGCCTTCCTTGCCGACCTTGTCCATGGCCTCGGCGATCAGCTCGCCGATGGTCGAGTCGCCCGCGGAGATGGACGCCGTGGCGGCGATCTGCTCCTTGGTCTCGACCTCCTTGGCGGTCTTGAGGAGCTGCTCGGTCACGGCCTCGACGGCCTTCTCGATGCCGCGCTTGAGGCCGAGCGGGTTCGCGCCCGCGGCCACGTTGCGCAGACCTTCGCGGACCAGGGCCTGGGCGAGGACCGTGGCGGTCGTCGTGCCGTCACCGGCGACGTCGTCGGTCTTCTTCGCCACTTCCTTGACGAGCTCGGCCCCGATCTTCTCCCACGGGTCCTCCAGCTCGATCTCCTTGGCGATGGAGACGCCGTCGTTGGTGATGGTCGGCGCGCCCCACTTCTTCTCGAGCACGACGTTGCGGCCCTTGGGGCCCAGCGTCACCTTGACGGCATCCGCGAGGATGTTCATGCCGCGCTCAAGACCACGGCGGGCGTCCTCGTCGAACGCGATCATCTTGGCCATTGCGGTGTGTTCCTCCGCCTATGTAACGACTTTTGGGGCCACTGCGGACTTTCGCCCACAGCGGAACACGGTGCTTGGCCAGGCTCGGTGCCCGCGACGGACGACCTGCCCCGGTGAAGGGGCCTGCCTCACCGTCCCAGCCTGCGTGCTGGCACTCGGGTGGTCCGAGTGCCAGGTCCGTGTTTAGCACTCAACCAGGGCGAGTGCAAGAACAGCAGGTCAGCGGGACGTCCTCACGGGCACGCTGGTGGGCAGCGGCTTCTTGCTCCCGCTTTCGCCGACGTCGATGGACTGGCCCGAGCTGGTGGGCGCGGGTGGGCGCGGCTCCTCGGACTTCGGCGTGAGGATGAGCACCAGGACGACGATCGCGATGATCGCCACCACGCCCACGACCACCGGCGCGACCCAGGCGGGCCGCGTCCTGGCGGTGGTGGTGAACGCGGACGCGCCGCCCACCTGGGTCGGCGGGCGCAGGCGCACCGGGTCGGCGAGGAAGCCGGGCTGCTGGGCGAACCCGCCGGACGGCGGCTGCCCCTGGGGCCGGCCCTGGTGCTGCGGGAAGCGCGGCGGCTGCTGCGCGGGCATCCCGCCGGACGGCGGGCCGGACACCGGCGTCGGCCCGGAGACCGGCGCGTCGACCCGGCGCGGCGGGGTGGTCACGGTGGCCGCGCCGCCCAGCGCCGTGCGGGCGGCGGAGATCATCTCCTGGCACGACCCGAACCGCTGGTTGGGGTCCTTGGAGGTGCCCTTGCGCAGCACGTCGTCGATGCCCGGCGGGAGGGCGACCAGCGAGGTCAGGGTGGGGATGTCCGAGGCGAGGTGGCCCTGGATGACGTCCTGCACCCCGCCCTGGAACGGTGGCCGCCCGGTCAGGCAGGCGAACACCATGCAGGCCAGCGCGTACTGGTCGGTGCGGCCGTCGAGCGGCTCGCCGCGCAGGTGCTCGGGCGCGGCGTAGGTGGGCGAGCCGAGGAAGTCGCCGGTGCGGGTGCGGTGGCCGGTCGCGCCGCGCCGGGTCAGGCCGAAGTCGGCGAGGTAGACGTGCTCGCGGGACGCCTCCTTGGTCGTGACCAGCACGTTCGCCGGCTTCACGTCCAGGTGCACGAGGCCCTTGCCGTGCAGCATGTCCAGCGCCTCGGCGACCTGGCCGAGCAGCGTGAGGGTGCGCGCGGGCGAGATCGGGCCGTCCTTGATGTGGCTGGCCAGGTCCTGGCCGTCGACCAGCCGCATGGCGATGTAGAGCAGGCCGTCGACCTCGTCGAAGTCGTACAGCGGCACGATGTTCGCGTGGTCGATCGCCGAGGTGTTGCGCGCCTCGTCCACGAACCGCTCGCGGAACTCGGCGTCGGCGGTGAGGTGTTCGCCGATGACCTTCAACGCCACCTTGCGGCCGAGCCGGACGTCCGTCGCCCGGTAGGTCACGCTCATACCACCGCGGCCCAACACGCCGTCGATCCGGTAATGGCCCAACCGTCGCCCGCTCAGGTCCTCCGACACGCGGGGCAGCCTAACGTCCGGGTGAACCGGCGTGCGCCGGGTTCGGGGTAAGACCGCCGGGCGGGACCGCCGGGTGAAGCGGCCCGACCCGCCGCGTGGCGGGCCGGGCGGGGTTCACGATGCCTTCCGGACGTCCGACGCCTGGCTGCGGCCGTCGCGGCCGGCCTGGATCTCGAACTCCACGCGGTCTCCCTCGGCCAGCGTGCGGAAGCCTTCCATCTGGATCGCCGAGTAGTGCACGAAGACATCGGGCCCGCCGTCGGCGGCGATGAAGCCGTACCCCTTCTCCGAGTTGAACCACTTGACCGTGCCGACAGCCAAGACGTCCTCCTTTGAGAAATACCTGAGCAAACCGCCACGCTAGAGGCACGAGGGGGTTCGCGATACCTCCTTATGGAGTCATGCGCGAACACTGAATCCGTTGTCGCGCAACCAACTGACCAGTCCACGTGGACTGCGGGTCCGGGTCAGCACAAGGCCCGGACCGGCGAAGTCGAGCACCAGGCCGTCGCCATTGCGCACGGATTGGGGAGCGTCCGGGGAAACGGCGCGCAACCGGCACTGGAGGGTGTCCGCGAATCCGACGACGTGCCCGCTGTCCAGGGTGACCAGTTCGCCCGCTTCCAGCGTGACCACGTCCAGGGTGCCGTAGCAGCCCAGCACGACCGAGCCGCTGCCGTAGACGTAGGTGAGGAACCCGCTGTCGCCGCCGTGCAGGGCGCGCAGCGGGGGCGCGGCCGGGTCCATCACGACCGAGCCGGACGAGGCGAGCCACGCGTTGCGGGCGACGCACCAGCCGGTGGCGCCGTCGAGTTCCAGCACGTGCAGGTCGCCGGGCAGCGGCGGGGCGACGTCCACCCAGCCGCCCTCGGGGCCGGCCGTGCACAACGCGGCCTTGACGCCGGGCGCTTTGCCCTTGGTGTCGTGGTTGACCCCGTAGCTGGTCGCGAACAGCGACGAGCGTTCCACGAGGACCGGTTCGGCGGGCGCGAGCACCAGCCTGGCCACTCCGAAGGTCGGCGTGTGTCGCGTGCGGACCTGCACCGGACGTTCCCCCTAACTGCGTTCGCGCGTGGCGGCCGGTCGGCGCAGTTTCGCACGCGGGCGGCAGGATAGTGGTCGTGTCGAACTCCTTGACCCGGGTCGCGGACCACCGGGAGCGGATCGCCGGGCTGCTCGGCGTGCTGCCGGTCGCCGCGCTGCCGGTGGTGGACTGCCTCGGCCTGGCGCTCGCCGAGGACCTGGTCGCGCCGATCGCGTTGCCGCCGTTCGACAACTCGGCGATGGACGGGTACGCGGTGCGGGCGGCGGACGTGTCGGCGACGCCGGCGGTGCTGCCGGTGGCGGACGACATCCCGGCGGGGCGCACGTCGCTGACGCCGCTGGAGCCGGGGACGGCGCAGCGGATCATGACCGGCGCGCCGCTGCCTGTTGGGGCGGACGCCGTGGTGCAGGTCGAGTGGACCGACGGCGGGACGTCGTCGGTGCGGGTCGACCGGGGTGTCGCGGCCGGGGCGAACGTGCGGCGGGCGGCGGACGACGTGGCGGTGGGCACGACGGTGCTGCGCGCGGGCACGGCGCTGGGTCCGGCGCAGCTCGGCTTGGCCGCCGCGCTGGGGTTCGGCTCGCTGCCGGTGCGGCGGCGGCCCAGGGTGTTGGTGCTGTCGACGGGGTCGGAGCTGGTCGGGCCGGGCGAGCCGCTGGCGCCGGGGCAGATCTACGAGTCGAACGGCGTGATGCTGGCGGCGGCCGTGCGGGAGGCGGGCGGCGAGGCGGAGCTGCTGCGGTTCGTGCCCGACGACGTGGCCGAGTTCCACGCCGCGATCGGCGCGCGGCTGGCCGGGTTCGACCTGCTGCTGACCTCGGGCGGGGTGAGCGCCGGCGCGTACGAGGTGGTCAAGGACGCGTTCACCGGGCGGGGCGTGGAGTTCACCAGGGTGGCCATGCAGCCCGGCGGTCCGCAGGGCGCGGGCCGGTACCAGGGGGTGGCGGTGGCGACGCTGCCCGGCAACCCGGTGAGCGCGCAGGTGTCGTTCGAGGTGTTCATCAGGCCGGCGTTGCGGGCGTCGATGGGCCTGCCGGTGGTCGAGCGCCCCTCGGTCCGGGCGAAGCTCACCGCGCCGCTCACGTCGCCGGCGGGCCGCACCCAGTTCCGACGGGGCAAGTACGACCCGGCGTCGGGCCGGGTGGTCACGCCGGTCGGCGGTCCGGGATCGCACCTGCTGTCGGCGCTGGCGGTGAGCGACTGCCTGATCGAGGTGCCCGAGGAGGTCACGGAACTGGCGGCCGGCGCGGAGGTCGTCATCCGCTTCCTCCACTCGGGATGATCGGCGGAACGCCCGCTGGCCGGAATCGGTCGAGTACGCAGAGTCAGTCGACGGCCACGCAACGCCATTGATTAGGCCATGTGACCTGGATTACACTCTTGGCCTCCCTGTCCGGTGCGTCCGCGCGTTTCGTCGGGGGACGCACGGGCACACCGGACGGGGTCGGGCGCCGCCGGCGTAGCGTGTGGCCGGCCGAAGCACTGCCCTGACACGGAAGAGCCATGACCGTCGATCGCGACAAGCACAGTGGTGCCGTCTCCCACTTCCTGGACCTGGCACGGGGAATCGTCCCCCCGATGCACCCCGCCGGCCGCCCGTTCGTGCTGGGCGCGGCCGTCGCGACCCTCCTGCTGCGCCGGCTCTCCCGGCGCGCGGGCGTGGTCGGCGGCCTGCTGACCGCCTGGGTGGCGTGGTTCTTCCGCGAACCCGCGCGCACCACACCGACCCGGCCGGGCATCGCCGTCGCGCCCGCCGACGGGACGGTGTCGCACGTCGTGGAAGCCGTGCCGCCGGCCGAACTGGGCCTCGGCGCGACCCCGATGACCCGGATCAGCGTGTTCCTGTCGGTGTTCGACGTCCACGTGCAGCGCGTGCCGGTGACCGGCGCGGTCCGCCAGGTGTCGTACCGGCCGGGCAAGTTCCTGTCCGCCGACCTGGACAAGGCCAGCGAGGACAACGAGCGCAACGCGGTGTGGCTGACCACCGAAGAGGGGCACGACGTCGTGGTCGTGCAGATCGCCGGCCTGGTGGCGCGGCGGATCGTGTGCGACGTGGCCGAGGGCGACCGGGTGGCCGCGGGTCGGACCTACGGCCTGATCCGGTTCGGCTCGCGGGTCGACCTGTACGTGCCGCGGGGCAGCCGGGTGCTGGTCGAGGCCGGTCAGCGCACCATCGGCGGCGAGACCGTGCTCGCCGACCTCCCGGAGGTCTGACCCGATGGCGCCCAGCGGCCCGGGGGTGCGGCTGCTGCCCAACGCGATCACCGTGCTGGCGATGTGCGCGGGCCTGTCGGCGGTGCACTTCGCCATCAACAACTTGTACGGCGCGGCCATCGCCTCGATCGCCGTGGCGGCCGTGTTCGACGGGCTGGACGGCCGGATCGCCCGCCTGCTCGACGCGACCAGCAAGATGGGCGCGGAACTGGACTCGCTGGCCGACGCCATCTCGTTCGGCGTGGCCCCGGCCCTGGTCATCTACGTGTGGAAGTTCGAGCCGCACCGCGAGGGCTGGGTGGTGGCGCTGATCTTCGCGGTCTGCATGGTGCTGCGCCTGGCGCGCTTCAACACCCTGCTGGACGTGGAGCAGCCGCCGTTCGCGAAGGAGTTCTTCGTCGGCGTGCCCGCGCCGGCGGGCGGCCTGCTGCTGCTGCTGCCGCTGATCCTGGACGAGCAGATGCGCCGCGCGGGCTGGTGGTCGGACACCTGGGTGGTCGCGGCGTGGACGGTGGCGATCGCGCTGCTGCTGGTCAGCCGGATACCGACGCTGTCCGTGAAGACGATCAAGGTCCCGCCGAAGGCCGTCGCGCCGCTGCTGGTCCTGGTGGGGCTGCTGGCGGCGGCCGTGATCACGTTCCCGCTGGTGGCGCTGAGCGCGGCGATGCTGGTCTACCTGGGCCACCTGCCGTACTCGGTGCGCCGGTACCGCTGGCTGGCGAAGCACCCGGAGGCCTGGGAGGTGCCGGCGGCGGACCGCCGGGCCATCAAGCGGGCGCACGGCGTCGCCGCCCGGCGGCTGGGCCTGCGCCGGCCGCTGGGCGGGCGGGTCGCGGGCGCGGCGATGCGGGCCGTCCGCCGGCCGCGCCGGGCCGTGGACCCGGCCCAGGTGGCGGCCGAGGCCAACGGGCAGGCCGGGCCGAACAAGCGCCGGGGCTGGCGGCAGATCGGCCTCCGCCGCCACCACCGGCCCTGACGCGTCCCGCCTGGTCGGGGTTGGCCCCGGGGCCAACCCTGTTCGGAAAGCCTCCGGCCTGGGCGGCCCACGACCACGCCCGTTCGGAAAAGGCACTGGTCGCGGGCCGTGGGCGAGTCCCGAAAGCCCAACTCGCCGGGCCGGCGATCAAGCGCCCACGTTCGGGTGCACGGTGGCCTAGGCTCGCCGTGTGATCACGTTGACCGCCCGCTTGTCCCCCTCGGCCCTCGACACCCGTCGCGGGGTGGTCCGGCTGCACCCCGAGGTGCTGGACGCGCTGGGGTTGCGGGCCTGGGACGCGGTGCGGCTGACCGGCGCCCGGGTCAGCTCCGCGCTGGCCGCCGCCGGCGAGGGCGCGCCCGGCGTGGTCCTGGTCGACGACGTCACGCTGTCCAACCTGGGCGTCACCGAGGGCTCGGAGATCGTGGTCGCGCCGGTCGAGGTGTCCGGGGCCCGTGCCGTCACGGTCGCCGGGTCGCGGCTGGCCAGCACCTCGCTGACCCCGGAGACGCTGCGGATGGCGTTGACCGGCAAGGTGCTCACCGTCGGCGACGCGGTGTCGCTGCTACCCCAGGACCTCGCGCCGCCGCCCGGCGTGGACGTCAGCGTGACCCGGCGGAAGCTGTCCAACGCCATCGGCATGACGTGGACGAACGAACTGCTCACCATCACGTCGGTCGAGCCCTCGGGCGGCCCGGTCGCCGTGCAGCCGTCCACCGTGGTCGGCTGGCGGGACGGCGCGCGGACCGGTGACGCGCCGCCGGCCCCGGTG
Organism: Actinosynnema sp. CS-041913; assembly: GCF_050942485.1. Lineage (NCBI taxonomy): Bacteria > Bacillati > Actinomycetota > Actinomycetes > Pseudonocardiales > Pseudonocardiaceae > Actinosynnema > Actinosynnema sp. CS-041913. The sequence goes on along the minus strand of NZ_CP192037.1, from coordinate 496,103 downwards.
GCCGCCGCCGTGCCGGAGACGCCCACCGCCGAGCCCGTGCCGATCGCGGACCTGGCCGGCAGGCAGGACGCCGCCCGCCGCCTCGGCGAGTGGCTCGACCTGACGTTCAGCCACCCGGAGCTGCTGACCAGGCTCGGCGCGGCGCCACGGCTGGCCGCGCTGGTCAGCGGTCCGGAAGGGGTCGGCAAGGCGACCCTGGTCCGGGCGGTCGCGCACAGCGTCGGCGCGCGGGTGGTCGAACTCGCCGCCCCGAGCATCGCCGTGCTGGAGGCGAACGCGACGGCCCAGCGGCTGGCCGACGCCATCGCGTCCGCCGAGTCGCCGGCCGTGCTGCTGCTGACCGACGTCGAAGCCCTGCTCCCGGCGACCGACCCGCCGCCGGTCGCCACGGTCGTGCTGGACGCGCTGCGGGCAGCGGCGCTCCAGCCGGGTTTCGCGCTCGTCGTGACCAGCGCGCACCCGGAGGCGATCGACCCCCGGCTGCGCGTGCCCGAGCTGGTGGACCGGGAACTGGTGCTGCCGCTGCCGGATGGCGTGGTGCGGACGGACCTGCTGCGGGTGCTGCTGCGCGACGTGCCGCTGGAGCCCGACGTCGACCTGGGCGCGATCGCCGACCGGACCCCCGGTTTCGTCGCGGCCGACCTGGTGGCGCTGCGCCGGGAGGCGGCCGTGCGGTCGGCCCTGCGGCAGCGTGACGCCGCCGAACCCCACGTGGCGCAGCAGGACCTGGTGGGCGCGCTGGACACCATCCGGCCGATCTCCATGTCCACCTCGGACACCCTGCGCACCGGTGGCCTGACCTTGGACGACGTGGGCGACATGGCGGAGGTCAAGCAGGCGCTCACCGAGGCCGCGCTGTGGCCGTTGCAGTACCCGGACTCCTTCGCCCGCCTGGGCGTCGCGCCGCCGCGCGGACTGCTGCTGTACGGGCCGCCGGGGTGCGGCAAGACGTTCCTGGTGCGGGCGCTGGCGGGCAGCGGGCGGCTGAACGTGCTGTCGGTCAAGGGCGCCGAGCTGATGGACAAGTTCGTCGGCGAGTCCGAGCGAGCGGTGCGCGAGCTGTTCCGCCGAGCCGCCGAGGCCGCGCCCGCGCTCGTGTTCCTGGACGAGGTCGACGCCTTGGCCCCACGCCGCGGCCAGTCGGCCGATTCGGGCGTGGGTGACCGGGTGGTGGCCGCGCTGCTGACCGAGCTGGACGGCGTCGAGCCGCTGCGGGACGTGATCGTGCTCGGCGCGACCAACCGTCCGGAGCTGATCGACCCGGCGCTGCTGCGGCCGGGGCGGTTGGAGCGGCTGGTCTACGTGCCACCGCCGGACGCCGAGGCGCGGGCGGAGATCCTGCGTGCTTCGGCGCGGAACATGCCGTTGGCCGAGGATGTGGACCTGGCGGCGTTGGCGGGTGAGCTGGAAGGGTATTCGGCGGCGGACTGCGCGGCTCTGGTCCGGGAGGCGGCGTTGACGGCCATGCGCGAGTCGTTGGCGGCGGCCGAGGTGACGGGGGCCCACCTGGCGGCGGCGCGGTCGGCGGTGCGGCCTTCGCTGGAGCCGGCGCAGTTGGCGGCATTGGCGGCTTATGCGGAGTCGCGGGGGAACTAGGAGCTGTTTGGGTTCGGATCCAGGTCGGGGCCCGGTGGTGGGCTGGTCGGGCTGGTAGAACACGGTTGTGGCGCGTTTTGATCTGACCGATGCCGAGTGGGTGTTGATCGAGCCGCATGTGCCGGTGGCGGCTACTGGGCCGTTGCCGCGTCGGGCGCGGGAGCAGTTCAACGGGATCCTGTGGCGGTTCCGCACCGGGTCGGGCTGGCGCGACGTTCCCGAACGGTACGGGCCCTGGTCCACCGTCTACTCCCGGTTCGACGCCTGGGCCAAGGCCGGGGTGTTCCAGAGGTTGATGGAGGCGCTGATCGCCGAGGCCGCGTCCCGCGGGCAGGTCGGGTTGGAACTGGTCGGCGTGGACTCCACGATCGTGCGGGCGCATCACGAATCGGCCGGACTCGCGATCGCCGGGGAGACCCTCGACGCGCTGGAACAGGCGCTGACCGAGGAAAAAGGGGCTCCGTTGCCCACACAGCAGCGGGTGCTGCGGGTGATGCGCCGCGGCCCGCACCGGACACCGCCGACGCGGGCACGCCTGCCGATCGGGATCGTGCCGCCCTCCGGCGCCGTCGGAAGGCGCGGGCCAAGGCGGCCGGGCTCGGCCGGTCCCGAGGCGGGCTGAGCAGCAGGATCTACGCCGCAGTCGACGCCGGCTGCCGCCGGCGTTCGTGCTCACACCCGGCCAGGCCGCGGACAGCCCACAGTTCCGGACGGTGCTGGACCGGATCCGGGTTCCCGGCCCGGCCGGGCGGATCCGTGTCGACCGGGTCTCCACGCGGCTTGTGATGGCCGAGGGGAGCGGTGGCGTGCGGCGTGTTGCGCCTGCGGCCGTCCCCGGCGGCTTCCAGGGTCTATCGGCGATGTGGTTCTTTTGCGTGCTGTTCCCGGCGTGAGCCCGGACTTGCGTGGTTGGCCGGCGGTGGCGTCGTGGTCACTCTTCTGCCGTCAAGCTGCGTAAAAAGCGCCTTGAAGCAAAACGGACCGACCGCTTCGCTTCCTGGCGCTCTTTGCGTTTGATCTTTGCGTTTTAGATCTTTGAGTTCCTGGCGTTCTCGGTGTTTGTTCTGTTCGCTCTTGGCGTTCTCGGCCTCAGGACTTCCCCGAAGGGCCCTGGTAGTCGTTGGTCACGATCACGATGATGCCGGGGTGTGCGCCTTCGATTCCGTCGAACCGGGGCTTGACCTCGGCCTTCAGCACCTGCCCCAACTGCTGCGCGGACGCTTCCTCGTCGGTCCCCGGTCGGTAGTACACCGTGGTCGTCGGGATCACGCCCTGGGAGTAGTTGCCGGTTCCGGCCACTTCCCAGCCGGCTCGGCGCACGTCGTCCGCGGCCTCCGTCGCCAGCCCGATGGTGGTGCTGTTGTTGTAGACCCGCACCGGGGGCTTGGCGGGGAGCGTCACCGGCGGGGCCGCGGTGGTGGTGGCCGGATTGGTCGTGGTCGCCGGGGTGGTCGTGGTCTCGGCCGGAGCAGTCGGCGAGGATGGTGAGGAGGGCGAGGTCTGGGTGGCGGCGGACGACGTCGTGCCGGGTGCGGTGTCCGTGGTGCCCTGTTGGCTGGAGGGTGGGGTGCTCGTCTGCTGCGCGCCCGAGTCCGAGCCGCCAGTGAAGAGGCTGATGACGCCGATCACCAGGGCCACCGCCCCGACGCCGAGCAGGGTGAAGCCCGCCGCGCGGGTGGGGTGGCTGGAGCCTGCCGGTTCGGGGTTGGTCATCGGCGCTCGACGCCCAGTCGCTTCGCCGCGCGGGCCCTCGCCCGGCCTGACCGCGACCGCCTCAGCCGCTTGACCAGCATGGGATCCGCAGCCAACGCCTCTTCCTTCTCCAGCAACGCGTTGAGCAGTTGGTAATACCGCGTGGGCGACAGGTCGAACAGCTCCCTGATCGCCTGTTCCTTGGCGCCCGCGTACTTCCACCACTGGCGTTCGAAGGCCAGGATCTCGCGCTCCCGGTCGTTCAAACCGTCGTCCGGCCCCTCCGCCGGCACCAGTGCCTCTGCGGCGTCCACTCTGGCTCCTCAGCCGTGCCTCTGCGTGGGTGCCATTACATCACGTGATCTTGATCCGGGTCGGCTCATCGCTCGGCGCGTCACCGACTGCCCGCCGGATAAGCTGGAGGCCATGGCAGTCCACCCCATCGTCATCGCCGGCGAGCCCGTGCTCCACCACCCGACCCGCCCGGTCGAGGTGTTCGACGACGCGTTGCGCACGTTGATCGACGACATGTTCGAGACCATGGCGGCGGCGCACGGGGTCGGCCTCGCGGCCAACCAGATCGGCGTCGACCTGCGGGTGTTCGTCTACGACTGCCCGGATGACGAGGGCAACCGGTTCCGCGGTGTGGTGGTGAACCCGGTGCTGGAGACCTCCGAGATCCCGCTGGGCATGCCGGACCCGGACGACGATTTCGAGGGCTGCCTGTCCGCTCCCGGCGAGTCGTACCCCACCGGCCGGGCGTCGTGGGCGAAGGTGACCGGCTTCGACGGCGACGGCAAGCCCTTCGAGGTGGAGGGCACCGGCTTCTTCGCGCGCTGCCTCCAGCACGAGACCGACCACCTGGACGGGGTCATCTACCTCGACCGGCTGATCGGGCGGCACAAGCGCGCGGCGCGGAAGATGATCAAGGCGAACGGCTGGGGCGTGCCCGGCCTGACCTGGGATCCGGCCACCTCCGAGGACCCGTTCGCCGACGAGGCCGACGACTAGCCCGAAACCCGCTGGACGGCCGGGTGACGATGGCCGCATGTGGAGCAGCCTCGCCGCGCTGGTCGCGGCGTCCTTCCTGATCGCACTGTCGCCCGGCCCCGGCACGGCGCTGGTGCTGCGACAGTCGGTCCGAGGACGTGCGAGCGCGCTGGCGACGGTGTTCGGCATGGAGGTCGCCGTCGCGGTGTGGGCGGTGGCCGCCGCGCTCGGGCTGTCCGTGCTGCTCACGGCGTCCGAGGTGGCCTACCACACGCTCCGCGTCGTCGGTGCGCTGTTCCTGGTCTACCTGGGCGTGAAGGCGTTCCGGTCGGCGAGCGGGCCGGTCGAGGAGGTCGCGCCGCCGGCGGGCCACGCGTTCCGCGCGGGGCTCGTCGTCAACCTCGCCAACCCCAAGCTCGGCGTGTTCGCGATCTCGTTCCTGCCGCAGTTCCTGCCGGCCGGCTCCGGCCGGGGCACGCTGCTGCTGTTCGCGCTGGTCTGGGTGGCCGTGGACACGCTGTGGTACCTGGTGGTGGTCGGCGTCCTAGACCGGGTCCGCGGCTGGCTCACCCGTTCGCGGGTGCGCCGGACGCTGGAGCGCGTCTCCGGCGGCGTGCTGGTCGCGCTGGGCCTTCGCCTGGTGTTCGACCCGCGCTGACCGCCGCCACGGCAGCTCCGGGAACCCGGCCAGCTCGACGTGCGACGTGCAGGTGGCCAGGTCGGCGTACCCGCCCGCGAGGACGTGGGCGCGGATGCGCCGCACCTGGCCCACCGTCGGCAGGTCGCCGACGAGCAGGAACGGCAGCAGCAGCCGCCACGCCCGCGCGACGGTCGGCCGTCGTCGGTGTGGCGCGCGCAGCACCGCCCGCGCCACCCGTAAGGCGTGCTCGCCCGCGGTGATGGCGTCCGGGAACCCGGCGTGGTCCCACGACCACCGCAGCGCCTCCGCCATCGCGCACCGCACGCAGTCCACCGGCCCCGCGCCCAGCTCACTCGCGCACTGCGAGCACGAGATGAGCGTCATGGCCCAGTCGGTGCACGTCCACGGGTGCCGGCCCACCTCGTCGGCGAGGACGAGTTCGGCCAGCTCACGCTCACCCGCGCCGCCTTCGGCGAGCTTCTCGGCGGCCAGCAGCTCCTGCCAGTCGAGCAGCCAGTACTGGTCCACCAGCTCGGCGCAGAAGCGGCACCCGGGGTAGCCGCGGCCCGCCAGGTCGCCGCACGACGGGCATGCCGAAACCGCAGCGGGGCGGTCCACGCGCCGCGCGCCGGGCGGGAACGGCTGGTGATCAGCCACGCGGAGAAAGGTACGCGCAAACCGGCCCCCTTGGCATCCGCACGGTCGCCTCGTTATGGTCGGCCGGACAACTCAACATCGCGGGAGCTCGCGCCACAGCGGGCTGAGAGGGCGGCTGGAGCGATCCGGCGCCGCCGACCGCCTGAACCTGACCGGGTAATGCCGGCGTAGGGAGGAATGTCGTGACGGCACTTGACGACCGTTCGGTGAAACCCAGCGTCACCACCGGGCCGATCTCCGGCTCGCACAAGGTCTACCGCGAGGTGGCCGACGGCGTGCGGGTTCCTTTCCGCAGGGTGGAGCTCACCAACGGCGAGCATGTCGATCTCTACGACACTTCCGGTCCGTATACCGACCTAGACGCGACGATCGACGTCCACAGTGGACTTCCCGCGCTGCGCGCGGACTGGATCGCCGCGCGCGAGCCGATCAACGGGGCGGTGACCCAGCTCGCGTACGCCAGGGCCGGGGTCGTCACGCCGGAGATGGCCTACATCGCGGCACGCGAGAACATGAGCCCCGAGTTCGTGCGGGAGGAAGTGGCCCTCGGCCGGGCCGTGATCCCGCTGAACCGGCGGCACCCCGAGGCCGAGCCGATGATCATCGGCAAGAAGTTCTTGGTGAAGATCAACGCGAACATCGGCAACTCGGCGGTCTCCTCCTCGATCGAGGAGGAGGTGGAGAAGATGGTGTGGGCGTCGCGCTGGGGCGCCGACACGATCATGGACCTGTCCACCGGCAAGCGGATCCACGAGACCCGCGAGTGGATCATGCGGAACGCGCCGGTCCCGGTCGGCACCGTGCCGATCTACCAGGCGCTGGAGAAGGTCAACGGCGATCCGGCGGAGCTGTCCTGGGAGGTGTACCGGGACACCGTGATCGAGCAGGCCGAGCAGGGCGTCGACTACATGACGGTGCACGCGGGCGTGCTGCTGCGGTACGTGCCGCTGACCGCGCGCCGCGTCACAGGCATCGTGTCGCGCGGCGGGTCGATCATGGCGGCCTGGTGCCTGGCGCACCACCGGGAGAGCTTCCTCTACACGCACTTCGAGGAGCTGTGCGAGATCCTGCGCGGCTACGACGTGACGTTCTCGCTGGGTGACGGCCTGCGGCCGGGTTCCATCGCGGACGCCAACGACGAGGCGCAGTTCGCCGAGCTGCGGACGCTGGGCGAACTGACGCACGTCGCGCGGTCGCACGACGTGCAGGTGATGATCGAGGGCCCCGGCCACGTCCCGATGCACAAGATCGCGGAGAACGTGCGGCTGGAAGAGGAGTGGTGCGGCGAGGCGCCGTTCTACACCCTCGGGCCGCTGGCCACCGACATCGCGCCGGGGTACGACCACATCACGTCGGCGATCGGCGCGGCGCAGATCGGCTGGCTGGGCACCGCGATGCTGTGCTACGTCACGCCGAAGGAGCACCTCGGCCTGCCCAACCGGGACGACGTGAAGACCGGCGTGATCACATACAAGATCGCGGCGCACTCGGCGGACCTGGCAAAGGGCCACCCGGCCGCGCAGGACTGGGACGACGCGCTGTCCAAGGCCCGCTTCGAGTTCCGGTGGCAGGACCAGTTCAACCTGGCCCTCGACCCGGACACCGCCCGGTCGTTCCACGACGAGACGCTGCCCGCCGAGCCGGCGAAGACGGCGCACTTCTGCTCGATGTGCGGGCCGAAGTTCTGCTCGATGAAGATCACGCAGGACGTGCGCCGGTACGCCGAGGAGCGCGGACTGTCCACAGTGGAGGCGATCGAGGCGGGCATGGAGGAGAAGTCGCACGAGTTCTCCGGCCACGGCAACAAGGTCTACCTCCCGGTGGTCGACTGATGGCGGTCGCACCACCGAAGGTCCTCACCATCGCCGGGTCCGACTCCGGCGGTGGTGCGGGCCTGCAGGCGGATCTGCGGACGCTGTTCGCCTGCGGGGTGCACGGGATGACCGCCGTGACGGCGGTGACCGTGCAGAACTCGATGGCCGTCACGGGGTACACCGAGATCCCGCCGGAGGTGGTGGCCGCCCAGATCGAGGCGGTGGCCACGGACATCGGCGTGGACGCGGCGAAGACCGGGATGCTGGCGTCGGCGGCGATCATCGAGGCGGTGGCGGAAGCCTGCGACCGAGTCTACATAGGACAATCGATCCCGTTCGTGGTGGACCCGGTGGCGGCATCCATGCACGGCCAACAACTGCTCGCCGACTCGGCGCTGGACGCGTTGCGCACGGTGCTCTTCCCCCGTGCGACGTTGGTGACGCCGAACCTGGACGAGGTGCGGCTGCTGACCGGCGTGGAGGTCCGTGATCACGCGGACCAGCGAAAGGCGGCCGAGGCGCTGTTCGAGTTCGGTCCGCAGTGGGTGCTGGTCAAGGGCGGCCACCTGTGGGACGACCCCGGATGTCTGGATGTCCTTTACGACGGCTCGAAGTTCATCGAGCTGCCCGGTCCGCGTTATGACGTGAAGGACACGCACGGCAGCGGTGACACGTTGGCTTCAGCCATCACCTCGCGACTCGCACGCGGAGAGGACGTGCCCACGGCGGTGCGTTTCGGCAAGGAGTTCATCATCCGCTCGGTGGCCGCGGCCTACCCGTTGGGTGGCGGGGTAGGGCCGGTTTCGCCGTTGTGGCGACTGGAGGGCGGGTCCGGGCAGATCTGAGGGTCCGGCCTGAGGTTCGGGCGGGCCTGAGGTTCAGGCGGACCTCAGGGTTCCGTCCGGTTGCCGGCGCTGGGCCAACCGGCGCAGAACTTGTGCGTCTAGTAAGACATGAGCGCACGACAGGACGCCTACATCGCGGAGCTGGTGCTGAGCCAACCCGAGGTGGTCGCGGCGATGTTCTTCGGCTGCGTGGTCATCGGGGCACTGGCCCTCGCGGTGGCCCGGTGGCGGGGGTGGCGACCCGTGCCTTCGGCGTTGGCCGGGTGCGGGTTGGCACTCGCTTTGGCGGTGACACTGGCCCGGCCCGGGGTGTTGGACGCGGGTGTGTGGACCACCGATCCGGTGGGCATGTGCATTGCCAACGACTTTTCTCTGACCGGGTCGTTGGAGCGCCTGAACCTGCTGATGCTGATGCCTTTCGCGTTCTTCGCGACGTTGGCCACTCGGCGGCCTGTGGTGGTGCTTGCGCTGTCCGCCGGGTTCAGCGGGGGTGTGGAATTGGTGCAGGCCACCACCGGGTTGGGCGTTTGTGAGGCGCAGGACTTCTACAACAACAGTGTTGGGGCGCTGGTGGGAGTGGTGGTCGGTGGGGTGATCACCGCTGTGGCACGTCCTACATCGCGTGCACCTCGGGATCCGGTTGCTACCGGGTGAGGCTGTGGCGTGCCCGGTCTTGGCGTATTTCGGTCTTGACGGGTTTCGGTCTTGACGGGTTTCGGTCTTGAGCGGATTTCCGGTCATGGCGGGTTCGGTCTTGGTGGCCGCTCGGTGAGTCGGCTGTCGCTCTCAGCTTAGATTCCCGGTTTTGTCGTACCCCCGTGGTTGGGTATGCGTCGGGGGTGCTCGGGTTGAGGGGACCTCTGCGGAGCGTGCCCATCTGCTGTTGAGGCTGCGGTCTACCGCCTCTGCTGCGCGGAGTCGAACTGCTTTCAAGCGTCGCTCGCCGCTGGGCAGGCCGCCAAGGATGATCACAAGAGCAGGACCCGGGCGTCGTGCCATCCCCGTATGGCCAGGTCAAAGACAACCACATGCGTCAAGGGGAGGCCGTCTTGGTGTCCTTCGACCGCGCGACCGACCTCCCCTTGACACATGCGGTTCCCTGCGGGCAGGCCATACGGGGATGACACGCAGCCCACCGACCGGTGTGCGCGGCTGCGCGCGCCGACGCTTCAAGCGGCGCGAAGCGTGTCGACTGCTTCCGGCGGCGCGAAGCGTGTCGACTGCTTCCGGGCGGCGTGGAGCGTGGTGGCGGCCGGCGAGTGTTGAGCTTGCCGCGTCGGGTTGGGTCAGCCGGCTTCGCCTACTAGTTCCTCTAGGGCTGGTAGGGCGTTGACCAGCGCTGACTGGTGTTCGGGGGACAGTTCTTCGATGCGTCGCTGCAATTCTCGGACGCGGGCCGAGCGGACGCCCGAGACCATCGTTTCGCCTTCCGGCGTCGGCGTTGCCAGCCATGCTCGGCCGTCTTGCGGGTCGGGGTCTCGGCGTACGTAGCCGGCTTCGACCAGTGCCGCGACGATTCGGGACAGGGTTGGCGGTGCCACGCCTTCCTTGGCGGCCAGGTCTCCCAGGCGCATGGGGCCGCAGCGCGCGAGCGTGGCCAGCGCGGATACTGCTCCGGGGCCGAGTCCTGGCGACCCGGTTCGGCGCAGCAGGCGCGACAGCCTGCCGATCGCGAGGTACAGCCGGGCGGTGGCGTCCTCGACTTGCTCGGCAGCCACGGCACCTCCTACGGGCACGACGGAATGAACCAGAAGCATCCATCATGCCTTGTGCCCCGACCACCGCCCGTCGGGTGATCAACGAATCAGGCGTCCGGCGCAGGGCTGGAGGCGTGTGCCCAGAAGCGTTGCGGGATTCGGCCTGCCAGTCGGGCCAGTCGGCCCGCTTCCACGGCGGCCCGCATCGCCGCCGCCATCCGGAGTGGATCCTGTGCTCTGGTCACCGCAGTGGCCAGCAACACAGCGGAACAGCCCAGTTCCATGGCGAGTGCGGCGTCGGACGCCGTGCCGATGCCCGCGTCCAGGACCACGGGGACGTTGGCGCGGGCCACGATGAGTTCGATGTTGTGCGGGTTGCGGATGCCCAGACCGGTGCCGATGGGGGAACCCAGTGGCATCACGGCCGCGCAGCCGACGTCTTCCAGGCGGCGGGCCAGCACCGGGTCGTCGTTGGTGTAGGGCAGGACCACGAAGCCGTCGTCCACAAGCTGTTCGGCGGCGTCCAGGAGTTCCACCGGGTCCGGCAGCAGGGTTTGTTCATCGGCAACGACTTCCAGCTTGACCCAGTTGGTCTCCAACGCCTCCCGGGCCAGGCGCGCGGTCAGCACGGCCTCCGCCGCGCCACGGCAGCCTGCGGTGTTCGGCAGCACGGAGATGCCCAGGCGGCGCAACAACTCCAGTACTCCACCGCCCGAGGAATCCAGGCGCCGCATGGCCACCGTCGTCAGTTCCGTCCCGGACGCGACCAGTGCCCGCTCCAGCACCGACAGGTTCGCCGCGCCGCCCGTGCCCATGACCAGACGCGACCCGAACTCGCGTCCGGCGATGACCAGAGCATCGTCCACGTCAGCCTCCCTGCACAGCGGTGAGCACCTCGACGGCGGAACCGTCCGACACCGGGGTGGAGTGCCAGGCCGCCCGGGGCACGACCTCGCCGTCCAGCGCTACGGCCACCCCGGACGCCGGAGCGCCCAACAGATCGAGAACCGACGCGACGGTGGAGCCGTCGGCCAGTTCCCGCTCCTCGCCATTCACCCGTGCCTTCACCTGTTTCCTCCTTCGCGGTCGTCGTGCAGCAGGGTCAGCACCCGGCGCGCGGTCACCGGGGCCAGCAGCAGGCCGCTGCGGTGGTGGCCGGTGGCCGCGATCACTCCGGGGGCCAGCCAGTCGATGACCGGCATGTTGTCGGGGCTGCCGGCGCGGAAGCCGGCGGCGGACTCGGTCAGTGCGTATTCGACGATCGCCGGCCAGACTGTCTCCGCGTCACGCAATAGGTCCCGTACGCCGCCTACCGTCACGTCCCCGTCGAAGCCTGCCTCGTACTGGGTCGCCCCGACCACCAGGCCGTCGGGCCTGGGCACCAGGTAGACGGGGCGGCCCGACACGTGGGCTCGGATTGTGTGTTCGGGTGGCGGCAGTGCTCCGGGGCGGGTTGTCAGGCGCAGGATTTCGCCCTTGATGGGCCTGATCACGTCACGTAGCGCCGGGTGCAGGTCGCGGCTCCATGCGCCGGCGGCGATCACCGTCACAGTGGCGTCCACTGTGGATTCCGGCGGCGATTGATCGGTGAACTGAACATTGTGCTCACGACAAATCCGGCGTAACGCGGCCAGCAGGGCGCGGTTGTCGACGGAGAGGTCGCCGGGCACCGACAGTCCACTTCGGACCGATGGGCCCAGACCTGGTTCGTGGGAACGCAATTCGCGACGGGTCAGGCGGGTTGCCGGCCGGCCCATCCGAGCCAGGTAGGCGCGGAGTTGGTCCAGGACCTCCGCGTCGGCGGTGTCGGTCGCCACGGCCAGGGTGCCCGCCTCGTTGAGCGGCACGCCCAGCTCGTTCGCGAACCCCGGCCACAGGGCCATCGACTCGACACCCAGCGCCAGCACGTCTTCGTCGCCCGGCCAGGCCTCGGTGATGGGCGCGAGCATGCCGCCGGCCACCCAGGAACCGCCGTGCGGCGAGGCGTGGTCGACCACGGTCACGTCGAAGCCCGCTCTCGCGGCGAACCACGCGACGGACAGGCCGATGACACCGCCGCCCAGGACGGTCACTCGACTCGCACTTGCCAAGGCACTCACGCTCCCTGCGCCGGCATGACCCGGATCAGGTTCGACGGTCGGAGCGAACCACGCTCCCTCTCAGCCCGGTGTTCTCCAGGCTCCCGTGCGGACCGCCTCCACCGTAGCGCACGTTTCCGGCCGGCGGTTACCGTGCGGCCGTGCCAGGACTCGACGGAACCCAGATCAGGCGACGGCTCGCGGACTCGCGGCTCTACCTCTGCACGCCCACGCGTCCGGACCTCGCGGAGTTCGCCGACGCCGCGCTCGCCGGTGGCGTGGACATCGTGCAGTTGCGGGACAAGGGGCTCGAAGCCAAGCAGGAGATCGCGGCGCTGGAGGTGTTGGCCGAGGCGTGCGCGCGGCACGGTGCGCTGCTCGCGGTGAACGACCGGGCGGATGTGGCGTTGGCCGTGGACGCCGACGTACTTCATCTTGGGCAAGATGATCTGTCGGTCAACGTTGCTCGCAAGATCGTTGGCGAGAAGACTGTCGTCGGACGATCGACCCACGACGTGACCCAGGCGCGGGCTGCGGCCGTGGAGGCCGGGGTGGACTACTTCTGCACCGGGCCGTGCTGGCCGACGCCGACCAAGCCCGGTCGGCCCGCGCCGGGGCTGGAGCTGGTCCGGGCGACGGCCGGCACCACCGACCGGCCGTGGTTCGCCATCGGCGGTATCGATCGGGGGCGGCTGTCGGCGGTCTTGGCCGCCGGCGCGGACCGGGTGGTGGTCGTGCGGGCCATCACCGAGGCGGACGACCCCCGGGCCGCCGCGTCCTCGTTGAAAATTCAACTAAAGGGCGTAGAGTCGTCGGTGTGATGCCTGTGCTGTACCTGGGCCACGGGGCTCCCCCGCTGGCCGACGACGAACGGTGGACCGGCGAGCTGAGGTCGTGGTCCGCCACGCTCCCGCGCCCGGCGTCGATCCTGATCGTGTCCGCCCACTGGGAGGAGCAGCCGCTCACCCTCGGCGCGACCACGACCGTGCCGCTGACCTACGACTTCTGGGGCTTCCCGCAGCGGTACTACGAGGTCACGTACGAGGCGCCGGGTGCGCCCGAGCTGGCCACGACGGTCGCCAAGCTGGTGGACGAGCCGGTCGCCCAGGACCCCGCGCGCGGCCTGGACCACGGCGCGTACGTGCCGCTGAAGGAGATGTTCCCCGAGGCGGACATCCCGGTGCTCCAGATGTCCATGCCGACCCTCGACCCGCGCCGGCTGTTCGAGGTGGGCCGCAAGCTCGCCCCGCTGCGCGACCAGGGCGTGCTGATCATCGGCAGCGGGTTCATGACGCACAACCTGAGCTGCGTCGACATGCGCACCGGGCCGGACTACCGGCCGCCGGGCTGGTCGGCCGAGTTCGACGACTGGGCGGGGCGGGCGCTGGCCGACAAGGACGTCGACGCCCTGCTGGACTTCCAGCGCAAGGCCCCGGCCGCCGGTATCGCGCACCCGCGCACCGAGCACTTCGCGCCGCTGTTCGTGTCCCTCGGCGCGAGTGCCGGCCAGGACGCGACCACGACGGTCGACGGCTTCTGGTACGGGCTGTCCAAGCGGTCCGTCCAGTTCGACTGAGGTGGGAACACCCTCCGGGCCAGGAGGAGGAAGTGCGGGCCCGGAGGGTGTCCTTCAACCGGAGCGCGGTCTGCAGGGGTGACCGCGCGCCCCGAGCCCTCAGCCGGTGGTCAGCCGCAGACCGTAGACGCTGAGGATCTCGTTGAGCGGCTGGAAGTAGGTCGTGCCGCCGGACGAGCAGTTGCCCGAGCCGCCGGAGGTCACGCCCTGCGCCTGGCCGAAGCCCGAGCCGGCCACCCACGAGCCGCCGGAGTCACCCGGCTCCGCGCACGCGGTGGTGCGGGTGAGGCCGCTCACCGAGCCCTGCGGGTAGTTCACCGTCTGGTTCTTGCCCTGGACGGTGCCGCAGCGCCAGCCCGTCGTGGAGCCCGAGCGGCAGATCGACGCGCCGACGGCGGCCTCGGTGTTGCCGCGCACGGTCACGTTCGTGCCGTTGTGGCGGTTGACCCACGGCCGCGAGGTCCAGTTCGCGTTCGTCGCCACCCAGGCGTAGTCGTTGCCCGGGAATGACGAGCCGCGGAACGTCCCCTGGGACACGCGGTTGTGGCCCGTGGTGGTCGCGCCGGTGCGCCCACAGTGGCCGGCCGTCACGAAGCCGCCGGTCACGGCGAAGCCGACCGAGCAGCGGCTGCCGCTGCCGATGTAGTAGGCGTCGCCGCCGCGGGTGTCGTACAGCGGAGTGGGCGACTCGTCGACCTCGACCACGCGCACGGCCGGGCTGATCGCCTTGGCCGTGGCGACGAACCGGTCGGCCGCCGCGTCGCGAGCGTGCCGGTTGATCTCCACCACGACGGTGTTGCTCGCGTCGTCCACCCGCCAGCCGGTGACCGAGACCGGTGCGGAGAGGGTGTCCAGCGCGGTCTTGGTGCCCGTCAACCGGCGTTGCGAGTACGGGACGACCTTGACGTCGGCGCCCACGGCACGGACGGCGTCTGCCTTGACACTGTCCGTGACACCGACCGTCAATTTGCCGGTCGCCTGGTCGATCCAGGCGCCGGCGAATGTGTCTCCGAGCACACCGCGCGCTTGTGCCTCCAGATCACCCGACCTGGCGTCGTTCGCCAGACGGACGCGCGCTTGCTCGGCATTCAGGCCCAAGTCGCGTTGCACCGCTTGGAGCAACTCGGCTGGGTAGCTCTCCGTGTCGGAGGAGCTTGCCCCATAGGGGGCGGCAGGGTCCGCAATCGCCGGTACGCTGAGAGCTGTAGCCGTGCCGGTGGCGAGCAAGGCAGCCGCGGCAAGGCGGGCCGCACTCGTGCGGTTCATGTAGGCGTCTCCCTCATCTTCGGGTGCAGGGAACCCGAGAGCCTGGTTGCAGGGACCGCTCTCGGGGGCTCTAGGGGGACGGGTGGTGGGGCGGCGGCAGGGGTCGCCCCACCCCTTTTCTTTTCGCCGTCAGGTCAGGTGTCAGGTCAGGCTCGTATCGGGCGAGCGGCGCTCGGAGCTGCCGCACGGCGCCTCCTTCCCCGGTCTCTACCGACCAGTACTCACCCGTTCGAGCGACGTTATAACCCTGTTACCTATAACGGCTCAGTCCATCTGAGGGCGAAGTGTGTCACAGCTCACGACTATTTGACTGCGCTGTGTAGCATTTGACAGTTAACTCTCACTCAAGGTAGTGAGACGATCACCGATTTGGGGTGTTTTGCCAGAAGTGAGAGACACGGCGATTCATGGCCCTGACGTGTGAATGGCACTCCTCCGATCAGGTGATACCGGAGGACTTCCGGTGATTGCGGGAGTAGTCACCGACGGCGGCGGTGTCGTGGTCGGCGCAACGGACGATCCGCTGGTCGGCGTGGTGGTGGTCATGGGTGACGTGGTGTTTCTCCCGGATCGGTGATCCCCGGCGGCCGGTTCGGCAGGCGGGTGAGCCGGAGCCTCGACCGTGGGAGAGGGAACGGCGGCGGCGAGTACTCGGTCAGCACCGTCAAATGTGATGAGGCTCACACCAAAGATGAGGGTCGCGCTGAGCGCGGCTGCCGTCCAGTGCACCTTCGTGCGTTCGATTCGAGTACTGGTTGACGGCGGCTCCGATGATGCTGACCACGCCGGCCGCCGCCGCGCCGGCCGCGGCCACGCCGACCGCCGCCGCGCCGACCGCAGTTCCCGCCAGGTTGAGCCTCGTGCCGAGCACAGCGGCGGTGAGCGGGTCCAACGCGCCCGCGACCACGCTGGCGGGCTTGATCTCCGGCTCGTCCATCGTTTCGGAGGACGGGTCGTTGGCGCGGGCGGTCGGCCCGAGGTGAGGATCGTCCCCATGGCACTCGTGACGATCTCCGACATCCGCGCCGCAGCCTCGCTGATCGCCCCGGCGGTCGTGCGCACTCCCCTGCTGCGGTTCGACGACCGGCTGTCGGTGAAGCCGGAGAGCTTGCAGCCGGTGGGGGCGTTCAAGATCCGGGGGGCTTATCACGCGTTGGCGCGGCTGTCGGACGAGGTCCGGGCGCGTGGGGTGGTGGCGTATTCGAGCGGGAACCACGCTCAGGCGGTCGCTTTCGCGGCGCACGCGTTCGGGGTGCCGGCGGTGATCGTGGTGCCGGAGAACGCGCCCGCGGTGAAGGTCGCGGCCACTCGGGCCTGGGGTGCTTCGGTGGAGCTGGTGCCCATGGCGGAGCGGGAGTCGCGGGCTCACGAGCTGGTCGACTCGCTCGGGGCGACGTTGATCCCGCCGTTCGACCACCCGGATGTGATCGCCGGGCAGGGGACGGTGGGGCTGGAGATCGTCGCCGACCAGCCGAAGGTGGACGTGGTGCTGGTGCCGGTGAGCGGGGGCGGGTTGATCTCCGGGGTGGCGGCGGCGGTGAAGGCGTTGCGGCCGGCGGCTCGGGTGGTCGGGGTGGAGCCGGAGTTGGCGGCGGACGCGGCGGAGTCGTTGCGGGCCGGCGAGTTGGTGGGGTGGCCCGCGGCGGAGCGGGAGCGGACTTCGGCGGACGGGTTGCGGGCGGAGCCCTCCGAGCTGACGTTCGCGCACATGCGGGCCTATGTGGACGACGTGGTGACGGTGTCGGAGGACGAGATCGCCGGCGCGGTGCGGCGGTTGGCCCGGGATCTCCGGCTGGTCGTGGAGCCCAGTGGCGCGGTCGCCGTGGCGGCGTACTTGCAGCGGGCCGAGGAGTGGCCTGCGCGGACCGTCGCGATCGTGTCCGGGGGGAACGTCGATCCGGAGGTCTTCGCCCGGATGATCTAGCCACAGACGAGTCGAGCGGGGCAGCAATAGTCGGTTCGCAGATAGTCAGTTTGCGTACAGATGGCTTCATTGGTGGAGAGACAGACAATCTGCCCACAGATGGACCCGATAGTGGAAGGGCAGACGGTGTGCGTGCAGATTGATGCGGCGGTGTCTCCACAGATGGTCTGGACGGCGATCGTTCAGGCACGCACGCGGGCTGGTGGGGCGTCCACGCCGCAGCTAAGACATTCGCGGCCGGGTTTCTGGGGCCGGAGGACGTTGTTGTCGGTGCCCAGGGCCAGCAGGCCGCCAATGGCCGCCGCGACGGCGCAGACCAGAAGTGCCGTCTGCCAGCCGTCGGTCAGTGCGGCAGGGTCGGCGTACTGCGCGCCGGACAGGCCGGCCAGCGGCGGGAGGATCGCCACCGCCACCAGGCTGCCGGTGCGGGCGACCGCGTTGTTCACGCCGGACGCCACGCCCGCGTACCGGTCGGGGGCGGCGGCCAGCACGGTCGCCGTCACGGGCGCGACGACCGCCGCCAGGCCGAGGCCGAAGACCAGGACTCCGGGCAGCACGCCGGTCAGGTAGCTCGCCGGTCAGGTAGCTCGCGCCCGGTTCGGCTCTCCGAAGTAGCAGCATGCCGGCAGCCACGAGCAGAGGTCCGACGACTAGCTGGGTTTTGGGCCCTATTCGCTGCGCCAGCCGACCGGATCGCGCGGACAGCGCGAGCATGATCAGGGTGATCGGGAGCCCGGCCAGGCCGGCCGCCGTCGGGGAGTAGCCGAGCGACACCTGGAGCTGGAGGACCATCAGCACCATGACCCCGCCGAGTGCCGCGTAGACCAGCAAGGTCAGGGCGTTGGCCAGGGCAAATGTTGTATTGGTGAACAATTGAGGCGGGACCAGCGGGTCACGGCCCAGGCGTTGGAGCACGACGAACGCGGTGAGTCCCGCGATGCCCACAACCGCCGCCGTGACGACCAGCGGATCGAGGCCGCGGGCGGGGGATTCGACCAGTGCCGCGGTGAGTCCGGCCAAACCCAAAGCTCCGACTATTGACCCCACGATGTTCGGGTGGCCGGTGAGTTCCTCGTCCCGCGACTCGGGCACGTGACGGCGGGCGAGCCACACGCACGCGACGGCCACCGGCAGGTTGATCAGGAACGCCAGCCGCCACGACCAGGCCTGGACCAGCAACCCGCCGAGCAGCGGACCCACGGCCGCCGCGACACCGGACAACCCCGACCAGGCGCCGATCGCCCGTGCGCGGTCGTCCCGGACGAACGCGGACTGGATGATCGCCAGCGAGCCCGGTGTGAGCAGCGCGCCGCCGACGCCTTGGAGCACGCGGGCGGCGACCAGCAGCTCCGTGTTCGGGGCGAGCCCGCAGAGCAGCGACGCCGCGCCGAACCAGATCACGCCGAACGTGAAGACCTTGCGGCGGCCGTAGCGGTCGCCGAGCGAGCCGGCCACCAGGATGAGCGACGCGAGGGACAGCAGGTAGCCGTCGAGGATCCACTGGAGGCCGGCCACGTCGGCGCGCAGTTCCGCGCCGATGCGGGGCAGGGCGACGTTGACGATGGTGCCGTCGAGCATCGCCATGCCCGAGCCGAGGATCGTGGTCGCCAGCACGGCTCTGGCGCGCGGAGTGCCCCACTGGACGGTGTCAGCCACCTGGTCATTGTGCTGGTCGAGGGCGTTGTCCGGCCGATCGGCCGACCGGGATGTCGGTGGTCGCCGGCAGGATTAGCCCCAGGGGGCGGTTTGCCGGGAATGTCGGTGGCGCCTGGGACAATGTGCTTCGGGGGGCGCTTCGTCCGGATTGTCGGTGCCTCGTGGGACGCTCGGGGGTTACCCGCGTTGAGCGCTCAGCGGTTCGGCAGGAGCGCTGAGCGCAGCGGCTCGGAGTGCGACGGGCCCGGAGTGCGACGCGCGACGGCACGGCTCGACTGGACCGCTCGGCTGGCCGGGTGTCGAGCGCTGGGCCAAGGGGCTGCGCGGCTTCCGTCGACGTGCGCTGCGAAAGGCTCCTGCCAGGGCTGATGTGCCGAGGGGTTCCCACCGCCGATGACGCTCGGTCGGAGAGAACCCCCGCCCGGGCTAGTCCGTCGGCCTGTTCAGGGTGGCCACGAACTTGTACCTGTCACCCCGGTACACCGAACGGACCCATTCGACCGGGTTGCCCTCCGTGTCGAACGAGTGCCGGGACAGCAGGAGCATCGGCAGGCCGATGTCCGCGCCCAGCAGCTCGGCCTCCTCGGGCGAAGCCAGCGCGGTCTCAATAGTCTCCTCGGCGTGGCCCATCTCTACGCCGAAGCGCTCCCTCAGCACCTGGTACAGCGACGCGCCGGGGGCCAGGTAGCGGCGCAGGCCGCGGAACCTGCCGAGCGCCAGGTGGGTGGTCTCGATGGCCATCGGCTCGCCGTCGGCCAAGCGCAGGCGGTGCAGGCGGAGGACCTTGGCGCCCGCCCGGACGCCCAGCAGCCTCGCCAGTTCGGCTTCCGCGGGCATCTCGGACGCCTCGATCAGGCGCGACGAAGGCTGCCTGCCCTGCGCTTTCATGTCCTCTGTGTACGACGAAAGCTGAAGCCGTTGCGCCACCTTGGGTTCCGCCGCGAACGTGCCTTTGCCCTGCACGCGCAGCAACCGGCCCTCGACGGTGAGTTCCGCGAGCGCCTGCCGCACCGTGGTGCGCGACACGTCGAACTCCGCTGCCAGCGAGCGTTCGGTCGGGATCGGCGATCCCGGTGGCAGCGCGCGCAACAGGTCGAGCAGGTGCCGCTTGAGTCCCCAGTACTTCGGCTCCCGCTGCGCGCGAGACCGGGCGTCGACGCCTGCTGCCGGGCTCGTCTCCAGCATGCCTTCCTCCTCGCACCTTGCCAGCGCTCCCAGCACAGGATGCCTTGTCCACGTCGGATCGTGCGCCCGAACCCCCGACAAGAGTCCGGAAATTGATCCGATGACTTTGCAACGTCTCGGCAACGTCCTTGACATGCCCTGTGGCGAGGCACACTCTAGGCCGCATTGGTCTACACCACTTTAGGCGTTCCGGTCGCTGGGACCGGGCATTGGGAAAGGGCGCACAACGTGAAGGGCTGGAGAGGACTGGCCGTAGGTGCCGCCGCACTCGCGGTGGCCGTGGCCGGATGTGGCACGAGCACCGACAAGGGCAGCGGCAACTCCGGTGAATCCAAGACGCTGACGGTCTGGTTGATGGACGGCTCCGCGCCGACCACCCTGACCGAGGCGCTGAACAAGGAGTTCCAGGACTCGCACCCCGGCGTCACCGTCAAGTACGAGATCCAGAAGTGGACCGGCATCCAGGAGAAGCTGACCACCGCTCTGACCAGCAACACGCCGCCGGACGTCATCGAGCTGGGCAACACCCAGACGGCGAAGTTCGCGGCCGAGGAGACCCTGCTCGACCTCAGCGGCGACGTCTCCAACCTCAACGGCAACGAGTGGCTCGGCGGCCTCAAGGACTCGCTGACCTGGGACGGCAAGCAGTACGGCATGCCGTTCTACGCCGCGAACCGCACGGTGATCTACCGGACCGACCTGTTCCAGGCCGCGGGCATCACGGACACCCCGAAGTCGCGTGACGAGTGGGTCGCCGCGATCGAGAAGCTGAAGACGGCCAACGCGGCCGACCCGGAGTTCCAGTCGCTGTACCTGCCGGGCCAGTCCTGGTACGCCCTGCTGTCCTTCATCTGGGACGAGGGCGGCGACGTCGCCAAGGCGCAGGGCTCCGCGTGGGCCGGCGCGCTGAACACCCCCGAGGCGAAGGCCGGCCTGGACTTCTACAAGAAGCTGGTCGACACCTCCGCCACCAAGGCGCCGAAGGACGTGGACGAGGCCACGCCGCAGCAGTTCGAGGTGTTCGCCAAGGGCAAGGTCGGCATGATGATCGGCCTCCCGTGGGAGCTGGGCAGCGCCGTCAAGGCCGACCCGACCCTGAAGGACAAGACCGCGGCGTTCCCGATCCCGTCCAAGACCTCGGGCAAGACCGCTCCGGTGTTCCTGGGCGGCTCGAACCTGGCGATCCCGGCCGGCTCCAAGAACCAGGACCTGGCCAAGGAGTACCTGAAGCTGCTGAGCTCCGCGAAGTACCAGGACCAGCTCGCCGAGGGCGGCGCGGTGCCGGGCACCTCGAAGGACACCGCGAAGCTGGCCACCAGCCCGCTGGGCAAGGCCCTCGCCGCGTCCGCCCCGAACGGCAAGGTCACCCCGACCACGCCGGCGTGGGCTGCCGTCGAGGCCGGCCAGAACCCGCTGAAGGACATGCTGACCGCGTACCTGACCGGCGCCAAGTCGCTGGACCAGGCCACCGGTGACGCGAACGCGGCGCTCTCCAAGACGCTGGGCGGATGACCTCAGCATGACGGCGGTTCACACCACCGACGCCGCGGTGCCGACGAACTCGTCGGCACCGCGGCGTGCCGCGAAGGGCGGCGCGCCGCGCCGTCGGGGCAGCGCCTTCGACCGGTTGTTGCCCTACCTGCTGCTGGCCCCCGCGCTGATCGCCATCCTGTGGCTGGTCGGCTGGCCGGTCCTCTCCCTGCTGGTGACCAGTTTCCGCAAGCTCAACCTACGCGAGCTGACCCGCGGCGAGGTCGTCTGGGTGGGCCTGGACAACTACGTGGAGATCCTCGGCGATCCGGGCTTCTGGCTGATCGCCGTGCGCACCATCGTGTTCACCGCGGTCGTGGTGGGTGTCTCGGTGCTGGCGGGTCTGCTGATCGCGCTGCTGATGCGGCAGATCAGCCCGGTGGTGCGGATCGTGCTCCAGATCGCCATGCTGCTGGCCTGGGCGATGCCGCTGCTCGCGGCGACCACGGTCTACCAGTGGATCTTCGACCAGCAGTACGGCATCCTCAACAAGACCCTGGTGAAGCTCGGCTTCGACAGCTTCGCCGGGTACGGCTGGTTCTCCACCGGCACGTCCACGCTGGCCGTGATCGGGCTGCTGATCGTCTGGCAGGCCATCCCGTTCCTGGCGTTCTCCCTGTACGCGGGCGCGATCGGCATTCCGCGCGACCAGTACGAGGCGGCGTCGATCGACGGCGCGACCGCGTGGCAGACGTTCCGCTCGGTGACGTGGCCCGAACTGCGCCCGCTGCTGCTGATGCTGACGTTCCTGTCCATGCTGTGGGACTTCAAGGTCTTCGCGCAGATCTGGGCGTTCCGGAAGGGCGGCCCGGACGGCGCCAGCACCACGCTGCCCGTCTACCAGTACCTGGAGGGCATCTCCAAGAGCCACTTCGGTGTCGCGGCGGCGGTCTCCGTGGTGATGATGGCACTGCTGGGCCTGCTGACGATCCAGTACCTGCGCCGGCTGATCAAGCAGGAGGGCACGCTGTGACCACGAAGAAAGTCTCGTCGAACGTGGTCGGGCTCGTCCTCGCACTGCTGTTCGCCTTCCCCACCTACTGGATGGTGTCCTCGGCGCTCAAGCCGACCAAGGAAACGCTCACCACCGGCTACGACCTGATCCCGTTCTCGGTCACCACGACCAACTTCGCGAACGCGTGGGCCAAGCCGGGCTTCCTCAGCTCGCTCGGCAACAGCCTGCTCGTGTCGCTGACCGCGGTGCTGGCGGCGATCGTCGTCGGCCTGCTGGCGGCGGTCGCCATGTCCCGCATGAGGTTCCGGGGCCGCAAGAGCTTCGTGATGCTGATGCTGGTGGCGCAGATGGCGCCGTTCGAGGCGCTGCTGATCCCGATGTTCCTGATGATGCGCGACCTGGACCTGCTGGACCGGCTGCCGTCGCTGGCGCTGATCTACTTCGCGGTGACGCTGCCGTTCTGCGCGTGGACGTTGCGCGGGTTCGTCAACGGCATCCCGCTTGAGCTGGAAGAGGCGGCGATGGTGGACGGCTGCGGCCGGTGGGGCGCGTTCCGCCGGGTGACCCTGCCGCTGCTGGGCCCGGGCCTGGTCGCCACGTCGGTGTTCGCGTTCGTCACGGCGTGGAACGAGTTCCTGTTCGCGCTGTCGCTGATCAAGGACCAGACCAAGGAGACGCTGCCGGTCTGGCTGTCCGGCTTCCAGACGAACTTCGGCACCGACTGGGGTGGCGCGATGGCCGCTTCGGCGCTGTTCACCCTGCCGGTGCTGGTGTTCTTCCTGATCGTGCAGCGCAAGATGGTCACCGGTGTCACCGCCGGTGCCGTGAAGGGGTAGACGACATGTCCTTGCACCAGCTCGCCGCGGCTGTGCTGCTACCGGGATTCCACGGGACGACGGCTCCGGACTGGTTGCTCAAGAGGGTGGCGGACGGGCTCGGCGGGGTGGTGCTGTTCGGCCGCAACGTCGTGGACGACGCCCAGGTCACGTCACTGACGGCCGCGTTGCGCGGGGTGCGGCCGGACGTCGTGGTCGGGATCGACGAGGAGGGTGGCGACGTCACCCGGCTGGACTTCGGGCGCGGGTCGGAGGTGCCGGGGAACCACGCGCTGGGGGCGGCGGGCGACCTGGGGCTGACCCGCGCGGTGGCCGCGTCCATCGGGGCGCGGCTCGCGGCGTGCGGGGTGAGCCTGAACCTGGCGCCGTCGGCGGACCTGGTGCTGACGCTGGACGACCCGGTGATCGGCGTGCGGTCCTTCGGGTCCGACCCGGTGGCGGCGGGCCGGCACGTGGCCGCGTTCGTGGAGGGGATGCAGACCGTCGGCGTTGCCGCGTGCGCCAAGCACTTCCCAGGTCACGGTGCGTCCACTGTGGACTCCCACGAGGCGCTGCCGGTGCTGCCCCGGACGGTGGAGGAGCTGCGGGACGTCGAGCTGGTGCCGTTCCGCGCGGCCGTGCAGGCGGGCGTCCGGTCGATCATGACCGGCCACCTGGTGGTGCCGGCGTGGGGCTCGCTGCCCGCGACGCTGAACCCGAACGCGGTGGCCGCGCTGCGGGACGAGCTGGGCTTCACCGGCGCGATCATCACCGACGGGCTGGACATGAAGGCCGTGGGCGGCGACCTCGCCCAGGGCTCGGTCCAGGCGCTGACGGCCGGCGTGGACGCGCTGTGCCTCGGCGGCGAGCCGTTGGACGACGCCGGCCTGCAGTGGCTGATCGACAGCATCGTGGCGGCCGTGGAACGCGGTGAGCTGCCCCGGTCCCGGCTGGAGGAGGCCGCCCGGCGCACCGCCGCCCTCGGCACGCCTCCCGCCGCCGTGGACGGGCACGACCCCGAGATCGGGATGCGGGCCGCGCGGAAGGCGCTGGAGGTGCACGGGACGCTGAAGCTGTCCGGTCCCCCGGTGGTGCTGGACCTGGCCGTCGCGCCCTCCATCGCGGTCGGCGAGGTGCCGTGGGGCCTCGGGCCGTACCTGGTCGAGCGGGTGCCCGGCACGACCGTCCTGGACACCCGCGCGGCCGACGAGGTTGCGGCGGCGGCCGAGGGGCGGACCATTGTCGTCGTGACCAGAGAGGCGCACCGCCACCCGTGGGCTCGCGAGCTGGTGCTCTCCCTGGTTAGTATTGGTCTAGACCTTGTGCACGTCGAGACCGGCGTGCCGGGTCCGGACCTGGGCACCGCTGCCCGCGTGAACACCCATGGCGGTTCACGGGTGTGCCTGCGAGCAGCGGCAGAGCGCATCGCCGCCAGCACCTGAGAAGGGCCATCCGATGACCGACCACCAGCCCGGCAGGCACATGGCGGCCGAGATCGACCAGCAGCCCGCGATCTTCGCGGACCTGGTGTCCCGGCGCTCCTCGTTCGCGGCGGTCGCCGAGGCGATCCGCGACCGGCAGCCGCGGTTCGTCCTGCTGGCCGCGCGCGGGTCGTCCGACCACGCGGCGATCTACGCGAAGTACCTGACCGAGGTGCTGCTCCAGCTCCCCGCCGGTCTGGTGTCCCCGTCCACCACCACGCTCTACGGCGCGCGGCCCGACCTGCGGGACGTGCTGGTCGTGTCGGTGAGCCAGAGCGGCGGGTCGCCCGACCTGCTGGAGGTCACCCAGTCGGCGCGGGCCCGCGGTGCGCTGACGGTGGCCGTCACGAACACCGCCGACTCGCCGCTGAACGGCGCGGCCGAGCTGGCGGTCGACGTCGGCGCGGGCGTCGAGCAGGCGGTCGCGGCGACCAAGACGTACTCGGCCACACTGCTGGCGCTGTACCTGCTGGTGGACGCGATCCGCGGCGGCAACGGCTCGGCGGTCGAGGGACTGGGCGAGCTGGCGCAGTCCACTTTGGACCTTTCGGCGGACGCGGTGGCGGAAGCCGTTCAGCGGTACCGGTTCGTGGACCGGGTGCTCACCACCGGGCGCGGCTACTCGCTGCCGTCGGCGTTGGAGTCGGCCCTGAAACTGGCCGAGACCAGCTACCTGGCGGCCCGCGCGTACTCCGGCGCGGACCTGCTGCACGGGCCCGTGGCGGCGGTGGACGGCGAGACGGCCGTGCTCGCGGTGACCAGCGCGGGCAAGGGCGGCGAGGCCATGCACGACGTGCTGGACGTGGTGCACGGCCGTGGCGCGGACGTGCTGGCCGTGGGCTCGGCGTCGGACAAGGTCGCGGCGGCGCTGCGCATCCCGGTCGCGGAGACGGCCGAGGAGGTCGCGCCGATCCTGGAGATCCTGCCGGTGCAGCGGCTGGCCCACGGGCTGGCGCTGGCCCGCGGCGGCGACCCGGACAGCCCGCGCGGGCTGAACAAGGTCACCCGCACTCGTTAGACCGCAACGGAAAACGGCCCGGCGTTCAGACGAACGCCGGGCCGTTCCCGTCGGTCTACCTGGCGGTGGCGAGTTCGGGGCTCAGGTCGATCTCCGCGTCGAAGACCACCTCGCCGTCCACCCACACCTTGCGCGGGCGCAGGTCGTCGTCCCACCACACCAGGTCGGCCACCGCGCCGGGCGCGAGCCGGCCCAGGGTGGGCTCGCCGAGCACGTCCGCCGGGACGATCGTGGCCGCCGCCAGCGCGTCCGCCACGTCCACGCCGACCGACACGATGTTGCGCACCGCCCGGTCCAGGGTGAGCGCGCTGCCGGCGATGGTGCCCTCCGGCGAGCGCGGCACGCCGTCCTCGGCGAGCAGCACGTCCGCGCCGCCCAACTGGTAGCGGCCCGGCGGCATCCCGGCGGCGGCCACCGCGTCGGTGACCAGCGCGACCCGGTGCCCGGCGGCGTTGAACACCAGGCGGCACACGTCCGGGCCCACGTGGGCCAGGTCGGCGATCAGGCCGAGGGTGAAGCGGTCGTCCACCAGCGCCACGCCCGGCACGCCCGGCTCGCGGTGGCCGAGCGGGCGCTGCGCGTTGAACAGGTGGGTGACCATCCGCGCGCCCGCTTCGGCGGCGGCCCTGGTCTGCTCGCCGGTCGCGTCGCTGTGGCCGACCGCGACCAGCACGCCCGCCGCGGCCAGCCGGCGCACGGCGGCCAGGCCGCCCGGCTGCTCCGGGGCCAGCGTGACCATCCGCAGCGCGTGCCGCAGGTCGTCCGCCAGCAGCAGGTCGATCTCCGCCGGTCCGGGCTCCACCATCAGCGCGGGGTCGTGCACGCCCGCCCTCTTCGGCGACAGGAACGGCCCTTCCAGGTGCACGCCGAGCGGCCGGGCGCCGGGGCTGTCCGGCAGCGCGGCGGACGCGGCCAGCACCGCGCGGGCCTGGCGCAGCGCGACCGGCACCGGCGCGGTGATCAGCGTCGGCAGGAAGCGGGTCACGCCGGTCCTCGGGAGGGCTCTGGCGACGCTGCGCATCCCCTCGGCGTCCACCTCGGCGAAGTCGACCCCGACCGCCCCGTTCACCTGCACGTCCACCAGGCCCGGGGTGAGCAGCCCGTCGGTCAGCACCTCGGCGTCCGCGGGCGGTTCGCCCGTGATCACCTCGACGACCCGCCCCGCCCTGACGCGCACGCTGACGGGACCGGTGATGGTGCGACCGAGCAGTGCTCGCGGAGCTGCGACAACCGTGTCCAAGGTCCCTCCTCAAATGGTCCAGACCATTATGGCCGTAACCGACCGGCGGCGTCACGCATGGTTAGAAGATAACCGAATATCTTTATAAGGAGTAAATAGTCCTCGCGAAGCGGGTCCGACCGCTGCTCTCCGTGTCGTTGGCCCATACTTGCCACCAGACATCCGAGGTCTACGGAGGTTGGACGTGGCGGTCACCGACGACGCGATCCTGCGCGTGAAGGAAATGATCACGTCCGGTGAGCTGAAGCCGGGAGACCGGCTGCCGCGCGAGGCCGACCTGGCCGAGCGCCTCGGGTTGTCGCGCAACTCCCTGCGCGAGGCGGTCAAGGCGTTGTCGCTGGTCAGAGTGCTGGACGTGCGGCAGGGCGACGGCACCTACGTGTCCAGCCTGCGGGCCGACGACCTGCTCGGCGCGCTGTCGTTCGTGCTCGACCTGCACCGCGGCGAGGACTCGGTGCTGGAGGTCCTGCAGGTCCGGCGGATCCTGGAGCCCGCCGCCGCGGCGATGGCGGCGCAGCGCATCGAGCCGGACGAGCTGGCGGCCCTGCGCACGCTGTGCGACGCGGGCGAACACGCCCAGTCGATGGACGACCTGGTCGAACACGACCTCGCGTTCCACCGCGCCATCGCGCGGTGCTCGGGCAACGCGTACCTGGCCCAGCTACTGGACACCCTGGCCGGCCCGACCGTGCGGGTCCGGATCTGGCGTGGCATCACCCGGGGTGGAGCGGTGGACCGGACGGTCGCCGAGCACCGCGCGATCGTGGACGCGCTGGCCGCGCACCAGACCGAACTGGCCCGGTCGTGGTCCACGGTGCACGTGGCCGGTGTGGAGCGGTGGCTGTCCGACCTGGCCTAGCCGAACGCGGCCTGGATGATGCGGTTGGAGGCGGCGGGCAGGTCGCCGCCCATGTGCAGCGTGTTCACCGAGTAGACCAGCGTGCGGGAGCCGTCGAGGGTGGTGGCCGCGCCGTTGTTGTAGCCGGGGCGGTCGCCGGTCTTGCCCCACACCACCACGCCGGACGGCAGTTCGATGCGCTGGATGCCCAGGGCGTGCGTCGCCCCGGGCACCGGCGGGACGGTCAGCAGCTCCGCGCGCTGCTTGGCGGGCAGCAGGTCGCCGCGGACCATGGCGTTGAGCAGGCGGTCCAGGTCGGGGGCGTTCGAGATGATCTCCGCCGCCGACCACTGCAGGGACGGGTTCGACTCGGTGACGTCCACGTAGCCGGACGCGGTGGCCTCGTAGCCGTGGGCGTGCGGGCCCTTGATGCGGTGGTCACGGCCGGGCAGGGTGGTGTCGCGCAGGCCCAGCGGGCGGATGATGCCGTCCCGGATCGCGGCGCCGTAAGGCTTTCCGGTCGCTTTCTCGATCACCAGGCCGACCACCAGGTAGCCCATGTTGCCGTACTCCTGGCGGGTGCCCGCCGGGAAGCGCGGGCCCTTCTCGACGCCCATCCGGACCAGGTCGAGCGGCTCGAAGTCGTCGTAGCGGTGCTCGAAGAACCAGGCCGGGTCCTTGTGCGGCAACGGGACGCCGGGGATGCCGTGCGTGTGGTTCAGTAGCTGCCGGACCGTGATGGGGCCCCAGTCCTCCTTGGGCTGCAACAGGTCCGGCAGGTAGTGCTGCACGGTCCGGTCCAGGTCGAGCTTGCCCTGCGCGGACAACTGGAGCGCGGCGGTGGCGGTGAACAGCTTCGTCATGCTCCCGATGCGGAACCGGCCGTCCGGGTCCACCCGGTGCTTCGTCCCGATGCGCGCCACGCCGCCCGAGCCGCGCCAGCTCCCGGCCGTGCCGGACACCCGCGCCAGCGCGCCGGACACCTCGTCGTCCGGGAGGTTGGCGACGGCTTCGCGCAGGGCGGCGCGGTCGAGGGGTGGCACGGTGGGTGCCGCGTGCGCGGGTAGGGCGGTGGCGGCGAAAGCCAGCGCCACCAACGGGATCAGCAGTCTCTTCATGGCCATCAGGCTTCCGTCGCGCCGCTTGGCGATCATCCGGGATGACCCCGGGAACCGCCTCAGGGTGCCACCGGGATGCGTGCCGGGGATCGGCCGGCAGGTCGACAGCTCGATTCGACCGGCCGGCCGATCCGTCGGCAGGTCGACCGCGACCTGCCGGCACGGTTCAGCCGCGCGCGTTCAGCGGAGCCGCCGGAAGTGGAACGGGCAGGTGGCGCCGCCCCGCGCGATGGTGGTCGGCCGGGAGAAGTCGATGCCGTGCCGGTCGCGGTCGATCGCGCCGATCCAGGCCGCGTCGAACTCGCAGAACACCGTGCCCAGCTCGGGAACCCCGCATTTCGCCAGCACTTCGACGTAGAAGCACCGGGTGACGTCGAGCAGGTAGCGGTCCTGGTCGTCGGCCGACCGGGCGAAGGCGAAGTCCCGGCCGAAGTAGTCGGCCTCGCGCTCCTTCGAGATGTCGGTGAGGACGGCGAACGGGTCGTCCGCCGCGTCCAGCGCGGCCTTGGTGCCGTCGTGGACGAACGGCCGGATGGGCTCGTGGAACGCCTGTGCGACCACGACGAGCGCCTGCTCCTGCGGCATCCTCGCGAGCAGTGCCTGGTAGCCGGCGGCCACGGTCGCGGTCAGGTGCAGGTGCGGGCTGTCGCCGCCGACGAGCGCGACGATCCGCGCGGTGCGCTCGTCCAGTTCGGCCAACGGGACCGCACGGCCGATGTGCGCGCGGAACAGGTCGATGAGCTGATCGTTCACTGGTGGTTTTCCTTTTCGGTCCGTACCCGCGCATGCGCGGGACGGCCGGCACGCTCCAACCACCAACCTGGCGCCGACCAGGGTTTGCTTCCTTACAACGCCGAACCGTACACCTCGGTCGTGACGATCACAGCAGTCCTTCCGCGCGGAGGTCGTCCCACAACTCCCCCGGCACCGGGTCGGCCGCGTACGCCGCGTCGCCCCGGATCTCGTCCGCCGACCGCGCGCCGACCAGCACCGAGGCCACCGCGGGATGCCGGAACGGGAACTGGATCGCCGCCCGCGGCAACGCGACACCGTGCCGCGCGCACACCGCCGCGATCCGCCGCGCCCGCCCGATCAGCTCCGGAGGCGCGGCGGCGTAGTCGTAGGTCGCGTCGTCCGGCACCTCGGAGCGGGCCAGCAGACCGGAGTTGAACACCCCCGCGGCCACCACGGAAACACCGCGCTCCACGCACAACGGCAGGAACGACGCCGCCGCCGACTGCTCCAGCAACGTGTACCGGCCGGCCAGGATCACGGCGTCGACACCGGTCTCCCGGACGAACCACTCGGCCATCTCCCAGTGGTTCAGCCCGACGCCGATCGCCCGCACGACGCCTTGGTCGCGCAATCCCGCCAGCGCCACCAAGCCTTCCGACGCCGCACGCTCCCGTTGACCGGGGTTGAGGTCGACGTCGTGCAGCAGCGCCAGGTCGACCCGGTCCAGCCCCAGCCTGTCCAAAGAGGACTCCAGTGACCGCCGCACGCCGTCCGCGCTGAAGTCCCACACCCGGCGGTGGGTCGCGGGCACGGCGAAACCGTTCGCCAGGTCGTCACCGCCGCCGGTGATCGGCTCCAGCAGCCGCCCGACCTTGGTGGACACCGCGTACTCGGCACGGGGACGCGAGGCGAGCGCCGCACCCAGCCGCCGTTCCGACAGGCCCAGGCCGTAGTGGGGCGCGGTGTCGAAGTACCGCACCCCCGCGTCCCAGGCCGCGTCGACCGCGGCGAGCGCGTCCTCCTCGGCGACCGGCGCGTACAGGTTGCCGATCGGCGCGGCTCCAAAACCCAAGTGCGACAACGTGATCAAGGCATCTCCCCCAGTCGGGCGTGCGGCTCTGCCCCCCGGGCAATCGTCCTGGACCTCCGGCCGTTCCGCCATCCCGGCCGGCCAAGCGAGCCGAACGCCTGTGCCCGGCTGGCCCGGTTCGCCACACACTGCGACCATTCACGTGCACTCCGTGGCCACCACGACGATCCGCCGACCGAAAGGCACCGATGAGACACCACCGTGCGGTGTGGGCATCCGCCGCCACCACCGCCGCACTGCTCGCCTCCCTCGCCACCGCCGACGCGACCGAGGACCCGCTCGCCGAGCCCCTGACACCCTCGCGCGCCGTGGTCGCGAAGGCCGGGTCCGCGGAGCACGTCGGCGCGACGTTGACCAAGGCGACCGGGGCGGTCACCGCCTTCGTCGAACTGGCCGGGACGCCCGCCGTCGAGGCGTTCGACGACGAGAAGGCGCGGGGCGGGGGCGACGCCCAGGCCGCACGAGCCGCGCGGTCGTCCCGGCAGCGCACCGACGACCAGGCCCTCCGCGTCCTGGACGTGTTGCGCGGCAAGGACTCCGCCGCCAAGGAGGTCGCCCGCACGGCCAACGCGGTGCCCGGCGTCGTGGTCACCGCCGACGCGGCGGAGGTGCGCGGGCTGACCGCGCTGCCCGAGGTGGTGGCCGTGCGGCTGGCCGTGCCGAAGGTCGTCCAGAACGCCGGCGCCGCGCAGCTCACCAAGGCCGCGCAGGTGTGGCGGCAGACCGGCCGCTACGGCGACGGGATGCGGATCGGCATCATCGACACCGGCATCGACTACACGCACGCCGACTTCGGCGGCCCCGGCACACCCGCCGCGTACGAGGCGGTCGACCGCACCGCGCCGTGGACGCCGACCGCCAAGGTCGTCGGCGGCCACGACTTCGCGGGCGACGAGTACGACGCGAACGACCCCGCCAAGGCCACGCCCAAGCCCGACCCGAACCCGCTGGACTGCCGGAGCCACGGCACGCACGTCGCGGGCTCGGCCGCCGGCTACGGCGAGAACGCCGACGGCACCACGTTCACCGGCGACTACCGGACGCTGACCGCCGAGCGGCTGGACACCATGAGGATCGGCCCCGGCGCCGCGCCCAAGGCCTCGCTGTACGCGCTGAAGGTGTTCGGCTGCAAGGGTTCCAGCAACCTCACCGCGCAGGCGCTGGACTGGGCGCTCGACCCCGACGGCGACGGCGACTTCGCCGACCACCTGGACGTGGTGAACCTGTCCCTGGGCTCCGACTTCGCCGGCCAGGACGACCCGGACGCGCTGTTCGTGCGCAAGCTCGTGGAGCACGGAGTGCTGGTGGTGGCGTCGGCGGGCAACGGCGGCGACTTGTACGACGTGGGCGGCTCGCCCGGCAACACCCCGGAAGCCCTGGCCGTGGCCAACACGCGGGACGCCTTCGCGATCCTGGACGGCGTCACCGTGCCCGGCGCGGGCGACCAGCCCGGCCAGTACAGCAAGAACTACACCGGTTACCCGTCGCTGGACCTGACCGCGCCCGTGGTCACCGTGACCGAAGAGTCCAATGTGGATGGCTGTGCGCCGATTTCGCAGGACCTCACGGGCAAGTTCGTCTGGTTGGAGTGGGACGAGGACGACTCCACCCGCGAGTGCGGCTCCGGTGGCCGCACGGACCACGCCCAGGCGGCGGGCGCGTCCGGCGTGCTCCTGTCGTCCGGCAGGGACAACTTCCTCGCCGCGATCGCCGGCAACGCGGGCATCCCGGTGTTCCAGTTCACCGGCGCCGCCACCACCCGGGTCCGCCCCGCCCTGACCGCCGGCACGCTCCAGGTGACGATGACCGGCAGGCTGCTCAACTCCGTGCCGACCACCACCCCGAGACTGGCGGACACCATCACGCCGTCCTCGTCCCGGGGGTCGCGCGGCGCGATCGCGGCCAAGCCCGACGTCGCGGCCCCCGGCGACACGATCCTGTCGGCGGACTCCGGCACCGGCAACGGCGGCGTGAGCCAGGGCGGCACGTCGATGTCCGCGCCGCACGTGGCGGGCATCGGAGCGCTGGTCCGCCAGACCCACCCGGAGTGGACGGTCGAAGAGGTCAAGGCGGCGGTCATGAACACCGCGAGCGGCGAGGTCAAGTCGGGTGACGACCACACGAACGGCCTGCCCGAGGCCCCGATGCGGGTGGGCACGGGCCGGGTCGACGCCTCGGCCGCCGTCGAAACGGACCTGCTGGCCATGGTCCAGGACCACCCCGGCTCGGTCGGCGTGTCGTTCGGCCCGGTCGAGGCCGCCCTGCCGATGGAGCGGGTGAAGACGGTCGAGGTCGTCAACAAAGGTCGGACGTCCCGCTTGGTCCACGTCTCCTTCCAGGCCGCCACGACCGTGCCCGGCGCCCGCTTCGAGGTGTCGCCGCCGGCGGTCCTGATCGATCCCGGCCGCACCGCCGAGGTGAAAGTCACGCTGCGGATCTCGCCGAACGAGCTGCGCAAGGTCGCGGACCCGACGTTGGCCAGGCAACAGCAGGGCGTGGCCCGCCAGTTCCTCGCCGAGGCCGCCGGCCGCGTGCTGCTGACCTCCGGTGCGGTCACCGCCCGCGTCCCGGTGTACGCGGCCCCCAAGCCGGTGGCCGACATCGAGGCGGGCCTGCTCTCGTTCCTCGGTGAGGGCGTCGCGCCTTTGCGGCTGCACGGCCGTGCCCTGGCGCAGGGCTCCGGTGACGCCGCGTACCGGTCGCTGATCAGCGCGTTCGAGCTGCAAGGGACGTCCGAGCGGTTGCCCGACTGCACGGACGCGGTGAACACCGACTGCGCCGTGAACGACTCCGCCAAGGGCGGCGACCTGCGCTACGTGGGCGTCACGTCCACCGCGCCGGTCGACAGGTCGGACACCGCGCTGCTCGCGTTCGGCATCGTGACCTGGCACAACTGGGTGACCTTGGGTGCGGGCAACACCCCGGAGATCCGCATCGACACGACCGGCGACGGCGAGCACGACTACCGCGTGCGGGCCGTGAAGCCGCTCGACGGCAACGGCAACGTGGTCGCCGACGTGTGGCAGGCGCAGACCGTGCGGGTGGCCGACGATCAGGTGGTGGACGAACAGCCGTTGAACGGTCAGCACGGCGAGGTCGACACCAACCTGATGGACAGCAACGTGGTGGTCCTGCCGGTGACCTTGAAGGCACTGGGCATCGACCCGACCGCGGCGACGTTCCGCCTGTCCTACACGGCGGGCACGGCGGGCACGTACCCCGCGCCGGGCAACGTGGACGGTCTGGTGGACAAGATCGGCGCGCCGATGGTCTTCGACCCGCTCAAACCCGGCTACTCGATCCGTTCGGGCGGAACGGCCGCGCTGTCCTACGTGGCCGAGCCGGGCGCCAGACTGGACGTGCACCGCGACCGGGAGTCCCTGGCGGCCGACCGGTCCGACAGCCTCCTGCTGCTGCACCACCACAACCGTGCCGACGAGCGGGCCGAGGTGGTCGCGCCACGCGACTGATCACTGTTCGCGAGGTCCGGCACAACCCTTCCGGGTGTGCCGGACCTCCGGCTTTCTGGGCATACTCGGTCGAATGGGCTTCGTGGTCGGACTCGACGCAGGCGGCACCTCAACCAGGGCCTTGGTGCTGGACCTGGACGGCACCCGCCTGGGCGCGGGGGTGGCCGGGGGCGCGAACCCCAACTCCCACCCGCCGGAGGAAGCCGCCGACCACATCGCGCAGGCCTTGGCCGCCGCGCTGGAAGGCCTGGACGCGGCCAAGGTCGAGTCCGGCGTGCTCGGCATGGCGGGCTCCAGCAAGCTGACGGACCCCACGGTCGCCGCCCTGTTCGAAGCCGCCTGGACCGACGCCGGCCTCCGGTGCCCCCTGCGCGTGGTCACCGACTGCGAGGCGGCCTTCGCGGCGGGCTCGGCGTCCCCGGACGGAACGGTCCTGGTCGCGGGCACGGGTTCGATCTCGGCCCAGATCATCGGCCACAAACTCATCTCGACGTCCGGCGGCTACGGCTGGCTGCTGGGCGACGAGGGCTCGGCGTTCTGGCTGGGCCGGGAAGCCGTGCGGGCGACCCTGCAAGCGCTGGAGGCGCACCTCCCCTCGGACGCGCTGACGACCGCCGTGCTGAAGCTGGCGGACATCGAGCCGAGCCCGCCCCGAACGGCCTGGCGCCACCTGATCACCACGGTGAACCAGGCCCGACCGGTCCACCTGGCCCGATTCGCCCCACTGGTCACGGCACACGCCACGGCCCCCTCCGCCGAGACGATCATCGAGTCGGCGGTCACCGCTTTGTCGGACCTCGCACTGTCGGACCGCAAACCGGATGACCACACACCGATCGTGCTGGTCGGCAGCCTCACCCACGCGCACCCCCTGGGCGCCCGCCTACGCGCGGAGCTGACGACCCGCACCCGGGCCCCGGTCCACCTGGCCACCGAGGCAGCCGCCGGCGCGGCCTGGCTGGCAGCCGTGGAACTCCTCGGCGACAACGCACCCCGCCCAGCCTGACCCTCCGCCGTCGGACCAGGTGGACGCCCGGGATCCAAGTAGGACCGGTACTGACCTACATCCGGTCTAGCGTCGACCCGAGCAAGCCACACCAGCGAAGGAGTCAGACGATGAGCAGGGTCGACCGGAACCAGCCACTCGGCACGCCCACCTGGATCGACCTGGCGGTCACGGACCTGGACGACGCGAAGGCGTTCTACGGAACGGTGTTCGGCTGGGAGTTCACCACCACGACGGGCGGCACCGACTGCCTGCTGCACGGCCTACCGGTCGCGGGCCTGCGTCAGGCCGTCGACCAAGCGGACACGGGCCACGGCTGGACCGTCCACCTCGCCACCGACGACTGCGACGACACCGCCAAGCGCATCACCACCACCGGCGGCACGTTGCTCCAAGCGCCGCACGAAGTCGGCGACCTACGACGCGCGGCCCTGGCCCTCGATCCCACCGGCGCACGGTTCGGCCTCTGGCAGGGCCGCGAACACCCGGGCTGCCGCTTGGTGAACGAGCCGGACACGCTGGTCCGAAACGATCTCGTCACAGCAGACGCCAACTCCGCCCGCGCTTTCTACAGCGCCGCGTTCGACTTCACGCTGGACGGCAATGAAGACCTCCCCGGTATGGACTTCACCTTCCTGCGCCGGCCGGACGGCCACGAGATCGGCGGCATCCTCGGCTTGACCGACGCGGCCTTTTCCACTTGGGGCACCACCTTCGAGGTAGCCGACACCGACGCCACCTTGACACGCGTCACAGCCGCCGGCGGCACCTACACCACTCCCGAAGACACCTTGTACGGCCGGTCGGCAACCATCACGGACCCGTTCGGAACGGAGTTCTCGGTAATCGCACGCCCCTGATTCCCGACAACGCCACCAACAGCCTGCGCGAGCACACCGACTCAAAGCCTGCGCGAGCACAAAGAAGGGGCCTCGTGTTCTCCCCGTATGGCCTGCCCGCAGGGAACCGCGCTTGTTCAGGGAGCGCAAGCACGCTTTTCGCTTGCGCTCCCTGAACAAGGGTGGTGGTCTTTGACCAGGCCATACGGGGAGAACACGACGCCTTGGCATTTCCTCCCCGGAGGCCTGCCCAGCGGCGAGCGTCGCTTTTAATCTTCTCGACTCAGAGCGGTCGCGACCGCTTCAAGACCACAAGCTAAAAGCGTCCTCGCCGGACCGGCAGGCCGCCAAGGATGTACACAAAAGCAAGACTCGGGCGTCGTGCCATCCCCGCATGACCTGGTCAAAAGACAACCACCCTTTCCCTGGGAATGCAAGCGAAAAACGTGCTTGCATTCCCAGGAAAAGCGCGGTTCCCTGCGGGCAGGCCATACGGCAATGCCGCTAAGTTAAGACTGGTGAGCGGAGTTGGATGGTGGCTGGTCCGTTGTGTGTCGTGGTGTGGTCGCCGGGTTTTTTGACTCGGTAGGAGTTGTGTCGTCCGCGTTTGACGACTCGTGGGCAGGTGCGGTGTCGTCGTCCGGTGGTGCGTTTTCGGAGGATTTCGTGGTGGGTGTCGCGGAGTGCGGTTCTTCGGTGGTCAGGGGGAAAAGTCCGCCTGGGCGACGACCTGGCGGCGGATGGTTCTGAAGGCGCGGATGAAGGACAGGCGGTCGGGGTCTATGTCGGCTTCGTCGGCGGCCCGGCACATCAGTGTTCGGATGGCGTGGTGGGTGAGCAGCAGTGCCCAGATTTCCTGGCGGACCATGTCGGGGGATCTGGACCGCAGCACTCTGGCCGGGCCGCGTTGGTGGGTTTTGATCTCGTCGAACGCGGACTCGATCTCCCAGCGTTGGTGGTAGGCCCAGGCCAGCTCGGCGGCGGTGGCCTCGGCCGGTTCGGTGATGGTGGTGGCC
Source organism: Actinosynnema sp. CS-041913 (assembly GCF_050942485.1). Lineage (NCBI taxonomy): Bacteria > Bacillati > Actinomycetota > Actinomycetes > Pseudonocardiales > Pseudonocardiaceae > Actinosynnema > Actinosynnema sp. CS-041913. The sequence goes on along the minus strand of NZ_CP192037.1, from coordinate 459,336 downwards.
AGGCAGATCAGTTCGCCGCTGCCGTTGCCCTCGCGGTCGGGCACGTTGTATTCGACCACCCGGACGGGGAATCCGTGTCCGGGGTCGACGTCGCGTCCGGCGCGGGCGTTCTCGATGAGCTTCGTTCTTTGTGCGGCCTGGACGGCGGGGTTGATCAGGAGCGAGGTGTAGGAGCCGTCGGGCAGCCATTCGAGCACGGGCAGGGTGACGCCGGAGCCGATCCTCCACAGCAGGTCGGCACCGGTGTCGACGTACCGGCCCCACAGGGCGTAGCTGTAGAAGTTCCGGTCGGCGGTGACGACCGTGCCCGGTTCCGCCGACCGGGCCAGGACATCGGCCAGGGCCTTCTCGTTCCCGCGGTATCCGGCGACGATGGCGTCGACGATCGCGTGGGAACCGCATTCCGCCAACGCCACCACCAGCACCTGGGGAAACCCGCTCGCCTTGGACTCGTTGCCGCTCTTGCCGAACTCCGCGACATTCCCCGGTGTGTCGGGGACGTCCAGCATGAAACCGTCCACGGCCATGAGCCGACGCGATCCCAGCCACGCCCCCCGCGTGCCGGGTTCCGCGACCGGGGCGGCCACGCTCTCGAACAACAGTCGCAGTGGCTCCGACCCGAGTCTCTGTCGGGCCTGGGTGATCGCCGATGTCGAGGGGACGTGCCAGTCGTCCCGCCAGGACGCCATGGATTTCAACGAACCGACGAGTTTCCGCATGACCTCCTCGTAGTCGTCCTCCGGGAACAGACACATCGCCTGACAGAAACGCACCATCACATGCGCCGGTAACAACCGTGTCCGCTGCTCCCGTTTCCCCGTTTCGACCAACACGTCCTCGATCACATCACGCGGAACAACCTCGGCAAGCACCCCCAGGGAAATCCGGTCGACCAACCGCACACCCGCGACATCCTTACCGGACTTCTTTTTCCTGCCAACCCGCGCCACAACAGAATTCTACCGCAACAGACCCTAACTTAGCGGCATTGGGCCATACGGGGATGACACGCAGCCCACCGAGAGGTGTGCGCGGGGCGCGCGCTGCGTTGTCGTCGGTGGTGGGAGGGCGGTCGTTGTTGTGGTGGTGTGGTGTGGGATTACCGTTCAGCAGGCGCCTTTGGCCTTGGGTGGCGTAGGCCTGGGTGGTCCTTGGGCAGGGTTCGTCGTAGTAGCCACCAACTGACGGCGATGCAGGCGACCTGCAATGGCCAACTCAAAGCTGCTCGCATGAATCCCAGGACGACGACCTGTCCGGCCATCCACAGCGCGCCGAAGACCAGGACCCGCAGCACGTACTGCCCCACCCAAGGCCATGACGCCACTCGGTAGGCGCGCATCAGGTCCGGGTCGTGACGCCATCGGAACTTCTGGCCCGTGATCAGGCCGACCACGACGCCCAGCAACGGCCATCGGACCACGATGCTGGCCGACCAGACCAGGGCGCTGGCCGCGTTCAAGAACACTTGGAGCAGGAAGAAGTCCTCGGCGCGGCCGGTCTGCAGGGCCACGTAGGCGGCCAGCACGATGAGCGCCACGCTGACCAGGACTGCCCGGGGGCGGTCGCCCCGGATCACCCGCACGAACCCGATGACGACGCCGCACCCGACAGCGGCCAGTGCACCGACGGCGATCGACTGGTCTGCCAGGACCCATCCCAGGGCGAACGCCAACGGCGGCAGGGAAGCGTCCAGCGCACCACCGCGCCCGCCCAGCAACTGGGCCAGTGACTCCTGACGGGTGTCGGTCATATCTCCAGGGTGCCTTAGGTAAACCTAACCCAGGTAACGGACCCGTCTCGGAGCATTGACCAGCAGTGAGGGACGTCACTACGGTGGCCGAAATCGTCTGGAAAGTTAACAGACAGGAGGACCGATGCGAGCCGGTAGCCCACGACTGCTGCGCGAGATCAACGACCGTGCGGCGATCGAGGCGTTGCTGCGCAACGGGCCTCTCACGCGGTCCGAGTTGGAGGGGCTCATCGGGCTCTCCAAGCCGGCCACCGCGCAGTTGCTCACCCGTCTGGAAACCGAAGGCACGGTGCTGCGCAACGGACTCCGGGGCGGCGGACGAGGGCCGAGGGCCCAGCTCTGGACGGTCAACGGCGCGTTGGCGCACGTGGCCGCCATCGACCTCACCCCGGACACGATCGACGTGGCCATCGCCGACATCTCGGGCACGCTGCTCACCGAGCACAGCGCGCCGATGCCGCGCGCCGACGTGCTGGAGGCGTTCCACAGCGCGGTGACCAAGGCCGCGAACCAGGCGGGCCTGTCGCCGGAAGCCCTGCACCACGTGGTCGTGGGGTCGCCGGGCGCGGTCGATCCGGCGACCGGTCAGCTCAACTACGCGCCGCACATGCCCGGTTGGGAAGGTTTCGACATCCCGGGCAGGCTGATCGAGCTCCTGGGCACCGCCGTGACCGTCGAGAATGACGTCAACCTGGTCGCGCTGGAAGAGATGATCGCGGGCCGTGCCACGGACGTGAAGGACTTCGTCCTGCTCTGGCCCGCCGACGCGGTGGGCGCGGCGGTGGTCGTCAACGGCGTGCTGCTCCGGGGCGCCACGGGTGGCGCGGGCGAGATAGACGCGATGCAGGTGCCCGACCACGCCAACGCCGACACCGGCACCGACCGGGTCGGCAGCCGGTACGGCGATCTCCTCGACAACGCCGCCATCGTCAAACTTGCCCGTGCGCACGGGGTTTCCGCGCGCACGGGACAGGCCGCCGTGCGCAAAGCCCTGAGCGAGGGCACGTCCGGCCGGGAGTTCCTGGTCGACCTGGCCCGCCGGATCGCGACCGGCGTCGCCAACGTGATCTCGGTCCTCGACCCGGAACTCGTCCTGCTCTCCGGCGATATCGCGCAGGCGGGTGGCAGCACGCTCGCCGACCTCGTCGCCGCGGAGCTGCGCAAGCTGGTGGTGCCCCGCACCGCCGTCCAACTCGCCCTGGTGACCGGGAAACCGGTGCGTTCCGGCGCACTGCACTCCGCGCTGTCGGTCGTCAGGGAACAGGTGTTCGGCCTACCCGCCGCCACGACCGAACCCTTCCGCGGCCCGCAGACCGGCTGAGGCGAGCCGGCCGCACAACGTCCCCGTCCGCACGTTGAGAGAAGGAGAGCACATGCGCAAGGTCCCCCGCGCAGCGTTGCTATGCGTGGCCGCCGCGGTGTCCCTGTCCGCCTGCGCGGCAGGCGCGGGCAAATCCGACCAGTCCGGCGGCCTGGCCGCCGCCCCCGGCAAGGACGACAAGTTCTCCCTCACGGTGTGGAGCAACTTCTCCGGCCGGGAGCAGGCCGAGGTCACGAAGGCGTTGGAGAGCTTCAAGAAGAAGTACCCGAACGCCGAGATCAAGCACGAGGGCAGCCAGGACGACGACAAGATCACCGCGGGCATCCGCAGCGGCAACCCACCGGATGTCGCGCTGTCGTTCACCACCGACAACATCGGCCAGTTCTGCTCGTCCGGCTCGTTCCAGGACCTCAAGCCCTACATCGACCGCGACAAGGTCGACCTCTCGCAGATCACCGACGCGGTGCGCTCCTACACCGAGTACAAGGGCAACCGCTGCGCGATGCCGATGCTCAGCGACGTGTACGGCCTGTACTACAACAAGGACATGCTCGCCGCGGCCGGCATCAGCGCGCCGCCGAAGAGCACCGCCGAGCTGCTGGACTTCGCCAAGCGCACCACCAAGAAGGCCCCGGACGGCTCGATCGAGGTCGCGGGCTTCCTGCCCACCATGCTGTTCTACGCCAACCGCCCGCCGATCTGGGCGCCGAACTTCGGCGCGAAGTGGGCCGGCCCGGACGGCAAGTCCGCGCTGGCCAGCCCCGAGTGGGCGGAGATGTTGAAGTTCCAGAAGGAACTCGTCGACTTCTACGGCTACGACAACCTGGAGCGGTTCCGCGCCGGGCTCGGCCAGGAGTACTCCAACGACCACGCGTTCCACCAGCAGAAGATCGCCATGATGATGGACGGCGAGTACCGGACCGCGTTCCTGAAGGACCAGGCCCCGAACGTCAAGTTCGGCACCGCGCCGTTCCCGACGATCAAGCCCGACCTGTACGGCATCGGCTTCACCACCGGCACCATCATGGGTGTGCCCAAGGGCGCCAAGAACGCCGGCGCGGCGTGGGAGCTGGTCAAGCACCTGTCCTTCGACACCGAGACGATCGTCACCCTGGCCAACGGGATCAAGAACATCCCGAGCACCAAGGCGGCGCTGGCCGACCCGCGCCTGGAGGTGGACGAGAACTTCAAGACGTTCATCGACCTGGCGCAGAGCGGCAAGCTCCAGGGCAACCCGGTGACGCCGATCGGCGACGCGCACATCAAGGCGATCGGCGACTTCGCCACCTCGTGGCAGGCGGGCAAGGTGCCCGACCTGATGGCCGGGCTGAAGGACGTCGACAAGCAGATCGACGACCAGATCGCGAAGAGCGGCAAGTAACCATGACCGCCACGCTCGAACGCGTGGACGCGGCGCGGGCCGCCCCTGCCAAGGGGCGGTCCCGCTCCCGCGCCCGTCACCGGCTGACCGTGCTGGCCTTCCTGTCCCCGGCGATCCTCGGGTTCGCCCTGTTCTTCGGGTACCCGCTGGTCGCCACGGTCGTGTTCTCGTTCACCAAGTACGACCTGATCAACCCACCCGAGTGGATCGGGCTGGAGAACTACTCGTACATGTTCGGGGACAAGCTGTTCCGGACGGCGGTCTACAACACGCTGTGGTTCGTGGTCGTGCTGACCTTCGCCCGGGTGCTGTTCGCACTGGGCGTGGCGTCGGTGATCGCCCGGCTGAAGTCGGGCGTCGGCCTGGTGCGCACCCTGTGCTACCTGCCCTCGCTCGCGCCGCCGGTCGCGGCGACCCTGGTGTTCTTCCTCGTCATGCGCCCGAACGAAGGCCCGCTGGACACGTTCCTCGGCTGGTTCGGCGTCGACAGCCCGCTGTGGTTCGCCGACCCGGCGTGGTCCAAGGCAGGCATCGCCGCGGTGATGCTGTGGGTGTCCGGCGACCTGATGATCATCATCCTGGCCGCGATCCTGGACGTGCCGCAGGAGCAGTACGAGGCGGCCGAGCTGGACGGCGCGGGCGTCGTGTCGCGGTGGTGGCACATCACGCTGCCGTCCATCTCGCCGGTGCTCATGTTCGGCGTCGTGAACTCGATCATCCTGGCGCTGCAGCTATTCACGCAGGCGGTGGTCGCCGGCTCGGCGGCCAGCGGCGCGGCGGACATCACCGGCGCCACCAAGAACCTCGGGTTCCCGGAGAACTCGACGCTGACGTTCCCGGTGTGGCTGTACACGCAGGGCTTCCGGTACTTCGACATGGGCTACGCGGCGGCGATGGCGACCGTGCTGTTCGTCATCTCCTTCGCCGCCACGGCACTGCTCGTGCAGCGGATGCGCAAAGCCAGCCACCACGAGGAAGGGGGACCGGGCGCATGACCGCGACGACGCTGACCGACGTGGCCGAACCGACGACCGCCTCCCGGAAACCGCTGCGATGGCGTGGCTTCCTGGACTGGGTGGCGGTGCACAGCCTGGGCATAGCCCTGGCGCTGATGTTCTCGCTGCCGATCGTGTTCGTGTTCCTCACCGCCGTCATGTCGGACACCCAGGCGTTCACCAAGGACCTGTGGCCGCGCGAGTGGCACTGGGGCAACTTCGTGGAGGTCTTCGAGAAGGCCCCGCTGCTCAAGTACCTCGGCAACAGCCTGCTGTACTCGCTGCTGGCCACGGCCGGGATGCTCCTGTCGTCCATCCCGGTGGCGTACGCGCTGGCGAAGCTGAAGTGGCGTGGCCGCAACGCGGTCTTCCTGCTCGTGGTGGGCGCGATGATGCTGCCGCCGCAGGTGGTGGCCGTGCCGCTGTACGACACGTGGTCCAGCCTCGGCCTGACCGGCACCCTGTGGCCGCTCATCGCGCCGTACTTCCTGTTCGACGCGTTCAGCATCTTCCTGCTGCGGCAGTTCATCCTGACCATCCCGCAGTCCTATGTGGACGCCGCCAGGGTGGACGGCTGCACGGAGTTCCAGGCCATGGTGCGGATCATCGTGCCGATGGCCCGGCCGGGCATCGCGGCCACCGCGCTGTTCTGCTTCCTGTACACCTGGAACGACTACTTCGGCCCACTGCTCTACACCGGCGAGAAGCCGGACCAGTGGACCCTCTCGCTGGCCCTGTCGTCGTTCAAGGGCATGCACCACGTCCAGTGGAACCTGGCGATGGCCGTGACGCTGCTGATCATGATTCCCGCCGTGGTGCTGTTCATCTTCGCCCAGCGCTCGTTCGTCAAGGGCATCACTTTCACTGGAGTCAAGGGATGAAGCTCACCGTTGTCGGGGGCGGATCGACCTACACGCCCGAGTTGGTCGACGGGATCGCGGGCAGGCGGACCAGTCTCGCGGTGGACGAGATCGTGCTGGTGGACCCGGACGAGCAGCGGCTGGACGTGGTCGGCGCGTTCTCCCGGCGCCTGCTGGAGCACGCGGGTCACCACGCCGTCGTCCGCACCACGACGAACCTGGAGGAAGGCGTCGACGGCGCGTCCGCCGTGCTGCTCCAGCTCCGCGTCGGCGGGCAGCGGGCGCGGGCCCAGGACGAGACGTTCCCCCTGGTCTGCGACTGCGTCGGGCAGGAGACGACGGGCGCGGGCGGGCTCGCGAAAGCGATGCGGACCGTCCCCGTGGTGTTGGACATCGCCGACCGGGTGCGGAAGATCGCCGGTGACGACACCTGGATCGTCAACTTCACCAACCCGGTCGGGATCGTGACGCGGGCGCTGCTGCAGGCCGGGCACCGCGCCGTCGGGCTGTGCAACGTCGCGATCACGTTCCAGCGCTGGACTTCCGCGCTGCTCGGGGTGGAGCCGGAGGCGGTGCGGCTGGAGCACGTCGGCCTCAACCACCTCACCTGGGAGCGCGGCGTCTTCGTGAACGGCGTGGACCGGCTGCCGGAACTCCTCGAACACCACGGGGAGGCGCTCGCCGAGCACATCGGGGTTCCGGCGGGGCTCATGCGCAGGCTGGGCATGGTCCCGTCGTACTACCTGAAGTACTTCTACCACCACGACGACGTTGTCAGGCAGCAGAAGAGCGATCCGCCACGTGCGGAAATCGTTGCCAACGTGGAAAAGGAACTGCTCGGCCTCTACCGCGATGTCAACGTGGTCACCAAGCCCGAGGTGCTGTCCCAGCGCGGCGGCGCGTACTACTCCGAGGCGGCCGTGCAGCTCGTGCACGCGCTGACCGGCGGCACGGGCGCGGAGCAGCACGTGGTGAACGTGCGCAACGGTCGCACCCTGCCGTTCCTGCCCGAGGACGCCGTCATCGAGGCGCCCGCGGTGGTCACCAACCAAGGCGCGCAGGCACTGCCGGTCGAGCCGCTGGAGCCCACGATCTCCGGTCTCATCGCGCACGTCACCGCGTACGAGCACCTCGCGCTGGAAGCCGCCGTGCGGGGCGGGCGGGACCGGGTGGCGGACGCGTTGCTGGCGCACCCGCTGGTCGGGCAGCACGCGATCGCCGAGGAGCTGGCCGACGAGCTGGTGGCGCGCAACCGCGACTTCCTGCCGTGGGCGAAGGGCCGGGGGGCTCGATGACCGACCGGGTGCTCGCCATCGACGGCGGGAACAGCAAGACTGCGGTGGCGCTGGTCGACGTGGAGGGGCGGGTGCTGGCGCAGGTCCGCGGCCCGGGGGCCTCACCGCAGAACGTCGGCCTGGCGCGCAGCCTGGAGGTGTTCGAGGGGCTCGCCCGCACGGCGGCCCGCCAGGCCGGGCTGCCCGCCGACGAGCCGATCGCCACGCACACCGCCGCCTACCTCGCGGGCGCGGACCTGCCGCAGGAGGAAGAGGACCTGCGGGCCGCGATCGAGCAGCGCGGGTGGTCGGCGACGACCGTCGTCGGCAACGACACGTTCGCCCTGCTGCGCGCGGGCACGTCGGACGGCATCGGCGTGGCCGTGGTGTGCGGCGCGGGCATCAACTGCGTCGCCGTGGCGCGGGACGGCCGCACGCACCGCTTCCCGGCGCTGGGCAGGATTTCCGGCGACTGGGGCGGTGGCGGGCACATCGGCGGTGAGGCGCTGTGGCTGGCCGTGCGGGCGGAGGACGGGCGGGGCGAGCCGACCGCGCTGCTGCCCGCGCTGATCGCCCACTACGGCACGCGGACCATGGCCGAGGCGGTCGAGCGGCTGCACTTCGAGGAGGTCCAGTTCGACCCGCACGTGTTGTGCCCCTTGCTGTTCGAGGTGGCGGCGACCGGTGACGCGGTGGCCCGCGAGGTGGTCGACCGGCTGGTCGAGGAGGTCACCCTGCTGGCGTCGGTGTCGCTGCGGCGGCTGGCGCTGCTGGACGAGCAGGTGGACGTCGTGCTCGGCGGCGGCGTGCTGACCGGCACGAACGGCGTCGTGGTCGACCTGGTGCGGGACCGGCTGCGCGACCTCGCCCCGCTGGCCCGGGTCCGCGTGGTCGACCTCCCGCCGGTGGTGGGCGCGGCGCTGCTCGGGCTGGACGCGCTCGGCGCGGCTCCGGGCGCGGAGCTGCGGCTGCGCACCGCGTACGAGCCCCTGGACCTGGCGGCCGGGGGCTAGCCGGACCCCGGTGCGCGGGAGGTGTTCGGCGGCGGCCCTCCCCCGCACCGGCCCGAGGACCCCGCTGTTCCGGCGGATGTTCGGCGGCGGCGCCGCTGGAACAGCGGGCCCCCTCACGGCGGCGTCACGCGCCCGACGTCGTCGTGAGGGTTCCGCCCACGGTGATGGCGCCGAGGTCCGGGACGCTGACGGATGGTTTCGGCACGGCCACGGAGGGCAGCGACGGGCCCGTCGTGGTCGACGTGATCTGTGTTGCAATCGTCTGTGCCTCGACGGTAGTCGTCGTCGTGGGGTGGACAGTCTGGCGACTGATCGTCGTCACCGGCGTGGCACCGCCCCGGTGCTCCATCGGCGGACCGTCGCCGCCGGACTGCCGGGTGGGCTCGGGCGAGGTGCCTATCCGCTGCTCGGGAGGGGGTTCCGGCGGCTGGTGCCGGTTCAGCGCGACCCCCGCGACCAGCCCGGTCAGCACGGCGAGGGCGCCGAGGGAGAGCAGCGGGAGAGGCGGACGCGGCACGGCTGGCAGGTTAAGCCCGGGAGCGTGACGAACCGCGTAATGCGGACACCGGACCCCACCATTGAGTGACGCTCGGGTAACGCCGTTCCGAATTGCCGGTGGCGTCGGGCCGACCTCGGGAGGCATCCTGTCTTGCGCGGTGTTTCGCGCGGTGTTTCGCGCGGTCACGGGGGTGCCGCGCGCGAGGGGAGGTACGCGGGTGGACGAGTTCGACAGCTTCGTCGCGGTGGGGGACAGCTTTACCGAGGGCATGGACGATCCCGGCCCGAACGGCACGTACCTGGGGTGGGCGGACCGGCTGGCGGCGATGATCTCGACCCGGCAACGGGGTTTCCGATACGCCAACTTCGCCATCCGGGGAAAGACGCTCCAGGAGATCATCGACGAGCAGATCCCGCTGGCGGTGGCGCTGAAGCCGAAGCTGGTGACGTTCTGCGGGGGCGGCAACGACCTGCTGGTGCCCGGCTCGGACGCCGACGCGCTGGCCGAGGTGTACGAGATCGCGGTCGCGGAGCTGCGCGCGGCGGGCAGCGAGGTGGTGATCTTCACCGGCTTCGACCCGAAGCACACGCCGTTCCTGCGGTCGCTGCGCGGGAAGATCGCGATCTACAACAGCCACCTGTGGTCGGTCGCCGACCGCTACCACTGCCGGGTGGTCGACCTGTGGTCGATGTCCGTGCTGCAGGACCGCCGGGCGTGGAGCGAGGACCGGCTGCACCTGTCGCCCGCCGGGCACCGGCGGGTGGCGCTGCGCACGGCGCAGGTCCTGGGCTTCAAGCCCGAGGAGGACTGGAGCACGCCGTGGCCGCCGTTGGACAACGAGGACTGGATGACCCAGCGGCGGCACGACCTGAGGTGGGCGCGCGAGCACGTCGTGCCGTGGATCGCGCGGCAACTGCGCGGCGAGTCCATGGGCGACGGGCTGGCGCCGAAGCGGCCCGAGCTGCTGCCGGTCTGCGCCGACAGCTAGCCGGCCGGTCGTCACCGGGCAGGCCGCCTCGCGCGGTCGCCTGCCCTGCACAGCCCTGGTCGCGGCCAAGCCGCCGCGTCGACCGACAGCCAGCCCGCCCGGTTCTGATCGACAACAGCCGGTCGGCCCTGATCGCACGGCCGAGCTGTCCGGGCAGAAGACAGGTCAACCGGGCCGGCACTCTCCCCCGAATGCCGGCCCGGCTGACGGTGGGTGGCTTTCCCCCCTGGCATCCCCCTCCAAGAGCCACCCGGCACGCCGATCCGCATCAGCTTGATCAGCGCGCGTCACCAAGTTCCCACGAATCCCCGATGGGGTGCTAAACACCCGCTAAACCTCGGTGGTCAAGGCTTCAAGGGCCGTTCGGACCAACATCGCCCGCGGTGCGCCGAGGCGCTCGAACAGCCGTCTGGACTCGGCCAGCTCCGCTTGCGCCGCAACGGTTTCCCCGCGTTTCGCGAGCACCGAGCCGAGCACCTGGCGGCCGAACGCCTCCTCGAACTGCATCGAGCCGCCCCGCGCCAGCTCCACGCCCTGCCGCGCGTTCTCCTCGGCCTCCGCCAGCAGGCCCAGTTCCGCGTACAGCTCGGCCAGGTTGTTCACCGCCAGCACGTAGGCCCGCTCGTCGCCGTTGCGGTGGTGCACCTCCATGGCCTGGAACTGGTGCTGTGCCGCCGTTTCGAGCTGGCCGAGGCGTTGTTCCACCTGCGCCAGGTTGTTCAGCACGGTCGCCTCGCCGAGCGCGTCACCGTCCCGCCGGGCCACCTCCACGGCCTCGCGGTAGTAGCTCAGCGCCTCCTCGTTGCGCCCTTCGGCGGACAGCGCGCACGCCAACTGGTCCAACGTCATGACCAGGTAACGGGGCTCGCCGAGTTCCTCGGCGATCCGGTGCGCCCGCTCGGCGTCCGGCAGCGTGCCGCGCGTGCCGCCGGTCCAGACCTTGATGGCGTGCATCGCGTGCAGCACCAGCATCTCGCCGCGCAGGTCGCCGCTGACCCGGGCGGACGCGAGGCCGAACTCGGCGATCGCGTGCCACTCCCGGCTGACCAGCCGCGCCACGCAGTACGTGTGCACGAGCCGCACGAGCTGCCAGACCTCTTGGTGCAGGCCGGCTTCCGCGCCCGCGTGCACCAGGGCGATGAGGTTGGGCCACTCCTTGTCGAACCAGGAGAGCGCCTGCCCCGAGGTCGCCGGGCGCGGCACGGTGGGTTCGGCCGCCGCGAAGTCCACGCCGTCCGACACCGGCCGGATGAGCCGGCGCGCGTGGTCGCACGCCGCCAGGTAGTGGTCCATCAGCCTGCGCAGGGCCGGCTTCCGGCGTTCGGGCTCCTCGTCGCCCAGCACCTCGCGGGCGTACAGGCGGACCAGGTCGTGCAGCACGAACCCGCCGCGCCACTGCTCCACCAGCAGGTGCGCGTCCGCCAGGTCCGCTAATCGGCTCGCCGCGGTGCCCAGGTCGGTCTGGCACAGGGCCGCGATCGCGTGCGGGCTCACCCATCGGCCCGGTACCAGACCTGCCGCCCGAAACGTCTCCGCCAGTTCCGGCGGGAGGTTGCGGTAGGACACCGCAAGCGCTCTCGCCACGCCGACGCCGGTGTCGGCCAGGTCCAGGGTGCGCAGCCGCGCGTCGTCGTCGGAAAGCTGCGCCACCAGCGCCTCGACCGTCCACTCCGGACTGAACACCAGTTTCGCCGCCGCGATCCGCAGGGCCAGCGGCAGGTTCCCGCACAGCTCCACCAGCATCCGCATGGCGACGGGTTCCTGCTCGGACAGCGGTTTGCCGACGACCTCGTCGACCAGCCGCACGGACTCGTCCTCCCGCAACGTGTCCAGCGTCAGCATCCGCGCGCCGTTCGACACCACCAGCGACTCCAGCCGCCGCCGCGAGGTCACCAGCACCACCGACCCCGCGCCGGGCGGCAGCAGCAGCCGCACCTGCTCCGGATCCCACGCGTCGTCCAGCACGACCAGCACCCGCCGCTTGGCCAGCACCGACCGGTACAGGCCCACCCGGTCGTCCAGGTCGCGCGGCACCCCGTCGGACGGCACGCCCAGCGCCAGCAGGAACCGCGCCAGCACCTCGGCCGGCCCCACCGGCTCGCGGTCCGGCGCGAAGCCGTTCAGCGAGGCGAACAGCAGGCCGTCCGGGAACTGCTCCGCGCGCCGGTGCCCCCACGTCACGGCCAGCTCGCTCTTGCCGATCCCCGGCGCCCCGTTGACCACCGCGATGGTCGTCGCGGTGCGGTCGCGGGTGTCGCACAGCCGGTCCAGCCAGGCCAGTTCCTCGTCCCGCCCGATGAAGCCGCTGGCCGCCGCCGGCAACTGCGCCGGCACCACCACCCCCGGCCGGGGCGGCACCAGCGCCGCCGGCTCGCTCGGCCCCGGCGAACTCAGCGCCGGGTCGTCCCGCAGCACCTGCTCGTGCAGCACCCGCAGCTCCGGGCCGGGGTCGATGCCCAGCTCGTCCACCACCCGCCGGTGGAACCGCTGGTAGGCCTCCAGCGCGTCGGCCCGCTGCCCCGACCGGTAGAGCGCCCGCATGATGTGCCCGACCAGCCGCTCCCGGAACGGGAACTCGCCCACGAGCTGCCGCAGCTCGCCCACCAGCTCCAGGTGCCGGCCCAGCTCCAACTCCGCCTCGACCCGTTCTTCGAGTGCGGCGAGCCGAAGTTCCTCCAGGTCGGTCGTGACCGGCTCGCCCGGCACGTCCGCCAGCACCTGCCCCCGCCACAGGCCCAGCGACTCGCGCAGGAGCTGCGCCCGGATCGGCGCGGGCTTGCCCCGTGCGCTGGACACGAGCTGGCGCGCCCGGTGGAAGTCCAGCCGCCACGGGTCCACCGCGAGCTGGTAGCCCGGCGGCGTGGTCAGGATGCGCGCGGAACCGGCCGGGTCGGCCTGCTCCAGCATCCGCCGCAGCCGCGACACGTAGCCGTGCACGATGGTCCGCGCCGTGGCCGGCGGATCGTCGGCCCACAGACTGTCGACGATCTCATCGATCGGCACGACCCGGTTCGCTTCCAGGACGAGCATCGCGAGCAGGCCCCGCATGCCCTTGCGGCCGATGACGAGCTGGCGGCCGTCGGCGAGCACCTGCAACGGCCCGAGCACACCGAACTCCAGCCCGCTTCTGGTCCGGTCGGCCATGCCCCTCCCCCGCCTCGGTACGTGCCCCGGTCAGTTCCGTTCGGTCACTGGATCAGGTGCGCCGGCCGCGCCGGTGGATACCTGTCAGTAAATGTTGCTTGCTCAACTAGTCGGCTCCCATGACCGGACGCCCCCGCGACGGCTAGGGTTTTGGCCCCGGACGACGCAGTGCAGGAGGGCAAGTGCCGCGCGAACCGATGAGCGTGGTCGACCGTGGCGCCGCCTGCCTGTTGGGCGGCGCACTGGGCGATGCCCTTGGCGCGCCCGTCCAGTACTTGGGGTGGACGGATATCCAACGAGACCACGGGCCGGAGGGTGTTCTGGAACCGCCGCGTCCCGCTCTGGTCACGGACGACACCCAGTTGACCCTGTTCACCGCCGACGGCTACCTGCGGGCCTGGGTGCGTGGCCGCAACACCGGCGAGTGGGAACCGGTGGACACGGTGTGGGAGAGCTATCGGCGCTGGTTGACGACCCAGCAGGTGGCCGCTCCCGACGTGGGCGCGGCCGGGCTGGTCGGCGACGAGCGGCTGTACTCCAGCCGATCGCCCGGCCTCACCTGCCTGCGGGCGCTCGCGGCCGAGCACGCGCCGACCCCCGAGGAGCCGCACAACGAGTCGTCCGGGTGCAACGGTGTGACGAGGACCGCACCCGCCGGCTTCGCGCCGACCGCGGACATCGCCTACGACCTCGGGTGCCGGTTCGCCGCGCTCACCCACGGCGGGACGGGCGGCTGGGTGTCCGGCGGGGCGTTCGCGCTGCTGATCCACCTGATCGCGGTCCGCGGGCGGCCGTTGCGGGAAGCGGTGGACCAGGTCATCGGTCGGGTGCTGCGGGACGACCCGTACACCGCGAACGCGTTGAACCGGGCCGTGGTGTTCGCCGAGGAGCACCGCGCGCTGGGGTTCGACACGGTGCGGGTGGACCGGCTGGGCAGCGGGTGGACCGGGCCGGAGGCGCTGGCGATCGCCGTGCACACGGTGCTGGTGTTCCCGCGGCGGTCGGAGTTCGTGGACGCGCTGCGGGCGGCGGCGAACCACTCCGGCGGGAGCGACGCCACCGCGGCGTTGACCGGCAACATCCTGGGCGCCCTGCACGGGACCGCGGCGCTGCCCCGGGACTGGCTGGCCGGGCTGGAACTGGTGGACCTGCTGACCCGGCTGGGCAGGGACCTCGGGCACTCGGTGGTCGGCGCGGAATTCGACTACTCGCGTTACGAGTAGGGGCCGGGTTCACAGCCGGCCTCGGCCGCACGCTCCCGAATTCGTGCGACCGAAGCCGGCTCTCCACGCGGTCGACGCCGGGGCACGCCCCGAGCGCGGAGCCCGGCTGACCTGCGCAGAGCGGGAAAACCCGTGGCCGGAACGGTAGCAGAGCGCAGGTGTGCCATCACGCGCGGCCCATCTCCTTAACAGTGTGAAGGGATAGGGCACCATCGGATCCGTGGGTTTGGGACGGGAGACGATCGTGCGGGCGGCGCTCGGGCTGCTCAACGAGGTCGGGCTGGACGGGCTGACGCTGCGCCGGCTCGCCGTGGAGCTGGACGTGCAGGCCCCGGCGCTCTACTGGCACGTGAGGAACAAGGCCGAGCTGCTGGACGGGATGGCGGCGGCGATCGTCGGCGACGCGTTCGACGGCCTGGAGGCCCCGCGGCGCGGCGAGTCGTGGGTGGAGTGGACCGCCGAGACCGCCCGCCGCCTGCGCGACACGATGCTCGCCTACCGCGACGGCCCCCGCGTGCTGTCCGGCGCGTACCTGGCCCACGTGTCCGGACGCCCGCTCGAACTCGCGCTGCGGACCCTGTGCGACGCGGGCTTCTCCGTGCGGGACGCGGCACGCGGCATCACGACCGTCTACTCGTACGTCCAGGGCTTCACCGCGGAGGAGCAGGCCACCGCGCCACCGGCCGCCGACCCGGGCCGCTTCCCGCTGGCCGCCCGTGCCCACGCGGACCTGGTGGCGGACTCCGACGCCCGCTTCGAGCACGGCCTGCACCTGCTGCTGTCCGGCCTGCGGCTGTCCCGGTTCGGCGGGTAGCGTGCCGGCGGGCGTGCGGGCCGTGACCCGGCTGCTCATCGACCTCGACGGCCGCTCCGACACCCGTGACCTCGGGATGCTGGCCGTGCGAGCGTTCCGCGCCGCGCCGCCGGTCACCACGGCGAACGCCGACGCGCTGGCGGAACTGGCCGAGGTGGTCGGCTGGATCCTGTTCGAGGAGGAGCGCCAAGCCGAGGCGCACGCCCACAACCTGGCGGCGCTCGCCTTAGCGCGTCACGCGGGCAACCGCGGCATCGAGACGCTGACCCTGCTCAACATGGCCATGCAGCGGACCCACGTCGGCCGCTTCGCGGAAGCGCTCGACCTCGCCGCACAAGGGGAATCGACCACGACCTCACCCAGGGTCCGCGCGATGTTCGCCCTGCGCCGAGCCCGCGCGCACTCCCGGATGCGCCGTGCCGCGGCAGCCCTGCACGCGCTGGACCGGGCTCAAGCGGTTCTCGAAGACGACGACACCGCGCCGCCGTGGGCGTGGTGGATCGACGAGACCGAGCTGCGCGGCCACCGGGGTGCCGTGCTGGCGAACCTCGGCAGGCTGGCGGAAGCCGCCGAGACGTTCCCGGCCGACGACGACCTCCGGTTCCGGGAAGTGGTGCGGGCCATGCGCTTCCGCACTCTCGAAGCCCTGCACGGGTGGACCGGCCCGACGCCGGTCTTCAGCAGTCCGAGGGCGGTTCTCACCGCGACTCCCAGGGCGGTTCACGCCGCGGAGGGCAGGGCAGTTCACACGGCGGCTCCGAGGGCGGTTCACACCGCGACCCTCTAGGGCGGTTCTCACCGCGACTCCCAGGGCAGTTCACACCGCGACGGGCAGGCCCGGGGTCCGGTACACGCGTTCGGCCGCGTCCACCGCGTAGACCTCGCACCCGTCCTGCGCCGCCGCCCAGGCGATGCCCTCCGACCCCATCGCGAACGCCGCCGTGGCGGTCGCGTCGGCGACGGTCAGCGAAGGCGCGTACACGGTCATGCTCAACAGCTCCGTCACGGGCGCGCCGGTCCGGCCGTCGACGATGTGGTCGCCTCGCTCGTACCGGGCCGAGGTCGCGACCGCCCCGTCGGTCACGTCCAGCACCACGCAGAACCGGTCCGCCACCAGGGGATGCCGCACGCCGACCCGCCACGGCCCGCCGGACGCCACGACGTCACCGCCCGCGTTCACCACGAACCGCGCCGCGCCGCCGACTGCCAGCAGGTCCGCCGCCCGCTGCACGGCCCAGCCCTTGACGACCGCGCACGGGTCCAGCCGGCGACCGGGCAGCCGCACCTGGAACGCGCCGCCGGTCGCCAGCCGGTAGTGCTCGCACAGGTCCAGCACGTGGACCAGCTCCGGGCTGAGCGCGGTCGGGGCGAGTTCGTCCCGGTCCAGCCGCGACACCTCGCTGTCCGCGCGGAACGGGCTGAACCGCGCGTCCGCTTCGCGCAGCCACTCGAACGCCCGGTCCACGGCGGCGGTGTCCCCGTCCCTCAGGTCCACCGAGATCGGCAGACCCATGATGTGCTCGACCCGGCGCATCCCAGCCCTCCGCGTCTCAGTTCTTCGCGTCTCAGTTCTTCGCGTCGATCGCGGCCTGGAGCGACCGCACGTACGCCTCGCTGGTCGCGGTAGCGCCGGAAACCGTGTCCACGTCGGCGCTCTGCGCGGTCAACGTCTCCTGGACGAGCGCCGGCACAGCTCGGCGGGTAGGCGCGCTGTTGGGCTGCTTGACCATCTTCACGGCGATGATCCGGTCGCCGTCGAAGGTCACCTGCACCTGCACGTCGCCGTGGCTGGTGCGGATCAGCGATCCGGAGACAGTCTGTGTGCCGACAGACTCCGGCGCGGCAGTACCGGGCGTGGGCGCGCCGGGGACGGCGGCCGGCGCTTCCGGCGCGGCGACCGTTTCGGGCCGGGCTTCGAAGCGCCACAGCGGGATCAGGCCCGCGACGGTCAGCAGCAGGATCGGGACTGCTCTCTTCACGGCTCCCCCTCAACTCGCCAGGCTGAAACGTTCGGCGTGCACCTGCTGCTTCGGCACGCCCAGTTCCCGCATGCTCCGCAACACGGCGCTGGTCATGCCGGGCGGCCCGCAGACGAACACGTCCCGGTCGCGGACATCGGGCACCGCGCGGGAGATCGCGTGCGGGCCGAGCGGCGGGCCGTACGGCGTGCGGGCGTTCGACGGGCCGGTCACCACGTGCAGCACGGCGCCGCGGGCGCGCGCCAGGCCGCGCATCTCGTGCAGCAGAACGGCGTCCTGCGGCCGGCTCACCCGGTAGATCACCACGACGTGCCCGCGCAGCTCCTCCAGCAGCGCCCGCACCGGCGTGATGCCGACACCTCCGGCGACCAGCAACGTGTCGGGCCGCGTCCGGTGCAGGGTGGTGAACGCCCCGTACGGCCCTTCGGCGAACACCCGGGTGCCCGGCCGCAACGCCTTCAGCGACGCGCTGCCCGCGCCCAGAGCCTTGGCGGTCAACCGGAGGTGACGCCCGTCGGGAGCGGCGGACAGCGAGAACGGGTTGGCCTGCCACCACCGGTCCCGGGTCAGGAAGCGCCACAGGAAGAACTGGCCCGCCCGCGCGGGCAGCCTGTGCAGGTCGCGGCCGGTGATGTAGATCGACACGACGTCGTCGGACTCGGGCACGACGGCGGCGACGCGCAGCCGGTGCCGCAAGTTCCGCCACAACGGCAGCACGAGCCGTCCGGCGAACACCGACCCGAGCGCGAATCCCCAGACACCCCACCAGTAAGCGGTCGCCACCGGGGACGCGGTGAACGTCGTCCCGACGCCGATCTGGTGCGAGAACGCCAGCACCACCGCGAGGTAGCTGTACAGGTGGACGAAATGCCAGGTCTCGTAAGCCATCCGCCGCCGCGCGAACCGCGCGGACACCGCACCCACCAGGAGGACCAGCACCAGCGCGACGATGGCCCGCAGCACGCCCTGCACGGTGGTGGCCAGCGACACCAGCTCGTCGACCGGTGGCAGCGACGCGAGTCCGGCGTACCCGAAGGTGATGAACACCGCGTGCGCCGACAACATCCACAGCAGCGAGAACCCGACCCACCGGTGCCACGACGTCAGCCGGTCCATGCCCAGCCTGCGGTCGAACCACGGCAGCCGGGCCACCAGGAGTAGCTGGAACGCCATCAGCAGCGCCCCGTAGAGCCCCGCCAGCCGGCCGACGAGGATCAAGGCGTTTGCCGACAGGCCCGCTTGCACGAACAGCACGGTCACCACGACCGCGTTCGCGACCAGCACGGCGTACAGGCCGGTGCGGGCCACCACCTTCGGACTGACGGAGTCGGGGCGCGTCGCCGGTGCCGGCAGCCGGACGGTGGTCACAAGCGGCACTCCTGTTCGGGTGGGGTCCGCCTTCGAGCCTGCGGACGTGAGCTGTGCGAGTCCTGTCGCCTACCTGTCGACTTCCTGTAGATCAAGCCGGCCGCGGCGGTCGGGTTAGCCCGCCGGTCGGCGGTGCCGCACCATGAGCACGTGGACAAGGCCAATGCGGTTCGACTGCTCGTCGTGGACGACGAGCCCCACATCGCGGACCTGGTCGCGACGGTCGCCCGGTACGAGGGCTGGCAGGCCGCGACGGCGGGGAGCGGGGAGGCCGCGCTGGAGACCGCCGCCGAGTTCCACCCGGACATCGTGGTGCTCGACCTGATGCTGCCCGACCTGGACGGGTTCACCGTGCTGGACCGGCTGCGCTCGTCCGGCGCGATGGTGCCGGTGGTGTTCCTGACCGCCCGCGACGGCACCGCGGACCGGGTCGCCGGCCTGACCAGGGGCGGCGACGACTACCTGGTGAAGCCGTTCTCGGTGGAGGAGCTGATGGCGCGGCTGCGGGCCGTGCTGCGGCGCAGCACCGGGCCGCAGTGGAAGCGGTCCGTGCTGAAGGTGTCCGACCTGGCGATGGACGAGGACACCCGCGAGGTGCGCCGGGGCGGGCGGCTGGTCACCCTCACGCCCACCGAGTACGAGCTGCTGCGCTACCTGATGCGCCGCTCGCCCGCCGTGCTGACCAAGGCCCAGATCCTCGACCACGTGTGGGAGTACGACTTCGGCGGCCGGTCGAACGTGGTCGAACTGGTCGTCTCACACCTGCGGCGCAAGCTGGACGACGGCCACGAGCCGCTGATCCACACCGTGCGCGGCGTCGGCTACGTGCTGCGCAAGGCCCCCGACTGATGACCACCGAACAATCTGGGCCCACACCGTCGAAATCGTCTTCCACCAGACGATCGCCCTTCAGGCGAACAAGTCCATCGCCCTCCAGACGATCGCTCCCCAGACGATCCGACTCGTCGCCCGGCAAACCATCGGAACCCAGACGATCGAATCCGTCGACCCTCAGATCGTTGTGGAGCAAAGCGTTCGGCCGCCAACGATTGCGCCTGGGCACGCGACTGGCGCTCGGCCTGGGCGGCCTGGCGCTGGGCGTGTTCGCGGTGGTCGCCACCGTGATGGTCAACAGCATGGAGGACTACCTCGCGGGCAAGCTTGACGACCAGATGCTCTTGTCGCAGATCGAGCTGGAAAAGGACATCAAGAGGTACGGCGAGCTGCACCGGTCGGTGTACGGCTGGTTCGCCGCGGTGTACGAGGTCCGGGACGGGCAGGCCACCCTCCGACCGCCCGCCGACCTGCCGCCGGACGCCCGCGAGCTGGCCGAGGTGGCGCAGGAGGTGACCGGCGACGAGCCGGTGTTCCGCACCGCGTACCTGAAGGGCGCCGGCACCTACCGGCTGCGCGGCTGCCCGGTGGGCGGCGGGGTCGTGCTGGTCAGCGCCGCGCCGATGACCGACATCACCACCACCGTGCGGCAGTTGGTGATGGTGGTGGTGGCGACGTTCGTGCTGGCGCTGATCGCGTTCGTGGTGATCGGCCGGGCGGTGCTGCGCCGCGGGCTCCAACCGCTGAGCGACATGGCGAAGACCGCGCAGGACATCACGTCACACGACCTGACCGACTCGGCCCGGCTGGCGGTGCGCGCGGAAGGCGGCAACGGCGGCGTGGAGGTCGAGGAGCTGCGCACCGCGTTCAACACGATGCTGGAGCACATCGACTCGTCGCTCGCCGCGCGGACGGTGGCCGAGCAGCGGCTGCGCCGGTTCATCGCGGACGCCTCACACGAGCTGCGCACCCCGCTGACGTCGATCCGCGGTTACGCCGACCTGTTCCGCTACGCGGCGGCGAACGCGCCGGAAGAACGCGAGGCGCACCTGGAGAAGCTGCGCTCGGAGGCGGCCCGGATGAGCGTGCTGCTGGACGACCTGCTGCTACTGGCGCGCCTCGACTCGGCCGAGTCGGAAACACCACTGCGACCGGCCGACGGCGACCTGGCGGAACTGGTCCGAGAGTCAGCGGACGCCTTCCAAGCAGCCCGCCCGGACCACCCGCTGACCGTGACGACACCCGACCCGGACCCGGTACGACTACGTTTCGACCCGATGCGACTACGCCAAGTAGTCGACAACCTACTGGCGAACGCAGCGATCCACACCCCACCGGGCACCGCCATCTCCCTGTCCGCAACCGTGGAACAGGGCCACGCCGTGGTCCGCGTGAGCGACAGCGGCCCAGGCATCCCCACCGCCGACCAACACAGGATCTTCGACCGCTTCTACCGGGTCGACAACTCCCGCACCCGAGACCGAGGCGGCAGCGGCCTGGGCCTGGCAGTGGCGCACTCCCTGGTAGCAGCCCACGGCGGCACCATCACCCTGGAAAGCCACCCGGGCGCGACCACCTTCACCATCCGAATCCCCAGAACCTGGGCAGCCGCCTCCCAGACGACTCACCAACACGGGTCGTAAGTCCCAGATCACCCGGACCCGCCAACCTTCGACGCGCCTCTCCGACCTTCGACTCGCCCCGCCAACCTTCAACGCTCCCCGCCGGCCTTCAACGCTCCCCGCCGGCCTTCAACGCTCCCCGCCAGCCTTCAACGCGACTCGCCGGCTTTTGACCGCCTCGCCCCGCGAGGCCGCGTCGGTGGTTCGTGGCGCGTCCCTCGTCGATCACGCTTTCCGATCGACGAGGGACGCCCCGCGAGCCGCCGACTCCCAGGCGGCCGAGCCGCCCGACGGAGTCGGGCCATCCAATACAGAGCCGGTGAGGGGACTCGAACCCCTAACCTTTCGCTTACAAGGCGAGTGCTCTGCCAATTGAGCTACACCGGCGCGGCGGAAAGGCCGGGAACATCGTAAGCGCCCGCTGTCGGTGCCACCTGCGGCGAACGGTCTGCTCAGGGTGCGTCGTCATTGGTCCGTCCGGAGGCAGGCAGCCCGACCGAGCGGCCCAGCGAGGACCTAAAACCGCTGGCCAGCGGTATCAACAGTGCTGAACGCACGGTGATCGTCTCACCCGTGGTGGGTACCCCTGTGAGGGGTGGCGCAGGACACAGCGACGAATGTGACACCGTCGGCGTGGCGCAGGTCCCCGAACCACGAGGAGGACGCCCGTGCGGCTGCGGCGCAGGCGGTACCGCGACCCCAGGACCACTCCTGGCCTGTGGCAACCGGTCGAGGGACCGTCCCTTCCGGACGACTCGACCGTCCACCTCGTGCTCGACCTCGCGTTGCGGGTGGGTGAGGTTCAGCTCGCCAGTGGCGCCGGTGCGGCGGACGTCACGGCGACTGTGATGGCCGTCGCAGAGGCCTACGGGTTGCCGCGCACGGAGGTCGACGTGACCTACACCTCGATCACCGTCTCGTGCCACCGGGGCACCGAAGCCGCCCCGATCACCTCGCTCCGCGTGGTCCGCTCGCGCGGGCTGGACTACACGCGGCTCGCGGCGGTCGAGGATCTGATCCGCCGGATCACCTCCGACCAGGTCAAGGCCCCGGACGCGTACGCCGAGCTGGACCGGATCAGCAAGCGACCGCACCCGTACCCGCGCTGGGTCGCCACGGCCGCGTGGGCGGGGATGGCGGGCTCGGTGGCGTTCCTGGTCGGCGGCGGCCCGCTGCTGGCGCTCGCGGCGGCCTTGGTGACGACCGTCATCGACCGGGTCGGCCGGGTGCTCAACCGGCGTGCGCTGCCGTTCTTCTTCCAGCAGGTGGTCGGCGGCGCGCTGGCGTCCGCCACCGCCCTGGCGATGTACGCGACGAACCTGCTGCCCAGCGTCCGCCCGTCGCTGTTGATCGCGACCGGGATCGTGGTCCTGCTGTCCGGGTTGTCGCTGGTCGGCACCGTCCAGGACGCGATCACCGGCTACAACGTCACGGCCGCCGGCCGCAGCGTGGAGATCGTCCTGCTCACGGCGGGCCTGATCGCGGGCATCGCGCTCACCCTGCGGGCGGGTGTGCAGTTCGGGGTCCGGACGTCGATCGCCGACCCGTTGCCGCCGCTGATCTCCGACGTGCCGATGCAGTTCGCGGCGGGCGCGGCGACCTCGGCGTTCTTCGCGCTGGCCGCCTACGCCACGCCACGCGCCCTGCCGATCGCGGCGGCGGCCGGGGCCGTCGGCACCGCCACCTACGGTCTGCTGGCGCTCACCGGCACGAACGCCATCACCCGCGCCGCGGTCGCCGCCACGGTCGTGGGTTTCGGCGGCGCGGTCATCTCCCGGCGCCTCCGGACGCCACCGCTCGTGGTCGCGGTGGCCGGGATGGTGCCGCTGCTCCCCGGTTGGACCACCTACCACGGTCTTTACCAGCTCACCATCGACGGCGACGCGGCCGGCCTGTCGACCCTGGTGCTGGCCGCCGGCACGGCGTTGGCGCTGGCCAGCGGGGTGGTGCTGGGCGAGTTCCTCGGCCGGCCGGTGCGCACCGGGTTGGGCAGACTGGAGCGGAAGTTGGCCGGGTCCTGGTTGTCCGGCCCACCGCGCCCGGCCAGGCGCCGGGTCGACTAGGCGTCCGGACGGACGTGACCTACGTCCAACCTGGTCGAACCCGGTGTGACGGGGACGACGGAAGGGCATCCGGAACGAGCGTTCCCGTTAACCTCGGGGGCGGGCGAGACGAATCTCCTAGGAGGCGTTACCCGGTGAGCATCGGCGAGAACGGCGCGGACTTCCTGGTCGTGGCGAACCGCCTGCCGGTCGACCTGGAACGTCTGGACGACGGCACCCGTCGCTGGAAGCACAGCCCCGGCGGCCTGGTCAGCGCGCTGGAGCCGTTCCTGCGCGCGCACAGCGGCGCGTGGATCGGCTGGCCCGGCGTGGCGGACGCCGACGTCGAGGCGTTCGAGGAGGACGGCCTTCAGCTACACCCGGTGTCGCTCAGCTCCGCCGAGGTGCGCGACTACTACGAGGGCTTCTCCAACGGCACGCTGTGGCCGCTCTACCACGACGTGGTGGCGCCGCCCGCATTCCACCGCCGCTGGTGGAACGCCTACGTCCGGGTGAACCAGCGGTTCGCCGACGTGACGGCGAAGGTCGCCGCGCAGGGCGCCACCGTGTGGGTGCAGGACTACCAGTTGCAACTGGTCCCGGCCATGCTCCGCGAGCTGCGGCCGGACCTGCGGATCGGCTTCTTCCTGCACATCCCGTTCCCGCCGGTGGAGCTGTTCATGCAGCTCCCGTGGCGCACGGAGATCATCCGCGGCCTGCTCGGCGCGGACCTGGTGGGCTTCCACCGGCCCGGCGGCGCGCAGAACTTCCTGTGGCTGGCCCGCCGCCTGATCGGCCTGGAGCCCAGCCGGGGCGCGGTCGGCGTGCGCACCCGGCCGGGTGTGGTGCAGGTCGGCGACCGCACGGTGCGGGTGGGCGCGTTCCCCATCTCGATCGACTCCGCCGGGCTGGACGCGCTGGCCCGCAACAAGGAGGTCCAGCAGCACGCGAAGCAGATCCGCGAAGACCTCGGCCGGCCGAAGAAGATCCTGCTCGGCGTCGACCGCCTCGACTACACCAAGGGCATCGACGTCCGGTTGCGCGCGCTGCACGAGCTGCTCGCCGACGGCCGGGTCGACCCGGGCGAGGTGACCATGATCCAGCTCGCGACGCCGAGCCGCGAGCGGGTCGACCACTACCAGCAGATGCGCGGCGAGATCGAGCAGGCCGTCGGCCGGATCAACGGCGAGTTCTCCACCGTCGGCCACCCGGTCGTGCACTACCTGCACCAGTCGGTGGACCGCCGCGAGCTGACCGCGTTCATGACCGCCGCCGACGTCATGGTGGTCACGCCGGTCCGGGACGGCATGAACCTGGTCTGCAAGGAGTACGTGGCCTGCCGCTACGACCTCGGTGGCGCGCTGGTGCTGTCCGAGTTCGCGGGCGCGGCGGCCGAGCTGACGAGCGCCTTCCTGGTCAACCCGCACGACCTCGACGGCGTGAAGAACGCGCTGGAAGCCGCCCTCACGCTCGATCCGGCGGAAGGCCGCCGTAGGATGCGCGCGCTGCGCCGCCAAGTCCTCACGCATGACGTCGACCGCTGGGCTCGTTCGTTCCTTGACGCCTTGGGTACGCAGACCGCAGTCTGACCGGTGACATTCCGAATCGGTTCAGACCACGCACCCGACCTGTCCCACCGAGCTTTGAGGAGGGGCGTTGACCGCCGAGGCCCTCCCCGCCGAACTTCGCCGTGCGATCGTGCAGCTTGCGCGTACACCGCGCCTGCTGGTCGCCTGCGACTACGACGGGACACTGGCTCCGATCGTGGCCAACCCTGAGGACGCCCGCCCGCTGCCCGAGTCGGTGGGCGCGCTGCGCTCCCTGGCCGGGCTGCACGAGACCACGACGGCGGTGATCTCCGGGCGCGCGTTGCGGGACCTGGCGACACTGTCCCGACTGCCGTCCGAGGTACACCTGGTCGGCTCGCACGGATCGGAGTTCGACGTCGGCTTCGTGCACGCGCTGGACACCGACGCGCGGGCCCTGCACCGCCGGCTGGAAGCCGAGCTGGAAGGAATCGTCAACGGCCACGAGGGCGTCGGCCTGGAGGTCAAACCCGCGAGCATCGCGGTGCACGTGCGGCGTGCGGAACCCTCCGTGGGGGAGCGGGTTCTGGCCGCCGTGCGCACCGGCCCGTGCACCTGGGACGGCGTGGAGGTGACCGAGGGCAAGGCCGTGGTCGAGCTGGCCGTGGTGCAGACGGACAAGGGCCACGCCCTGGACGTCCTGCGGCACCGCGTGTCGGCGACGGCCGCGGTGTTCGTCGGCGACGACGTCACCGACGAGAAGGCGTTCGCCCGGCTCACCGGCCCGGACGTGGGCATCAAGGTCGGCGACGGCGAGACGCTGGCCGGGTACCACATCGAGGACACCGTCGACGTGGCCACCGTGCTGGCGTTCCTGCTGGAGGAGCGCCGGGCGTGGCTGCACGGCGACCAGGCGGTGCCGATCGAGCGGCTGACCATGCTGGCCAACGAGCGGTCCGTGGCGCTGCTGACCCCGGACGCCCGGCTGAACTGGCTGTGCCACCCGGAACCGGACTCGGCGGCGGTGTTCGCCGACCTGCTCGGCGGCCCCGCGGCGGGCCACTTCTCGATCAAGCCGGAGCACGGCTCGCTGCCGCTGGGCCAGCGGTACGTGCCGGGCACGATGATCGTGGAGACCCGCTGGTCCCGGCTGCTGGTCACGGACTACCTGGACCACGACCTGGCCTCGCACCGCACCGACCTGGTGCGGCGCGTCTCCGGCTCGACCAACGCGGTGATCACGTTCGCGCCGCGCCCGGAGTTCGGCCAGGTGCCGGTGCGGCTGCTGCGCGAGCGGGACGGCCTGCGGGTCGTCGGCACGTCGGACCCGATGGTGCTGCGCTCGCCGGGCGTGGACTGGGAGATCACCTCCGACGGCCTCCAGGAGACCGCGACGGCCGTCGTGCGGCCCCGGGAGGGCGCCCCGATCCTGCTGGAGCTGCGGTGCGGCACGGACGACCTGTCCGAGGCCACGCTGGGCGAGGCGGAGCGGCGGGCCCGCGCGGGCGCGTTCTGGTCGGACTGGGCGGCGACCCTCAAGCTACCGCCGGTCGAGTCGGAACTGGTGCTGCGCTCGGCCCTGACCCTGAAGGGCCTGGTGCACCACGACACCGGCGCGATCATGGCGGCGGCCACCACGTCGCTGCCCGAGGAGCTGGGCGGCATCCGCAACTGGGACTACCGGTACTGCTGGCTGCGCGACGCGGCGCTGACCGCGCAGGCGCTGGTGTCGGTGGGGTCGCTGGGCGAGGCCGAGGCGTACCTGGGCTGGGTGCACGGCGTGCTGGCCACGCTGCCCGGCCCGGAGCGGCTGCACCCGCTGTACACGTTGCAGGGCACCATGCTGGGCGCCGAGGCGGTCATCGACACCCTGCCGGGGTACGCGGGCTCACGGCCCGTGCGCGTCGGCAACCTCGCCAACCAGCAGGTTCAGCTCGACGTGTTCGGCCCGGTGGTGGACCTGGTCGGGCAGTTGGCGGCGGCCCGCGGCGCGCTGACCGACCAGGACTGGCTGATGGTGCAGGCGATGGCCGAGGCGGTCGCCCGCCGCTGGCACGAGCCCGACCACGGCATCTGGGAGGAGCGCCACGCGCCCCGGCACCACGTGTACTCGAAGGTCATGTGCTGGGTGACGCTGGACCGGGCGGTGTCGCTGGGCGAGGCGTACGGCCGCGACATCGACCCGTCGTGGCCGGTGCTGCGCGACACCATCGCGAACGACGTGCTCAAGCACGGGTGGAGCGAGGAAGCGCAGTCGTTCACCACGGCGTACGACGGGCACGACCTGGACGCGGCGTCCCTGCACGTGGGGCTGTCCGGCCTGATCGACCCGGCCGACGACCGCTTCCAGGCCACCGTGACCGCGATCGAGGCGGAACTGCGCTCGGGCTCCACCGTCTACCGGTACCGCCGCGACGACGGCCTGCCCGGCGACGAGGGCGGCTTCCACCTGTGCGCGGCGTGGATGATCGAGGCCTACCTGCTCACCGGGCGCCGGACGGAGGCGGAGGAGCTGTTCACGCAGATGGTCGACGCCGCCGGCCCCACCGGCCTGCTGCCCGAGGAGTACGACCCGATCGCGGAGCGTTCCCTGGGCAACCACCCGCAGGCCTACAGCCACCTGGGCCTGATCCGCTGCGCCCAGCTACTGGCGAGGTAGCCCGACGGCGGTCTCCGGGGCCTTGCCGCGACACCCGTCGCGGCAAGGCCCCGGACCTGTCCACAGGGTTGTCCACAGCGGTGGACAACTCGAACACCTGTTCGGATCAACGCCCGGTGGGGTTCACTTCTTCAGCTTGAGGAGCTGCAACGCCTCCATCAGGTCGTGTGCCACCAGCGCGCGGGTCTCCGGCGGCAGCGGACCGGCGTCCGGCGGCACCAACGCCTTGGTGTAGCCCAGCCGGGCGGCCTCGGTGAGCCGCCGGCCGACCCCGTTCACCCGCCGCAGCTCACCCGACAGCCCGACCTCGCCGACCACCACCAGGTCGTGCGGCAGAGGCTGGTCGGTCGCCGCCGAGGCCACCGCCAGCGCCACCGCCAGGTCCACCGCGGGCTCCACCAGCCGCATCCCGCCGACCGTCGCGGTGAAGACGTCCTTGTTGTGCAACGACATCCGCCCGCGCTTCTCCAGCACCGCGAGCGCCATCGCGACCCGCGCCGAGTCCAGCCCGCTGACCGCCCGGCGCGGCGAGGGCAGGTTGGTCGGCGCCACCAGCGCCTGCACCTCGCCCAGCATCGGCCGCTTGCCCTCCACGACCACCGTCACCGCCGTGCCGGTCACGTCCTGCTCGCGCCGGTTGAGGAACAGCCCCGACGGGTCCGCCACGCCCACGATCCCGTCGTCGCGCAGCTCGAAGCAGCCCACCTCGTCCGCCGGCCCGTACCGGTTCTTGATGCCCCGCACCAGCCGCAGGCTGGAGTGCCGGTCGCCCTCGAACTGGAGCACCACGTCCACCAGGTGCTCCAGCACCCGCGGCCCGGCCACCGACCCGTCCTTGGTGACGTGCCCCACCAGCACGATCGGCAGCCCGCGCTCCTTGGCCAGCGACACCAGGCTCGCGGTCACCGCGCGGACCTGCGTCACGCCGCCCGGCGTCCCGTCCACCTCGGGCGACGACATGGTCTGCACCGAGTCGACGATCAGCACACCCGGCCGCACCGCCTCGACGTGCCCGAACACCGCCGCCAGGTCGCTCTCGGCGGCGAGGTACATCATCCCGTGGATGTTCCCGGTCCGCTCGGCCCGCAGCCGCACCTGCCCGGCCGACTCCTCACCCGTGATGTACAGCGAGGGCACCGCGCCCTTCACCGCCCACTGGTAGGCGACTTCGAGCAGCAGCGTCGACTTGCCCACCCCCGGTTCCCCGGCGAGCAGCACGACCGCGCCGGGCACCAGCCCGCCGCCCAGCACCCGGTCCAGCTCGGCGACCCCGGTCCGCCGCGCCCGCGCCGACTCGACGTCCACCTCGCCGATCGGCCGCGCCGGCGAGCTGGGCGCGCCCGCGACGATCCGCGTGGCCCGGCTCACGCCGCGCTCCTCGACGGTGCCCCAGGCCTGGCACTCCGGGCAGCGCCCGACCCACTTGGAGACCTCGTGGCCGCACTCGGCGCACCGGTAGGTCGTCGTCGCCTTCGCCGCCCGCCCGTTCTTCACCACCGCAGGCTAACGACCACCCCCGACATTCCCGCACGACCCCGGACAGCGGAGAACCCGCCACCGCGCCGGGCGGGTGACGGGTTCTCGGCGGTCGATCCGCGGGTCGGCGCCCGGGGTCAGTGCTCGGAGGAGCCTTCCTTGCGCGGCTCCGGTGTGGCGCCGATCGGCACCTCCAGCGTGAGCGGGCCGGCCTGCTCGAACAGGAAGGTCACCTTCAGGGTCTGGCCGGGGCGCAGGTCCTTGGTCAGGCCCTTGAGGACGATCCGGACCTCGCCCGGCTTCGTGGGCGCCACCGAGGACGAGGGGCGCGAGGACGAGGTCGCCGAACTGCCGGAAGTCGCGGACGACGCGGTGGTCCCGGTCACCGAACCGCCTGCCGTGGTGCCGGTCGTCGTGGCGCCCGCCGTGGTGGTGCCGGGCGTCGTGCCCGAGGTCACGGTGCCGGTCGTGGTGGTGCCGGCCGCGGGCGGCGTCGGGGAGCCGGACGTCGGGGACACCGACGAGGGCTTCGAGGTGGTGCTGTGGCTGCCCGCGTCGTCCTGGTCCGCGCCGGCCACGACGGCCGTGCCCGGCTCCAGCTCCGCGTCGCCGGAGATCTCCGCCTCGGCGCTGATGTCGCTGGTCACGGAGAGCAGCTTGTCGCGCTGCGTGCCGTTGTTCGCGATCACCACGACCACGGGGGCGTCCTCGCCCTCCTGGTAGTACCCGTGGGCGACCGGGAACAGGAGCTGGGCGTCCCGGACCGCGATGGGGCCGACGGTGCCGCTCGCGCCGTTCACCGCGGCGACCTGGGTGTCGGTCTGCGTGACCTGACCTGCGCTGCAGCCCGCGGCGGCGAGGGCGACGCCCGCCGCGACTGCGGCCACGACGGCCAGGCGGCGAGGCGCTGGGGACTTCTGCTCTGCGCGACCCACGGCTGCTCGGATCCTTCCGGTGTGCTGGCTAAGCGGGCCGGACCCGGTAGTAGCGCCGGTCGACCACCAGTCCAGGAGCCTAACCGGGTGCCGGATGTCCCACCTCATGTGGTGCCCCACAGTCGATCGCGTCGTCCACAGTGGAGCGCGATCCACCAGCGCCGTTGCACGCGACCGGATGGTTTGTCAACCCCCCACGCAGTCCTGACCTGCGCGAACTGATCTCCGGACGCCGAAGAGGGGATTGCTCGACGTGTTAGGATGGGGTTAGCGAAAGGGGCAGAGGACACATGGTTTTCAAGGTCGGAGAGACCGTCGTCTACCCGCACCACGGTGCCGCTCTCATCGAAGCAATCGAGACCCGTGTGATCAAGGGCGAGGAGAAGAAGTACCTCGTCCTCAAGGTCGCCCAGGGTGACCTCACGGTTCGCGTCCCCGCCGACAACGCCGAGATCGTCGGTGTGCGTGACGTCGTCGGCCAGGAGGGTCTCGACAAGGTCTTCGAGGTCTTGCGTGCTCCTCACACCGAGGAGCCGACCAACTGGTCCCGGCGGTACAAGGCCAACCTGGAGAAGCTCGCGTCCGGTGACGTGAACAAGGTGGCCGAAGTGGTGCGCGACCTCTGGCGGCGTGAGAAGGATCGCGGACTGTCCGCAGGTGAGAAGCGGATGCTGGCGAAGGCTCGACAGATACTGGTTAGCGAATTGGCGCTCGCCGAGGGCACCGACGAGGACAAGGCGGAGGTCCTCCTCGACGAGGTTCTCGCCACCGCGTCCTGACCCTCGACATCCGCACGCAGAGATCCGCGAACATGGGTGTGGTCGCGCTCGTGCCCGCGGCGGGCCGGGGTGAGCGGCTGGGTTATGGCATGCCCAAGGCGCTCGTGCCGGTCGACGGCGTCCCGCTGTTGACACGTGCGGTGCGCGGCCTGTTCGAGGCGGGCTGCGTGCGGCACGTGGTGATTGCCGCGCCCCCGTCCGATGTGGACGTTGTGAACACCGTCACCGCCCCGTTGGCCCCAGCCGGCGGGGCGGTGCGCGTGCTCGCGGGAGGCGCCGAGCGTTCCGACTCGGTCCGGTTGGCGCTGGAGTACGCGCTGCGCGAGTTCCCGGACACGACGATCGTCCTGGTGCACGACGCGGCCCGTGCCTTCACGCCGCCGCACGTGGTGAAAGCCGTGGTCGACGCGGTCGCGGCGGGCCACCCGGCGGTCATCCCGGTGCTGCCGGTGGCGGACACCGTGAAGGAGGTGGACGCGGCCGGCCTGGTCGTCTCGACCCCGGACCGCTCCGCGCTGCGAGTGGTCCAGACCCCTCAAGGCTTCGACGCCCGCGTGCTGCTGCGCGCGCACCAGGCGGGCGGGCACGCGACCGACGACGCCGGCCTCGTGGAACGCCTCGGTGTGCGGGTCGCCACGGTTCCCGGCCACCAGGACGCCATGAAGATCACCACCCCGTTCGACCTGGCGGTCGCGGAGGCACTGCTCGCGGGAGGCCACGCGTGAGGGTCGGCATCGGCTCCGACGTCCACCAGGTGCGGGAAGGTCGCGACTGCTGGCTCGCCGGCCTGTTCTGGGAGGGCGTGGCCGGCTGCGACGGGCACTCGGACGGCGACGTCGCCGCGCACGCGCTGTGCGACGCCCTGCTGTCCGCCGCCGGCCTGGGCGACCTGGGCGCGGTGTTCGGCACCGGCGACCCGCGGTGGTCCGGCAAGCACGGGGTGGAGTTCCTCGCCGAGGTGCGCCGGCTGCTCGCCGACGCGGGCCTCCAGGTGGGCAACGCGGCCGTGCAGGTGATCGGCAACGCCCCCAAGATCGGCAAGCGCCGGGACGAGGCCCAGCGGGTCCTCTCGGCGGCCGTCGGCGGCCCCGTCTCGGTCAGTGGAACCACCACGGACGGCCTCGGCCTCACCGGACGCGGCGAGGGCATCGCCGCGATCGCCACCGCGCTGGTCGTCCCACTAGCCTGAGCGGCATGGCGATCACACTCAACGCGGCGACGCGCGCCCTCGTGGACGGCAGGAACTACGCCACGATCTCCACGCTCAACCCGGAGGGCAGCCCGCACAGCTCCGTCATGTGGATCACGAGGGACGGCGACGACCTGCTCTTCTCCACGCTCCGCGACCGCCGGAAGGCGCGCAACCTGAGCCGCGACCCCCGGGCGAGCGTCAGCGTGTGGGACCACGAGACCCCCGAGACCTACGTCGAGATCCGCGGCACCGTCACCATCGCCGAGGACGTCGACCGGGCCCTGGTCAACGCGTTGTCGCTCAAGTACACCGGCGAGCCGTACGCCGAGGAGCCCCCGGACAGGGTCCGCGTGGTGCTGCGCCTGACTCCTACGAAGGTCGCCGGAAACGGGAGTGTGTGAGTGTGGCGTGCGTCGCTGCGCCGGCTGAAGCCTTCAGTCGAGAGGTCCAGACCACGTAGCGTGCGGGGGTGACGATCCGCGCCGTCCTCTTCGACTTCTCCGGCACGCTGTTCCGGCTCGAACACGAGTCGCTGGACGAGCACGCCGACCTCATGCGCGCGCTGACCGCACCGGTCGGCGTGGCGGAGGGACTGGACATCGACCCGGCCGAGTGGGAACGCCGCGACCTCGACGGCGACCTGCACCGCGAGTTGCACCTGAAGGCCCTCACCGCCGCGGGCGCCGAGGATGCCGCCGACTTCTACGGCAAGCTGTGCAGCCCGCCGTTCTGGCAGCCCTACCCGGACACCGCCGCCGCTCTCGCGACCGGGCTGCCGACCGCCGTGGTGAGCAACATCGCGTGGGACATCCGCACGGTTTTCGCTCGTCACGGCGTCGGGGACCGGGTGGACGAGTTCGTCCTGTCGTTCGAGGTCGGCTCCATCAAGCCGGACCCGAAGATCTTCCGGGTGGCCTGCGACCGGCTGGGCGTGCTGCCGGAGGAGGCGCTGATGATCGGCGACAGCGAGGAGGCCGACGGCGGCGCGGCGGCGGTCGGCTGCCGGGTCGAGATCGTGCCGCCGCTGGAGACCGCGCAGCGGCCGGACGCCCTGCTCCAGGTGCTCCGCAAGCACGTGGCATAGGCATCCGGCATAAGCACAACAGGGCGGTCGATTCAACCCCCTGTGGTCAACGCCCGTACCATCTTCCCGTGAGCCTCCACTTGTACGACACCGCGAGCCGGTCCATGCGGGAGTTCGTCCCGCAGGTCTCCGGAACGGCGTCGATCTACGTGTGTGGGGCGACCGTGCAGGGCGTTCCGCACATCGGCCACGTGCGCAGCGGGCTGAACTTCGACGTGCTGCACCGGTGGCTGGCGCGCACGTACGAGGACGTCCGGCTGGTGCGCAACGTCACCGACATCGACGACAAGATCCTCACCAAGGCCGCCGAGCACGGCCGTCCGTGGTGGGAGTGGGCCTACGCGCACGAGCGGGCGTTCGAGGACGCGTACACGGCCCTGGGCTGCCTGCCCCCGTCCTACGCCCCGCGCGCGACCGGCCACGTGACGCAGATGGTCGAGCTGATGCAGCGGCTCGTCGACCGCGGCCACGCCTACGCCGCGCAGGGCGACGTGTACTTCGCCGTCACCTCGTTCCCCGAGTACGGCGCGCTGTCCGGCCAGAAGCTCGAAGAGGTGCACCAGGGCGAGTCGGCGGCACAGGGCAAGCGCGACCCGCGCGACTTCACGCTGTGGAAGGCCGCGAAGCCCGGCGAGCCGTCCTGGCCGACGCCGTGGGGTCCGGGCCGGCCCGGCTGGCACCTGGAGTGCTCCGCGATGGCCACCGCCTACCTGGGCGGCACGTTCGACATCCACGGCGGCGGCATCGACCTGATCTTCCCGCACCACGAGAACGAGCAGGCGCAGTCCCGCGCGGCGGGCGACGGGTTCGCGCGGTACTGGCTGCACAACGCCTGGGTCACGCTCAGCGGCGAGAAGATGTCCAAGTCGCTGGGCAACACGGTCGCCATCCCGACCCTGCTGGAGCAGGTCCGCGCGCCGGAGCTGCGCTACTACCTGGTGGGGCCGCACTACCGGTCGACCGTCGAGTTCTCCCAGGAGGCGCTGGACGAGTCGGTGTCGGCGTACCGGCGCATCGAGTCGTTCGTGCGGCGCGTGGCCGAGCGCACCGGGACCGTCGGCGACCAGGGCGAGCTGTCGGCGGCGTTCGTGACGTCGATGGACGACGACATGGGCACGCCGGGCGCGCTGGCCGCGATCCACAAGCGGGTCCGGGAGGGCAACACGGCGCTGGAGGCGGCCGACGACCTCGGCGCGCGGACGGCGGCCGAGTCGGTGCGCGCGATGACCGCCGTGCTCGGCGTGGACCCGCTTCGGTGGAGCGACACGTCGGCCGGTGGGTCGAGCGGCAGGCAGGCACTGGCCACTTTGGTCGAACACGTGCTCGAAGAGCGCGTGAAAGCCCGCAAGGACAAGGACTTCGCCAGGGCGGACGCGCTGCGCGACCACCTGCTCCTTGCCGGGATCGCCGTCGAGGACACCCCCGACGGTCCGCTGTGGACACTGAAGGACGACTGACCTCGTGGCAGGGAACTCCAAGCGCCGGGGCGCGATGCGCAACCCCGGCTCCAAGAAGGGCGCGGTCGTCGGTTCCGGCGGGCAGAAGTCGAAGGGCTTGCAGGGCAAGGGACCGACGCCCAAGGCGGCGGACCGGCCCAACCACCCGGCGTACCGGCGGGCGCAGGCGACCGCGAAGGCCGAACAGACCCGCACGCAGCGCCGCAAGGCCGCCGAGAACGGCCCGGAGACCGTCGCGGGCCGCAACCCGGTCGTGGAGTGCCTGCGCGCGGGCATCCCGGCGACCGCGCTGTACGTGGCGCTGGGCATCGACGCGGACGACCGGGTCGCCGAGGCCGTGCAGCTCGCCGCCGACCGGGGCATCTCCGTGCTGGAGGTGCAGCGCGGCGAACTGGACCGGATCACCGGCGGCGCGATGCACCAGGGCCTGGGCCTCCAGGTCCCGCCGTTCGAGTACGCCGAGCCGCGCGACCTGCTCAAGATCGCCCGCGGGTCCGGGTCGCCGCCGTTGCTGGTAGCGCTGGACGGCGTGACCGACCCGCGCAACCTCGGCGCGGTCGTGCGCTCGGCGGCGGCGTTCGGGGCGCACGGCGTCGTGCTGCCGCAGCGGCGTTCGGCGGGTATCACCGCCGTGGCGTGGCGGACCAGCGCGGGCACGGCGGCGCGGATGCCGATCGCGGTGGCCACGAACCTGACCCGGCAGCTACGCGAGTGGGCCGACGCGGGCCTGATGGTCGTGGGCCTGGACGCGGACGGCACCGTGGACGTCGACGGCTTGGAGCTGGCGACCGGGCCGCTGGTGGTGGTCGTGGGGTCGGAGGGGCGCGGTCTGTCGCGGCTGGTGCGGGAGACGTGCGACCAGACCGTGTCGATCCCGATGGCGGCGGGCGTGGAGTCGCTCAACGCCTCGGTCGCGGCCGGCGTGGTGCTCGCCGAGGTGGCCCGCAGGCGGCGGCTCGACATCGCCCAACCCTGACCGCCCAACCCTGACCGCCCGATCGCCCGACCTCCGACCCCCGAACGCACGACGCCCGAGCCCCGAACACCCGGCTCTGACGGACACCCGAACACCCGGCTCGCGGATGCCGAATCCGCGACTCGCCGGCCCGGCAGCTCGACTCGCGACACGAAGCCGCGACTCGCCGGGCCCGGCGGGGGACGGGCGGGGGTGTGACGCTGGGCGTTTTGTCACCCGATCGGCA
Organism: Actinosynnema sp. CS-041913; assembly: GCF_050942485.1. NCBI lineage: Bacteria > Bacillati > Actinomycetota > Actinomycetes > Pseudonocardiales > Pseudonocardiaceae > Actinosynnema > Actinosynnema sp. CS-041913. The sequence goes on along the minus strand of NZ_CP192037.1, from coordinate 423,919 downwards.
ACCTTGACGTCGGCCGCCGGATAAAGTTCCCGGCGATGTCCTTCGCCACGCCACTCTTCCTGTGGTTCTTCCTGCCGGTCGTGCTCGCGACCGTCCTTGTCGCACCCCGGGGCTGGCGCAACGGCGTGGTGGCGGTCGCCAGCCTCCTCTTCTACTTCACCGGCGCGGGCGGCACGACGTTGCTGCTGCTCGGCGCGATGGTGCTGAACTACCTGGCCGGCCGCCGCCTGGAGCCCGGCTCCCCCGGCGACCGCAAGCTCGTCCTGATCGGCGCGATCTGCGTCAACCTCGGCGTCCTGCTGGTCTGGAAGTACCTCGGGTTCGCCACCGAGCAGCTACACGACATCGCCTCGCTGATCGGCGCGGACCTGCCCGTCGTGCACCTGGCGCTGCCGATCGGCATCTCGTTCTACACGTTCCACCACATCTCGTACGTGGTGGACGTCTACCGGGGCGAACGGCCCGCGCTCAAGGAGCCGGTCGCGTTCGTCACCTACATCGCGATGTTCCCGCAGCTCGTGGCCGGCCCGATCGTCCGGTTCCGGGAGATCGCCGACCAGCTCCCGCAGCCCCGCCTGCACCGCTGGGACGACATCGCGGCGGGCTTCCCGCGGTTCGCCCTGGGGCTGTGCAAGAAGGTGATCATCGCCGACTCGCTGGCCCCGCTGGTGGACGCCTGCTTCGCCACGCCGGACGACAAGATGACCTTCGCGGTCGCCTGGCTGGGCGCCATCGGCTACACGCTGCAACTGTACTTCGACTTCTCCGGCTACTCCGACATGGCGATCGGCCTGGGCCGGATGCTGGGCTTCCGGCTCCCGGAGAACTTCGCCCGCCCGTACTCCTCCGTGACCATCACCGAGTTCTGGCGGCGCTGGCACATGTCGCTGTCCCGCTGGTTCCGGGACTACGTCTACATCCCACTGGGCGGGAACCGGGCCGGCGTGCTGCGCACCTACCGCAACCTCGCGATCGTTTTCGTGCTCACCGGTTTCTGGCACGGGGCGAACTGGACGTTCCTGGTGTGGGGTTTGTTCCACGGCGCGCTGCTGGTCCTGGAGCGCCGTTTCGGCTGGGATTCCGCACCGGTCGCCACCCGCGCCCGCATTGCCCGCCGCGCGCTCACCATGCTGCTCGTGGTAATCGGCTGGGTGTTCTTCCGGGCGGCGGATCTGGGCGACGCGTTCACAATCCTCGGACATCTGTTGATGCCCGATTTCGGCGGCCTCGGAGAAGCCGTCGCGGCGGCGGCGACCAATCAGCGGATTCTGCTCCTGGTGGTCGCGCTGGTGATTGTCGTAATGCCCGGCCACCCCGTGTCGGGCCCCTACCTGGAGTCCTCTCGGGATCGGATCGCGGTAGCCGCTAGGGTGTCCCTGATGACCGTGGGCGTGGGGTATGCGGCGATCCTGGTCGCCAGCGGAACGTTCAGCCCGTTCTTGTACTACCAGTTCTGATGATCGACAAGCCGGCCGCGGCAACAATAACCGAACGGGTTCCGGCACCCGGCTCGGCGGCCCGCACGAACACGCTGGACCGGTCGGACCAGCGGTGCGACGACCAATGGAGGTCGCCCTGACCCTGGGTAGGCGAGCTTTGCTCACGCCGGGTCACCTACGGTCAACTGTCAAGAATAAGTGGCAGACTTTTCGCCATTGTAACTACTTTATGTAACTGATCTGGTCCGTTCGGGTACACACTGTGGTAGGACAGAGATTGCAGAACCGGCAGCTTCTACCGTGCTAACCGAGATAATTGTTACTTCGGGTGGGGGTAACGTGACTCACTCATCGGGGCCGACGAACCTGGAGGAGTGGTGACTTCCGGGGGGACCATCCGCGCGCTCGTGGGCAACCGCGAGTTCCGCGGCATGTGGATCGGCTCGACGGTGTCCACGGTGGGTGATCAGCTCGCGGCCGTGGCGCTGTCACTCCTGGTGTTCGAGCAGACGAAGTCCCCCGCCTGGACCGCCCTCACGTGGTCGCTGACCCTGCTGCCGTCCCTGGTGTCCGGCCCGCTGCTGGGCTGGATCGCCGACCGGTTCCCGCGACGCACGGTGATGATCTGCTGCGCCTGGCTCCAAGCCGCCCTGGTGGGCCTGATGGCGCTGCCCGGCGTGCCGTTGTGGATCATGATAGTCCTGCTGGTCGTCGTGCTGATGATCGCCTCCCCCTTCCTGGCCGCGCAGGAGGCGAGCCTCCCGTCCGTGCTGCCGGAGAAGCGCTACGACGACGGCGTGGCGTTGTTCGGGACGTCCGTGGACGTCGCCCAGATGGCTGGACTCGCCGCGGCGGGCTTCCTGGTGACGACGGCCGGGCCGAACGTGGCGCTGGCGATCAACGCGGCCTCGTTCGTGCTGGTAGCGGTCATGGTGCAGACCTCGGTGCGGTTCCGGCCGGCCGCCGACCCGCTGGGCCGGTCACTTCGGGATCCCGAAGCCGGCAAAGGAGCTTTCGCGTTGCTCGTCACTGAGCCGCGGTTGCGCTCTCTTATGGGTATGCGCCTTTTGGCCGGCATCGCGATGGTGCCCGAAGGGCTCGCCGTGCCCCTCGCCGCGAGCCTGGACGCGGTGTGGGCGGTGGGCCTGATCCTGGCCATCGAGCCGGCCGCGAACGTGCTGGGCGTCGCCGTGCTGTTCCGCCTCGTGCGGGATCCGGCGAAACGCGAGAAGCTGATCGGGCCGCTGGCCATACTGTCGTTGGCACCGCTGGTCATGTTCGCGCTGAACCCCAACCTGACCTGGACCATCGCGCTGCTCGTGCTGGCCGGCATGGCGGGCGCGTACCACACGCCGGCGCGGTCGGCGTGGATGCGGATCCTGCCGGACGCCTACCGTGGACGGGCTTACGGCATCGCACGCACGGCGCTGCGGTCGAGTCAGGGTGGCGGCATGGCGTTGGCTGGTGTGGTCGCGCACGCGATCGGCTCGGTGACCGCGACACTCGCGGGCGCGGGCGCCATCGGTCTGCTCCTGGCGGGGCAGGCGACCGTAGCCTGGAACCGGGCGCGGGCCAGGTCCGACCCGAACACGGTGGCCACATGAAACAGACTCATCATGTGCGGCGATTCTCATGACGAGACGTTCGTGTGCGCTCCGCGAGAACACACGCACGTACGGTGAAATTTCCGGACTGGGCTCAAGGAGAGCGATGGGGTCACCACTCGCGGTTACGCATGGTAGACGCTCCTCTACGCGCGACTTGGGTACCGAGGGGGGCCGGGTGGCCGTCGCTGGGCCGGCGAGTGGCCGCGCGGCGGCGGCATGAGTGTAGGGGGGACGTGGTGAAGAACAGTTTGCCTGACCACGAGCCGTCCGCGACAGTCAGAGGGCGTCCGACGCGCAACTGGGACCTTTGGTCGCTGCGCCGTACCGCCATCGCGTACATCCTTTCCGTCGAACTGGCGGTGGCAATTGCCGCCATTTGGCTGCTGACTACGCTCAGTTCCGCCGGGGGCACGGATTGGCTTCGGTTCGCGGCGCTCGTGCTGGCCGTCACGGTCCACCTCACGATCGTGCGCCGGGCCGAGGAATCGAGACGCGACGAATCCGCAGGTCCGTACTTCGACCTGACGTCGGTCTGGACTTTCGCGGCGGCGATCGTGCTGCCGCCGGGTATGGCCGTGCTGGTCGTGGTCTGGCTGCGGATCGTGCTGTGGCCGATCGCCCGGCGGCAGCCGTACCGGTTCGTGTTCACTTCCGCCCACATCGTGGCGAGCACCGTGCTCGCCGGCGCGGCGGTCCAACTGGCGGGATTCTCGCTCGCGGCCTCGGGCCGGGTCTTGACGGACCTGGCCCTGCTCGGCGTGCTGGTGCTGGTCGCCGCGCTGTACTGGTTCGTCCAGGTGCTGCTGATGACGGTGGCCCTGAAGATCGTCAACCCGCAGACGAGGTTCGTGGACTCGCTCGGCTCCCGCAACGACAACATGCTGGAGATGACGACGCTGGGCGTCGGCGCGATGCTGGGCATGCTGGTCGCCACCCACTGGGTCGCGCCGCTGCTGCTGGCCGTGCCGGTGATCCTGGTGAACGCCCTGCTGCACCGCGCGTCGGAACGCCAGGCGCACCTGGAGCGGCTGGTCGCCGAGCAGCACAAGGCGCACCTCCAGTTGACCAAGGACGCCCACACCGACTACCGCACGGGCCTGTTCAACACCAACGGGCTGAGCGAGCACGCGGGCAGGCTGACCGAGCGGTGCAAGCACGATGGCCAGCCGGTGACCGTGCTGGCGATCGACCTGGACCACTTCAAGCGCATCAACGACACCTGGGGCCACCCGGCGGGCAACGCCGTGCTGGCCGAGGTGGGCCGCATCCTGCGGGAGAAGCTCCGGCCGGGCGACGTGGCCGGCCGCGACGGCGGCGAGGAGTTCGTGGTGGTGCTCGCCGACACGGGCGTCGCGCAGGGCACGGCGATCGCCGAACGGGTCCGCGAGGCGATCGGCGAGATGTCGGTCGTGACCACCGACAAGCACCGCAACACGGTGACCCTCCGTGGCCGCAACCTGCCGCTGACCGAGGACGGCCCGGAAGTGCGGGCGATCTCGGCGTCCATCGGCGTGGCCGTGGTCCCGGACAACGGCGACAGCCTGATGGCGGCCCAGCACAGCGCCGACGCGGCCCTCTACACGGCGAAGGAGAACGGCCGCAACCAGGTCCGCGTGGCCGCCGGTATCGACCTCCACACCCGCCGCCTGCCGACCCCGAGGATGGACGAACCCGAAGTGACCCGCTCCGCCTGAGGCCACTCTCAGCGCCGACCACCCCGAACTGTCGCACCCCCGTGCTTGGCTACGAACCGGGGGCGCTCCGCATCGGGGTACGCCCGCGCAAGCCCGCCGAGGTAAGGGCCCAGGCAGCGGCAGGAGCAGCGGCCGAGACCGCCGCCAAAGCCGACACGACAGGCGGAGGCAAGGCCGAGAGCACCGAAACCAAGACCGAGACTGAGACCTAGGCTGAGGCTGAGACCGCAGTCGAGGCAGCGGCCGGGGCGTGCGGCTACCGCCCTCCGTCCGCGCGGAGGGCCTGGCGCGCGTAAGCGCGCACATCAGCATCCGAGTCATCGAGCGCCCGTTCCAGCGCATCCTTGACCTCGGGCCGAGCGACCCACTGCGTGAGTACCCGCACGGCCGCCTTTCTAACGTCCAGATTGTCGTCCTTCAGGCACGAAACCACCGGCTCAGGCACGCCGACCGCCCACACCGCACCCACCCGCACCTGCCAGGCCGGGTCGGCCAGCGCCGCCAGAGCCGGCGCGCACAGCGCGTCGAACCCGGCCCCGGCCTCCAACGCCGCCGCCCGGACCAGCGGATCGGGGTCGCCGGCCAGCGAGACCAGCACCTCCGGCCGGGCCCGCAGGCCACCCAGCCCCTTCGCCACCAGCACCCGCAGCTCGCGCTCCACGTCGGACGCCGCACCCGCCAGCACGTCCGCCGACCGCAGAGCCACCAGACCACGCACCGCCGCCGACCGGACAGCCACCGAAGGGTCGTCCAAAGCCTCGGCGTAGATCGTCTCCCGCCCGATCTTCAGCGCCCACAGCACCTCCAAGGCCACCGCCCGCGACGGCGACAGCTCCAAGGCCTCCCGCAGCTCCTCGCTCGCCGGCACGACCTCCACCAGCTCACGCAGCCCGGCCCCGGCCGCCGCACGCACCTCCGCGTCCTCGTCCGCCATCGCCCGCACCAGCGCGAACTCGAACCCGAACGGCACGGCCTCGGTCAGCAGCGCGACCGCCGCCCGCCGCACGGCGGCATCCGGATCGGCCAGGTAAGGACCGATGGTCGCCAGGTCGGGCAGCTCGTCGGTCAACGCGAGCAACTCCAGCAGCCGCCCCGACTCGACCCCGACCGAACGGCGCACCGCGGCGTCCTCCACCGCCACCACCGACACCGGACGCCCGGACAGCACCTCGACCTCCCCGGCGGGCGGCACGAACCCCTCCACCGGCACCAGGTACGGCGCCACCGGCCGCTTGACGAACTCCGTCCCACCCGCGGTCTTCCGCAGGTTCAAGTGGTAGAACCACTCCGCGTCGTCACGGGTCGGCAGGTCCACCCGGTCGTGGTAGTGCCCCCACCGGCTCTCGGTGCGGGTCAGGGACGCGTGCGCGGCCAGCTCCGCGCAGTCCCGGATGAACGTCACCTCCGCGCACCGCATCAGCTCGTGCGGCGTCCGCGCGCCCATCGCCGCGATCTCGGACGTCATCCGCACGAACGCCTCCAGCGCCAGCTCCAGCCTGGTCCCGGACTTGGGCGGCGCCACGTAGTCGTTCACGAACCGCCGCAACTTGTACTCGACCTGCGGCTGCGGCGGCCCGTCCGGGTTCCGCAACGGCCGGTAGATCAGCTCGTGCGCGTCGAGGATCTGCTCCTCGGGCAAATCCCCCGGCGGCACCAGGGAAGCAGCCGCGTCGGCCCCCGCGAGGTCACCGAACACGAACGCGCCCAGCATGTAGTTGTGCGGCACGCAGGCGAGGTCGCCGGCCGCGTACAGACCGGGGACGGTGGTGCGGCCGTTCTCGTCCACCCACACGCCGGACGCGGAATGCCCGCCGCACAGACCGATCTCGGAGATGTGCATCTCGACGTCGTGCGTCCGGTAGTCGTGCCCGCGTCCACTGTGGAACGTCCCGCGCGTGGGCCGTTCCGTGGTGTGCAGGATGTTCTCCAGCGCCGCGACGGATTCCTCGGGCAGGTGCGTGGTGCGCAGGTACACCGGTCCGCGGTCGGACGCGATCTCCGCCGCCACCTCCGCCATCATCTGCCCGGACCAGTAGTCGCAGTCCACGAACCGCTCACCGAGCGCGTTGACCTGGTACGCCCCGAAGGGGTTGCCGACGTACGCGCACGCCGGCCCGTTGTAGTCCTTGATCAGCGGGTTGACCTGGAAGCACTCGATGCCGGACAGCTCGGCCCCGGCGTGGTAGGCCATCGAGTAGCCGTCGCCGGCGTTGGTCGGGTTCTCGTACGTGCCGTAGAGGTAGCCGCTGGCGGGCAGTCCGAGCCGGCCGCACGCGCCGGTCGCGAGGACCACCGCGCCCGCCGACACCGTCACGAACTCCCCGGTGCGGGTGTTGAAGCCGACCGCGCCGACGGCCCGTCCGCCCGACACCAGCACGCGCACCGGCATGACCCGGTTCTCGATCCGGATGCGGGCGCGCATCGAGCGTTCCCGCATCACCCGGTACAGCACCTTCTTCACGTCCTTGCCTTCGGGCATCGGCAGGACGTACGAGCCGGACCGGTGCACCTGGCGGACGTGGTACTCCCCCGCCGCGTCCTTCTCGAACTTCACGCCGTACCGCTCCAGCCGGCGCACCATGTCGTAGCCGCGGGTCGCGGTCTGCATCACGGTGCGCTGGTCCACGATGCCGTCGTTGGCGCGGGTGATCTCGGCGACGTAGTCGGTCGGCGACGCTTTCCCCGGTATGACGGCGTTGTTGACACCGTCCATGCCCATCGCCAGCGCGCCGGAGTGCCGCACGTGGGCCTTCTCCAGCAACAGCACCGATCGCCCGTGCTCGGCGGCGGTGATGGCGGCCATCGACCCGGCCGTGCCGCCGCCGATCACCAGCACGTCACAGGACAGCGCAACCCGTTGCGCGGCAGGGGGGATCTCCATCAGCCCTGCACCGCCGCCAGGATCGCCTCGCGCCGCACGTCGACCTCGCCGGCGCCGAGCACCACCACCCGGTCGCCCAGCAGCACGGCCTCGTCCACGTCGTGCGTGACGAAGATCGTCGTAGTCCCGGTCTCCCGCAACACCTCGACCACCAACTCCTGCATCGCCCCGCGCGTCCGGGCGTCCAGCGCGCCGAACGGCTCGTCCATCAACACCAGCCTGGGCCCCTGGGCCAACGTCCTCGCGAGCTGCACGCGCTGGCGCATCCCGCCGGACAGCTCACGCGGCAGGTACCGCTCGAACGCGGCCAGCCCGACCCGGTCCAGCCAGCCACGCGCACGTTCGCGTCGCTCCACTTTGGACACTCCTTGCAACGCCAGCGGCAGCTCGACGTTCCGCAACGCGCTGCGCCACGGCAACAGCCCGTCGTCCTGGAACACCAGCGCCCGGTCCCGCGAAGTGCCGCGCACCGGCACGCCGTCCACCAGCACCTGCCCCGACACGATCGGCAGCAGACCGGCGACCGCGCGCAGCAGGGTCGACTTGCCGCACCCGGACGGACCGGCCACGACCAGGATCTCGCCGTCCGAGATCGTCAAGTCCAAGTCCCGCAACACCGACGACCGCCCGTACCCCACGGTCAGCCCCTCGATCCGCACGCTCATGCCCGCGCCTCCCGGGGCAGCCAGCGGGTGGCGCGGCGGCCGAGCAGCTCCACGGCCGAGGACGTCAGCCAGCCCAGCAGGCCGATGGTGATCATGCCGACGATCACGCCGGGGTAGTCCACCACCGTGTACGCCTGCCACGTCCGGTAGCCGACGCCGAACTGCCCGGAGATCATCTCGGCGGAGATGACGCAGATCCACGACACCCCCATCCCCACCGACAACCCGCCGAACACGCCGGGCAGCGTGCCCGGCAGCACGACCTTCACCAGCACCTGCCACCGGCTGCCGCCCATGGTGCGGATCGCGTCCTCCCAGATGGTCGGCAACGCCCGCACCGCGTGCCGCGTGCTGACCAGGATCGGGAAGAACGCGGCCACGAACGTGATGAACACGATGCCCTGCTCGTCGGTCGGGAACAGCAGGATCGCGATGGGCACCAGCGCGATGGCCGGGATGGGCCGCACCACTTCCAGCAGCGGCTGCACGAGGTCGCCCAGCAGCCGCGACCGCGCCACCGCGACACCGAGCGCCGTGCCGAGCACGGCCGCCAGCAGGAACCCTGTCCCGATCCGCGCCAAGCTGCTCGCCAGGTCCTCGTAGTACTCCGGCAGGAGCACCTGCCGCGCGAACCGTTCCGCCACCTCCACCACGGTCGGCAACTGGTCGAACCGCAGCCACACCCGCGCGCCGGTGGCCGTCAACACCTGCCACAGCAGCAATCCCGCCGCGAGCGACACCGCCCGCAGCACCCACCGCCCCGACATCACACGCCTGCCAGCGCCTGCTCGTAGGTCAGCACCACGCCGCGCTCCGCCGCCGCCGCCTCCGTCGTGAACGGCAGGAGCCTGTCGCCCTCACGCACCCAGTGGGCGTGCTCGGCGAACCACCGCGTGCCGGTCCCGGCGTCCGGCACGTACGCCACCCGCACCTTCCGGCCCGCCTGCTTGATCTGCTTGAGCAGGCAGTCCGGCGTCGCCGCCGGGTGCGTGGCCTCCTCGCCGTCGAACCACACCTCGCCGGCCGTCGCGGGGTCGGAGACCTCGACACCACAGGCCTTGTCGACGCCCGTGATGCGCGCCGGGTTGACGAGGTCGTCCGTGCCGCCGCCGACGGCGGCCTTGAGCGGACCGTCGTCGATGAACTTCCCGACGTCGAGTTCCTCGATGTTGCCGATCGACGCGAGGAACGGGACGTCGTCCTGCAACGCCTTGCGCAGCACCGGCTTCAGCGACAGGTCGAACGTCGCGATCCCGTTCGGGCCGTTGTAGAGGTAGACCACCTCGGGCGGCAGGCCGGTCGAGCGGGCGACCGATTTCGCGGCCTCCAACGGCTTCTCGTGCAGGTACTTCGTCGCGTCCTGCTGCGCCCGCAGGAACTCCGCCAGCACTTCGGGCCGCGCGGTCGCGAACGGCTTGCGCACCACGACCCCGTGCAGCGTCGGGAAGTTCAGCGCCGCGCCGTCGTAGAGCAGTTTGGCCTGCTTGTCGAACACCAGTTGCCCCGGCCACGCCACGAACTGCGACAGCGCCTCGACTCCACCACCCTGCAACGCCGACGCGCCGACCGACGGCTGCTGGTTCTCCACCGTCACGCCGATGTCGCCCAACGCCCGGACCAGCGTGCCGTGCCCGGCGGACCCGACGCTGGCGGACACCCTGCGGCCCTTGAGGTCGGCGAGCGTCTTCGCCGGCGAGTCCGGCCGCACCACCACCATGTTGAGCGCGCCGCGCGGGTTGTAGCCGGTGACCGACACCATCCGGGTGCCCTCGTCGCCCTGCTTCCGCGTGCGGGAACCGTTGATCAGCAGCGGGTAGTCGCCCATCGACCCGATATCGATCTTGCCGGCGATCATCTGCGCGGTGATCGGCGCCCCGGTGTCGTAGTCCTGCCAGGTGACCTCGTACTTGCGGCCGGTCGCGCGGCCCAGCTCGGCCAGCCGCCGCTCGAAGAAGCCCAGTTCCCGCAACAGGGTGCCGGCGGTCACCGTGTTGATCGTCTTGGACTGGTACCCGATCACGACGGACACGGCGTCGCTCGACGCCTCGCCCGTGCCGCACGCCGCGACGGCCACCGCGGCCAGCGCCGCGGCCAGGAGCTTGCGCATCACCAGGAGTCCTCTCACCGCAGCAGGTAGGGCATGTTGATCTCGACCGCGCCGGTGGGGCAGCGGGCCGCGCACGGGCCGCAGTACCAGCACTCGTCCACGTGCATGTAGGCCTTGTCGGTCTCCGGGTGGATGGCCAGCGAGTCGAGCGGGCACATGTCCACGCACAGCCTGCACCCGTCGATGCAGAGCGATTCGTCGATGGTCACCGGCACGTCGACGCGGTTGTTCACCAGAGCCACTTCGCGCTCCCTTTTCTCCGGGCCGACTTCAGGCGCCCGAGCCTGCCGCGACGGGGTCGCAGCGATCCAATACGGTGCTCATGGTCAGGCGGTCGCCGCGCATCCGGATGAACTCCAGGTCCACCGGGCGGCCGTCGGCGAAGTGGCTCAGCCGCTCCACCACCAGCAGCGCCGCGCCCCTGGGCACTTCCAGCACGGCGGACGAGTGCAGGTCGGCGTTGACGGCTTCCAGGGTCATGGCGGCGGCGCCGAGGCGCTGCCCGGAGGTCTGCTCGATCAGCGAGAAGATGTCGCGGTTGCGGAGGTCCTCGTCCAGCAGCGGACGGCCGACGTCCATCGCCAGGTAGGTCAGGTCCAGCGACAGCGGCAGGCCGTTGAGCCGGCGCAGCCGCTCGACGTAGACGACCTGCTCGCCGTCGGCGAGCCGAAGCCGTTGCGCCACCGAGGAAGGCGGTTTGATCGGCCCGGCCGCGCGGATGTCGTTGGCGACCTCGCCGTGCTCGTGCAGGGTCTCCGCCAGACCCATCAGCCGGGTGAGGCCGTGCGGGTACTTCTCGGTCACCACCACGGTCCCCACTCCGGGCACGCGTTCGATCAGGCCCTCTTCACGCAGCAGGTCCAGCGCCTCGCGGATGGTGTTGCGGGACGCCGAGAACTCGGCGGCGAGGAACCGCTCGTCGGGGAGGACGCCGGCCGGGAAGGCCCGGCGCACGACCTGCCGGCGGATCACGTCGGCCGCCTGCCGCGCCCGGTCGGCGCGCAGACGCCGTTCCGGGGCGCTGCTCATGCGGCACAGTCTGGGTCACCGACCGCGAACGGCTCGTTACGCGACGATTACGCCACCCAGGTCAGCCCGTGTGCGGGCGCTGACCTGCGCAAGCCCGGACGCGGGCAGCCCGTTCCGCCACTGGAGGACCGTCCCACCCAGTGGACACCCCGGATCAGGCCTCCGCGCGGGACCGGGAGCCGCCGAAAGCTCGGCATACGAGGTATATCAGGAAAGAGACCGCCGTGACGAACGCGCTCACCGGCACGCCCGGCGCGAGCGACAGCAGGATGCCGAGCAGCACGGCCGCTTCGGCGAACACCACGGCCAGCACGGTCGCCTTGACCGGCGACGCCGTGACCCGGCCCGCCGCGGCGGCGGGGGTGATCATCAGCGACAAGACGAGCAGCGCGCCGACGATCTGCACGCTCAACGCCGTCGCGATCCCGACCAGCACGGCGAAGACCACCGCGAGCGTGCGGACCGGGACGCCCCGGGCCGTGGCCACGGCGGCGTCCACCGAGGCGAAGTGCAACGGCCGGTAGATGAACGCGAGGACCGCGAGCACGGCGACCGACGAGCCGATCAGCAGCCACAGGTCGGTCGAGCCGACGCTGACGATCTGCCCGGTGAGCAGGCCGAACTTGTTCGCCGACCGTCCTTTGTAGAGGTACAGGAACAGCACGCCGAGACCGAGCCCGAACGCCAGGATCGCGCCGATCACCGAGTCCCGGTCCGAGTCGCGCCGCGACAGCAGGCCCAGCAGCAGCGCCGCCACCACGGAACCGGCCAGCGCGCCGTAGCCGACGCCGACGCCCACCAGCAGGGCCGCCGCGCCGCCGGTGAACGCCAGCTCGGACGTGCCGTGCACCGCGAACGCCATCTTGCGGGTGACCACCAGCGGGCCGAGCAAGCCGGCCACCACGCCGAGCACCGCGCCCGCGATCAGCATCTGCTGGACGAAGCCGTACCCGAGCAGCTCGAAGGTCAGCGGCAGGTCGAAGAAGTTCTCCATCAGTCCTCATCCGCCACGTGGTGCGGTTCGTCCTCGCACACGTGCTGCGCGCCGACCACGTGGATCTGGTCGCGCACCCGGACCACCTCGACGTTCGTGCGGTACAGCTCGGACAGCGTCGCCGAGGTCATCACCTCGGCCGGCGTGCCGACCCGGAACCGGCCCTCCACCAGGTACAGCACCCGGTCGACCAGCGGCAGGACCGGGTTGATCTCGTGGGTCACGAACAGCACGGCGGTGCCGGCCTCCCGGCGCCGCCGGTCGATCAGGTCGCTGACCACCCGCTGGTGCGCGAGGTCGAGCGACAGCAGCGGCTCGTCGCAGAGCAGCACCTCGGGGTCGCCGACCAGGGCCTGCGCCACCCGCAGCCGCTGCTGCTCGCCGCCGGACAGCAGGCCGACCGGCTCGTCCGCGTACCGGGTCGCGCCGACCGAGGCCAGCGCCTCGTCCACCCTGGCGCGCCGCTCCTTGCGACCGCGCCAGCCCAGGCCCCAGGTGTGCCCGTCCAGGCCGAACCCGACCAAGTCGCGGCCACGCAGCGTGAGCGACGCGTCGACCGCGCGCTGCTGCGGGATGTACCCGATGCGCCGGTTGCCGCCCGCGACGTGCACCGTGCCGCCGGACAGCGGCTGGAGGCCGAGCAGCACCCGCATGAGGCTGGTCTTGCCCGACCCGTTGGGCCCGAGCACGGCCACGAACTCGCCCGGCGCGACGTCCAGGTCCAGCCCGTCCCACAGCACGCGGTCGCCATAGGACAGCCGGGCCCCGCGCAACGCCACCGCGCCGCGCACGGACGTGTCCGTCACCTGTGCGGTCATCCGCGCAGTGCCCCCGCCAGCGCGTCGACCTGCTTCGTCATCCAATCAAGGTAACCCGTCACGCCCTCCGGCAACGTCTCGGTGACCTCGACGACGGGCACGCCGGTCTGGCCGGCCTTCTCCACGACCTGCTTGACCGCGGTGTTCTCGGTCTGGACGTTGTTCACGACCGCCGTGACCTGCTTCTGTTCCACCAGTCGGGTGACCTCGGCCAGCGCGGCGGCGGGGATGTCCGTCTCGCCCTCCACGGCCTCGCTGAACGTGTCGGGCGTCGCGTTCTCCACGCCGGCGGCGTCCAGCAGGTAGTGCGCGACGGCCTCGGTCTCCAGCACCTTCTTGCCCTTGCCCACGCCCTCGATGCGCTTGCGCAGGTCATCGACCTTCTGCCCGAAGTCGGCGGCGTTGGCCCGGAAGGCGTCCTGCTTGTCCGGCGCGATCTCGGACAGGTCGGCGGCGGCCTGGTCGGCGACCTTGCGCACGGTCTCCAGGTCGTACCAGACGTGCTCGTTGACCGCGTGGTCGTGCGGCTCGGCGCCGGTCTCGGGCTCCGCGTGGTCGGAGGCCTTGCCGGACAGCGGGAACGTCTCGATCTTCTTCGCGCCCTCGGTCTCCGCGGTCAGCAGGGTGGCGAAGAAGTCGTCGTAGCCGCCGCCGTTGAAGATGACCAGCTTGGCGTCCTTCACGGCGGCCACGTCGGACGGCTTGCTGTTGTAGGAGTGCGGGTCGCCGGACGGGTCGCTGATGATGGCGGTGACCTCGACCTCGTCGCCGCCGACGGCCTTCACGACGCTGCCCCACACGTTCGTGGAGGCGACGACCTTGATCTTGCCGTTGGCCGTGGTGGTGGCCGGGGTGCCGCCGCAGGCGGTGAGGGCGACGGCGGTCACGGCGGCCACCGCGCCGAGCATCGCGTTACGGACGGTCATGGTGGTGCTCCTCGACAGGCTGATTCATCGGCAATGGAAACCGTTGTCGAGTTCAGTTTAGAACGTTCCGCCACCTGGATGTCCACCGACCGGGTGTTTCTGGTCTTTTCACGGGGTCCGGGACACGCCTGAGGGCCACCTCCGGCCGGGGGAGGTGGCCCTCAGGCGGGCACGTGTCAGCCGGTCAGGCGGGCGCCCGACTCCGGGTGGAACAGGTGGACCTCGGTGGCGTCCCGGACCGCGACCTTCACGGTCTGGCCCAGGGCCGGCGGCGTGCGGCCGTCCACGCGGACCACGAACCGCTCCGACGCGGCGCCGATCCGCACCGCGCCGTGCACGAGCGCGTCCGCGCCCAGCTCCTCGACCAGTTCGACGACCATCTCCATGCCCGGACCCTGCGAGCCGACCAGCGCCAGCGACTCCGGCCGGATGCCGAACGTGACCTCGGCGAGGCCCTCGGCGGCGGCGGCGTCCAGCGCGCGGCGCTCCAGCGGGACCACGATGCCGTCGAGCTTCGCGCCCTCGGCGGTCAGCGGGACGGTCTTGAGGTTCATGGCGGGCGAGCCCATGAACCCGGCGACGAACGCGTTGCCCGGCTTGTCGTACAGGGCGCGCGGGGTGTCGCACTGCTGGAGCAGGCCGTCCTTCAGCACGGCGACCCGGTGGCCCATGGTCATGGCCTCCACCTGGTCGTGCGTCACGTAGATGGTGGTGGTGCCCAGGCGCTGCTGGAGGGCCGCGATGTTCGCGCGGGTCTCGACGCGGAGCTTGGCGTCCAGGTTGGACAGCGGCTCGTCCATCAGGAAGACGGAGGGCTCGCGGACGATCGCGCGGCCCATCGCGACCCGCTGGCGCTGGCCGCCGGACAGCGCCTTCGGCTTGCGGTCCAGGTACTTGGTCAGGTCGAGCATCTTGGCCGCCTCGGCGACCTTCTGCTTGATCTCGGCCTTGTTGACGCCGCGCAGCTTGAGCGCGAAGCCCATGTTCTCGGCGACCGTCATGTGCGGGTAGAGGGCGTAGGACTGGAACACCATGGCGATGTCCCGACCCTTCGGCGGCACGTTGGTGACGTCCTTGCCGCCGATCCGGATGGCGCCCTCGTCCACGTCCTCCAGGCCGGCGAGCATCCGCAGGGCGGTCGACTTGCCCGACCCCGACGGCCCGACGAGCACCAGGAACTCGCCGTCGGAGACGTCGAGCGACAGTTCGTCGACCGCGCGGACCGGCGGGCTGCCGGAGAAGACCCGCGACGCTTTGACGTAGGCGACCTCAGCCATGGAACGCACCTTTCACCAGCCAAGCTTTGGCGCAACGTTATGGATTGCAAGCGCTTACGGGAACAGGTGCATTGGTCTACTTTTCGGCCGTCAGCCCTTCACCGCGCCCGACGACAGGCCCGTCACCAGGAACCGCTGCACCAGGTAGAACACGACGATCGCCGGGATGGCGACCAGGATCGACGCGGCGGCCAGGTGACCCCACTCGGTCCGGTTCTGCTGCACGAACACCTGCAGGCCGACGGCGAGCGTCTTCGACTCGTCCGCCGCCGACAGGAACGCCGACGCGAACGCCACCTCGCCCCAGGCGGTCAGGAAGGCGTAGAACGCGGTGACCGCCAGGCCCGGCCGGGCGAGCGGCATGACCAGCCGCCAGAACACCCCGAACGGCGACAGGCCGTCGACCCGGCCGGCCTCGTCGATGTCCGTCGGGATGGTGTCGAAGTAGCCCTTCAGCATGTACGTGCAGAACGGCACGGCGGTCGTGCAGTACACCAGCACCAGGCCGAAGCCGGTCCCTTGCAGGCCGAGGGACAGCAGGATGTTGTACAGCGGCACGATCAGCACCGCGAACGGGAACATCTGCACCACGAGG
This sequence comes from Actinosynnema sp. CS-041913, assembly GCF_050942485.1. Lineage (NCBI taxonomy): Bacteria > Bacillati > Actinomycetota > Actinomycetes > Pseudonocardiales > Pseudonocardiaceae > Actinosynnema > Actinosynnema sp. CS-041913. The sequence continues at coordinate 407,887 of NZ_CP192037.1, read as the reverse complement.
AACGACAGCATCAGCGAGCGCTTGCCGGGGAACCGGAACCGCGACGCCGCGTAGCCCGTGGTCGCCGACAGGAAGACCGCGATCACCGTCGTCATCAGGGCGATGAGGATCGAGTTGCCGAACCACGCCAGGAAGTTCCCCTTGTCCCCGGACAGGATGCGCACGTAGTTGTCCACACTGGACTCGTTGACCAGCTTCGGCGTCGTCTCCACGGCCCGCGCGTCCGGCTTGAACGACGTCACCAGCACCCAGAACACCGGGAACACCGCGATCAGCGACGCGCCGATCAGCGCGGCGTGCAGGGCGACGCTCGCGGCTGTGGAGCGTTCGCTGCGCTTGAGCGGACGCCGGGGTTGGGCCACCTTGAGGGAAACGGCTTCGACCGTCATCACCACACCTCGCCTTGCCTGCGCAGGGCCCGCCGGTAGACGCTCGCGAACACGAGCAGGACGGACAGGATCAGCACGCCGTAGGTCGACGCGACCGCGTAGTCGCGGGACGCGCCGGAGAAGAACCGCTCGAACGCGTAGGTCACCAGGATGCGGGTGTTCGGGTTGGGGCCGGTGATCAGGTAGATCACGGCGAACATGTTGAACGTCCAGATGATGCCCAGCAGCACCACCGTGCTGGACACGGACTGGAGGCCGGGCAGCGTGACGTGCCGGAACCGCTGCCACGCGCTCGCCCCGTCCATCTCGGCCGCCTCGTAGAGGTCGCCGGGGATGGCTTGGAGGCCGCCCAGGAGGGCCACCATCATGAACGGCACGCCCAGCCAGACGTTGACGATGATCACCGCCACCAGGGCCCAGTCGGACTGGCCCAGCCAGATCGGGTCCGGCAGGCCCAGGGCGCGGAGGAACTGGTTGATGATCCCGTACTGGGCGTTGAACATGTACTTCCAGGCGAACGCGCTGATGAACGCCGGGACCGCCCAGGGGAGGATCAGCAGCACCCGGTAGAGGGCTCGGGCCTTCACCTGCCGGTTGAGGAGCATCGCCAGGCCCAGGCCGATCGTGTAGTGGCAGAGCACGCAGCCGAACGTCCAGATCAGGGTGCGGAGCAGGGTGGACCAGAACGCGCCGAAGCTCGGGTCGCCGGAGAGGACGTTCAGGTAGTTGGTCAGGCCTACGCTTGTGTAGGTGGCGGGGCGGTTCAGGATCGGGTTGGCGATGTTGCCTTCGTTGATGTCGGTGAAGGTGAAGAAGACGCCTTGGGCCAAGGGGTACAGCACCAGCACGGCGATGACCACCACCACTGGCAGCACCATCGCGTACGCGTACCAGTGTCGGGTCAGGAACCTGCGCACTGTCGCCTCCTTGTGGGGTGGGTGCTGGGTTGTCCACAGAGTCTGAGGGGTTGTCCACAGGGCTGGCTTGGACGGCCGGTTTTGTCGTGGTCCTTTGGTTGGATGCACGCAGGGGTGCCCAGGTCGGGGGGACGCCTGCGTTCGCTTGTCCACGGGGTTGGGCGTGGGTTGGGGCGTGGGTTGGGGCGTGGATCGCTGGCTCGTGACGAAGAGCGCGCTCGCCGCTGGGCTGGCCGCCAAGGATGATCACAAAAGCAGGACTCGGGCGTCGTGTCATCCCCGTATGGCCTGGTCAAAGACCACCACCCTTGTCCAGGGAGCGCAAGCGAAAAGCGTGCTTGCACTCCCTGGACAAGCGCGGTTCCCTGCGGGCAGGCCATACGGGGATGACACGCAGCCCAACCGGGGGTGTGCGCTGCGCGCGGCTGGTGCGGGTGCGGCGGTCTGGTGCGGGGGGTCTGGGTGCGGCTGGGCTGGCGCGGTGTGTGTGGGTGGGTTGTAGTCAGTCGATGGTGTAGTCGGTGACTACCTGGTCCTTGTAGGCCTTTGCGACCTCGTCCAGGGCCGTCTTCGCGTCCTTCTTCCCCGCCAGTACGTCGGCGTAGGCGATCTTCAGCGGGTCGAACAGTTGGCCGCCCTCTGGGATCCAGGGGCGGGCGTGGGCGTTGGTTGCTACTGGTTGGAAGGCTGAGACGATTTCGTTCGCCTTGACGTCCGCGTTGTCGTAGGCCGACTTCCGGGTGGGGAGGAGGCCCAGTTCCTTCGCGATCCTGACTTGTGACTCTGTGCTGCTCAGGCAGGCGATGAGCTTGGTCGACGAGTCCTTCGCCTTGGTGCCCTGGCGGATGACGTAGTCGTGGCCGCCTACCGGGGCCGAGCCCTTGCCCGCCGACTCGCCCGGCACGGGGGCGATGCCCAGGTTCGTCTTGTCCGCGAACGCCGTGCCCTTGAGGTAGTCCCCTACCGACCACGGGCCGTTGATCACCATTGCCACTTCGCCGCCGGAGAACGCCGCCTGCATGTTGTTGTAGGAGTTCGCCGGGTCGAGGGCGGTGGAGGCTGACTTCGTGTCTAGCAGGCCCTTTGCGGTTTCGAGGGCCTTCACGTTTTCCGGGGAGTTGACGACGATCTTCTTCGCCGACGCGTCCACGAGGTCGCCGCCCGCGCCGTAGATGAACGGCAGGGCGTAGTAGGCGTCGTTGTTGATGAAGATGGTCTTCTCGCCGCCCAGTTTCGTGGCGGCCGTCTTGACCTCGTCCCACGTCTTCGGGGGTGCCACGCCCGCGTCGGCGAGCTTCTTCTTGTTGTAGAACAGCGCCAGCGAGTCGGTCACCTGCGGGACGCCGTAGGACCTGCCCTCGTACTTGGTCGAGCCGAGCGGGGTGGCCAGGTAGTCGCCGGTGTCCTTGCCCAGGTCGGTGTCGGTCAGGTCCACGAGGTAGCCGAGCTTCGCCAGTTGGGGCACCCAGGCGACTTCGGCGCGGAACACGTCGGGGCCCTGGCCGCCCTGCGCGGCGGTCTTGTAGTTGTTCAGAGCCTGGTCGAAGGCGACCACCTCGGTGTTGACCTTGAATCCGCCCTTGGTGGCGCACTCCTGCGCGATCTTGCTGAACACCGGGCTCTCGTTCGGGCCGCTGGTGTCCCAGAAGGTGACTTCGCCGCTGTCGGTCGCCGCGCCGCCGCCACCGCCGCCGCACGCGGTGAGGACTAGGGCGCCGGTCATGCCGGCTGCCACGGCGGTCATGAGGCTGGTACGTCGCATCGTTGCTGTCGTCCCTCCTGCCGGCCTCATCGCGATGAGGGTGTTGCAAGAACTTGCGAAATTGCTGACGCGGATTTCATACCTCCGACCAGTGTCGGGTCAAGGGGCTTGACGTAACCAAGCCGTAACGGAGCCGGTCTGCCGGGCGATGGAGCAGTGGGCGTTGCAAAAACTTGCCACGCCCGGCAGGCTGCACGTCGTCCCACGATCGTCACGCTAGGAGGCACGGTGTCCGGACTGTCCGAGATCGCCAGGGCAGCCGGGGTGAGCATCTCCACGGTCAGCCGGGTGCTCAACCGCCGAGCGGGTGTCAACGAGGAGACCCGCCAGCGCGTGCTGGCGGTGCTCGCGGAGATGCCGTACACGCCGCGCGGGTTGGGGGCCTTGCAGCGGACCGGGGTGATCGGGCTGCTCGTGCCCGAGTTGTCCAACCCGGTGTTCCCCGCGTTCGCCGAGGCGCTGGAGGTGCGGGCCGCCCGGCTCGGGTACTCGTCGCTGCTGTGCAACACCCGTGCCACCGGGTCGGCCGCCATGGGTGAGGAGGAGTACGTCCGGATGCTCCTCGCGCGGGGTGTCGAGGGCATGGTGTTCGTGTCGCCGGAGATCACCAACGTCGAAGTGCCGCTCGGGCAGGCGCCGCGTCCCAGCTACTACGCCAAGCTGCTCGCCGACGGCGTGCACATGGTGTTCCTGAACGGGGCGACCCCCTCGCTGGACGTGCCGGACGTGACCGTCGACGAGCAGCACGCCGGCTACGCGGCGACCCGGCACCTGGTGGAACTCGGGCACCGGCGGATCGGCTTCGTGTCGGGGCCGGCGCGGTCGCTGCCGTCGCGGTTGAAGCGGGCGGGCTGGTCGGCGGCGCTGGAGGAGGACGGGCTGCCCGCCGACGCGGAGTTCGTGGCGCACGCGCCGTTCGGGCCGGAGGGCGGTGCGGCGGCGACGGCCGCGCTGCTGGACACCGTGCGGCCGACGGCGGTGATCTGCTCGTCCGACCACATGGCGATCGGCGTGTTGCGGGAAGCGCACCGGCGGGGGCTGTCGGTGCCCCGCGACCTGTCGGTGGTCGGCTTCGACGACATCCCGCTCGCGTCCTACTGCTCGCCGTCGCTGACCACGCTGGCCCAGCCGATCGAGGAGATGGCGGCGGCGGCCGTGGACGAGTTGGTGCACCGGCTGGACCCCGATCGGCGCAAGCGGCCGGCGGGCAACTACATGCGGGTGTTCCGCCCGAAGCTGGTCGTCCGGGAGTCTTCCGCGCCGCCACCACCCGCCTAATTGGTCTGGACCATGTTCCCGCCAGGTAACGCAGTCCTACCTGCGCCGATGACCAAGTGCAGGGACGCCGGTCACCCCCACTTCTGTAATTGGTTCTGAACCGTTACGGTCACTTCATGGCGCGGTCGATGCATGTGCGACGCCCCGCGACGCTGGCCTCACTGGCGGCGGAGCTGGGTGTTTCCCGGACAACGGTGTCCAACGCGTACAACCGTCCCGACCAGCTCTCACCGGAGCTGCGACGCCGGGTGTTGGAGACAGCGAGACGACTCGGCTACCCGGGGCCCGACCCGGTGGCGCGGTCGCTGCGCACGCGGAAGGCGGGTGCGGTGGGGCTGCTGCTCACCGAGAACCTGTCCTACGCGTTCCGCGACCCGGCGGCGATCGGGTTCCTGGAGGGCTTGGCGCTGGCGTGCGAGGACGCCGGGACCGGGCTGCTGCTGGTGCCGGCGAACCCCGAGCGCGAGGACGTGGCGGCGGTGCACCGCGCCGGCGTCGACGGGTTCGTCGTGTACTCGGTGCCCGACGACGACCCGCACCTGGCGGCGGTGCTGGAGCGGCCGGTGCCGACGGTGGTGTGCGACCAGCCGGACCTGGGGAACGTCGATCGGGTGGGAATCGACGACCAGGCCGCGATGAACTCGCTGGCCAAGCACCTCATCGCGCTCGGGCACCGGCGGATCGGCGTGGTGTGCATGCGGCTCGCCCGCGATCGCAACGACGGCTACGTGACCCCGGAGCGCCAGCGGTCCGCGCACTTCCACGTGCAGCGGTCCCGGCTGGCGGGGCTGGCCGAGGCGTTCACCGAGGCCGGCGTGGACTGGGCCGGGGTGCCGGTGGTGGAGCGGTTCGACCACAACATCACCTCCGGCGCGTCGGCGGCGGCCCAGGTGCTGGACCGCGACCCGCAGATCACGGCGCTGGTCTGCACGTCGGACATCCTGGCCCTGGGCGCGCTGGCCGAGGCGCGCAAGCGCGGGCTCACCGTGCCGCACGACCTGACGGTGACCGGGTTCGACGGCATCCGGGAAGCCGAGCAGGCCGGGCTCACGACCGTGCGCCAACCCGTGCTGGAGAAGGGCCGGGCAGCGGGCAAGCTGCTGCTGGACTCGGCGGAGCGCACCCGGCCCCGGTCGGTGCTGCTGGCGACGGAGCTGGTGATCGGCACCACGGCCGCCTCGCCGCGCGGCGCGGTGGAGGAGCGCTGGTTCGGCCCGTGACGCCGGGGGGGTGGCCGGGGTGTCAGGTCATCCGGAACACCACCGGGTCGCTCGTCTTCCCGGCCACCCGGGCGAAGAGCAGGTAGTCACCCGGACCCAGCCGGGTGTGCTTCGCGCAGCCCGGCTCCGACGTGCTGCCCAGCCACGTCAGGCGGTACTCGAACAGCTCGCCGGGCTGCATGACCCGGACCTCGGACCCGTCGGTGTCGAAGCAGTCGTTGCTCGACCACAGGCGCGTGCCGCCGTCCGGCGTGGTCACCACGAGTTCCCGCACCGCCCGGCCGATCTCCTTCGCGCACGGCAACTGCCCGGTGCTCCCCACCAGGATCTTCAGCCCGACCGGCCGGCCCGCCGGGTAGGACGGGCTCTCCACCTCGGCCCGCACGCTGAGCCGGTCGTCCTCGCACGGCGGCGGTGGGCCGGGCGGTGTCGTCGGCGTGGGCGGTGTCGATGAGGGCGGCGTCGGCGAGGGCGACGGCTCGGCGGACGGCGACGGGACGGGCGACGTGGGAGCCGGCGACGCCGTGGACGAGGACGACGCGACGAACGGTCGGTCGGCCTGCGGCGGCGGGCTGGAGGCGCCCGCGGCGACCGGGACGACGGGAGCCGGATCGCCCCGCCCGGTCAGCGCGCCCACCAGCCACACGGCGAGCACGAGGGCCACCACGGAACCGCCGATCGCCAGCGCACGGCGCCGCCGGTACACCGACGGCGGGAGCGGGCCAGTGGGCTCGGTCACCTGACCGAAGGTAATCAAGTGAACGCGGATAGCGCGGTAACCGCACGTAACTCGATGTGGTGAACGTGATTCCGGCCCGATCCACTTGCCGGCATCCGGCACTCGGGTTCCAATCCGGGGGAACAAGGGAGGTGGGCCATGACGTCGATCGACGTGCTGCTGGAACGCAACGCCGAGCTGGGCAACGCCGTGCCCGGCGACCGCTCTTCGCCGAAGCCCTCGATGCAGGTGGCGATCCTGACCTGTATGGACTCCCGCATCAGGGTGTTCGAGATCTTCGGCCTCCGCCAGGGGGAGGCGCACGTGCTGCGCAACGCGGGCGGCGTCGTCACCGACGACATGATCCGGTCGCTGGCGCTGAGCCAGCGCAAGCTCGGCACCCGCGAGGTGCTGCTGGTGCACCACACCAACTGCGGGCTGGAGCTGGTGACCGAGGACGAGTTCAAGGACGAGCTGGAACAGGACGCCGGCATGCGCCCGACCTGGTCCGTGGAGGCGTTCCGCGAGGTCAAGGACAGCGTCCGCAACTCGATGAACCGCCTCCGGCACAGCCCCTTCGTGCCGTACCGGGACAACGTCCGCGGGTTCGTCTACAACGTCCACACCGGCGAGCTGACCGAGGTCGTCTGAGCGGCCGGCCACCGCGCCGGGCGACGCCGGATTCCGGCCACCCGCGGGTGGCCGTTCTGGAACACTGGCCCGCGCTATGAGCCTCGACGCGCAGACCCTCCTCGACTGGTTCGCCGACACCGCCCGCGATCTGCCCTGGCGGCGGCCCGAGTGCACGGCCTGGGGCGTGCTGGTCAGCGAGATCATGCTCCAGCAGACGCCGGTCGCCCGGGTCGAGCCGATCTGGCACGAGTGGCTGGCGCGCTGGCCCACGCCGTCCGCCATGGCCGCCGCCGGCCAGGGCGAGGTCCTCCGCGCCTGGGGCAAGCTCGGCTACCCCCGGCGCGCGCTGCGGCTGCACGCCGCCGCCCAGGCGATCGCCGCCGACCACGGTGACGTGGTGCCCGACGACGTCGACACGCTGCTGGCGCTGCCGGGGATCGGCGCGTACACGGCCCGCGCGGTGGCGGCGTTCGCGTACGGCCGGAGCTGCCCGGTGGTGGACACGAACGTGCGCCGGGTCGTGGCGCGGGCCGTGCACGGAGCCGGTGACGCCGGGCCGCCGTCCACCACCAAGGACCTGAACGACGTCGAAGTGCTGCTCCCGCCGGAGAACGCCGCCGTGTACTCGGCCGCGTTGATGGAACTCGGCGCGCTGGTCTGCACCGCCCGCACGCCCCGGTGCGCGGACTGCCCGGTGATCGACACCTGCGCGTGGCAGCGGAACGGGCGGCCCGCCTACGACGGCCCGGCCAAGGCGGTGCAGAAGTTCGCGGGCACCGACCGGCAGGTGCGCGGGCTGCTGCTCGACGTGCTGCGCGGCACCGCGGAGCCGGTCGGGAAGGCCAAGCTGGACGCGGTGTGGTCGGACGCCGGGCAGCGGGACCGGTGCCTGCACTCGCTGCTGGTGGACGGGCTGGTCGAGCAGACCGCCGCCGGGCTGTTCGCGCTGCCGGGAGAGCACTGACGTGCACGCGCTGGTGGTGTTCTTCGACGACGAGGCGGACGCGAAGGTCCGCGACCTGTGGCGGAAGGTCGGCGCGACCTTCGAGCACCCGCCGCACCTGACCTACGCCGTCGCGGGCACCATCGGGCCGAAGGTGCGGGCCGAGCTGCGCGAGGACCTGTCCCGGCTGTGGCTGCCCGACCTGTGGCTGCACACCCTGGGCGTCTTCGCCACCACGGAGAACGTGCTCCAGCTCGGCGCGGTCGTGGACAGCGAGCTGCTGGCCGTGCACTCGGCGATCCACGACGTGCTGGCGGGGCGGGTGAAGAACCCCAACGCGTACTACCTGCCGGGCAACTGGGTGCCGCACTGCACGCTGCTGCACGGCGTGGACGACGAGCGGATCACGCGGGCGTTCACCGCGCTGCACCCGGTGGAGCCGATCCGCGCCAAGGTCCGCGAAGTGTCCATCGTGGACACTCAGACCGGGGGGATCGACCCGCTCAGGAAGGCCTCCACCGCGCCCCGGTAGACCTCCGGGGCCTCGTCGTGCACGACGTGGCCGGACTCGGGCACCAGCAGGTGCTGCCCGCCGGTGCGGCGCGCGACCTCCGCCATCGCGCCCGGACGCAGCCCGCCCCGGCCCGCCTCGACGGTCAGCGTCGGGCACCGGATCGCGTCCACGAAGTCCCAGTAGGACCGCTCGCCCCACTCGGCCGCGATCTCGTACAGGTCTTCCAGCCGCGCGATCAGGTGGTAGCCGTCGGCGCGCTCCTCGAACATCTCCTCGACCCGCGGCACCGGGACCACGGAGCGGACGTGGGCGAGCGACCGGAACACCGGCCACGCCTCGAAGTACCACTTCCACTCATCCACCGACCGGCCCCGGTTGTCCGGCACGACGTCCTCCGCCACGACGGCTTTCACCAGGTCCGGCCGGGTCGCGGCGAGCGCCCACGCGTGCAGGCCGCCCATCGAGTGCCCGATCACCACGGCGGGCCCGAGGTCGAGCCGTTCGATCACCTCGGCGGCGTCGGCGACGAAGTCCTCGGTCCGGTACGGCCCGCGCCGCGGGTTGCGGCCGTGGCCACGGGCGTCCGCCGCCACGACGCGGCCGTAGGGCCGGAGCCACTGCGCGACCGTCCACCAGGTGGTGGCGCGGCTCATCAGGCCGTGCAGCAGGAGGATCCCCTGGCCGGATCCCCCGAACTCCGCAACGCTCATACGTGCATCATGTCGACATGGCAATCAGCTCCAAGGCCCGCCCCTACCTGCTCGTCGCCGCCCTCGTGCTGGTGGTCGCCGGGGTGCTGGTCGCCAAGATGCCCGGCTCGCCCGAGCCGACGCCGCGGGCCGTGCCCGCGACCACCGGCAGCACTCCCCCGGTGGTGGACGCCGAGGGCGGCGACGGCGCGGGCGACCCGTACTACCCGCAGGACGGCAACACCGGCTACGACGTCAGCGGCTACGACGTGGCCATCAGCTATGACCCCGCCACCCGCAAGCTGGACGGGAAGGCGCTGATCACCGGGGTCGCGACGGCCGACCTGAGCCGGTTCAACCTGGACCTGTACGAGCTGAAGGTGTCCGAGGTGGCCATCGGCGACGAGAAGGCCTCGTTCAGCCAGGAGGGCGAGCACGAGCTGGTGGTCACGCCCGCGCAGCCGCTGCGCAAGGACCAGCGGTTCACCGTGTCGGTGACCTACGGCGGCGAGCCGACCCTGTTCGAGGACCGGGCGCTGGGCCGCAGCGGCTGGCAGGTGTCGGCGGGCGGCGGGGCGTTCGCGGCGGGCGAGCCGCACTCGGCGACCACCTGGTTCCCGGCCAACGACACCCCGCGCGACAAGGCGACGTTCAAGCTCGCGGCCCGCGTGCCGGACGGCTGGTCGGTGGTGTCCAACGGGGTGGAGGAGGGCTCCACGCAGGCCGACGGGTGGACCACGTTCCGGTGGCACGCGGCGCAGCCGATGGCGACCTACCTGGCCACCGTGGCGATCGACAAGTGGACGATCGACCGGTCGACCCTGCCCGACGGCACGCCCGTGGTGGACGCCTACGCGCCCGGCGCGCTGGGCGCCCGCGAGGACCAGCGCCGCCTGCCGGAGGTCCTGGCGTTCCTGTCCGCGAAGTTCGGCCCCTACCCGTTCCAGTCGGCGGGCGGCATCTTCCTGTCCGACAACATCGGCTTCTCCCTGGAGACCCAGACCCGCCCCATCTACGCGGGGTGGGCCGACCTGGAGACCGTCGTGCACGAGAACGCGCACCAGTGGTTCGGCGACTCGGTGTCGCTGCGGTCGTGGGCCGACATCTGCCTCAACGAGTGCTTCGCGAGCTACGCGCAGTGGCTGTGGGCCGAGGGGAAGGAAGGCGTCAACCTCGACGACCGGTACCGCTCGGAGGTCGGCCGGACCGACGACTCGACGGGCTACTGGAACCGCAAGCTCTACGACATGGGCCGGGGCAACGAGTTCCGCGGCGTGTACGACAAGGGCCAACTCGCGGTGCACGCACTGCGCCGCCAGATCGGCGACGAGTCGTTCGACAAGGTCTTGCAGTCCTGGACCTCCCGGCACCGGGACGGGAACGCTTCGTGGCCCGAGTTCGAGGCGCACGTGGAGGAGGTGTCGGGGCAGGACTTGGACGGCTTCTTCGCGGCGTGGTTCCGGGGCGACGAGCTGCCTTCGGACGAGTACCTGTGGCCGGGCACCCTGCGCCGCTAGCCGGGAATCGCGGCGGGCCACGACACCGCCGTGCCCTGCTAACGTCGGTGGCATGGCGGTTGTGAAGATCAACGCGATCCACGTTCCCGACGGTTCCGGGCCGGAGCTGGAGAAGCGGTTCGCCGCGCGGCTCGGGGCGGTGGACTCGGCGGCCGGGTTCCTCGGCTTCCAGCTACTGCGGCCGGTCGCGGGTGACGAGCGGTACTTCGTGGTCACCCACTGGGAGACCGACGAGGACTTCCGGAACTGGCTGGGCAGCGGGGCGCGCGAGGCGCACTCGGGCGAGCGGGCGCGGCCCGTGGGCACCGGGTCGGACCTGCTGGAGTTCGAGGTCGTGCTCAGCTCCGAAGCGAAGCGTGACTGAGCCGGTCACCGAACCGACCGAGCGCCCCGACGCGCCCGCCGACCCCGATCACCCGAAGCCCGACCGCGCGGGACTCGACCGCGCCGACCCTGGCCACGTCGGGCTTGACGGTGCCGGGCTCGACCACTCAGGGCTCGACCACTCAGGGCTCGACCACTCAGGGCTCGACCACTCAGGGCTCGACCACTCAGGGCTCGACCACTCAGGGCTCGACCGCGCCGCCGAGTTGATCTCGGGCGCGGGCGCGGTGCTGGTGTGCGCGGGCGCCGGGATGGGTGTCGACTCCGGGCTGCCGGACTTCCGGGGCGACCACGGGTTCTGGCAGGCGTACCCGCCGTACGCCCGGCTGGGGCTGCGGTTCGCCGAACTGGCCGACCCCGTGCACTTCGTGGAGGACCCGTCCCTGGCGTGGGGCTTCTACGGCCACCGGCTCGACCTCTACCGGCGCACCCGTCCGCACGCGGGTTTCGACGTGCTGCGGTCCTGGGGCGCGCGGGTGTTCACGTCGAACGTCGACGGGCAGTTCCAGCGCGCCGGGTTCGCGGACGTCGCCGAGGTGCACGGGTCGATCCACCACCTCCAGTGCGTGGAGCCGTGCACGGACGACGTCTGGCCCGCCGACGACGTCGCGGTGGACGTCGACCCGGAGACCATGCGGGCCGCCTCGCCACTGCCCGCGTGCCGCCACTGCGGCGGCCTGGCGCGGCCCAACATCCTCATGTTCGGCGACTGGTCGTGGGTGCCCGGACCGAGTCAGCGGGCGCTGCACGAGCTGACCGCGTGGCGGCGGGGCGCGCGGGACCTCGTGGTGCTCGAACTCGGCGCGGGGCTGGCGGTGCCGACCGTGCGGCGGCAGGCGGAGCTGGCCAGTGCCGCGTCCGGGGCGCTGATCAGGATCAACCCGCGTGAGCCGGACGTGCGGCACGGGCGCGGGGTGTCGCTGCGGATGGGCGCGCTGGCGGCGCTCACCGGGTTGGCACGACGAACTGGGTGACGATCGCGCGGTGGTCCGAGCCGGGGAGGTCGATCACCTGGAAGGTGTCCACCGGGCACCGGTTGTCCACCAGGATGTGGTCGATGACGACCGGCGGCGGCCACACCCCGCCGGCCGGCCACGTCGGTTCCAGGCCCGCGCCGACCTGGTCGGCGGCGTCCTCGTAGCCCTGGTTGAGCAGCCGGCGCAGGCCGACGTGGTCGAGCGTGGCGTTGAAGTCACCCGCGAGGACCCGGAACGGGCCGTTCAGGTCGCGTTCCGGGAGGCCCGCCATGTCCCGCTGCCAGCGTTCCGGGCCGTCCGGGGACGTCGGGGGCAGCGGGTGCACGGACACGATCTCCACGTCCTCGCCGGGCAGGTCGACGAGCGCGCCCGCCTGGCGCAACGTGCTCGGCGCGGCGAGGTCGCGGGCGGTGAGCGGATGCCGGGACGCGATACCGGACCCGGCACCGCCGGGCGCGGCGAGGAAGACCCGATAGGGCAACACCTCGCCCAGACCCGCGCGGTCGAACTCGCCGATCATCGCCGCCGTGAGCTCCTGGACGGCCAGCACGTCGACCTCGTGCGCCCGCACCGCGTCGACAACGGCCTCGGCGTCGGCCCGGCCCAGCATCAGGTTCGCCGCCATGACCCGGACCTGCTGCCCCACGCCGACCGGCCGCGAGTCCGGGAACGCCCGCGGCGCGACCGCCGCCACCAGCACCAGGGCGATCAGCAACGTCACGGTGCCGACCAGCCAGCGCCGCAACAGCAGGGCCACCGCGCCGAGCAGCACGCCGGCCGCCGTGACGTAGGGGACGAGGGCGGTGGTGGCGACCATGTGCCGCGTCCCGTCGATGCCCAGCAGGCGGAACGCGGCGGCCACGACGAACGCTGTGGCGGCGATCACCAGCAGGAACGTCGTGGCCCGGCTTCTCGGGCGGCGTTCCTCGATGTCGACCACGACATCTAGTCTGCCCGAGTGAGAGTTCTGCTGACGGGCTTCGAGCCGTTCGGGGGCGAGGACACCAATCCGTCCTGGGACGCGGTCCGCGGGGTCACCCCGTCGGGCTATGAGTTGGTGACGGCCGAGCTGCCGTGCGAGTTCGGGGCTTCGCTGGCGGTTCTGCACTCCTTGGTGGTCGCTCACTCACCCGATGTGGTGATTTGCGTCGGTCAGGCGGGTGGGCGTGCGGCGGTGACCCCGGAACGCGTGGCGATCAACCTCGACGACGCGCGAATCCCGGACAACGCGGGCCACCAGCCGATCGACGCCCCGGTGGTCGAGGGCGGTCCGGCGGCGTACTTCACCAACCTGCCGGTGAAGGCCTGCGTGTCGGCGCTCGGCGAGGCCGACATCCCGGCGGCCGTGTCGCACACGGCGGGGACGTTCGTCTGCAACCACGTGTTCTACGGGTTGATGCACTTGGTGGCGACCGAGTTCACCGCGCTTCGGGCGGGCTTCGTGCACGTGCCATACACACCGGAGCAGGGCCACTCGGACCTGCCGAGCCTCGACACCCCGACCGCGACCCGGGCGCTGGACCTGATCATCCGCACGACGATCGCCCGGACCACCGACCTCCGCACCACGGCCGGGACCTTGCACTGAGCCGAAAGCGCCCCCTGGACGTTCCCAGGGGGCGCTTGCGCCGAACTACACCGTCAGACCGTGGCCATCGAGTCCGCGACCCTCAGACCGCGACCGTCAGGCCGACTCCGCGTCCGAGTCGCCGGTGTCGCCACCGGACGAGGCGGCCAGGTCGACCGGGGGCGCGTCGGGCACGTTCAGCGGCTTCGCTTCGCCCCGGAAGACGAAGTGGGCCTTGTCGTCCGCCTCCGACTCGCCGTCCCAGCCGTCGACGTCGGTGAGGATGATCTGGCCCGGCTGGATCTCGCCGAACAGGATCTTCTCCGATAGCTGGTCCTCGATCTCGCGCTGGATGGTCCGGCGCAGCGGACGGGCGCCGAGCACCGGGTCGAAGCCGCGCTTGGCGAGCAGCTTCTTCGCGCGGTCGGTCAGCTCGATCGCCATGTCCTTGTTCTTCAACTGCGTCTCGACGCGGGCGATCATCAGGTCCACCATCTTGATGATCTCGTCCTGCGTGAGCTGGTGGAACACGATGATGTCGTCGATGCGGTTGAGGAACTCCGGGCGGAAGTGCTTCTTCAGCTCGTCGTTGACCTTGTTCTTCATCCGCTCGTAGTTCGACGCGGTGTCCTGCCCGGACGTGAAGCCCAGGCCCACGGCCTTGGAGATGTCCGACGTGCCCAGGTTGGACGTGAAGATGATGACGGTGTTCTTGAAGTCCACCGTCCGGCCCTGGCCATCGGTCAGGCGGCCGTCCTCCAGCACCTGGAGCAGCGTGTTGTACACCTCCTGGTGCGCCTTCTCGATCTCGTCGAACAGCACCACCGAGAACGGCTTGCGGCGCACCTTCTCGGTGAGCTGGCCGCCCTCTTCGTAGCCGACGTACCCGGGAGGCGCGCCGAACAGCCGCGACGCGGTGTACCGGTCGTGGAACTCGCCCATGTCGATCTGGATGAGCGCGTCGTCCTCGCCGAACAGGAAGTTCGCCAGGGCCTTCGACAGCTCCGTCTTGCCGACACCGGACGGGCCGGCGAAGATGAACGACCCGGACGGGCGCTTCGGGTCCTTCAGGCCGGCACGGGTGCGGCGGATCGCCTGCGACACGGCCTTCACCGCGTCGACCTGGCCGATGATCCGCTTGTGCAGCTCGTCCTCCATGCGGAGCAGACGCGTGGTCTCCTCCTCGGTGAGCTTGAACACCGGGATGCCGGTCCAGTTCGCCAGCACTTCGGCGATCTGCTCGTCGTCCACCTCGGCGACGACGTCGAGGTCGCCGTCCTTCCACTGCTTCTCCCGCTCGGCCTTCTGGCCCAGGAGCTGCTTCTCGGAGTCACGCAGCTTCGCGGCCCGCTCGAAGTCCTGCGCGTCGATCGCGGACTCCTTCTCGCGCCGCACGTCGGCGATCTTCTCGTCGAACTCGCGCAGGTCCGGCGGAGCGGTCATCCGGCGGATGCGCATCCGCGCGCCCGCCTCGTCGATCAGGTCGATGGCCTTGTCCGGCAGGAACCGGTCGTTGATGTACCGGTCGGCCAGCGTGGCGGCGGCGACCAGCGCCGAGTCGGTGATCGAGACGCGGTGGTGCGCCTCGTACCGGTCGCGCAGACCCTTCAGGATCTCGATCGTGTGCTCCAGCGACGGCTCGCCGACCTGGATCGGCTGGAACCGGCGCTCCAGGGCGGGGTCTTTCTCGACGTACTTGCGGTACTCGTCGAGGGTCGTCGCGCCGATGGTCTGCAGCTCGCCGCGGGCCAGCATGGGCTTCAGGATCGAGGCCGCGTCGATCGCGCCCTCGGCCGCGCCCGCACCCACCAGGGTGTGGATCTCGTCGATGAACAGGATGATGTCGCCGCGGGTGCGGATCTCCTTGAGCACCTTCTTCAGGCGCTCCTCGAAGTCACCGCGGTAACGCGAGCCCGCCACCAGCGAGCCCAGGTCGAGGGTGTAGAGCTGCTTGTCCTTGAGCGTCTCGGGCACCTCGCCCTTGACGACCATCTGCGCCAGGCCTTCGACGACGGCGGTCTTGCCGACGCCGGGCTCGCCGATGAGGACCGGGTTGTTCTTGGTGCGGCGGGACAGCACCTGCATGACCCGCTCGATCTCCTTGGTGCGCCCGATCACCGGGTCGAGCTTGCCCTCCCGCGCGCTGGCGGTCAGGTTGCGCCCGAACTGGTCGAGCACCAGGGACGAGGAGGGCGTGCCCTCACCGCGGCCGCCGGACTCGGCGGGCTCCTTGCCCCCGGAGTAGCCGGACAGCAGTTGGAGCACCTGCTGGCGGACGCGGTTGAGGTCCGCGCCCAGCTTGACCAGGACCTGCGCGGCGACGCCTTCGCCCTCGCGGATCAGGCCGAGCAGGATGTGCTCCGTGCCGATGTAGTTGTGGCCGAGCTGCAGCGCTTCGCGCAGCGACAGCTCGAGCACCTTCTTCGCACGCGGGGTGAAGGGGATGTGGCCGGACGGGGCCTGCTGCCCCTGGCCGATGATCTCCTCGACCTGCTGGCGGACGCCCTCCAGCGCGATCCCCAACGACTCCAGCGCCTTGGCGGCGACACCCTCACCCTCGTGGATCAAGCCCAGGAGGATGTGCTCGGTGCCGATGTAGTTGTGGTTGAGCATCCTGGCCTCTTCCTGGGCCAGGACAACCACCCGCCTCGCGCGGTCGGTGAACCTTTCGAACATTCGCACTCCCTGACTGCTGCGCCGGCGGTCCTCGGGCTCACCACGGGCATACCGTGGAGAGCGCGGCACCGTGGGACCACTGTAGTCGTCAGCCCCGACACTCTCAGTTCCCGTTCGCGTGCAGTCACCTTCGGGGATCTCTGACATCGGTACCAACGCGTGATCTGCCTGGCAGATTCCACGGATCGGGCGATGTCCGCTGAGCGCGAACACACCCGCCGCCCGGCGACACACGGCGTGACCGGTGTCACCGCACATCGCCGACCCAGGTGAGGCTATATAAGGTTAGGCAAGCCTCATCCGAACCGACGCGAGGACCTTCTGACATGACCGTACCGGCGACGGCACCGGCACGCGACGCGCGCACCCCGATCGCCGGGTCGGTCACCCGGGCGGATGCCCTCACCCAATGGTGTGAGTTCAAGTTCAGCCTTCCAGGCGACACGACGGGCACCGGCTGGGTCGTCGCCGAGACCCTGATGGCCGAGCCCGCCAGGTTCGACGCGTGGCGCGCGAGGCTCGGCGACTGGCTGCGCGAGCACTACGGCGACGCGCCCGACCGGACCACCGGCGGCTACGTCATGAGCTGGTACCTCAGCGCGATCGGGCTCCTCGGCGGCACCCTGTTCCACCTCGCCCGCCGCGTCCCGGCACTGCGGCCCTCCGACGTGGCGGTCCGCATCGCGACCGAGGACCGACCGCACATCGTCGGCCTGGCGCTGCTCGCCGACGAGTTCGCGTGCCTGCCCGACGACCCGGAGCGCGACCACCCCGCAGCCACCGTCGTCGCCGACGAGCACGCCCTGGCCGCGCTGCTCAGGGCCAGGTTCGCCGCCCACGCGACCCGGTTCGTCAGTTCGTTCGGCCCGACCGTGCGACTGGGCAGGCGGCAGCTATGGGCGGCGGCCACGGACGCCCTCGACAGCGCCGCCTGGACCGCCGGCCAGCTCCGCGGCGCGGAGGCGGCGGGCGTGGCCGACTCGGCGCTGCTCCTGCCGGCCAAGCTCGACCCGTTCACGTCGGCGTCGACGCTGCGCGCCACGGAAACCGGTTGGACCCGTCGCCGGGAAAGCTGCTGCTTCCACTTCGCACTGCCCGACGCGGAAGCCTGCGTCACCTGTCCGCGCGTCTGCTGA
Source organism: Actinosynnema sp. CS-041913 (assembly GCF_050942485.1). NCBI lineage: Bacteria > Bacillati > Actinomycetota > Actinomycetes > Pseudonocardiales > Pseudonocardiaceae > Actinosynnema > Actinosynnema sp. CS-041913. The sequence continues at coordinate 390,567 of NZ_CP192037.1, read as the reverse complement.
ACGGACAAACCGGCGTCCGGACCGCCGCCCGTAGACCGTTCGGCTCACCGTGCGCACCGGAACGATACCTACCGAAACACGTCGTTATGAACATCACCATCCGGCGGCCCACAAAGATCCCCCGAACGGTCGGCACGACCGATCCCGAGATCACTCCCGGAGTACGCGCGGCGTACCGGCCGGTTCGATAAAACAACCGACGAGGTGGAACCGAATCAGCAGCACGAGCACCGGACAACGAAGGGGCGCCGGTTTCGGCCGGCGCCCCTTCGTCGATTGACGTAATTGCCGTGGCGTACACCACGTAATCACTGATCCGGTCAGCCCTGCTGGTGGTAGGCCTCCAGCACCTCGGCAGGGATGCGTCCTCGATCGGACACCTTCATCCCCTGCTTGCGGGCCCACTCCCGAATCGCCTGGTTCTGCTCGCGATCGGCCGATGCGGGACGTGCCGCCTTCACACCGGCCGGGCGACCCGGGCCGCGCTTGCGGCCCCCCGCCTTGCGAGCGCTGGCGACGAAGTCGGCGAGTGCGTCGCGGAGCCTGCCCGCATTGCTCGAAGAAAGGTCGATCTCGTAGGACACACCGTCCAAACCGAAGCCGACCGTCTCCTCTGCCTTCCCGCCGTCCAGGTCATCGACCAGGGTCACGGTGACCTTCTGCGCCATGCGTATCCTCCTGGACTCCGAATGCGCGGTTGTTCCCCGACCGCGACCAAAGCATTGTCGACTGCAGGTTAGCGCACAAGTACCGCAATGCGCAGACCGGAGTCCGAGAAGTTACTTCATTCAGGTCGCACGAGGGGGAACAGGATCGTCTCCCGGATACCGAGACCGGTGATGGCCATCAGCAGTCGGTCGATGCCCATTCCCACACCACCGCTCGGTGGCATTCCGTACTCCAGCGATCGCAGAAAGTCTTCGTCCACCGGCATGGCCTCGACGTCACCGGCGGCACTCAACCGGGCCTGGGCTTCCAGCCGCTCCCGCTCCACCACGGGGTCCACCAGTTCCGAGTAACCGGTGCCCAACTCGAATCCGCGCACGTACAGGTCCCACTTTTCGGCCACGCCGGGCCGGCTGCGGTGCTGGCGGGTCAGCGGGGAGGTCTCGACGGGGAAATCCCGGACAAACGTGGGCGCGTGCAGCCGTCCGCCGACCAGGTGCTCCCACAGCTCCTCCACGAGCTTGCCGTGGCCGAGCTTCGGGTCGGTCTCCATCCCGGTCTTGTCCGCGAGCTTGCGCAGGTGCTCCGCGCCGGTGTCGGGCGTGACCTCTTCACCGACGGCCTCGGACAGCGACTCGTACATGCCCAGCGTCGTCCACTCGCCGCCGAGGTCGTACTCCTCGCCGTCGGCCAGCGTGACGACGTGCGACCCGGCGACCGCGAGCGCGGCCTCCTGCACCAGCTCGCGGGTGAGCACGGCGTTCGTCTCGTAGGTGGCGTACGCCTCGTAGTACTCCAGCATGGAGAACTCGGGCGAATGGGACGAGTCCATGCCTTCGTTGCGGAAGTTGCGGTTGATCTCGAAGACCTTCTCGATACCCCCCACCACACACCGCTTGAGGTACAGCTCGGGAGCGATCCGCAGGAACAGGTCGATGTCCAGCGCGTTGGAGTGGGTCACGAACGGCCGAGCCGACGCCCCACCCTGCAACGTCTGCAACATCGGGGTCTCGACTTCGATGAATCCGCGCCGGTGGAACGACTCCCGCAGGGACCGCACGACGGCGGCCCGGTTGCGCACGGTGTCGCGCGCCTGCTCCCGGACGATCAGATCCACGTACCGCTGCCGAATGCGGGTTTCCTCGGCGAGTTCCTTGTGGGCGACCGGCAGCGGCCGAAGGGCCTTGGCGGCCAACCGCCACTCCTGCGCCAGCACGGACAGTTCACCACGTCGGGAGGTGATGACCTCGCCGCGCACGAATACGTGGTCGCCCAAGTCGACGTCGGACTTCCATTCCGACAGCGCCCCCTCGCCGACCCCGTTCAGGCTCAGCATGGCCTGCAGTTCCGTGCCGTCCCCTTCGCGCAGCGTGGCGAAGCACAACTTGCCGGTGTTGCGGATGAACATCACCCGTCCGGTGACACCGACCACTTCCCCGGTCGACACATCGGGTTCGAGCCCCTGATGAGCTTCCCGGACCTCACGCAACGTGTGCGTGCGAGGCACTTCGACCGGATAGGGATCGACCCCGCGCTCCAGCAGCCGCACCCGCTTCTCCCGGCGCACGCGGAGCTGCTCGGGCAGATCGTCGTCACTGGTCACGGAAGGGTTCGCAGGCTGCTCGCTCACGGGGGGAAGCGTACGGAAGAACCCCTCGGGTAATCGAACCGGTTCTCACTATGGTGGGACCGGTGACGAGTGATGACCTGAGTGCTCGCCGAGCGAACTCCTTCGGAGCCCACGCCTCCGCCTACGCGGAACACCGCCCGGACTACCCGGCAGCCGCCATCCGGTGGGCGCTGGAACCACTCGGGCCGGGCTGCCACCGAGTACTGGACCTGGGCGCCGGCACCGGCAAACTCACCGGCGGACTCGTCGCACAAGGCCACCACGTGACGGCCGTGGAACCGGACGAGTCGATGCTGTCGGAACTGGTCCGCAGACACGGCGGCGTACGAGCCCTACCGGGAACAGCGGAACGCATCCCGGTGCCCGACGCGACGATGGACGCGGTAGTCGTGGGCCAGGCGTTCCACTGGTTCGACCCGACGAAGGCCATGCCCGAGATCGCCAGGGTGCTGCGCCCAGGCGGAGTCCTGGCGGTCCTGTGGAACGACAGCGACACGAGCGTCCGGTGGGTAGCCGAGTTCGACAGGATCACCAAGTCCAGCGCGAGCAAGCACAACGTAGCCGGCGGCACCATCCCGGACGACCACAACCTGTTCAAGGACCCGAGGACCCAAAGCTTCCCCCACACCCACCGCAGGACGGCGGAGTCCCTGGTGGCGACGATCAGCACGCACTCGCACACCCTGGTCATCCCCAAGGAAGAACGGGAAGAACTGCAACAACGAGCACTGGCCTACCTACACGCCAACCCGGAGACGTCCAAGGGCGAGTTCGACCTCCCCATCGTCACCGAGGCAAAACGCACAATCCGCGCCTAGCCCCCTCACACTTCCGCCAGACACAGCAAGCATTCCACGCCTCCCTCGCACCTCAAGCGACGGCGCGCTGCGCGGTTGAAAGCAGTCGGCGCGCGCAGCCGCGCACACCCCCAGGTGGGCTGCGTGTCATCCCCGTATGGCCTGCCCGCAGGGAACCGCGCTTGTCCAGGGAGTGCAAGCACGCTTTTCGCTTGCGCTCCCTGGACAAGGGTGGTGGTCTTTGACCAGGCCATACGGCAATGCCGCTAAGTTAAGACTGGTGAGCGGAGTTGGATGGTGGCTGGTCCGTCGTGTGTCGTGGTGTGGTCGCCGGGTTTTTTGACTCGGTAGGAGTTGTGTCGTCCGCGTTTGACGACTCGTGGGCAGGTGCGGTGTCGTCGTCCGGTGGTGCGTTTTCGGAGGATTTCGTGGTGGGTGTCGCGGAGTGCGGTTCTTCGGTGGTCAGGGGGAAAAGTCCGCCTGGGCGACGACCTGGCGGCGGATGGTTCTGAAGGCGCGGATGAAGGACAGGCGGTCGGGGTCTATGTCGGCTTCGTCGGCGGCCCGGCACATCAGTGTTCGGATGGCGTGGTGGGTGAGCAGCAGTGCCCAGATTTCCTGGCGGACCATGTCGGGGGATTTCGACCGCAGCACTCTGGCCGGGCCGCGTTGGTGGGTTTTGATCTCGTCGAACGCGGACTCGATCTCCCAGCGTTGGTGGTAGGCCCAGGCCAGCTCGGCGGCGGTGGCCTCGGCCGGTTCGGTGATGGTGGTGGCCAGGCAGATCAGTTCGCCGCTGCCGTTGCCCTCGCGGTCGGGCACGTCGTATTCGACCACCCGGACGGGGAATCCGTGTCCGGGGTCGACGTCGCGTCCGGCGCGGGCGTTCTCGATGAGCTTCGTTCTTTGTGCGGCCTGGACGGCGGGGTTGATCAGGAGCGAGGTGTAGGAGCCGTCGGGCAGCCATTCGAGCACGGGCAGGGTGACGCCGGAGCCGATCCTCCACAGCAGGTCGGCACCGGTGTCGACGTACCGGCCCCACAGGGCGTAGCTGTAGAAGTTCCGGTCGGCGGTGACGACCGTGCCCGGTTCCGCCGACCGGGCCAGGACATCGGCCAGGGCCTTCTCGTTCCCGCGGTATCCGGCGACGATGGCGTCGACGATCGCGTGGGAACCGCATTCCGCCAACGCCACCACCAGCACCTGGGGAAACCCGCTCGCCTTGGACTCGTTGCCGCTCTTGCCGAACTCCGCGACATTCCCCGGTGTGTCGGGGACGTCCAGCATGAAACCGTCCACGGCCATGAGCCGACGCGATCCCAGCCACGCCCCCCGCGTGCCGGGTTCCGCGACCGGGGCGGCCACGCTCTCGAACAACAGTCGCAGTGGCTCCGACCCGAGTCTCTGTCGGGCCTGGGTGATCGCCGATGTCGAGGGGACGTGCCAGTCGTCCCGCCAGGACGCCATGGATTTCAACGAACCGACGAGTTTCCGCATGACCTCCTCGTAGTCGTCCTCCGGGAACAGACACATCGCCTGACAGAAACGCACCATCACATGCGCCGGTAACAACCGTGTCCGCTGCTCCCGTTTCCCCGTTTCGACCAACACGTCCTCGATCACATCACGCGGAACAACCTCGGCAAGCACCCCCAGGGAAATCCGGTCGACCAACCGCACACCCGCGACATCCTTACCGGACTTCTTTTTCCTGCCAACCCGCGCCACAACAGAATTCTACCGCAACAGACCCTAACTTAGCGGCATTGGGCCATACGGGGATGACACGACGCCCGAGTCCTGCTTTTGTGATCATCCTTGGCGGCCAGCCCAGCGGCGAGCGCGCTCTTCGTCCCCAGTCCGGCGAGGACGCTTGAACGCTCTTCGTCCCGATCCAGGGCGAGCGACGCTCGAACGACTTCGACACCACGCAGACCGAGGCACCCACCCCAGCAAACAACCCGAAACCGCAGACGAGCACGCTCCGCAGAGGTCCCCTCAAACCGAGCGCCCCCGACAAACACCCAACCACAGCAGTACGACAATCCAGACCACTCAACCTGAGGCCAACTTGAGGCCAACCTCAGGCACCCCACACCACCTCAGGCACCAACACCAAGGCAGAAGTCGAGCAACCCCCACAATCACCGCATGTTGCGCTCAAACACCAGCCGCAACCCCAACAACGTCAAATCCGGCACATGAGCCTGAATCGTGGCCGACTCGGCGACCACCAACGGAGCCAACCCGCCCGTGGCGATCACCGTCACCGCCCCGGGCTCAGTGACCTGCAACTCGTCCACGATCCGCCGCACCAGCCCGTCAACCTGCCCCACAAACCCATACACGATCCCGGATTGCAGACACTCGACGGTGTTCTTCCCGATCACCGACCGGGGCCGGACCAGCTCCACCTTCCGCAACTGGGCAGCCCGGGCGGCCAACGCGTCCACGGAAATCTCGATCCCGGGAGCCAGCGCCCCGCCCAGGAACTCCCCCTTGGCCGAGATGACATCCAGGTTCGTGGACGTGCCGAAGTCCACCACCACACAAGCCGTGCTGTACAGGTGGTGCGCCGCCAAGGTGTTGATCACCCGGTCCGACCCGACCTCCTTGGGGTTGTCCACCAGCAACGGCACCCCGGTCCGCACACCGGGCTCCACCAGCACCTTCGGCACCGTGGAGTAGTACCGCCCCAACATCACCCGAAGCTCCCGCAACACCGCGGGCACGGTGGACAACGCCGAGATGCCGGTGATCTTGTCCGCGTACTCGCCCAGCAACCCGCGCATGGTCAACGCGAGTTCGTCCGCGGTCATCCGCGCATCGGTGCGCATCCGCCAGTCACGCACCAGCGCAGCCTTGTCCCCGGTCCCGTCGTACAGACCGAGAACGATGTTCGTGTTACCGACATCGACGGCGAGCAGCACGGCTCTCCCTCTCTAAACCCGAATCAGCCCTGCGGGACCGCACGCCCCGACGGTCAGTTCTCGGCCTGGATCAACGCGTCCAACGCCGTGGCGTCCTCGGTCTCCGAGACCGTCTCCGACACCGGTTCCGCGGGCTCCACGACAGCCCCGCTCACCAGCCCGGACCCGACCGGCGCGTGCGCGGGGTCACCCCCGAGCTCCACCACCTTGTTCTCCGCGTCCACGAACACGATCCGCGGCTCGTACGACCGGGCCTCGGCATCCGACATCAGCCCGTAGGCGATGAGGATGACCAGGTCACCGGGCTTGACGAGGTGTGCGGCAGCCCCGTTGATCCCGATCACGCCCGACCCGCGCTCACCCGGGATGACGTAGGTCTCCAACCGGGCCCCGTTGGTCACGTCCACGATCGCGACCTGCTCGCCCGCGAGCAGGTCGGCGCTCTCCATCAGGTCGAGGTCCACCGTCACCGACCCGACGTAGTGCAGGTCGGCCTGGGTCACCGTGGCCCGGTGGATCTTCGACTTGAGCATGGTGCGGAACATCGCGGTTCCCCTCACTCGTCGCCCGTGCCGAGCAGCACGGCCGCGTTGTCGATCAGTCGGGTGGCGCCCACCCGCGCGGCGACCAGCAGCCGGGCGTCGCCGTTCACGGGTGCGGGGCCCAGGTCGGGCGCGCGCAGCTCCAGGTAGTCGACCTCGACCCCGGGCTCGGCGGCCAGTGTCGCGGAAGCCGCCCCCAGCACCGCCGCCGCCCCCTGCCCGCTCACGTGCGCGCCGGCCACCAACGCCGCGGACAACGCCGTGGCGGCGGCCCGCTCCTCCTCCGACAGGTACCGGTTGCGCGACGACAGCGCCAACCCGTCCGCCTCGCGGACGGTGGGCACGCCCACCACGTCGACCGGGAAGTTCAGGTCCCGGGCCATCCGGTGGATCAGCGTCAACTGCTGGTAATCCTTCTCCCCGAACACCGCGTACGTCGGCTGCACGACGTTGAACAGCTTCGACACCACGGTCAGCACCCCGGTGAAGTGCCCCGGCCGGGAAGCCCCTTCCAACTCGTCCCCCAACGCCCCTGCCGACACGGTCACCGAAGACCCCGGCAGGTACATGTCCTCCGCCGACGGCGCGAACACCAGGCCGACCCGCTCATCGCGGCAGATGTCCACATCGGACTCGAAGGTCCGCGGGTACTTCGAGAAGTCCTCGGAGGGCCCGAACTGCGTGGGGTTCACGAAGATCGACACCACCACCACGGTGTTCTGCATGACGTGCGCTTCACGGATCAGTTGCCGGTGACCCGCGTGCAGCGCGCCCATCGTGGGCACGAGCGCGATGTTGCGACCCGCGGCGCGCAGCGCGCGGACCACCCGCCGCAGCCGGTCCGGGTCACGGTGCACCGTGACGTCGTCGGGCACGTAGTCGTCTTTGGTGAGCGGCTTGGTCATCGGTCCTCGTCGAGAGTGGTGCGGACGTCGGTGGCCGGTTCCGGCTTGAGCAGCCCGGCGGCCTGCGCGCGGTCGACGGTGCGGCGCGCGAGAACCCGGTACGCGGCAAGGGTGTCAGGCGCCTCGGACGCCAGCACACGCAGGTGCTTGGCCACGGTGCCGGCGTCGCCGCGCGCCACCGGCCCGGTCAGCGCCCGGTCGCCGTGCCGCAGCACGTTGTCCAAGGCGGCCGACAGCAGCGGCCCGAGCATCCGCTCGGCGTCCGGTATCCCGGCCTCGCGCAGCAGGTCCGCGCAGTCCGCGACCAGCGTGATCAGGTGGTTCGCCCCGTGGGCGAGAGCGGCGTGGTACAGCGGGCGGGCGGCCTCCGGGATGCGCACCGGCTCCGCGGACATCTCCACGACCAGCGCCTCGCCGACGTTCCAGGCGATCTCGTCGCCGTCGGCGGCGGTCACGCCCACCGAGCAGGCGGTCATCCGCTCGACGTCCTCGGGGCGCCCGGTGAAGGTCATCACCGGGTGCAGCGCGACGCACAGCGCCCCGACGCCGGCCGCCGGCGCGAGCACCTCGATCCCCTGCGCGCCACTGGTGTGCACGACGATCTGCCCGGCCCGCAGCGATCCGGTGGCGACCAGCCCGCGCACCAGCCCGGCCAGCTCGTCGTCCGGCACGGCCAGCACCACGAGGTCGGCCGCGGCGGCGACCTCCGGCGGCGACAGCACCGGCACGTCCGGCAGCAGCTCCTCCGCCCGCCGCAGCGAGTCCCGCGACACCGCGGACACCGCGCTGACGACGTGGCCCGCCCTGGTCAGGGCGGCGCCCAGCACCGAGCCCACCCGGCCCGCCGAGATCACTCCGACAGCCAGCCGCGCGGGGCGGGGGGTCGCGTCCATGCGACGTACTCCTTCAGTGGCGTTCCAGTCCCGAGGCGGGGTACCGGACGACGGCCGCGAGCGTAATCCCGCGCCCGCCGGGACAGCCGTCAACTGCGACGAACACCACCCGCGGCCTTGAGCGCGCCCGGTGCGTCGACCGCGGCCTGACGTGCGGTGAGCAGGGTTTCCAGCAGCACGGCGTGACGTTCGTCCGACCCCGCCCCGGCGGTGCCCAGCGCGATCCGGTGCCGCAGGAACGCCAGTTCGGTCGCGGCCACCTGGTACTCGGCCACGGCCCGCGCGGCCTGGTCGCCGACCTTGCGCCGCACGGCCCGCCGCCACCGCCGCCGCCCCTGCAACGACGCCAGCAGCGTGACCTCGCTGGTCGCGATCCACCGCTGCACGGCCATCGCCGGCAACTGCCCGGCGACGATCCGCTGCTCGCGGCGGCGCTGCCAGACCACCAGCCACACCATGCCCGCGAACACCGGCACCATGATCAGGAAGTACAGGTTGATGAACGTCGACCCGGTGCCCACCGTGGTGGAGAAGTTCCACAGCGAGTGCAGCCCGGCCGCGCCCAGGTACCCGAGGACCGGCGCGACCATCCGGACCCGCCGGCTCGCGGTCATGGACGCGATGCCGATCCCGATGCCGGTCATCGCCGTGAACAGCGGGTGCGCGAACGGCGACAGCACGCCACGCAGGATGAACAGCGCCACCACCCCGCTGCTCAGGTCGCCGAGCCCGCTGTCCACGAACACCCGCGCGAAGTAGTAGATGTTCTCGGTGTAGGCGAACCCGGCGGCGGTCACGCCCGCGTAGACGATGCCGTCCACCACGCCGTCGAACTCCTCGCGGCGGCGCAGGAACAGCACGATCACGAACGCCGCCTTGGTCGCCTCCTCCACGATCGGCGCGCCCACGACGGCGGCGAACGTCGAGCCGTCGCCGTTGTTGATCAGCTCGCCGAGCACGTGCGCGGTCTGGTTGAACACCAGCGAGGTGATGGTCGCGCCGCACGCGCCCCAGGCGAACGCCAGCAGCAGGATCTTCGCGGGCTCCGGCTCCCACCGGTCCACCCACAGGAACGCGCCCAGCACCACCGCGACCGGCGCCAGCGCCGCCACCGCGCCGACCAGGATGGGGCCCGCGCCGATCTTGCTGGTGCCCAGGGCGAGCAGCACCAGGCCGCAGACGCCTAGCCCGATCAGGCTGACGACCGGCAGCAGGACGGTCCAGCGGCGCTGGTTCGAGCGCTTGCGGGCAGGGGTGGCGGTCACAGTGAGCAACCTTAAAGGGACACTTGACCGATGCGGGGCTCGGAAGCGGCGTGGCGCGGCGCGCTCTACGGCCCGGAAGGCTTCTTCAGCCGGGGCGAGATCCCCGCCGACCACTTCCGGACCGCGCCGTTGATCGGCCCTGAGCTGGCCGAAGCGCTACTCACGTTGCTCGATCGGGTGGACTTCGCGCTGGGTCGGCCGGTCCGCCTGGACTTCGTCGACGTCGGCGCGGGCGGCGGAGAGCTGTCGGAAGCCGTCCGCTCGCTGGCGTCCGGCTCCCTGGCCCGCCGCCTGCGCGTGACGGCCGTGGACGTGGGGCCCGCGAGGTCGCTGCCCGGCGTCCGCTGGACGGACGCCCTCCCGAGCCGGGTCGAAGGCCTGCTGATCGGCCACGAGTGGCTCGACGCCATCCCGTGCCCGCTGGTCGTGGGCCCGCACGACGACCCGTGGCTGGCCCGCTGGTGGCCGCTGGAGCCGGGTTGGCACGCGGAGATCGGCGCGCCCCGGGACGCGGCCTGGGCGGACGCGGTGTCCAGGGTGCGCGGCGCGGCGCTGGCCGTCGACTACGGACACCTGCGGGCCGACCGGGCGGCGGGCCGGTACCGCTCGGGGACGTTCACCGCCTACCGCGACGGCCGCGTGGTACCGCCGGTGTTCGACGGCTCCTGCGACCTGACCGCGCACGTGGCGCTGGACGCGTGCGCCGACGCGGCCGGCGGTGACTGGGTGCTCGTGTCGCAACGGGCCGCGCTGACGGCGTTGGACCTGGTCACGACCGCCGAGGGCAGCGGGATGGCGTGGCTGGAGTCGGCCGCTCGGGCGTCCCGGGTCGCCGAGCTGCGGGCGGTCGGCGGTCTGGGCTCGTTCGGGTGGCTGCTGCACGGCGTCGGCATCCCGGTGTCCGCCCTGCTCCCCCCGCTCCCGCCCTGGCAGCCCTGACCGCGCCTCCGCTCGGCAGCCCTCTGGCCACCGCCTGGCAGTTCCGACCGGTCCAGGCTCGGCGGTCTCAGAGCGACCAGGGCGGGGTGATGGTCACGTCCCCGACCCGCCCGGTGATCCCGACCGACGTGGCCACCAGGACCTTGGCCGGCCCGCCGGACAGCTCGAACTCGGTGAACGGCGGCACGACGACCGTGTCCCCCGGCCCGGCGTCGGCGCCGTGGATGGTGACGTGCCCGTCGAGGACGTGGAACACCTCCTCCTTGTCGACCTGGTGCTTCTCCCCGATCGCGCCCGCCGGCACGTCGACCGTCCACAGCGCGATCTGCGTCGACCCCTTGGACGGCACGGCCAGCGGCCGGAACACGAACCCGTTCCGTTCGAACATGCGGACTCTCCCCACTAGTCAACCAGGTTGTCTAGTTGCAGACTAGGCGACTGTGGAACCCGTGTCGATGCTGCTGGCCAGAACCTTCCGCGCGATGACCGACCGCTTCCACGAACACCTGGCCGAACACCGCCTGGAACCCCTCCGCCCGGCCCACGGCTTCGTCTTCCGCTACCTCGCCGCCCACCCGCACCCCACCGCCGTGGACCTGGCCGCGCACCTCGGCGTGTCGAAGCAGGCGGCGACCAAGACCGTGGCGGAACTGGTCGACTGGTCCTACGTGCGCCGCACACCCCACCCGACCGACCGCCGCGCCCAGTCCCTCGCCCTGACCGCCAAGGGGCGCGACTACCTGCGGCTCGCCGACCGGCTGTGGGCGGAGCTGGACGAGGAGTTCGCGCGGATCGTCGGCCCGGCCGAGTTCGAGACGCTGCGCGCCGGCCTGAGCACGTACCTGGGCCGCGCCGACTCGGGCGGCATCCGCCCGGTGTGGTGAGCCGCCACGTCCGAAGACCGCCGGCTCCGCACGGCTCCGGTGATGAGGCTGGACGGCATGAGGATTCACGCATTGCCCGCGGACGTGCTGGAACGGGCGCGGAAGCTGGCCGGGACGGACGAGTTCCACGAGTTGCGGGACGAGTCGCCCGGCGCGCCCCTGCGGTGCTGCCTGCGCAAGGCGGGCGTCGGCGAGCCGCTCGTGCTGTTCCGCCACACCCCGCACGCCGGGCGCGGCCCGTACGCGGAACTCGGTCCGGTGTTCATCCACATGCTGCCCTGCGACGGTCCCGATGAGCTGCACGAACTGCCCGAGGCACTACGCCACAACCACCGCGCCCTGCGCGCCTACGACGCCGACGGCCGCATCCACGGCGGTGGGATCGCCCAGCCGGACGAGCTGACCGAGCGGATCGAGGGGATGCTGAACGATCCCGACGTCGTGGAGGTGCAGGTGCGCAGCGTCTCCCACGGCTGCTTCCTGTTCGCCGTCACGGCCGACTGACCGAGGAGCGGCCCGGCAACGCCGACTGTCCTGCGATCGACACCGCCGACCGCAGGAGGGCCCGCTGTCGGCAGCCGGCGCCGGGTGGCGTGCGAGCATGGGCCGGTGGAGATCACCGTTGGCGTCGGGGCCGGGGCGCGCCACCTGGGCGTGGACCGGGTGGTGGACCTCGGCCCGCTGCACCCGTCGGCGCACGGCGCGTACCGGCTGCGCCTGACCGTCCGCGACGACGAGGTCATCACCGCCGCCGAACCCCTCGTCGGCCACCTGCACCGGGGCGCGGAGAAGCTGTTCGAGGTCCGCGACTACCGCCAGGTGCTGACGTTGGCCAACCGCCACGACTGGCTGGCGGCGTTCTGCAACGAGCTGGCCGTCGCGCTGGCCGTCGAACTCATGACCGGCATGGACGTCCCACCCCGCGCCCAGGTGCTGCGGGTGGTGCTGTGCGAGCTGAACCGGATCATGGCCCACCTGGTCTTCCTGACCCCGCTCACCGGCCGGTCCGCCGCACGGGGCCGCGAGGCCGTCCAGGCGGTGCTGGAGGAGGCGTCCGGCGGGCGGATCCACTTCATGTTCAACCGGATCGGCGGCCTGCGCGAGGACGTCCCGGCCGGCTGGACCGACCGCGTCCGCGCCGCGTTGTCCACAGTGGACATCGGTGACGTGCCCGACGGGCTGGCCGGGATCGGTGTGCTGTCAAGGGATGCGGCGCTGGCGTTCGGCGTGACCGGACCGATCGGCCGGGCGTCCGGAGTGGACCTCGACCTGCGCCGCGACGACCCGCTGCCCGGCTACCGGAACCTGGACGTGACCCCGGTGGTGCGCACGGACGGCGACGCGGCGGCCCGCGTGTCGTGCATGGTGGACGAGGTGCGGCAGTCCGTCCGGCTGGTCGGGCAGAGCCTGGACCAACTCCCGGGCGGACCGGTGAACCTGCGGCTGCCCAAGGCCGTCAAAGCGCCCGAGGGCTCGGTGTACACCCGGGTCGAGGCGCCGCTGGGGACGTCCGGGGTGCACTTGGCGTCCCGGGGCGAGAAGACGCCTTGGCGGCTCAAGCTGCGGACGCCGTCGTTCAACAACGTGCAGGCGCTGTCGGCGTTGCTGCCGGGAACCAGGGTGGACGACCTGCCGACCGTGCTGGGTTCGTTCGCCGTGGTGGTCGGCGACATCGACAAGTAGCTCAGTCCTCACCACGCCGCCGACGACGACGCGGGGACTCGCCCCCGCCGAACGCGGCCAACAACTCGCTGACGGACTTGCCGTCGGCATGGGCCCCGGCAGGCTCGGCGGGCTCGGGCGCACTGCGCCGACCGGCGGACCGGCCATCCCGACGATCCTCGGCCCGCCGCCGACCACCACTTTCGTCAGCGGCCCGACGCCCGGTGGACAACTCGGTGGAGGACCGCTTGGCAGGCTCAGCCGACACCGGCAGGTACCCACTCTGCTCGGCGGCCCGATGACCACCGCCCCCCTGCTCCGCCCGCCCCGACTCCGACACCGGGTGGTGCGTGCCCGTCTCGTTCGCGGCCGATACCGGGCGGTGTGTGCCCGTTCCGTTCGCGGCCGACACCGGGTGATGTGTGCCCGTCCCGTTCGCGCCGGACGCCGCGCGATGACCACCGGCCTCGCTCGCCGACACCGGGCGGTAGCCACCGGTCTGTTCAGCGGGCGACACGCGGCGGGCGGGCGGGTCGGCGGGTGGTGCCTGACGGGCGGCCTGGTCGGCGGCGAGCGCGTCGCGGCTGATCATCTCCGTCCGCTCGGCGATACGGCTGCGCCGCTGAATCGTGTGCTCGGTCCTGGACGGCTCGGATTTCCGCTCCGCCGCCGCACGTGATCCGTTTACCCGGGACGACTCCGCGCGGGAAGCGTCCGGTCGCGATGTCTTGCCGTGCGCGGACCCGGCGTTTCCCGCGCCGGCGTGTCCGGAGCCGGCGTGGGCAGAACCGGCGGGAGCGGACTGGGGGCGAGGGTCGGGTGAGACGTCGAGTCGGGCGGCTTCGGGGTGGCGGGCTTCCGCGTTGCGTGGTGCGGAAGCGGCGCCGGCTCCTGCCGACTCGCGCACGGGCTCGACGCGGCGCGTCGGCTCCGGGGTGCGGCCGGCCGGGGTCGGCGGGTTCAGGCGGGCGGCGACGTCTGCGCGATTGACGCGTTCGGTCGGGTCCGGGGCGCCTGGTCGGACCACCACGGCGGGACGCTGCTGGCTCGCGCGGGCCGGTTCGCGGCGGGCCGGCTGGGCCGGGTCGCGACGGGCTGGGTCCGGGCGGCCGTGGTCCGGGCGGCCGAGATCCGGGCGACCGTGGTCTGGGCGGCCCGGATCTGGGCGGCCGAGGTCTGGGCGAACGGGTTCGGGACGCCGAACCTGGTCTTTGCGCGTGGTGTCGTGCGCGACCCGTTCGATGAGTTCCGTCCGGTCCGCCGAGGGCTTGTCGACGGCCTTCTTCACCGTCGTCTTGGCGGGGCCAGCGGTGATGATCCGCTGGTCACTCAGCGCCATCAGCCGGGACTGGTCGGACAGCGAGCGCATCCGGGTCGACTCGGCGCGCAGCGCCACCCGTTCGACCAGGACCTCGCCGCCGAGCAGGGCCTCCAGGTTCTCCCGCAGGGCGCGCAGCTCGCCGCGCAGCGCCTCCAGGTCGTCCTTCGCCTCTTCCTGCACCCGCTTGCGGGTCTCGGCCTCGATCTCCAGCTCGTACTCGCGACGTGCGGCGACCTCGCGCTCCAGCTCCAGCTCGTACACCGACTGGAGGTCGGCGACCTCGTCCTCGCGGTCGTTGATCTGGCGCCGGTAGCGGGCGGCGAGGAAGGCTCCGACCAGCGCGGCCCACAGCGCCGCGACGACGGCCAGCCTCAGCCAGCGGGCGTTGTCGCTCAGCACCAGCACCGCCGCGGCACCCAACGCGAGCGCCAATGCTGCTACCAGCAGTAGTCGCCCGGAGCCACGACCGTGATCTTGCTGCTCGTCGTCCTGCGACGTGCCTCGCCCGGTCATGCGCCCTACCGTACCGGTCAGTTACCCGATTGAGACCTCCGCGTCGGTATTCAACCGTCCTGACGGGAATCTTTTGGCGTCTTGCAGCAGTGCTCCAGCCACAGCGCCGCGCCGATCAACGCGGCGGCGCAGACGAATCCGACGATCGCGCTGACCATGTCGTGGTCGGCGGCCTCGAACTCGCCGCGCACCGGCAGCAAGTAGATCAACACTCCCGCCCACGCGCCCGCCATGATCGCGCCGAGCAGCGACGAGGCCTTGGCCAGCGCGACGGCTCGGGCGGCGGTCAGCGGCTGGACGGGCTCGGTACCGGGTTTGCGCCGGATGCGCGCGCGCAGCGAGAAACCCAGGATCAGGTTGACCAACGCGATGACGAGCAGCGTGAACCCGGCGAACGTGGGCAGCGGGGGCAACGTGTCGTAGGCGAGCCGGAGCAGCAGGTGCGCGAGCAGTCCCGCGATGAGTCCGGCCGCGAGCAGATCACGGGGCTTGGTGAACCTCACGCTCCCCATGGTGTCATTCGACCAGCGCGGTCTCCCGCGTGCCGAACAGTTGGACGGCGCTCAACCACCGCGTCGGGTCGGCGTCCCAGTCCAACGACCGGATCTGCCCCTCACTCCGCCGACCGCCCACGACCCGCAGCAGCTCGAACGACGACGTGCGCAGCGTCACCGCAGGCTCGCCCTCGCCGAGGATCCGGTCGCCGTGCTCCAACGTGATCCGCAACGCGGGCAGATGCCCCTCCCGCAAACGCTTGTCCACCTCCTGCAACGGCCGCGTCAACGCCGCCCGCACCGCGACGTTGTCCCGCTCGCCGGCCCGCCCGAGCGCGGTGCGGATGTCGTGCTCGTGCTCGATGATCTCGGCGATCAGCACCGCGCCCATCGGCGAGTCGAACACCCCTTCGGCGATCTGGAAGTTCCGCTCCCACTCGACCAACAGGTCGCCCAACGTCCGATCGCGACGCTGCCGGACCTGCCGCTCACCCCACTCGCCGGTCTCCACCCCGTCGAGATCGCGGTTGACGAAATCCCCCAACCCACCGGCGAGGTGCGCGACCACGTCCTTGACCGTCCACCCCGGACACGCCTCGACCTCGGCCGCCGGATCGCCGTTGGTGACCAGGCTGATGATCCGCCGCCGCGCGGCGTCGTACGTGACCGCGTTGCTCATCACCGACCTCCCGCGCCGACGCTAACCCCGCCCACCGGCCGCCGCAGTCCGATCCCGACCTCTGGTCGGTCGCCTTGGGATCACTCGGTCTCCTTGGGATGCCCGGTGCCGGCCAGGACGACCCACACCGTCCGGTTCTCCGCGTCCAGCAGGTACCAGACCCGCCCGCTGCCCGTCACCTCGATCTGGTACTGGGGCAACTGGCGGCCCGCCCGAGTGCCGTGCGCGAGGGTGTTCCGGAGTCTGTGCTGACGCCTGGTGTTCAGCCGTGGCGCCGGGTCGGTGCGCAACCGGTGCCAGGCTTCGAAGGTGTTCGCGGCGGACTGTCGGCACAACTCCTCCCAGCCCTTCGCGGCGTCGTTGTCCGCGAAGATCACATCCCAGTCCTCCGAACGCGGTGGCGGAGCCACCCGGTCAACGCGCCTAGGGGTCATTCCTCCACCGCCGGCATCGGCACGGGGCCGAAGTCGCCGTAGTGATCCTGCTGGAGGTGCGCGAGCAGCACCGGGTCGGCGAGGATGTCGGCGGTGTTCTTCCACGCTATGACGACCACCTGCACCGGCTCGTCAGTGTCCAGGTCCGCGGTGGCGTTCAGGGTGTCCACCAGCTCGGCCACGAACTCGTGGACGCCCTCCTCGGACAGGTACCGGACCCACGGGAAGATCTCCCGCACCGCCTCGGCCGCCGCGCCTCGTGCGTGGGCGTCGCGCACGAGCATCGCGGCCAGCAGGCGGCTCGCCACCGACTCGGCCGCGCCGCGGTTCGCCGCCCGCGACACGGTGGTGAGCATCAGGTCCTCGGCGTCGCGCCGGCGCAGGCGCAGGCGACCGTCCGGGGTCTGCTTCAACTTCGCCAAGGTGTCCTTGGGCTTGTTGATCAGTTCGGAGAACGGGACTTCCAGTGGGGCGGCCATGACTTTGAAACTACTTTGAAAGTCGGCCGCTGTCGTCACTCGAACCGGTGAGGTTCCAGCACCAGGTCGTCCCGCCGCTCGACCCCGCCCACGTCGAGCCCCGCCACCAGGTCCGCCACCCTCCCGTGACCCGGCAGCACGGCGTCCGGCTCCACGTCCAGCCACGGCACCAGCACGGTCGCCCGCTCGAACGCACCGGGGTGCGGCAGCAGCAGCGAAGGATCGTCGGACGTCACCCCGTCCACGGTCACCACGTCGACGTCCAGCGTCCGGGGCCCCCACCGCAGCGTCCGGACGCGGCCCGACGCGTTCTCCAGCTCCTGACCCCGCCGCAACCAGTCCCACGGGCCGAGCGCGCCGGACACGATCAGCACGGCGTTCAGGAAGTCGTCCTGGTCGGTCACGCCCCACGGCGCGGTCTCGTACACCGGCGACACCGCGACCAGCACGTCGGCGAACCCGGCGACCGCCGACCGGAGATGCCCCAGCCGATCACCCAGGTTCGAGCCGATCGACAGCACCGCCCTAGTCACGGGTGCGCCTCACGGTGACCGCCACGTCCGCGAACGTCAGCGGGATGGGCGCGGACGGCTTGTGCACCGTCACCTCGGTCGCCCGCACGCGCAGGTCGGTCATCACCTCGTCCGCGATCTTCCCCGCCACGGTCTCGATCAGGTCGTACGGCTCGCCGGCCACGACCGCCGCCGCGCGTTCGGCCAGCTCGCCGTAGTGCAGCGTCTCCCGCAGGTCGTCGGTGGCCGCCGCGCGCGACAGGTCCAGCCACGCCGTGACGTCGACCAGGAAGTCCTGGCCGTCCCGCCGCTCGTGCTCGAAGACGCCGTGGAAACCGCGCACCCGCAGGCCGCGCAACGAGATCCGGTCAGCCACGTCCAGCCCTCCACGCACGCGCCACGGCCACGGCGTCCAGCGATTTGTCCACGTCGTGCACCCGCACGCCCCACGCCCCGACGAAGGCCGCCAAAGCGGACACGGCGGCGGTGGCGTCCTCGCGGCCGTCCGGCGCGCGGTCGCCCAGCAGAGTGCCGAGGAAACGTTTGCGGGACGCTCCCACCAGCACCGGGAAGCCCAGCTCCATCAGCTCGTCCAGCCGGTTCAGGAGCTGCCAGTTGTGCGAGGCGTTCTTGGCGAACCCCAGACCGGGATCCAGGACGATGTTGTCGGCGGAGACCCCGGCCGCGAGAGCGACATCGACCCGCGCGCGCAGTTCGTCCCGCACGTCGTGCACCACGTCGTCGTACACGGCGAGCTGATCCATCTCACGGCTGTGCCCACGCCAGTGCATCAGCACGTAAGGCACCCCGGCGGACGCCACCACGGACGCCATCTCCGGGTCCGCCAACCCGCCGGACACGTCGTTCACGATGGACGCGCCCGCCTCCAGGGCGGCGACGGCGACCTCGGCCCGCATGGTGTCCACCGACACCGGCACACCCCGGGCGACCAGCTCGCGGATCACCGGGGCGACGCGGGCCGCCTCCACCGCGGGGTCGACCCGCGACGCGCCCGGACGGGTCGACTCGCCGCCCACGTCGATCAGGTCCGCCCCGCGGCGGAACATCGCCACCCCGTGCTCGACCGCGTCGGACCGGCCCAGGTACCGGCCGCCGTCGGAGAACGAGTCCGGGGTGACGTTCAGGACGCCCAGCACCACGCAATGCCCCGGCCGAGGCAAGCTCACCGCGTGCGTCCCTTGATCAGCTCGATGGCCTCCGCCCGGGTGGACGCCGACGAGCGCAGCAGCCCGCGCACGGCGGACGTCGTGGTCCGCGAGCCGGGCTTGCGGACGCCGCGCATCCCCATGCACAGGTGCTCGGCCTCCACCACGACGATCACGCCGCGCGGCTCCAGCCGGCGCACCAGGGCGTCCGCGACCTGCGACGTCAGGCGCTCCTGCACCTGTGGCCGCTTCGCGTACAGGTCCACCAGCCGGGCCAGCTTGGACAGGCCGGTGACCCGGCCGTGCTCGTTCGGGATGTACCCGACGTGCGCGACCCCGTGGAACGGCAGCAGGTGGTGCTCGCAGAACGAGAACATCGGGATGTCGGTGACCAGGACGAGCTCCTCGTGGCTCTCGTCGAAGGTCTTCGCCAGCACCGAGTCGGGATCCGCGTACAGGCCGGCGAACAGCTCCCGGTACGCCCGCGCGACCCGGGCCGGGGTGTCCCGGAGGCCTTCCCGCTCCGGGTCCTCACCGCACGCGAGCAGCAGCTCGCGCACCGCGGCCTCGGCCCGCCGCTGGTCGAACGTCCGCCTCGTGGAACCGGCCCCCCCGTTCGCGGGGAGGCCGGTCTGGTCGATCTCGGTCACGTGCGGTTGTCCGGATCAGTGTCGAACGAGCGCTTCCCCGCCTCGGCGTCGGTGTGCTCCGGCTGCCACGGGGGCGGCTGCCCCCCGCCGGGCACGGTCGCCGGCGTCCAGCCGGGCGGCGCGCCGTAGTTCGGCGGGCCGGACGACGGGTGCTGCGGCTGCAACGGCGCGCCGTTGCCGTTCGGGACGGCGGGCGGCGGCGCGGGCACCGGGTCCTGCGCCGGCGGCAGCTCCTGGTCCAGGGTGTCCTCGATGGCGGGCGGCCACGGCTCGCCGCGTTCCTTCGCCAGCTCCGCCGGGGTCTTGACCGGCGGCTTGTCGGACGGCGTGCGGTTGCCGAAGTCGTTGAACTTCGTGATCCGCGGCCGCTTCTCGACACCGGCGAAGACCCGCTCCAGGTCCTTCTGGTGCAGGGTCTCCTTCTCGATCAGCTCCAGCGTCAGCGAGTCGAGCACGTCCCGGTAGGTGTTGAGCACCTCGTACGCCTCGGTGTGCGCGGCCTCGATGAGTTCGCGCACCTCCTCGTCGATCTCGTGCGCGACTTCCAGCGAGTAGTCGGCCTGCCGGCCCGCCGTGCGCCCGAGGAAGGGCTCGCCCTGCTCCTGGCCGTACTTGACGGCCCCGAGCCGGGCGGACATGCCGTACTCGGTGACCATCGCGCGGGCGATCTTGGTCGCCTGCTCGATGTCGTTGGACGCGCCGGTGGTCGGCTCGTGGAAGACCAGCTCCTCGGCGGAGCGCCCACCCAGCGCGAACACCAGCCGGGCGATCATCTCGGACCTGGTCATCAGGTCCTTGTCCTCCTCGGGCACGGACAGCGTGTGACCGCCGGTCCGGCCGCGGGCGAGGATGGTGACCTTGTAGACCGGGTCGATGTCCGGCATCGCCCACGCGGCCAGGGCGTGCCCGGCCTCGTGGTAGGCGGTGATCTTCTTCTCCTTCTCGGAGATGATCCGGCTCTTGCGGGCCGGACCGCCGATCACGCGGTCCACCGACTCCTCCAGCTCGACGCTGGTGATGACGGTGCCGTTCTTGCGGGCGGTGAGCAGGGCGGCCTCGTTGATGACGTTCGCGAGGTCCGCGCCGGAGAAGCCCACGGTGCGCTTGGCCAGGCCGTCCAGGTCCGCGTCCGGGTGCAGCGGCTTGCCCTTGGAGTGGACGCGGAGGATCTGCTTGCGACCCTTGAGGTCGGGCGCGGACACCGGGATCTGCCGGTCGAACCGGCCGGGGCGCAGCAGCGCCGGGTCCAGGATGTCGGGCCGGTTGGTCGCCGCGATCAGGATGATCCCGCCGCGCGAGTCGAAGCCGTCCATCTCCACGAGGAGCTGGTTCAGCGTCTGCTCGCGCTCGTCGTGGCCGCCGCCGAGGCCCGCGCCGCGATGGCGGCCGACCGCGTCGATCTCGTCCACGAAGATGATGCACGGCGCGTTCTGCTTGGCCTGTTCGAACAGGTCGCGCACGCGGGAGGCGCCGACACCGACGAACATCTCGACGAAGTCCGAGCCGGAGATCGAGTAGAACGGCACCCCGGCCTCGCCGGCGACCGCCCTGGCGAGCAGCGTCTTGCCGGTGCCGGGCGGGCCGTAGAGCAGGACGCCCTTCGGGATCTTCGCGCCCAGGGCCTGGTAGCGGCCGGGGTTCTGGAGGAAGTCCTTGATCTCCTCCAGCTCCTCGACGGCCTCCTCGGCGCCGGCGACGTCCGCGAACGTCGTCTTCGGCATGTCCTTGGACAACTGCTTGGCCTTGGACTTGCCGAAGTTCAGGACGCGGTTCCCGCCGCCCTGGGCGTTGTTCATCATCCACATCAGCAGCAGCAACAGCAGGCCGAGCGGGACCAGGTACAGCAGCATCTGCATCAGGAACGAGTCCTGGCTGACCTTGGTCTCGACGGTCGGCTTGTTGCCCGCCTGGTCGAGGATGGTGAAGACCTCGTCGGTGGAGCTCGCCGGGAACTGCGTGATCAACCGGTTGTGACCTTCGAAGGTCACCCCGTCGTTGAGGGTCAGTTTGAGGCGCTGCTCCTTGTCCTCGATCGTCGCTTCTTTGACCTTGCCGTCCCGGACTTGCTGCAGTGCCTGGGACGTCTTGACCGGGGTGTAGCCCCGAGCGTCGTCGAAGAGCACGGTGAAGGCGTAGTAGAGCAGCAACACCGCCACGATCCACAGCAGCGGGTTGCGAAGCAGGCGCTTGCGGTCCATTCACTTACGGCCGGCGGGCGGCCTCGACCCTCCCTGACTTGGTGACGGGCGCGGACGGGCACGACCCGTCCGACCAGCCTACCGCCCGAGGCACGGGCGGAGTGCTCCGCGTGCGGGGCTGTCACGTCTTGTCCGACCAACGGGCGAGACCCGTCAAGTGTTCCCCGTGGTGACCGCGAACACGGTGCGCAGGTCAGAAGGGTTCACCGACGAGGCAAAAGATCATGAACCGGGTGGCGGAAATCGCCGTAACAGTTACCAGGGGCACGACGTTACCAACAGGTAGTCGCGAAGTGAGACCCGCTCAAGTGACGTAGCACACGAGTGCTTGTCACCTGAGCGACCCGTGTCATCCTCGGCAGCTACCGAGTGTTCGACGCCCACCCGGAAGGGTGAACACCAACCAAAGGTACTCACGGTATGTCAGCTCGCACCGAGCGTCCTCCCGGCCGCGCACGCCGGATCGCACTCCCGATCGGCGCGCTGGTCGGCGTCCTCGCCGCCGGCGGCGTCACCGTCGTCGCGCTCCAGGCCACCAGCGGCCCGGAGTGCAAGGGCACCCTCCCGCTGAAGGTCGCGGTCACCCCGGCGGCCGAGGAGGTGGTGCGCGGCGCGGCCGACGACTACCAGGCCGGCCAGCCCATCGTCGACGGCAAGTGCGTGCAGGTGCAGATCGAGGCGCGCGGCGCGGCCGACGTGTCCCACGAACTGCCCACCGCGCAGATCAACCCGCCCGCGCTGTGGATCCCGGACTCGTCCATGTGGGCCGCCGAGACCCAGCGGCAGGCCGGCGACCAGGGCGTCGACGCGCCCCGCCTGGAGATCCGCGGCTCGCTGGCCTCGTCACCGCTGGTGATCGCCGGCTCCGAACGGGCGATGACCGACCTCGGCTGGCCCGTCACGCCGGTGACCTGGGCGAAGGTGGTGGACCCGCGGGTCACCGTGACGCTGAGCGACCCCACCACGTCCACCGAGGGCCTGGCCACGCTCGCGGTCGTCCGCGCGCAACTGGGCAACCCGGACGGCACCCCCAAGCCGGAGCTGATCAGCGCGCTGATGCGGATCGGGCGCACCGCCCAGCCGTCCGTGCGGGACGCGTTCGGCAAGGTCGTGCAGGGCACCGACAACGCGCCCGTGTTCACCGCGTCCGAGCAGTCCGTGCTGGCCGCCAACCGGGCCGCCGGGTCACGCCGGGTCGTGGCGTCCTACCCGAAGGAGGGCACGGTCGGCTTCGACTTCCCGGTGGTGCGGGTCGGCCGCAGCGGCGAGTCGGCCGGCACCGCGCAGGCCGCCGAGGGCTTCGAGCAGGCCCTGCGCACCGGCCGGACCGCCCAGCGGTTCGCCGAGGCGGGCTTCCGCACCGCCGACGGCAAGGCTCCGCAGGGCTGGACGAACGAGCAGGACGGCGTGCGCGGCGACGACGTGACCATCGTCGCGACGCCGTCCCCGGACCAGGTGTCGGAGCTGCTGCGCACGTGGGGCGCGGTGAGCCTGGACACCCGCATCCTGGCCGTGCTGGACGTCTCCGGCTCGATGGCCGAGAAGATGCAGGGCAGCGAGCTGACGCGGGTCGTGGCGGCCAAGGAGGCGGCCCTGACCGCCCTGTCGATGCTGCCGGACACCTCGGAGATCGGGCTCTGGGCGTTCTCCACGAACAAGAAGCCGAAGGGCTACGTCGAGCTGGTGCCGACCGGACCGCTGGGCGAGCCGATCGGGGGCGCGCCGCGCCGCACGCAGCTCGAAAAGGGCGCGGGCTCGGTGCCGGCCATGGTCGGCGGCGGCACCTCGCTGAACGACACCGTGCTGGCCTCGTTCCGGTACGCGCAGCAGACGTTCAACCCGAACCTGATCAACTCGGTCACGATCATGACCGACGGCAGCAACGACGACATCTCCACCATCAAGCTCGCCGAGCTGCTGGAGCTGCTGCGCAAGGAGGCCGACCCGGCGCGGCCGGTGCCGCTGTTCATGGTCGGGCTGGGGCCGGACGCCGACATGGCGGCGCTCAAGCAGATGGCCGACGCGACCGGCGGCAAGTCCTACCAGGCGTTGCAGCCCGCCGACATCAAGGCCGTGCTGCTGGACGCCATCTCGCAGCGGCGGTGCCGGCCGAACTGCTGACCGCTCGACTGGAGGAGGGGGCGTCCGACCGGGGCGCCCCCTCTCTCAGCTTGAGTAGACCTTCGGGTCCAGCGAGCCGATGTAGGGCAGGTCCCGGTACCGCTCGGCGTAGTCCAGGCCGTAGCCGACGACGAACTCGTTGGGGATCTCGAAGCCCACGTACTTCACCGGCACGTCGACCTTGACCGCGTCCGGCTTGCGCAGCAGCGAGCACACCTCCAGCGAGCGCGGCTTGCGCGACGCCAGGTTCTTGAGCAGCCAGGACAGCGTCAGACCGGAGTCGATGATGTCCTCGACGATGATCACGTCCCGGTCCACGATGTCGCGGTCCAGGTCCTTCATGATGCGCACCACGCCGGATGACGAGGTGGATGAGCCGTAAGAGCTGACCGCCATGAACTCAAGCTGCACGGGCACCGGCAGCGCCCTGGCCAGATCGGTCATGAACATCACCGCGCCCTTGAGCACGGTGATCAAGACGAGGTCGGACCCGCCGTCGGCCGGGTAGTCGGCCGCGACCTTGTTGGCCAGCTCCGTGACCTTGTCGCTGATTTCCTGCTCGGTGATGAGCACGGAGGCGATGTCGCCGTCGTACACGGACGATCCCCTTATTGTCATGACTGAACCGGTTCCACCCGCAGCCTGCCATGCAGGCGGCGTGCCACAAAGCCGCCGGGCAGCCAGACCCCGCCCTGCCCGTGCCACCCGCCGACCAGCGCGTCCACGCGGCGGAGGTGCGAGTCGGACAACTCGGGCACCCCCGCGCCGAGCAGCCAGAGACGAAGAACACGTCGGCGGAGGGCCGGCGGCAGGCGTTCGAGGTCGCCGACGGCCTGCCGGTCGCCCTGGAACGCCTCGGCCAGCGCGTCCAGCGCGTCGCAGTCCTCGCGGAGCTGCGCGGCGGTGCGGGCCAGCGCGTCGGCCACGCCGTGCCGCAGGACGTCCTCCAGCAGCGGCAACACCTCGGCGCGCAGCCGGACGCGGGTGTAGGCGGGGTCGGAGTTGTGCGGGTCGATCCACGGCCGGAGGTCCAGCTCGGCGCACGCGGCGTTGGTCGTCTCCCGCGACACGCCGAGCAGCGGTCGTCCCCACGGCGGGTCGTAGGGCCGCATCCCGGCGATGCTGCGCGGACCGGAGCCGCGGCCCAGGCCGAGCAGCACGGTCTCGGCCTGGTCGTCGCGGGTGTGGCCGAGCAGCACCACGCCCCGCTCGGGTCTCAGCGCCGCGTACCGGGCCCGTCTGGCGGCGGCCTCGGGCCCTCCCCGGCCGGCCACGACGACCCTTCGGACTTCCGCTTCCAGGCCGAGCCCGGCGCACGTGCGCGCGGCTTCGGCGGCGACCTCGGCGGAGTCCTGCTGCAACCCGTGGTCCACGATCACCGCGGTCGACCCGGGCGCGAGTCCGGCCGTGACGGCGGCGAGGGCGAGCGAGTCCGCGCCACCCGACACGGCGACCGCGACCCGCTCCGGCCGGTGCTCCGCGAGGAACCGCTTCACGGCCGTGCGAACCTCGGCCAGCGGTCCGTTCACGGTGCGACGCGGCGCAGCCAGGCAGCGGGGTCGGCGATCTCGGCGCGGGTGGGCAGCGTGTCGGCGCTGGTCCACACGGTGTTGAACCCGGACATGCCGACCTGGCCGACCACGTGCCGGGTGAAGGCCGCGCCCTCCGCGTACTGCCGGACCTTCGCCTCGACGCCCAGCACGGTCCGCAGGAGCCGGTCGAGCACCCCGCCGCCCTTGCGGCGCGCGGTGAACCTCTCCCGGATGACCGCCACGGACGGCACGACGTCGGGGCCGACCGCGTCCATCACGTGGTCGGCGTGCCCTTCGAGCAGCGTGGACAGGGCGATCAGCCGGTCCAGCACGTCGCGCTGGGCGGGGCTCTGCAGCAGGTCCACGAACCCGCCCGCTTCACGCAGCCGCCTGGGCAGGTCGCGCAGCCTGGGCGCGACGCCGTCGTCCATCGTGCCGAGCAGCGTGGACACCAGGCCGGAGAAGTGCCCGCCGAGCCACGGCACGGCGGTGAACTGGAGCCGGTGGGTGCCTTCGTGCAGGCAGACCCACATGCTGAAGTCCGCGCCGGGGACGTCCAGCGCCCGTTGCGCGCCGACGATGTTGGGCGCGACCAGCAACAGCCGCCCGTCGTCGGAGAACGGGTCGTACTGGCCCAGCACGCGGGCGCTCAGGAACGCGACGACCACGCCGGCCTGCACCCCGGCGGTGCCCGCGAGCACCCCGCTCAACACGCCGGACTGCTTGGGCAGCGCCCCTTCGGTCAGCGCGGCGAGACCCTGGACGGCCGCCCGGACCCAGCCGGGCCGGTCCACGACCTCGCCCGCCTTCAGCGGCAGCCCGTGCCCCAGCCCGGTGAGCTGCCGGACGTGCACCTCGGCGTCGATGGCCTGCTCGCGCAGCCGCCAGACCGCGACGTCCGCCTCCGCTCTGGGCACCACGGGCCCCGGCCGGACGAGCCGGGCGGCGGTGGCCACGGCCAGCTCCCAGTCGACGGGGTCGCTGCCCGCCGCGCGGTGGTCCTGCGTAGAGGCGCTCACCCTCCTGACGCTACCTGCGGCGGCACGCCCGGCAACACACCCGCGCCGGGTCGGTCAGCCGCAGCCGCAGGTTCGGAGCGCGGCGGCCAGCTCGTCCAAGGCGCCGCGCACCGCCTTCGTGTCGTCCGACTGGCTCAGCGACATGAAGGCGAACACCAGCAGCCGGCCGTCGACGTCCACCACCACGCCGGCCAGCGAGTTCACCCTGGTCAGCGTCCCGGTCTTGGCCCGCACCCAGCCCTTGCCCGCGGCGCCCGCCTGGACGTACCGCCCGGCGAGCGTCCCGCTCCCGCCCGCCACCGGCAGCGCGGTCAGCAGCGGACGCAGCTCGGCGGTCCGCGCGTCGGAGGCGTCGGGCTTGGCCGCCGCCACGAGGATGTCGGTCAGCAGCCGCGCGGGCACCTTGTCGTTCACCGACAGGCCGGACGCGTCGACGACCTCCGCGCCGGTCAGGTCGAACCCGTGCTCGGTCAGCACCGCCCGCACGGCCTGCACCGCGCCGGCGAACGTCGGCTCCAGGCCCCTGGCCAGCGCCACCTCGCGGGCGATCGTCTCGGCCAGCACGTTGTCCGAGATCTGCATCATGTTCTCGACCAACTGGTCCACCGGCACGGACTTGACCTCGCCCAGCACCTGGGCCCCGGCCGGCGCGGCGCCCTGGCCGACCGACGACGCGCCCAGCCGCGCGGCCAGCGCGGAGGCCGCCGTGTCGGCGGGCGACGACGAGCGCGGGTTGTCCATCCTGGTCGGGTCCTGCCGCCCGCCGTCGACCATCAGCGGCCCGATCGGCGCGACGTAGCCCTCGGGCACGTCCGCCGGGGCCCAGCCGGGGGCCATGCCGTCGCCCCGGTACCGGCTCGTGTCGAACAGCACCCGGGTCACCGGGCCGTTCGCGGAGACCTGGGACGCGAGGTCGTCCAGCGTCGCCGCGCCGGGGTAGACCGTGGTGCGGTCGGCGGGCAGCGAGGACAGCGTCGGGTCGCCGCCGCCGACCAGCACGACGGTGCCCGGCTGGTCGCCCCGCACCACCTTGGTCGAGAGCTGCGCGGTGTGGTCCAGGCTGAGCAGCGCCGCCGCCGCGACCAGGATCTTCACCGTCGACGCGGGCGTCAGCGGGGTCGTCTCGCCCTGCTTCCACAGCACCGCGCCGGTCGCCGGGTCCACCACGGACCCGGTCAGCGTGCCGAGCAGGGCGTTCCCGGCCGGTTTGACCAGCACCGAGCCGATGCCCGCGGCGGTCGGCACGGGCGCGTCGGCGCCCACGCCCTTCAGGGCCAGGGAGACCGGTGCGGGCGGCGGCGGCGCGGCCGTGGTCGGGACGGGCGGGGCGTCCAGCCAGCCCGCCTGCCACGTGACCACCGCCCCACCCGCCAGCACGACGACCATCGCCAACGCCCCGATCAGCAGCAATGGCCGCTTCCGCCGGGGCGCTTCGACCGGCTCGACGACCTCGTCCGCTCCGTTGGCGCGCGTTCCCTCTTCGGCACGCCCACCGGCGGGAGCCACCCGCTCCGGACGCGCCCGCCCGGCTTCACCCGGTGCCGCGCTCTCGGCGGAGGCTCCGTCGGAGGTCGGCCGGCCGGAGGGCGCTTCGGCGGGCGTCGAAGGCCTCTCACGATCCGTGATCGGTTCAGCATCGCCCGACGAAGGCCGTGCAGCGGGCGACGGACTCCCCGGGCGAGGCTTCGCGGGCGGCGGTACGGGGATGCGCATGGTCGGCGGATCCGCCGGACGCGGGCGGTCGACCTGCACGGTCGGCGGCTCCTGGGGCACCTCGTCGCCGTCGACGGTCGGCCACGATGGCTCGTCGCGCACGCAGTCCTCCGCAGTTGATTACGGGCAATGTCACACCCGTCACCAGGCACATGAATGAGGGTTGACGACAGCTCGTGGTCCACACTAGTGCCGTAACGAACGTCAAGGACGAGCGAGGACCGCGCAGTGGAGTTCGACGTCACCATCGAGATCCCCAAGGGGGTCCGCAACAAGTACGAGATGGACCACAAGACGGGGCGCATCCGCCTGGACCGCACCCTGTTCACGGCCACTCAGTACCCGGCCGACTACGGCTTCGTCGACGACACACTGGGTGAGGACGGCGATCCGCTGGACGCGCTGGTCCTGGTCCAGGAGCCGACGTTCCCGGGCTGCCTGATCCGCTCGCGCGCCATCGGCATGTTCCGCATGACCGACGAGAAGGGCGGCGACGACAAGCTGCTCTGCGTGCCCGCCGAGGACCCGCGCTCGGAGCACCTGCGCGACATCCACCACCTCAACGAGTTCTACCGGCTGGAGATCCAGCACTTCTTCGAGGTGTACAAGGACCTGGAGCCGGGCAAGAGCGTGGAGGGCGCGACCTGGGTCGGCCGGGCCGACGCGGAGGCCGAGATCATCCGGTCCTACCAGCGTCTGAAGGACGCCGTGGCGCGCGGCGAGGACCACTGAGCGCCTGACGCGAAAAAGCGGGCCACCCCCCGACGGGTGGCCCGCTTTTTCATTCGGTCGGGTGACTCAGTGGATGGCGACCGGGGCCTGCGCGGCCTCGTCCTCGTCGTTCACCCGCTCCAGGCCGGACCGGCTGGACAGCGGCACCTCGCGCAGGAACCACACGAACGCGAACCCGACCACCGTCACCAGCGCGCCGACCAGGAACACCAGGTCGATCGAGCCGGAGAAGCCGTCCAGGAACGGCCGTGCCAGCACCGGGTCCAGGGTGTTGAGGAACTCGGTGTTGTCCAGGCTCATCCCGGTGCCGCCGTCCTTCAGCGAGGCGGCGAACTGCTGGTTCTCCGGACGGCCCAGGGCGGCCAGGAACTCCGGGTTGCCGGACGCCGTGCTCAGCGCGTTGCCGATCTTGTCGCCGACCGTGCTGAACAGGATCGACAGGAAGACCGCGGTGCCGACCGTGCCGCCGATCTGCCGGAAGAACGTGGCCGAGGAGGTCGCGACGCCCATGTCGCGCGGCTCCGCGTCGTTCTGGATGGCCACCAGCAGCGTCTGCATGCACAGGCCCAGCCCGGCGCCCAGGAAGAACATCAGCGCCAGCGGCTGCCAGACCGGCGTGTCCGTGCCGATCGTGCTGAACACGAACAGCGTGACCGCCATCAGGCCGAACCCGACCACCGGGAACACCTTGTACCGGCCGGTCTTGGCGGTGAAGCTGCCGCTGCCGCCGGCGGCGGCGATGATGCCGAGCGTGAGCGGCAGCATCATCAGGCCGGACTCGGTGGCGCTGTAGCCCTTCACGATCTGGAGGTACAGCGGCAGCGAGACCATGCCGCCGAACATGCCGATGCCGAGCAGGAAGTTGACCGTGTTGCCCAGCGAGAACGTCTGCCGGCGGAACAGCCGCAGCGGCAGCAGCGCCTCGTCGCCCATCCGCTTCTCGACGAACACGAACCCGGTCAGGCCCAGCACGCCCAGGACGTACATGGCGAACGCGGTGCCGGAGGCCCAGCCCCACTCGCGGCCCTGCTCGGCCACGATCAGCAGCGGCACCAGGCCGATGGTGAGCAGCGCCGCGCCCGCGTAGTCGATGCGGTGGTGGACCCGCTTGTGCGGGATGTTCAGCACCTTCCCGACCACGACCAGCGCGACCAGCGCGATCGGCACGTTGATCAGGAACACCCAGCGCCAGCCGGCCGTGCCCAGGAAGCTCTCCAGGCCGGCGAACAGGCCGCCGACGACCGGGCCCGCGACGCTGGAGACGCCGAACACGGCCATGAAGTAGCCGGTGTAGCGGCTGCGCTCCCGCGGCGACGTGATGTCCGCGAGGATCGCCATGGCCAGCGACATCAGACCGCCGGCGCCCAGGCCCTGCACCGCGCGGAACGCGGCGAGCTCGTACATCGTGTTCGCGATGCCCGAGAGCAGGGAGCCCGCCAGGAACAGCGAGATCGCGGTGAGGTACATCGGCTTGCGGCCGTAGATGTCCGACAGCTTGCCGTAAAGCGGGGTCGAGATGGTGGCCGTGATCAGGTACGCCGTGGTCGCCCACGCCTGAAGCGTCTGGCCGTTGAGCTCGTCCGCGATGGTCTTCATGGCCGTGGCCACGATCATCTGGTCCAGCGCGGCGAGGAACATCCCCAGCAGCAGTCCCGACAGGATCGTGAGGATCTGCCGATGGGTGAGCAACGCGGCGCCGGGTGGCGGCGCGTCGGCTCGGGTTGTCGTCTCCGACATCACTTCTCCCCTTCTGAGCGCGGCCCCAGTCCGCTCTCAGCGATGAAATCCGGTAGCGCCCGTTCGTAGTCGCCCACGAAGCGCTCGAAGTAGTCGATGAACGTCGCCAGGTCCTCCTCGGACCACTCGGCGAGCATCCGGGCGATGGACCGGTTGCGCGTCGACCGGCGCTCCGCCAGCAGGCGCATCCCCGCGTCCGTCACGGCCAGCACGCTGGCCCGGCCGTCGTCGGGATCCGCCCGGCGCTCGACCCACCCCTGCTTGACCAGCGTCGCGACCTGGCGGCTGACCGTGGAAGGGTCCGAGAAGACCGCTTCGGCGAGCGCGCTCGACCGGGCGGGCCCCAGGTGGCTCAGGCTCGCGAGCAGCACGAACGAGGCCTTGTCCAGCCCGGTCTTGCTCGTGTGCGCGGCGACGCAGGCGTGCATCTTGTTGAGCCGCACCAGCGCCGTGCCGATCCGTTCGGCCTTGGCGAGCTGCGCCTCGCGCACTTCGTCACTCACCGGCGTCGCCATGGGACACTCCGTTGCTTGCATCATCCAACTAGTTGTTGGGTACAAGCATGACTCCCGAGAAGACTCTTGGCAAATGAAATAACCGGTGACTCGCGTCTCATGGCTACCGGCCGGTAACATCCGTGCCATGAGCGCTGACTACTCGTTCGTCGCCGACGCGATGAAGCAGGCCGTGCCGTGGGTGAAGACCAGCGGAGTCGAGTTCGCCGAGGTCACCGGCGACCGGGTGGTGGCCGACCTGCCGGACAACCCCGCGACCCACAACCACGTGTCGGGCCCGCACGCAGCCATGATCTTCGGTCTCGGCGAGACCGCGTCGGGCGCGGTGGCGATGGCCGCCTTCGCCCCGCACATGGCCAAGGCCACGCCGCTCGTCGCGCGGTCGGAGATCACCTACAAGAAGCTGTCGCTCGGCGCGCTGCGGGCCGAGGCCGTGCTGGGCCGCCCCGCCGACGAGGTGGTGGCGGAACTCGACGGGGGCACCCGCCCGGAGTTCCCGGTCACCGTGACCGTCACCAACGCCGACGGCGTCACGACGGCCGAGATGGTCGTCGTCTGGACCCTGCGCCCCCACCGCGCCTGAGCCCTCGCGGGAAGTAGTTTCACCCCGTGAAGGTCGACCGCCTGGACATCTCGTACGACCCGCGCACCGTCGTGGACGCCGCACGGCAGGCCGAAGCCGACGGCTGCGCGGGTTTCTGGCTGGCGGAGACCCGGCACGACCCGTTCCTCGGCCTGGCGCGGGTCGCGGGCCACACCGGGATCGAACTGGGCACGGCCATCGCGGTGGCCTTCGCCCGGAACCCGATGAGCACCGCCGTGCAGGCCAACGACCTGCAACTGGTCTCCGAGGGCCGCTTCAACCTGGGCCTCGGCTCGCAGGTCGAGCAGCACATCACCAAGCGCTTCGGCATGCCCTGGTCCCGACCCGCCGCCCGGATGCGCGAGTTCGTGCTGGCGCTCAAGGCGATCTGGCAGAGCTGGGCCACCGGCGAACGCCTCAAGTTCCGCGGCGAGTTCTCCACGCACACCCTGATGACCCCGTTCTTCGACCCCGGCCCCAACCCGCACGGCCCGCCCAAGGTCTGGCTGGCCGGCGTGGGCGAGCTGATGACGGAGGTCGCGGGCGAGGTCGCGGACGGGTTCCTGTGCCACAACTTCACCACCGCGAAGTACCTGCGGGAGGTGACGTTGCCGGCGTTGGCGAGAGGCCGGGCGAAGGCCGGGAAGACGCTGGCCGGCTTGGAGATCAGCGGCCCGTCACTGGTCGCCCGCGACGAGCGCGAAGTCGCGGAGGTGAAGCGGCAGATCGCGTTCTACGGCTCCACCCCGGCCTACCGGAAGGTGCTGGACCTGCACGGCTGGGGCGATCTGCACGACGAACTGCACCACCTGTCCCGCCGTCAGCGGTGGGACGACATGACCGCCGCTATCGACGACGACGTCCTGCACGCGTTCGCGGTCGTCGGCGCGCCGGCCGAGGCGGACGCGGAACTGGCCCGGCGGTACGGCGACGTGGCCACCCGGGTCCTCAGGACCGCGTGAGCGGCGCGGGTTTGTGCCGGCGCCCAAGAAAAAGGCCAGGTCAGCAGCACTGACCTGGCCTTGTCCCACCTGAGCCGCCTATCGGAATCGAACCGATGACCTGCTCATTACGAGTGAGCCGCTCTGGCCGACTGAGCTAAGGCGGCGAGACGCGACAACTATAGCCCAGACATCTACCGTCACCCATCCGGGGGTCTGGTCGTTAAGGTCGACAGTGACGCCGCTCACGCGTGCGCCGCACCTGACGCCGCTGCCGTGGGAGGTACGACCAGATGCGCCTGTTGGCCCTGCCTGTCGCCGCCGTGCTGGTCGCGCTGTGTGCCGCTCCCGCGTTGGCCCAGCCCACGACGACCCCGGTGCCGGGTCCGCGGGATCCGAACCAGCCGCCGGTGTCCGCCGGGCCGGAGCTGGTCACGCACGCGGTCGGGGACGCGGGCACCGGGCTGGCGGTGGTCCGGCTGGCGCCGGACTCGACGCCCACGAACACGATACTGCCCGGGTTCGGGGAGACGCTGCCGAAGCAGTCGGCCGCCGAGATCGGCGTCGGGCTGGCCAGCGCCCAGGCGAACACCGAGGCGTTCCTCAGCTACGAGCGGGCCGTCGCGCAGGCCTCGCCGCTCGGCTTCGCCGTCCAGGGACGGGCGCCGCAGACGCCGGGAACCCTCGTGCAGACGGCCTCCCCGGACAACGCCGCACCGGTCACGGGCGGGCTGAACCCGCCGCCGACGCCGCTCGACGCGCTGCTCAAGGTCGGTCTGCTCAACGGCAGCGTGCACGCCCGCTGGGACGACGAGCTCGGCCCGTGCGTGCAGCCCCTCGCCGACGCCAGGACGTCCGTCGCGAGCCTGTCCGTGCTGAACGCCATCCCGACGCTGCCCGGCGCGACCGACCTGACCGGCATGCTCACCCAGGACACGCCCAAGCTCGACGCGACCGCCAAGCAGTCGCTGATCGACGGCCTGAAGGGCCTCGCCGGCCCGCTCAGCCAGCTCGGCGGCTTGCTCTCCGGCTCACCCGACACCGGCGCGCAGGGCTCGCTGCTCAGCCTCCCGGACACGCTCAGCGCCCGCTCGACGGTCGAACTCGTGGACCTGCCCGGCAGCGCGAACAAGGCCGTGAAGTCCACGTCCACCCTCCAGGCGGCGAGCGTCCGGCTGCTCGCGGGCACGCCGATGGAGATCCGGATCGACGTGGTCAGCCAGCCGACGCTCACCGCGCTCGCCACCGGTGAGGAGAGCACGTCACAGGTCACCTACACCGCGCCGATCCTCAAGGTGAGCCAGGGCGGCCAGGAACTCGGCACGCTGGACGCCGCCAACCCGAAGCTGGACGTGCCGATCGGCCTCCCACTGGCCGGTGACCTGAAGCTGCCGGTGGTCGGCGGGCTCGGCGAGCGCAAGCTCGACATCGGGGTGCTGCGGCTCCAGATCGCGCAGCTCAACGAGAAGTCCATGGTCCTGGACGGCCCGCTCCAGCAGGGCGGCCCCGTGATCAAGGGGTTCATGCTCGGGGCGACCGCGCGACTGCTCGACCTCCAGTTGTTGCCGACCGATGCCCTCGGTCTGCCGAACCTGCCGTCGGCGCTGGCACAGGTGTCCCTGGGTGAGCAGATCGTCCGCGCGGCTGCCCCGAACGGCGGGGTGGTGTGCGCGCCGGCCCAGACGCCGCCCGGTGGCGGCGGGCAGGCCGCCCCGCCCAGGAGCGACACCCCGCTGGCGTACACGAACGCCGCCTACAAGACGATCCCGATCTTCTGGACGGGCACCGCGCTGCTGCTGGCCGGGGTGATCGTGGTGGCGGCGATGCCCACGCGGCGGCGGCCCCTCAAGCCGGTCACCGCCCCATCGCCCGAAGCGGACTGAGCGCGGATCAGCCGCGCTGGAGCGTGGTGAGCATGGCTTCCACGGCGATGCGCGGCTTCACGTTCAGCTCCAGCGCGTCCCGACACGCCAGCACGGCCTCCAGCCGCCGCAGCGTCGACTCCGGCGTCCACGACCCGGCGGCGGTCCGGGCGTCCTCGGCGCGGTCGGGGTGGTTCAGCACCGCCTCAGCGCCGGACGCCGTCACCAGCACGTCCCGGTAGAACGCCGCCAAGTCCACCAGCGCCTGGTCCAGCGAGTCCCGCTGGGTCCGGGTGGTCCTCGACTTCTGCCGCTTCTCCAGGTCCTTCAGCGCGCCCTTCGCGCCCCGGGTCGCCGCGGCGGTGCCCTTGCCGGTGCCGCCGGCGCCCATGGCCGTCTCCAACGCGTGCCGCTCGGCCTCGTCGCGGGTCTCGTTCGCGGTCAACGCGTCCGCCTCGGCCGCCTGCACCAGGCTGTCCGCGCAGGTGAAGATGTCCGCCGGGCGACGCAGCGCCAGCGGGATCCGCAGCACGGCCTCCCGCCGCGCCCGCACCGACTCCTCGGTCGCCAGCCGCCGCGCGCGGCCCACGTGGCCACCGCACACCGAAGCCGCCCACGAGGCCACGTCCGGCGCGACGCCCTCCTCGGCCAGCGCCGACGCGATCGAGGCCACGCGAGGCGTGCCCAGCGACACGATCCGGCACCGCGACCGGATGGTCACCGACACGTCGTCGGGGTGGTCGGACGGCGCGCAGAGCAGGAACACGGTCCGCGCCGGCGGCTCCTCCACCGCCTTGAGCAGGGCGTTCGCCGCGCCCTCGGTCAACCGGTCGGCGTCCGCGATGATCACGACTTGCCACCGCCCGGAGGTGGGCCGCCGCGCCGACACCTGCACCAGCGACCGCATCTCGGCGACCGAGATGGACAGGCCCTCGGGCGCGACCAGCCGCACGTCGGCGTGCGTGCCGGCCAGCGCCGTGTGGCACCCCGCGCACGCGCCGCAGCCGGGCCGGTCGTCCGTGGCGACGCACTGCAAGGCCGCCGCGAACGCCCGCGCGGCCCCGGACCGGCCGGAGCCGGGAGGACCGGTGAACAGCCAGGCGTGCGTCATCGCGCCGGGCGGGGGCGACCCGCCGGCCACCAGGGACGCGGCGGCCTCGGCGGCAGCGCTGAGCACCCCGACCGCGTCGGGCTGGCCGACGACCTCGCTCCACACACCCCTGGTGACCACGATCGTCCAACCTACCGAGCCGTCACGAGCTCTCGACCACCGGCCGGACCGCGGACCGCGACACCAGCGGCAGCACCGCGGACCGCACCCGCTCGGCCACCTCGTCCACCGTGCCGTCGGCGTCCACGACCACGTACCGCTCGGGATCGGCCGACGCCATTTCGGTCAGCAGCCGCTGCACCCGCCAGTGGTGCTCCACCGGGTCCAGCGGGCCGGCGGACTCGACCGGCGTCCGGTCCAGCAGCACGGTCACGTCCGGCCGCAGCCGCCCGGTGGCCCAGTCGACCAGGCCTTCCATCTCCCGGGGCTCGACGCTGCCCACCGCGCTGAAGTGCGCCAGCGGGCTGTCCACGTACCGCTCCATCACCACCAGCGACCCGTTGTCCAGCGCGGGCCGCACCTCGCGTTCCACCACGTCGGCCCGCACCGCCGCGGCCACCAGCGCGTGCGCCCGCACGCCCGCCAGGTCGGCGGTGGACAGCAGGTTGCGCAGCCGCTGCTCGTCCAGGTCGGGGTCGGACGCCAGCAGCACCCGGTGCCCGGCGGACCGCAGCTCCGCGGCGAGCCGCCGCGCCTGGGCCGCCGTGTCGATCCGGCTCTCGCCCTCGACCGCGATCAGCACGCCGCTGCCCCGCCGCGACCGGCCGCGCAGCGCGGCCAGCAGGTCGGACAGGATCGGCTCGGCCCGGCGGTCGTCCATCTGCCGGTAGGCGATCAGGCCGAGCAGCGCCGCGATCACCGCCGCGCCGAACAGCACCGGCCGCGTCCCGTCCACCTGCATCGGGTGCCCGAACAGGGTGATCGTCCGCTGCTGGATCAGGCTCACCAGCAGCGGGGCCGCGCCGGACGCCGCGAACAGCACGATCTTCAGCAGCGACTGGAGCAGCGCGACGGTCCGGCCGCGCATGGCGTCCTCGACCTTGGACCCGACGATGGTCAGACCGGTCAGGAACGCCATCCCGGCGCACCCGCCGACCAGCGCCACCGCGACCAGCGCGATCCACAGGTGCGGCGCGAACGCCACCAGCATCAGGCTCAGGCCCGCCAGCACGATCGTGGCGCCGAACAGCCGCTCGTAGGTCAGCCGGCGGGCCATCCGGGGCGCGATCGCCATGCCGACCGCCAGACCCGCGAACACCGCCACGAACAGCAGGCCGAAGGTCGAGTCGCCGCCCAGCAGCGACAGCGCGTACAGCTTGGCGGTGCCGATCACCGCGCCCGCCGCCGCGAACGCCCCGATCATGCCGATCACCAGACCGCGCACCAGCGGCGTGCGGCCGGCGAACCGCAGCCCGGCGC
Source organism: Actinosynnema sp. CS-041913 (assembly GCF_050942485.1). Classification (NCBI taxonomy): domain Bacteria; kingdom Bacillati; phylum Actinomycetota; class Actinomycetes; order Pseudonocardiales; family Pseudonocardiaceae; genus Actinosynnema; species Actinosynnema sp. CS-041913. Next base: position 353,723 of record NZ_CP192037.1, on the reverse strand, counting down.
GCAGCATCGCGAAGAAGCCCTCGCGCTCGCCCTTGTCCCGCCGGACGGTGGAGGCCCGGCCGGACAGCTCGGGGATGCGCAGCGCGACCAGGATCGCCGACGTCACGTACAGCGCGCCGTTGACCATGACGGCGATGGTGGCGATCCGGAACTCGATGTCCGTGCTCTGCAGGTGCAGGTAGCCGGGGATGCCGGAGATCAGCGAGTACAGGCCCGCGCCGCTGATCACCGAGAGGCCGTAGGTCATCACCAGGCCGAGCTGGTTGGCCGTCTCCACCTGGTCGGGGCGGCGCAGCAGGTTCGGCACCGCCGAGTCCTTGGCCGGGATCCACAGCATCGCGCAGCAGCCGACCAGGAAGTTCGCGATGAACAGCCACCAGGCCGTGCCGACCAGGGCGATGGAGATGAACAGCCCGCCGCGCAGCAGGTCGCAGACCACCATGATCTTGCGCCGGTCGAACCGGTCCGCCAGCACGCCGCCGAGCGGCGCGAACAGGATGCCCGGCAGTAGCTGGGTCAGCACCACCAGGCTGAGCGCGAAGCTCTCCCACTGGTAGCTCTGGGTGAGCTTCGACACCAGGCCGGTCAGGGCCAACAGTGACAGCCAGTCACCAACACTGCACAGATAGGTGACACCCCAAAGCCTGCGGAACGGCCGGATCGCCAACACACTGCGAATCCGGTGGCTGGTCGAGGCCGCTGTGCCGCCTTCTTGGATGGTGCTCACCCCCGCCGTTCGTGCAGGCAATCAGGGTAGCCGGGAGGAAACGGCCGGATGACCGGATCCCACCATCGCCGACGGTCACTCCGTCACCTGAACAGCTCCGCGACCGCTCCGACGATCTCCCGCAGCACGTTGAACAGCAGCCCGCTCAGCACGGCCAGCACCAAGAGGCACCCGGCCAGTCCGCCTTTCCCGCTCTTCCGTTCCTGGGCGGGCTGTTGCCGCGCAGGCTCGATCTGGCGCATGGCGAACGGCACGGGCTGCGTGAACCGGGTCGGCTGCGGGTGGGGAAGAGGTGCCTGCGCGGGCTGGAGCGGGCCGTGCGGCCGTCGGGGAGCCCGCCGGGCCACCGCTCGGCGCGGCGGCTCGGCGTAGACCTGCGGGTCGATCGGAGCGGGCACGTCGACCGGCGACCCGGCCGCCGGTCGAACCGGCTGCCCGCCCGTCACCAGGCCGGTCAACGCGTCCGGGAACGCCGGGGGCGGTGTTGCACCACCCGTCACCAGACCCGCGAGCGGGTCCGGGAACAGGCGAGGTGGCGGTGGTGCCTGCGTGCCGTCCGGGCCGAAGTCGTCCACCGCCACATCATCCCGCTAGCTCTTGGACTTGGCCGGGGCTTTCTTGCGCACCGGGGCCTTCTTCTTCGTCACCGGGCCCTTGGCGCGCTTCTCCGCCAGCAGCTCGGCCGCCCGCTCGTCCGTCAGCCCCTCGACGCTGTCCGACTTGCGCAGCGACGCGTTCATCTCGCCGTCGGTGACGTAAGGCCCGAACCGGCCCTCCTTCACCACCATCGGCTTGCCGGACACCGGGTCCGCGCCCAGCTCCTTCAACGGCGGCGCGGCGGCGGCCCGGCCCCGCTTCTTCGGCTCGGCGTAGATCTTCAGCGCCTCGTCCAGGGTCACCGTGAAAAGCTGGTCCTCGCTGGTCAGCGACCGCGAGTCGGTGCCCTTCTTCAGGTACGGCCCGTACCGGCCGTTCTGCGCCGTGATCTCCGCGCCGGTCTCCGGGTCCTTGCCCACCACGCGCGGCAGCGAGAGCAGCCGCAGCGCGTCGTCCAGCGTCACCGTGTCCAGCGACATGGTCTTGAACAGCGACCCGGTGCGCGGCTTCGGGGCCTTCTTGGTGCCCTCCGGAGCCTCCGGCAGGACTTCGGTCACGTACGGCCCGAACCGGCCTTCCTTGGCGACGATCTCGTTGCCGGTGACCGGGTCCGTGCCGAGCGAACGGCCCTCCTGCGGGGTCGCGAACAGCTTCTCCGCGACCGCGCGGTTCAGCTCGTCCGGCGGCAGGTCGTCCGGCAGGTTCGCGCGCTGCGACGTCTGCTCGCCGTCCGGGCCCTCGACCTCGCGCTCCAGGTACGGCCCGTAGCGGCCGACCCGCACCACGACCGTGCGGCCCTCCAGGTCCACGAACAGCGGGATCGAGTTCACCTCGCGGGCGTCGATCTGCTCGACGCTCGACCCGACGAGCTTCTTCAGCCCGCCCGAGCGGCCCACCGACGACTCGGGGCCGACGTTGCCGCCGAAGTAGAACCCGGACAGCCACGTGGTGCGCTCCTGGCGGCCGGCGGCGATGCCGTCCAGCTCGTCCTCCAGCGCGGCGGTGAAGTCGTAGTCCACCAGCCGGCCGAAGTGCCGCTCCAGCAGGCCCACCACCGCGAACGCCACCCAGGACGGGACCAGCGCGGACCCCTTCTTCCACACGTAGCCGCGGTCCTGGACGGTGCTGATGATCGAGGCGTAGGTGGACGGGCGGCCGATGCCCAACTCCTCCATCGTCTTGATCAGGCTGGCCTCGGTGAAGCGCGGCGGCGGGGACGTCGAGTGCCCGTCGGCGGACAGCTCGGCCGCGGTCAGCGACTGGTCCTTCACGAGCTGCGGCAGCCGCGACTCGGCGTCGTCGGACTCGCCGCCCGCCTCCGAGTCGACCGTCTCCACGTACGCCTTCAGGAAGCCCGCGAAGGTGATCGTGCGGCCGGATGCGGCGAAGGTGACATTGTCGCCGTCCGTCGTAGTGCCGGAGATCCGCACGCTGGTGGTGTTGCCGCGCGCGTCGGCCATCTGGGACGCGATGGTGCGCTGCCAGATCAGCTCGTACAGCTTGAACTCGTCGGACTCCAGCTCCCGCGCCACCTCGCCGGGGGTGCGGAACACCTCGCCGGCGGGGCGGATGGCCTCGTGCGCCTCCTGGGCGTTCTTGACCTTCCGGTTGTACTGGCGGGGCTCCTTCGCCACGTACTGCGCGCCGTACAGCTCGGTGGCCTGCGCACGGGCCGCGGTGATCGCCGTCGTCGACAGCGTGGTGCTGTCGGTGCGCATGTAGGTGATGTAGCCGTTCTCGTACAGCTTCTGCGCGGTGCGCATCGTCCGGTCGGCCGAGAACCGCAGCTTGCGGCCCGCCTCCTGCTGGAGGGTCGACGTCATGAACGGCGCGTACGGCTTGCGGGTGTACGGCTTCTCCTCCACCGAGGAGACCGTCATGGTGGCGTCCGCCAGGCCCGCGGCGATCGCCCGTGCCTGCGCCTCGTCCAGGACGCGGACCTCCGCGCCCTCCTTCAGCCGGCCGGTCGACTCGAAGTCGCGCCCGGTGGCCAGCCGCGTGCCGTCCACCGCCACCAGCCGGGCGCCGAACGTGCGGGGCGAGGCCTCCGCGCCGGCGTCCATGGTCGCCGAGACGTCCCAGTACGAGGCGGAGACGAACTTCATCCGCTCCCGCTCGCGCTCGACCACGATCCGGGTCGCCACCGACTGCACGCGGCCCGCCGAGAGCTTCGGCATGACCTTCTTCCACAGCACGGGGCTGACCTCGTAGCCGTAGAGCCGGTCCAGGATGCGCCGGGTCTCCTGCGCGTCGACCAGGTCCTGGTCCAGGTCACGCGGGTTCGCGGCGGCGGCGAGGATCGCGGGCTCGGTGATCTCGTGGAACACCATCCGGCGGACCGGCACCTTGGGCTTGAGGGTGTCCAGGAGGTGCCAGGCGATGGCCTCGCCCTCCCGGTCGCCGTCTGTCGCCAGGTACAGCTCGTCGACGTCCTTGAGCAGCTCTTTCAGCTCCGCGACGGTCGCCTTCTTGTCCGGCGTGACGACGTAGAGGGGCTCGAAGTCGTGGTCGACGTCGACGCCCAGCCGGGCCCACGGCTGCCCCTTGTACTTGGCGGGCACGTCCGCCGCGCCCCTGGGCAGGTCGCGGATGTGCCCCTTGGATGACTCCACGACGAAGTCGTTCCCGAGGTAGGACGCGATTTTCCGCGCCTTCGCGGGCGACTCGACGATCACCAACCGCCGGTTGCCGCTCGCTGATCCCCCGTTGGTCTTCCTCGCCCGTGTCGATCCAGCCACGCCGTCCCGCTCTCTCCGAACACTGTGTCCCGACCCGCCAGTGTGCACTGTCCTTTGTCGCCGCATGGGCAGCCCTGGTCGGGACAGGGTGACACAACTGTGCCTGATCGCCCGTAAGGAGGACCGCTACGCGGCCGGCCAGGTCCGTTCGACGACCCCACGCGGAGCACGCCCGACCAGTTCGGCCAGCCGCTCCAACCGCCGCCTGCCCACCACTCGGAGCGCAGGTCCGCCGGTCTTGAGCAGTGTGGCCGGCAATCCGGAAGCGGCCAACGCCTTTTGCAGCGGCTCGTGCGTGGCGGGCGACGACGGGTCCAGTCCGAGCACGTACCCGGACTCGGCCCACCGGCCGGACGCCAGCGCCCACAGCCGCAGCACGCCACCGTGCAACGTGAAGTCGGGCGGCACCACTTTGCCATCTCCGGCGAGCCACTGGTTGGCCAGCCCGGTCAGGTCGGTGCGGAAGGCCGTCGCGACCTCCAGCTCGCCACCGACCACCGGCAGGGTAGCCCGCCGGCCCGGCCCGCCGGCCCCGCCGGGCTCGTCCGCCTCGGCTTTCCCCAGGTCGGACGCGGTCTCGTCGGGCTCGGCCCGCTCGACCGGCTCGGCCCCGGCGCCTCCGCGGCCGAACACCACTCCATCGGGCGCGGTCTCATCGGGCTCCTCGTCCACCGCGAAGTCGTCGTCCGCGGCGGCCGGGATGTCGGCCGGGGTGTCCTCCTGGTGCCGGTCGACGAGCGGGTCGGCCGGCTCGGCGGGCCGTTCGACCACCGCGAGACGTGCCTGCACGCCTCGTTCGGCCAGGGCGGCGACCAGCGCCAGCCCCCGCCACCGCTCGTCCAGGTGCACGGAGATCCGCGCCGCCCGACCGCGCGCGAAACCCACCGCCCGACCGGGCCCGCACAGCAGCCCGGCCAGGTCGGCGACACAGGGCGGGCGCGCCTCGGCCGAAAAGAAGGACAGTTGCCCCACGACCCCGGAGCGTAGAACACACGTTCGAGAACGACCAGTCTCCGACCGGGCGATCTTGTCCGGCCGGAGACCGCTCAGCCCGGGATCAGCCGCCCAGGCCCTTCAGCTTCTCGCTCATGGCGACGCACTCGGGAGCCTCCTTGAAGGCGGCGCCCAGCTTCGGGTCGTCCTGGAGCTTCTTGATCTGCTCCTGGAGCTTGCTCGGGTCGGCCTCGTCGCCGCCGAGCTGCTCCAGCTTGGTGGCGAACTCCGGGTCGTTCGGGTCGAGCTTGGCCAGTTCCTCGCTCGCCGTGTTCAGCGACTTGCCCGAATCGGTGAAGAACTTCACCAGTTCGTCGTGCAGCGCCTGCGTGTCGGGCGACGGCGCGCCCAGGTCCTCCAGCTTGGCGCCGGCCTCGGCCATCGACGTGCCGGACTTCGTGGCGTAGTCGAGCAGCGCCTGCTTCTGCGCCGCCGGGTCGGTCTCGCCGCCGAGCATGACCTGCAACAGCTCCAGCACGCCCTCGATGGTCGGCGAGATGCCGGCGCAGAACGTCCCGGCCCACTTGACCGGGTCGGCGGACGCCGCGGCCGAGGTGGTCGTGCTCGTGGGCGCTGCCGAGGACGTCCCCGAGGATCCCGCCGAGCCGGAACAGGCGGCCGTCACGAGCACGGCCGCGAACACGCCGGCCAGTGCGATGCGATGCTTCACGAGGTTCCCCTCATTCGTCCGAGCTGACGCCGGCGAACCTACTACGACGTGGGGGTGGCCGACTCGGACGGGCGGAGCGTGCGGAGGGACTGGCAGGCAGGGGCCTTCTCCGCGGCGTCCCTCAGCTCCGGGGTGGCCTCTAGCTGCTTCAGCGGCTCCACGAACTGGTCCAGCCGCGAAATGGCCTCACCGGCGGCTTGGAGACCGCCCACGGGGTCGTTCGCGTCCGCCTGGTCGACGGCGGCCTTGGCGTCGCCGAACGACTTGGCGATGTCGCCGAACGTCGTGGCCATCTTCGCCACCTGCTCGTCACCGCCCGCGACCGGTGACGGACCGACCTCCCGCAACTGCGTGGACGTCTTGTTGAACGCGTCCGCCAACTGCCCCATGTAGGCGCTCATGTCGGCCTTGAGCTTCGCGGGGTCGTTCGCGTCCAGCTTGGGCGGCGTCTTGGGCACGGACACGAACGACGAGGCCGCCGAGCACACCTTGTCCATGTAGCCCACGGGGTCACCGGCCGCGGCCGACGTCGACGGGCCGGGGTCGTCGCCGCCTGACCCACACCCGGCGGCCACCGCCACGGCGGCGGCCACGACGGCAAGGCGGATCCTCATCACGGACTCTCCTTCGAAAATTCCGGAACCCACAGTGTGCCCATGCCGGCACACCTCCACACGCCGAGGCGGGCGCCCCTCCCGGTCGAGGAGGGACGCCCGCCGTCGGTGACGATCAGCCGGTCACACGGTCCCGTTGGCCACCGGCGTCTCCGCCGGCGAGTCCGCGATGGCGGTGCCGCGCCGCTTCGACACGACCACCGCCACGACGATGACCGCCACCGCGACCAGGGCGATCGTGTACCGCACGCCCGCCGAGGCGCTCGCGCCGACCGAGAAGGTCACGATGGCCGGCGCGATCAGCACCGACACCAGGTTCATCACCTTGATCAGCGGGTTGATCGCGGGGCCGGCGGTGTCCTTGAACGGGTCGCCGACGGTGTCGCCGATGACCGTGGCCGCGTGGGCGTCGGAGCCCTTGCCGCCGTGGTTGCCGTCCTCCACCAGCTTCTTGGCGTTGTCCCACGCGCCGCCGGAGTTGGCCAGGAACACGGCCATCAGGGTGCCGGTGGCGATGGCGCCCGCCAGGTAGCCCGCCAGCGGACCGAGCCCGAGGCCGAAGCCGACCGCGATCGGCGCCATCACCGCGAGCAGGCCGGGGGTGGCCAGCTCGCGCAGCGAGTCCTTGGTGCAGATGTCCACGACCCGGCCGTACTCGGGCTTGACCGAGCCGTCCATGATGCCGGGGTTCTCGCGGAACTGGCGGCGCACCTCGAACACGATCGCGCCGGCGGCCCGCGTGACCGCGTTGACGGCCAACCCGGAGAACATGAACACGACCGCCGCGCCGACCGTGATGCCGACCAGCACGTTCGGCGAGAACACGATGTTGCTGAACGACACCGGGAGGTCGCCGACGGCGTCCTTCATGCCGGCCAGCGCCTGTTTGATGGCGTCCTGGTAGGAGCCGAACAGGGCGGTGGCGGCCAGCACGGCGGTCGCGATCGCGATGCCCTTGGTGATCGCCTTGGTGGTGTTGCCCACCGCGTCCAGCTCGGTGAGGATGCGCGCGCCCTCGCCGTCCACGTCGCCGGACATCTCGGCGATGCCCTGCGCGTTGTCCGAGACCGGGCCGAAGGTGTCCATGGCGACGATCACGCCGACCGTGGTCAGCAGGCCGCAGCCGGCCAGCGCCACCGCGAACAGCGCCACGACCAGCGTGCCGGACAGCAGGAACGCGCCGTAGACCGCGGCGCCGATGACCAGCGCCGTGTACACCGCCGACTCGAAGCCGACCGAGATGCCGGACAGGATCACCGTCGCCGCGCCGGTCAGCGAGGTCTTGCCGACCTCCTTGACGGGCTTGTGCTCGGTGCCGGTGAAGTAGCCGGTCAGCCACAGGATGACGCCCGCCAGCACGATGCCGATGATCACCGCGATGGCGGCGATCATGGCCGGGTTGCCCGGCGCGGAGCTGACCGCCGGGTCCTCGACACCCTCCAGCGCGCCGAACGTGCTGGGCAGGAAGACGAACGCCGCCACGGTGCACAGGACGGCGGAGATGACCGCCGATATGTAGAACGAGCGGTTGATCGCCGAGAGGCCGTTCTCACCGGTCCGGGCGCTGGTGATGTAGACGCCGATGACCGCCGTGAGCACCCCGATCGCCGGGACGATCAGCGGGAACAGCAGGCCCTTCGCGCCGAACGCGGCCGTGCCGAGGATCAGCGACGCGACCAGCGTGACCGCGTAGGACTCGAACAGGTCGGCCGCCATGCCGGCGCAGTCGCCCACGTTGTCGCCGACGTTGTCCGCGATGGTCGCCGCGTTGCGCGGGTCGTCCTCGGGGATGCCCTGCTCGACCTTGCCGACCAGGTCCGCGCCGACGTCGGCGGCCTTGGTGAAGATGCCGCCGCCGACCCGCATGAACATCGCGAGCAGCGCCGCGCCGAAGCCGAAGCCCTCCAGCACCTTCGGGGCCTGGCCGGTGTACACCAGCACGACCAGGGCCGCGCCGAACAGGCCCAGGCCGACGGTGAACATGCCCACCACACCACCGGTGCGGAAGGCGATCCGCATGGCCTTCTCCCGGCCGCCCGCCTCGTTGGCCGCCGCCGCCACGCGCACGTTCGCGCGGGTGGACAGCCACATCCCGAGGTAGCCGATGGCAGCGGAGAACACCGCTCCGACGATGAAGAACAGCGACCTGCCGATGCGTTCCGTGATGTCTTCCGCAGGCAGCAGGAACAGCAGCACGAACACGATGACGACGAAAATGCCGAGCGTTCGGAACTGCCGGTTGAGGTAGGCCGCTGCGCCCTCTTGAACCGCCTTCGCGATGTCCTGCATCTTCGAGGTGCCCTGGCCGGCAGCCAGGACCTCCCGGAGCAGCACATAGCCGACAGCGAGGGCAGCCAGGGCGACCACGGCGACCACGGCCACGAGGCCTTGGTCACCTCCGGAGAGCTCTAGGCCCTCCGCGAGGAATTGCCGGGACATCCGTCCTCCTGGTGAGTTTTCCAAGCCCAACGGCGGGTGCATCGCGCTACGCCGGGACCGGCCTTGCTCACACGACGGTCCGCCCCGACACAACGTGACGCATCCCTCATTGGATGCGATAGCGGCGGAGTCTATTCATAGGCCGCAAGTACGCGACAAGGCGTCCCGATCCGTGCACACACCGTTATCCGCGCAGGAAGCAACCGTGATGTCGGTGGGGTGTGCGAAGCTGCGCCTTGTGGCGAACCAGGGACGTCGACTGCTGGACCGGGTCCTCGCCGGAGTCCCGGCCGGCGAATCGCCGCTGACGCACCGCGCGGACCTGCCGCAACGCCTCGCGAGCACCACCGAGTGGCCGTCCTGGGCGGCGGCGGAAGTGGTGTCCGCGCTGGTGGAACGCGGTGTGCCCGTGCCGTGGCGGCACCAGGCGCAGGCGGCGGAGCACGCGTGGGCGGGCCGGCACGTGGTGGTGGCGACGGGCACCGCGTCGGGCAAGTCGCTGGCATACCAATTGCCGGTGCTCAGCGCTGTTCACAACGATCCGAAAGCAACAGCTCTGTACCTGTCCCCCACCAAGGCGCTGGGTGCGGACCAGTTGCGCTCGGTGGCGGAGCTGGGTGTGGCGGGGGTGCGGGCGGCGTCGTTCGACGGCGACACCCCGATGGCCGAGCGGGACTGGGTGCGGGCGCACGCGAACTGGGTGTTCACCAACCCGGACATGCTGCACCGGGGCGTGCTGCCGAACCACGCGAGGTGGATCAGGTTCTTCCGGCGGCTGTCGTACGTGGTGATCGACGAGTGCCACTCGTACCGGGGGGTGTTCGGGTCGCACGTGGCGCTGCTGATGCGGCGGCTGCGGCGGGTGGCGCGGCGGTACGGGGCGGACCCGGTGTTCGTGCTGGCGTCGGCGACCGTGGCTGACCCGGCGGCTTCGGCGTCCCGCCTGGTGGGCGTGCCGTGCGAGGCGGTGACGGAGGACGGCTCGCCCCGCGCCGGGCGGACGGTGGCGCTGTGGGAGCCGCCGCTGTTGAAGGAGCTGGAAGGCGAGAACGGCGCGCCCGTGCGCCGGTCGGCGGGCGCGGAGACGGCGCGAATCCTGGCGGACCTGGTGGTGGAGGGCGCGCGGTCGCTGGCGTTCGTGCGGTCGCGGGTGGGCGCGGAGCTGACGGCGCTCGGCGCGCGGCGGGCGCTGTCGGAGGTCGACCCGGAGCTGGCGACGCGGGTCGCGGCCTATCGCGGCGGGTACCTGCCGGAGGAGCGGCGGGCGTTGGAACGGGCCGTGTCGAGCGGCGACCTGCTGGGCGTGGCGACGACCAACGCACTGGAGCTGGGCGTCGACATCGTGGGGCTGGACGCCGTGGTCGTGGCCGGTTTCCCGGGGACGCTGGCGTCGTTCTGGCAGCAGGCGGGCCGGGCCGGGCGGACCGGCGACTCGGACGCCCTGGTGGTCTTCGTGGCCCGCGACGACCCGTTGGACACGTACCTGGTGCACAACCCGTCGGCGGTGCTGGACAAACCGGTCGAGGCGACGGTCCTGGACCCGACGAACCCGTACGTGCTGGAGCCGCAGTTGGCGTGCGCGGCGGCCGAACTGCCGCTGACCGAGGACTCGCTGGACGAGTTCGGCGGCGAGCAGGCGTCGGCCGTCCTGGCCGACCTGGTGGCCCGGAAGGTGCTGCGCCGCAGGCCGAACGGCTGGTACTGGACGTCCCACGACCGGCCGCACGCCGACGTGGACATCCGGGGCTCGGGCGGCGAGCAGGTCGTCGTGGTGGAGGGTGACTCGGGCCGGATGCTCGGCACCGTCGACCCGGGCGCGGCCTGCTGGACGGTGCACGACGGCGCGGTGTACCTGCACCAGGGCGAGTCGTACGTGGTGGACCGCCTGGACCTGGAAAGCGGCATCGCCTTGGTGCACGCGGAACGCCCGGACTGGTCGACCACCGCTCGCGACACCAAGGACATCACCGTGGTGAGGACCGTGGAGGAACGCGTCTTCGACGGCGTGACGGTGTGCCTGGGCGAGGTGGAAGTGACCTCACAGGTAGTGGGTTACCTGCGGAAACTGCCGTCCGGCCAGGTGATCGACTCGGTGCCGCTGGACCTGCCGGCGCAGACCCTGCGGACCAGGGCGGTGTGGTACACGGTCAGCGCGGACCTGCTGGGCAGTGCGCCGGGGGGCGCCGGTCTGGCTCCGGCGCGCGTCCCCGGCGCACTGCACGCCGCCGAACACGCGGCGATCGGCTTACTCCCCCTGTTCGCGACCTGCGACCGCTGGGACATCGGCGGCGTTTCGACCGCGCTGCACCAGGACACCGGTGAGGCGACGGTGTTCGTGCACGACGGTCATCCGGGAGGTGCCGGTTTCGCCGACCGCGGTTTCGCCGCGGTGATCCCTTGGTTGGCCGCGACGAGGGAAGCCATCGCGTCGTGCACGTGCCCGGCCGGATGCCCGTCCTGCGTGCAGTCGCCGAAGTGCGGCAACGGCAACGATCCGCTGGACAAGGCGGGCGGGGTGGCCGTGCTGGACGTCGTGCTCGGGGTTGTCGGGGAGAGGACCCACGACGTCCGGCACGGCCAAGTAGGTGGTGCGGCTTCGACCCCTGCCGCCGACCCCGCCGAGGAGACCACCACCGCCTCCGGCAGCGGCACCGCCCCAGCCGAAGACCGCGGGCGCACCCGCCGCCATTCCACCGGCAGCGGCACTACGGCGGACTCCGGCGGCGAAACCAGCGGTCGCGCCATCGGTGACGCCAGCGGTCGCACTGCTGGCGACTCCGGTCGGGGTGCGGGCGGCGATCATGGGGCAGGCGGCGGTGCGGGCGGGGTCAGGAGCGCTCGGCCGTGAGCAGGCCGTAGTCGGCGGGGGCGAGCACGGCCTCGGTCAGCGCGTCCTGCACGACGCCGGGCCGGGGTAGCTGCCACGCACAGATCTGCGGCTTGACCCGCCAGTGCACGACGCCGTGCTGGACGGGCGTCGGCGGCAGCGGGACGTACTCGCCCTGGCCGTAGTGGCGGATGTCGTGGTCGGCGGCCCAGTCGGCACGCAGCTCCAGCCCGCCCGCGACCAGGAACATCCAGCGGCCCGACGGCGTCGCCGCGATCGGCACCGGAGCCCCGGTCGCCCGCAGCGCCACCGCGGCCCGCCGCCCGAGGTCGGCCCCGACCTCGACGGCATCCACACCGTGCCCGGTGGCCAGCAGGATGCTGTAGGAGTGCCCCGCCCACCAGGTGGCGACCTGCTCCGCCTTGGTGCCGATGCGCTCCTGCCAGTCAAGGTGCACCGGAACCGGACCGTCCTGCTCGACGCCTTCACGCCCGGCCCACTGCGCACCCGCCGGATAGGTGCCCGGCAGCACAGGCCACCCGTGCCACGCGAGGTTGACCGCCTCTGCGCGCAGCTCGATGCGGAAGGCCCCGCGCCAGCTATCCGACCACTCCATCTAAGTTCGCCTCCTGGAAAGCCCACGACACCGTGTCGGGTTTTCGACACCGCGTCGGTGCCGCTACTTGAACTAACGCCATGACACGGACTCCTGGTAACCCACCAGTCGACAACTGGTAGGTACGGAACGGCGAACGCCTGTCCGCCGGACGGCCGACAGAACGCCGTAGTTCCCGTTGACCGACGACGAAGCCGCAACCAGCGGGCATGTGAGTCCGCTCACCGCCGACAGGTGACCGTTCGTCGCGGAACCCAGAGGCGAACACCTTTCACCCTTCACCCGCGCCGGCCCGAGCACGCGCGCTGGGCGCACCGAACACCGAACCGGGACCACTCACCTCGACCACCACCTCCCACCCGGACACGTCACAAGCCACCAACTCCCCACCCATCCGCCCGGCGACCCAAGCGGCCCGACCACAAGCCTCCTGACTCCCGCCGACCAACCACCCCGCCGCCGCAACCGCCGCGAGATCAGCGGTCGCCGCGGCCCGATGCCGGGCGATCACCACCTCCCCGAGCCGAACCCCGAACACGACCAGCGAACACAGCACACCCACCACCGCGACGGCCACGACCGTCGCCGCTCCACGGTCATCCCTCATCGGCAACACGCCGCTCGACGCCAGCGACCGGCCGACCCTCGACGGCAACACGCCGATCAGCGGCAGCGGGCGGCCGACCCTCGACGGCAATACGCCGCTCGGCGGCAGCGGGCGCCTGTCCCGCGTCGGCGACGCCCGGCTCAAGCACGGCGTAGGCCCGCGCCCGGAGGTCGACCAAGCCCCGCCGAGCGGCGACCTCGACCCGCGCCGTGTCACCGTCCCGGTGGACAACCAGTTCGGCGCCCGCCGGAGCGATCGCCGCCACCGCCGCCGGAGCCCGCGCCGAGTCCCCGCGCGCGACCAGCCGAGCGGCTTCCCGAGCGGCGTCCGTGCACCGGAGCTGACCGACCACCGTCAGAATCACCTCGGCCCCGAGCACGACGAAGGCGAGCACCCCGCAGATAGCCAAGGCCGCCTCGACCGTCACCGCACCGCGGTCCCCACCTCTGGACAACACGCGGCCGGGCCGATCTTCCTTCGCTGCCTGGGCATCCGGCGGGTCGCCGGTGGTCACGTGTCCACCGCGAGGGCTCGTTGGAGAAGTCCTCGCAGCAGTTCCGACACCCAGTCGCCGCCGAGCATGACCAGCAGCACGGTCGCGAGTCCGGCCGCCGCCAAGGTGCCGATGGCGTACTCGGCGGTCGTCATTCCTTTGTCGTTCATGATGTTCTCCCCTTTCAGTCCATTGTGGATAGTTGTCACCAGCCCGCGCTGACCTGTCCGGCCAACCCGATCACGACGGGCAGGACGCCCAGGCACAGGAACGCGGGCAGGAAGCACAGCGCCAGCGGTCCGGCCACCAACACGGCCGCCCGCTGCGCACGGGACTCCGACTGGTCGGCGAGGTGTGAGCGGAGGTCCGCCGCCAAGTCGGCCACCGCCCCCGCCAGAGCCGCTCCGGATCTCGCGCTGCGTCGGGCGGCACGAGCCAGCGGCGCGGTGTCGGGGTGGTTCAGGGCAGCCGTCCACGCCGTCTGCGTGTCCGCGCCCAAAGCCAGCAGGTCGCCGACTTTGCGCAGGTGCTCAGCCGGTCCCGGCGGGACACCGGCCAGCACCGCCCGGACCGCCGTCGCCACCGGCAGGCCGGCGCGGAGGGTGGCGGCCAGCAGGTCCCAGGCCGCCGGGAGCGCGAACGGGTCCGGCGGAGGCGGCTTGGTTTCGGGCGGACGTTCCCGGGCTGCGTACAGCCGGTCGATCACCGGTCGCCGTGGCGGGTAGACCAAGAGGGCCGCCGCCAGCAGGAGCAGGCTCATGCGGTCACCCGCCTCGTGAGGTGGGCGCTCCAGCGCAGGCCCGCGCAGATCAGCACGGCGCCCACGACCAGCAGGACTTGGCCGACCGCGGTGGAGGTCAGCACGTCCAACGGCCCCGAGCCGGTCAGCTCGCCCAGCAGCACACCGAACACCGGCAACGCCGCCAGCACCGCCGCACTGGCTCGCGGACCCGCCATGCGGGCGTGGAACTGGTGGGCGAACCTGGTGCGCTGTCTCAGGTCCTGCCGGACCTCCTCCAGGACTTCCGCCAGCGGCACGCCGTGCTCGCTGGACAGCCGCCAGGCCCGCGCCAGGTGACGGGCGTCGGTGTGGGCCAGGGCTGTCTCGACGTTGCCGCCCCGCGCCGACGTCGCCGCGATGGTCTGGAGAACCTCCGTGGCCGGCGGCTCCGCGTCCTGGGCCGCGCTGACCGCCGCCTGCGCCGGGTGCGCGCCGGCACGCAGTTCGGCGACGAACGCCGAGAGGCCTTCGGTGATCGCGGTGGTGGCGGCGAGGTGGTCTCGCTCCTTTCTCCGGTCTCTGCGGGCATGCCACACCGTCATGGCGGTCAACGCGCCGGCGATCGACCCGCCGACACCGAATGTCAGTCCGAGTGCGGCCCCCAGCAGGATGACGGTCAGTTGATGGGGACGGCGTAGGTGAAGCCGTCGGCGTTGCCTGCCCTGCAACGCTTTCAGCCGCTTGACCACCGAGGGCGGCAGGGCCAGCAGAGCCGCCGCCAGCAGGAGAAGGCTCATGGCCCACCTGCCGAAGCGGCGCCTGACCCACCCGCCAGAGCCGCACCCGTCGCACCCGGCGAGGCAACGCCTGGTCCACCCGCCAGAGCCGCACCCGGCGAGGCAACGCTTGGCCCACCTGCCGAGGCGGCGGCGATCAGGCCCTTCAGGGCCTCGCCCGCCGGCTGCCACCCGCCGTCCCGCCGCCACGCCGTCCGGACCAGCAGGGTGTCGTGCCGTCGTTCGAACACACCGATCTCGGCGAGGTAGCGACCGCTGCCCTCCCCGCGCCGCATGTGCAGCACCACTTTGACGGCGGCGGCCAGTTGGCTGTGCAGCGCACGCCGGTCCAACCCGCCCAACGCCGCCAGGGCTTCGAGCCGGGCAGGCACCTCGGCGGGCGAGTTGGCGTGCAACGTGCCCGCGCCGCCGTCGTGGCCGGTGTTGAACGCGGTGAGCAGATCGACCACCTCCGCACCCCGCACCTCGCCGACGACGATCCGGTCCGGCCGCATGCGGAGGGCTTGCCGAACCAGGTCCCGGACCGTGATCCGGCCGACGCCTTCGACGTTCGCGCCGCGTGCGATCAGGCGGACGAACTGCGGATGGTCGGGCTGGAGTTCGCCCGCGTCCTCCACGCAGACCACGCGCTGGTCGTGCGGCACACAGCCGAGGAGGGCGGCGAGCAGGGTCGTCTTGCCCGAGCCCGTGCCCCCGACCACCAGGAACGCCAGCCTGGCCCGCACGATGGCCCGCAGGAGCCGGGCCGTCGCCCGGTCGAACGTCTCGCACAACTCCAGCGCCGTCATGTCGTGCGCGGTGGGCCGGAGGATGCGCAGGGACAGGCACGTCGACGGGACGATCGGCGGCAGGACGGCATGCAGGCGCACGGAGCCCGGCAGCCAGCCGTCGACGTAGGGCATCGCGTCGTCCAACCGCCGACCCGCTTCGACCGCGAGCCGCTGCGCGAGGCGGCGGACGGCGAGTTCGTCGGCGAACACGACATCGGTGCGCCTCAGGCCCTCGGTGCCGTCGACCCACACCTGGTCCGGGCCGGTGACCAGGACATCGGTGTTGGCGGGGTCGCGCAACAACGGCTCAAGCAGGCCCGCGCCGTCGAACTCCTGCTGCAACAAGGTCAACGCCCGCTGGAGGTCTTCCTGGCAGACCACCCCACCGGCTTCGCTCCGCACGACCGCCGCGACGGACGCCGTGGTGAGGTCGATGCTCCCGTCCGCCAAGCGCTGGCGCACCCGCTCCACCAATTCGATCACGGCGCGCCTCCCCACCGCGAAGCGCCTTTGGCCGCAAGCGTTTTCCGGTGGGAGACAATTTCGCACCGTGGCCGTGGGCAACGACGAAGTTGCACGTTCACGTCACCCATGGCTTGTCTCTTTCGGGTGAAGTGCCTTCAGGGCCAAGCGGTTTTGGGCGTGAAGCACCGCCAGGACCTGCCGGGCGGTTGCCGCCAGGGGACCGTGAACCGGGAAGCGGCCGTGGTCCAAGGCGGCCCCCAAACGGCGTTCGGGGCGCATCGTGGTCAGCAGGGGAACGCCTACGGCCTTCGCCGCTTGGCGGGCGTGGATGCCGGTGGTCGTGGGGCCTCGTACTACGGCGTGCACGGTGATGCCCCGATCTGTCACCTGATCGGCTACTCGTCTGGCCGCCGCGCACGCCCGCAGCCTGGCGGGCACGACCAGGACCGCCAGGTCCGAGCGGTCCAGGGCGGCGCCGGCGGCCGGAGTGAGCTGCCGTGGCACGTCGCAGATCACGGTCTCCCCCGCGCGCCTGCCCGCGTCGACCACCGCCGCTACCGCCTGAGGGGTCGGGTCCGGGCCGTTCCGGGCACAGGACAGGAAGGTCAGCCGCCCTTGGCCCTTGGTACGGGACGGCAGGGCGGCCCGGAGCTCGGACACCGGCACCCGGCCGCCGGTCAGGTTCAGGTCCGGCCAGCGCTTGCCCGCCTCGTGCTCCGCGCCGAGCGCCAGGTCCAGGCCGCCGCCCAGCGGATCGCAGTCGACCAGCAGGCCCCGGCCGCCGGTCGTCAGGACCGCCTGGCCCACGGCCGCCGCCAGGACGGAGGCGCCCGCGCCGCCGCACCCGCCCAGCACGGACAGCACCCGGCCGTCGCCGGGCGGGCTCTCCACGAGGTCCGACAGGGCCTCCTGGAGGGTGGACCGGGCGGCCGGCAGTTCGATCACCTGGGCCACGCCCAGTTCCACCGCCGCCGGCCAGGTCTCCGGACCCGGCGGACCGGTGGCGACCAGCAGCACGCCCGGCCGGCGGGGCAGGGCTTCGTGGACGCACGATGCCGCAGCTCCGGCGTCCAGGACCACCGCCGGGGCGGTGTGCCAGCGGGCGCGCAGGGCGGGCACGTCGGGGACTCGTTCCACCTCGCAGCCGGCGACGGCCGCGGCGTTCAGCACCTCGTCCAGCAGGTGGGTCTCGGCCACCATGGCCAGCAGTCGGTTCACCGCTCCTCCTCGAAAGTTCACGTTGGGTGGCACCCACGTTCCCGAGTGGTGAGCAACGCCACAACCGTGATTGATCGAGTTGTGGACAACTTTGAGCCTGTGGACAACTCGAAGCCGCGAATCGGCGGTTCCCCGAGGAGGCAGGGCCGGGCGCGGAAGATGGCGCGCGAGGGCCCGGCGATGGGGGCAAGACAGGGGTGGGTATCGGGGATAGTTTTTCGAAACCGACCCCGGACATGGGACGACCCCCGCCAGGGGGGAGGGACGGGGGTCGTCATTGGTTCAGTCCCGGGGGGTCGGACTGAACCTGTCCGGTCGAGCCGGACCCGTCTACTGTATCCCCACGGGCCAGGGTCATGCGTGTCTTCCGTTAGAGGGACACGGAAAATTCGGTAGACCGCATCACTGTGAGTTCGTAAAGCTGCGAATGACGGCCGCCCTCCGGCCCGTCCGGGCCGCCCTTAAGCTGGACCGGTGACCGAGCACGCCACCGAAGGCAACCGAGTCGCCGCGTTCTTCGACCTGGACAAGACGGTCATCGCCAAGTCGAGCACGCTGGCGTTCAGCAGGCCCTTCTTCCAAGAAGGCTTGATCAACCGGCGTGCGGTGCTCAAGAGCGCCTATGCGCAGTTCGTCTTCATGCTGGCCGGCGCGGACGCCGACCAGATGGACCGGATGCGCTCGCACATCACCGCGCTGTGCGAGGGCTGGGACGTCGAGCAGGTGCGCTCGATCGTCGACGAGACCCTGCACGACATCGTGGATCCTTTGGTCTACAAGGAGGCCACGCAGCTCATCACCGACCACAAGACCGAGGGCCACGACGTGGTCGTGGTCTCCGCGTCCGGCGAGGAGCTGGTCGCGCCCATCTCGACCATGGTCGGCGCGACGCACAGCGTGGGCACCCGAATGGTCGTCTCGGAGGGCCGCTACTCCGGTGAGGTGGACTTCTACTGCGCGGGCGAGAACAAGGCCGTCGCGGCCAAGCAGCTCGCCGACGAGCACGACTACGACCTGACCAACTGCTACGCGTACTCCGACTCGATCACCGACCTGCCGCTGCTGGAGGCCGTCGGGCACCCCACGGTCGTCAACCCGGACCGCGCGCTGCGCAAGATCGCCGCCCAGCGCGGCTGGCCGGTGCTGACGTTCTCCGACCCGGTGTCGCTGCGGGCCCGGATCCCCCGTCCGTCGGGCACGGCGGTGGCGGTCACCGCGATCGGGCTGGGCGCGGCGACGGCCGCCGGGGTCGCCTGGTACGGCCTGCGTCGGCGCCGTCGGAGCTGATTCACCCGCCGCCGTGCCCCGGTCAGCGGTACAGCGGCGGCGAACACATCGAAAACGGTGTCACACAAGGACTTCCGCTACTGACGGTCGCTTGACCGGTGCACCCCATCGAGCCCTTGCTGTCGCCGCTCCCACGCACTACAAAGGAAGTGCGGACCTCGGGTTGGCCAGGGACGGAGCGGAAGAGAAGCACCGTTCACCCCGACAGAGCTCCGTGCGCGGGCTTCGAGCACCCACGCGCAGCACGCCGCGGGAGGCTTGTCGTCTAGGGACTGCGTACTGGGACGCCGGACGCCGAGTCCAGGTTTACGACACGAGTTGCACGCTTGGTAACTCGAAAGTCCGCGCTGCTGGCCGTGCCCCCCACTCGCTGGGGGGCACGGCCTGTTTCATGCGACGCCCTCTCCCGGCGAGGACCCTGAGCAGGACCGCCCGATCGGGTGACCGGCGCGAACCAGGGATTGTCGGTGCTCCTCCGCACAATGCCTACACAACGCAACCCGTTGACCCGTCCCTGTGACGTGGGTAACTTGCCGAATAGGTCCACCAAGTGGTGGGAGATTGCCAAGTGAGGAGGACACCGTGCTCCGTCCGCTCGTCGCCGCAGCCGTGGTCGCGGCGTCCTTCGCCGTGCCGCCCGCCACCGCCGCGCCTGAGCACCCGCCTCCGCAGCAGGCGATCACCGCGCTGGTCCGGGGCATGCCCCTGGAGCAGAAGGTGGGCCAGCTCTTCGTGACCTACGTCAACGGCCAGGCCGCGGACGAGGTCCACCCCGGCAACCAGCGCGACTTCGGCGTCGGCACCCCGGCCGAGGTGGTCTCCAAGTACCAGCCCGGCGGCGTCATCTACTTCAACAACTCCACCCGCGACAACATCGACACCCCGCGCCAGATCGCCGCCCTGTCCAACGGCCTCCAGCGCGCGAGCCGCATCCCGCTGGCCGTGTCCACCGACCAGGAGATGGGCCTGGTGACCCGGATCGGCGCGCCCGCCACCCAGTTCCCCGGCAACATGGCGCTCGGCGCGGGCCGCAGCACGCAGGACGCCGAGCAGGCCGCCGCCATCACCGCCCGGGAGCTGCGGGCGATGGGCATCAACCAGAACTTCGCGCCGGACGCGGACGTCAACTCCAACCCGGCCAACCCGGTGATCGGCGTCCGCTCCTACTCCAGCGACCCGCCACTGGCCGCCGAGCTGACCGCCGCCCAGGTCCGCGGCTACCAGCAGCGCTTCCTGTCCCACACGGCCGTCTCGGCCGCCGCCAAGCACTTCCCCGGCCACGGCGACACGGACGAGGACAGCCACACCACGCTGCCGCGGGTCGACCGGAGCGTGGAGCAGTGGCGCGAGGTCGACGCCCCGCCGTTCCGGGCCGCCATCGCCGCCGGCATCGACTCGATCATGACCGCGCACATCCGGATGCCGCGGATCGACCCGTCCGGCGAGCCCGCGACGCTGTCCAAACCCGTCCTGGACCTGCTGCGGAAGGAACTGGGCTACGACGGCGTGGTGATCACCGACTCGCTGGCCATGGCGGGCGTCCGGCAGTTGCACCCGGACGCCGAGATCCCGGTGCTGGCGCTGAAGGCGGGCGTCGACCAACTGCTGATGCCGGTCGACCTCGGGCTCGCGATCGACAGCGTGGTGGCCGCCGTGCGCAGTGGTGAGCTGACCGAGCAGCGGATCGACCAGAGCGTGCTCCGCGTGCTGCGGATGAAGTTCCTGCGGGGCATGCTGACCAGTCCTCACGTGGACGAGGGCAAGGTCGACTCCAGCGTCGGCACCCCGGAGAACACGGCCGCCGCCAGGGCGATCACCGATCGCACGGTCACCGTCGTGCGGAACCAGGCCCTCCCGTTGCGGACGAAGCCGACCGCCGCGCTGGTCACCGGTTGGGGCGAGACGTCCACGCGAACACTCGCGGGTCTGCTCGACGGCACCGCTCTGCCCACCGGCAGCGCGCCCGACGAGGCGCGGATCGCGGCGGCCGTGCAGGGCGCCGGGGCCGCGGACCTGGTGGTCGTGCTGACCAACGCGCTGTCCGGGCAGCCCGCCCAGCAGGCCCTGCTGACGAGGCTGCTGGAGACCGGCAAGCCGGTGGTCGCGGTGGCCGTGCAGAACCCTTACGACGTGGCGCACACGGCCGCGCCGAACTGGTTGGCGACGTACTCGTCCGGTGTGGGCTCGATGGAGTCGGTGGCCAAGGTGATCACCGGCGAGGCGCAGCCCCAGGGCAAGCTGCCGGTCGCGGTGCCCGGCCCGACCCCGTACCCGTTCGGCCACGGGGTGACCTGGTGACCGCGGTGGCCCGCCGGGGCGTCGGACGCAGGCAACTGCTCGTCGGCACGGCGCTGGCCGTGCCGACCCTCACGGTCACGCCGGCGGCGCGAGGCGATCGGAAGCTCGCCACCGGGGCGGAGATCGCGGCGGCCGGCGGGTGGCGGCTGCTCCACGGCCGCAAGGTCGGCGTGGTGACGAACCCGACCGGCGTCTTACGGGACCAGACGCACATCGTGGACTCGATGGTGGCGGCCGGGCGTGTGCCGAAGGCGGCGTTCGGGCCCGAGCACGGGTTCCGCGGCACGGCCCAGGCGGGTGGGTCGGAGGGCGACTACCTGGACCCGCGCACGGGCGTCCCGGTCTACGACGCCTATGGCGCGAACGCCGCGAAGCTCGCGGGCATGTTCGCCAAAGCGGGCGTCGACACGGTGGTGTTCGACATCGCGGACGTGGGCGCGCGCTTCTACACCTACATCTGGACCATGTACACGGCGATGCAGGCCGCCGCCGCGGCCGAGGCCGAGTTCCTGGTGCTCGACCGGCCGAACCCGATCGGTGGCGGCGCGCGCGGTCCGCAGCTCGACCCGGCCTATGCGACCGGTGTCGGGCGGAAACCGATCGTGCAGCAGCACGGCATGACGGTCGGCGAGCTGGCGGCGCTGTTCAACGGCGAGTTCCTGCCGTCGGACGGCGGACGGGTGGCCCTGCGCACGGTGTGGGCGCAGGGCTGGCGGCGCGGCGACCTGGACACGGGTCTGCCCTGGGTTCCGCCGAGCCCGAACATGCCGACGCGTGACACGGCGCTGGTGTATCCGGGCACGTGCCTGTTCGAGGGGACGGTGCTCTCCGAGGGGCGGGGCACCACCCGACCGTTCGAGACGGTGGGCGCGCCGGGCGTCGACTGGCGGTGGGCGGAGGAGCTGAACGCGCTGGGGCTGCCGGGCGTGCGGTTCCGGGAGGCTCATTTCACGCCGACGTTCGGCAAGTTCACCGGCCAGGCCTGTGGTGGGGTGGCCCTGCATGTCACCCGACCCGGTGAATTCGACGCGATCCGGGCGGCCGTGGCGATGATCGTGACGGCGCGGGCGCGCTACCCGCAGGTGTTCGGGTGGCGGCCGGACTTCTGGATCGACAAGCTCACCGGCTCGGACCGGCTGCGCCGGATGGTCGACGCGGGCGCGGGGGCCGACGAGGTGGTCGCGGCCTGGAGCCAGGAGCTGGCCGACTTCGACCGCCTCCGCCGCCGCTACCTGGGCTACCGGTGAGGGAGTGACCGTGCGCACCCTGCTGACCGCCACCGCCCTGACCGTCACCGCCCTGCTCGCCGCCGCCGGCCTCGTCACCGCCCCTGCCGCCACCGCCGGCCCCGCCTGGGCCGCCCCGGCACCCGACGACACCGCACGAACCGAGGTCGACGCGGACACCGACACCGACACAGCGCGGCACGACCGGCACCGCGGCAGGTTCGACCTGCCTCGCCGTGGCTGGGCGGACGACGTGCTGAGATCGGGTACACCGGAGCGCGTGGGACTCGACACCGGGCCGATCGACGCCGCACTCGACCAAGTGCGCCGCCACACCGTGCCGGACGCGACGGGCCACCCGTTGTTCGCGGGCGCGGTCACCCTGCTCGCCCACGACGGCGTGATCACCAACCACGCCGCGACCGGGTGGGCGGTCCGCTACGCCGACGCCGCGGGCACCGAGCTGCCCGCTGATCAACGAGTCCCGATGCGCCAGGACACGATCTTCGACCTGGCGTCGGTCTCGAAGCTGTTCACGTCGATCGTCGTCATGCGCGAACAGGAGCGCGGCGCCCTCGACCTGGACGCTCCCGTCGCCCGCTACCTGCCGGAGTTCGGCGTCAACGGCAAAGCCGCGATCACCGTCCGCCAGCTCCTCACCCACACCTCCGGCCTGGAGCCGTGGCTGCCGCTCTGGTCGCACTACCCGGACATCCCGTCCCGGATCAAAGCCGTGCTGGACGTCGCCCCGAAGAGCCCGCCGGGCACCGCCTACGCCTACTCCGACCTCAACCTGATCACGCTCGGCGTCCTCGCCCGACGGCTCACCGGCAAGCCGCTGGACGTGCTGGTCCGCGAGGGCATCACCGACCCGCTGCGCCTCGCCGACACCGGCTACAACCCGCCGAAGAGCAAGCTCCACCGGATCGCCGCGACCGAGTTCCAGGGCGCGCGCGGCATGATCCGGGGCGAGGTGCACGACGAGAACGCCTGGTCGCTGGGCGGGGTCTCGGGTCACGCCGGCGTCTTCTCCACCGCGAGCGACCTCGCCGTCCTCGGCCAGACCATCCTCAACGGCGGCAGCTACCGCGACCGGCGCATCCTGCGGCCGGAGACGGTCGAGCTGATGCTGACCGACTTCAACCAGGGCTTCCCCGGCAACTCGCACGGCCTCGGCTTCGAGCTGGACCAGCGCTGGTACATGGGCGCGCTGACGTCCCCGAGGACCGCCGGCCACACCGGCTACACGGGCACCGCGCTGGTGCTCGACCCGCTGTCCGACTCGATCGCCATCCTGCTCACCAACCGGGTCCACCCGAGCCGGGACTGGGGATCGATCAACCCCGCCCGCCGCGCCGTCGCGAACGGGCTGGCGCGGGCGCTGAAGGTGCAGCCCAGGGGCGGCCCGACCGCGTGGGCGCCGGTCGCCGCCGGCGGCACGCTCACCACGAAGGACCTGGCGCGGCGCACCGAGCGCCAGCGGCTGGAGTTCAGCGTCTTCGTCGACCTGGACCCGGGCGACAAGGTCGTCGTGCAGGCCGGTAACGACGGGGCCGGCTGGCGCGACCTGAAGACGTTGACCGGTTACGGCGAACGCCGCTGGGAACGCGTGGACCTCGTCACGGAGTCGGCGACCAACTACCGCTGGCTGTACGTGCCGGGAAACGGGCACGGCGGGCGCGGTGTCCACGTCGACGCCGTGCGCGTCTCCGACGCCCGCGGCGTGCTGGTCGACGCGGAGCGCGATCCGGCGGCGTTGCGCGCCGAAGGGTGGCATTCGGTCACCCGGTAGTGAGCTTTTGGCCGAATACCTGAGGCCACCAGGTGGGATTCGACCACGGTTGGGGTGACATCCAGGCCCGACGCGTTGATTTTCCGTTGGACGGTTAGTAAGTTTCCCACGTGTCCACCGACAGCTCCGACGCCAGCCCCCTCGTCAAGATCCGGTCCCTCCTGCCCGGCCTCGCCCGTGCGGAGCAACGGGTCGCCAAGGTCGTGCTGGACAGCCCGGCGACCGTCGCCCACCGCAGCATCACCGAGGTCGCCGAGGCCGCCGGCACCAGCGAGACCACGGTGACCCGGTTCTGCAAGGCCATCGGCGTCGGCGGCTACCCGGAGCTGCGCATCGCGCTGGCCGCCGACACCGCCCGCACGGCCGCGCGCACCGACCGGGACCTGGGTGGCGACATCGGGCCGGGCGACGACCTGCGCCAGGTCGTCGGCAAGGTGGCGTTCGCCGACGCCCGCGCGGTCGAGGAGACCGCCGAGCAGCTCAACGTCGAAACGCTCCAGCAGGTCGTCGAAGCGGTCGCGGGCGCGCGGCGGGTGGACGTCTACGGCTTCGGCGCGAGCGCGTTCGTCGCCTTCGACCTCCAGCAGAAACTTCACCGCATCGGGCGAACCTGCTTCGCTTGGAACGACACCCACATCGCGCTCACCTCGGCCGCCGTCCTCACCGCCGCCGACGTCGCCGTGGGCATCTCGCACACCGGCTCCACCTCCGAGACGGTGGAGGCGCTGCGGGTGGCCAAGGACCACGGCGCGACCACGGTGGCGCTGACGAACTTCCCGCGCTCACCGATCAGCGAGGTCGCCGATCACGTGCTGACCACCGCCGCGCGCGAGACCACGTTCCGCTCCGGCGCGATGGCCAGCCGGATCGCGCAGCTCACCGTCATCGACTGCCTGTTCATCGGCGTCGCGCAGAGGCACGTGGAGAGCGCCAAGACCGCCCTCGAAGCCACCTACGACGCGGTGTCCGGCCACCGCCTCGGCGCGCGGCCGGACGGCCGGCGCCGTCGGGAGGCCGGTAAATGACGCCGCCCCGGCACGATGTCGCGGTCCGGGTCGAGTCGCCCACGGAGGCCCGCAACCCCCGGACCGAGGACATCGACCGGCTGTCCACGCTGGACGTGCTGCGGCTGATCAACACCGAGGACCGGCAGGTGCCCGACGCCGTCGCGGCCGTGCTGCCGGAGCTGGCGCGGGCCGCCGACCTGGCGGTGGGCGCGCTGCGCGCGGGCAACCGGGTGCACTACGTGGGCGCGGGCACGTCCGGCCGGCTGGCCACGCTGGACGCCGCCGAGCTGCCGCCGACCTTCAACGCGCCGCCGGACTGGTTCCTCGCCCACCACGCGGGCGGGTCGGAAGCCCTGGTCAAGGCCGTGGAGGACGTGGAGGACGAAGCCGCCGGCGGCGCCGCGCAGATCCGCCTGCACGCCGCGGCGGGCGATGTCGTGCTCGGTCTGACCGCCTCGGGCCGCACGCCGTTCGTGGTCGCCGCGCTGGAACAGGCCCGCTCGATGGGCGCCCGCACCGTCCTGGTGTCGAACAACCCGACCGCGCCCCCGGTCGAGGTGGACGTGCTGATCGCGGTCGACACCGGCCCGGAGGCGATCGCGGGCTCGACCCGGATGAAGGCGGGCACGTCCCAGAAGCTGGTGCTCACGGCCTTCTCGACGGCCGTGATGGTCCGCCTGGGCCGCACCTACTCGAACCTGATGGTGTCCATGCGCGCCACCAACGCCAAGCTGCGTGGCCGCACGGTCCGCATCCTGCGCGAGGCGACGGGGCTGGCCGAGGTCGAGTGCACGACCGCCCTGGCCGCCGCGGGCGGCGACCTGAAGGTGGCGCTGGTGCACCTGCTCGCCGACGTGCCGGCCACCCGGGCCGCCGAGGCGCTGGACGCGTCCCAGGGCCACGTCCGGCACGCGCTCACCCGGCTAGCACCGGGCGCCACGGGATAGGCGTCGACAGCACCATCGCCGACGACGTCTCCCCGTACCCGGCCAGCCGCACCAGCAGCCGTTCCAGCTCGGTGATCGACGTGGTCACCACCTTGACCACGGAACAGATGTCCCCGGTCAGCCGCACCACCTCCACCACCTCGGGGCAGTCGTCCAGCAGCTCCGGGTGCACGGTGATGCACCGGGGCCCGTAGCACTTCATCCGCACCAGGGCGACCACGGACCGCCCCACCGCCGTGGGGTCGACGGCCGCCCGGTACCCGGTGATCACCCCGGCGTTCTCCAGCCGTCGCACCCGCTGCGCCACGGTCGGCGGCGACACGTGCACCCGCCGCGCCAGCTCGTTGTACGACAGCCGCGCGTCCTCCTGCAACGCCTCCAGCAGGGCCCAGTCCACGCCGTCCAGCTCTACGCTCACGAACCGAAAGCTATCCGCCGATTCGATTTATGACCACAAGAAGTTCCACCTCGATCACCCGCCGACGCCCATTCAGATCACCCGAAACCGCGACCATGATAGAAGTCATGGACTGCCCGGTCGCACCCAAACTGGACTTCGGCGGCACGACGCCCTACGAGGACTACGTGCACGCCTCCGTGCTGCACTCGTTGCAGCAGCAGTGGTCCCAGGACCCGCGCGAGATGTCGTTCCTGGTGATCACGCAGGTCATGGAGCTGTACTTCGGCCTGCTGTGCTTCGAATGGCGTCAAGCCCAGCAGGAGCTGCGCGCCGACGACCTGCGCGCCGCCGTCCGCACCCTGAAGCGCAGCGACTTGCACATGCAGGCCCTGAACGCGGCATGGCGGCCGATCGCCCGGATGACCCCGGCCGAGTTCAACTCGTTCCGCGACGCACTCGGCGAGGGCTCCGGCTTCCAGTCCGGCCGCTACCGCGAGGTGGAGTTCCTGCTCGGCGAGAAGTCCCGGTCCATGCTGGTCCCGCACCGCGCCGTGCCCGGCCAGCACGACGCCCTGGAGGCCCTGCTCCACGAGCCGAGCCTGTACGACGACGTGCTCGCCGCCCTGCACCGCCGAGGCCTCCCGATCCCCGCCGACGTGCTCGACCGCGACGTCGCCGAGCCGTACGAGCCGAGCACCGAGGTCGAGCGGGTGTGGACGGACATCTACCGCGAAGGCTCCCGTGACCTGCTGGAACTCGGTGAAGCGCTGACCGACATCGCGGAGGAGTTCGCCCGCTGGCGCTACGACCACCTGCTCGCCACCCGTCGTTCGATGGGCGCGAAGGTCGGCACCGGCGGCTCGGCCGGGGTCGCGTGGCTGGAGAAGCGCACGCAGCGCTCCGTCTTCCCGGAGCTGTGGACGGCAAGGAGCTACGTGTGACCCCGAAGGCGCACCCGGACCCGTTGGCCCACATCCGCGACCTGTTCGACCTGGACGACGACGTCGTCTACCTGGACGGCAACTCGCTGGGCGCGCCGCCGAAGAACGTGGCCGAACGCGTCCACGACGTCGTCACCCGACAGTGGGGCAGGCGGCTGATCCGCAGTTGGTCCGAGGGCTGGTGGGAGGCCCCGGAACGGGTCGGCGACCGGATCGGCAGGCTGGTCGGGGCGGCGCCCGGCCAGGTGGTCGTGGCCGACTCGACCAGCGTGAACCTGTTCAAGGCCCTGATGGCGGCGGTCCGCGGCACCGGTCGCGCGGAGATCGTGGTGGACGCGGGCACGTTCCCCACCGACGGTTACATCGCCCGGTCGGTGGCCGAGCTGACCGGCCTGGCCCTGCGCCCGGCCGACCCGGACCACCTGGACCTGGACGGCACGACGGCCGTCGTGCTGCTCAACCACGTCGACTACCGGACCGGCCGCCTGCTGGACATGGCGAAGCTGACCGAGCAGGTCCACGCGGTGGGCGCGCAGGTCGTCTGGGACCTCTGCCACAGCGCAGGCGTCCTGCCGATCGAGCTGGACAGGCTGAACGTGGACCTCGCCGTCGGCTGCACGTACAAGTTCCTCAACGGCGGCCCCGGCTCCCCCGCGTTCCTCTACGTCCCGACCGACGCCCAACCCCGGTTCCACCAGCCCCTGACCGGGTGGACCGGCCACCAGGCCCCGTTCGCGATGAGCCCCGACTACACGCCCGACCCCGGCGTGTCACGGGCCCGCGCGGGCACGCCGGACATCATCTCCATGCTGGCCCTGGACGCGGCGCTGGACGTCTGGGACCAGGTCGACCTGCGGGACGTCCGCGCCAAGGGCCTGGCGCTCACCGCGCACTTCCGCGACCTGGTGGCGGACCTGCCCGGCATCGAGGTGATCACCCCGGACGACGAGTGGCGCGGCCACCAGGTCTCGCTGCGCCACCCGGACGCGGCCACCCTCATGCGGCGGCTGGTCGAGCGCCGGGTCATCGGCGACCACCGCCCGCCGGACGTGCTCCGGTTCGGTTTCGCGCCGCTGTACAACACGTTCGAGGAGGCGGAGCGCGCCGCGACGACGTTGAAGGAACTGCTCTAGCCGGCGGCGTCCGCGATGCTCCGCGCCTCGCGGGCGCCCGCCTGCAACGCCTCGCACCAGAACAGGATCCACTTCGCCACGCCCTCGGGCTCCCCGGTGGAGAAGCCGTGCAGCGCGGCGCTGTAGTCGTTCTGCCGCCGCAGGCACGACACCTCGGGCACGCCCAGCGACTTGGGGTCGAGCCCGGTCGCGATGGACGCCAGCCGGGACGCCGCCCGCGCCACCACGCCGTTCGCGGTGGGGAACGGGGCCAGCGACATCAGCTCGCCGTGCACCACGGCCACCAGCAGCGGTCCGGGCACGGACGTCCCGCCGGTCACCAGCCCGGCCAGCAGGCCCAGCCGCTCGGAGATGCCCGGCGCCACCCGCGGTCGTCCCGGCTCCGCGCCCAGGTCCGCGCCGGCCAGCACGTGCAGCCGCGCCAGCGCCTGCAACGGGGCCCGCTGCCAGGTCGGGAAGACCACGCCCAGCGCCTCGGCCACCCGCAGCGACCCCGCCAGCACCGGATCGGACACCGACCCGTCCTCCGGGATCTCCGTCGGCCCGCCGTCCAGGGCCGCCGACGCCCGCGCGGCCCGCACCGAGGCCTCGGCGGCGGTGGTGGCCCAGCCACGCAGGTTCACCCGGTGCCGGTGCACCTGGAACACGGCGTCACGGGCGGACTGGACGGCGTCGGCCACACCGGGCAGGTCCAGCAGCGGGGCAAGCGGATCGGTCACGCCGCAGCACACTACCCGCCGGTAAGTGGCTATCTCAAACAACTCGGAATTGGCCATTCAGAAGAGCCACTACGCCACCTAACGTCGCCCGCATGACCTGGTACGACCGTCCCATCCTCATCGGCGGGCACGTCCGCCTCGAACCGCTCAGCGTCGACCACGCCGAAGGCCTGCTCGCCGCGGGCAAGGACCCGGACATCTGGACGTGGCTGGGCGTCCGGCAGCCGCAGACCCTGTCCGAGGCCCGCACCATGGTCGAGAACACGCTCGCCGACCCGACCCGCCGGGCATGGGCGCAGCTCGACCCGGTCACGGGCGAGGTCGCGGGCACCACGTCGTACTACGAGATCGACCCCGGGCACCGCGGCCTCTACATCGGTCACACCTGGATCGGCGCGCGCTGGCAGCGCACCGCGCTCAACCGCGCCGCCAAGCTCCTCCTGCTCACCCGGGCGTTCGAAGTCCTCGGGGCGCACCGCGTCGGCTGGCACACCGACGCCCGCAACGAGCGGTCACAGCGTGCGATCGAACGGCTCGGCGCGACGCGCGAGGGCGTGCTGCGCGCGCACCGCGTCCGACCGGACGGAACGCTGCGCGACACGGTCGTCTACTCGATGACCGCCGCCGAGTGGCCGGCCGCGAAGGCCGCGCTCACGGCGTGAGCCTGGTCACGAATAGGGCCTTTGGTCGCACGGGTTGTGTCATTCAGCGGGATCACCATGGTCAGCGGGCCCCGAGCCGGGTTACACAGTTACCCACGTGTTTCGAACCCGTTCGAAATTGGTCTGAACCTTTTGGTGCGCAGTGAGCTGAACCGCACTACCGTCGCAGTGCGCACCCCACGGATTGGAGGAGGTCCTCCCACCATGACCCAGCCGCACGCCCAGGGACCGGCCCTGGACAACCTGCTCACCGAGAACCGGACGTTCCCGCCGAGCGAGGAGTTCGCCGCTCAGGCCAACGCGACCTCGGCGCTGTACGAGGAGGCGAGTGCCGACCGCGAGGCGTTCTGGGCGAAGCAGGCCGAGCGGCTGGCGTGGGACACCAAGTGGACCCGGGTCCTGGACTGGTCGAACGCGCCGTTCGCCCAGTGGTTCGTCGGCGGCAAGCTCAACGTCGCCTACAACTGCGTCGACCGGCACGTCGAGTCCGGCCACGGCGACCAGGTCGCCATCCACTGGGAGGGCGAGCCCGGCGACAGCCGCGCCATCACCTACGCCGAACTCCAGCGCGAGGTCTCCAAGACGGCGAACGCCCTGGTCGAACTGGGTGTCGGCGCCGAGGACCGGGTCGCCATCTACATGCCGATGGTGCCCGAGGCGATCTTCTCCATGCTCGCCTGCGCCCGGCTCGGCGCGCTGCACAGCGTCGTGTTCGGCGGCTTCTCCGCCGAAGCCCTGCGCACCCGCATCGAGGACTCCCAGGCCAAGCTCGTCATCACCACCGACGGCCAGTACCGGCGCGGCAAGCCGGCGGCCCTCAAGCCCGCCGTGGACGAGGCCGTGGCCAACGCCGCGAGCATCGAGCACGTGCTGGTCGTGAAGCGCACGAACACCGACGTCGAGTGGACCGAAGGCCGCGACCTCTGGTGGGACGACCTGGTGGACAGGCAGTCCGACCAGCACACCCCGGAGGCGTTCGACTCCGAGCACCCGCTGTTCATCCTCTACACGTCCGGCACGACGGGGAACCCGAAGGGCATCCTGCACACGTCCGGCGGTTTCCTGACCCAGGTCTCGTACACGCACTACAACGTGTTCGACCTCAAGCCGGACACCGACGTGTACTGGTGCACCGCCGACATCGGCTGGGTCACCGGCCACAGCTACATCGTGTACGGCCCGCTGTCCAACCGCGTCACGCAGGTCGTCTACGAGGGCACGCCGAACACCCCGCACGAGGGCCGGCACTGGGAGATCGTGCAGAAGTACGGCGTGTCGATCTACTACACCGCGCCCACGCTGATCCGCACCTTCATGAAGTGGGGCGCGGACATCCCCGCCAAGTACGACCTCTCCAGCCTGCGCGTGCTGGGCAGCGTCGGCGAGCCGATCAACCCCGAGGCGTGGATCTGGTACCGGGAGCACGTCGGCGCGGGCCAGGCACCCATCGTGGACACCTGGTGGCAGACCGAGACCGGCGCGATCATGATCTCGCCGCTGCCCGGTGCGACGTCCACCAAGCCCGGCTCGGCGCAGCGCCCGCTGCCCGGCATCGGCGCGAAGGTCGTGGACGACCAGGGCAACGAGGTGCCGCCCGGCGGTGGCGGCTACCTGGTGCTGGACGAGCCGTGGCCGTCGATGCTGCGCGGCATCTGGGGCGACGAGGCGCGCTACCGCGACACGTACTGGTCGCGGTTCGGCGAGCAGGGCTACTACTTCGCCGGCGACGGGGCCAAGTACGACGACGACGGCGACATCTGGCTGCTCGGCCGGGTGGACGACGTGATGAACGTGTCCGGCCACCGGATCTCCACCACCGAGGTCGAGTCGGCGCTGGTGTCGCACCCGACCGTGGCGGAGGCGGCGGTCGTCGGCGCGACCGACCCGACCACCGGCCAGGGCATCGTCGCCTTCGTCATCCTGCGCGGCGGGGTGGCCGCGGGCTCCGACGGCGCGGAGGCGATCAAGGCGCTGCGCGACCACGTGGCCAAGGAGATCGGCCCGATCGCGAAGCCGCGCCAGATCCTGGTCGTGCCGGAGCTGCCGAAGACCCGCTCGGGCAAGATCATGCGGCGGCTGCTGCGGGACGTGGCGGAGAACCGGCAGATCGGCGACGTCACGACGCTCGCGGACTCGTCCGTGATGGACCTCATCTCCAGCGGCCTGAAGTCGGGCTCCGCGGAGGACTGAGCACGTCAGCGCGGGTGCCACTCTCCGGAGTGGCACCCGCGTGCGTTAGCATTCCGACAAGGTGAGCCGGGAAGTCTGGTCGGCACGAGGATGTTGTCGTAGCCGACCCACCGGGAGTCACACCTTGAGCAGCAAGCGTCAGGCCGTCGCGGAATTCGCCCGTTACCTGCGCACCGAGACCGTCGGTGGCATGGTGCTGCTCGCGGCCACCGCGGTGGCGCTGATCTGGGTGAATTCGCCGTTCGGCGAGACCTACACGGCGTTGCGGGACTTCCGGGTCGGACCCGCGTCGCTGCACCTCGACCTCAGCGTCGGCGACTGGGCCAAGGACGGCCTGCTCGCCGTCTTCTTCTTCGTCGCCGGGCTGGAGCTCAAGCGCGAGCTGGTGATCGGCGAGCTGAACAACTTCAAGGCCGCGATCCTGCCCGTGGTGGCGGCCGTCGGCGGCATGGTCGTGCCCGCTCTGGTCGCGTTGGGCGTCGGATGGGGCGAGCCGGGCATCGAACGGGCGTGGGCCATCCCGGTGGCGACGGACATCGCGTTCGCGCTGGGTGTCCTGGCGATCACGGCGTCCGGCCTGCCGAGCAGCCTGCGGGTGTTCCTGCTCAGCCTCGCCGTGGTGGACGACCTGGGCGCGATCGTCCTCATCGCGGTGCTGTTCACGGCGCAGTTCGACGTCCTGGCGGCGCTCGTGGCCGTCGCCCTGCTCGGGCTGTACGCGTTCCTCCAGCACCGGCGGGTCACGACGCCGTGGTTGTACGTGCCGATCGCGCTCGGCACCTGGGCCGCGGTGCACGCGGCGGGCATCCACGCCACCATCGCGGGCGTCGCGCTGGCCCTGCTGACCCGCGTGCGCAAGGACCACTACGAGCACGAAGCGCCCGCGTTGCGCCTGGAGCACCGGTTGCAGCCCTGGTCGGCCGGGGTGGCGGTGCCGGTGTTCGCGCTGTTCGCGGCCGGGGTGCCGGTGAACGGGGAGGTGCTCGGGTCGCTGTTCGGGGACAGGCTGGCGCTCGGGGTCATCCTCGGACTCGTGGTGGGCAAGCTGGTCGGGATCGTCGGCGCGTCGGCGCTGGCCGTGTTGCTGAAGGCGGCGGTGTGGCCGAGCGGCGCGGGACCGCGGGACATCGTGGCGGTCGCGATGCTCGGCGGCGTCGGGTTCACCGTCAGCCTGCTGATCTCCGACCTGGCGTTGGACGGGCAGGCCGCCGAACAGGCGAAAGCGGCCGTGCTGCTGGCGTCGATGACGGCCTCGCTGCTCGCGGCGGTGTTGTTGATCCGGCGCAGCCGGGTCCACCAGCGCGCGGACGAAGAGACCTGATACCGCCAGTCGAACGGCCTCGCTCGAACGTGCATGGCACGATGAGCAGCGTGACCAGCGCTCGGGAGAACACCAACGGCAGCGGACTGCCACCTGTTCCGTCGATCCCGTTGACCGCGGAGAGCGCGGCGAAGATCGCGGAGGAAACGTCCGTCGGGGGCTTGGTCCGCGACGCGACCGCGCACCTGTCCACGTTGGTCAGGGCTGAGGTCGAGCTGGCCAAGTCGGAGATCGCCGGCGAGGTGAAGAAGGGCGTCAAGGGCAGCGTCTACTTCATCGTGGCGCTCACCGTGCTGCTGTTCAGCTCGTTCTTCTTTTTCTTCTTCGGCGCCGAGCTGCTGGACGTGTGGCTGCCGCGCTGGTCGGCGTTCCTGATCGTGTTCGGGCTCATGCTGCTGACCGCGGTCGGGTTCGCGTTCCTGGGCTACCGCAAGGTGAAGAAGCTGCGCGCGCCCCAGCGGACGATCGACTCGGCCAGGGACACCGTCGCGGCGCTCCGACACCGCGGCGACGGGTCCTGAGCCGCGCCGTGCGGCTGCCGGACCCGTCCACCGCCCGGGTCGCCGGACCCTGGGCCCACAAGGACGTGTCCGCGAACGGCATCCGCCTGCACGTGGCCGAACTGGGCGACGGCCCGCTCGTGCTCCTGCTGCACGGTTTCCCCGAGTTCTGGTGGACCTGGCGGCACCAGGTGGTGGCGCTCGCCGAGGCCGGGTACCGGGCGGTGGCGGTCGACCTGCGCGGTTACGGCGACTCGGACAAACCCCCGCGCGGCTACGACGGCTTCACGCTGGCGGGTGACGTCGCGGGCCTGGTGAAGGCCCTCGGCGCGTCCCGCGCGCACATCGTCGGGCACGCCTGGGGCGGGCTGCTGGCGTGGACGGTCGCCGCCATGCACCCGCGCGTGGTCGACTCGGTCACCGCCGTGTCCGCACCGCACCCGCTGGCCCTCCGCCGGGCGATCCGACAGCGCCCTCGCGGCCAGGGACGGGCCAGCGCGTACGTGTTCCGCTTCCAGCTTCCGGTGTTCCCCGAACGCAAGCTGACCGCCGACGACGGCGCGGCCGTGGCACGCATGCTCACCGCGTGGAGCGGTCCGAAGTGGACCGTCTCGCCGGAGTTCGACGAGGTCGTGCGCCGCAACCGCGAGGCGATGCTGGTGCCGGGCGTCGCGCACTCGGCCCTGGAGTACCACCGCTGGGCGGTGCGCTCACAGCTTCGCGGCGACGGCCGCCGGTTCGCCGAGGCCGTCGACCGCCGCCTGGACGTGCCGGTGCTCCAGGTGCACGGAGCCCTGGACCCGGTGATGCTGGAGTCCACCGCGGCCGACTCGGGACGATGGGCGGGGCCTGGCTCGCAGTACCGCCGCCTCCCCGAGGTGGGGCACTTCCCGCATCAGGAGACGCCGCACACCACGAGCCG
This sequence comes from Actinosynnema sp. CS-041913, assembly GCF_050942485.1. Taxonomy (NCBI): domain Bacteria; kingdom Bacillati; phylum Actinomycetota; class Actinomycetes; order Pseudonocardiales; family Pseudonocardiaceae; genus Actinosynnema; species Actinosynnema sp. CS-041913. The sequence continues at coordinate 319,086 of NZ_CP192037.1, read as the reverse complement.
GATCATCACCGAGTTCCTGGCCGCAGCACAGCGGTGAACAGCATGAACGTGGCCAGGAACGGCCCGGACCGCAGCTCCCGCAGCCACTCGGCGGCCCGGTCCCCGGCTAGCTGACCGGCCCGCACGGCCCGCTCGGCGTTGCGGCTGAGCCCCAGCACCTCGTCGGCGGCCGGGAAGTCCCGGATCACCGGCGTGGTGACCTGCGGCTCCACGTCGAACCCGGCTGCCTCGGCCAGCCGCGCCACCCGCCGCCCGACGGTCGCGTCGCGCACCACGTGGTCGCAGACGAACTCCCGCACGGCCCGGTTGACCCGCACGTCGCCCGGGTCGACCGTGATCGTGTCCCAGTCGGGTTGGGCGACCACCACGATCCCGTCCGCCCGGACGACCCGCCGCAACTCGGCGAACACCGCCTCCGGGTCGGCGACGTAGTGCAGCACCCGGTCCACCCGGGCCCGGTCGATCATCGCGTCCGCCACGGGCAACGCCCGGGCGTCACCCAGGTGCACCGCGACGGCCGGGTACTCCTCGGTCCGCCGCCGGGCCTCGGCGACCATGAGCGGATCGGCGTCCACCCCGATCACCCACTCCGCCCCGGTCTCCGCGAGGTCGAGCAGGTCCGTCCCCGGTCCGCACCCGACATCCAGCACGGTGTGCCGGCGCCGCACGTCCAGCGCGGCCAGCAGCCGGGACTTGTACGCACGAGCGGATCCGTGCTGCGCCACCGTGTCCATGTACCTGATCGCGTCCACGGACACAGGCAAGCAGTCCGGTGTGGAGATTGTGTGATCAGGACGCGCAGGTTTGGGTCGAAGCCCGCCGCACCAGCGTGGGCGCCTTCGCCACCTCGTCCGCCACTTCCTGCGCGGTCAGCACGAAGCCGGTCTCCTGGTCGTCCACGGCCGCCCCGAACACGACGCCCATCACCCGCCCCTGCGGGTCGACCAACGGCCCACCGGAGTTGCCGCTGCGCACCTTCGCCCGCACCGTGTAGACGTCCCGCGTCACGGTCTGCGCGTCGTAGATGTCCGGCCCGCGCAGCATCCGGATACGTTCCCGCACCCGCGCCTCGGACGCCGTATACGGCCCGTCCAGCGGGTACCCGAGGACGATCCCGTCCTCGCCCTGCTGGATCTCGTCCGTCCGGAACGTCAACGGCGTCGCTTCGAGGTCCGGCACGGCGAGGATCGCGATGTCGGTCTGGGCGTCGTAGAGCACCACGGTCGCGTCGAACTGGCCGCGCCCGACCTCGACCGTCACCTCGGTGGTCCCGGCGACGACGTGCGCGTTCGTCATCACCCGCTCGGGCGAGACGACGAAGCCGGTGCCCTCCAGCGCCCGCGAGCACGACGGCGCGCGTCCACGCACCTTCAGCACCGACGGCCGCAGCTTCTGCACCACCGGGTTCGCCGACAGCGCCGGGTCCGGCGGGCCGACCTCCTTCAGCGGCGTCCGGTTGAACGGGTCCATCGCCGCCGGGAACCCCGACACGTCGAACAGGTTCTGCAGGTCCTGCGAGAGCGTGCGGGCCGCCTGCGGCATGGTCTCGTCGACCGTCGACAGGATCACCGACTGGTTCAGCGCCTTCGCCAGCGACGGCAGCCCGGCCACCATGGTCAGCGGCAGCGCGATCATCCACGCCACCACGAACACCACGGCGCCCTGCACGATCGCGCCCAGCGCGTTGTCCGCGCCGCGCAGCGGGCTGGAGTTCACCCGCGGCTTGATGATCCGCCCGACGTAGACGCCCAGCGTCTCGCCCAGCGCGACCAGGAGCACCACGATCCCGACCGCGAACACGACCTTGGTCACGACGTTCTCGAACTGGCCGACCACCAGCGGCGCGAGCTGGGTGCCCAGCACCAGCCCGATCAGCACCCCCACGAAGGCGGGCAGCGCCACGACCATGCCCTGCCGTGCGCCCGAGACCGCGGCGAAGGCCGCCAGCGCCAGCACCAGCAGGTCTACCCAGTTCACGCCGCCCAACCCTCCGTCACGTAGCGCGCAACGCTAGCTCAAGGTCGCGCACGTCGGTCGCATCCCACGGGCGTTCCCACCCGCCCAGCGAGAGCAGCCCGGCGAGCAGGCCCGCGGTGAAGCCCCACACCAACATGCCAGGCGCGGAGAACGCGGGGCCGGTGAACCCCGACGGGTGGGTGACCCGGAACCTGTTGGCCGGGTCCGCGAGGTGCGCGATCGGCACGCGCGCCACGGCGGCCGTCTCGGCCGGGTCCACGGGCGCGACCGGCGACGGCTCGTCCCAGTGCGCGAGCACCGGCGTGACGACGAACTTGGACACCGGGACGTACAGCTTGGGCAGCGTCGCCACCGGGCGGACGCCCTCGCGCAGCACGCCGGTCTCCTCGAACGCCTCGCGCAGTGCCGTGTCCACCGGCCCGTCGTCGGTCGGGTCCGCCGCACCGCCGGGGAACGCGACCTGCCCCGGATGCGACCCGAGGGTGTCCGAGCGCCTTAAGAGCAGCACGTCGGGCCCGTTGACGCCCTCGCCGAACAACATCAGCACGGCCGCCTGCCGACCCGAGCCGTCCGGCGGCGGGGAGACCCTGGTGAACGTGCGGGCGTCGATCTCGGCGGTGGCCTTGACCAGCCCGCTCATCCACTCGGGGACGTCCTCCGGGCTTACCAGCGCGCTCATCCGACCACCTCGCGCACCTGCTCCACGCTGGTCAGCACGCTGGGTTTGGTGATCTCGGTCAGCGAGCCGTCCGCGCCCACCAGGTAGCTCACCGGCAGCCGCGGCGGCGTGCGCACGGCCTTGCGCACCTCGTCCGGCTCGCTGAACACGGCCGGCAGGTGCACCCCGAGTTTCGCCAACAGCTCCAGCCCGTCCGCCTCCTTGCTGTCCACCAGCACCGCCAGCACCGGGACCGCGCCCGGCTGCTGGGCGTACGCGTCCAGCACCTTCAGTTCCTCTTGACAGGGAACGCACCAGGTCGCCCAGAAGTTCACCAGCGCCCGGCCGGGCAGCGCCGAGGCCGCCGTCACCCGCTCGCCGTCACCCAGGCACGTGACCTGGACGTCCCGCAACACCGCCGGACCGCCCTCGCCACGCGGACACGGCCGCAGGGCGGCCTGGTTGCGCAGCAGCAGCATGTCCTTCGGCGGACCGGTCTGGGCGTTCGGACGGTCCTCCGGCGGCGGCGCGTCGGACGGCGTGCGCGGCCACAACGCCACCACCCCGGCCACCGCCAGCACCAGGACGACGACCGCCCACCGCGCTCTCCGGCTCACGCCAGCTTCTCCCCCGCCCGCACGCGTTCGGCCAACGCGATCAGGTGCGGGGCCTCCTCGCCCTTGACCAGCTTCTCCGCCTTCACCGGGTCGACCTGCCCGATGCCGTAGGACGGGCACTGCGGAGCCAGCAGGCACGCGCCGCAGGCCGGCGTGCGGGCGTGGCAGACGCGGCGGCCGTGGAAGATCGTGCGGTGCGAGAGCAGCGTCCAGTCCCGGCGCTCGACCAGCGCCCCGACCGCGTGCTCGACCTTGACCGGGTCCTCCTCCTCGGTCCAGCCCCAGCGGCGGACCAGCCGGCCGAAGTGGGTGTCGACGGTGATGCCCGGCACACCGAAAGCGTCCCCGAGCACGACGTTCGCGGTCTTCCGCCCGACGCCGGGCAGCGTGACGAGATCCGTGAGCTTGCCGGGCACCTCACCGCCGAACCGCTCGACCAGGGCCGAGCCGAGGCCGATCAGGGACGTGGCCTTGTTCCGGTAGAAGCCGGTGGAGCGGATCAGCTCTTCCAGCTCGGTGCGGTCGGCGGACGCGTAGTCGGCCGCCTTGCGGTACCGCTGGAACAGGGCGGGCGTGACCTGGTTGACCCGGACGTCGGTGGTCTGCGCGGACAGGACGACCGCGACCAACAGCTCCAGCGGCGTGGTGAAGTCCAACTCGCAGTGGGCGTCGGGGTAACCCAACTGGAGGATTCGAACCATCCGCCGCGCCCGCCTGGTGAGGCCGAGCGGAGTCTCCGGCTTTTTCACCGTGCTGCGAGCCGCCATGTCAGCCAGGTTAGTGCGTGATGGCCGCTGCCTCGCAGACGGCGGGCTGGGCGAGTGAGGCTGGGCTGTTGGGGGTATGTGAAGTAGTGGGACGCAACCGGGAGTGGCGGTGTACGTCCCCTCATACAAGACGAGTCCCGACACGCCGGAGTGACCCCCTCGGATGCGCGCCCGCGAGGCATGCGCAAGGATCGGAGCCATCATGACTGCCTGGTTCGTCATCGCCGTTCCGATCGTGATCATGTTCTTCGCGCTCTTCATGGAGCGCGTTGAAGCTCGTCTCCGCCACGTCGCCGTTCAGGAGGACGAGGTCGAGGAGTTCCTGGAGTCGGCGCGCCCCGACGAGGTCAGGGCGCTCTACGGGCACGGCATCGGCCGCGCGCTGGAGCTGTTCCGGCTGCGCAGGCTGGGTGGTCGTGCCAGGAACCTGCGTCAGCGGCGCACCCGCCGCTAGCGGGGCAAGGACCGGCGAGGCCCACGGGGTCACCCCCGGTGGGCCTTATCGGGCTGTCCGGGGCTGGGTCGACGGCGCGCCGAAAGGCAATCCCAGACACAGCGCTTAGACTGCACTCAGTGATCGACGGCAAGGCGCTGATCCGCCAGAAGGCGGAACGCGCTCGACCAGCCGTCGCGTCTCGACAGGAGGGACGAGGTGGACGAGACCCTGGCCCGCGCGGGCATTTTCCAGGGGGTTGAACCGGCGGCAGCGGAGGCACTGGCGCAGACGCTGGAGTCCGTTGAATTCCCGCGTGGCCACGTGATCTTCGCGGAAGGCGAACCGGGCGACCGGCTGTACATCATCCAGTCGGGCAAGGTGAAGATCGGCCGCAAATCGCCGGACGGGCGCGAGAACCTGTTGGGGATCTTCGGGCCCTCCGACATGTTCGGCGAGCTGTCGATCTTCGACCCCGGTCCGCGCACGTCCACCGCGACCACGGTGACCGAGGTGCGCGCGGTGAGCATGGACCGCCCCGCGCTGCGGCAGTGGATCACCAACCGGCCGGAGATCGCGGAGCAGCTACTCCGGGCGCTGGCCCGCAGGCTGCGCCGGACGAACTCCATGCTGGCCGACCTGATCTTCACCGACGTGCCCGGCCGCGTCGCCAAGGCGCTGTTGCAGCTCGCACAGCGCTTCGGCAGCCAGGAGGCCGGCCTCCTGCGGGTCACGCACGACCTGACGCAGGAGGAGATCGCCCAGTTCGTGGGCGCGTCGCGGGAAACGGTGAACAAGGCCCTGGCCGACTTCGCCCACCGAGGCTGGCTACGCCTGGAGGGCAAGAGCGTCCTGATCCTGGACCCAGAACGCCTAGCCCGCAGGGCCCGGTGACATTGCCGCTGCTCCGCAGACGGCGGCTCGGCCGCCTGGGAGTCGGCAGTTCGAGCCTGATTTCCCGACGATCGAAAAGCGTGATCGTCGGGAAATGAGTCTCGACCTACCGACGCGGCCTCGCGTGGCACCCGCCGCGTGAAGCCCATCGGGCGGGCGGGACCTGCTCCAAACCTCCAACAAGACCGGGCGCCGCCCCCGACGCGGCGCACCGGTCTTGTTGTCGCGCAGCCCATCCCCCGACAGACCGCGCCTTCCCACACCTCCGACGCCTGCAGGCCCCGACCCTCTGGCGCCGGAAGGAGGTTTGGCTACCCCGCCTGACCTCGATGGAAACGAGTCGGCGGTGGTACTTCCCACGATCGCACGCCACCTACCCCGCAACTCAAGCCCGTTCACTCTCAAGGACCTTCTGTACAGCGCTTTCGTTGCCTGGTTTCACCCGGTCATCCCATTGTTGTGACCGAATCGCAACACAGCGTCCAGGTGATGGACGGCACCGGTAAAACACTGGTACGCGCGTACCACTGTCCGGCATACTGGTACGCATGTCCCACTCCGCCCGCCTCTCCGACTACCGCGCCGCCCTGACCACCCCCGGCATGCGCGGCCCCGTGGTCGCGTCGCTGCTCGCCCGGCTGCCCATCGCCATGGTCGGCCTGTCGCTGCTGCTCTACGTGCAGCGCGAGACGGGCTCGTTCGCCGCGGCCGGTCTGGTGTCGGCGTCGTCGCTGATCGGTGTCGCGGTGGGCTCGATCGTGCAGGGCAGGCTGATGGACCGCCTCGGCCCGACCCGCCCGCTGCTCGGCGCGGTGTCGCTGTTCGCGGTGTTCGTCACGCTCGCCGTGGTCGCCGTCGAGGCGCAGGCCGCACTGCCGGTGCTGGTCCCGCTGGCGTTCGCGGTGGGTCTCAGCGAGCCGATGGTGGGCTCCGCCTCCCGTGCCCTCTGGTCGCGCATGGTGCCGCCCGGCTCGGTCCGCCTCGCCGGCTACGCCTACGAGGCGATCAGCATGGAGGTCTTCTTCATCCTCGGCCCCGGCCTGGCGGGTCTGCTGGTCGCGGCCCCGTGGGCGGGCACCGGCGTGGTGCTCGGCGCGGGCTCGATGATCGTCGGCGCGCTGTGGTTCGCGCTCAACCGGACGGTCCGGGGCGTGCAGCCGGAGCAGACGCACCGCAGCCTGCTGGGCGCGCTCGCGTCGCCGGGCATGCGCACGGTCGCGCTGGCCGCGCTGGGCTTCGGCGTGACGATCGGCTTCATCGAGGTCGCGGTCCCGGCCGCCGCCGCCGACGCCGGTCACGTCGGCCTGGGCGGGCTGCTGCTGAGCCTGTGGTCGGTCAGCTCGGTGCTGTTCGGCGTGCTGTACGCGATGAAGCCGTTCCCCAAGGCCATGCACCTGCGCCTGCCGGTGCTGCTGGGCGGGTTCGCGCTGCTGTCGCTGCTGCTGGCGATCCCGACGACGCTCATCGGGCTCGGCGCCGCGCTGCTGGTCGTCGGCACGCTGATCACGCCGCAGGCCACCTCGCACTCGGCCGCCATCGAGCAGGTGGCGCCGGCCGGGACGGCGACCGAGGCGTTCGGCTGGGTGATCACCGCGGTGACCGTCGGCTTGGCGCTGGGCCAGTTCTTCAGCGGCCTGCTGGTCGAGCGGCACGGCACGTCGACGGCGTTCGTGGCCGCCGCTGTCGCGGGCCTGGCGATCGCGGCGCTGGTGTGGGTGTTCCGCCGGACGGTCGCGGCCGGCATCCCGCTGCCCAGCCAGGACGAGGTGGCGCTGGTCTCGCGCTGACCGCGCCGCTGACCGGCACGGTCCCGCTGGTCTCGCGCTGACAACGCCCTGACCAGCACAGTCCCCGAAATTGTCGGTGGTCGGGTCTAACGTCCCGCTCATGGACCTGACTGCCACCACCGCCGACCTGGCCGCCGCCGCCACCGAGGTGTCCCGCCTCCTCCCGACCAGGGTGTTCGACCCCGTGCTGGCCGGCCTCGTGCTGCGCGCCGGCGCGGCCGGGGTCGAGCTGGCGGGCAGCGACCGCGAGCACGCCGTGCGGTTAATCCGCCCGGCCACCGTGCACACGGACGGCGAGGTCGTGGTCCCCGCCAAACCTCTGGCCGACACCCTGCGCGGCCTCGACGACCCGCAGGTCCGCCTGGTCGTGGAGGGCTCCCGGCTGGCCGTCCGCACCGGCACGGCCCGGTTCGCCCTGCCCCTGCTCGACCTGGCGTCGCACCCCGGCGTGCCGGAGCTGCCGCCCGCGGTGGGCGCGATACCGTCCGAGGCGCTGGCCGCCGCGCTGACCCCGGTCGCGAGCGCGACGTCGAAGGACGACGCCCTGCCGGTCTTCACCGGCGTCCGGATGCTCGACATCGGCGGCCGTTTGGAGTTGATCGCCACGGACCGCTACCGGATGGCGTACGCGACCGTCCCGTGGTCGCCTGAAGGTTCCCTGAACGTCCTCGCTCCGGCCGCACTAATGGCTGACGTCGCGCGTCTCCCACAGCACACTGTCGTGACCATCCACGCGGACGAAGACCGCGTCGCCCTCTCGTGGCCGGGCGGCAGTGTGAGCACGACCCTCCTGGCCGCTCCGTTTCCCGACGACCGAGCCCGCAAACTGCTGGAGGCAATCATCGACAGCACCGTGGTGGTGGAGGCGGACGCCCTGGCCGGGGCGGTACGCAGAGCGACGCCCTACTCGGGGCCGCACGGCTCCGTGACGCTCCAGATCGAGGACAGCGAGCTGAGGGTGCGCGGCAGCGACCCGCAGACCGGCGAGTCCGAGGAGTCGGTCAAGGCGACCATCGAAGGCAACCGCGTGACCAAGACGTTCCAGGCGAGGTACCTGGCGGACGCGCTGAAGGCGTTCAGCGGACGCCGGGTCGAACTCCGCATCCAGGACGGCCTCCGCTCCACCGTCCTGACCTCGCAGCCCGGTGAAGACGGTATCGAGCTGAAGTACCTCGTGGTACCCCTGCGCACCGTCGCCTGAACCCGCACACCCCTCCGCAGGACGCCCGCACCCTCCGCCCGCTGCCGGGGACGCCAAGCCCGAATCCCACCTGACCGCCGAAACCCGGTCCGAGCCGGACCCGACTCCCACCTCTTCGCCCGGCCCGGCTCAGGCCGAGCCCCACTCCCACATCGCCGCCAGCACCCCGCGCAGCGCCTGCCCACGCGGGGTCAGCGAGTAGCGGACCCGCGAGGGCCACCCCGCCGTCCGCACCCGCTCCACCACCCCGCACGCGACCAGGTGCGCGAGCCGGTCGGCGAGCACCTTGTCCGACAACGCCAACACCCCGGCCAGCTCGCCATAACTCCGCGAGCCGTCCAACAGTTCCCGCACCACCAACGTGGTCCACCGCCCGCGCAACGCGTGCAACGTGATCTCCACCGGACACCCGACATCCGGCCGGTCGACCGCCAGGTAGTCACTCACCGTTTGGTTGGTCACGCAGCACTCTCCTACCGTCGCCCCATGCCCGCCGCATCCCCCGAAGAACTCCCCGTCCTCTTCGCGAAGCTGTTCAACGAAGGCGATCCGGCCGCCCTCTACGAGCCCGGCGCACAACCACCCGCCCTGGCCGGGCACCTCGCGCTGAACGCCACCATGCGGGTCACCCCGCGCAAGATCCTCACCAACGGCGACCTGGCCCTGCTCATCGTCGACTGGCAGCTCGGCGACGAGCGCGGCACCGCCGTCGACGTCGCGCGCAAAGGCCCCGCGGGCTGGCGCTACGTGATCGACAACCCGTCAGGAATCAGCTAGGTACTCCAGTTGCGACCGCACGGACCACTCGGCCGCCTGCCACAGTGACGGGTCCACGTCCGCGTAGACCACCTCCACGACCTGCCGCGCGGTCGGCGAGCCGCCGAGTTCCGCGACCGCCGCCCGCACCTGCGCGAGCCGCAGCTCGCGGTGCGTCAGGTAAGCACGCGCGACAGACCCGATGTCGGGCAACTCCGGCCCGTGCCCCGGCAGCACCGTGGTGCCCGGCGGCAGGTCGGCGAGGATCTTCAACGACTCCAGGTAGTCCCGCAGCTTCCCGTCCAACACGGTGGTGCCGCGCCCGAGCACGGTGTCACCGGTCAGCACCGCGTCCTCCACCAGGAAGCACAGCGAGTCGTCGGTGTGCCCCGGCGTCGCGAGCACCCGGATCTCCAGCCCGCCCGCCTCCACGACGTCCCCGCCGGCCAGCCCTTCCGACCCGAGCTGGAACCTCGGGTCGAACGCCCGCACCGGAGCGCCGACCAGGACGCCGAACTCCGCCGCGCCCTCCGAGTGGTCCGGGTGCCCGTGCGTCAGCAGCACGACGTCCACCGGCCCGAACGCGGCGACCCGCGCCAGGTGCGCGCGATCCAACGGCCCCGGATCGACCACCGCGCAGGACGACGACCCCGGCGCGCGCAGCAGCCAGGTGTTCGTCCCTTCCAACGTCATCACCGAGGGGTTCTCCGCGAGCACCACCGACGCGAACGGCGTGACCTCGCGCAGCTCTCCGTACGCCGGGCTCACGGCACGACCACCCGCACGACGCCGCCCTCGCGCACCACCTTCGGAATGATCTTCGCCACCTCGCGCGACCCCGCCAGCACGTCCGCAACCCCCGAGAACTCGCCCAACTCCGACAACGTGACCCACGTGGGCGGCATCAGCAGCCGCCGCCCCTCCCGCCAATCCTCCAGCGCGCCCGCCGGCGACTGCCACACCGCGTCCGACGCTTCCGTGGTCCACCCGTCGGCCCGCTGACCGCTCGGCAGCACGGCGACGAAGAACCGCGTGTCGTACCGGCGGGGCTCCTCGGCGGGCGTGACCCAGTTGGCCCACGGCCGCAGCAGGTCCGCGCGCAGCACCAGCCCCTCGTCGGCGAGGAACTGCGCCAGCGACACCTCACGCGCGACCAAGGCCTTGCGGGCGTCCGTGTACGGCGAGGTGTCGACCACGACCGAATCGGCGGACGGCCCGGCCAACAACACCCCGGACTCCTCGAACGTCTCCCGCACCGCCGCGCACACCAGCGCCCGCGCCAACTCCGGCGGACACGCGAACCGCTCGGCCCACCACGCCGGCGTCGGCCCGGTCCACGCGACGGACGTGTCGGCGTCACGCGGGTCGACGCCACCGCCGGGGAAGACGGTCATCCCGCCCGCGAACGCCATCCCCAGCACACGTCGTTGGAGGAACACCTCCAGACCCGCGTCCCCGTCACGCACGAGCATGACGGTCGCGGCGTCTCGCGGGGTCACCGGGACCTCGGGTGCCTCATCGGGCACCATGCCCGGCGGCAGTACCAATTCCTCGGGAAGTTCACGCACGATCCCGAGCCTACGACGAGGATCATCCGCCGTGGACACCGCGACAAGAGGCTGCCTCGTCAAAGTGCTGCTGTTCGTCCTGGGCGCGATCGTGGGCATCGGTATGACAACCATCTTCGCGACGATCATCTTCCTGCCGACGAACGAGACGATCAGCGCGGACCCGGGCACCCCCGGCGTCTGGGTGAAGAAGTCGGAGAGCCTGATCGGCGCGCCCGACTACCAGGTGTGGCTGGGCCGGACCGAGGACTACGGGCACGTGGTCGAGATCCCGCCGGGCTGGGACCACACCCCGGAGGTCGTCCGCCGGCCGGACGGCGTGGAACTCGGCTTCGACAACGGCGGGCGAATCTTCGTCCCTGCGGCGGCCTACCTCGGCGGCCGGTGACAGCATGGGATCGTGGACGAACAGCTACGCGTAGGACTCATCGGAGCCGGACCGTGGGCACAACTGGTGCACGCGCCAGGTCTGGCCGACCACCCCGGCACGAGGCTCACGACCATCTGGGCCCGCCGCCCCGAGGCCGCTGCCGAACTGGCCCACCCCTACGGCGCCACCGTCGCCCGCGACCCCGACGAGCTGCTGTCCACTGTGGACGCAGTCGCGTTCGCCGTGCCGCCGGAGGTCCAGGCCGAGATCGCGATCAAGGCCGCGCAGCAGGGCAGGCACCTCATCCTGGAGAAGCCCATCGCGTCCACTGTGGACGACGCGGAACGCCTGGCGGAAGCGGTCGACCGGTCCGGCGTGGCGTCCCTGGTCGTGCTCACCAGGAGGTTCGCCCCCGAAACCGAGGAGCAGTTGGCGCAGCTCCGCCACACCGGCGGCTGGGTCGGCGGCAACGCCCGCTGGCTGACCGGCGCGCTCCTGGGCGGCCCGTTCTCCCACTCGCCCTGGCGCCACGACCGCGGTCCACTGGACGACGTCGGCCCGCACGCGTTCGACCTGCTCGACGCGGCGCTCGGCCGGATCACCGACGTGCTCGCCGCCCACCGCTCGGAAACCGGGCTGTGGCAACTGGTGTTCGCCCATGAAGGCGGCGCGACCAGCAGCGCGTCGATGACCATGAACGTGCCGCTGAACCCCGGCATCGCCGAGGTGAGCGTCTACGGCGAACACGGCTACCGCGCCCTGGCCGACCGCGACACGTCCGCGCAGCAGTGCTACACGAACCTGTTGGACGACTTCGTGGCCATGGTCGACAGCGGCACCACAACCCACCGGTGCGACGTCCACCGCGGCCTGCACCTGCAACGCGTCATCGACCAGGCCCGCCGCAAAGCCGAATCCTGAGGCGCGTCGCCATCCCCGCCGCCGTGTGACGAACAACACACCGCGAACAGCCCACTGGACGCCCGCTTTCCCGCGGGTGTCCAGTGGGTTCGCCGATCATTGAAGCCGAGACGGAGCGCTCAGCCGGGGTACTTGCCGTTGTTCGGCTTGGGCACGCCGTTCACGAACTCGGGACCGCCGGGCCAGGACTGCTGTTCCCGCTGCGCCAGTTCCTCGTGCAACTGCTGCAACAGGGCCCGCTCGCGGTCGCTGAGCTTCGCGTCCACGGTCGGCGGGAGCTGCACCGCGGCCGGAGCCTGGCCTTCCGCCAACGCGGCCTGCAACGCGGCCAGGTCGTCCGGACCCAGCTCGGTCGTCACCTCGGACCGGGACAGCGGCTCCTCGACCGGGGACGGAGGCGTGCCGTTCCGGACGTGGGGCGAGTCGTCCCGCTGCGCCTCGTCCAGCGAGTGGTGCGAGTCGTTCCGCGACGAGTCGTCACCCGAACGGTGGGAATCATCAGCCGAACGGTGGAACTTGTCGCGGGACCGCTGCGGGCCCTCGGGGCGCGCGTGATCGTCGGCTCGCGGCGCGTCCTCGGCACGCGAATGGTGGCTGTCCTCGCGGTGGGTGTCCTCGCGGGGGAAGTCCTCGCGGGCGAAGTCATCGGACAGCGGCCCGACGCCCGACGTGTCGGGTTCCTCCGCCACGGACTCCCGGACCGGCAGGCGCTTCACCGGCTTCGGTGGGAAGGGCTGCGCCCCCTCGAACGGGTCGACGCGCGCACGACGGGACTTGGAGCCGGCTTCGGGTTCCAACGGCACCGGTTCCGGCTCGACCACCGGTGCCTCGTCCCGGACCTCGCCGTCGAACCAGGCCCCGGCGTCCGGTGGGCCGTCCGGCGCCGACACCGTCTGGAAGAACACTTCACGGGCCGTCGTCACCGCCGCCGCGTGGTACTCGCCCAACGGCGTCCCGACGGTCAGCACCTCGACCGCCGCGCGGATACCTGCCTTCCGCAGCACGGTGTCCACCCGGTAGGCGGTCGCGGGCGCGAAGCCGGCCGGACCGATGTCCACCAGGACCACCCGCTGCGGCAACGGACCGGGCGTCGCGCCGGCCGGGCTGGAGCGCCAGGTCGCGCGCACCGAACGCACGTCCGGCAGCACGGAGGCCGTCCTGCCCAGCACCTCGGCCAGCCCGTCGGCCGGGTCGGACTCGACGGTGAACCGGTGGCGCGGCACCGGAACCTGTTCGACGGCAAACAGTCTGTCTGCCAACGATCGGTCGGACCGCACTTCGCCCAGCAGCCAGCCGATCTCCCGGCGCTCGTCCACCGACACGGGGATGCGCCCGGCCAGCAGGCAGCCCACCAGCAGCTCGACCGCGCGGTCGAGTTCGGCGACCGCCAGCAGCTCCCGGGCCTGGGTCAGCGCGTCGTCGTCGACCCGTCCGGCCAACGCCAACAGGAGGTCGTGTAAACGGACGGGAAGCCCCACTCCGTCGTTCGTCACGCCTGCTCTCCTTCCGGCCCGCGCGGCAGCGACGAGCTCTAGACGGGCACCAGGTGCCCGTCGGCCTCGGCGCCGGTGCACACCAGCTCCGATGCCGCCAACGCCGCCCGGTGGTAGGGCGGCAGGTCCAGTCCGGCGGGCAGGACCTCCACGCACGGGTCGTGCTCGCCGAGCGCCCGCAGCACCCGCTGGAGTTCGCCTGCCAGCCGGGCGTGCCCGGACGTGGCCGCGACCAGGATGACCTTCCTGGCCTCGCCCTCGCCGTGCCGCCACGTGGACCGGACTTCGCCGACCCCGAGGCGACCGCGCAGGGTCGCGCCGAGCACTACGGTCGCGGAATCTCCCATCGACACCCGTTCGGGTGATTCCGGGGTGAATGTGTAACCGGGATCGGGCTCCTCGTCCAGTCCCTTGACAGAACTGATGGCGGAAAGATCCGCACCGTGGGGCATCAGACCGTCTGCGAGCAGACGTTGCTCGTGATAGGTCAACCCGATCCGGTCGTGCAGCAAGGTACGGGGCAGCGCCCGCGCGAGCACCACGATCCCGTCCGTGGCGGCCCAGTCGCGGAACCGCCACAGCACGTCGTCCGGCAGCCGGCCGGCCAACCGCAGCAACAGCTCATGCAGGGTGTCGGACATCTCACTCCCCGATTTCGACGATCAGGTCCACCTCGACCGGCGCGCCCAGCGGCAACTCGGCCACGCCGACCGCCGCCCGCGCGTGCCTGCCCGCGTCACCGAAGACCTCGCCCAGCAGCTCGGAAGCGCCGTTGACCACGGCCGGCTGCCCGGTGAACCCCTCGGCGGACGCCACGTAGCCGGTCAGCTTCACGACCCGGACGATCGCGTCGACGCCCACCAGGTCGTGGATCGCGGCCAGCGCGTTGAGCGCGCAGGTCCGGGCGTGCGCCTGGGCCTCCTCGGGGCTGACGTCGCCGCCGACCTTGCCGGTGGCCGCGAGCGAGCCCGAGACGAACGGCAGTTGCCCGGACGTGTACACCAGGTTCCCGGCCCGCACGGCGGGCACGTAGGCCGCGACGGGCGCGGCGACCGGCGGCAGTTCCACGCCGAGTTCGGCCAGGCGGGACGTCCAGCTCATGCCTTGGGCCGCTTCAGGTAGGCGACGTGCTGCTCACCGCTCGGGTTCGGCAGGACGGTGACCAGCTCCCAGCCGTCCTCGCCCCATTGGTCCAGGATCGCCTTGGTGGCGTGGATCAACAGCGGGACGGTGGAGTACTCCCACTTCTGCATGCGGGGCAGCCTAGCCGCACTCCGCGCGGCGGCACCCGCGGATCGGCTTCAGCGCCCGCCGCGAGTTCCCCGGGCACCGGAAGAGGGGACGCCCCGGGCGGGACGCCCCCTCGTCGCCGACCAGCCGGATCGGCCTGTTCAGCGAGCGGACTTCACGTCGGCCACGAAGGCGCGGAACGCCCGCGCCTTGAAGACCAACGTCCCGCCGTCGCGGTTCTTGGTGTCCCGCACGCCGGTCACCGCGTCCGTCACGGCCAACTCGACGCACTGCGCCGCGGTCGAACTCCGGCTGCTCTTCCGCCATGTCTGTTCGATCATGAGTCTCCTAGTGTGTCCCGGACCGCCCTGATGAACTCGACGGACTGGTCGGGAGCGAGCGCGATTGCGACCGCGTCCCGCCAGATCCCGTCCAGCGGTTCCACTTCGTGCTGCTCCTCCAGCATCGCAAGACCCGAGATTTCCTCGGTATAGGCCGCACAGGGGGCATCCGCTTCCGGGAAGTCCAGCAGGACCAACGCGCTCAGCAGCGGTCCGTAGGCGCCGACGCCGAACGGCAGCACCTGGATCGTCACGTTGGGCAGCGCGGCGGCCTTCACCAGGTGGTCCAACTGCTCACGCATGACCTGTGGACCGCCGACGATCCGACGCAGTGCCGCCTCGTCGATCAGCGCGTGGAGCGCGAACGGCGACTCGCGGGTCAGCAACTGTTGGCGGGTCAACCGTTCGGCCGCAGCCGTTTCGTCCCAGGTGTCGCCGATGATCAACCGGTGGGAGGCGTAAGCGAGCGCCTCGGCGTAGGCAGCGGTCTGGAGCAGGCCGTGGATGTAGGTGGTATCGAGAGAGCGCTCTCCGTAGGCCTCCAGCTCGTCCATCCGGAACCGCCGGTACTTGATCGGCAACGCCATGGCGTGCTCGACCAGCGCGTTGTCGACGTCCGCGACTTCCCACATCTGGAGCAGGAAGGTCTTCAGCTCGGGCGGCGCTCCCAGCTCGTCCAGGATCACCGACACGGACGGCCAGCGGGCGAGGTGCGTGCCCTGGAGCAGCCGGGTGACCGTCGGCCGGGACACCCGCGTGCGGCGGGCGATCTCCTCGGCGGTGAGCCCGGACTTGTCCTGGAGCTGCTTGATGAAGCGGGCCAGCCTGCGCTTGCCCCGAGTAGTGCCATCCGCCATTCAGCTCAACCTTCTCACTCTGCGTCATATTCCATTGCGGGACATCACCCGACTGAACATCGAGGACGTGAACAGTGCAGATGTTAGGGTCCTCACAGCATCGGGGCAATCCGGGGACGGGGCGGGGATGGATCGCGACGAGTTGGAGATGGCGGCGGGCGCCGGGCGAGCGCTCGACGAGTGCAAGCGATTCATCGCGCGGGTGCTGGACGAGTCCGGCGGGCGGAGCACCACGGACTACACCGAGCCGATCGAGCAGTGGGCCCGCGAGCTGGGCATCGTGCTCCTCGACGTCGGCTGGCAGGCCTTGGGCTGGGCCGAGGCAAGGGGATACGTGGTGGTCGAGGGCCACGTCGAAACCAGGGAGGACGAGGACGGATGACCGGCATCGACGTGGCGCGGTTGGCGCCCCAACTGTTTGCCGTCGTACAGACGGACGACGAGGACGACTGGGTCGCGGCCTGGGGCATGGCCTTCGAGGACCACGCCGAAGTGGCCTCCACGACCGGCGACCTGAGGATGCTCACCGCGAGCCCGGAGAGCGCGTTGCGGTACTTCGAAGAGGGCGACGACGTCCGCACCAGCCTGGTGTGGGTGGACCCTGCCCAACCACGCGGTTCGACGCTACTTTGATCACGTGGAAACGTGGCGGATCGTCGCGGCGGGCTCGTTCATCCTGGGCGGGCTCATCATGGTGCTCGTCGGCATGGCGCAGGCACGTGACCGCAAGCACGCCCGCCAGGCCGACGTCTGGCGGGCCGCCCTGGTCGGACTGGCCGTCGTGGGCGTCGTGGCGGTGCTCATCGCGTACTTGCTGCCGCCGGTGGCGGCTTGGGGCATCGTCGCCGCGACCGCTATCGCGGTGGTCTTCGTCACGATGATGGACTGACCGTGTTCGGCGGGTCTCAGCCACTCGCGCATAGGCTGACCTGGTGAACGGCTGGACCGACGAACTGTCCCGCGCCCGGCTGCACGTGGTCACCGGCAAGGGCGGCACCGGCAAGACGACCGTGGCCGCCGCGCTGGCCCTCGCACTGGCGACCGGCGGGCGGCGGGTGCTGCTGGTCGAGGTGGAGAACCGGCAGGGCATCGCGCAGCTCTTCGACCGCGCGCCGCTGCCGTACTCGGAGGAGCGCATCGCGTCAGCGCCCGGCGGCGGCGAGGTGCGGGCGCTGGCCGTGGACCCGGAGGCGGCGCTCCTGGAGTACCTGGACATGTTCTACAACCTGGGTTTCGCCGGGCGGACCCTGCGCCGGATGGGTGCGATCGAGTTCGCCACCACGCTCGCGCCGGGTCTGCGGGACGTGCTGCTCACCGGCAAGGTCAAGGAGTGCGTCCGGCGCGCGGGCAAGACCGGTCGGCACGAGTACGACGCCGTGGTGCTGGACGCCCCGCCGACCGGGCGCGTGGTGCGGTTCCTGGACGTGACCCGCGCGATGGCGGACCTGGCGAAGGTCGGGCCGATCAAGGGCCAGAGCGACGGCGTGGTCAAGCTCCTGCACTCCGGCGACACCGCCGTGCACCTGGTGGCGCTGCTGGAGGAGATGCCGGTGCGCGAGACGCTGGACGCGGTCGCCGAGCTGGACGCCGCCGACCTGCGGCCGGGCGCGGTGTTCGTCAACCGGGTCAACCCGCTCCGGCTGCCCGCGCGGTCGCTCGGGCCCGCCGCGTCCGGGCGGGTGGACGCCGCGCGGCTGCGCGTCGGGCTGGAGGCCGCCGGTCTGGACGTGGACGACGAGGTGCTGGCCGGGTTGGTCGACCAGGCCGTGGAGCACGCGGCCCGGGTGCGGATGGAGGAGCAGGCCAAGGGTCTGCTCGCGGAGGCCGACCTGCCGACCGTGGAGCTGCCCGAGCTGACCGACGGGGTGGACGTGGCCGCGTTGTACGAGCTGGCCGAGGTGCTGGTCGGGCGAGGTGTGCGATGAACCGTCTGGACATAGATCATCTGCTCGACAACCCTGAGACGCGGGTGTTGGTCTGCTGCGGCTCGGGCGGCGTGGGCAAGACGACGACGGCCGCCGCGCTGGCCGTGCGGGCCGCCGAGCGGGGCCGCCGGGCGGTCGTGCTGACCATCGACCCGGCGCGCCGGCTGGCGCAGTCGCTCGGCCTGCGCGAGCTGGACAACCACCCGCGCCAGGTGACGGTCGACGGCTTCGAGCCCGAGGGCGAGCTGCACGCGATGATGCTGGACATGCGTCGCACGTTCGACGACATGGTGTGGCAGCACGCGGGGCGGGACCGGGCCGAGCAGATCCTCCAGAACCCCTTCTACCAGACGATTTCCACGTCGTTCTCCGGCACGCAGGAGTACATGGCGATGGAGAAGCTGGGGCAGCTCGTCGCGCAGGGCGAGTGGGACCTGATCGTGGTGGACACGCCGCCGAGTCGCAGCGCGCTGGACTTCCTGGACGCGCCGCAGCGGCTGTCGACCGTGCTGGACGGCAAGCTGATCCGGATGCTGTCCGCGCCCGCGCGGGCCGGCGGGCGGGGCCTCCGCAAGATCGTCGGCGCGGGCTTCGGGCTGTTCACCAAGGCCGTGTCGACCATCGTGGGCGGTCAGCTCCTGCAGGACGCGTCCACGTTCGTACAGGCGTTCGACAGCATGTTCGGCGGCTTCCGCCAGCGCGCCCAGGCGACGTACGAGCTGCTGCGGTCACCCGGAACGGGGTTCCTGGTGATCGCGGCGGCCGAGCCGGACGCGCTGCGCGAAGCCAGTTACTTCGTAGACCGTCTGTCGGCAGAACGTATGCCGATCAATGGTTTGGTCGCCAATCGTACGCACCCGGTGCTGGCCTCCCTGCCCGCACCGGGCGCGCTCGCGGCAGCGGACCGGTTGGAGCGCTCGGGGGACGCTCCGTTGGCCGCGGCAGTGCTCCGGGTGCACGCGGACCGCGTAGCCGTCGCCGATCGGGAAAAGCGACTGCTCGCACGGTTCACCCGCGCACATCCCGGTGTGCCCCTCGTCGGGGTGCCCGCGCTCCCGACCGACGTGCACGACCTGGACGGTCTGCACGAGATCGGCCGGCGACTCGCGGGCGAGTGACTACCCGACCTTCTCCTCGTGGTGCTCCTGACGCGCGGTGTCCAGGAGCTCGTGCCAGGACGTGACGTCCGGGCGGCGCCGCAGCAGTGCCCGGCGCTCCCGTTCCGTCATCCCGCCCCAGACCCCGAACTCGATCCGGTTGTCCAGTGCCTCGGCAAGGCACTCGGTGCGCACCGGGCAACCCAGGCACACCACCTTGGCCTTGCGCTGCTCCGCACCGCGGACGAAGAGCTGGTCCGGCTCCTCATCACGGCACGAGGCCTTGATCCGCCAATCCCCCTGCTGCATAACCCCCACCTCGGTTCACACAGTGCCCAGACTCTTTTAAATCCGCCACACCCCTGCCGCGGATGCCGTAGGCTCCCCACATCGAGTGGTCGTGCCGTCGGCTGCTGTCTTGGACAGTGACGGACTGTAGAGCCTTCTGGTTCCACGTCCAACCCTGGGTTGCCCACCTGTTACCTGTCTTGAGTACGAGTACTCATCCTGAGTAATGAAGGTTGCGCGATGCCGATCACCCGATCAGGTGCCGCGTACGCTGACCTGCATGCGAGCCAGGAACGGCGTGCTGAAACTGCTCGGCCTGTGTCTGCTAGCCGGCGTGTTGCTGGCAGGCATGATGTTCCCTGTGATCGGTTCGCTGGGGTTGGTGTCGAACAGAGCCAGCGACACGGTCGACAGCATCTCGGCGGATCTGGTGACCACCGACCCCCCGTTGATCTCCACGATCACGGACAAGGACGGCACGCCGATCGCCTACCTGTACGACCAGTACCGGGTGCTCGTCCCGCCGGAGAAGATCTCCCCGACGATGAAGGCGGCGCTCGTCTCCGTCGAAGATCGGCGCTTCTACGAACACGAGGGCGTCGACTGGCGGAGCACGATCCGCGCGGGGCTGACCAACCAGTTCAGCGGCGCGGTGACGCAGGGTGCCTCCACGCTCACCCAGCAATACGTGAAGAACTATCTCGTCCACGTCGTGGCGCGGAACAACCAGGCCGAGCAGCAGAAAGCGCAAGAGCAGACAATCGCTCGAAAAGCCCGTGAAGCGCGCATCTCCTTGCAACTCGAACGCAAGCTGGGCAAGGAGGAAATCCTCGCCCGCTACCTCAACGTGGTGCCGTTCGGCTCGACGATCTACGGCATCGCGGCGGCGTCCCAGGCGTACTTCAACACCACGCCGGACGCGTTGACCGTGCCGCAGGCGGCGATGCTCGCCGGGATGGTCAACAGCCCGTCGGCGCTCAACCCGGAGGCGTTCCCGGAGAAGGCCCTGGAGCGGCGCAACCAGGTGATCGACAAGATGGTGGAGAACGACAAGCTGTCGCGCGACGCCGCCGAGGCCGCGAAGAAGGAGCCGCTGGGCTTGGCGAACCCGGTCCGCACGCCACCGAACGGCTGCATCGGCGCGGGACCGGAGAACGGCTTCTTCTGCTCGTACGTCGTGACCTACTTGGAGCGCAACGGTTTCAGCCTGGAGCAGATCAAGAACGGCGGCTACACGATCCAGACCACGTTGGACCGCACCATCACCCGGCAGGCCAAGGAAGCGGCCGAGGCGGAGGTCGCGAAGACCACCGACGGGATCGCGAACACGATGGCGATCGTCCGGCCCGGCAAGGAGAAGCACGAGGTCGTGGCGCTGGTCGCGAACCGCGACTACGGCCTGAAGGCGGACGAGTTCCAGACCACGTACGACCTCCCTTCGGGTGTGGAGAACAAGTTCGGCGCGGGCAGCGTCTACAAGGTGTTCACGGCGGCGGCGGCGCTGGAGAAGGGCATGGGCATCGACAACACGATGTCCACGCCGAACTCCCACGTGTCACGGGTGTTCAAGGGCGGCGCCGCGCGGTGCCCGTCGACCGGCGAACCCGGCACCCATTGGTACTGCTTGGGAAACGCGACCTCCAACTACCCGTCGCAGATGTCGTTGCAGACCGCGTTGCAGACGTCGCCCAACACCGGCTTCGTGATCCTCGAAGAGCAGCTCGGCATGGACCCGGTGGTGGACATGGCTTCCCGCCTGGGGATGCGCGAGACGATGGCGACGAACATCGCCGGCATCCGCCCGGACTCGAAGGCCAAGGAGAAGGCGCTGCGCATGTCGCAGACCGAGTACTACAAGGCCAACGGCGGCAACGCGTCCTTCACCCTGAGCCCCGCGCCGGTCAGCACCCTGGAACTGGCGAACGTGGCGGCGACCATCATCAGCGGTGGCGTGTGGTGCCCGCCGTCCCCGATCGCGAAGGTGTTGGACCGCAACGGGAAGCCCGTGCCGGTGAACGAGGCGCCGTGCGAGCAGGTGGTCGCCGAGGGGTTGGCGAACGGCCTGGCGGTCGGCCTGAGCAAGGACGACCAGGGCCAGGGCACGGCAGCGGCGGCGGCGCGCGACGCCCACTGGGCGAGGCCGATGATCGGCAAGACGGGCACCACCGAGGAGTACAAGTCGGCCGCGTTCATCGGCGCGACGATGGACTTCGCGGCGTCCGTCCAGACGTTCAACGACGGCACCACTCCCCGCGGCATCTGCGTCAAGAGCGGGCCGCCCAGGCTCTGCGGCGAAGGCGACATCTACGGCGGCACCGTGCCGGCGAAAACGTGGTTCGGCACCATGGTGAAGGTCCACGAGGGTCTGCCGAACCGCGACCTGCCGGGGGTGGAGGAGCGTTATCGCAAGGGGGGCAAGGAGATCCAGATCCCCGAGGTGGTCGGCAAGAACATCAACGACGCCACCAGGATCCTGGAGGAAGCCGGTTACAAGGTGACCACCTCGAACCGGAACTCCGAGCAGCCCAAGGGAACCGTGGTCAGCCAGACGCCACGGGGCAGCGCGCTGCGCGGCACCGTCGTGACCCTGCTCGTCTCGACCGGCTACGTGCCGCCGCCACAGCCGACCGACACGACGACACCGGCTCAGCCGCCGGGCGAACCGCCACCGGGCACCGGACACCCGACCGAACCGCCGCAGATCACGCTGCCCACCGAACCCACCCGCTGACAGCCGGCTCACGGCACCCGGGGAGGTGCGGAGCCGGCGAGCGCCGACCGGTCCGCGGCACCGGTCGGCGCCGGCTCAAGCCAGCTTCGCCTTCACGGCCGCCGCCACCCGGCCACCCTCGGCGCGGCCCGCGACCTTGGCGTTGACCAGCTTCATGACCTGGCCCATCTGCCGCTGGCCGGGCTGCTCGCCGAGCTGCCCGGCGACCTCGGCGACGGCCGCGTCCACCAGCGCGCCCAGCTCGGCGTCGTCAAGCTGCTTGGGCAGGTACGCCTCCAGCACCTTCGACTCGGCCTGCTCCAGCTCGGCCTGCTCGGCACGCCCCGCGCCCGCGAAGGCCTCCGACGCCTCCCGGCGCTTCTTCACCTCGCGGGTGATGACCTTCAGCACCTCGTCGTCGGCGAGTTCGCGCGCGGTCTTGCCGGAGACCTCCTCGGTGGTGATCGCGGCCAGCGTCATGCGCAGCGCGCCCGCCCGGACCGTCTCCCGGTTCTTGATCGCCGCCGTCAGATCCGCCTGCAACCGCGCCTTCAGCTCCGCCATGTGGGCAAACGTTACCGGGCACCGCGCTGCGCCCCGAACCGGTCAACCCCCTACCCTCGGGTGTGTGAACACGTTCGGCCGCACCCTGCTCGCCACGACCGCCCTCGGCACCGCCGCACTCGCCTACGCGGCGGGCATCGAGCGCAGGCACTGGACGCTGCGCCAGGCGACCGTGCCGGTGCTCGCGCCCGGCTCCGCGCCGTTGCGCGTGCTGCACATCTCGGACCTGCACATGCTGCCCGGCCAGAAGTCCAAGCAGCGGTGGGTGGCGGCGCTCGACGAACTCGAACCGGACCTAGTCGTGAACACCGGCGACAACCTGGCGCACAAGCAGGCCGTGCCCGCCGTGGTCCGGGCACTGGGGCCGCTGCTGAACCGTCCCGGCGTGTTCGTGTTCGGCAGCAACGACTACTACGCGCCCCGCCCGAAGAACCCGGCGCGATACCTGCTGCCGTCGGCGAAGACCAAGCGCATCCACGGCATCACGCTGCCGTGGCGGGACCTGCGCGCGGCGATGATCGAGCGCGGCTGGCTCGACCTGACCCACGTGCGCGAGACCTTCACCGTCTCCGGCCAGACGATCTTCGCAGCCGGCTTGGACGACCCCCACCTGAAACGCGACCGCTACCAGGACATCGCCGGCGAGGTGCCGCCCGCCGCCCTGCGCCTGGGCGTCACGCACTCCCCGGAACCACGCGTCCTGGACCCGTTCGCCGCGGACGGCTACGACCTGGTCCTGGCCGGCCACACGCACGGCGGCCAACTGCGCGTGCCGGGCTACGGGGCCCTCGTGACCAACTGCGAACTGGACCGCTCACGGGCCCGCGGCGTGTCCCGGTGGGGCGCGCACATGTGGCTGAACGTCTCGGCCGGCCTCGGCACGTCGCCCTACGCCCCGGTCCGCTTCGCGTGCCCACCCGAGGCAAGCCTGCTGACCCTCGTACCCCGTCCGGTCGACGCAGGTCAGAGCGGGTCGGGGGCGGAAACGGATACCCGGTTCGGAGTGGGCGGGAACGTCAGGTAGAGTTCTCCTCGTTCGATCCCAAGCCGGGGTGTGGCGCAGTTTGGTAGCGCGCTTCGTTCGGGACGAAGAGGTCGCAGGTTCAAATCCTGTCACCCCGACGCAGCTCAGGGCCCCACAGAGACTTCCTCTGTGGGGCCCTGAGTCGTCTGTCCGTCAACGGTCTTTGGTCAGCCGTTCGCCGGCGTGTTCTGGCGCAGCTCGGCCAGTGCGCGGTGCAGTTGGTCGACCTCGAACCAGTCGAGCGAGGCGGACTCGCCGGGTGGGGTGCGGAAGCTCAGGCCCGACGCGGTTGCGGACACGGCGAGTTCGCGGCGCCTGCCGAGGGCGTCGGTGCACTCGATGGTCACCTCTTGGCGGGCGATGGTCGTGGTGTTGTCGGCGTGGTCCTTCATGGGTCGAACCTCCAGCGTCCGGACGGGTTCCCATCAGCCGATCATGCCGACGGGACCAACGGCGACCGAGGTCCGACCTGCGGTCATGGCACAGCGGCGCTGCCGAGGAGTCCTCGTCCGGCGCCTACTCCATCCATCGCCGCCGGGGGTTCTTCCGTTTCCGACACTGTCATTCGCCGGTTTTCTTGGCGGACAACAGGATCTCGGTGGTGCAGTCGACCACGTCGCCGGCCCGCACGCTCTGCGCGGTGGTGGTCCAGTTGCGGTCCGCCACCAGTAGGCGGCCCTGGCCGGTCGCGTCTTCTTCGCGCAGTCGGTAGAGGCCGGCGGCTTGCATGGTGTCCTGCGCGGTCTGGTGGACCATGCCCACCACGTCCGGGACGGTGCACGTTTTCGCTGTCGCGGCTGGGGGCGTCGTGGTCTGTGGCGGGGCGGCGGGCGGCGTAGTCGGCGGCGGGGTCTGTGGCGGGGTGATCGGCGGGGTGGTGACGCCGGTCGGGGGCTGCGCGTCGGGGGTGGTGGTGCAGGCGGCGAGAACGGCCAAGGCGGGCAGGACGGCGACTAGGCGGGTCAGTCTCACGGGGGCCTCTCGGTCGCGGCTCGGGTCTGGGTTCGTCGTCCCACTGTGGCCCGGCCGTCCGGCCGCCGGCGGCATCCGATCAGTCGATTTCGAGGATCTTCACGAGGAGTTGGGTGAACTGGTCGCGTTCGGCCTGCGTCAGGGGCGCGAACACGTCGTTGAGGAACTTGGGCACGCTGCCCTGGGCGCGGAAGAGCGCCGACTCGCCTGCCTCTGTGAGGCTGATCCGGTACGCGCGGCGGTCCTCGGGGTTGCGTTCGCGGCTGACGTAGCGCGCCTTCTGCAGCTCTTCGGCGATGCCGACCATGACGCTGCGATCGATGCGGAGTTCTTCGCTGAGCGTCTGCTGGGAGCACGGGCCCACGACCGCGAGCATCCTGAGGACCAGGTGGTGGCCCACGCCCAACCTGTTCGCCCGCGCCTGGAGTTCCGCCGCGCGGGCGAACAGCGCGGCCGTGCGGCACACGGCGATGTCCGGGCGTTCCATCACCAAGCGGTGGAAGAAGGGCTCTCGGGTCTTCGCGGGCATGCGGTGCTCCTCGCCTGTAGGGGTGGCGGACCTTAGCAGAACCATCTGTCACCCAATCGTTTGACTACAGAACGTCTTGACAATGCGTTCCGCAATCATTTGATGACAGACCGTTTGCTCACATAGAGCTTCGACCTGCTGTATCCGCACTACGAGGCCGCGCCGGAACGGTCGGTAACCGAATCGGTCAAGGACACATTCGCCGGTCCGTCGCTCGCAGCTAACACCAGCGCACTAGGTCGCACGATGGAGTGAACTTTCGGTCGAGTAGTCGAGTCATGACATAGCGTGTTACGAGTACGAGCGAATGTCACGTTGTGTTACACCGATTGAGTGAAGGTTGACCATTCAACTCACGGAACGTAACGAGAGGCGAGACCCACGCGAAAGCGAGACAACGTCGGTCAAGACGCTTCCAGCCAGGGAGAGCCAGTCATGAGCATCATCTCCGCGATCAAGCCCACCTCCGGGAGTTGGATCCGCCTCGTCGTCTGGACCCAGGTCGTGCTCGGACCAGCCGGCCTTGTCGCCTTCCTCGTCTCCCCCACCGCGGGCGTCGTGACAGGAGTGGCCCTGGCGCTGGTCGGGCTCGCCGCCAACGCGCTCGCCAAGGCATCGCGGAAGATGGACCGGATCTTCGCCGAAGAACTCGACTAGTCGACTCGGCCACCCACAAGATCGGGAACGATCGTGGGATGGCAGATGATTTAGAGCGCACCGAACTCCGCCGGCGGACCTACGGAACCGGTGACCTCGGAACCATGTCGATCTTCGCCGGCGGTTTCATCAACTTCGGCTACTGGGACGGCATCCCACTGGACGGAGAACTCACCGTCGAGCAGCGGATCGCCTCGCAAGAGGCGCTGTACGACGTTGTGCTCGACGCATTGGACATCGCGGGGCAGCGGGTGCTCGAAGTCGGGTGCGGGCAGGGGGTGGGAGCCCGGCTGGTGCTGCGGCGCGAACCGGAGCTGTTGCGGGGCATCGACCTGATTTCCGAACAGGTCGACCGGGCCCGCGCGGTGAATCGGGACGAGCGGGTCGAGTTCGTCCTGGGCTCGGCGTCGGACATCCCGTTTGCCGACGACTCCTTCGACCGCTTGCTGTCCGTCGAGGCGGCTCAGCACTTCGAGGACTTGGCGGGGTTCGCGCGGGAGAGCGCGCGGGTGCTGGCACCCGGTGGGCGGCTGGCCGTGACCACGTTCTTCGCCAGGCACGACGATGCCGGGCCGGCGTTGGCCGAGCTGATCGAGACGTTCGCCACCGGGTTGGATCTGGCTCATCCGATCGGTCGGTTTACAGATGATCTGCGGGTCGCCGGTTTTGAGGATGTGCGCGCAGACAGTATTGGCGCACACGTTTGGGCGGGATTGGACCGGTGGATCGCGTTCGGCGAGTTCCGCGATCGGTGGGACCGGAACTGGATCCCGGCCACCGAGCGCGGCCTGGCGGACTACTACCTGGTCACCGCCCGGCAGCCGGCAGGATCGAAGGCGTGACGACGCACCCGACCGCCGAAGTTCCCGACCCGCTGTTCGACGACCCCGAAGCCGAGGCCCGCTGGCGGGAGCGGTTCACCGCGCCCCGGGTCAGCCTGCCCGGCTGGGCGGACGACGCGCCGGACCGCAGCCTGTACCTGTCGAACTCCAGCGGTGTCTGGGAGATCTACGCCTGGGACCGCGGCTCCGACACCCACCGCAAGGTGACCGACCGCCCGAACGGCACGTCCCACGCGGCGCTCAGCCCGGACGGCGAGACGATCTGGTGGTTCGCCGACAGCGACGGCGACGAGTTCGGCGTGTGGGTCAGCGAGCCGTTCAAGCCGGGCGCGGACGCCAAGCCCGCCGTCGAGGGTGTGCCGGCCGGGTACCCGGCGGGGCTGGAGATCGGGCACGAGATCGTGTCCGTCGGCACGTCCACCGACGACGGCACGGCGGTCTACGTGTCCCGCGCCGGCGGCCCGGCCGAGGTGATCTACGCGCACGAGAACGACGGCGGCGTGGCCGCGCTCTCCAAGGACGAGACGCTGCTGGCGCTGGCGCACTCCGAGCACGGCGACAACCGGCACACCGCGCTCCGCGTGGTCACCCCGGACGGCACGAAGGTCGCGGAGAAATGGGACGGCCCCGGCAAGGGCCTGGACGCCATCGCGTTCAGCCCGGTGCGCGGCGACAACCGGCTGCTGGTGCTGCACGAACGCCGCGGCAAGGAGGAGCTGCTGATCTGGGACGTCGCCGCCGACACGGAGACCGAGATCGGCGTCGACCTGCCCGGCGAGATCAGCGCCGACTGGTACGAGGACGCCACGGCGCTGTTGGTCGTGCACACGTTCAAGGCACGGAACACCTTGCACCGCTACGACCTGGAGACCGGCACTCTGTCTGCTTTGGACACTCCACACGGGACGGTCGGTTCGGCGAACGTGCGGCCGGACGGCGCGGTCGAGTACTCGTGGTCCTCGGCCGCGCGACCCGGTGTGGTGCGGGTCCTCGACGTGGACGGCGACGAGCGGGTGCTGTTGGCGCCCCAGGGGCACGAGGCTCCTCCGTCGGTCGAACTCCAGGACGTGTTCGTCGGTGACGTGCACGCCCTGGTCGCGCGTCCGGCGAACGCGCCGGACGGCCCGCTGCCCACGGTGTTCAGCCTGCACGGCGGCCCGCACTCGGCGGACGAGGACCGGTTCTCCGCCTACCGCGCGGTGTGGCTGGACGCCGGGTTCGCCGTGGTGCACGTCAACTATCGGGGCTCAACCGGTTACGGCTCGCAGTGGCGGGACGCCATCGAGGGCCGCCCCGGCCTGACCGAGCTGGAGGACGTGGCCGCCGTGCACGACTGGGCGGTCGGCTCCGGGTTCGCCGACCCGGCGAAGTGCGTGGTCAACGGCGCGTCGTGGGGCGGGTACCTGTCGCTGCTCGCGCTGGGCACCCAGCCGGAGCGGTGGGCGGCGGGCGTCGCGGGTGTGCCGGTCGCCGACTATCTGGCCGCATACGAAGACGAGATGGAGCCGCTGCGCGCGTTCGACCGGGCGTTGTTCGGCGGGTCGCCGGAGGAGATGCCGGACCGGTACCGGGAGTGCTCGCCGCTGACCTACGTGGACGCGGTGCGCGCGCCGGTGCTCGTGCTGGCCGGGGAGAACGACCCGCGCTGCCCGATCCGGCAGATCGACAACTACCTGGAGCGGCTGGCGGCCCGCGGCGCGGCGTACGAGGTGTACCGGTACGACGCCGGGCACGGTTCGCTGGTGGTCGCGGAGACCATCCGGCAGACGGCGGCGGAGGTCGCGTTCGTCCGGAGGGTGCTCTAGCCTGGCGTTCCGGCGCCGTCCCGCGCCTTACCTCCTGACCGGTCACCCACGCTGACCGGCGCCGCGGAGGCGAAGGGGATCTCGATGTCCTCGGGACGTGTGCCGCAGGCGTTGTCGTGCGCCCGGACGGTCGGGCGGGGCGTGGGGTCCGCTCCGGTCCGTCCTGGAGGCACGCGATGACCGAGCACAAGTCGTTCAAGCGCCTGGTGCGGAGCCGGATGGCCCGGACCGGCGAGACCTACAGCACCGCACGCCGCCACCTGCTGGGCGCCGCGCCGGACACGCCGGTGCGCACGGGTGGCGGCGTGGAGCACGCTTCCGCGCTGTTGCACAACGTGCTGCGGGGGCGGATCGGTGAAGCGATGCTCGCCGGGCTGGCCGGCGGGATCGGGTTCATGTACTTCGTGTTCGAGTACCAGGGCACGCACCCGACCATGACGATCGTGGCGCGGCACCACCCGGAGCCCTTCATCCCGGCGGCTCTGCGGCGGGCGGGGGTCGAGCACCGAATCCACCACACCACGTCGGCGCGCAAGGCCGAGGCGACGTTGCGGACCGCTCTCGATGACGGGCCGGTGATCTGCACCGTCGACCGGACCCGGCTGCCCTGGCACGGGTCGAGCGGCGAGTGGGGACCGGAGGCCTACCCGGTCGGGGTGCTGGGCATCGACGGCACCGAGGTTGTGCTGGATGACGAATGTGTGCACCCCAATCGTCTGCCGCTAAATGATTTCCTGGCCGCGTGGTCGGCGGACAAGAAGGTGAAGCACGAGCTGATCACGGTCGGGGGTGGTTATGAGCCGGATGTCGACGGGGCCATCGCCACGACCCGTGCTCATCTGACCGGGCCGGTGCTGGGCAACAACTTCGACGTGAACTTCGGGTTCTCCGGGATGCGGAAGCTGGCGGAGCAGTTGCGTGGCGACGGGAGGCAGAGCTGGATCAGGCGGTGGGCCGATCCGGCGGGGTTGTTCTTCGCGTTGCGGCGGCTGCACGACTGCTTGGAGGTGGAGTTCACCGGCCCTTCGGCGTCCCGGCCGCTGTACGCGGAGTTCTTGCGCGAGGTGGGACGGCCGGAGGCAGCCGGGCTGTTCGACGCGTCCGGGCGGGTCTGGACGGACATCGCCGACCGGGCGGTGGCGCTGACGCCCGCGCTGCTCGACTACGACGAGATCGTCACCGAGCGGCTGCGGCTCCAGCTCACCGAGGGTGCGGCGGCTTCGTCGGCCATCAGATCGTTGAACAGCCGGATTGTCGACCTGCAGAACAAGATGGCGAGCGATCCGCCGGCCGAGGATCAGGTCCGTGAGGCGTTGGGCGGTCTGGCCGCGCTGGCGGACCGGGCGCGCGAGCTGGAAGAGAGCGCTCTCACAGCGCTGTGACGACCCGGCTTTGACCAGGTACGGCTTGGCATGCGGAAGTAGAAACGTATGTGCGCCAATCATGGACAACTCCATGATTGGCGCACATACGGTCCGGTCGGTCGGCAGGCAAACAGTCGATACACGAACGGTCGGCAGGCCAACGATCCGCTCTCGGGCGCAGCGCGCCGTGTGCAGGGCTCAGGACTGCTGGGCCTGCCACATCCAGTGAGCCTGTTCGAGCTGCTTCGTGATCTCGATCAGCAGGTCCTGGGTGACCAGGTCGGACTTGTCGGTCTCGTCGATCCGGGCACGCAGCCGCTCGATGAGCTTGGCGAGGGCGACCACGACGGCGGCCACCACGTCTTCCTCCTTGAGCCAGTTCTCCGGGAACTCCGGCACCCCCGACGACTCGGCGACGGTCTTCGCCTTGCCGTTCGGCGAGATGCCCAGCGCGGAGGCGCGCTCGGCCACTTCGTCGGTGTAGGTGCGGGCTGTCGTCACCAGTTCGTCGAGCTGGAGGTGGACGCTGCGGAAGTTCTTGCCGACCACGTTCCAGTGCGCCTGCTTCGCGCTCAGCGAGAGGTCGATCAGGTCGACCAGCGTCGCCTGCAGCACGGCGCCGACCGACGCCTTGTCCGCCTCGCTGAGCGGGCTGGTGATCGGGGACTTGCTCATGGTGCTAGCGCCTCCTTCAGACGGTGGCGGTCAGGGCCACCTCGATGTTTCCGCGCGTGGCGGTGGAGTACGGGCAGATCCGGTGGGCCTCGGCCACCAGGTCGTCCGCCACGGATTGCTCCACGCCGGGGATGTGCGGGTGCGGGTCGACGGCGCGTTGGAAACCGCCGCTGCCGTTCGAGCGGCTGCCGTTCGAGCCGAAGCCGTCCGGGGAGCGGATCACGCCGTTGCGGCCGTCGCCTGCCGCGACCGCCTCCGCCGTGTAGCGCACCTGCATGAACGCTCTCCTCGAAGCCGGTGGGGTGTCCACCCAGCTCGACGCCCGGCCGGAGCCCGACCACACCCGGCCGTGTGGCCGCTCACGCCGGACGGGGCTTGCCCGCCCGGACAGGACTTACCCGCTCAGTAGAACCGTCAACCGGCATGTGACGCGGCGAACTCGGCCACCTGTCGCCCGATCGTGCGCAGATTGTCCGCGACCGAGTGGTCCGAGCAGCCGCCTTCGAGGTCGAAGTCGACCTCGCGCGAGTTGATCGCCGAGCCCAGCGGCGTGGGCCAGCCGCGCAAGGCGTGCACGATCGAGCGGAGCGCGGTCAGGGTGGTCACGGACGCCTGCCAGCCCTGCGCCGCCGCGACGCAGCCGACGGCCCGGCCGTCCAGGTACGGGCGCGGGTCGGTGCGCAGGTCCTCCACGTAGTCCAAGGCGTTCTTGACCAGGCCGGACACCGTGCCGTGGTAGCCGGGTGAGACGAGCACGACGCCGTCCGCCGCGCGCAGGGCGTCGACCAGGCGGCGGGCGTTCTCGGGGCGGTCCGGGATGGCGGGGTCGTAGAACGGCAGCACCAGGTCGGGCCCGGTCACCTCGATGATCTTGGCGCCCGCTTCCGCCGCGCCGGCGAGCGCGATCCGCATCGCGCGCTCGGACTGCGAGTTCGGACGCAGCGAACCGCCGATGCCCACCACCGTGACCGTCATGGTCACGATCCTGCCAGCTCGACCTAGCTGGAGGTCCACTAGCTGGGCCGCTGGACATACCCGCGAGTAACGTGCGTCTCATGTCGAAGCTCGCCGAGTCGCTGCCCCCCGGTGTCCTGGCCGGAGCCCTGCGCTTCCTGTTCGGCCTGCCGGCGCCGCTGCGCAGACTGATCGCCGGCCGCCCGATCACCTTGGACGGCCAGCGCCTGCACCCCGAGGCCCAGTTGCTGCTCCGACTCCAGCAGCTCAGCGGCGAGGACTGGCAGACCACCACGCCCGCCGCCAACCGCACGGCGTTGACCAGGAGCACCGCACTCGTCTCCGGGCCGATCGTTGACGGGCTGACGGTTCGCGCGGTCTCCATGGACGGCGTCGCCGGGCGGTTCTACACGCCGCACGGGCTGCCCGAGGGCTCGCCGCTGCTGGTCTTCTACCACGGTGGGGGGTGGGTCAGCGGCGATCTCGACAGCCACGACAACCTGTGCCGGTTCCTGGCCGCGGAGGCCGGCGTGCGAGTGCTGTCGGCGGACTACCGGCTCGCGCCCGAGCACCCGTTCCCGGCGGCGGCGGACGACGCGCGCACCGCCTACGAGTGGGCCGTGGCGCACGCGGCGGAACTGCGCGTCGACCCGGCGCGCATCGCGTTGGGCGGCGACAGCGCGGGCGGCAACCTGGCGGCCGTGACGGCACTGCACGCGGGCGACGTGAAACCGGTGTTCCTGCTGCTGTTCTACCCGGCGGTGGACGCGACCGTGCGGCGGCGGTCGCGGGAGCTGTTCGGCAACGGGTTCTTCCTCACCGACCAGAAGATGGACTGGTTCCTGGACCACTACGCGCCGTCCCGCGACTCGCACACCGATCCGCGGCTGTCCGTGTTGCTGGCGGAGGACTTGAGCGGGCTGCCGCCGACCTACCTGGCCACGGCCGGGTTCGACCCGTTGCGGGACGAGGGCGAGGCGTTCGCGGAAAAGCTTGCTGCGCAAGGGGTTCCGGTGGTGTTGCGGCGGTACGAGGGACTGTTCCACGGCTACGCGAACATCCTCGGCGTGGGTGGGGTGTTCCGGGAGGCGGTCGCGGAGGCCGTGGGCGCGCTGCGCACCGGGCTGGCGCTGGCGAACACGCGGCAGGGAATCGCCGAGACGGCCTGACGCGACGACCCGGAACCAGGGCCGCCCTCGGCTTCGAGGACGGCCCTGGGCAGTCGAACGGTCCGGAAGTCAACGGTCCGCAAGTCAACGGTCCAGGAGTCAACAGTCCGGGAGTCAACGGCCTTGCTGGCCTCCGCCGCCGGGCTCGGAGGCTTGAGCCTCGCCGGTCTGGGTGTCGGGAGAATCGGCTCCGCCCTCCGACGCCTCGCCCTCCGACGCCTCACCCTCCGACGTCGCTCCACCCGCGCTGGCGGAATCCGAACCACTGCCGGCGGTGGGCTCCGAGGACGCCATCATCGCCTCCAGCCCCTGCTCCATCCGGTCGACCTCGTCCTGCACCTCCAGGCACATCTTGATGACCGCGATGGCCGCCTGACTGACGATTTCCTCGGCCGCGTCGATCCCCTCCACCGCAACGGGGTTGTCGAAGAGCACGCCCTCCAGCACCAGCTTCACACCGGCGCTGACCTCCGGACTCCCGGTGACGCCCATGATCTTCTGCGCGGCGGCGGTGACCAGGGCGTCGAGCTTCCCCTCGACCGTCTCCGCTTCACTGATCAGCGCCGCCAGCCGGCGGCGTTCCTCGTCCAGCTCGGCGAGATCCGCCTCGATCTCCTTGCGCGCCGCGTCCGCCGCCGAGCCTTCCGACGCCCCGCTCTGCTCGGCCAGAGCGGCCTTCTCCTGGTCGATCGCCTCGTCCAACTGGTCCAGCGCGGCACGGGCGGCCGTGATGAACGCTTCGACGTCCTCCGGCCGGTAGTCGATGGTGGTCACCGCGGTCGCCGGGTTCTCCTGGCCGATCTGCCTGGCGGCGGAGGCCAGTTCCTGGCAGGACTCGTAGGCCTTCATGACCTCGGGGTGGCTCACCGCGCACCCGCCCGGTTGAGGTGCGCCGTGCCGGCGGCGTCGGACTCGTCGTACGCGTCGGCGTCCCGGCCGATGCGGTCCGCGATGTCGGACAGCCGGTCGCGCCGGTGCCGCAACCGCTCGGTGCGGCGGGACAGGGCCGCGTCGAAGATCGCCGCCAACCGGGTCGCGGGACCGGAGGAGCCGAACGCCCCCGCCGGCACCGTCACCCCGGCCAGCGTGCTCGCGACGGCGTCGACCTGCTCGCCCGCCTGCCGGAAACCGTTGGCCGCCTTGCGCATCCGCGCCGTGTCGGCTGTGAACACCGCTCCCCCTTCACTCCGTGCCCAAGTGGTAGGAACGCCTTTCGGCGACCAGTTCGCGGGCGTTGCGCTGGGCGTTCGTCGCGGCCTCCAGCACCGCGTGCGCCAGCACCTTGGGGTCGACGCGGCCGACGAGCGTCGCGTTCACCGCGACCTCCACGACCGCCGCCGAGGTGTCCACGCCGATCTCGACCAGGCCGTTGGCGTCCCTCCCCGAGACCACCCGACCGGCGAGTTCGCGCTTGAGCGCCAACCGCGCCCGCTCACGCCGTTCGGCGCGCGCGGCCATCTCCTCCAGGCTCATCGCGTTCCCCCAAGTCCCCCGCGAACCGGTCCGGCCACCGTAGTCTCGGTGACGTGGACTTGGCGGGTGGTCAGGGATTTTGGGTGCGCGTGAGGCTGGGCGATGCGCCGTCCGGCGCAACGGTTCCCGCCCTCGGCCCGCCGGAGTGGGTGCGCGCCACGACGCGCGCCGCGCGCCGGCCGGACGTCACCGAGGGCGAGGCCCGGCAGACGTGGCTGGTGGACTCGTTCGACCTCGTCGTGCCGCGCTATCCGTGGCAGCGCGACACCGACGGGGCATAGCGAAGGGGAAGGGACGCCGGAACGCCCCTCCCCCTTCCGTGGTGGGAGCCGGGTCTACTCGGCGAAGGCCGCGGCGATCTTGTCGCCGGTCTCCTTGTCGATGTTGCGCCAGTACTCGAAGACGCGCTCCAGCACCGGGGCCGAGACGCCGTTGCCCGCGTGGGCGATCACGGTCTGCACCAGGCGTTCGCGCTGGGCGTCGTCCATGACCTCGCGGATCAGCGTGCCGGCCTGGCCGAAATCGTCGTCCTCCGCGTGCAGCTTGTACGCCGAGCGCACGGCCGCGTCCTCGACGCCGTACGCCGACGTGGTCTCGCCGGCCGCGGCGACCGAGGCGTGCGGGCCGCCGTAGGAGTTCGGCGCGTACACCGGGTCGGTGGCGTTGGCGTAGGCCATCGCCCCGTCCTTGGAGTACGAGTTCACCGGGGACTTCGGGCGGTTGACCGGAAGCTGCGCGTAGTTCGCGCCGATGCGGTACCGGTGGGCGTCCGGGTAGGCGAAGATGCGGCCGATCAGCATCTTGTCCGGGGACGTGCCGATGCCCGGCACCAGGTTGGTCGGCTCGAACGCGGCCTGCTCGATCTCCGCGAAGTAGTCGGCCGGGTTGCGGTCCAGCACCAGCTTGCCGACCGTGATCAGCGGGTAGTCCGCGTGCGGCCACACCTTGGTCAGGTCGAACGGGTTGAAGCGGTAGGTCGCCGCGTCCGCGTACGGCATGACCTGGACCTTGAGCGTCCACGACGGGAACTCGCCGCGCTCGATGGCGTGCCACAGGTCGGCGCGGTGCGCGTCGGCGTCCTCACCGGCGATGCGGGCGGCCTCGGCCGACGTCAGGTTCTCGATGCCCTGGTCGGTCTTGAAGTGGTACTTGACCCAGAACTTCTCGCCGGCCGCGTTCTCCCACAGGTACGTGTGCGAGCCGTAGCCGTTCTGGTGCCGCCACGTCCTCGGGATGCCCCGGTCGCCCATCAGCCACGTCACCTGGTGCGCGGTCTGCGGCTGGAGGGTCCAGAAGTCCCACTGCATGTCGTGGTCGCGGCGGCCGGTGTCGGCGCGGCGCTTCTGGGAGCGGATGAAGTCCGGGAACTTGATCGGGTCGCGCAGGAAGAACACCGGCGTGTTGTTGCCGACGAGGTCGTAGTTGCCCTGCGTCGTGTAGAACTTCAGCGCGAAGCCGCGCGGGTCGCGCCAGGTGTCGGGCGAGCCCAGCTCGCCGGCGACGGTCGAGAAGCGCAGCAGCGTCTCGGTCCGCACGCCCGGCTGGAACAGCGCCGCCTTGGTGTAGCGGCTGACGTCCTCGGTCGTCTCGAAGTGGCCGAACGCGCCGCCACCCTTGGCGTGCACGACCCGCTCGGGCACGCGCTCCCGGTTGAACTGCGCGTTCTTCTCGATCAGGTAGTGGTCCTGGAGCAGGATCGGCCCGTTGGCGCCCAGGGTCAGCGAGTGGTCGTCGCTCGCGACCGGGATGCCTGCGTTGTTGGTGGTGTGACGCGGTTCGGTCACGCTGGTAGCTCCTTCTTGGGGGTGCGGCAGTCGGGGCACAGACCCCAGAACAGGACCTCGGCCTCGTCGACGGCGAAGCCGGCCGTGTCGGAGGGCTCCAGGCAGGGCGCCGCTCCGTGGACGCAGTCGACGTCCTCCGTCCGCCCGCACTGCCGGCACACGAGGTGGTGGTGGTTGTCGCCGGTCCGCGTCTCGTACCGCGCCGGGTGCCCGGCGGGCTCCATGCGGCGCAGCAGGCCGGTCCGCGAGCACGCGTTCAGCACGTCGTAGACGGCCTGCGTGGACACGGTCCCCAGCCGCGCCCGCACCCCGTCGGCGACCTGGTCGGCCGTCGCGTGCGGGTGTTCGGCGAGCCACTCCAGCACCGCGAGCCGGGGCGCGGTGACGCGCAGCCCGGCGTCCTTGAGCAGCTCACGTGGTCCTGGGGTCATTGCTCCACCACCTCACCATGTTTTCTGGAACGAGTCAAGAAAACGAGCGGTTAAACCTCTTGCCCGGACGAGTGAAGATGGGCGGGTGAACCTCGCCCCCTACCTCGCCGTCCTGCGCACGCCTCGGGTGCCCTCCCTGATGCTCCTGATGCTGTTCGCCCGGATACCGGCGACCGCCGCGGGCATGACCATCACCATGCACGTCCTGCTCAGCCTCGAACGAGGCTACGGCGCGGCGGGCCTGGTCGGCGCGATGGCGACCATCGGCATCGCGGTCGGCGCGCCGCTGATGGGACGCCTCACGGACCGCCGCGGCCTGCGCGCGATGCTCCTGCTCTCGCTCGTCTCCGAGGGGGTGTTCTGGTTCGTCGCGCCGGCGCTGTCGTACCCGGTGCTGCTGGTCACGTGCTTCGTGTCCGGCATCGCCGTGATGCCGGTCATGCAGATCGGCCGCCAGATCACCACCGCGCTGGTCGGCGAGGCGGGCCGGCGCACGGCGCTGGCGATGGACTCCATGGCGGTCGAGGTGGCGTTCATGGCGGGGCCGGCGCTCGGGGTGTTCCTGACGACGCAGTGGCACAGCCGGGTCGCGATGTGGGCCATCGGCGTGTCCATGGTGGTGTTCGGGCTGGTCCTGTACGCCGTGAACCCACCGGTGCGGGAGGACGTCGACCACGGCGCTCCGGTGCCGCGCCGGGAGTGGTTGACCGGGCGGGTGGTCGGCGTGCTGATCAGCGCGGGCGGTGCGACGTTCGTGCTGTCCGGGGTCGAGGTCGCGGTGGTCGCCAGCATGCGCGGGCTGGGATTGACCGACTGGACGGGCGCGCTGATCGCCGTCATGTGCGTGTCGTCGCTGGTCGGCGGGTTCGTGTACGGCGGTCTGCACCGGGTTCCGCCGGTGTGGGCGCTGATGGGCGTGATGGGGGTGCTGGCCGTGCCGATCGGGTTGTTCGGGTGGTCGCCCTGGGTGCTCGCGATCGCGCTGGTGCCGACGAACTTCCTCTGCGCGCCGACGATCGCGGGGACCGGCGAGGCGATCACGCGGCTGACGCCGGGGTCGGCGCGGGGCGAGGCGATGGGGTTGCAGGGGTCGGCGTTCACCCTCGGCGCGGCGTTGGGCGCGCCGCTGACCGGGTTCGTGATCGACCACTCCTCACCGGGGTGGGGCTACTGCGTCGCGGGGGTGGGCGCGGTGGCGATCGCGGCCGGGTCGCTGCTGCTCGGCGCGTCGGCCAAGCCGCCGGTGTCAGTAGCCGAGGTCGTGAAGTGACTGGTAGAGGCGTTCCACGGCGGGGCGGCGGGCGGCGTAGAGGCGTTGGGCCGCGTCATCCGGGCGGATCGTCTTCGTCGGCTTGATCAGGGAGGCGGCGGCGGCCAGGTCGGGCAGCTCGCCCAGCGCGTGCCAGCCGAGCAGGCCCGCGCCGACGCCGGAGCCCTCGCTGTCCTCGGCCAGCTCCAGGTCCAGGCCGAGCGCCGACGCCAGGACGCCCGCCCACAGGTCGCTGCGGAACGCCCCGCCGGTCACCCGGACCGAGTGCACCTCGGCCACCGAGCGCACCGCGTCCAGGACCAGGGCCAACTGCTGCGCCACGCCCTCGATCAAGGCCCTGGCGATCTCGGCTCGGCCGTGCTCGCGGCGCACGCCGATCAGCGCCGACCTCGCGTCCGGATCCCACCAGGGCGCGCGTTCCCCCAGCAGGTAAGGCAACGCGATCACGCCGGCCGCGCCCGCGGGCACCAGCGCGGCCTCCGCGAGCAGGGTTTCCACGTCCGTCCGGAACGTCTCGGCCGCCCACTGCGCGACCACACCGCCATTGCTGACGGCACCGCCCAGCACCCACAGGCCGTCCGCGACGGCGTAGCAGAAGACGCGGCCCAGCGGGTCGACGGCCGGCCGGTCGCGGACGACGCGCAGCGCGCCGCTGGTGCCCAGCGACACCGCCGCCACGCCCGGCGCGACCGCGCCCACACCGAGGTTCGCCATGGGACCGTCACCGCCGCCGAGCACCACGGGGGTGCCGAGCGGGATGCCGGGGATGTCGCACGTCAGGGGGAACGAGTCGGTCGGCGCGTGCAGCGGTGGCAGCTCCTCGGGGGTGATGCCGGCGAACGCCAGCGCGTCCGGGTGCCAGGCCAGCGTGTGCAGGTCCATCAGGCCGGTCGCCGAGCCCGACGAGTGCTCGGTGACGAGGTGGCCGGTCAGGAGCCGGGTCACGTAGTCCTTGAGACCGCACCAGGTGTGGGCGGTGACGCCCCGCCCGGTGAACCACGCCAGCTTGACCAGCGGCGACATGGTGTGGATCGGGGTGCCCGTCCGGCGGTGCAGGAAGGCGCCGTCCGGGGTGCCGCGGAGGCGGTTGACCTCGTCGACCGCGCGGTTGTCGGCCCAGCTCACGGACGGCGTGACCGGGACTCCCGCGGAGTCCAGGCCCAGCAGCGTGTGCATCGCGCCGGTCAGCGACAGGGCGCGCACCCGGAGCCCCAGGGCGCCGACCTCGCGCAACGCCTCCAGCGCGGCGGACCAGACCTGGACCGGGTCGTGGGTCGCCTCGCCGGAGGGCGTGGTGCGCATCGGGTAGCCGTGCTCCGCCGATGCCACCACGCCCGCGTCCCGGTCCACCGCGATGACCTTGGTCGAGGTCGTGCCGAGGTCCACCGCGAGCACTACGTCCGCCATGGCGGCGAACCTACCGCCGGTCGGCCAGTTCCTCCGCGATCTCGTACGTGTTCAGCGCCGCTCCCTTGCGGAGGTTGTCCCCGCACACGAAGAAGTCCAGCGTGTTCGGGAAGTCCAGCGCCTGGCGCACCCGGCCGACGTAGGTCGGGTCCTCCCCGACGACGTCCGCCGGGGTCGGGAACTTCAGCGCCGCCGGGTCGTCCACCAGCACGATGGTCGGCTGTTCGGCGAGGATCTTGTGCGCCTGCTCGACCGTCACCTCGCGGGCGAAGGTCGCGTGCACGGCCAGCGAGTGCGTCGTCACCACGGGGACGCGGACGCAGGTCGCCGACACCTTCAGGTCGGGGATGCCGAGGATCTTGCGGGACTCGTTGCGGACCTTCAGCTCCTCGCTGGTCCAGCCGTCGTCCTTCAGCGACCCCGCCCACGGCACGACGTTGTACGCGAGCGGCGCGGGGAACGGCGACTCCGACAGCGGCAGGCCGGCCGCCTCCAGGGCCTCCCGCACGTCGCCGGCGCGGACGCCGACTTCCTTGCCCGCCAACGCTTCCAGCTCGCCGTAGAGCCGGTCGACCGCGGTCTGGCCGCCACCCGACGCCGCCTGGTAGGACGCCACCACGAGTTCGCGCAGCTCGAATTCCCGGTGCAGGGCCCCGAGCGCGGCCATCATGGACAGCGTCGTGCAGTTCGGGTTCGCGATGATCCCCTTGGGGCGCGAGGAGATCCGGTCCGCGTTCACCTCGGGCACCACCAGCGGCACCTCCGGGTCCATCCGGAACGCGCCCGAGTTGTCGACGGCGACCGCGCCGCGCGCCGCGGCGATCGGGGCCCACTCGGCGGACACCTCGTCCGGCACGTCGAACATCGCGACGTCCACGCCGTCGAAAGCCTCCGGCGACAGCGCTATCACGGTCAGTTCGGCATCCCGAACGGTGATCTTCTTTCCCGCCGAGCGCGGCGAAGCGATCAGCCGGATCTCACCCCACGGCACGGACGGGCGGCCGTTGATGATGTCGATCATGACGGTGCCCACGGCGCCGGTGGCGCCGACCAGGGCCAGACAGGGCTTCGTCCCGCTCATCGTCCACTCCCCGCGTACACCACGGCCTCTTCGTCCCCACCGAGTTCGAACGCGTCGTGCAGCGCGCGCACCGCGTCGTCCAACTGCGTGTCACGGCAGATCACCGAGATCCGGATCTCCGACGTGGAGATGATCTCGATGTTGACGCCCGCGGAGGCCAGCGCCTCGCAGAACGTCGCGGTCACGCCGGGGTGCGAGCGCATGCCCGCGCCGATCAGCGACACCTTGCCCACGTGCTCGTCGTAGAGGACCTGCTCGAAGCCGATCTCCTCACGCGCCTTCTCCAGCGCCGCCACCGCGCGCGGGCCGTCGTCCTTGGACAGCGTGAACGTCACGTCGGTCCGGCCGGACACGGCCTGCGACACGTTCTGCACCACCATGTCGATGTCGAGTTCCGCCTCGGCCACCACACGGAAGATCCGCGCCGCCACGCCGGGGTGGTCGGGCACGGCGGTCACGGTGACCTTGGCCTCCGACCGGTCGTGCGCGACGCCGGTGATCATCGCCTGTTCCACGGGTAGGTCCTCCACTGACCCGGACACGATGGTCCCGGGCTTGTTGCTGAACGAAGATCGGACGTGCACCGGAACGCCGTAGCGGCGGGCGTACTCGACGCAGCGGAGCATGAGCACCTTGGCCCCGCACGCCGCCATTTCGAGCATCTCCTCGTAGGTGATGGTCTCCAGCCGCTTGGCGTTCGGCACGATGCGCGGATCGGCGGTGAACACGCCGTCCACATCGGTGTAGATCTCGCAGACGTCGGCCTTCAGGGCAGCCGCCAGCGCGACCGCGGTGGTGTCGGTGCCGCCCCGGCCGAGCGTGGTGATCTCCTTGCTGTCCTGGCTCACGCCCTGGAAGCCCGCGACGATCGCGACGGCCCCGTCGGACAGCGCGTCCTGGATGCGGCTCGGCGTCACGTCGATGATGCGCGCCTTGCCGTGCACGGACGTGGTGAGCACGCCGGCCTGCGAGCCGGTGTAGGAGCGCGCCTGGGCGCCCAGCGAGTGGATCGCCATCGCCAGCAGCGACATCGAGATGCGCTCACCGGCCGTGAGCAGCATGTCCATCTCGCGGGCGGGCGGCACCGGGGACACCTGGCGGGCGAGGTCGAGCAGCTCGTCGGTCGTGTCGCCCATCGCCGAGACGGCCACCACGACGTCGTTGCCCGCTTTGCGGGTCGCGACGATGCGCTCGGCCACCCGTTTGATCCGCTCGGCGTTCTCGACCGAGGAACCGCCGTACTTCTGGACGACGAGCGCCACAGATCCTCTCCCTCCGAGCCGATGCCGTGAGCGGGAAACCCCAGCTTGGGGGCAGAGTACCCGGACCGGGGAGTGGGCAGCGGCCACCGTGACGGGCACTACCCTCATGGCCGTGTCCACCGCGGAGGCCGTTCACGTGGAGCCCGAGGACGCGCCGTCGGCGCGCGAGCGGCTGGCGCGCGCGGCCAGACACCGGGTGACCCTGGCGCTCGCGCCGGGCGTGCTCTACCTGGTGGTGCGGGAAGTCGGACTGTTGGTGCTCAGACTGATGGCCGACAGATGGGACAAGGAAGTCACCCGGGCGCTCACGTCCTGGGACGGGCAGTGGTTCCTGGGCATCGCCGAGGGCGGCTACGGGAACGTGCCGTCGTGGCTGGCGGACGCGTTCCGGCGGCGCACCGACGAGACGCCGCTGGCGTTCTTCCCCGGCTACCCGGCCCTGGTGCGGTGGGTGGACGGGCTGCCGGGCATCGAGGCGGTCGACGCGGCGTTCACGGTGAGCCTGGTCAGCGGGGTGTTCTGCGCGTACGGCCTGCACCGGCTGGGTCAGCGGGTGTTCGGCGGCTCGTACAAGGCGGGGCTGTACCTGGTCGTGCTGTTCGCGGCGTCGCCGATGGCGATCGTCTTGTCGATGACCTACTCGGAGGCGACGTTCTGCGCGCTGGCCGCGTGGTCGCTGGTGGGCGTGGTCGAACGGCGGTGGGTGCTCGCGGGCCTCTGCTGCGCGGCGGCGGGGTTGGTGCGGCCGACGGCGGCGGCGCTGGTCCTCGCGGTGTGCGCGGCGGCGCTGGTCGCGATCGTGACGAAGCGGGACGGCGCGCGGCCGTGGATCGGCGCCGCGATCGCACCGCTGGGTCTGCTCGGCTACCTCGGGTACGTGGCGGTGCGCACCGGCCAGTGGGACGGGTGGTTCGCCGTGCAGCAGCGCGGGTGGGACTCCCGGTTCGACGGCGGGGCGGCGACCTGGCGATTTGCGCTGGTCGTGCTGGGTGACCCGCGGTCGGTGCTGGAGCTGGCCACGGTGTGGTTCCTGGTCGTGGCGATCGCGCTGGTGGTGCTGAGCGTGCGGCGCGGGCTGGAGTGGCCGCTGATCGTGTACGGCATCGGCGTGCTGGCGATGGACCTCGGGTCGAACGGGCTGATGAACTCCAAGGCGCGGCTGCTGCTGCCCGCGTTCACCCTGCTCATCCCGGCGGCGCTGGCGCTGGCGCGGCGGCGGACGACCACGGCGGTGGCCGTGCTGGCGGGAGTCGTGGTGTTCAGCGCGTGGTTCGGGGCGTACGCCATCACGGCTTGGCAGTATGCGATCTGATGGAACTGCACCCGATCATCGCCCAGCGCTGGAGCCCGCGCGCGTTCGACCCGGAGGCGACCGTTGACGCCTCGATCGTCCGGCTGCTGATGGAAGCCGCCCGGTGGGCTCCCTCGCACGGCAACACGCAGCCCGCGCGGTTCATCGTGGGGTATCGCGGGGACGAGACCTTCCAGCGGATCTACGGCACGCTGCGGCCCGGCAACCAGTCGTGGGCGGGGCGGGCGTCGGTGCTGGTGGTCGGGGCCCGGGTGACCGGTGACGAGCGCGGGCCGATCCCGAACACCGAGTACGGGCTGGGGCTGGCCGTGCAGAACCTGGTGTTGCAGGCCGTCCACCTGGGGCTGGTGACCCACCAGATGGGCGGGTTCGGCAAGGAGGCCGTGGCGGAGGCGTTCGGGCTGCCGGAGGACGTGGTGCCGGTCGTGGTGGTGGCGATCGGGTATCTGGGGGACGTCAACGATCTGCCCGAAGACCTTCAGGCGCGAGAACGTCGTCCGAGAGAGCGTCGCCCGCTCAACGAAATTGTGTTCACAGGGACCTGGGGAAAGGGTTGGCAGTAGTTCAAGCCTGATTTCCCGGCGATCGGAACGTGTGATCGCCGGGAAATGAGGCTCGGCCTATCGACGCGAGGTCGCGGCTTACCTGGCTACTACGCGGGCCAAGAGGCCGGTCACTACCAGCCAGAAGACTGCCGCGAGGCCGTAGTTGACGATGACGTCCAGGTTGGCGTTGCCAAGCTGGAACAGGCCTGGGAAGAACAGCGCCAGCGGCTCGGCGAGCTGCTGGATGAAGCGGAAGAACGCGTTGGCCTGGTTCGCCCCGAAGAGGATCATGAGGATGTAGAGCACCTCGATGAGCGCGAACACAGCGCCAACACCGCTGATCACTCGGGCAGCGGTGAAGCTGCCGCTGCGCGTTGAGGTTCGCCATCTCGACATGCACAAGGCGTGCCCGGTCCACGATCGAGCGAAACACGAACGGGTGAAGTTCCACCATCTGGGCGCTCGGTTCCACCCTGCGCCGAAATCCGGTTAGGCTGTCGGCGTGGCACGTGCCCTCCTGCTTCGCCGCCGTGACGGGGTCTGATCAGACCGGCCCCCCGTCGCGGGATCGAGCGTTGCCGCCGGTCGTCATCCAGAAACGGCCAGCAGGAGCCTCCCAGCCATGACGACTTCACCGGACGCGTACACCTCGGGCGTCAGCCGGATCCGTCCCCCCGCCCGCCCCGCCCCGGCCGACCAGCCGGTGTGGAACCCGCAGCGCGGCACCTCCATGCCCGTCCACCGCTACCGCCCGTTCCACGAGGTGGTCGAGACCGTGGACGTGCCCGACCGCACGTGGCCCACCAAGCGGATCACGCAGGCCCCGCTGTGGTGCGCGGTCGACCTGCGGGACGGCAACCAGGCGCTGATCGACCCCATGTCGCCCGCCCGCAAGCGCAAGATGTTCGACCTGCTGGTGCGCATGGGCTACAAGGAGATCGAGGTCGGCTTCCCGGCCGCCTC
Organism: Actinosynnema sp. CS-041913; assembly: GCF_050942485.1. NCBI lineage: Bacteria > Bacillati > Actinomycetota > Actinomycetes > Pseudonocardiales > Pseudonocardiaceae > Actinosynnema > Actinosynnema sp. CS-041913. Next base: position 275,113 of record NZ_CP192037.1, on the reverse strand, counting down.
GCAGACCGACTTCGACTTCGTCCGCGAGATCATCGAGGACGGCGCGATCCCTCCGGACGTGACCATCCAGGTGCTCACGCAGTGCCGCCCCGAGCTGATCGAGCGCACCTTCGAGGCGCTGCGCGGCGCCGGCCGGGCGATCGTGCACTTCTACAACTCGACGTCCGTCCTGCAACGCCGGGTGGTGTTCAAGTCCGACCGCGAGGGCATCAAGAAGATCGCCACCGACGCGGCGGCGTTCGCCCTGGAAGAGGCGAAGAAGTACCCGGAGACGGACTTCCGCTACGAGTACTCCCCCGAGTCGTACACCGGCACCGAGTTGAGCTACGCGCTGGAGGTGTGCGACGCGGTGTCGGGGATCATCGCGCCGACGCCCGAGAAGCCGCTGATCATCAACCTGCCGGCGACCGTCGAGATGGCCACGCCGAACGTCTACGCCGACTCGATCGAGTGGATGTCGCGCAACCTGGCCCGCCGCGACTCGATCATCCTGTCGCTGCACCCGCACAACGACCGGGGCACCGGCGTGGCCGCCGCCGAGCTGGGCTACCTGGCGGGCGCGGACCGCATCGAGGGCTGCCTGTTCGGCAACGGCGAGCGCACCGGCAACGTGTGCCTGGTCACGCTGGCGATGAACCTGTTCAGCCAGGGCATCGACCCGCAGATCGACTTCTCCGACATCGACGAGATCCGCCGCACCGTCGAGTACTGCAACCAGCTACCGGTCGCCGAACGCCACCCGTACGGCGGCGACCTGGTGTTCACCGCGTTCTCCGGGTCGCACCAGGACGCCATCAAGAAGGGCTTCGAGGCCCTGGAGGACGCCGCCAAGGCCGCCGGGCAGCACGTGGACGAGTTCCCGTGGGAGGTCCCGTACCTGCCGATCGACCCGAAGGACGTGGGCCGCAGCTACGAGGCCGTGATCCGGGTCAACTCGCAGTCCGGTAAGGGCGGCGTGGCGTACCTGATGAAGACCGAGCACCACCTGGACCTGCCGCGCCGGCTCCAGGTCGAGTTCTCGCGGGTCATCCAGGAGGTCACCGACACGCAGGGCGGCGAGATCTCGCCCAAGGACATGTGGGACGCGTTCTCGCTGGAGTACCTGGACGGGGCCGTGCCGCTGAAGCTGGTGCGGCAGAAGGTGTCCGGCGACGGCAGCGGCCACGAGACGATCAAGGCCGTGGTGGTCGTGGACGGTGAGGCGCAGGAGATCACCGGCACCGGCAACGGGCCGATCGCGGCGTTCGTCGACGCGCTGGCGGCGGTCGGCTTCGACGTGCGCGTGCTGGACTACTTCGAGCACGCGATGTCCTCCGGCGACGACGCCCGCGCGGCGGCCTACCTGGAATGCGCCGTGGGCGACCGTGTGCTGTGGGGCGTGGGAGTCGACTCGTCCACGGTCTCCGCGTCGCTGCGCGCCGTCGTCTCGGCCCTGAACCGGGCCCACCGCTAGACCTTCGCGGAGTGACCGCCCGGGACCGGTTCCGGGCGGTCCGCCGGTTCACCGGGTGCCGCCGACGGGGCGTCCGGCTGAACGTTTCCTGAAGACGCCGCCCGGCCAGGAGTGATCAGGAACCCGGTAGCGTTCCCCGATCATGACCGCCCTCCTGGTCCTGTTCGTGGTCGCCGCCGTGCCGCTGGCCCCGACCGAGGCCGTGTTGATCGGCTGCGGCGTGCTGGCGGCGTCCGGCGAACTGCCGTTGGCCGGGGTGATCCTGGTGGCGGCGGTGGGGTGTTTCGTCGCCGACATCGTCAACTACTCGCTCGGCCGCAGCGCGGGGATGCGGGCGCTGCGCCGGTTCAGCCGCAAGCCGGGGTCGCGGGCGGTGGTCGAGTGGACGGCGTCCAAACTGGCCAGTCGCGGTGAGCCGATCCTGGTGGCGGTGCGGTGGGTGCCCGGCGGCGGGCTGGTGGGCGCGTTGCTGGCCGGGTCGCTGCGGTGGCCGAGCCGGCGGTTCGCGCCGGTCGCGCTGGCCGGGGCCACGCTGTGGAGCGGGTACACGGCGTTGATCGGGTACTTCGGCGGTCAGGTCGTCGACGACCCGCTGGTCGCCATCGCGCTGTCGTGGGGTGTGGCGATGCTGATCAGCGTGCCGGTCGGGATGGCGGTGAAGGCCGCGCAGCGCAAGGTCGTGGTCACGGCCGCCGGGTAGCGCGGTCCAGGGTGTCGCGGACCGCTGTCCGGGCACGGCGGTAGGCGTCCGGGTCGTCGTGGAGCACCGACTGGGCGTTGGCCATCTCCAGGAACGCGATCAGCTCGAACGCCAACTGCGCCGGCTCGACCACCAGGTCCGGCACGGCCGAGATGGTCGCCACGACCAGGTCGTTCCAGCCCTTCCCGTACTCCGCGACGGTGTCCCGCACCCGCCCGTGGCGGGCGTCGAACTCCGCCTGCACGGCGTAGAAGAAGCACCCGCCGGGGAACGTGCGGCGCTCCGAGTAGTCCAGCCACCCGGTGAGCAGCAGCTCCAGGCGCGCCAAGCCCGGCGGCACGGCCGACGCCGGTTCCACCACCTCCGTCAAGAAGATCTTCGCCGCCGCCCGGACGGTGGCGAGCTGCAGCTCCTCCTTCGAACCGAAGTGCGCGAACACGCCGCTCTTGCTGACCTCCAGCTCGGTCGCGAGCCGCCCGATGGACAGCCCCTCCAAGCCCTCCACCGACGCGATCTCCGCCGCCCGCACCAAGATCTGCCGCCGCGTCTGCTCGCCCCGCTCCACCCGACCGTCGACCTTCACACCGCCCACGCTAGCCCCCTTGACCACTCGCAAACTAATTGTACGATCGTTCGTACAACTTCCAAGGGGGACCAATGGACCTGCTGGACCTGAACCGCGCCGCCATCGACGTCAACGTCCGGCTGACCGGCAAGCTCGAACCGGCGCACTTCGACCTGGCCACGCCGTGCGCCGGGTGGACCGTCCGGGACCTGTTGCAACACCAGGTCGACATGTCGCTCAAGTTCGACGCCGGGGCACGGGGCGGCGAAGCCCGCGCGCAGGCGGACGACGACCTGGTGGTCGCCTACCTCGTCGCGAGCGACCAGGTCACGGAGTCGTTCCAGGCCGCCGGGTTCCTCGACCGGGAAGCCGAGTTCCCCGGTTTCGGCACGCACCCGGGCCGTAACCTCGTCGGCGCGCACTTCGTGGACAACCTGGTGCACTCGTGGGACCTGTGCCGGGCGCTCGGCATCGACAGCACGCTGGACGACGAGTTGGCGCTCGCCGCCTACAAGATGGCCCGCCACTACCCCGCGACGCCGGACGTCCGGGGCCCCGGCGCGGCGTTCGGGCTGCCGCTGGACGTGCCCGAGGACGCCTCGCTCACCGACCGGCTCGTCGGGCTGCTCGGCCGTTCGCCGGACTGGCGGGCCTGAGCACGGTGCGGGGGCGCCTGAAGAGGGGTGGCGCCCCCGCACGGGGCTCACGGGTTGAGCGCCTCCGTCACCGACGCCGGGCCGACCAGCGGGATGTCCGGCGAGATGCCGTCCTCCTCCACCAGCACGGCCTCGACCTCGTGCGGCCGGATGCGGCCCGCGCGGATGTCCTCCGCCCAGTGGCACGCGACCCGGTGGCCGGGCAGCACCTCACGCATCTCCGGCCGTTCGGTCGAGCACTTCGTCTCCTGCTTCCACGGGCACCGGGTGTGGAACCGGCAGCCCGACGGCGGGTTCGCGGGCGACGGCAGGTCGCCCTTGAGCAGGATCCGCTCCCGCCGGTCCTCCACCTCCGGGTCCGGCACCGGGATCGCCGACAGCAACGCCCTGGTGTACGGGTGCAGCGGCTCGGCGTAGAGGTCGTCCGAGGTCGCCTCCTCCACCAGGCCGCCCAGGTACATCACGCCCACCCGGTCGGAGATGTGCCGCACCACGGCCAGGTCGTGCGCGATCACCAGGTAGGTGAGGCCGAACTGGTCCTGGAGCTCCTCCAGCAGGTTCACCACCTGCGCCTGCACCGACACGTCCAGCGCGGACACCGGCTCGTCGGCGATGATCAGGTCCGGTTCGACCGCCAGCGCGCGGGCGATGCCGATGCGCTGCCGCTGACCGCCGGAGAACTCGTGCGGGTACTTGCGCAGCGACGTGGACGGCAGGCCGACCGCCGACAGCAGCTCGCGCAGCCGCTTGCCGGTCGACTCCTTGCCCTTGTCCAGGTCGTGCGCCCGCAGGCCCTCGACCAGGATCGACTCCACGGACTGCCGGGGGTCCAGGGACGACATGGGGTCCTGGAACACCATCTGCATCCGCCGCCGCATGGTGCGCAGCGACTCGCCCTTCAGCGTCGACAGGTCCGTGCCGTCGAACACCACCCGGCCGGCGGTCGGCTCGGTCAGCCGCAGGATCGCCCGCCCGAGGGTGGACTTGCCGCAGCCGGACTCGCCGACCAGCCCGTAGGTCTCGCCGCGCCGGACGCCCAGGTCCACCCCGTCCACGGCGAACACGTGCCCGACCGTGCGGTCGAGCAGGAGTCCCCGCTTGATCGGGAAGTGCACCTTGATGCCGTGCACCGACATCAGTTCGTCCACAGTGGACTCCGGGGCCGCCGGCGGACCGCTGTCCGGGCGCACCTCGCTCTGCGGGCTCACACCGACACCTCCTCGACCACCGGAGGCTGGACCGGGTTGTGGCAGCGCAACAGCCTGCCGCCGCCGATGTCCTCCTGCGCGGGCGTGACCTCGACGCACACGTCCAGCGCGTTCGGGCAGCGGGGCGCGAACGCGCACCCGTGGTCCCACGGGATGTTGTCGGCCACCGATCCCCTGATGGGCGACAGCTTCTCGCCGCGCGGCGCGTCCAGGCGCGGGATCGAGGTCAGCAGCCCGTGCGTGTACGGGTGGCGCGGCGCGGCGAACAGGTCGTGCCGCTCCGCCTTCTCCACCACCCGGCCGCCGTACAGGACGTTGACCTCGTCGCACAGCCCGGCGACCACGCCGAGGTCGTGCGTGATCATCACCAGCGCGGTGCCCAGGTCCTGCACGAGTTCCTTGAGCAGCGCCAGGATCTGCGCCTGGATCGTCACGTCCAGCGCGGTGGTCGGCTCGTCCGCGATGAGCAGCCGGGGCCGGCACGCCAGCGCGATCGCGATCAGCGCGCGCTGCCGCATCCCGCCGGAGAGCTGGTGCGGGTACTCGGAGAGCCGCCGGGACGGGTCGGGGATGCCGACCTTGTCCAGCAGGTCCGCCGCCTCCACCATCGCCTGCTTGCGCGACATGTCCCGGTGCCGCTCCAGCACTTCCGTCACCTGCACCCCGATCGGGATGACCGGGTTGAGCGAGGACAGCGGGTCCTGGAACACCATGCCGAGGTCGCGACCACGCCGGTCGCGCATCTCCCGGTCCGACAAGGAGAGCAGGTTCGTGCCCTCGTAGTCCACCGTCCCGGAGACGCGGGCGCCGCGCCGCGGCAGCAGACCCATGATCGCCAGCGACGTCACGGACTTGCCGCACCCGGACTCGCCGACCAGGCCGACCGTCTGGCCCGGCTCCACCTCGAAGCTCACGTGGTCGACGGCGGTGAAGGGCTGCTCCCCCTTGCGCTCGAAAACCACGGTGAGGTCACGCACTTCCAGCAACGCCATGACTCACCGCCTGCTCTTGGGGTCGAGGGCCTCGCGCAAGGTCTCGCCCATGAGGGTGAAACCCAGCGCCACCACGATGATGCAGCCCGCCGGCCAGAACGCGAGGTGCGGGTGCGTGTCGAACACGTTCTGCACGTCGCCCAGCATCTGGCCCCACTCCGGGATCCGGTCGTCCGGGTTGCCCAGGCCGAGGAACGACAGCGCCGCCGCGTCGATGATGGCCGTGGCCAGCACCAGCGTGGACTGCACGATCACCGGGCCGAGCGAGTTGGGCAGCATGTGCCGGAACACGATCGCGCCCGGCTTCACGCCCAGCGCGGTCGCCGCCAGCACGTGGTCGCTGTGCCGCTGCGCCAGCATCGAGCCGCGCAGCAGCCGGGCGAACACCGGGATCTGCACCACCGCCACCGCCACGATCACGGTGTACTGGTTGGGGCGCGCGAACATCGCGCTGATGCTGAACGCCAGCAGCAGGCTGGGCAGCGACAGCATGACGTCGACCACCCGCATCACGACCGAGTCGACCCAGCCGCCGAACGCGCCGGCCAGCGTGCCCAGCGTCAGCCCGCCCGCCAGCCCGATCAGGGTGGCCAGCACGCCGACGATCAGCGTCTGCTGCGAGCCGACCAGCAGGCGGGAGAAGAAGTCCCGGCCCTGGAGGTCGCCGCCGAGCACGTGGCCCGGCTGGGGTGGCGGGATCTCGTTGCGCGCCTTGACGACCTGGTCGATCAGCATCGCCTCGGACGGGTCCTGCGGTGCCAGCCACGGGGACAGCAGGGAGACCAGCACGAACAGGGCGATGATGACCGCGCCGGTGAGGAACACCGGGCTGCGCCGCAGTTGCCGCCACGCGCTCGCGGCCAGGCTGACCCCGGCGTCCGAGGACGTCTCGGCCAGCGCGTCGATGCGGTCTTTCTTCCCGCGGCCGAGTTTCTGGGTTGGAGTGACCATCGCGGCTACCTCGTCCTGATCCGCGGGTCGATGAACGCGTACGAGAGGTCGACCAGGAGGTTGACCACCACGTAGACGATCGTGGCCATGATGATCAGCAACAGCAGCACCGGGTAGTCACGGCGCTCGAACCCGATCGCGAGCGCCTGCCCGACGCCCGCGAACGAGAACACCTTCTCGGTGAGCACCGCCCCCGCGAGCAGCGCGCCGGTCTGGAGGCCGATCGTGGTCACCACCGGCAGCATCGCGTTGCGCAGCACGTGCCGCCGCCGGATGACCGGTGCGGTGAGGCCCTTGGACTCGGCCGTGCGCACGAAGTCCTCGTCGAGCACGTCGAGCACGGCCGCGCGGGTGATCCGGAAGACCACCGCGAACGGGATGGTCGACAGCGCGACCGCCGGCAGGACCAGGTGCTCCAGCGCGTCGAGCGCCGCGTCCCACTCCTGCGTGATGATGCCGTCGAACACGAAGAAACCGGTCACCCGGGTCGCGCCGAGGGCGGCGTCCTGGCGGCCTTCGGTGGGCAGGCCCAGCGCCGCGGACAGCACGTCCTTGAGCACGTAGGCCAGGAAGAACACCGGCACCGCGACCCCGATCAGCGAACCGGCGACGCTGAGGTTGTCGAACCAGCCGCCGCGCCGCTTCGCCGCGAGGTAGCCCAGCGGGATGCCGAGCGCGATCGCGATCACGATCGCCAGGAAGCTGAGTTCGAGGGTGGCGGGGAACCGCTGGAGGAAGATCTCCATCGCCGGGTCGCCCTGCTGGACGCCGGTGGAGACGCCGAAGTCGCCGGACAGCGCCCGGCCGAGGAACTTGAAGTACTGCACGACGATCGGCTGGTCCAAGCCGAGCTGTCGGGTGAGGGCTTCCTGCTTCTCCGGCGTGGCGCGCTCTCCCAGGAGGGCCGAGACCGGTCCTCCCGGGAGAGCGCGGAGCCACGCGAAGAGCAGCAGGGACAGCACCAGCACCACGCCGACTAGCTGGATGAGCCGTCGGATCGTGTAGCGGAGCATTGAGCTACCCCGTTGTCTCTATCCGTAGTGGTCAGCCCTTGCTGGCGTTGCCGAATCGCTCGTCGGTCAACGGGCTGGGCGTCACACCCTGGATCTCCTTCCTGAAGACCAGCGCCGGCGGGGAGTGCGAGATCGGCACGGCCGGCAGGTACTCCTCCACGATCTTCTTGTTCAGCTCCTGGTACAGCGCGGTGCGCTTGGTCTCGTCCGGCTCGGCGTTGGCCGCGCCCAGCTTGTCCGCCAGGTCCTTGCCCCACGGCGACGCGCCGGTGTTGAACCGGTTGTCGGTGCGGCCGAAGAACGTGCCGACCCAGTTGTGCGCGGTGCCGTTGTCACCGGTCCAGCCGAGCAGGAAGACGTCCGGGATGCCCTGGTCGACGTCGGTCAGGTAGCCGCCGTTCCACGGCTTGCTCACCGTGTCCAGCTTGATGCCGGCCTTCTCCAGGTCGGACGCGATCGCGCCGTACAGGTCCTTCGGGCTCGGCATGTACGGGCGGGTGACCTCGGTCGGCCAGTAGAACTTGAGCGTCAGGTCGCTCGCGCCCGCCTCGGCGAGCAGCGACTTCGCCTTCTCGGTGTCGAACTTCGTCGCGGTCAGCCCCTTGTCGTAGCCGTTGACCAGCGGCGGCATGAACTGGGTGGCCACCGTGGCGCCCTCGGGGAGCTGCGACTTGACGAGCTGGTCGCGGTTGATGGCGTGCATCAGCGCCTGGCGGACCCGGAGGTCCTGGAGCTTGGGGTTGTTCTTCTGGTTGATGCCCAGGTAGAGCACGTTGAACGCCGGGCGGACCTTGACGTCGAAGCCGTCGGACTTCAGACCGGCCCAGTCCGCGGCGTTCGGCAGGTCGTAGCCGTCGATGTCGCCCGCCTTGAGCGCCTGCTTGCGCGCGGTCTCGTCCGGGATGATCCGGAAGACGACCTTGTCCAGCTTGGCCTTGGTGCCGTGGTAGTCCTCGTTGCGGACGAGTTCCACGACGTTGTTGGCCTTGTCGAACTTGCTGAACTTGAACGGCCCGGTGCCGGTCGGGTGCTCGGTGGCGTACGCCGGGAAGGTGAAGCTGTCACCGGCCGCCACGACGTTGTCCGCGTCGTACTTCTTCAGCGCCTCGGGGCTGGAGATCGAGAACGACGTGAAGCCCAGCACGGACGGGAACTGCGAAGTCGCGCTGGTCAACTCGATGACCGCGGTCTTCGGGTCCTTCGCCGTGCACGACTTGAACAGCGACGGCTTGTCCGGGGTGTCCGCGAAGCCGCCGAAGTTGTCCAGCCAGTACTGCGAAACGGCGTCGCTCTGGCTGCTGCCCTTCTGGTTGTACCAGCGGTTGAAGTTGAAGCAGACCGCTTCAGCGTTGAACGGAGTGCCGTCGTGGAATTTCACATTTTCTTTCAGTGTGAACGTCCACGTCTTGCCGTCCGGCGTCGGTTCGTACTTGGTCGCCAGCGCGGGCTCGACTTCGGCCGTGCCGGCCTTGAAGCCGACCAGGCCCTCGTACATCTGGCGGGACACGCGGAAGGTCTCGCCGTCCGTGGCGTAGAACGGGTCGAACAGCCGGGGAGCACCGGCCGCGCCGAAGGTCAGAGTGCCGCCGACCTTGCCGGAACCGGAATCGCCACCGCGTTCGGATTGCGCGCAGGCGGACAGTGCGAGCGCGGCGACGCCGGTCAGGCCGATCGCGGCCGTCCAGCGGCGCCGGGCCGTTCGGGAATGAGCCATCAAACACCCCTAGTGGAAATCCGGATCTCACGGTGTGGTCAGCGACCCTAACCGGTCACCACAACCCTTCAGCAGTAACGCAGGTCACGATCCGGCCACGTGAATCGGCATTCTCCTACTTCTGGCGCACATGTGCTGACCCATCGTGACGACGACACATCGGGCAAACGCTCTCCTACGCTGTACAACGGACAACAGAACCCGCACGCGCGCGGAGGGGAGGTCGGGGATGGGCCCACAGGTCGAGTTCCGCGTCCTCGGGCCGTTGCAGGTGCTGGTCGACGGCGAGCAGGTGGTGGTCCGCGCAGGTCGGCAGCGATCGCTGCTGGTGTCGCTGCTGATGCGCGCCGGGTCGAGCGTGTCGGTGGACGAGCTGGCCGAGCACATCTGGGGCGCCGACCCACCCGCGCGGGCTCGCGGCACGCTCCAGACCTACGTGATGAGACTTCGGCAGGTCCTGGGGCCGGCCGTGCCGATCCGCACCGTGCCGGACGCGTACCTGATCGACGTGGACGAGCGCACCATCGACGTGGTCCGCTTCGAGCAGCTCGTCGAGGAGGGCGAGCAGGAGCGGGCGGCGGGCAGGCTGGAGTCGGCGTCGGCGATCTTCACCGCCGCCCTGGGCCTGTGGCGCGGTCCCGCGATGGTCGACGTGCCCTCGGAGGTGCTGCACCGCGACGAGGTGCCCCGGCTGGGCGAGCGCCGGCTGCACGTGGAGGAGCGCCGCGTCGAGGTCGACCTGGAGCTGGGCAGGCACGCCGAGCTGATCCCCGAGCTGTACCGGCTGACCAGCGAGCACCCGCTGCGGGAACGGCTGTGGTCGCAGCTCATGGTGGCGCTGTACCGGTCGGGGCGGCAGGCCGACGCGCTCGGCGCGTACCGCAAGGTCAGCGGCCTGCTGGCGGACGAGCTGGGCATCGACCCCGGCGACGAGCTGCGGCGCGTGCACCAGCAGGTGCTCAGCGGCGCGCCGGCGCTGGACCTCGGCTCGGCGGCGCCGGTGCGGCGGGAACGGGTGGTGCCGTCGCAGCTTCCCGCCGACATCGGCGACTTCGTGGGCCGCGAGCAGGCCGTCCAGCTCATCGAGGCGCTGCTGCGGACGGCGCAGGGCGTGCCGGTGGTGACGCTGGCCGGGCCGCCCGGCGTGGGCAAGACGGCGCTGGCCGTGCACGCGGCGCACAAGATGCGGCGGTATTTCCCGGACGGCCAGCTATACGTGAACCTGCGCGGCTACGCCCAGGGCCCGCCGCTGAACGCGGTGGACGTGCTGCCCCGGTTCCTGCGGGCGCAGGGCGTGCCGCCGGAGTCCGTGCCGCTGGACCAGGACGAGCAGGAGGCGATGTTCCGGTCCCGGCTGACCGACCAGCAGGTGCTGCTGGTGCTGGACAACGCGGCCAACGCGGAGCAGATCCGGCCGCTGCTGCCGGGCTCGCCGGGCTGCGCGGTGCTGGTGACCAGCCGTGACACCCTGCGCGGGCTGGCGGTCAGCCACGCGGCGTCCAACGTGCGGCTGGACGTGCTGGACAGCGAGGAGACCAGGGCGCTGCTGGCCGGGATGCTCGGCGAGGACGTGGTGGCGGAGCAGGCGTCGGCGGCCGACGAGCTGGCCGAGCTGTGCGCGCACCTGCCGCTGGCGCTGCGGATCGCGGCGGCGAACCTGCTGTCCCGGCCGGAGACGACCATCGCCTCGTACGTGGAGGAGCTGCGGGCGGGCAACCGCCTGGCGGCGCTGGCCGTGGAGGGCGACGAGCGGGCGGCCGTGCACGCCGCGTTCGACCTGTCCTACACCGCGCTGAAGCCCGAACTGGCGTCCCTGTTCCGCCTGCTCAGCCTCGCTCCCGGCGACATCACGCCGGACGTGGCGGCGGCGCTGGGCGGCCTGACCACGCAGGACGCGCGGCGGCGCCTGGACCGCCTCGCGACGGCGAACCTGGTGGACAACCACGTGCCGGGCCGCTACCAGTTCCACGACCTGCTGCGCGACTACGCGGCCGAGCGGCTGGCGTTCGAGGACGGCCCGACGGAGAGCGCGCAGGCCCACCGCAGGTTGCTGGACTGGTCGATCCGGTCGGTGGACAACGCGACCGACACCGTCAAGGCGACCCTGATGAGGCTGCCCCGTGACGCGGTCGAAGCCGGCGTCGCGCCCCGGCTGTTCTCCACGCCGGCGGAGGCGCTGGCGTGGCTGGACGCGGAACGGGCGAACCTCGTCGCGCTGGTGCTGCACTCGACGGACCGGCAGCCGGACAGCGACTGCTGGCAGCTCGCCGACGCGCTGCGCCGCTACTTCTACGCCCAGGGCCTGCCCGTCGAGTGGCTGGCGACGGCGAAGGCCGGCCTGTCCGTGGCGCAGGCCATCGGCGACCCGGTGGGCGAGGTGGCGATGCTGTCGTCGCTGGGCGTCCTGTACTGGGCGATCGGCCAGCACCGGGTGGCGGTGGACTACTTCCGGCGGGCCATCCCGATCCAGCAGCGCACCGGCGCCGCGCCCGCCGCCGAGGCCGCCGTGCTGGCCAACCTGGGCGGCGTCTACATCGACCTGGGCGAGCTGGAGCAGGCCGCGGACTGCCTGGAACGGGCGCTGGTGATCACCCGCGGCATCGGCGCGTTGCAGCAGGAGGGCATCGCCCTGCTCAACCTCGGCGGCGTCTACCTGCAACTGGGCCAACTGGACCGGGCGGTGTCGTCGTTCGAGGGCTCGCTGGACGTCGGCAACCGCCTGGGCGTGTGGATCACGCAGGCCGACAGCTACCGGGCGCTGGCCGAGGTGTACCTGTTCCAGGGCCAGCCGGAACGCGCGGCGGAACTCTACGAACGGGCCGGCGACCTGTACGAACGGGCCAGCGCGCGGGGTTTCGCGCACATCCCGCACGAGGGCCTGGCGCACACGTACGTGATGAGGGGCCGGCTCGCCGACGCGATCTCCGAGGCGTCCCGGGCGTTGGCCATCGCCGACAACCTCGGGAACCTCAAGGGCGTGTGCGACGCGAAGAACGTCCTGGGTGAGGCGCTGCACGGCAGCGGCCGGTACGGCGAGGCGGTGGAGCGGCACACCGAGGCGCTGCGGATCGCCGAGGAGACCGGCTACCCGTGGGGCATCTGCGCGGCCCGCCGGGGGCTGGCCCTGGCCCACCGCGCGGCGGGCCGGCTGGACGAGGCGAGGTACTCGGCCAGCCAGGCGTTGGACAGCGCGGTGCGCTACCGGCTGCGCCTGGCCGAGGTCGAGGTGCTGGCGCTGCTGGGCAGGGTGCGGCTGGACCAGGGCGACGTGGCGGAGGCCCTGGACTTCGCGCGGCGCTCCCTGGAACTCAGCCGCTCCACCGGCCAGCGGTTCGTGCAGGCACGTGCCGCCCACCTGGCCGGCGACGCGACCGAGGACCCCGCCGCCGCCCGCGCCTACTGGTCGACGGCCCTGGAGTGGTTCACGGCCATCGGCGCGCCGGAAGCAGCCCTGGTGCAGGCCGCCCTGGACCGCTGAGCTTCGGGTCAGCTCGTCGTGACGACCCGATCGGCCCGCGCCCGCGTCCCGTCGACCGCGAACCAGCCCCGCTCGAACGCCTGCCACCGCACGAGGTGCGCCCGGCTGCCCTCGCCGTCCCGCGCCACGGCCCGTTCCAGCCGCGTCCGCTCGTCCGGCAGCTCGACCCACACCGCCTCGTCCAGCCGGTCCGCGATCGACCGCCGAGCCGCCGACACACCCTCGATGACCAACACCGCCGGCGGCGCCACGGTCACCGGGTCACCCAGCCGCGGCCAACCCTCGGACCAGTCCATGCGCCGGTACCGCGCGACCCGCCCGGCCCACAGCGGCTCCAGCACCTCGGCCACCAGGCGCGGCCACCACGACACCGGGTCGGTCCAGGTCGCGAAGTGGTCGGTCGGCACCACCGTCGCGCCCAGCTCCACCGCCAGCGACGCCGCGTAGGTCGACTTGCCCGACCCGGACGGCCCGTCCACCGCGATCAGCCTCACATGCTGCGCCGGCCGGACAGCGCACGACCCAGGGTCAGCTCGTCCGCGAACTCCAGGTCGCCGCCCATCGGCAGGCCCGACGCCAGCCGCGTCACGGTGAGGCCGGGGAAGTCGCGCAGCATCCGCACCAGGTAGGTCGCGGTCGCCTCGCCCTCGGTGTTCGGGTCGGTGGCGATGATGATCTCGTTGACCTCGGTGCCGATCCGGGTCAGTAGCTGCCGGATGCGGAGCTGGTCGGGGCCCACCCCGGACAACGGGTCCAGCGCGCCGCCCAGCACGTGGTAGCGGCCCTTGAACTCGCGGGTCCGCTCCACCGCCAGCACGTCCTTCGGCTCCTCGACCACGCAGATCAGGGTCAGGTCGCGGCGCGGGTCGCGGCAGATGCGGCAGGTCGCCTCGGCGGAGACGTTGCCGCACACCTCGCAGAACACCACGCCGTCCTTCACCTTCTGCAAGGCGTCCTGGAGCCGGCCGATGTCGGCCGGGTCCGCCGCGAGCAGGTGGAAGGCGATGCGCTGCGCGCTCTTGGGACCGACGCCCGGCAGCCTGCCGAGTTCGTCGATCAAGTCCTGGACGGGCCCCTCGTACATCAGCCGAGCAGCCCGCCGAGACCACCGAGGTCGTCCAGGCCGCCCATGCCGGACGCCAGCGGGCCCATCTTCTGCGCGGCCAGCTCCTGCGCGGCGCGGTTCGCGTCCCGCACGGCCGCGACGACCAGGTCGGACAGCGTCTCGACGTCGTCCGGGTCGACCACCTTCGGGTCGATGGCCAGGCTCTTCAGCTCGCCGCCGCCGGACACCACGGCGGTCACCAGCCCGCCGCCCGCGGTGCCGGTCACCTCGGCTTCGGCCAGCTCCTGCTGGGCGGCGGCGAGTTGCTGCTGCATCTTCTGCGCCTGCTGGAGGATCTGCTGCATGTTCGGCCCACCGGGTTGCACCGCGGGTTCCTCTCCGTTGGGGTTTGCCACCAGGGTAGCCGCGCGGATCAGCTCTTCAGCGGCCGAGCACCCAGCTCGTCCGCGAGCAGCTTGAGCACGACCGCCTCCGGGTCGGGCTGATCACCCGCCTCACCCGGCCGGGCGGCCTCCGCGAGCATCTCCTCCTCGTCCACCGGCTCCGGCGGGAGGGGCTCATCGGGCTCCGGCGGCTCGGGCGGCGGCGGGACGTCGTCGGCGGGCGCGGACCGGCCCGGCGGGGCCTGCCGGGTGGACTCGGGCGTGCGGGCGGCCTGGCTGGGCCGGGTGGGCGCGGGCCGCTGCGGACGGGTCGGCGGAGCGGACCGCGCGGGCGCGGCGGCGGCTTCCCCGTGCACGCACCGCACCTGCCACGTGCCGCCGAGGACCTGGCCGAACGCCGCCGCGATGGCATCGGCGTTGCGCGACTCGGCGAGTCGGCGGGCCAGCGGGGCGGACGTGTGGGCGAGCGTGATGGTGCTGCCGTCGACGTCCGAGACGGTCGCGTTGGTGAGCATCGCCTCCGTGCTGCGCGACGTCGTGCGCACCACACCCAGCAGCTCGGACCACCGCCGCCGGACTTCGGCCACGTCGATACCGGAGGCCGGCCCGCCCGCTCTGTCTTCGGTGCCGGCCGCGCCGGAAGACGGCGGCGCGTCGGGCACCGGCTCGCTCACGGGGGCAGCGGGCTCGGGCGCAGGGCTCGGACCGGCCTCGCTCGGCGGCGGTGTCGGAGCGGACTCGCTTGGCGCGGCCTCACCCGCCGGACGGGTCGGCGCGGGCTCACCCGCCGGGCGAGTCGGCGCGGCCTCACCCATCGGACGGGTCGGCGCGGGCTCGCCCGCCGGGCGAGTTGGCGCGGCCTCACCCGTCGGACGAGCCGCGCTCGGGACCGCTTGCGGCGGAACCGACTCGGCAGGCGACGTGCCCGCCCGCTGCGAAGGCCGCTGGAAGGTCCGACCACTGTCGCCCGCGGCACCCCCGCCCGCGGGGCCGTCAGCGCCACCTCGGACCGGAGCGGAACCACCACCAGCCGGAGCGGAACCACCAGCCGAATCAGGGCCACCGGCCGGACCACCAGCACCAGCCGGCGGCCCGTACTTCTCCAAGCGCTCGACCCGTTGCAGCACAGCGGACTCCGCGTCACTGGCCGACGGCAGCAGCATCCGCGCCGCCACCAGCTCCAGCAGCAGCCGCGCCGCGGTCGAGCCGCGCATGTCCGTCAAACCCTGGTGCAGCACCTCCGCCCACCGGGTGACCGTCGCCGGCCGGGTCGCCGCGCGCTGCGCGACCATCTTCGCCACCACGTCGTCCGGCGCGGACACCAGGCCACGGTCCGCCGCGTCCGGCACCGCGTGCAGCAACACCAAGTCCCGCAACCGGTCCAGCAGGTCCGACGCGAACCGGCGCGGGTCGTGGCCCGCGTCCACCAGCCGGTCGATGGTGCCGAACACGGCCGACCCGTCGCCGGCCGCCAGACCGTCCACCACGTCGTCGATCAGCGCCACGTCCGTCACGCCGAGCAACGAGATCGCCCGCTCGTAGGTCACACCTTCGGGGCCCGCGCCGGACAGTAGCTGGTCCATCACCGACTGCGTGTCCCGCGCCGACCCGCCGCCCGCCCGGATCACCAGCGGGAACACCGACGGCTCGACCGCGACGCCCTCGGCGGCGCAGTTGCTCTCCAGCAGCGACCGCATCGCCGACGGCGGGATCAGCCGGAACGGGTAGTGGTGCGTCCGCGAGCGGATGGTGGGCAGCACCTTGTCCGGCTCGGTGGTCGCGAAGATGAAGATCAGGTGCTCCGGCGGCTCCTCCACGATCTTCAGCAGGGCGTTGAAGCCCTGCGTCGTGACCATGTGCGCCTCGTCGATGATGAACACCCGGTAGCGCGACTCCGCCGGCGCGTAGAACGCCTTGTCCCGCAGCTCGCGGGCGTCGTCCACGCCGCCGTGCGACGCGGCGTCCAACTCCACCACGTCGACGCTGCCCACGCCGTTGGGCGCGAGCCCGACGCACGAGTTGCACTCGCCGCACGGATCGGGCGTCGGCCCGTTCACGCAGTTCAGCGACCGCGCCAGGATGCGGGCGGAGGACGTCTTGCCGCAGCCGCGCGGCCCGGAGAACAGGTACGCGTGGTTGACCCGCCCCGCCCCGAGCGCCGTGCGCAGCGGGTCGGTGACGTGCTCCTGCCCGACCACCTCCGCGAAGGTGGCCGGCCGGTACTTGCGGTAGAGGGCGAGCGCCACGGTGGGAGACCCTACCGAAGGGGTCCGACAGAAAAAGGGGACCCCGTGCACCCACCAGAGCCCGCTTATCCTTGCTGCCTTCCGGCCCTGGGGAGGTTCGCGAGATGTGTGCCGCACGAGGTCCGCGTCAAGTGTAGCCGGTCGCCCCGCCCGGCCCGCCGACAGGTGCACCGTCCCTCCAGCCGGCCCGGTGGCGCGCTCCCGACCGAGGCCGTTGCGGACCTGCGCGCCGCCACCCCGGTGCTCGTGCTCCAACCGAAGTCTTGACCAGCCGTTTTGGTCGGCCATCACTCCGTTGGGTAGGCTCTCCGGCGGAGGATTCGCATAGCGGCCTAGTGCGCACGATTGGAAATCGTGTTGGGTTAACCCCCTCACGGGTTCAAATCCCGTATCCTCCGCGGCGAACGGCCCCGCCCGGATTCCTCCGTGCGGGGCCGTCGGCGTTTCCACCTACCTCGGCAGGCACTCCAGGAGTTCTTCCAGGAAGAACACCATCCGGTCGGCCTGGGCGTTGCCCGTGCTCGGCCGCAGCTTCACGACCTGCGGGTCGTGGTCGCTGGCCTGGTCGGCGAACTCGGCGTTGACGTGCACCACGTCGTACCGGTACCGGTTGATGTTGGCGCTGATCAGGATGTGGTCCAGGGTCTGCGAGTTGCCGTCGAAGACGTAGCTGTACCGCTCCGCCTCCGGCAGCGTCGAGATCAGGTCCACCACCGCGCCGCCCGCCGTCAGCGTCGCGACCGCCGGCGAGAACTGGTAGTCGTTGATGTCGCCCGCGAGCACCACGTTCGCGCCCCGGTCGACGGCCTTCACCTGGTCCACGAACGCCCGCAGCGCGGCGGCCTGCTGACCGCGCTGGACCTCCGAACCGCGGTTCGGCTCCTGGTAGCGACCGTGCAGGGCCTGGTCGCCGCCCTTGGAGTTGAAGTGGTTCGCGACCACGAACACCGTCCGGCCGCGGAACTTGAACTCGCCCGCCAGGGGCTTGCGGCTGTTGTCCCACGCGGTGTTGGCGGGGTCGACGCGGCCCGGCGACGCGGACAGCGCCGCGCGGCCGTGCCGCTTCACCACGGACACCGGCGTGGTCGCGTCGCCACCCGGGCGGTCCACGAAGGACACGCGGGCCGGGTTGAACAGGAACGCCACCCGGATGTTGCCGCCGGGCTCACCGCCGTCGGCCTTGTTCCGCGGGTCGATCTGCCGCCACTCGTAGCGCGGGCCGCCGGCGGCGACGATCGCGTCCACGAACTTGGCGTACGTCGCGTCGGCCGCGACCGTGCCGTCGTCGGTGGCGCCGTTGTTGTCCTGGATCTCCTCCAGCACGACGACGTCCGGCGACGCCAGGTTCTGCACCACGGCCGCCGCGAGCCGGTCGAACTTCGCCTGCGGGTTGGTCGCGGCGAGGTTCTCCACGTTGTACGTGGCGACGGACAGCTCGTAAGGACGCGCCGCGTCGGTCTTCTCCGGCGTGATGCCACCGGAGACGTGTTCGCCGACGGACTTCGTGGCCAGCGTGTAGCCGCCGAAGTTCGTGTACTCGACGTTGCCCACGGTCGCGCCGCGCCACACGTCGCCGACGTTGCTCGCCTGCGGGGTGGCGCTGCCCGCCTTGACCTTGATCCGGCCGCTGTTGGGCTGGTCGTAGCCGAGGTAGATGGTGCCGCCGCGGGCGGTCGGGTGCTGGGTGGGTCTGGTGGTGATCCACGTCTCGCCGAAGCTGTTCGTGGGTCCGACCACGCGGGCGTCGTCGACCTGGACGTACGCGCCTTCGAGGGACTCGTAGTAGTCCTGGCCGTAGGTCGCCGGGTTCAGCTCCAACGCCTCGATGCTGCCGCCGCCCGCGTTCGGGAGGAACCCGTCCGGCGGCGTCAGCACGACCGGAGTCGGCAGGGCGTTGCCCTTGGACACGACGGTGACGGTCACACCGGTGAGTTCGGTGAGCGTCTGGTTGGCGTTGCTCGCCGCGTCACCACCCGGCCGGTACTCCGCGACCGTGCCGCTGACCAGCACGGCGTCACCCGGCTCGACGGTCGGCGCGAGGCCTGCCGTGTAGGCGAACAGGCCCTCGCTGGTGCGCGGGTCGGCGTCCGGGGAGGTGTCCTGGAACCAGAAGCCGCGGTCACCGGTGGCGCGGGTGGCCGTGACGACGCCGGGGACGCCGCCGACCTTCGCGCCGAGCAGCGGCGAGACACGGGTCGTGCCCTGGATGTCGTGGATCCGCTTGTCACCGGGCTCCGGGTCCGGGTCCGGACCGCCGGGCCCCTGGCCCGCGGCGTTGACCGGCGTGGGCGCGCCCACCGTGAAGTCGGCGGAGTTGTCGTCGGTGTCGTCCAGCGCGGGACGCGCGGCGGCCGTCGTGTTGCTCGGGTTGGCGGTCGGCGTGCCTTCGCGGACGACCGTGGCGGTGCCGTAACCGACCAGGTCACGGATCCGCGTGTCGGCCGCGCAGTCGGCGGCGGTCTTGCAGGTGAGCGCCGTGGTGGCGGCGACCAGCGCGACCGTGCCGCCGGTGGCGGACATGGCGATCGTGCCGGTGGCGTCCGGCGCGGGCAGCTCGACGGTGCCGGCGGCACCCTTGGCCTCGGCCACGAGGTACCGCGTGCCCGGCTCGACCGACCCGGTCAGCGGCGTGACCTGCCACTGGCTGGCCGCGCTCGCGCTCGCGGGCAGGTACTGGACGCTCCAGCCGGCGAGCGACACGGGGCTCGTGCTCCGGTTGGCCAGCTCGACGAAGTCCCGGGTGAGCGTCGCCCCCGAGTTGCCCCCGCCGCCGTAGACCTCGGCGATCAGGGCGTCCGGGCTGGGCGCGGCGGTCGCGGGCGTCACCAGGGCGAGCGACACGGCCGAAGCGGCGGCAGCCGCTAAGCCGATGCGGAGCGGAGTGGGTCTCAACGGAATCCTCCGGTAGTTGGCGGGTCCGCGCATCCTCCCCGGAACGAGTGAACTGCGAAAGAATCCGTCACTAACTGTTGACCATGCCCAGGCATGCGGCACGCGGCCCGACGGCCCCTCCCGACCTCGACACCGCCCAGCCACTCACGACCACTGTGACCAGGTCGCGCGGACGGCGAGGCCGGGAGGCCCGACGCCGAGGCACGGGAGAACACGCATGGGGGAATCAACATGATCACTCGAACGTGTGTTCGATCATAGGGTAAGGTCAACGACGTGCCCACCGGTGGCCCTCCCAGCGCCGGTCCGGGCACAGCGCACACGACGGGGGCGCAGCCCGCCTGACGAGGCGGGCAGCGCCCCCGATGCGTGAACCTTGACAACACCAGAGCGCAAGCAAGCACCGCCTCGGCGGTCCGCGTGTTCCGCCGCCGTGCCGCCTGTGCCCGTCCCGGCGGCGGAACACCCGGGAAACAGAAACGGGGCCCACCTGCGTTTCCGCAGGCGGACCCCGTCTTGAGCGGTGGCGGTGGGATTTGAACCCACGGAGGCTTTCACCTCACACGCTTTCGAGGCGTGCTCCTTCGGCCGCTCGGACACGCCACCGCCGAGAACAATACAAGACGACCACCCCGATCCGGCACCGGGGTCCTACCGCCAGACCTTCATCACCTCGGCCAGCCGCACCCTGGCACGAGCCAGTCGCCCCCGCACCGACTCCTCGCTGGCGCCCACCACGAGCGCGATCTGCGCATAGGACAAGCCGTCCACCTCGGCCAGCAGCCACGCCGCCCGCTGTGGTTCCGGCAGCCGCCGCAGGGCCTGGCGCAACGCCGCGACCGTCGCCACGGTCTCGGCCACCGCCGAAGGATCCCGCGCCACCGGTCCGACGCCGATCGGTGTGGCGCCCCAGTCGGGCAGTTCGCCCACCGGGTCCGTCCGCTTCCGCCGCAGCACACCCAGGCACTGCCGGTGGGCGACCCGGAACAGCCACGTCCGCACGGCCGCCGGCTCGGTCAGCGAGTCCAGCCGCCGCCACGCGGTGGCGAACACCTCCTGGGTCACGTCCTCCGCCTCGGCCCGGTCGTGGAGCACCCGGAACGCGAGGCCGAACACCCGGCCCGAATAGCGGCGGACCAGCATCTCGAACGCGGCCAGGTCGCCTCTCGCGACGCCGCCTGCCAGCGCGGCGTCCGCGGTCTCGGCGATCTCGGCGGGCACCCGACCAATCGTGACAGCGGCACGATCAGCCCGCCGAGCAACGGCTTCCCCCATGCGGGCTATTTCCGACACGGCCGACACCGCCCGACGCCGGCCAAGCCGACGCCGGCCAAGCCGACGCCGGCCAAGCCGACGCCGGCCGAGCCGCCAGGCCGACCGGGCGAGCCGCCACGCCCACCCGCCGAGCCGAACACCGGCGTCCGGCGTCACCTCCCGGCGAAGAACGCCTCCAGCAGCGCGGCACACTCGGTCGCCAGCACGCCGCCCACCACCTCGGGCCGGTGGTTGAGCCGGCGGTCGCGCACCACGTCCCACAGCGACCCCACGGCCCCGGTCTTCGGCTCCCACGCGCCGAACACGACCCGGGAGACCCGCGCCAGCACCAGCGCGCCGGCGCACATCGTGCACGGTTCCACGGTCACCGCCAGCGTGCAGCCGCCGAGCCGCCACCCGTCGCCGAACACGGCCGCCGCCGCCCGCAGCGCCAGGATCTCGGCGTGCGCGGTGGGGTCGCCCGATGCCTCGCGGGCGTTGCAGGCCCGTGCCAGCTCCGTGCCGTCGGGGCCGAAGACCACCGCGCCGATCGGGACGTCGCCGGTCCGGGCCGCCAGCCCGGCGACCTCCAGGGCCGACCGCACCAGGTCTTCGTCGGTCACGCTTGGATGGTGTCCAGCAGCTTGGTGAACTCGTCGCCGAAGCCGCACCGCTGGGCGACCATCTGGAGCTGCTCGTCCGGGTACAGGTCGACCTCGTCCACGATCACCTGCAACTCGTGCTGGGGCATCCCCAGGTCGGCGAGGATCGCGAGGTCGCCCTCGGGCCACAGCTCGTCGTCCTCCTCGTCGGGCGGGTCGACCCGGAGGAGGTCCAACACGTCCGCGGCGATGTCGTAGTCCAGCGCGGCGGCGGCGTCCGACAGCAGCAGCGCCACCCCGCCGGGCACCGGGCGCAGCACTATGAAGAACTCGTCGTCCACCGCCAACAGCCCGAAGACGGCACCTGTGGAGCGGAGTTGGCGCAGTTCCGTGATGGCCGCGTCGAGCTCGGACAGCGCCGAGCTGTCCATCCTGCTGCACCGCCAGCGGCCGTCCTCTCGGACCACCGCGACAGCGAAGCCGTTGACCGGCTCCTGGTGTGCCATGTGCACACCGTAGGGCCACCCGAGCGCACCCGGTAGCACGGGGGGCTCGCCTCCGGGCGTGGGGGGCTCCGCGATGCCACTATCGAGGGATGAGCACAACTCTGCCGAACGCACAGACGACCGCACCCGAGCCCAGGTACACCGGGCTCGTGGAGGCAGCTCGTGCCCTACAGCCCAGGACCGTGGCACTGCGCAGGCAGGTGCACAAGCGCCCGGAACAGGGCCTGGACCTGCCCGCCACGCAGGCCGCGATCCAGCACGCGCTGGCCGGGCTCCCGCTGGAGATCACCACCGGGAAGTCCAGCACGTCGGTGGTCGCCGTCCTGCGCGGCGCGCGGCCGGGGCCGACGGTCCTGCTGCGCGGCGACATGGACGCGCTGCCGCTCCAGGAGGAGACGGGCCTGGCGTACTCGTCAGAGGTCGACGGTTCGATGCACGCGTGCGGCCACGACACGCACGTGGCGATGCTCGCGTCCGCCGCCCGCCTGCTGTCCTCCCGCCGGGAGGCGCTGTCCGGCCAGGTGGTGTTCATGTTCCAGCCCGGCGAGGAGGGGATGCACGGCGCGAAGCACATGCTGGACGAAGGCGTGCTGGACGCGGCCGGCCCGCCGGTCGAGAAGGCGTTCGCCCTGCACATCTCGTCCACCCTGCAGTCCGGCGTGGTGGTCTCCCGCTCCGGCCCGACGATGGCCTCGGCGGACACCTTCAACGTCGTCGTGAAGGGCAAGGGCGGTCACGGCGGCATCCCGCACGACGCGGTGGACCCGATCCCGGCCGCCGCCGCGATGGTCGGCGCGCTGCAGACGATGGTGGCCCGCCGGGTGAACGTGCACCAGCCGGCCGTGGTGACCATCGCCCACCTCAAGGCGGGCACCACCACCAACATCATCCCGGAGACGGCGCTGCTGAAAGGCACCATCCGCACCCTCTCCGAGGAGACCAGGGCGCTCGTCCACAAGGAGCTGCACCAGGTCTGCGAACACGTGGCCGCCGCCCATGGCTGCACCGCCGAGGTAGAGGTCACCTCCGGCTACCCGGTGACCGTGAACGACCGGGAATTGGGCATCCACGTCCTGGACGTGACCACCTCCGCCCTGGGGGCGCGCTGGGCGTCGCCCATGGAGGACCCGTTGATGGGCGCGGAGGACTTCTCCTACGTGCTGCAACGCGTGCCCGGCGCCATCGCCTTCCTGGGCGCGTGCCCCCGCGGCGTGGAACTGGCCCACGCCGAACCGAACCACTCCAGCCGAGTGCTCTTCGACGAGGCGGCCATGGAACACGGCGTCATCGTCTACACGGCGTTCGCCCTGGACGCCCTGCGCTGATCCGACGAACCCGCCGGTGCGGGCGCACCGGCGGGTTCGCACCGTCACCTCCCGCGCAACCGGTCGAAGAACACCGACTTGGACCGCGTGTAGTCGTCGTAATCGGCATCCCCGGAATGCGCCTCGGCCGCCCGCGACTTCATCTCCTCGCAGGCCCGCCGCGCCGCCGGGTCAGCCCGCAGCACATCCCGGAACCGCACGGTCTCCGCCCACCACGGCGAGCCGAGCAGCCGGACGTGCGCGATCGCCGGCTCGACCGGGTCGGGCCGGACGAAGAGCCGCTTCCGATAAGCCTCCGCCGGGGCGATCCCGTATTCCCGGACCTCGTCCCGGAACACGCCCGGCGAGTCCGGTCGCGACCCGCGGGCGGGCAGGAAACCGGCCTGCCGGAACACGTCATCCGCCGGCGACCCTTCAGCAGGCAGCGACACGACCCTGATCTGCACGTCGACGAACGGCTTGGCCCGCAGCCCCGGCACCGCCGTGGAACCGATGTGGTCGAAGGTCCAGCGGCCGTCGGCGAGACCGCGATCGAGCAGACCGGCGCGAATCCGGCTCAACAGCCGCCGAGCGGCCACCGGCCACCCGGGGTCGTGCTCGTGGAGAACAGCCCGGCCGGGCCCACCACGTCCCAGCCCGTGCCGACGACCACCGCGGCGAGTCCCGGCCGGTCCACCACCGCGACCGTGACCAGCCCTGACCGGTCGTGCTCGCGCAGCAGGCGAGCCACCTCGTCCGCATCCCGCCCCGACAGCACCTCCACCCGCACACCGGGAAGACGCCCGATCACCGTCCCGGGTTGCCGGGAAGCACGGCGTCCGGATCGTCGGTGCCCGGATTCGTCCGGGATCGCCGGTTGCCGGGATTGTCGGTGTCCGCCGGCAGGATGTCCCCGTGCGTGACGTGTGCGTGGTCGGACTGGGTTTGATCGGCGGCTCGGTGCTGCGCGCCGCAGCCGCGGCCGGACGGGCTGTGTGGGGCGCCACCGCGTCGGGGCAGGACGCGGAAGCCGCTCGCGCGGACGGGTTCGACGTCCGGGCACTCGCCGACGCCCTGGCACGGGCCCGGGACCGGGACGCCCTGGTGGTCGTCGCGGTGCCGTTGCCCGCTGTCGAGGAGGTGTTGCGGCAGGTGCCGGACGGGGTCCGGGTCACGGACGTGGTGAGCGTCAAGGGGCCGGTCGGCGACCTGGTCAGGCGGGTCGCGCCGCTGGTCCGCCACGTCGGCGGCCATCCGATGGCGGGCACCTCGGCGTCCGGCTGGGCGGCCGGCCGCGCCGACCTGTTCCGCAACGCCGCCTGGGTGGTCACCGCCGAGGAAGACACCGACCTCGACGTGCTGACCGACGTCGTCGAACTCGCCCTCGACGCGAAGGCGCACGTCGTCCCGACCACCGCCGTGGAGCACGACGCGGCGGTGGCCCGCATCTCCCACCTGCCGCACATCCTGGCCGCCGTGCTGGCCAGCGTCGGCGCGGACGGCGGCCCGCTCGCCCTCGCGCTCGCGGCGGGCTCGTTCGGCGACGGCACGCGGGTCGCCGCCAGTCGGCCCGAGCTGGTCCGCGCGATGTGCGAGGGCAACCGGACGGCACTGCTGGGCGCGGTCGACGACGCGTTGGGCAGGCTCGGGGCCGCCCGCGGCTCGTTGGCGTCGACCGGCGGCCTCGCCAAGACGATCGAGGCGGGGCACCGGGCCCGGCAGGCGCTGCACGACCTCCAGTCCGCCGAGCGCACCGACCTGACCATCGACCTGACCTCGCCCCAGGCGCTGGAAGCGCTGCGCGCCCTCGGGGCCCGTGGCGGCCGGATCATCGGCCTGACCGGCAACACCGCGCTCGCGCGCACGTCATAACCCCCGCGCACCTTTTACAGTCGACGGGTGGAACGTCGCAAGCTGGTCGGCTGGTTGTGCGGTCTCGCGCTGGTCACGGGCGCGGTGGTGGTGCTGCGCAACGAGTCCGCGCCGCCGGCGCCACCGCCCGAGTTCACCAGGTTCCTGGACCACCGGGTCGAGTACGTGGCGGACACCAGTCCGCTGAGCCGGCCGACCGACCTGACTCTCACCGGCGTGGACCGGACGAGTCTGCGCGCCACCTGGACGGCCACCGGCGGTGTCGCGTACGGCGCGTTCGAGGTCCGGTGGGGCGACCGGACGCGGCTGGTGCAGGCGACCGAGACCGAGCTGACCGACCTGGACGCCGACGCGGAGGTCACGGTCGAGGTCCGGGCCGTCGACGGGCTGGGCCGCCGCTCCGAGCCCGCCGTCGCCAAGGCCGTGCCGAGGCTGGCCCACGACCAGGCGTGGGCCGACCCGCTGGTCCAGCCCCTGGACCGGTTCGACGGCCCGGAGGCGCTGAGCCCGCGCCGCTGGCGGGTGTTCGACGCGGGCGACGAGTGCCTGGGCCTGCGCCCGCTCAACGGCAAGCGCCTCGAAGTCACCTGCGACGCGCTCGACCTCCAGTCCAACGTCCCGCTGCGGCTGGGTGTGCCGGCCGCCGACGGCGCGGTCGGCCGGGTCGTCCTCACCACCGACGGGCCGAGCACCGCGCGGGGTGACGGCGAGCTGGTCGTGGCGCTGCTGCCCGAGCCGTTCCACGACATCGGACGGCTGGCCGAGCCCTACCCGCCGGGCTCGGTGATCCTGCACATCACCCCGTACGGCGCGACCTTCGACGCCGGGTCGGGCCTGTCGACCACCTCCCGGGTCGTCCCGGTCGGCGGCACGTCCCGACCTCCGACGCCCGGCGTCCGGCACCGCTGGGAGCTGCGCGTCCTGCCCGACGCGGTGGTAGCGCTGCGGGACGGCGAGGCGTTGGCCGCGGCGGCGGTCGCGGTGCCGTGGACGGTCGCCCGGCCCCGGCTGGCGTTCCACAACGTCCGGCACACCCAGGTCGACACGTTCGGCGTCGGCGGCGCGCCGGAGAGCCCGGTCCCGGCGTCGGTGGTGCCGCTGGGCCCCGGCTCCGGGCAGGGCGGCGCGGTGGAGCTGGGCGCGACGCCCAACCAGCGGCTGGAGGGCGGCAACTCGGTGCGGGTCGTGGCGGCGGTGGCGTCGCCGGGCTCGAACGTCCGGGACACCCCGATCACCGTCGAGTTCGGCGGGAGGTCCGCGCCGGGCGTGGTCATGCCGCCGTCCGGTGGGGCGGCAGCGGTCGAGTCCGCCTTCGTGTACGCGGACTTCCCGCTGCCGGAGCCCACCGGCGACACGTCGGTCCGGCTGCGGACGGCAGGAAAGGTCGTGGTCAACGACTCGCACCTGGTGGTGGACGACGGCCAGGCGACCACGCGCCGGGCACTGCCCAGAGTCACCGAGCGCGAGCACCCGGCCGTGAAAGCGCCGCCGGCGAACGTGGTCGTCGTGCACGAGACGGGCCCGACCGACAAGTTCCCGCCCGGCGGCAAGGCGCGGATCGTCGTGGAGCTGCTCACCACGACCGAGCGGGAGGTGGCGGCGGTCAAGGGCATCGAGGTCGATCTCGACGGGCAGCGGCTCGCGGCGCTGCCCACCGGTGGGGCGGCGGGCGGGCGGCACGAGTTCCTGGTCGACCTGAACGAGACACCCGCGGGAAGCCATCGGGTGGCGGTGCGGGTACTCCCGGTGGACGAACGGGGCGAGACCCGAACCGGGGGACACACCTTCGACATCGGCCCGCGGTAGATATCGGGTGCGCAACGCCTAGTGACCGCGATCACCCCGGCCGCATAGCTTGACGCCATGCAACGTCGCCGGATCGCCGTCATCGCCGCTGGTGTGGTGCTGTTCGGTGGAGTGGTGGCGGTGCTGCGGAGCACCGGAGCGGGCGATCCGGCGACCCGGGCCAGCACGTCCACGCCGCCGCCGACGTCGTTGGCCGCGTTCGCCGCCGAAGGCGTGCTGGTGCCGACGCCGGGCGCGCCGCCGGAGCAGCCCGCCGACCTGCGGGTGGTGTCCGGGCCGAGACGGATGCAGGTGCTGTGGTCCGGCGAGGAGGCAGCCGGCTACGAGGTCCGCTGGGGCCGGGACGGGCGGTTCGACCACACGAAGCTCATCGCCCAGTCCGCGACGCAGCTCGACGGGCTGGACGACGGCGCCGCGTACCAGGTGGAGGTGCGGGCGGTGGACGCGTTCGGGCAGCGCTCGGAGCCGGCCCGCGGCGAGGGCACCCCGCGCACGGCGAAGATCGGCGACTACGCGCTGGTGGACGCGTTCGACCAGCCGGACGCGCCGGACCCGGCCCGGTGGCGGCTCGCGACCAGGAACACCTGCGCCCGCGCCACCCCCGGCCAAGGCGACGACGGCGCCCGGCTGGTGATCAGCAGCAACTGCGCGTCGGCTCCGGCGTCGCTGCGGTCGCGGACCCCGTTCGTGCTGCGGGACGCCGACGACCTGGGCCGGGTCGTCGTGGAGACGGACGCGCCGGGCGCGGACGGCGAGCTGACCGTCGACCTGGTGCCCGGCCCGGTGAGCACGGTGAGCGGCGACGGCCTGCCGCCGGACGCGCTCCGGCTGCGGGTGGCGGGCAGCGCCGGCAAGACGTCCGCCGAGGTGCTGACCCCGGAGGGCACGCCGACCACGCCGACGCGCGCGGTGCCGACCCTGGAGCAGGGCCTGAGCCACCGCTGGGAACTGGTGCTGCGCCGCGACGGCGCGCGGGTGCTGATGGACGGCGACGTGGTGGCGACCAGTCCGGCGGTGCCGCGCTGGCGGGAGGCGACCGCGCTGATCTCGGTGTCCGGGCCGACCGGCCAGCGGGTCAACATCAGCCTGGTGGCGTTCGACGCCGCGCCCGCCACCGCGCCGCCGTTCGTGCCGCCGCCGCAGGTGCGGGTCGCGATCGCACCCGACGCCGCCCCGGTCACCGGGACGCCGATCCGCGGTGTGACCGGCGGCCAGTTGCGGATGACGCTCCTGCACACCGACTCGTCGCCGACCGCCCCCGAGTTCACGGTGGCCGTCGGCGACACGCGGGTGCCGCTACGACCCGCCGTGCCCGGAGCGCCGTGGCGGGCGGCGGTCGGCTACCCGGTGGTGGCGGACATCCCCGCGGCGGCCCTGGTCCAGGACGGCGACCAGCTCGCGGTGACCGTCGTGGCCGGCGTGCGGATGCAGGCGACGCACGTCGACCTGGAACTCACGCCCGCGCCCGACGCGCCGCCCGCGCCGCGGCCGAGCACCGAGAAGACGCCGCTGAACGGCCTGGAGCCGGTCCTCGCGCGGGCGAACGGGACGGTGCTCGACGCCGGCGGCCGTCCGGTGCCGGAAGGCTCGCCGATCCAGCGCGGCCGGGTGGTGTTCGAGCTGACCCTGGACGGCAGGTCCGGGCAGCGCGGCACCGGCGTGGCGGGACTGGCCGGCTTCACCGTGCGGCTGGACGGCGACCGGGTGGCGAGCGTGCCGACCAACCTGGGCGGTCCGGGCGTCGCCGGGGTGTACCGGCTGGCGCTGAACACGAGCGGGTTGTCCTTCGGCCCGCACATGATCGAGGTGAAGCTGTTCAGCACCTCGTCGGACACCCGGCCGACATCGGCGTTCGTGCCGTTCTTCGTCAGCCAGTGACGAACCGCGACATCCGGCCCGCCAGTGACAAGATGAGGCCATGCACCGCCCGCTGATCCTCGACGCCGCCCGCACCCCGTTCGGCCGCTACCGCGGCGGGCTGTCCGGGGTGCGCGTGGACGACCTGGCCGCGCTGCCGATCACCGAACTGCTGCGCAGACACCAGGTGGACCCGGCACGGGTGGAGGACGTGCTGTACGGCAACACCAACGGCGCGGGCGAGGAGAACCGCAACATCGGCCGGATGGCGGCCCTGCTGGCGGGCCTGCCGCCGACCGTGCCCGGCGTGGCCGTGAACCGCCTGTGCGCGTCCGGTGGCGAGGCCATCGTGCAGGCGGGGCGGACGTTGGCGATGGGCGACGCGGACCTGCTGATCGCGGGCGGCGTGGAGGGCATGACCCGGGCGCCGTTCGTCGTGCCGCGCGCGGAGAAGCCGTTCGCCGACCGGATGGAGTCGGTGTCGACGGCCCTCGGCTGGCGCCTGGTGAACCCGAGGATGCGCGTGGAGTGGACCGTGCCGCTGGGGCGCGCGGCGGAGGACGTGGCCGTGGCGTTGGGCATCACCCGGCAGCAGATGGACTTCTACGCCCTGCGCTCCCACCGCCGGGCGTCGGCGGCCTGGGACGCGGGTGTGCACGACGGCTTCGCGTTCCCGGTCCAACTGCGCGACGGCTCGTCCGTCCGGCGCGACGAGTCCGTGCGCCCGGAGACGTCGATGGAGAAACTGGGCAAACTGGCCTCGGCGTTCTCCGAATCGGGCCCGGTGACAGCAGGCAACTCGTCCCCGCTGAACGACGGCGCGGCGGCGGTCCTCATGGGCAGCGAGCAGGTGGCGAGCGACCTGGGCATCTCGCCGCTGGGCGAGCTGCTCGGCAGCGCGGTCACGGCGGACGAGCCACAGCGCTTCACCCTGACCCCGGTCACGGCGATCCGGAAGCTCCTGGCCCGCCTCAAGATCTCCGGCGGCGACGTCGACCTCTGGGAGATCAACGAGGCCTTCGCCGCCATGGCCCTGTCCGTCCTGCACCACCTGCCGGAAGTCGACCGCGAGAAGGTCAACGTCCACGGCGGCGCGATCGCCTACGGCCACCCGCTGGGCGCCTCCATGCCCCGCGTGGTGGTGGACCTGTGCCGCCACCTCCGGGCACGCGGCGGCGGACTCGGCATCGCGGCGGCCTGCGTGGGCGTGGGCCAGGGCATGGCCATCGCCGTCCGGGTGTGACCATCCCCCGATCCGCGATACCCGCGCCCCCGCAGGGCACGCTGTCGCTCAGCCGAGGCGCTCAGCCGAGGAAGTGGCCCGGTTCATCACCCGAACCGGTGGTCAGATGCGGTGGGCGATGCGGGGGTAGTCGACCACCAGGCCGGTCTTGTCGACGGTGATGTCCTGCTGGAAGTCGCCGCTCTCGAACGACACCACGGACTGCTCCTCGCCCACCGACACGGTCCGGTACGTCTGGCGCACCAAGCGGACCGACAGGTCCGGCAAGGTCACGTACACGACCGGCAGCTCGTGCGCCCCCGGCTCGTTCTGCAGGTTCAACCGGCGGATCGGGATGGCGTTGAACAGGACCGCGAACTGCACGTCCACGTCCACCGCGCCGTCGAAGTCGGCGCGTTCCGCGCCCTGGCCCGAGTCGACCAGCCACACGCCCTCGGACGAGCGGGACACCGAGATCTGGCGTTCCTCCGACACGGTGGCCGTGCGCAGCAGCAGCCGGGTGACCGCGCCGGTCTCGCCGACGGACACCTCGAACGACCCGCTGTACTGCTCGTCCGGCCCCGCCGTCACCAGGCGGCCGGACGCCCGCAGCTTGCGTTCGGACAGCAGGAACCGGACCTGCTCCAGCCGGGGCTCGTCGTAGCCCTGCCACGTCACGATCTGCGCGGACGGCGAACGGGACTCCGGGGTGGCCCGGTCAGCCGTGTTGAACGAGTTCACTCTCCACCCGGAAGGATGTCCTTGGCCTTCTCGGCCACCGTCCTGACCTGCTCCTCGTGACCGAACCTGCCGGCGACGAAGTCGGCGGCAGCGTCGATGCCCTGGTCCACCTTCTCGTGGTTCTCCTCCAGCAGCTCGGACGCCTTGTTCTTGATCTCGTCGAAGTTCATCGTGCTCCCTCGCACTCCAGACGCAGGCTACCCGAACCACCCTCACGCCCCCAGCCGCAAACGCTACCGCCACCCCACGACAACGCCCCGCTCCGCCACCCCACCACCAGCCCCTCTCCTCGCCGGCCGTCCCACCAAAAAGAGAGCGGCCTCCCTCGGATATCCCGAGGGAGGCCGCTCCCAAGCCACGCGCTAGGCCACGTCGGTCGGTCCTACGCGACGCTCTTCTTGCGACGAACCATGATCAGCGCGACCGCGCCCGCACCGAGCAGGCCCAGGCCGATCAGCAGCGGCACGAAGATGGACGCACCGGTCGAAGCCAGGTCGTCGTCACCGCCGCCGGCGGCCGGCAGCGGAGCCTCGGTCGTCGTCGTGGTCGGCGCGGTCGTCGTGGTGGTGGTCGTCGTCGCGGTGGCCGAGGACGACGAGGTCGGGGTGGTGCCCTCGACCCACTTGGCCTTGGCCTTGTCCTTCGCGAACACCTGCGACGGCTTGGCGATCACCAGCGACTGGGTCTTCAGGTTGCGGTCGCTCGCCACGAACAGCCGGCCCTGGTGCAGCTCGGCGGTCGCGTGCACGGTGAACTCCACCGTGCCGGGCTCGACGCCCTCGTCGACCTTGACGAAGATCTCGCCGACCTTGGTCTCGGCGGTCGCCTTGAGGTCACCCTCCTTGACGACGTCCAGCTCCTTGCCGTCCTTGTCGGTGAAGGTGACGCCGTTCGGCACGTCGGCCTCGATGATGACCTTGTCCGCCGTCGTGGTGACGGTGAACGGGCCGATCAGCGTGCCCGCCTTGCCTTCGAGCTCCTTGGGGTCGATGCCCAGCGTCGGCTTGGGCTCGTCGCCGATGCCGACGTTCTCGGCCCCGGTCAGCTTCTTGTAGACGGCGAGCACGTCGGCGTCGACGTCATCACCCTCGACGGTCGGGTCCTTCTCGTCGAGCCTGGACTCGTCGGTGAAGTGCCAGATCGCGGCCTGCGTGCCCGCGATGAGCGAGCTTTCCTTGACACCCGCCAGGCCGAACGCGGTGCGCGCCGCCGCCAGGTCCAGCGCCGGGTAGCTGTGGTGCAGGATCCAGTTGACCTTGGCCGCGTTTTCCTTGAACTTCGTGTTCGGGTTGGGGTGCTCGTTCCACGGCACCTCCTTGAGCGGCGTGTTGTCCTCAAGCGGGGTCGGCAGCTCGACGCAGTACGCCGTGGCGGTCTGGTCCTTGCCTTCCTCGGTGATCTTGAGGCCGATCAGCTCGGTGTGGAGCGGCTTGCCTTCGTTGAGCGGCTTGTCTTCCTTGTCGTTGAGGTAGACACCCATGCCCCGGACGTCACCGCCAGGGAACGGCTTCACCTCGACCGCGTCGGCGGCGGCAGGGAGCGCGGACAGCAACACGAGAGAGGCGCCGAGGACCGCAGCCCCCACGCGCTTCAGGGTCAACCGGGGTGCCATGTGTCTCCTTGAGGCTCACGAGTAGCCCGATGGTGTGGTTCAAGGCGGCGGACCATGTCGGACTCGGTGGGGCCGCAGGGACCGGGCACCGACACCGAATCGACAGGAATCGGCGGAACACTATCCGATCGCGTCCCCACCGGACGGCGACGGGGTAACAACGGGCAGAGAACCGCCTTGATCAGGTAGAACACGCTCGTATCGTCCACATGGGACGATCAAGACCTGGCCAACCCGCACCGCGCGGACCGCCGAATGGCCGTTTCGATGGTCGCCGAAAGGGCTCAACCGCGCGAACCCGAAACACATCACCGCAGGTCAGAGCGAGTACGTCACAAGGACCGTCGCACCCGCGTCCGCAAACCGACGCCACACCGTTGCGGAATAGAGATCTAGGCTACAAGATCGGCCGCCGCCACCGGCCGGATGTCGCCCACCCGCAGCGACGTCCCCGGCAGGCACAGGTCCTTCGCCGTCGGCGGCTGACCGGAGAGGATCCACTTGCACAGGGCCGCGAGCTGGTACGACACCAACGGCGGCACGGCGTCGCCCAGGTGCCGGTAGGCGTTGCCGATGATCGACACGTCGAACCGGAACTTCCGTGGGAACCCCTGGAGCAGCGCCATCTCCCGGACCGTGCACAGCCGGTGCTGCTCCGGATGGGCGTACCGGCCGTTGCCGACGTGCCCGCACTCGCGCTTGATGGTCCGCGCCGGCTCGTCCCACCACATCCGCCCGTAGACGTCCGGGTGCGAGCCCCACTTGCCGTCGTCGATGATCTTGCGCTGCGCCGGGTTCAGCAGCGGCTCCGCCGGCGACCCGACGAGGTCGCCCCACGACCCGCCGTCCGCCGGGATGGCCCGCATCCGGTCCAGCGACCGGCCCCGCCGGAACGACGGCGACACGTGCATCGGGTCCTCGGGGTCGGACTCGCCCGCCACCACGAACGGCAGCTTGCCGATGGCCCGCCGCACCGTCACGGCCGCCGGCCGCACCTCCCAGCCCGCCCACAGGTCGTCCATGGTCCGCAGCGGCACGCCGGCGTCGACCGCGACCACCACCGCGCGCTCCCGTAGCTGCGGCAGCCCGAACCGGGACAGCATGTGCGACGAGGCGTCCACCTCGTACCCGAGTTCGACGAGCTGGTCGACCAGCCCGTCGAGGTGGTGCCGCTGCTTGCCCTTCACCAGCTCGCGGGCGTTCTCCAGCAGCATGACCCGGGGCCGCAGCTCGGCCACGTACGCGGCGACCCGCCCGACCAGCGAGTTGCGCGGGTCGTCCCGCAGGTGGTTGGCGGCGGTGATCCGGGTGAACCCCGAGCACGGCGGGCACGCCACCAGCACGTCCAGCTCGCCCCGCCGGAGCCCCCACACCTCGCGCAGCACCGCCGGGTCGAGCCGGCCCAGGTCCACCTGGAGCGGGTCGACGCCGATGTTGTCCCGGTAGGTCCCGTTGCAGCGCAACGATCCCAGCCGTGACGACGGCTTGCCGACCTGCGCGTCCGCCGCGCCCACCACGGCGAAGTCCCGGTGCGCTTGGAACCCCAGGCTCATGCCGCCCGCGCCGGAGAACAGGTCGACGACCTTGTAGGAGGGTCCACGCACGCAGTGATCGTACGAGGTCGCGCCGGCAGGCCGAGACCGGCCACGACACGCCTCCGGCAAGTCACGCCGCGCCGTGCCGCCGTTGCGCCGCGCACATCACGTAGCTTCCCCCGCATGGAGCTGCCACCCGCCTGGCAACGGCCGGATCCGTTGCGCGGACTGGAGAAGGTGCCCTGGACCGAGCTGTCCCGCGGCGCGGGCGTGGACGACCTCCTGCGCGCCACCGCGGCAGGCGACCCGGACGCGTGCGGCCGGCTCGAACGACGCCTGCTGGACGAGGACACGGTGTCCGAGGCGAGCGTCCACGCCGTGCCGTTCCTGGTGGAGCTGGGCGCGAACTACAAGGTCCCCGGCGCGTCCCGGGACCGGGTGATCTTCCTGCTCGCCGCGATGGCGTTGGCGGGCGCGGGCTTCACCGACGACGGCAGGCGCACCCGCCGGCACTGGAACCCGTTGCGCCGCGAACTGCCCCGCTTCGCGCCGGACTGGATCACCCAGGCCCGGTACGCGGTGGCCAAGGGCGCGCCGAAGGTGTTCGACGCGCTGGGCGGCGCGGAGGTGGCCTGCTCGATGGCGCTGGCGATCGCCGTGCCCGAGGTCGCGCCCAAGCACATCCTGGACGTGGCGCAGGGCATCGCGTTCGCGGGCGCCCACCCCCAGCCGCTGGTGGAGGCCGCGTGCGTGGCGCTGCACCTGCTGCTGGGCGAGGGCGTCGACGACGGGTGGGTGCGGACCATCGCGCAGGGCGACCCGGAGCTGGCGCACGCCTACGACAACGGCGGCTACCCGGCCCACCAGCCTCCCGCGGTGACAGCTCAGCGGATGGGCTACCGGTTCGCCTTCCAGGCCGCGTACGGCTGACCAACCAGGGCGGTGACCAGGCCCGGCGAGGTCAGGCGGTGGCGCACCCGACCGGATCAGAACTGTGGCGCGCCCGGCCGGATCACGGCGTGGCGCGCCCGCCCGGATCAGGCGGTGACCGCGTCGAGTTCCACCACGGGGGCCACGGCGGCCTCGTCCTCGACCGGCACGGCGGGCTCCAGCGGGCCCAGGGCCGTCTGCCACTCCTGGTCCGCCAGCGCGAACGCCGCCACCGTCAACCCCACCACCGGACGCCCCGGCGGCAGTTGGTCGGCGACGAAGTCCAGTTCCAGCCGCGCGCCCAACGGCGAGGGCCGCAGCCGCAGCGAGGCGTGCGGGACCTCGTCGGCGTGCGCGAACCGGCACGACCACTCGGTGAACACGATCGGGCGTTCCACCGTCTCGGTCGGGTTGACCGCCCGGACGTTCGCGCCGACCGACCCGTGCCGGTAGTCGTCCGCCGCCGCGACCAGCAGCTCCTCGAACTCGATGGACGACACCCCCAGGTCGTGCCCGGCGACCAGGGCCACCTGAGCCAGGGCCAAGGGGAGCTGCGGGAGCGCGTCCTCGAAGCACACCATCGCGCCGCCGTAGCGGGTGTTGATCTCGGTGGGCAGGAAGCCCTCGGCGGTGGCGATGCCGTCCAGCGTGAACGTGCCCCGGTAGTCGACGGTCTCGCGCAGCCGCTCGCCGACCCGGCGGGCCAGGTTGCGCATCTCCTCGCGGATCCGGGTGGGCGGGTCGTAGTAGGACGCGCAGCCCGCGTACAGGAACCGGGCCTGGTCCTGGCGGCGCGGCACGACCATCTCGACCGGGCGCAGCACGGCGGTGCCGTCCGGGAACACGATGCCGTGCACGCT
The DNA here is from genome assembly GCF_050942485.1 of Actinosynnema sp. CS-041913. Taxonomy (NCBI): domain Bacteria; kingdom Bacillati; phylum Actinomycetota; class Actinomycetes; order Pseudonocardiales; family Pseudonocardiaceae; genus Actinosynnema; species Actinosynnema sp. CS-041913. Next base: position 239,695 of record NZ_CP192037.1, on the reverse strand, counting down.
CACCGGAATCCCTTCCAGGAACGGCATGACGCGCACGAAGTCGCACTTGGGCCGCAGCACCTCGAACGCGGCCAGCGCCTCCTGCCGGTCGCGGACGCGCCGCACGAAGTTCGCGCCGCCGTTGATCGCCGGCCCGTCGCCGGACCACACGACGCCCGCGCCCCGGTCGAGGTGGAGCGTGGCGTCCCACAGGCCGTCGAAGTCCAGGTCCAGCACCACGGCCGGGGCGCGCGGCGCGGACAGCTCGTCCCACAGCGCGTCGATCGTGGTCTTGTTCTCCAGTTCCACCCATTCGGGGCGGCGCGCGTTGAGCACCGGCCGGCCCGCGAACTCGGGGGTGTGCAGGTACGGCGTGCTGATCACCAGCGCCTCGCCGGCCGGGTCGAAGTCCGCCAGGGCTTCCCGCACGCGGCGGTTGGGCGAGGTGAGCAGCCTGGTGAGCCGGTTCTGCTCGACCGCGACGAACCCGCCGGCGATGCCCAGCGTCACCCAGCGGGCGACTTCGGAGTCGTGCAGCGGCGCGTGGTCGTCCGTCGACAGCACGAGCGTGTGGCGGGCGCCGAGCTGGTGCAGCTCACCGGCGCGCGTACTCAGCCGGGTGCCGCCCGCGAGCACGACCAGCCGGTCGCCGAAGAACGTGCCGAGGCGCTCTTGGAGCGCGGAAAGGACATGATCCATCGCCGAGAACTCGCTTTATGAGAAGCAGACGAGACAACCGGCGAGCGCCGGTGTGACGCACTGTAGAGGCATCCGCGGGGATCGGCCTAGCACGGTCCGGCAACGACCGGATGAAACTTGGCGGCGGTGGTGGAGCCCACCGCCGGAGGTCATCGGGCGGCGTCGCGGAGCACCTGGTCGACCTGGGTCAGGAAGGCGCGCCGGGAGTTGGTCTGGGGAAACGGCAGGGTGAGGCCCAACAGCGTGTCGTCCAGCGATGGTGGTGCGGCGGCGACGATCGCCGCGGCGGTCTCCAGGAAGCGTTGCCGCTTGGCCTCCTGGACGGCGTAGTCCGCAAGTACGCCCTCGATGCTCGTGTGCATGACTGGATGGGGGTAACTCACTTGGGTTGTATCGGCCGGCCACGTCAACACCTTTAGGGCCAATTTCGACCGGACTGGTGTCAGGGGTCGGGAAGGTCCCGTGCTGGGATGGCGGCCATGCGCGTTCTGGTCACGGGCACCCGCGGTTACCTGGGACGCGACGTCGTCCGCCAAATCGACGCGGCGGGCCACGAGGTGATCCCGTTCACGGGCGACATCCGAACGGCGGACATCCCGTCAGCCGATGGCGTGATCCATTTGGCCGCCTTGGCGAGGGTGCGGGAATCGTTCAACGATCCCCTCGCCTACTACGACGTGAATGTCACGGGCACCCTCCGCCTGCTCGCGGCGACACCGCCGCGCTTCGTCCTGGCGTCCACCGCGGGCGTGTACGGCACGCCCCGGTCGCACGTGCTCGCCGAGGACCACCCGCGGACGCCGACGAACCCTTACGCGGCCTCGAAAGCAGCCGCCGAGGACGCCCTGGCGTGGACCGCCCGGTCCGGTTCCGTCGCGGCGGCGACCCTGCGCCTGTTCAACCTCGCCGGCGGCGGGGACCGGGACGACACCCGGGTGATCACCAGGGCGTGCGGGGTGGCGGCGGGCAGGCTGCCGTCGATGGACGTCTACGGCGACGGGACGGCGGTGCGCGACTTCGTGCACGTCCGGGACGCCGCACGGGCTTTCGTGGTGGCCCTGGAAACGTGCGAGCCGGGCAGGCACGAGGCCTACAACGTCGGCGCGACCCCGACGTGCGTGGCGGACGTGCTGGCGGCCGTGCACCGGGTCACGGGCCGCCCGGTCACCGTCAACCGGAAACCGGCCCACCCCGGCGAAACGAGGGAACTGCGCGCCGACACCGCCAAACTCCGAAACCTGGGCTGGCGGCCACAAGAGTCGTCCCTGGACTCCCTGATCCGCTCGCAGTGGGAGGCCGAAGGTCCACACCGGACCGCCTAGGCGTCAACCCGCTTCGGCGGATCGCCGCTTCGGCACCGCAATCCGGTCCAGATCGGCCGCCACCACGATCTCCCCGGAGAACACCTCCGCCGCCTCCGCGTAGAACAACCCCGGATCCGAATAGCGCTGCGAGAAGTGCGTGAGCACCAGCTTGCGCACCCCGCACTCGGCCGCCACCCGAGCGGCCTGCGCGGCAGTCAGGTGGCCGTGCTCGACCGCCAGCCGTTCATCGACGTGCAGATATGTCGACTCGATGACGAGCAGATCGGCCCCGTCGGCCAGCTCGAACACGCCGTCGCACAGCCGCGTGTCCATGACGAACGCGAACCGCTGACCGGGCCGCGGCACGCTCACCTCGTCCAGCAGCGGCGGCGTCAGCTCGCGGATCGCCGGGCCGTGGATGCCGCGCGCCGCCAGCCGTTCGGGGATCATCCGGCGGCCGTCGGGTTCCACCAGCCGGTAGCCGTAGGTCTCCAGCGAGTGGTCGAGCCGGCGGGCCTCCAGGACGCCGAACGGCCCCGCCGCGACCGGACCCGGCCCCGTCACGGGCGCTTCCCGCAGGTCCACCGTGTCGTAGAACGAGCTGGCGTGCCGCAGCCTGGCGAAGAAGTGCGCGCCCGACGCCGGGTAGTGGGCGTGCACGGGATGCGGGGCGCGGTCGAGTGACAGGCGCTGCACGACGCCGGGCACGCCGAGGCAGTGGTCGCCGTGGAAGTGGGTAAGGCAGATCCGGGTGACGTCCCGCGCGGCGACGCCGGCCAGCAGCAACTGCCGTTGCGCCCCGTCGCCGGGGTCGAACAGGAAGCCCTCGTCGTCCCAGCGCAGCAGGTAGCCGTTGTGGTTGCGGGTGCGGGTGGGCACCTGGCTCGCGGTGCCGAGCACGACCAGCTCACGGGGGGACACATGGCAGAGTTTGCGGCATGGAGAGTCTGCGCGCGGTGTCCCGCTGGCCGGTCGAGACGGCGGCCACGGCCGTGATCGACGCGGAGGGGCGCGTCCCGGGCACGTTCGGGCCGGTGGACCACCGGTTCCGGCTGGCGTCGGTGACCAAGCTGCTGACCGCGTACGCGGTGCTGGTGGCGGTGGAGGAGGGCGCGGTCGAGTGGGACCAGCCGGCCGGGCCGGAGGGCGCCACGCTGCGGCACCTGATCGCGCACGCGTCGGGGCTGGCGTTCGACTCGGCGGACGTGCAGGCCGCGCCGGGGACGAAGCGGATCTACTCGAACACGGGCTTCGAGGTGATGGCGGACGCCGTGGCGGCGGCGACCGACATCCCGTTCGCGGACTACCTGGCGGAGGCGGTGTTCTCCCCACTGGGCATGTCGTCGTCCACCCTGGACGGTTCGCCGGCGGCGGGCGCCACCTCCACCGTGACCGACCTGGCCCGGTTCGCGGCGGAGGTGCAGGCCCCGAAGCTCGTGTCGGCGGCGTTGGCGGCGGAGGCGACCACCGTGGTGTTCCCCGGCCTGCGCGGCGTGCTGCCCGGCTACGGCTTGCAGCGGGCGAACGACTGGGGCCTGGGCTTCGAGATCAAGGCGGCCAAGTCGCCGCACTGGACGGGTTCGGCCAGCTCGGCCGGGACGTTCGGGCACTTCGGGCAGAGCGGCACGTTCCTGTGGTTCGACCCGGAGGCCGGCGTGGCGTGCGTGGCGCTGACCGACCGCCGGTTCGGCGAGTGGGCGGTCGAGGCGTGGCCGGCGTTCACCGACGGGGTGCTGGCCGAGCTGTCCTAGGTCGTGCCATCGGGGTGCCGGCCTAGATCGTGACGACGGCGTGCCCGCGGACCCGGCCGGCCCGCACGTCCTCGATCGCCTCGGCCACCTGGTCGAGCGCGTAGGTCCGCCCGAGAACCGGGGTGACCTCGCCGGACTCCACGAGTCCCCGCAGCGTCACCAGGTCGTCGTGCCGGTCCTTGTGCACCAGCGGACGGGCCTTGATCCCGAGGAACGGCGCGGCCACCATCCCCCGCAGCCACCGGTCGAGCCCCATGAACAGCCGACCACCCGTGCCGCCGACGAGCACCAGCGTGCCGCCCTTCTTCATCACCCGCGCGCAGTCCCGGACAGCGGGATTGCCGTAGATGTCGATCACGACGTCGAACCGCTCGCCGATGTCCCGGAAAGCCACGGCCCGGTAGTCGACGACCTCGTCCGCGCCGATCGACCGCACCAGATCCGCCTTCTCCGCCCCGCAGATCCCGGTGACCTCGGCCCCCAACACCTTGGCGAACTGCACGGCATACGTCCCGACCCCACCGGACGCCCCCGAGACCAGCACTTTCCGTCCCGGCCCGACCCGCCCGAGATCCCGCACCGCCTGCAACGCCGTGAATGCCGCGATAGGCCCCGCCGCGGCCACCTCCATCGGCACATTGCGGGGCTTGACCGCCAATTGCCCCGCAGGCACGGACACATATTCGGCGAACGAGCCGCCACACCACCCGAACACCTCGTCGCCGACCGCCAGCGATTCCACCCCGCCGCCCAAGGCCTCCACGGTGCCCGCCAACTCCAGCCCGAAGTACCGATTGGCCGGTCTTCGCAACCCGGTCACCAACCGTGCGGCATAAGGCAATCCGCGCACTAGATGCCAATCCGTCCCGCTGACCGGCACCGCGCGGACCCTGACCAGCACCTCCCCTTCGCCCACCTCGGGCGGCTCGACCTCACGGACCGCCAACACGTCGTCCGCCATCCCGTACTGCTCATGGACAAGCGCCTTCACGACGACTCCTCGTCATCCGGGTACTGGAACACGTCCCCGAGCGGCACACCGAACACCCGGGCGATCTGGAACGCCATCTCCAACGACGGCGAGTACTTCCCCTGCTCGATGGCGATGATCGTCTGCCGGGTCACGCCGACCCGGGCGGCCAACTCGGCCTGCGTCATCTCGTCCCGCGCGAACCGCAGCGCGCGGATGGAATTCGTGATCCTGGTCGACTTGCCCATCCGCTCAGAACCCCCGCCGGTAGGCGACCAGCTTGACCGCGGCCCCGACCACCGCGGCCACCGTGAACACCGCGTACATGGCGTTGGCGATCCAGAAATGCCGGACTTCCGCCATGGTCAGCGCGAACGGCGCCACCATGCCCACCATCGCGACGAGGCCCCCGACGTACTCGCCGCGCCGGTCGATCTCCCTGTCCCGCACGTCACCCCGCTGCGAGTCACTGGGCTTGGCGATCTCGAACGCGATCCGCCCGACCACCGACAGCACGATCGAGGTGCCGATGGTCCACAGCATGAGGGGCACGTAGGAGACGTCCGCCAACGCCCCGCCAACGCCGCGCCCGAGCAGCAGCACCAGGTAGGCCGCGTAGGTCACCAGCGTCACCGCCAGGTAGACCCACACCCCCTTCTCCTCGTACGACATCGCTCCCCCTGCCCTCGTGTAAAGCAAACTTGACACCGGCAGTGTCAACCAGAGCGGACACGATGTCAAGCTTCCTTGACATCGTGGGCTGAAGCCGATCTTGAAGACGGGGCCGCACGAGCGCTCGGACGACGACCCCGATAATCCATATTGAAGACAGTCCGCACAATTGCGGAAAGATTGGCCGATCCGATATGCCATTCGGTGAACGTGAGTACGAACCATTGGGTGATCCGCTACCTTGGCCACGTTGCCGCATCCTTAGGAGAGGTTGTCGCCACATGTCACGGCCCAATGACCGCCTCCAACGCGCGTTTCCGCTGCTGGGACCGCGTCGGCTGGAATCGACCCGTTCGGCGGCCGACCTGCCCTGGTCGCCGGAGCACCCGGTGCGCCAGGTGCTGCGGGCCCGCCGCGCCGCCGGCAGCAAGCCGGGCGCCCGGGACGACGGGTTCAAGGTCGGGTTGGCGGTCGAGGGAGGCGGGCTGCGCGGGGTCGTCTCGGGCGCGATGCTCACCGCCCTGGAGGACCTCGGGTACGCGGACGCGTTCGATGACGTCTACGCCTGCTCGTCCGGTGCGGTCAACGGCGCCTACTTCATCACCAGGCGGACCTGGTTCCCGTTGTCCATCTACTTCGACGACCTGACCACCGGCGTGTTCCTCGACTTCCGCCGGGTATTGCGTCGCGAAGGGCCGATGAACCTCGAATACGTCTTCGAGGAAGTGCTCGCCCGGCGCAAACCGCTCGACTACGCCGGAATCATCGCGGCCCGGCAACGGCTGCACATCATGGTCACCGACGTCGATGAGCTGAAAACACTCGACGTGAGCGATTTCCGGTCTCCGGAGGACCTGCGGGAGGCGTTGCAGGCCAGCACGTGGCTGCCCTTGGCCATCAAGGGCACGACCACCTTCCGGGGCAACCGGGCGGTCGACGGCGGAGTGCTGCGCTTCCACCCGTTCCGCGCCGCCGTGGTGGACGGGTGCACGCACGTCCTCTCGCTGAGCACCCGGCCCATCGCGCCGCCGCGGACGCGGATGTCGTGGATGAACCGACTGGTGGCGCGGCACCTGGAGAAGATGCGCCCCGGCCTGGGCGTCGGCTTCCTGGCGTCGGCGACGGAATACCTCACCGAGGACCGGCCCTATCTGGACCGCAGCCGGTTCCACCCGCAGGACAATCCCGCCGTCATGGACCTGGCGCCGCTGTCCGACACCCCCGAGGTGAAAAGGCACGAAGTCGACCGGGGCAAACTCCTGGACGGCGCGCGTTCGGCGTACCGGTTGACCCACCGGGTGTTCGAGGGCGAGGACGCGCTGGTGGTGCCGAGGCTCACGGTGTACCCGCCCCGTGAGGAGACTCCCTCGTGAGTGACGTGGTCACCGTCGGCGCGATCGACACGGAGTCGTTGCGCCAGGTCTTCAAGGACGTCATGGCGCTCGACCTCCAGTCGTCCGACACGCCGCGGCTGCGTCACATCCGCGAACTGTGCCCCGGCGTCGCGCATTGGCGGCGGCTGCTGTCCTCCATCCCACTGGACAAGCTGTCCTTCCAACTCGACGTCGGCGTCCAACGCGCCGATGCGGTCAAGGCGCTGTCCCGCTGGTGCCGGCAGTTCAAGACGAGCCGCATCGGCGGCCACACCAAACGCGAAGCCGAGACGCACGGATTCCTGTCGGTCCTGCTGATCACCCTCATCACGATGGAGGGCGAGAGCCAGGCCGCCCACGCCGACTCGACCACGGAAAACCGGGGGCCGCGGGGACACGACTGCGAAGGCCTGTGCGGAGAGCTGATCAACGACGCTTCCGTGCGGTCGGCGCTGCTCGACCTCTACGCGCCGACCGCCGACGAGTGCCCGCCCGGCGATCCGATCGCCGAGGAGTGGAACCGCGTCCGGGGTTCGGCGTTCGAATTCCACCGGCACGGGTCGACGTCGTTCATCCTCCGCGGCCTGCCCAGGCAGTCGTCCGGCCGGCGCATCAGATTCGCCCTGAAATGCGTGCTGTTCCCCTATTCGAACATCCCGGTGATCGCGGCGAAGACCCGGACGTACGCGATCGACCACAACTCGCTCGACGTCGAGGGCCGCCAGGTCCAGCACATGGTGCAGGTGTGGGCCAGCACCAGCCACTGGATCCTGATGGACTTCGCCGACGGCATCACCCTCGCGGAGGAGATCGAGCGCATCAAGGGCGATTCGGCCACGCCGGTGGTGAGCTGGCGGCGGAAACGGGTCGTCTCACCGGCGGGCAACGTCCGGCTGGACATGATCCGCAAGATCGGCCTGCCCCTGCTGACCGCGCTCAGTGAGCTGCACGCGCGCAAGAAGCGGCATGAAGACCTCTCCCCGACCAACGTCATCGTGCGGCGGCGCGACCCCGGCCAGGATGGTCGCGAATACGACGTCACGTTCATCGACTTCGGCCGGAACTACCTCTACAGCGGAGCCTTGGCGGGCACGGAGGGCACGCAGGGGGCATTCGTCGCGCCGGAAGTGCGCAGCAACGCCGACGACGTCACCAAAGCCGACGTGTATTCACTCGGCCGCATCCTGATCGCGCTGGGCGACGTCGGCATGAACCGGGACGGCACCATTCCCGACCGCTTCTACGGCCAGGCGCCGCTGATCGCACGGCTGATCGAAGACCTCATCGACGAACGCCCCGAACGCCGGCTGATGGTCTTCGAGGTGGCCGCGGACCACCCGGACGTCTACCGCCTGCTCCGCCAGGTGCTGGAGCAGGAACTCGACGTGACGCAGGCGGGTCTGGTGGAGGACCCGCTCGTCCGCGCCCACGCGATCCCGTACGACCGGCACACCGTGCTGGAAACGGTGCGCACGCTGGTACCGCCGTCCCGCGAGCCGAAGAGAAGGCGCCGGATCTACCGCCTGCGCAAAGAACAAGGCGTGTTGCCGGATTCCCGCCGGTCGATGCACGCACGCTGGCTGCTGATCTTCTCGGTGCTCTCGTCGCTCAACTTCATCGTCACCGCCACCGTGTGCGTCTACTGGTTCCTGCGCGACGTGGGAATCGACGTGCTGGGCCCGGCCGACCAGATAGTCCTGCGCCTGATCGGCGCGAAACCGGACTTCATCCCGCTGATCGACGACCTGCGCCGACCTGGTTACAACCTCGGCGAGGTGTCGGAAAACCTGCCCGCCCGGATCATCGGCCTGAGTTTCGCACTGGCCGGCGCCCGCTATTACCAGAACATCCTCAGCGGTCTGACGACGAGGGTGACCGACTCCATTGCGATGTCCGGCGCACCGCTGCGCGTGGGGACCGAACTGGCGATCAGGACAATGGCCATCTGGCCGTCGTGGCTGATCCTGGCGGTGAACCTGGTGGAAGTCCGCTGGTGGCCGATCGCCACCGCGATCGGCTACACCGGCGTCCTGTTCGCCAACGTCCTCAGTTCGAGGTACGCCACCAAGTACCTCGAACTCGCCAGGCAGAAGGGTCTCAGCACGGTGCCACCCGAGCACCAGACGATCACCGGCCTGGACGGCTACCGCCAATGGGGCCCGACGATCGGTTTCTACAGCGCCACCGTGTGGGTTTTCGCAATACTCATCTACACCGAGGTGCTCCACGACACGTTCATCTACGTCGTGGCCGTCGCACTGGTCAACATCGGCCTCTTCTACATCATCAAGACCGGCATCAACGCGCTCGACGTCCGCACCGGCCTCAACCGCTGCTTCCTGGCCGCGGAACGCCTGCGCTACGAGGCGGAAGCCACCAGGGCCCCGCTCATCCCCCAACCCCGACCGCGGCTGGTGCTGGCGAACCCCGACTAGGCGCGGTGGAAAGACCGCGGTGGAAAGGCACCGCTGCGGTCAGCGCGCGAAGAGGACTCCCCCGGAGCGCTTCTCGTCCGGGTCGAGGAGCACCTGGGCTTCGACCGTGAAGCCGGCATCGCGCAGCCAGGCCGCCACCCGGTCGAGCGGGCGGTGGTAGACGTGCACCTTCATCGGGTGGCCGCCGTAGCCCTCCGTCTTCAGGTGGGACGCGTCGCCCTCGTGGAAGCCGATCATCAGTGGCCCCCCGGCCCGCAGCGCCCGCCGGAAGTGCGCGAAGACCCCGGGCAGCTCGTGGTCGGGGATGTGGATCACCGACCAGAACGCGAGCAGCCCGGCGACCGAGGCGTCGGCGAGGTCCAGGTCCGTCATGGACCCCACCTCGAACCGCGGGCCAGGGTGCTCACGCCGGGCCAAGTCGATCATCCCGGGCGAAAGGTCGATCCCGAAGGCGTCGACACCCAGCTCCCGCAGGTGGGCGGTGATGTGCCCCGGCCCGCAACCCACGTCCGCCACCGGCCCACCGCCGGCGGCGCGGACGAGGTCGGCGAACAACGCCAGAACCCCACGTAGATAAGGCAACCCGCCAAGAGCCTCACGCGTCAGGTCGGCATAACTGGCCGCAACCGTGTCGTATGAGTCGCGAATGTCTGTCAACCAACCATCGGCAGCCATACCGACAGACGGTAGCCGGGGTGGGGCCCGAGTTGATCGACCCCACCCCGCATGTCCGGGAACGTGATCAGCGACCCGTGCCGCACAACGCCACGGTCGCGAGCTTCTGGTACGCCGCGTTGAACTTCGTGCGCACCGCCGGATCGCCGGAGTCCATGGCGCCGTGCGTCACCGAGAACTCGACCCGCTTGCCGCGGTCTGCCGTGCTGTACATGTACGTCGTCGCACTCTGAGTGCCCCCGGTGTGGCCCTGGCCCGTGCAACCCGGACCGAACTCGGTCTGGAAGAGCCCGAGACCGATCCGGTTGCCATCGCCCGTCGGCACCCACTTGCGCATCTCGGCCAGCAGCGAGGGGGCCAGGAGCCTGCCGCCGAGCAGCGCGGAGATGAACGTGTCGAGGTCCCGCGTGGTGGAGATCATCTCCCCGGCGGCGCCGGCCCAGGACGGGTTCATCCGGGTCACGTCGACGACCTTCAACTCGCCGCCGTGCCGGTACCCGAAGTAGCTGTGGGCGTGCGGCCCGGGAATCCCCGTCCGAGTACCCGGCAGACTGGTGCCGCGCAACCCGAGCGGTTTCACAATCCGCCGCTCGACCTGGGTGGCGTACCCGGTGCCGGTGACCTTCTCGATCAACAGCCCGAGCAACGCGTAGTTGGTGTTGGAATAGGAGTACCGCGCGCCCGGCGCGAACCGGGCGGGCTTGGCCAACGCGAACCGGACCAGCTCGTCGGTGCGGTAGGTGCGGAACATGTTGTCGACGTAATCCTGACCCCACATGGGAATCCCGGGGTCCGACGTGCCATCGGGCCGGACGTCGCCGGTGTAGTTGAACAGACCACTGGTGTGCTGCAACAACATCCGAACCGTGACCCGCCGATCGAGACCGTACCGAGGCAGGTGCCGGTCGACAGGATCGTCCAACCCGACGCGGCCCTCACCGACCAACTGCAACACAACGGTGGCAACAAACGACTTGGTAACACTACCCACCCGAAACCGCCCGTCGGCCGACGGCTTCACAGACCGACGCAACTCCGCAACTCCAGCACTACCAGCCCACTCCCCACGCCGATCACTGACCCGCACCACCACCCCAGCAGCCCCGGCCGCAACCATCTCGTCCATCGCCTGCCGCACTCCCGCAGGCTCCCGCTCGGCGTGCACGGCATCCGCCTGCTCCGACGAAGCAACCGCACCCTGCACAGTGATCCCGGTCAACAACGCGGTCGCCACAACCACGCCGCCAATCCGTAGCAAACTCGTTCTCATCCAGTCCGTTCCTCGGCTCAATGTCCCCCGACCTCCGGGGCTCGCGTCCACGTCGTCACGTGATGGCTTTGGCGAGTACTCGCTGTGCTCGACGCTAGAGGCGGCGCCGGACCAACAGAATCGCGCCAGCTCCCGTTCCGAGGTGGTGCTGGCGCTACCTTTTCGGGCCGGCCTGAGCTGCACTCGGCTGTCCGATCCGGATCAAAATGCTCTCTGCAGGTCACGATGCGGCCCTGGCACGCCACCACCGGCGAAGCCCTGGACCGACCTGACGCAACACGGGTTTCGCGATGACCTTCGCGGGACGGTTTCATCAACGTGGGGGAAACGTGCAGACAGACACACAGCGGGGCGCGTGGTTGATGCTCGCCGTCGGGGACTACCGGACGAGCCGCAGCAATGACGGCTACGACGACGCGCCAGCGGCCCACTACAACTGGGACAGCTCGGTCCCGAATCACCAGCTACCACAAGCGAGCGACGTGATCGCACTGTGGGGACAAGAAGATTCTGCTGGGTGCCTCGGTGATCGAGAAGGTCGTCATCGGCGAGGAGGAGAAGGTCCTCCACCGCTGCCCGCACTGCGATCCCTGTCGTCCCCAGGGTCGAACTACGAGCTTAAGCCGACTGCTCGGCGAGCTCCTGCAGACTGAAGAAGTAGCGGGAGTGGGTGCGTACCAGGTCAGCGTCCGTACGAGCGGCAAGGACGACGACCTCGATGTTGCCTTCCTGGCCTCGGTACCTGCGCTCAGCCCTGAAGCGTGCCCGCAGCGCGTCCCGGCGCTGGGTGAACGGCTCCCGAGAGAGCAGTCGTCCGGCGGCGCGGTCGTAGATGACGAGCGTGTAGGTCACCTAGGTAGGCTACCCTCCGGGACGCTCATCGGCTACGGCTTGCTGGAGAGAGGCCTCCACCTGGGATTCTGCGAATGCTAGAACGATTTCCTCTATCTTCTCGGGTGGCAAGTCGAGATTCAATGACTCGACTACGGTTCGCGCGCGCCCTTTGGCATCGGCAACGAGTTGTTGGTGAATTTTCTCGTAGATTGCCCGGCTCCGCTTTTCGCGCTCGATGACTCGGTCGATGGCTTCACTGTACTTGTCAAAAATCTTCCTGTACTTACTCTTCGCCTCTTTCGTCTGTTCAAGAATCTCATGTGCGCTTTGCTCTGCACCTTCCCGCCTCATGACTTCCCTGAGTTCTGCGGGGTGGTGTGATATTGTTACCATTCTTTCAACCCAGTCAACGGCCTCAGACATGTCCTGTGCAACATCGACAATTCGATCGGCAATGGTAAGACGCTCTTCAACCCAGTCAGCCAGTCCTGCATTGTTTTCGGTCAGCGGACGGGGATGACCGGTTGACGCGCGAGCTGCCAATGGCAAGATTCCGCCGGAACGGTCTGCGGGCACCTCTCCATATCGGATCTCCCTCCCGATCGCATCAGCAACCTTCTCGAATAGGTTTGCCCACCAGTGCTGAAGAGTTGTTCGTACCTGGATTTCGACGGGTATCTTGCCAATGTATACGACTATATGCACTGCGCGATAACCCTGTCGAGGATTCTCCCTTCGGTCAATGATTTTGGGGGGCTTTCTACCCTCCGCTTCAAATAGCGCCTCAATTCTTTTGACGAGCAGGTCCTGTTCGATCAGATCGAGTTCGGCAACTACCCTAGCCCCCGCTAGGTCCTGGATTTTGGAAAGCGAGCTACCGCCGTGCCTCAGAAGCTTTTCCAGGATGGTGCCGGTGTTCTTCAGGCGAGAAGTCGTGCTGACGCCTAGCGAATCTTCGAGCTTTTGGGTGACGTAGCTAAGAGCTTCGTCGTATGCTCCGAGTAGTTCGTGGAGCTGTTCGAGGTGCTCGTCGGCCGGCGGGGTTTGCGCAAGAAGATTTCGCCCCAGCCGCTCGACTTTCGAGCGGCTGGTCCAAAAGCCCTCATCGAGATCCACAGGCTGGATTGTGCCACACCGCGTCCGGTGCTCGGTCGATTTGTACCGAGCGCAACCCTGGCGGGTTGCTGCACGGTGCACGCCACTGCCCACCGGCGGGTCAGGGTGCGAAAGCCGGGCCCTTGGCCCTTGCCGTGCGAACACGGAGACAGGGCGCGCGGCCCCCGACACGGGCCGCCTTGACGAAGAAGGGAAACCCTAAACATGCCTGTCATGCCCACTACGGCCTTCCCGATCTCCGCAGATCGCTCGGCGATCCAGGATTAGCGTTCCGCTGCGTTAAGCAGGGCTCCCCAACCGAAGAAGGCCATAATCCCGCTCAACACTCGCCACCACCACGAGATCCAACCCAGGAAGCAAATACCAACGACGGCGAGGGCCCAGAAGCAGGAGTACGACCCCGGTCTATCGGTATCCCACAGGCGTTGGGCTGCTGGTGCTGAACGTGCCGCTCCGGGTCATCGCCGACGTGATGGGCTGGTCGCCTGGTTCGGCGGCACAGATGGCCGGTCGGTACATGCACGTGCCGGACGCGATCCGGGAGAGCATCGCGCGCCAGGTGGGTGGACTGCTGTGGACCGAGGGTGCCGACGACGCGTCGGACCTGACCGAAGAACACCGGGCCGCCATCCGGCAGCTCGCGGAGGCGTTGCCGTCACGCTGGAGTGAACGCCTGGCCGAGGTCTTCCCCGACGACGCGGGCGGTACAGCGGGGGTGCCGGTGTCCGCCTGAAAGGGGTGAATGAGACCCGATTTGAGACCAAGAGGCCCGGTACCTACTGGTACCGGGCCGCTGACCTGCGCGCTCGGCAGGATTCGAACCTGCAACCTTCTGATCCGTAGTCAGATGCTCTATCCGTTGAGCTACGAGCGCATCGATATTCAGTTGTCACCAGGCCAAAGCCAGGTGTTGCGGAGGCTCCGGGATTTGAACCCGGGATGGGCGATAAACCCAAACCGCATTAGCAGTGCGGCGCCATAGACCAGACTAGGCGAAGCCTCCCGGAGCCCTCGGCTACGACGCATAGGTTACACAGGTCGGCGGCCGGCTGGCAAAACACCCCCCTCCTACCCCTGTCCGTGCTGGTCAGAGGTAGTGCGGAGGGCGTTCACCAGGGGTTCAGGGCGGTGTCTTGTGGTGTACGTCTCGTGGATCTACGGGATCAGGGTCAGGAACGGGGTCAGGGCTTCCGGGTTGCGTAGGGCGTCTCGGCTCACTGCCTGGTCCGGTGGGGTGCCTGCCAGGATCTTCTTGACCGGGACCTCGCACTTCTTTCCGTTCAGGGTCCTCGGGATCTCGTCCACCGCCACGAAGCGGTCCGGCACGTGGCGGGGGCTCAGGTTCGTGCGCAGTTCCGACTTCAGCCTCGGCTCTACGTCCGGCAGGGTCACGCCGTCTTCCAGGACCAGGAAGCACAGCAGTTCGCCGTCTGTCCGGCCCGCGCCCGACGTGTCGATCACCAGCGAGTCCACGACGCCGGGCAGGCCTTCCACCACCCGGTAGAACTCGCTGGTTCCCATGCGCACGCCGCCTCGGTTCAGGGTCGAGTCGCTGCGGCCGTAGATGACCGCCGAACCCCGCTCCGTGACACGGATCCAGTCGCCGTGCCGCCACACGCCCGGGAACGTGTCGAAGTACGCCTCGTGCAGGCGTGAGCCGTCCTGGTCGCCCCAGAAGTAGACCGGCATCGACGGCATCGGCTCGGTGATCACCAGTTCGCCCACCTCGTCGACCATCGGCTCACCGGCCGGGGAGTACGCGTGGATGGCTGCGCCCAGGGCTCGGCAGGACAGTTCGCCCAGCCACACCGGCAGGTCGGGGGACGCCGCCACGAACGCCGTGCACAGGTCCGTGCCGCCCGACACCGACGCGATCTGCACGTCACGGCCGATGGCGTCGGCGATCCAACGAAAGCCCTCGGGCGTCAGGGGCGCGCCCGTCGAGCCGACCACGCGCAGCGCCGTCAGGTCGTAGCGGGCGGCCGGTTGGAGGTCTTCCTTCAGGCACGACTGGATGTACGGGGCGGACGTGCCGAAGTACGTCACCCGGTGTTGTTCGGCCAGGTGCCACAGCACCGACAAGTCCGGGTGGGCCGGGCTGCCGTCGTACAGCACGATCGTGGTGCCCACCAGGAGGCCGGACACCAGGAAGTTCCACATCATCCAGCCGGTGGTGGTGAACCAGAAGAACCTGTCGCCCGGCCCCAGATCGCTGTGCAGCGCCAGCATCTTCAGGTGCTCCAGCACGATCCCGCCGTGGCCCTGCACGATGCCCTTCGGCAACCCGGTCGTGCCCGACGAGTACAGCACCCACAGCGGGTGGTCGAACGGGACCGGTTCGAAGGTCAGGTCGGCGTCCGCGAAGTCCCTCAGCAGCGCGTCCCACTCGACCACGCCGGGCAGGGTGCCGCCCAGGTAGTCGATCAGCACCGTGGCGCGCAGCGACGGGATCGCCGTCCGCAGCCGCTCCACGGTCGGCCGCACGTCGAACCCGCGCCCGTTGTACCGGTAGCCGTCCACGGCGATGAGCACCGTCGGCTCGATCTGGGTGAACCGGTCCGCGACGGCCCGCGTGCCGAAGTCCGGCGAGCACGACGACCACACCGCGCCCAGGGACGCCGTCGCCAGGAACGCGATCAGCGCCTCCGGCGAGTTCGGCGCCAGCGCCACCACCCGGTCGCCGCGCCCCACCCCGAGCGACACCAGGCCCGCGCGCACGGCGGCGACGCGGCGGCGCAGATCGGCGTAGGTGAGCTGGGACGACCGGCCGTCCTCGCGGTGGAAGATCACCGCCAGGTCGTCGGTGTCGCGGCGGAGCGCGTGCTCGGCGTAGTTCAGCGTCGCTCCGGGGAACCACTCCGCCCCCGGCATCACGCGCTCGGTCAGCACCGCCGTCGGCTCCTGGTGGAACGCCACCTCGAAGAACTCGGCGATCGCGCCCCAGAACGCCTCCACCTCGGTCACCGACCACGTCCAGAGAGCCGGGTAGTCGGCGAACTCCAGGCCCTTCTCGGTGGACAGCCAGGTGCGGAACGCGGCCATGCGGCTGTTCGCGACCCGATCGGGGTCCGGACGCCACAGCAGCTCTGCCTCGCCGGCGGCGGCGCCGGCCTGCATGTCGGTCATACCCCAGTTCCTAGCTCATCGGAGCGCACGGAACCACAGTCGTCATCCACACACCGGGCCAAGACCGGCCGGCGGCGACCACCACAGGACCGGGAACGGCTGGTTGCGGCCTGCGCCAGCGACGATTTCCCCACCACGGCTGGGTGCGGCCCGCGCCCACGCGGATTTCCCAACCATCGCTGAGTGCGGCCCCGCGCCCGCGAGGTTTTCCCTACCGCGGCTAATTGCGGCCCGCGCCGGCCAGGATCTCCTCCACCGCCGATGTCAGCCGTTGCGCGTCGGTCGGCGCGACCACCAGCCACGACTCGTTCCGCCGCACCAAATACCGGCCCTCGGCCGTGTCCAGCCACGAGATCGCCGCGCCGGTCGGGTGCAGGTAGCCGGCGCGGTTGCGGGCGATCACGCCCACCTGGCCGCCGCCACTGCGGCTGGTCACGGCGCGCATCAGGGTGTTCGCCTCGGGTTCGCGCATCCCGACCCCGCGCAGCACGTCGAGGAAGCCCTCGGTGCCCTCCGCGACGCCGGCCTCGCCCGCCGCCAGGTAGTCGTCCCACCGCACGTTCACCGAACGGCCGCTGCCGGGCGGCGCGGGCGGCAGGGTGGCCACCGTCCGGGCCGCCAGCGCCGTCGGGCGGAAGCCGGTCACCTGGACCTGGTCGCCGACGCGGCCCGCGAACGCGCCGTGCCACGCCGCGGTGGCCAGGCCGCGGGCCTGTTCGCCGTTGCGGGTGAACACGACTTCCAGGCCGATCTCGAACTCGGCCAGGCCGCGCAGGACGCCGTACAACTCCTCGTCGGGCCGCTGCACGGTGCCCAGGCCGCGCGCGAACAGGTCGCGGGACGCGGTCTCGACCAGCCGCGCCCGTTCCTGCTGGGTGTGTCCGTAGTGCCGGGTGCCGAGCGGGACCGGGTGGGCGTCGCGGTGGACCGCCTGCCAGAGCAGGAAGAACTCCAGTGCGCTGAGCCGGAAGACTCGTTCGGTCACAGGCCGATCACCGGCGGTGCGGCCTTGCGGTCGACGCCGAACACATTGTCGTCGTCCTCCAGGTACCCGGGCCGGTTGCGCTCGTTCGCGCCGCCGCCCTGGGCAGCCGCGACGGGCGGTGGCGCGGCGATCGGCGCGGCGCCGATCATGCCCGACTGCGGCGTCACCGACTTCGGCGACTGGAACTGGCTGGTCACACTGCCTGCTGCGGACGCACGGCCGTCGGAGCCCAGGGCGCCGTTGATCGAGCCGGGGGTGCCCAGCGGCGCGGAGCCGCCACCGCCGCCACCGCCGGACGCGCCGATCGGCACGGGCCTGCCGCCACGGCCGGGCAGGAAGCCGCCGCGACCACCACCGGCGCCACCGCCGCCACGGCCGCCCTGCTGCGGGTTCGTGGTGCCGCGGTCGCCGGGCTGGTTCGGGTTGTTGGACACCACGACCGGACCGCCGTCACCGACCGGCGGCGTGCCGGGACCGAGCCCGGAACCGGGCGGCGCCACCACGACGGGCGGCGGCGGGGGCGGCGCGACCGGGTTGGTCGGCGGGCTGAACGACGGCACGGTGCGGTCGACGGCGTACGAGTTCTGCTGGAACATCGCCATCACCTCGGCCGCCTGCCGGTGCGTGGCGTCGGCCGTGAGGACCTTGTCGACGACCGGCGCGGACACCGCGTCCAAGCCGGTGAACGGGCTGGTGCGCGCGGCCGGGTTCGTCGCGGCGCGGAGGCTGTCCGCCGACACCGGGTCGAACCGCTCGTACGCGCCATCGACCATCAGCCGCTGCCCCGCCGCGGGCGACTGCAACTCGGGCTGGGTCCTCAGCGGCGTGCGGACGTCCGGCTGCGGCTGCGCGACCACCGGCCCGCCGGCGCCCGACGCGACCGGCTCCACGACCGGCGGCGCGGGGCTCGGTGCGGGCATCATCTCGCGCGCGGTCTGCACGTGCTCGATCTCGTCGGCGATGCACTTGGCGACGTTCTCGGCGTGGTCGCTGGTGTTCAGCGCCCACTTCTCCACCGAGACCAGCGCTTCCCGCGCCAGGTCGGCGGTCTCGCCCGCCCACGCCTGCTGGGACTGCGAGATCGCCTTCGCCAGGAGCCCCTGCACCTCACCGAGCGCCTTGCCCACGGCGGCCCAGTCGGCCTGCGCGGAACCGGCCGCCTTCAGGTCGACGCCGGTGTGCACCATGTCGTAGAGGGCCTGGTGGGAGAACGCCATCCAGTCGACCTTCTGGCCGAGGTCGCTGGGCGGCGGCTCGTTGCCGTGGCCGCCATGACCGCTGCCGTGACCGCCCTGACCACCATGACCGTAGCCGCCGCCGTGGCCCTGACCGTTGTGGCCCTGGCCCTGGCCGCCGTGGCCTTGGCCGCCGTGGCCCTGCCCCTGGCCACCGCCGTACCTGTTGTCGCTCACGGGCCCTTGACCTCCCCCTCGGCCGAGTTGAAGGCCTCCGCCGCGTCGTCGTCGGCCTCTTCGAGGTTGCGCGCCGCGTCGCGGATGGTCTCCTCGACCTCGAACAGCACCTGCATGAAGTCGCCGATCACGTTGACCGCCGACGCGTCGTTGCCCACGGCCACCTCGCGCAGCCGCCTGCTGATCGCCTCGCCGACCCAGTTCTTGCCGAACTGCAGCTCGACGTCCAGGTCGTTGACCGCCTTGGTGTGCACGTTGTCGACCAGGTTCCGCGCCTGCGCGATGAGCGTGACCAGGTCGCGCACCGCCTGCTTGTCCAGGTCGAGCTGCACGTTCCGCTTGTCCACCGCGTCCAGCGCGGTGGTGGCCTTCTGGAGGTCGGCCTGCGCGACGCTGGCGAAGTTCGGCGTGCCCGCCGTCCCGGTGATCACCTGCGTCGACGACGGGTCGGGCGCCGGGCCCGCGTTCACGACGCCGGTGGTCACGGCGTCCGCGGTCGGCACGGGCGCCACCGGGGGAGCGAACGGAGACGCGGCCGGTGTCAGCCCCGCCAGCACGTCGGGCGTGATCACTTGCGTGGTCGAGGTGTCGGCCGGCACCGGAGGTGGTGCGGACACCGGTGCGGCCTGTGTCAGTGGAACGGTGTTGCCGTCGCTCATCATTACCCCCTGCACTGCGGTCTTCGCCGCAGCCGCGCCGCGCGTTACCCAGCAACGTCCGCATCGGCGTTCCCGGACGCTTCCCTTAGATGTACCGGGTGGGCGGTCCGGTTCCAAGCCGCTGTAAAGACTCTTGAGGTGAACCTTTTACCGAAGGTGCGAGTCGAACCAGTTCAACGCCCGCTGCCACGCCTCCGCGCTGGCCTCCGGCGTCGTGTCGAAGCGGTGGCTGGTGTGCCGGAAGCGGACCACGTCGGTCGCCACCGGGGCCGCCGCGGCGGCGTCGCGGAGCTTTTCCACGTCGCTGAACGGGATCTTGTCGTCGTCGTCGCCGTAGAGCCCCAGCCACGGGCAGGTGAGTTCCTCGGCCACCTCCACCAGCGACGGGAGCCCGTCGGACAGCGGCGCGAGGATGCCGCCGCCACCCACGGTGACCGCGGCGCCGATGCTTCGGCTTCCCGCAACCACCATCGCGACCGATCCGCCCAGGTCGAAGCCCATGACGCCGAGCCGGTCGGTGCTCACGCCGCGTTGTCCCAGCCACACGAACGCCACGTCGGTGTCCGCCAGCACGGATTCGCCGGACAGCTCGCTGACCCGTTCCGCCGCGTCCGCCGGCTCGTCCTCCGCCCCGTGGTAGAGGTGCGGCGCGACGGCCAGCCACCCCTCGCCGGCGAGCCCGCTCACCAGTCCGCGGACGGTGTCGGTCACGCCACGCGCCTCGTGCAGCACGACGAGGCCGCCGCGGACGACGTTCTCCGGCTCGGCCACGGTCAGCCGCAGGGTGCGGCCGTCGGTGAGGGAGAGCGTCTCGGTGCGGGTAGCAGTCATGGGGCAACCCTTCCACGTGGGGGTGAACACCAGTCAACGTGAGCAACCAGACGGCAGGTATGCCCCATCCGGGTCTTGAGCGGCTAACGTCCAGCTCAGAACCGGAAGGAGTCCTTGGATGACCGTGCGAACCCGCGCAGACCTCTCCGCGCTACCCAGTTACGTGCCCGGCAAAACCATCCCCGGCGCGATCAAGCTGGCGAGCAACGAGGTGTCCGCCGGACCGCTGCCCAGCGTGGTGCGGGCCATCGCGGACGCGGCCACCGCCGTGAACCGCTACCCCGACACCGCCGCCACCGACCTCGTGGCGCGCCTGGGCGACAAGCTCGGGATACCCACCGGGCAGCTAGCCGTGGGCTGCGGATCCGTGACGCTGTGCCAGCAGCTCGTGCAGGCGACCTGCACCGAGGCCGACGAGGTGGTGTTCGCGTGGCGCTCGTTCGAGGCCTACCCGATCATCAGCGCCGTGGTCGGCGCGGGCCAGACCCGCGTGCCGCTGACCGGGGGCCACGGGCTGGACCTGGCCGCGATGGCCGCCGCGATCACGCCGAAGACGCGCCTGGTCTTCGTGTGCAACCCGAACAACCCGACCGGCACGGCGTTGCGGCGGCAGGAGATCGAGCGGTTCATCGAGCAGGTGCCCGCGGAGACGCTGGTGGTCATCGACGAGGCGTACAAGGAGTTCGTGGACGACCCGGACGTGCCGGACGGCGTGGAGCTGGCCAAGGCGCAGTGGGCGGCGGGCCGGGACAACGTGGCGGTGCTGCGGACGTTCTCGAAGGCCTACGGGCTGGCCGGACTGCGGGTCGGGTACGCGGTGGGCTCGCCGGAGCTGGCCGAGACGCTGCGCAAGGTCTACGTGCCGTTCAGCGTGAACGCGCTGGCGCAGGCCGCCGCGATGGCGTCGCTGGACGCCGAGGACGAGCTGATGGCCCGATGCCGCGCGATCGTCGCCGAACGCGGCCGGGTGCGCGGTGAGCTGCTGGCCGCCGGGTACGAGGTGCCGGTGTCGCAGGCGAACTTCGTGTGGCTGCCGCTGGGCGGGCGCACGGCCGAGTTCAACGAGCACTGCCTGGCGCACAAGGTGGTCGTCCGGGCGTTCGTCGGCGACGGCGCGCGGGTGACCATCGGCGAGCCGGAGGAGAACGACGCCTTCCTGGCCGCCGCCCGCTCGTTCCGGCCCTAGCTCCTCACCGGGTCAGGATCTGCACGATGGCCACGGCTCCCACCAGCACGATCACCGCGCGCAGCACGGCGGGTGGGAGCCGGCGGCCGACCTTCGCGCCGAGCTGGCCGCCGATCACGGAGCCGACCGCGAGCGCCAGCACGGCGTCCCACGCCACGTCGGCGATGAAGATGAACAACACGCCCGCGATCAGGTTCACGAACGCGGTGAGCACGTTCTTCAGGGCGTTCGTGCGCTGGATGTGCTCGCTCATCAGCACACCCATCAGCCCCATCACCAGCACGCCCTGGGCGGCCCCGAAGTACCCGCCGTAGATGCCCGTGAGGAACACCCCGATCCACAGCGCGGCACCGCCGTGCTCGTGGCGTTCGCGCTCGGCGAGCTTGCGGTTGAGCCAGGGCTGGGCGATCACCAGGACGAGGGCGACCGCGATCAGCACCGGCACGATCGTGGCGAACGCGTCCTCCGGCAGCTTGATCAGCAGGACCGCGCCGACCACGCCGCCCAGCATCGACGCGGGCAGCAGCCGCTTGATCCGCGGGCCCTGCCCGACGAGCTCGCGCCGGTAGCCGATCGCGCCGCTGAACGAGCCGGACACCAGCCCCAGGCTGTTGGAGACGTTCGCGGTCACCGGCGGGAAGCCCACGGCCAGCAGCACCGGGAACGTCACCAGCGTCCCCGACCCGACCACGGTGTTGATGCCGCCCGCGAAGACCCCGGCGAGGACGACGAGGAGCACCTCCAGCGTCGTCACGGCCACCTCGATTCCACTGCGCAGTTGGTTAGCGACGCTAACACTGTGCGGGGCAGGTCGCGGTGTGGGCCGCATGACACAAGCACGGGGCGTGGTGCTCGTCCGCACCACGCCCCGTGCACGCCCTAACGGGCCGATCTCACGCCGTGCGGCGTCGGCTCGACATCACCACGACGAACCCGAGCACCAGCACGAGCCCGCCCAGCAGGCCGAGACTGACCACGCTCGCGCCGGTGTCGGCCAGCTCGCCGCCCTCGGCGTTCGGCCCGCCCGCGACCGGGGGCTGTCCCGGCGCGTCCGGGTCACCGGGCGCGTCCGGGTCGCCCGGCGGGTCCACCCACGGGTCGGCCACCTCCGGGCCGGGCACCACGTGGATGTTCTGCACGTGGGTCTCGCCGCGCACCGCCGTGATCAAGGGGCGCTTGCCGTCGTCCAGCTTCCACGGCCCCACCACGACCGGCTTGTACATGCCCGTCTTGAGGTCCGGGAACGTGAACGCGCCCGATCCGTCGGCCACCGCCCGCGCGACGGGCTGCTCGGTGAAGTAGTCCAGCAGCACGACCTTCACGTCCGGCACGCCCTGGTACGGGTACTTGCTGCCGGTGACCACCTGGCCGTTGACGGTCGTCGTCACGCCGGTCACCTTCGCCAGGTCGTTCGCCCACGGCAACCCGTCGCCGTGGGTCGGGCCGAACCCGCAGTTGATCGACATCAGACCGTGGTCGGCGGCGTACGCGGGGATCGTGTCGACCACGTGGAACTCGCGCGTCTCACCGGCCTTCAGCACGACGCCGGGGCCGTTGTAGGCGAACGGTCCCCACTCCGGACCGGTGTCCGGTCCGGGCAGGTTGCCGGCGCAGAACATCTTCACCAGCAGCTCGGGGCCGTCGTTGGTCAGCGTGATCTTCACGCGGACCTGCTCGTCCTTGTCGTAGGACTCCTTGTCGAACTCGATCGCCGCGTGCAGCTCGTCCGACAGCGGGCGCACCAGGCGCAGCTCCACCTGCGTGGTCTGCCCTGCCTCGACGGTGAACTTGCCGTAGTAGTCGAACGGCCTGGCCCAACCCGTGTCGTCGGTCGTCACGTACGTCTGGTGGACACCGGCGGGTGCGTCGTCCAGCCGGAACCGGCCGGCGCTGTCGGTGCGCCCGTCGGACGACCGGCTCGGCAGGCCGCCGTAGAAGCTCAGCTTGACGTCCGGCAGGGCTTCGCCCTGGTCGAACGCGCCGTTGTCGTTGGCGTCGCCGTAGACGAGGACGTCGGCGTCACCGGTCTGGTAGACGACCTTGGACGAGAGGTCGAAGGCCGTGGGGTCGGGCTGACCCGGGGAGCTGTACTGGAACGAGCCCTTCAGCCGGACCGTGTCGACCGGCGACCACGGGCGGATCGTCCCGGTGATGGCGACCTCGTGCACCTGGCCGGGCCACAACTCCACGCCGTAGCTCGGGTGGGTGAAGGTCAGCGGGCCCCACTGCGCCCTCTCGTACTGGAGGGTCGTGGCGGAGTGGTCCTCGACGAAGTGCACCCGGTACGGCCCGCCGGTGCCGTTGTTGGCGATCTTGAACCGGGCCGTCACCACGTCGCGGACGTCGTAGGCGGCCTTGTCGAAGGACGCGGTCACCTCGATCTTGGGCGAGTGCGCGGGCACGTCCCACCGCGGGCCGGCCACCACCCGGAACGTCGCCGGCGTGGTCTGGCCCGCGACGACGTCGACCGCGAGTTCCGCGCCGTTCTGGGGCTTGAACTGCCCCGGCACCACGAACTTGGCGCGGCCCGCGGCCACCCGGTTGATCCGCCACGCGCCCTTGTCGTCGGTGGTCGTCTCACCCGCCCACAGGCCGGTGCGCTGGTCGAGGACGACGATGCGCTGCCTGGTCAGCGGGCGCTCGCCGGTGCCGTCGTCGAACAGCAGGGTGCCCGCGACGTCGCCGTACCGGCCGTTGACGTCCGCGAAGTCCGAGGCGCCCCGGTAGCCGGCGGAGTTGCGGCCGTCGTTGCCGAAGTCGCAGCCGACGTAGAGGCTGCCGTAGTCGAACGCCGCCCGGGGGACGACGTCGGTGACGACCAGCGACTTGGTCTCACCGGCGGCCAGCGCGATGCCCGGACCGTCCGGGTTCAGCGCCGCCCACCCCGGGCCGGTGCCCGTCAGGCCCGGCGTCGGGCTGTTCTGGTTGCACACCGCGACCACACCGGTGAGCGGCGTGGAGCCGGCGTTCTTCAGCGTGACCTTGATCTGCACCTCGTCGCCGACGTTCACGAACGGGTCGTTCACGAACTGGACGGTCGGCACCAGCACTTCGGACACGGGGGCCACCAGCGGCACGAGGACGGTGGTGGTCTGGCCGGCCACGACGTCGAACTCGCTGGCGCCCCGCGCGGGCACCTTCGACGACGACCCCGACGAGCCGATGTTCAGCCGGTAGTGGCCGGTCGTCACGTTGGTGAACTTCACCTCGCCGGAGGCCGAGGTCTGGCCGTTGATCCGCTTGGTCTCGGACTCGCCGTTGGCGTTGAAGAAGAGTCCGCCCTGCCCCTCGCCGGCGTCCACCTGGCCGTTGCCGTTGGCGTCGACGAAGACCACCGCGTTCACCGCGCCGAGCTCACGCGGGACGCGGGCGGTGATCCGGGCATGGTTGTCGCTCGGGGTCGGGTCGGTGTCCAGCGACTCTTGCGGCCCCTGCCCGACGGTGACCTGGAAGTACACCTCGTCCGGGTTGCTGCCGCCGTAGTAGCCCTGGCGGGCGACCAGGTCGTAGGTCCGGCGCTCGCCGGGTCCGATCGTGGGACCGGGCACGCGGCGCAGGTCCAGCAGGCCGGACTTCAGCGACAGGTTGGTCATGTCGCGGAGCCGGACGTCCGTCGCGGCCACCGGGCCGACGTTCTCCACCGTGACGCGGATGGCGATGTCGGTGTCGATCGGGTAGACGGCGCGGTCGAACGACGCGGTGACCCGGAGGTCGGCGACCCGCGGCGCCTGCTCCTCGACCTCCCGCCGGAGGACCTCGGCCTGCTTGTCGGCCGGGATCTCGGGCTTGGTCTCGGCCGGGTTGTGCGACGGGGTTTCGCCCGGCGTCCCGGACGGGGTTCCGACGGGGGTCTCGCCCGGCGTTCCGGTCGGGCTTTCCACCGGGGTCTCCGCCGGCGTTCCGGTCGGGCTTTCCGTCGGGGTCTCGGTCGGCGTTCCGACCGGGGTCTCGCTCGGCGTCTCCGTGGGAGTCGGCTCCGCCGTCACGGTCTCCGTGGCCGGCGCCGCACCGTCCTGCGCCCACGCGGTGTGGCCACCAAGGGTGACGACGAGCGCGACCGCACCCGCCGTCACCGCTCTGACCAGCCGAGCGCCCGTTTTCGGGCGCGCGACAGCACTACTGCTAGACAAGGCAATGCCCCCCTGCTGAGGTCCACACCCGCTGCGGTTCCGGCGTCCCCCGAGCCGCCCGCCGAGCTGGGACTGTCAATACATTCCCGGGGAAACTACTCGAACGGGGACACCGAAAACCAGGCTCTTGCATAGTTACGCAATCCGAATGAGACCCACGCACGGCTACCGGTGATCGGAGAGAAGGCACGTGCGAATTTCGTATTGTGCCGAACATGGCAGGTACTGGGCCGGTTCCGTTGCCGCACCGAGAGGGTGCGGAGGTCCACAGAGGACCAGCCCGCACCTCTCTGACGAGCGGAAGCGGAGGGATTTGAACCCCCGGACGGTTGCCCGTCTCCCGCTTTCAAGGTATCGGCATGGCCGTACGGCACGGACCGTCAGCGACCCAACCGCAGGTCAAACCACACGCGTGAACCTCGCCGGACGGCGATGAACGACCGCTGAACCGTGGGGGATGAGACTACGTTTGAGACTAGTTCAGTCCACTCTGGACACACTGGCTGCACCAACCCGTAGGCGCTCTACGGACCTCTCAACGGCCAACGCCAGCCGCTCTGCTGCCTCCGGAGTCCCCAACACCCCCGCCCCCGCGCGGTGACCCAGGGGCAGTCAGCGGAACCAGCACCCAACTAGCATGAGGAGGTGGCCACGTTGGAGGAGATCGAAGCGCGGCTTGTCGCTGTGGAGCAGCAACTGCTGCTAGTGCGGCAGGACGCCGCCGCCGCCCGCGTGCTCGCGGGCGCGGCAGACCGTGATGTGTCGGAGTTTCGCCAGGCGCTGAACGCACACACGAAAACGCTGAACGCCTTGCGAGAAACGCAGCTTGAGCACCAACGGGAGACTCGTGACGGGTTCGCCAAGGTTCACCAGGGAATGAACGAGATCACCGGATTGCTGACCCAACTTATCGAGCAAGACCGCAAGTAGTCAGCGCAGCTTCGCGAGCGGGGGCGCTCCGGCAAGTAGGCTGCCCCATGTCGCACATGGCATCACCTCTCGATCGCGTTCGCCGGGCGACGTCCAGCAATGAATTCCTGAATCTGTTCGGCTGCAACCTCGTAGCAGAGCCTATTAGTTCCGGGCACAGTTCGGGCCGAGTGCGGGCTGATAATCACGTTCGGCGCTTTCCATAGTGGGTGCCCCTGTGGCAGCGGTTCGGGGTCCGTTACGTCCAAAGCCGCTCTAAGGCGGCCCGAACGTAGTTCCGCAACAAGCGCTTCCGTGTCTACGATCTGACCGCGTCCCACATTTACAAGTAGCGCACCGTCATCCATCAACGCCAAGAGTGCTCGCCCCATCAAACCTCTGGTTTCGTCATTCAACGGGGCGGAGATAACCACGATATCGTGACCGGGGATGAGGCGCGAGAGTTCTGACCATGAGTAGACGCCATCGCGCGCCGTGCGGGCAACAAGTGTCGAAAGTGCTCCAAAGGGGGACAGTCGCGCCGCTACCGCTGTGCCAATACTGCCAGCGCCGACGATCAATGCACGTTTGCCTGCCAATGTATCTGCCGAGAACAGCCGGTGAGCCCAAGTCTCGGAGTCCTGGAACCTAACAAGGGCTGGCCACTGGCGCATCTGAGTCAGGATCGCCGAAATAACCCACTCTGACACTGGCCCCGCATGCGCCCCTCTAGCGCTCGCCAGGGTGACATTAGCCGGGATATAAGCGATCCACTCATCGACACCGGCCGAAAGCAGTTGAACCATTCGCAATCGCGGTAGCTGCGTGATCAGCGGAATCGGCCGGTGACTTCCACGGTACGATGGAACAAGAATATCCGCCGATCGCTGCGTGTCATCCAAAACCGTAGCATCAGGGTCGTAGGCAACTACCTCGACGCCAGGAATCAACTGGATTATGCGACGCCCTACCGCATCGTCTTCTTCGTGACTTACGAGGACAGTTGCCGTCTTATCTTTCATGCCTCCTGCCACCCGCCAATTACCGTGCGGATCAGTTCACGCGCCTGGGCTTGAAGTGGTGCACCTGATGCACTGTTATCTACCGTGAAATGTCGAACGGGCGGCTCAAAATCGATATCGATCGAGTCGACGTAGCTTTCCCAGTTGTCAAGCTTGTACGCGTCACGCGCGGCACCGCGATGCCGAATATAGGTATGCATCGTACCCGCATCGCATGCAACCCAGACGATAAAGAGCTTTGCGTTCATATCGGCACATGCAGCTTCCATGCGCTTCACCCAGACAGGGTCTCCGAATTCCCGGATGAATGGTGCGGTAGCTATAACGCTCGTTCCGCACTGGACATTCTCAGTCAGCGCATTGACTAGCGCTTCGTACTCGCGCGGTCGAATGCGATTCAGGTATTCTTCGGACTCACGATCATTGGGTGAACGACCCAAGATTTCCAAGGCAGCCTCGACAACGGGGCGAGTGAGCGTGTCTTTGTCCAACATCGGCCATCCGGTTTCCCGAGCGAGCACGCGCCCAAGTTCCGTCTTACCACTTCCCGCGAATCCACCAATAAGCAGTACAGACGGCGTATCGCTCCTAACTTCGTGACGGATGCCTTGATCTGGCGCATTGATGACCCGACCAGCACGCGGCTTACTTACGACCGAGCCTTCGGTGACAAGGATCTGCATAGCCTTATCTATTGTAAATGTGCTCACATTCCACTGTTCGGCAAGGTCTCGCGTTGACGGCAACGGTTGGCCATGGCGGAGCACTCCGGCTGCGATCTGGTTCCGGATGTTGCGCGCTACCTGCTGCTGCAAGGACTCGCCGCGCGCGACGCGGGGACCTGGGCCTGACATGCCACCTCCGGGTGTGCTGGGCAACCAAGTCAGCAGCATAGCAGCTACCTCGCAACCTTGCCGACGGCGTTTCCGCAGGTAGGAGCCTACTTCGTGTCAAGTTGTGGCCAATCAGTTGACTTGGTTAGCTCGCAACTGCTAGCTTTCAGCCATGCCGCTCGATGTGGCGGCGGACACAACGGAGACAAGCAGGTTGGGAGCGTCGCTCACGCGGCGTTAGGCGGTCGGCCTTAGTGCTAGGCCCATTGCGCACGACGTATGTCCTGCATGCGCAATCGCCATGTGAGATAACGCTGCCTTTCGGCGGCTTCATAAACGCGTCTCACGTCGCTCCGAGCGGCCGTGTCCCGATGTTCGGCCGTGAAACGTGAGGGTGGCGGGGTAGCCGATTCATTTCCGTGCCGTGACCCCAGCACACCGGCCGAGACTCAGTCCGGCCAGTGATTCCCAAGTCGCTGACCTGCGCAAACCCCTGTGGGGTGGCTCGTCAGCGGCGCTATTCGTTTGGTCCGCACCGCCGTTGGGTGCCGTTCCTCCGCATCACGCCCGTCGAGCTTCACGGGTCGCCCGATCGGTTACGGCCGGGCACTGCGGGGGTTCGGGAACCAACGGCTTCACCCGGTTCCTGTCCGTTCCTACGCAAGGGGTTTCGACCGATGAACGCCAACGAGATCACGAGTGTCGGCACCGAGGTGGAGCCGACCGACGAGGACATCGCCGCGCTCGACGCCTCCGGCGTCCTGACCGCCCTGGACGCCGAGTTCCACCACCTGATCAGCCACCCGAAGCTGTCCGCCGAGCTGGCCGAGCTGCGCCGGCCGCAGCCGGTGACGACCACGGCCGTGCTGGACGGCTCCGCCCGCGCCCGCCGGGACCGCCGCATCGCGCAACGCGCCCTGGGCAGCGCGGTACGGGTCCTGCGCGTGCACGCCGCCCCGACCGGCGTGTCCGTGCAGGCCGGGACGGAGGCCGCGTGATGGGCAGGACGTTGCGGAGCTTCGACGCGCGGTTCGCCACTGCGAACGCCCGGCTGCGTGAGGTGATCCACCGGTCGAGCGACGAGGGCTGCCACGACAAGGGCTATGACGAGTTCGACTGGGTGGCGTACTACCGGGACATGGTCGAGGCGCACTCCGCCATGGCTGCGGTGTACACGGAGGCACAGGACGTGGTCGAGCCCGGAAACCTGGCCTGGTCGGCGTTGTACGACGCGGCAAAGGTGCACCTGGACAGTGCCGAGGAGGCGGGCCGGTCGTTGACCGCGTACCTGGCGCGTGTCGCCGGGGCGGCTGCGGAGCGGGTGGCGTAGTGGCCCGCCGGTTCCCCTGGGTGCTGGTCCCGTCTGTGCCGTGGGCCGAAGGCCCGCAGTACACGCGGGGTGTGCACGAGGGGTTGCCGTTGCTGTCCTACGGCTGCGCCCCTCCGGGACAAGCTCGCCACGTTCCGGCAGTTACGGGCGTTGGGTCTGCGGCCCGGCGGGCAGGACCCGGTGGCGGTGTTGTACGTGCGGCACAACGGGTCCGGCAAGACCTCGTTCGCGTCGCTGTACCTGATCGACCGCGCCCTGCCGGTCCGGCCGATGACACCCGCCCGGTGGACCGCGCTGGCCAAGGCCAACCTCGCCCGCCGCCTCTGCCGCAACTGCGGCAAAGACCCCCTCTACGTCGTGCCCACGAGCACCGGGCAGTGCTGGCCCTGCTTCGAAGCAGACGGGCACACCGAGATGCAGTCGGCCGCCTGACAGCCGACGTCGTGACCCGCGCATTGAGCGCGGACGAACCACTACCGCACTGGAGGACATCCCCATGGGCATCACCGACAGGCTCCGCGCCGCGATCGCCGACAAGGTCGACCAGGCCAAGGACGAATGGGCCGGCTGGACCCCGCCCCCGTCCCGCGCCGAACGCGCCGCCGACAACGCCGCGCACGAGGCCGGAACGCCGGCCGATCCTCGCTAGCCCCGGCCGGGGCGGGTGCCTCCGCCAGAAGATCCCCGCCCCGACCGGTCTCCATCCAGCACTCACGTACCGGAAGGAAGCCTCATGCACGACAACAACACCACCCTCAGCCTATCGGCCCCGGTCGCCACCGCCACCGACATCGGAACCGCCCCGGAACCCACGACCGCCGTCATGGCCAACGGCGGCGAAGGCTTCACGTGGAAGTGCGGCGTCTGCGGGCTCGAAAACAGCGCCACTCTGGACCGTTGCAGCAACTGCGGCAAATGGTGACCCGCCCCGATTGTCCACACCAGACACAGACTGCGCAGAAAGGGGTGGACGGTTGATGACCGCGCAGGATTCGTCCCGGTGGGAAGTCGGGGTGCGGGTGGAGTTGGCGCACGCCGACGCGGCGGCGCAGATCGTGCGGGCCGACACCAAGGCGGCCGGGCTGTTGCCGCTGTTCGGTGGTGCGCTGGCGGGTGTGGTGGCGTTGGCCACCAGGCCGTTGCCGTCCGCCGCCGGGCTCGTGTTGTGGGGCGCGGCGGTGCCGGCGCTGGTGGCGGTGCTGTTGCTGTTGCTGGTGCTGCGCCCGAGGTTCGGGCCGGGCGACGACTTCGGGTTCTCGTTCCTGGCGCGGTTCGCCGACGAGCCGGCGGGTCTGCTGGACACGCTGGCCGGGCAACCGGCCGGTGCCGAGGTGCAGGCGGCCGACGCGGTGCGTCTGGCGGTGATCGCGGCCACCAAGTTCCGGCGGGTGCGCGGCGCGGTGGACTGCCTGCTGCTGTCGCTG
The DNA here is from genome assembly GCF_050942485.1 of Actinosynnema sp. CS-041913. Lineage (NCBI taxonomy): Bacteria > Bacillati > Actinomycetota > Actinomycetes > Pseudonocardiales > Pseudonocardiaceae > Actinosynnema > Actinosynnema sp. CS-041913. Next base: position 208,770 of record NZ_CP192037.1, on the reverse strand, counting down.
CTGCTGGTCGCCGCAGCGCTGGCCGTGACGGCGGTGGCCTGATGTGGCTGGACCGCACCGCCTGCCACGGCGGCTGGACCTTCCCGGACGACGACCCCGACCAGTGAGGAGACCGCGTCATGTTCATCCCGGACCCCGTGGGCACCGCCCACAAGTGCAAGCAGGGCTGCGGTCTGACCACCGTGCTCGCCAACCTCGGTGACGGCCGGATGGTGCGCGTGCACTGCGGTACCCACCGCACCGCCTGCCCCGGCCGACCCACCCGGCAGGTATCGCACACCTGGCCCGCCCGCTTCCAACGGCCCGCACAGGCCGCCTGACCTGCGCCGGCCGGACTCGCCACAACGACTACCGATGACACAAGGAGAGATCGACATGGCCTGGTCACAGAAGAAGCAGGCCGAGGTCGCCGCGAAGCTGACGGCGGGCACCTCGGACTGGATCACCGGCTTCGCCAACCGCCGCCCCGACGACGAGGAATTGCAGCGCCTGGCCTGCCGCGCCGCCGACGCCGCGCTGGAGGCGCGCCGCCTGGCCGACGAGGAACGCTGACCAACCCCGACACCGCGCCCGGACCGGCGGCCCACTCCCGCCAAGAAGAACGCCGCCGGTCCGGCCTATCCCGTCCACCAGCACGTGACCAGTGGAGACCCCACGATGACACACCGCATTTCGCGGGACACCGCACCCGCGCACCTCCAGACACCGCACCACCTGCGCGCCCTGCTCGCCGTGATCGGCCACGGTGTGGCACGACCCACGCCCACCGCACCGGCCGACGACCGCGCCCACTGGTGGTTCGTGCTCGGCGACCTGTGGCGCGAGTTCGCACGCAAGACCGGCGACCCGTTCGCCTGGGAAACCGCCCACGACCTGGCGGAGCACGCCGACCAACAGGCCCACCGGATCACGGACGGCATCCCGGTCAGGCCGTGGCCGGCCGACGCCGGTCGGCCGCGCATCGTGTGCATCAGCGGGTCGATGCGGTTCGAGGAGCAGATGCGCGTGGCCGCCGTCGAAGAGTCCCTCGCCGGCCGCATCGTGTTGATGCCGCACGTGAACACGACACGACCGCTGCCGGTGTCGCTTCCGGCCGGGTGCGACCCGAAACCCGGTCTGGACACGCTGCACCTGGCGAAGATCGACCTTGCGGACGAACTGCTCGTGATCGCGCCTGGTGGCTACATCGGGGAATCCACCCGTGAGGAGATCGCCTACGCGCACAGGCAGGGCAAGCCGGTCCGGTCCCCGGTCCCCCCGGCGGTGGCGTGATGGGTGCCGTCCCGGTCCTGCTGGCCGTGCTGGGCGCTGTGGTCGTCCTGCTGGTCGTGGTGCTGCTGTGGAAGCTGCTGGTCTGCGCCGGGCTGATCGGCCTGGCGCAGTGGGCGGTGGTCACCCAGACCGACGACCCGGCCCTCGTGATGCTCGTGCTCGGGCTGCCGTCGCTGGTGACCGCGCTCGCCTTGTCCCGTCTGTTCTCCCGACCGGCCGGGTTCCGGCACGGCCGGTTCCACCGGAAAGGGGTGCTGCGATGACCGCCACGTTCTACGACCGCCGGGCCGAACGGACCGCCGCGCAGGCCCAGGCGGTGCAGGCCCAGGCCGCTGCCGAGCAGACCCGCGCACAGACCGCGCTGACCCTGGTCCAGGTCGACCAGGCCCGCGTGCAGGCAGCCGCGGACTTCGCCGACCGGCGCGCCCGCCGGGAGCAGGAGGCACGTGACGCCGCTCGTGCCCGGCGCCGCGCCACCCGGCGGGCGGTGGCCGCCCGGCTGCCCGACTGGCTGCTCTCGGCGTTGTGGGCCACCGTCATCGTCTCCCCGATCACGATCGCGTGGCGGTCCCAACAGGACTTCGCCGCCACCACACTGCACCTGGGCTGGTGGGGCTGGCTGTTCCCGCTGGCGGTCGAGTCCGGGGCGTGGGTGTGCGCGTTCGAGGCACACCGCCGCAGGCGGGCCGGTCTGCCGGTCGGGGCGCTGCCCACCTGGATGTGGGTGCTGGGTGGGGTGGCCGCCGCGATCCAGTTGCTGCACAACGCCACCGATCACGGTGTGGTGGTCGGGGTGGTGCTGGCGGCCATGTCGCTGCTCGGGGTGCTGCTGCACCACGTGCGGCAGTCCGCCGACCACGCCGCCGCCGAAGGCCGCTCGGGTGCGCAGTTGCGGCGCGCGTTGTGGCGACGGCTGCGCTACCCCCGCCTGTCGTGGGCCGCCGCCGCGATCCACGCGGCCCGCACCGACACCCCCGTGGAAGCGGCGTGGCGTGCGGCGTGGGTCGACCGCTACGGCGTCGGCCCCGACTCCACCCGCCGTGACCGCCGGTTGGCGCGGGTCATCGTGCGCCATCAACGCCGCGCCGACCGCCGCGCCGCCCGCGAGGGCGCGCTGACCATCCTGGGTGGGGTCATCGTCCCGGTCACCCTGACCCCGCCCGACACCACCGCCGCCGCCGGCATCGGGGAGGTCGACCCGCCGCGCGCCGCACCCGACGCACCGGGCGGGGAAACCGCGATCGTACAGCGCGAACACGGCTCGGGGCTCAGTGCGAAAGCGGCGGAGCTGCTGCCCGCCGTACAGGCCGCGATCACCGCCGGCGACCTGCCCGCGCGCCCGTCCGCGCGCGCCATCCTGGCCCGCTTCGGCGGGTCCACCAAGACCGCCAGCGAAGTCCGTGACGCCCTGACCGACCGCCAGGAGGTGACCCCGTGACCACCACCACCGCACCCACCCCGGACCCCGACGACGTGCCCGACAACGTACGCGCGCTGCGCCCGGACGTGCCCGGCCCGGACGTGGGGCCGGCGGAGATCGAGCCGGCCACGGTGGTCGAGGGCGAGATCCTGTCCGAGGAGGAGTCCGCGGATTTGGACCGCCGGTTGGCGGCGCAGAGCGCGGCCCGCGCGGTGGTGGCCCGGACCCGGGTGGCCGGTCGCAAGGCCGCGCCGGTCGCGCGGGGTGCGGGTCGGTGGGTGCTGCGCAACGCCGGGTACGCGGTGGCGGGTTCCCGGATCCGGCGTGAGGAGCGGCGCAACCGCCGCAGGCACCTGGACCTGGAACAGGCCATCACCACCCTGCGGGTCAACGCCAGGAACTCCGAGGACTTCCACGTGCTGCGGGAGCTGGAGGAGACGTTGGAGCGGCGGCGCTCCGGTGTGGCGCAGCGCGGCCGGGAACGCCGTATCGAGGTGCTGCGCTGGTCGGGTGGCGTGATCCTGCTGGTCGGCGGGGTGCATGTGGTGGTCCTGGGCTACGCGGCGGCACAGGCCGTGCTCGGCGCGGGGTCGCTGACCGACCGGTGGACCGACGTGGTGGGGTTCTGGACCACCGTGGCCGAGCTGTCCCCGGTCGGCGGCTACTGGTGGGTCTGGGCCGTCGGCGGCGCGGTGTCGTGGGCGGCGCGCACCATCCCGGCCGGCCGCTCGCGCGGCACGTTGCCGATGTGGGCGGTGGACACCGAGGCGGTACCGGCGGACGGGCGCAGCATCATCCCCGACGAGTCGTCGGTGCTGACCGCGCTGCGACACCTCAGCGGGCTGCCCAAGCTCAAGGAGGCGTTCAAGAAGGGCTGGGGCACCAGCGTCACCCCGATGTGGGTGCAGCCGCCGGTCATGGACGGCAAGGGCTGGCGCATGCAACTGGTGCTGCCGCTCGGGGTGCCGGTGGAGGAGATCGTCAAGCGCAAGACCGTGCTGGCGCACAACCTCGTGCGCACCCCGACCGAGGTGTGGCCCTCCGAACCGAAGGGACAGGCCGGAGTGCTGGACCTGTGGGTGGCCAACCCGGGCGCACTGTCCGGACCTGTCGACCCGTGGCCGCTGCTGGACGGCGACGGCCCCACCGACTACTTCACCGGGATCCCGGTCGGGGTCAACATCCGCGGTGAGCAGGTGGTGGCCCAACTGTTCCAGCGCAACTACGTCGCGGGCGGGGTGATGGGCTCGGGCAAGTCCAGCCTCTACATCACCCTGGTCGCCGGGGCGGTACTCGATCCGCTGGTCGAGGTGGACGTGTTCGTCTTCGCCGAGAACTTCGACTACGAACCGCTACGGCCCCGGCTGCGCACGCTGCGCACCAGCGGGGACAAGGAGACCGTCAAGGCGTGCCTGGACACCCTGGAGGCGCTGTACGGCGAGCTGGAGACGCGGGGCAAGGCGTTGCGGGAGAACAAGGAACGCGCCGTGAACCGCAAGGTCGCCGAACGCGACGCGCGTCTGCGGCCCCGGGTGGTGGTGCTGGACGAGTGCCAGATCCTGTTCATGGACGAGGACTACGGCGAACGTGCCGCCGACGTGGTCATGAAACTGGTCTCCACCGCCCGCAAGTACGCCGTCACCATCATGTTCGCCACACCGGAGGCGTCCACGCAGTCCCTGCCGCGCAAGGTCACCGCCGTGACCTCGTGCAAGGCCTGCTTCGCCATCGGCGACCAGCAGGGCAACGACGCCGTACTCGGCACCGGCTCCTACAAAGCCGGCATCTCGTCGGTGGACCTGGAACCGTCCACCGACGAAGGCCCCGGCGACGTCGGGACCGCGATGGTGCGCGGCATCATGGCCAAACCCGGCGTGCTGCGCTGCCACTACCTCAACGCCGAGGAGCTGGCCGACGTAGCCGCCCGCGCGATGGAACTACGCGCCGCCCACGCCCCCGCCCGCAGCGGCGACCACACCGACCGGGAGCCCGCACCGGACTTCCTGACCGACCTCGCCCGCGCTCTGGGCGACCAGACACGGATGCGCACCGCCGTCGCGCTGCGCGCCCTGATCGACCACAACCCCGACCACTACGGCGACTGGACCGCCAAGACCTTCGCCGCCGCGCTGCGCGACACGCACGTGCCCATCCGCAAGAGCGACGGCGACAGCCTGGTCAAAGCCGACGACATCACCGAAGCCATCACTCTCCGTGACAACGAGCAGGGCGACGACACCGACGACGACGACGCCTGACCACCGCTCGCGACACCCAGCCGGCGGCAGGGAAGCCGGACAGGGAACCACCATCGGACAGGGATTTTCCCCTGACCCCTTCCCTGACCTCGCCTCCCTGCCCCCACCAGCAGCGAACCACACCAGGGAAGATCCACACAGGACGGCCGCGACCAGCCGAAACCGGCCCCACAGCACCTTCTGCGTCCCTGTCCACAGCTTCCCTGGCCACCCCGCAGCACGCACCGACAGCTCCCGAATCCCGCTCGCTGCGTCGACCCCCGCTTGCCCACATCTCGCTACACACAGTGACCATCGCGCACGCCGGATCCGACCCGCCGGCGCGGACCTGCGCGGGCGCAATCACCCACACACCAAGGAGAACAGGCCGTGTCCGACGACAACCTGATCCACCTCGAAGCCTCCCGCAGTTGGTGGAACGGCAAGTCCACCACCGTCTGCGGCCTGACCGTCGACAAGCCCAAAGCCGTGTGGACCTGGTTCACCAGCCGCACCTGGTGCCGCACCTGCAAAGCCGCAGACAAAGCCGCCAAGTAGCAGCGCACCACGACGACGTGACACACCCGCACACCCACGTTCGCACCGTCCACAGGAGACATCTCATCGTGAGCACCACGCGCACCGTCACCGTCCACACCGCCACCCACATCGGCGCACGCAGCCACCAGTGCGACGCCACCGCCACCGCCACCGGGCCGGACGGCACCACCGCCGTGGCCCTGATCGACGGCATCGGCAGCAACGACACCGTCGCCGCCACGGTGCCGCTGCTGGCCGAAGTCGCCGCCCGCGTCGGCGCACGCCGGGGGGCACTGGCCGGACTGCTCGCCGCCGCCGAACTCGTGTCCTCCGGTACCGCCGACATCACCACACCCAACGCGGTCGGCGTGCTGGCGGTGACCTACCCGGACGGCGAAACCAGCATCGCGCACTGCGGCGACACCCGCGCCTACTCCCTGGACCCCAGGAACAACCTCAGCGGCCACACCGCCGACCACACCGTCGCGCAGATGCTCCGCGACCACGGCTACCACGGCTCCACCTGGGACCTTGACGCCCACGTCCGCACCACCCTGGCCCGCGCCACCGTCGCGTCCATCACCACCACCAGCACCCGCGACCCGCTGGTGATCCTCACCAGCGACGGCATCCACAAGCCCCTGACCGATCCCGAAATCGCCACGCTCACCGCAGAGCACCCCCACCCCCGGCAACTAGCCGACCACCTGGTCACCGCAGCACTCGCCGGCCCCCAGGACGAGGACGGACCGGACAACACCACCACCGCCGTCATCCACATCCGCTGACCCGCCCCACCCCGGCCCGGTGCGCCACACCCGCAGCCGGCCGCGTCGCATCGTTCCGCCCATCGACAGGAGCCACGCCATGTCCGCATCCACCGTCCCTACCGAACCGACCCTCGCGGAGGTCGCCTCCGGCGCTCTGGTCACCGCCACCGTGGCCAACGGAAAGGGGGACATCCCCGTCGTCGCGGAGACCACCACCACGCCGGGACTGCTCGTCGCCCCGACCGTCCGACGCGACGAGCACGGCGATGCCGGCTTCGTCGGCGACTTCAACGTCCTGCACACCGCATCCGGAAAGTTCGTGTGGTCCAACGGGCACCTGTCCCTCCAGCACGCCCGCGCGATCGCGGCGGCACTCGCCGGACCGGACTGGACCCGCGACCAGCACCACCTGACGACCACCCCCGAGGTCAAGGCGCGCGTCCTCGCCGCCTACACCGCGCTGTTCATCGACACCGACTTCTAGCCCCACCAGCCCGGTGCCGCGCCCACGTGACCACCCCGGTGGGCGCGGCACCGCGCCACCGTCCACAGGCGACACGATCCCTGGAGTTGCAGCATGCTGACCGTTACGGACCTGTTCTGCGGAGCCGGTGGCTCCGGGCTCGGTGCCACGTCAGTCCCCGGTGTCGAACTGGCCATGGCCGCGAACCATTCGCCGCAGGCCATCGAGACCCATTCGGCCAACTTCCCGTTCTGCGCACACGACTGTGCGGACATCAGCCAAGTGGAGCCGCGTCGATACCGGCGGACGAACATCCTGTGGGCATCGCCGGAGTGCACCAACCACAGCGTCGCCAAGGGCCGCAAACAGGGTCTCCGCCCGGACGAGCCCGGCCTGTTCGGCGAGCCGTTGCCCGACCACGTCGCGGAGCGCTCCCGCGCGACGATGTGGGACGTGCCCCGGTTCGCCGAAGCGCACCGATACGACGCCGTGATCGTGGAGAACGTGGTCGACGCGGCAGCGTGGCCACCGTTCCAGGCGTGGCTGATGGCCATGGACTCCTACGGCTACGACCACCACATCGTCTACCTGAACTCCATGCACGCCCCCGCGATCGCCGCACCCCGTGCGCCGCAGAGCAGAGACCGGATGTACGTCGTGTTCTGGCGCAAGGGCAACCGGGCGCCGGACCTGGAGCCACGCCCGCCGGGTTGGTGCACCGCGTGCGACCGCCGGGTGGAGACGCGGCAGGTGTTCAAGGCCCGGTCGAAGTCCTGGCCGCTGGCGCGGTGGGGCCGCTACCGGGCGCAGTACGTCTACGTGTGCACCACGCCGGGCTGCGGCCGGCCGGTCGAGCCGTATACGTTGCCCGCCGCGTCCGCGATCGACTGGACGACACCGGGTGAACGCATCGGCGACCGCCGCAAGCCGCTGTCGGACAAGACCGTCGCGCGGATCAAGGCCGGACTGACCCGGTACGGCGTGCCGCAACTGGTCCCGTCGGGCGGGACGTGGAACGAGGACGCCCAACCGGTCTCGATGCCGTTCCGGGCCCGCACCACACGGGAGAACGAAGGGCTGATCGTGCCGGTCGAGGGCCGGCCCGGCAACGCCGCCGCGCCCGCGTCGGTGCCGATGCGCACGCAGACCACCCGGCACGAGTCCGCGCTGGTGGTGCCGTACTACTCCACCGCCGGGACGGCGCACCCGGCCGACCGGCCGATCGGGACGCTCACCACGCTGGACCGCTACGGGCTGGCGTTCATCGCCGAACTGCGCGGCGGTGGCAGCACCGCGCGCGACGTGCGTGAACCGCTGGCCACCGTCACCGCCAACGGCAACCACCACATGCTGGTGCGGCACAACACCGTCCGCGGTGACGCGGGCTACCTGTCCACCCCGGTCGCCGAGCCGATGCGGACGCTGACCACGGCCGGTCATCAGTCCCTCGTGGGGTGGTCGGACACGCCACCGCTGGTGGAGGACTGCACGTTCCGGATGCTCACCGTTCCGGAGATCCAGGCCGCGATGGCGTTCACCCCCGACTACATCGTCACCGGCAACAAACGCGAGCGGGTCAAGCAACTCGGCAACGGCGTCACGCCCCCGGCGGCCGAATTCCTGGTCGACGCCGTAGCGCGCTCCCTCGGCCACGCCGCCTGACACCACCTCGGAGAAGCGGCATGACCACCCCCGCACCACACCTCACCGACCCGCACACACCCCTGGTCGCGCTGGAAGGCGGGCCGAAACACCGCCGCTGGTTCTTCTACACCGACTGGCTCGCCACGCGCGAAGCCAGCCGGCGCGGCCGGTACCCGATCCACCACCCGTGCAGCTCCGAACGCTGCTACCTGCCCACCGGCCGGACCGCCACCAACCCCAACCCCGCCATCACCGACCGCCACGGACCCGCCCGCATCTGGACCTACGTCCACCCCGACCAATGCACCCGCATTTGGGACCACGTCCACCCCGACCAGTGGACCCGCTGGGGACGCGAATACCTCACCCCCGAAGAAGTCGCCGCACACGACCGGAGGAGGGCAGCCGCATGACCCGCGCCGGGGACGTGACCACGACACCGTCCCTGGCCCGCAGCATCCGCCGAACCCTGACCAACACCAACCTCCCCTCAGAGGTGGAAACAAACCCGCAAACCCGCATCGGGCGAGGGAACACGCGCCTGACCTGCGGCCACACCGCGCGGGTTTGGGTGCGGGTTTGGGTGCAGCGGCGGGTTCGAAACCCGCGTCCACACCCGCCGGATCCGCAGTTCCCACACGGCCCCACTACCCCCCGCGCGGGGGCTAGCAGGGCTGCCCTTGCCGCTCGCTCCGTCCCGGAAGGACTCCGCCCATGACCACGACGACGACCACGTCCACCACGGCCGCGCAGGTCGCGCTGTGGCTGGCCGACCGGCAGGGCTGGCACGTGCTCCCGTTGCACCCCGGCACCAAACGCCCGCTCGCCGGGTGCGCGGACTGCCGGGGCGGTGGACGCCACCCGATCACCGAGTGCCCGTGCCTGGCCCGCCGGGACGGCGCGCTGTGCCACGGGGTGTGGGCCGCCACCGCCGACCCGGCCGTGATCCGGCGGTGGTCGGCGCGGTGGCGAAGCGGAGTGTGGGCGGTGCACCTGGGCGCGTCCGGGCTGCTGGCGGTGGACCTGGACGCCCACGGCGGCACCCCACCCGCCCAACCGCTCAACGGCGTGCCCTGGCCCGCCGATCAGCCGCCGCCGGCCGACGGCATCGACACCTACGCCACACTGGCCGGCCTACGCGACGCCGCCGTCGACCCCGGCACCCTGTCCACCCAGACCCCTTCCGGCGGGCTGCACCTGCTCTACACCGCCCAACCCGGCCGCTGGAAGTCCAGCAGCGGCCGGGCCCACGACGACGGCACCGTGCGCAGCGGCCTGGGCTGGCAGATCGACATCAAGGCCCACGGCGGCTACGTCGTGTTGCCCGGTTCCACCACCCCGGCCGGTGCCTACCGGCGCGCCTCCGACGCTCTCAGCGCCGCCCCACTGCCCGCCTGGCTGGCCGCAGACCTCGTGCGCACCGGACACGACCGCCACACCACGCCACACGCCGTACGCGCGCACACACGGCCGGCTGTGGAGGTCACCACGGGCGGTGGCGGAGACCGCAACACCCGCTACGCCGCCGCCGCATTGCGCAGCGCCTGCACCGAACTGGCCGGCATGGAACCCGACACCGGACGCAACCGCAAGCTGTTCCGCTCCACCACCCGACTCGCCGGGATGGTCCAGGCAGGGTGGATCGACCGCGACCGGGTGGAGACCGCCCTCACCGACGCCGCTCTTACCGCCGGCCTGCCCGCCGGGGAGATCCGTTACGCGCTGGCCTCCGGGTTCTCCCGACCCCGTACGCCCACCGAACCCCACGCCGCATGACCACCACCGAACACACCCCGGCGCGCCACGGAGAGGAGGCCCGTCGCATGACCACCGCCGAACCCGTCGTCACCACCGACACGGACACCGCGGCCGACGTCGCCACCGCCGACGGGACAGTTCCCGCCGACCGGCCGGCCATCCGTATCGGCGGCGAGGCCGACACCATCCGCACTCTCACCACCGCAGTGGCCGGTGGCGCGCTGCCCGACGTCTTCGTCGCCGGCGGGCAGTTGGTGCACCTGTCCCGCATATCCGGCGCCGCTCTGGCCGACCACGCCGCCGCCCAACCCGCCGCCCTGCCGGTGTCCGCCGACCCGGTCACCGCGTCGGGGCTGGCGTTCCTGCTGGCCCACCACACCTACGTCCACCGGCTCAAGAAGGACAAGGAAACCGGCGAGCTGACCGAGGTGGAGGCCAGCCCCACCAAGACCGCGTTGTCGGCGGTGCTGTCCTCCCGCTACTGGCCCGGTGTGCGGCCGTTGACCGGCATCGTCGGCTCACCCGTGCTGCGCCCGGACGGAACCCTGCTCCAGACCCCCGGCTACGACCCCGCCACCGGCCTCTACCACTGCCCCGCCGCCCCCGTCCCGCCCATCCCCGCCCACCCCACCGCCGACCAGGTCACCGACGCCAAAACCTTCGTACTGGGTCGGCTGCTGTGCGACTTCCCGTTCGTCGCGCCCGCCGACCGCGCCAACCACCTCGCCCTGCTGCTCGCCCCGATCCTGCGCCCCTACCTCGGGTGCCTGACCCCGTTCGGCCTGATCTCCGCCACCACCCAGTCCAGCGGCAAAACCCTGCTCGCCGAAATCCTCGGCTACATCTACGGCTGCAAAAACCTCGTCTGGCGCAAGGGCGACGACAGCGAACTGGAGAAAGCCATCACCAGCGCCCTGCACAGCGCCGCCCCGATCATGCTGTGGGACAACATCGCCGAAGGCACCGTGATCGCCTCCGCCGTACTGGCCCAACTGCTCACCTCACCACAATGGTCCGCCCGCATGCTCGGATCCTCCGGCGCAGGCTTCACCGCCACCAACAACAGGCTGTGGATGGCCACCGGCAACAACATCCGACTGGGCGGCGACATGGCCACCCGCACCGTCCTGGTCCGGCTCGACCCCAACGACCCCCACCCCGACCAACGCGACCAAACCGCGTTCGGCATCCCCCACCTGGACAATTGGCTCAAACACCCCGCCAACCGTGTCACCGTCCTGCGACACCTGCTCATCCTCGTCATGGACTGGATTCAAGCCGGCGCGCCCCGCTCCGGTCACACCATGCGGCAGTTCACCACCTGGGCGCAGGCATCCGGCGGACTCCTTGCACACCACGGCATCGACGGATTCCTGGACAACCTCGCCGACATGCGCGAAGCCGACGACGAAGACGCCGAATGGGTCGCCTTCCTCGCCCGCTGGCACGAACTCAACCACGACCGCCGCATCACCAGCCGTCACCTCCGTCAACAAGCCGAAATCGACATCGTCAACAACCAACCCGTAGACCAATGGGAAGGAGCATTCCTCACCGACGACCTGGGCCGCATCCCCTCCACCAAATCCATCGGCCGCATCCTCACCGGTCACATCGGACGCTGGCACGGCGACTACGTCATCCGCTCCGCCATGGACACCCACGCCAAAGCCCGCGTCTTCTGGGTCGAAACCCGCACCGCCGATGACCAAGCCACCGACCACCGAACCACCCACGACCACCACGACCTCTGGCAGTAGCCCGCGGCCGGGCGGCGGACCGCACACCACCCCCGCCGGCAGGCCTGCGGGTTTGAAACGCCCCCTCGCGGATTTGCTGCGGGTTTGACCCGCACCCAAACCCGCACCACATCACCGCAGGTCACAGGCCGTGCCCACCCGAACCGGCGGGTTTGCGGGTTTGACACCCCGACCCCACACCCGCACAGCACACGTACCGACCTGGGAGGCAACCTCAGTGAGCAAACAACACGGCCACCGACCCAGATCCACAGATCCGTCAGGTGGGCCGGCTTACTACCGTCCCCACGAAGTGGCAAAAATGCTCCGCTGCTCAGAATGGTGGGTAAAGGAACAGGCGCGCAATCGGCGAATACCCTCCAGATGGATCGGCGACACCACACGTTCGATGCGACGGCTCAAGCCGACGAGCTGTCCCGGCAAACACGGCCGTCCCAGCCTGACCAGCATCGGGACGGCCGGGACGCCTACCCCCTCAACCGCGTCACCGGAGGTGCAGCATGACCGCAAAAAATACCGCAGCCATCCTTGCATTGGTGGCGCAACTGACCGCGCTGCTTGCCGATAACGAACAACCATCCGATGCAGTGGAGGCAGTACCCTCTGAAGTCCGTTCTAACCGGGTGCTGCTGACTACCGAGGAAGCCGCAGAAAGGCTAGGAGTCGGACGCACCACCATGTACCGACTCATCGGTGACGGCGAGATCGAGTCGGTACAGATCGGACGTCTTCGTCGTATCCACGTGTCTGCTGTGGACACCTACGCACGGAAGCTCTTGCAACGCCCGGATGCCGCCTAGGAGGCACGATATGCCTCGCACGAAACCAACGCGCCAACCAAATGGCACATCGAGTGTCTACTACGGCAAAGACGGCTACTGGCATGGCCGTGTCACGGTCGGCACGAAAGACGACGGAACACCTGACCGGCGTCACATTATGCGCAAGGACGAGGGAGAGGTTCGCGACAAGGTCCGCGAACTGGAGAACCAGCGGAATAGCGGAGAAATCCGCAAGGCCGGCGCGAAGCGTTGGCGAGTACGCGAGTGGCTGACCCACTGGGTGGAGAACATCGCCGCACCAAACGTGCGCTACAAGACGCTTGAGGGCTACAGGACGGCGGTTTACAAGCACGTCATTCCAGCGCTGGGTCAGCGATGGATGGACCAAACCGAAGCGGAGCATTTCGAAAAGCTGTACGCGAAGATGCGGCGTAGTGGTGACTTCAAACCGGGAACCGTGCACCAGGTGCACCGCACGGCACGAACGGCGTGGCGAGAGGCACGTAAGCGGAAGGTCATCAGGGAGAACCCTTTCGATCTCGTGAAGGCACCACGGCTCGAAGAGGACGAAGTCGAGCCGTTCGAGCCCGAGGAGATCCAAGCCCTTATGACCGCCGCGCTCGTCAGGCGCAACGGCGTGCGGTTCATCCTGGCACTGGCGCTCGGTACAAGAAAAGGCGAGTCGCTTGGATTCCGCTGGTCGCGGCTCAACACCACCACCAAAGTTCTGCGTGTCAGCAAGCAACGTCAACGGCAAACGTACGAACACGGCTGCCCCGATCCGACCGCCTGCATCGCCACCCGCCACAAGACGAAGTCGTGTCCGGTCACCTGTACGAAGCATAAGAAATGTCCACCACCCTGCCCGGTTGGCTGCGTGAAGCACGCCAGATATTGCCCGGAGCGAATCGGCGGAGTCCTGGAGGTCGACGTGAAGTCGAGCAAAGGACGGCGGGGCATCCGCCTGCCCGATCAGCTTTTCGAGCTGATCGTGAGCCACAAGGAGGCACAAGACAAGGAGCGGGAAGCTGCGGGGGATCTCTGGCACGGTGGTGACTGGATGTTCACCCAACCCAACGGCAAACCGCTCGATCCTCGGGCCGACCACGACGAATGGAAGCGGCTACTGGCGGACGCCAAGGTTCGGGACGCTCGGCTGCACGACGCACGGCACACCGCCGCGACAGTCCTGCTACTGCTCGGCGTACCTCAGCGGGCAGTGATGGACTTCATGGGCTGGTCGAACACCAAGGTCGCGGAACGGTACATGCACGTCACTGCGGCCATGCGCGACGACATCGCGCACCGGCTGAGTGGGTTCCTGTGGACCCGCGAATGAGACTGTGAATGAGACTGGTCAAGGACAGGGGCGGCTCACTGGCCGGTGGACCACCCCTGTCCTTGCTGGTCAGCCTGCGGAAGCGGAGGGATTTGAACCCCCGGACGGTTGCCCGTCTCCCGCTTTCAAGGCGGGTGCATTCGGCCGCTCTGCCACGCTTCCCGGTGTCGCAGGTCCAGCAGGTTACCCGTCCAGGCCCCGCAGGTGGGTGATGACCCGGTCGAAGACCTTCGCCAGGACCTCCTGCTCGTCGCGCGACAGCAGGTCGACCATGTGCGCGCGCACGCCGTCCACGTGGGTCGGCGCGGAGCCTTCCAGGGTCTTCATCCCCAGGTCGGTCAGCTCCGCGAACACCCCCCGACCGTCCTCCGGGCACTCCCGCCGGCGCAGCAGGCCCTCGCGTTCCATCCGCGCCACCTGGTGTGAGACGCGGCTCTTGGAAGACGCCACCTCCTCCGCGAGTTGGGACATCCGCATGCGCAGTCCACGCTGTTCGGACAGCCGCACGAGCACCTCGTAGTCGGCCAACGACAGCGCGTGCCGGTCCTGCAGCTCGCGGTGCAGGCGGTCTGCCAGCATGGCGGCGCCGACCACGTAGTTCCGCCACGCGCGCATCTCGCCGTCGTCAAGCCACCGGGGCTCTTGCTCAGTCACGACACCAGGCTAGGCCGCACATCTCCGTTCACGGACGATCCACACGCATGTCTGGTGCGCGTCAGCTCCGGAAGGCAAACTCCCTCGCCGTAGTGCGCCCTCCTACCGGGGCGCCGTCAGGGGAGGAACGCACTTATGACCTCGTTCAGGCGGACCACGGCCGCACTGGCGCTCAGCGCCGTCGCCGGGCTGGCCGTCACCGTCGCGCAAACCCCGGCACAGGCCGACGACAGGCCGTTGCGCACGGTCGACGTCCGGCTGATCGGCATCAACGACCTGCACGGCAACATCGAGCCGCCGTCCGGCTCGTCGGGGCGGGTCACGCTGTCCGACGGCACCCAGGTGGAGGCGGGCGGCGCGGCTTACAACGCCACGCACATCAAGAACCTCCAGGCGCAGGTGCGCAACTCCGTCATCGTCGGCCAGGGCGACCTGATCGGGGCGTCGCCGATCGTGTCCGCGCTGTTCCACGACGAGCCGACGGTCGAGATCCTGAACCGGGTCGGCATGGACACCACCGCCGCCGGCAACCACGAGTTCGACGAGGGCTACCAGGAGCTCCTCCGCATGCAGCGGGGTGGCTGCCACCCCGCCGACGGGTGCCAGTTCCGCGAGTCCTACGACGGCGCGAAGTTCCCGATCCTCGGCGCCAACGTGACGCTGGCGGAGAACGGCCTGCCCGCGCTGCCGCCGTTCTGGGTGGAGTTCCGCGACGGCGTCCCGATCGGCTTCATCGGCATGCCGCTCAAGGACGTGCCCATCCTGGTGGACCCGAACGGCATCAAGGAGCTGCGGTTCGGCGAGGAGATCGCGGCGGCGAACCGGTACGCCGACCTGCTGAACTGGCTGGGCGTCAAGTCCATCGTGCTGCTGGTCCACCAGGGCGACAACACCTCCGGCGGCGGCCCCGACGACTGCCGCACGGTGTCCGGCGGCCCCGGCCGGACCATCGCCGAGCAGGTGTCGCCGAAGATCGACGCCGTGTTCTCCGGCCACAGCCACCAGCACTACAACTGCACGGTCACCGACCCGGCCGGCAACCCGCGCCCGTTCATCGAGGGCCTGGCGTTCGGCCGCGAGCTGTCCGTGGTGGACCTGAAGATCGACCGGCGGACCCGCGAGGTGATCCGGTCGGCGACCGTGGCGAAGAACCACGTCGTGACCCGGAACGTCACGCCCGACCCGGCCATCCAGTCCGTGATCGACCTGGCGAAGTCCAAGTCGGGCCCGATCGCGAACCGCCCGGTGGGCTCCATCGCGTCGGACATCCCGCGCGCGCAGAACAGCGCGGGCGAGTCCGCGCTGGGCAACCTGATCGCCGACTCCCAGCTCGCCGCCACGACGGGCAACGGCGCGGTCCTCGCGCTGATGAACCCCGGCGGCGTGCGGGCCGACCTCACCCACGCGTCCTCGCCGGCCGGCGAGGGCAACGGGGTGGTGACCTACGGCGAGGCGTTCACCGTGCAGCCGTTCGGCAACATCCTCCAGACGGTCACGCTGACCGGCGCGCAGCTCAAGGCGGCGCTGGAGCAGCAGTGGCAGGTCGTGAACGGCGCGCCGCGGCAGATCATCCTCCAGCCGAGCGCGGGCCTGACCTACACGTGGTCGGCGTCCGCCGCGATCGGCTCGAAGGTCTCCGACATCGTGCTGAACGGGACGCCGCTCGACCCGGCCGCGAGCTACCGCGTGACGATCAACTCGTTCCTCCAGGGCGGCGGTGACGGCTTCAGCGTCTTCACCGACGGCACGGACATCACCGGCGGCGGCATCGACCTGGACGCCTTCACCGGCTACCTGACCGCGCACCCGAACACCGCGCCGCCGGCGTTGGGCCGCATCACGACCGTGGCGTGACGACACGCGCGGTGAGCGGGTCGCCCGGCCCGCTCACCGCGCGCGACGACCGTCCCACCGGGCCGGATGAACGGTATTTCACCAGTTCAGGGATGCCCGGGACGGTTGAATAACGGGCCGATCAAGCGCATCCTCGAAGGTGGACCTGCCGGCGGGGCAACCCGAGCTGAAACCCTCGACCGGCACGCCCGGAAGGGGTAGGTGGTGCGGTGCAGAGAAATCCTCGCTGTGATGATCCGCGTTCGGCCGCGACCCCGCGGGCGGGATGGAACAGATCGTCCCGGTCGCGACCGTGAGCGGTTCCACCCGAGGTTTCGAGCGCGCGGCGCTTCCGGCGTGATCGACGCGCTTGCCGCGCTTGACGCTGTTTGACCCCGGAGTTCTCAGGCGTCGTCTCGCACGGCGACGCCGGCCGAGGTCCACGCCAACCTCGTGGCGAACCGGATCAGTCACTTCCACAAGGGAAAGAAACCCAGGTGCGGCACCCTTGACGTCGGGTTCCGCACCTGGGCCTCTGCGCGGGTGCGGCACCCGACTCCGGACTCCGGACCCAGGCCTCCGCGCGACTGCGGAACCGCGCCCGACGCGCATCGCCGATGACGTCCGCGGGTACCCCGTGCCAGCTATCGTGGTGCCGCCTTTGTGGGGGCCCTTGGTTGGAGGACACGCGGTGCAGTTCAACGAGGACGCCGAACTCGACACATCCCAGGTCTCCGACCTCCGCGGCGTGGGCGGGCGGGTGGCCCTGGGCGGTGGCGGCCTGGGGATCGTCGGCCTGATCATCTACTTCGTGCTCTCCCAGCTCGGCGGCGGCGGCCAGCTACCGTCCGGCTCCGGCTTCCAGGACGTGGGCCGCGACCAGCAGGTCGGCTCGGAGGCGATCAAGGAGAAGTGCCGGACCGGCGCCGACGCGAACCGCAACGCGGACTGCCGCGCGGTGGCCTTCATCAACTCGATCCAGGGCTACTGGACCGACCAGTTCGCCCGCTCGGGCCGCACCTACCAGCCCGCCCAGACGAACTTCTTCGCCGGCGGCGTCCAGACCCGGTGCGGCAACGCCACCTCCGCGGTCGGCCCGTTCTACTGCCCGGCGGACGCGCAGGTGTACATCGACCTGAACTTCTTCCAGGAGCTGCGGCAGAAGTTCGGCGCGACCGGCGGCCCGTTCGTCGAGGGCTACGTGCTGTCCCACGAGTACGGCCACCACATCCAGAACCTGCTGGGCACGTCCGACCGGGTGCGCACGCGCAGCGGCCCCAAGTCCGACTCGGTGCGTCTCGAACTGCAGGCCGACTGCTACGCGGGGGCCTGGGCGAACCACGCGACGACCATCCCGACGGCCTCCGGCAAGCCCCTGATCACCGGCGTGACGCAGGACGACATCGCGGCGGCGCTGGACGCGGCGGCCCGGATCGGCGACGACTTCATCCAGAAGGAGCTGGGCGGCGGGCGCATCGACACCACCCAGTTCACCCACGGCTCGTCGGCCCAGCGCCAGAAGTGGTACACCCTCGGCTTCGACACGGGCGACCCGGCCCGCTGCAACACTTTCGACACCGACAACCTGGGCTGAGGAACCGGAGCCGCGAGGTCGGGCAGCGAGGAGGGGCCGGTCCGCTCAGGACCGACCCCTCCGTCACCCGAACCGCTTACCGGACCGACCGCCTACGCCACCGCGTCGTGCGAGTGGTCGTGGTCCTCGATGTGCAGCGTCCGGACCTCCGCCGACCGCACGGCAGCCCGCGAAGACCGGGCCGGCACACCGTTCACGTCCTCGGTGCTGACCGCGTAGGACGCCGTGACCCAGGCCAGCGCGTCCGAGTTCCGGTCCAACGCCCGACGGTCCACGTTCCCGAGGTTGTCCCCCACACCGTGGTAGTTCGGGTCGTAGGCGATGCCCGCCGTGCCGCCCCACTTCGCCACCTGCTCGGGCGTCTTGAGCACCTCGGCCCCGGTGAACAGGCCGCCCGCCGGGATTCCCTGGCGGATGAACTCGCCGTAGTCCGACCGCCCGGTGAAGTCGGTCCCCTCGACGGGAATCCGCTTCTCCAGGGTCAGGTAGTCGACGAACGACTTCTCGATCTGCGCCGAACCGTACGGTCCCGCGCCGGCCCCGACACCGTCGGAGTTGTCGCCGTCGTACACGAAGTAGCCGGCGTTCGGCGAGCCGATCATGTCGAAGTTCAGGTACAGCGCGATGTCGAGCTGCTGCTCGAACGTCAGCGACCGGACGTAGGCGGTGGACCCGAGGAGGTTCAGCTCCTCCGCGCCCCACCACCCGAACCGGACCGCGTTGTTGACCTTCGGCGACCCGCCGAGCTGGAGGGCCGTCTCCAGCAGCCCGGCCGACCCGGTGCCGTTGTCGTTGATGCCGGCGCCCGCCGGGACGCTGTCCAGGTGCGCCCCGCCGAACACGACGTTGTCCTTGCGGCCGGTCCTGGTCTGCGCGATGACGTTGCGCGACACGCGGTCCTCCTGGTGGAACCGCAGCTCCACCGTGACCGCCTGGCCGGCCTGCCCGAACAGCGCGGTGCCGTCGGCCTGCGACACGCCGCCGGTCGGGACGAGGCCCGCCGAGCCGAGCGTCACGCCGGACAGCGGGCCCGCCGTGTTGTTCGCGACGATCACCGCGATCGCGCCGGCCGCGGCGGCGTTCCGGTGCTTGATGTCGAACGTGCACCCGCCGCGCCGGATCAGCGCGATCGCGCCGGCGAAGGCCTGGCCTGCGAAGTCGGACGCCTCGCAGCCGGGCGTCGCGTCCTCGGGCACCGCGCGCAGCGTGCCGGTGACACCGCCGACCGGGGTCTGCGGGGAGAACGTCATCGGGATGTTCTCGTACGTCGTCGCACCGACCTTCGCGACCGCCGCGTCGGTGACCTGCACCTGGTAGGTGAACTCCGGGGTGCTGACGTCGAAGCCGGCACCGCGCAGCCTGCCCGCCACGTACTCCACACTGGCGTCGTAGCCGGTCGTGCCCGCCGCGCGGTTGCCGCCGTTGCGGTCCGCGATCCGCTGGAAGGCGATCAGGTGGCGGTTGACCCCTTCCAGCGTGACGTTCTTGGTGAGCTTCTTGGCCAGCGCCGGGCCGTTCAGACCCGTGGGGCCGGCCTGGGCGACCGGCGCGGGAACGAGCACGAGGGACACGGACGCCGCGAGGATCGCCGCACGTCGGATCCCGGTTCTACCTGACATGATCGAGTTCCCCTTCACTCGGATGCCGAACCTTCACCTCTCGACGTGCGGAAAACAATCCGTCACTCGGCGGGTTAGCAGCCCGTGAGCATCTCCAGACACGGGGTGACGCCGGTCACGGCCAACTCCCAGTCGGGCCGGGCGAACCCGTCGCGGGTCACCAGCAGCCGGGTCTGCGTCGCCGCCTCCCCGCGCCGGACCTGGACGAACGTGCCGTCCGCCCGGTACCCGAGCTTGCGGCTGACCCCGAGCGACGCCGGGTTGTCGGCGAACGCGCTCGACCGCGCCGCCAGCGCCCCGAGGTGGTCGAACGCGAACATCAGCACCGCCGCCCGCATCTCCGTGCCGATCCCTCGGCCCTGGTGCCGCAGCCCGATCCACGACCCGGTGCCGACCTCTTTCGTCACGGCGAACGAGTCCGCGTGCAAGGTCTGCACCCCGATCACCCGGCCGTCCAGCCGCGCCAGGAAGTTCACCGTCCACCGCTCCGGCGACTGGGTCGCGCGCACCGACCAGTAGTGCTGCAACGTGTTGATCGCCAGCCGATCGCGCGGGGCGTCGGTCCACTCCACGCCGAACGGCATCCGCTCCGGCGGGTGGATGCCCGCCAGCGCCTCCTCGGCGAGTTCCAGCAGCCCGGCGTCGTCGTCCGGGCGCAACTCCAGCCGGGGCGTACGGAGCACGAGTTGCCAATAGGGCCAGGGATCCATGCCCGCTGATGGTGCCCGCGCGGCACCGGGGGTGCGACCGGATTACGGTCAGGGACCATGCACGCGATCACGATTCGTGAACCAGGCGGCCCGGACGTCCTCCAGTGGACGGAAGTTCGGGACTCCGAACCCGGTCCGGGCGAAGTGCTGCTGGACGTCGCGGCCACCGCGGTCAACCGGGCGGACCTGCTGCAACGCCAAGGCCACTACCCGCCGCCGCCCGGCGCGTCGGACGTCCTGGGCCTGGAGTGCTCCGGCACGGTCGCCGCGCTCGGCGACGGCGTGTCCGGCTGGCGGGTGGGCGACGAGGTGTGCGCCCTGCTCGCCGGCGGCGGCTACGGCTCGCGGGTCGTCGTCCCGGCCGGGCAGTTGCTGCCCGTGCCGGACGGCGTCGACCTCGTGACGGCCGCGTCGCTGCCCGAGGTGGCGTGCACGGTCTGGTCGAACGTCGTCATGCTCGCGCGCCTCACCGAAGGCGAGACGTTCCTGGTGCACGGCGGCGCGGGCGGTATCGGCACGCACGCCATCCAGGTCGCCAAGGCCCTCGGGGCACGCGTCGCCGTCACGGCGGGCTCCGACGAGCGCCTCGCGCGCTGCCGTGAGCTGGGCGCGGACATCACGGTGAACTACCGGACGCAGGACTTCGTCGCCGAGGTGGGCAAGGCGGACGTCGTGCTGGACAACATGGGCGCGGCCTACCTGGACCGCAACGTGGACGTGCTGAACCACGACGGCCGCTTGGTGATCATCGGCATGCAGGGCGGCGTGAAGGGCGAGCTGAACATCGGCAAGCTGCTGTTCAAGCGCGCGAGCGTCACCGGCACCGGCCTCCGCTCCCGACCGGTCGACGGGCCGCACGGCAAGGCCCGGATCGTGCGCGACGTCCGCGACCGCCTGTGGCCGCTGGTGGCGTCGGGGCAGGTCAAGCCGATCGTGCACGAGGTGCTGCCGATCCAGCGGGCCGCGGAGGCGCACCGGGCGCTGGAGGAGGGCAACGTGTTCGGCAAGCTCGTGCTCAAGTTCTAGACCACTCGGTCTACCACAACGCCCGGCTGCTCTGTCGGGTTGCTTTGTCGGATTGCTCTGTCGGGCTGCCGTCGGGTCGGGCGGCCGGATCGGGCTGGCGGGTCGGGCTGGCGGGTCGGGCTGGCGGGTCGGGCGGGTCGGGCGGCCGGATCGAGCTGGTCGGGTTGGCGGATCGGTTCGTCAGGTGGACGTGGTCGCGGTGGCGGTGGCCAGGAACGTGCGCGGCGTGGTGCGGAACCTCAGCGCGAACTCCTCGGCCCACCGCACCAGCACGGTCTGCTCGCCGGGTCGGTCGGCGTCGTCCACCAGCACGGCGGCCCCCGGCGCGAGCACCCCGCGGAACACCGGCAGCGCCGGGTAGCGCGCGTCGCCCAGCAGCGGCCCGTCGACCAGCAGCAGGTCGACCAGGCCGTACCGCTCGACGTACGTCGACACCTCGTCGTGCACGAGCTGCGGGTGGTACCACTGGGCGTTGCCGAGCGCCGCCGGGTGCGGTGTCAGCGGCGCGTGGACGACGCGGGCCACGTGCCCGAGGCCTTCCCGGCGTAGCTGGCTCGCGACGAAGGCGGCGGTGCGCTCGTCGTGCTCGACGGACAGCAGGTGGCCGAATCCCCGGCGGGCCAGCAGCCGTGCCAGCAGCACCGACGACGCGCCGCAGCCGCACTCCACGATGACCGTCCGCGAGCCGAGCAGCACCTCGTCCACCACGGCCGCGAGCGCCGCCGGGCGCAGTTCGTGCGCCGTGGTGGGCAGGTACTCGGACATCAGCGGGCTGAGGCGGTGCAGTGCGGCGAGGTCGGCCAGTTCACGGGACAGAGCGTCGTCCACCACACCTCCGGCTACCCCAGCTCGGCGACCGCCCGCACGAGTTCGTCCACTTCGACCGCGTTCGTGTAGTGCGCGAGGCCCACGCGGATCGCCCCGCCGACCTCGCCCACCCCCAGGACCGAGAACACGCCGTGCTGACCCGAGTCGGCGAAGGCGCAGACGCCTCGTTCGGACAGGTGCTCGACGCCATCGGTCGACTTCACGCCGGCCACCGTGAACGCCAGGGCGGGCACCCGCCGCATGGCGTCGCCGATCACCATGACGTGACGGAGCGATCGCAGTTCGTTGATGAGGTTAGCGAGGAGCCCCGCCTGGTACGCCTTGACGGACCCCAGTGACGTCAGCAGGCGCTCGCGGCGCGGGCCCGCGGCGACGTCGTCGAGGCCCGCCAGGTACTCCACGGAGGCGACCAGGCCGGCCAGCAGCGGGTAGGCGTGGGGGCCGAGTTCGAGCCGTTCGGGGCCGCGCGCGCCGGGCTCCACCGCGACCGAGGGCAGCAGGTCCAGGCGCGACGGGTCGCGGAAGACCAGCGCGCCGACCGGCGGGCCGCCCCAGGCGTTCGCGGAGACGGCGACCACGTCGGCGTCCATCGAGGCGATGTCCAGCGGCACGAACGGGGCGGCGGCGGAGGCGTCCACGACGACCAGGGCCTCCGTGCGGCGGGCGGCCTGGGCGATCTTGGCGAGGTCCGGGCGGGAGCCGACCGAGCCGGACGCGGCGGTGACCGCGACCAGCTTGCACTTGTCGGTCACCAGCTCGTCGTACTGCCAGGCGGGCAGCTCGCAGGTCTCGATGTCGACCTCGGCCCACCGGACCACGCTGCCGGTGCGCTGTGCGGCGCGCTGCCAGGGCGCGATGTTCGACGGGTGGTCGAGGCGGGAGACCACGACCTCGTCACCGAGGAACCAGCCGTCGGACAGGGCGTCGGCGAGCCGTTGGAGGAGGACGGCGGAACTCGGCCCGAGCACGACGCCCGCCGGGTCGGCCCCGAGGAGGTCCGCGACGGCCCGCCGGGCGGCGTCGACGATGGCCTCGGCGCGTTGTGAAGCGGGGAAGATGCCACCGGGCCCGGAGACCGGTGCGCGCAGCGCGGTGGAGACGGCCGTGGCCACCTGTTCGGGGACCTGCATCCCCGCCGGCGCGTCCAGATGAACCCAGCCGTCGCCGAGCGCGGGGAACAGCCCACGGACCCGGGCGACGTCGAACGCCATGCCGCACACCGTACGGAGGACGCCGGGACGGGCGACAGCAGGGGGCCAGGGGTCGCCGCTGAAGTGTGATCCGGGCACGGCGTTTTCGCGGATTCCGCGGGTGGATGAGGCTGGTGGCTCGGGGTGTGGGCAGGCACGGGCGGGTGCGGTTCGGACGGCGTTACCCGGGGCGGCGTTACTCGGGGCGGCGGCGCGGACGCCGGGGCCGCAGGTTCCGCGAGGCGGTGGTGTGACTGCCGTGCGAGTGCCAGTCGGGAGTCAGTGCCGGTCGGAAGGGTAGAGAAGCCGGTGTCGGTCGCGAGGTTTAGGCGGGCGCCGTTCTGAGCAGCCCCCGGTTTCCATCCTTCCAGGTGGGTACGACGAAGAGCGGGGATGTGCGGGTGGAAGTTCGGGTGGATGGTCCATTCAGCCGAAGACTGCCCCGCGCGGCGCTCGCCCCAGGCCTGACCCGGTTCGCGGGCGGCCACCCGATCGCGTCAGGATGGACGTATGAGCGAGGCAGCGGAGAACGAGCGGCACGTTGTCGTGGTTGGGCCGGATGGCACGCCGGTCGGGGCCGCGCGGGTGCCTGTCGGGGACGAGAACGGCCAGGACGTCACCGATCTGGTCGAGCAGCCGGCCAAGGTGATGCGGATCGGCACGATGATCAAGCAGTTGCTGGAGGAGGTGCGGGCCGCTCCGCTGGACGAGGCCAGCCGCAACCGGCTCAAGGAGATCCACAAGCGGTCCATCGACGAGTTGGAGGACGGGCTCGCCCCCGAGTTGCGGGACGAGTTGGAGCGGCTCTCGCTGCCCTTCACCGAGGAGGGCACGCCGTCCGACGCGGAGCTGCGGATCGCGCAGGCCCAGCTCGTCGGCTGGCTGGAGGGGCTGTTCCACGGCATCCAGACGGCCCTGTTCGCCCAGCAGATGGCCGCCCGCGTCCAACTGGAGCAGATGCGCGGGCGCGCGCTGCCCGCCGGGCCGTCGGGCGAGTCGGCCGACCACCCCCCGCTGCGCGGCGGGCAGTACCTGTAGTGGCGGGGCCTGTGGTGAAGGGCGCGGACGGGAGACCCGCGATCGGATAACGGCCCCTGGACAGCGGTCCGCTGGTGCTCGACCGTGTGTCGCGTCTTCCAGCGGTGCGGGTGAGAGGAGATCTCACGTGCTCGACCGAGTGCGTCACAGCCGATTGGTCGAAGAAGCGCGCGGCAAGCTGCGCGGCAAGGTGATCCGGGCGATCGAGGAGGTCGTCGCGCCCTACCACCGGGCCCACGCCGAGCAGCTCGACCGGCTCCACGACGAGGTCGCCGAGCTGCGCGAAGTGGTGCGCCACCACTCCGAACAGGCCGCCGAGGACCTCCGCCGGTTCGAGATCCGGGCCCGGCGGGACCTCGTCTTCGCCGGTGAGCGGGACGCGGCGACGGACAGCGCGCGGTTCGTGCGCGACGAGATGACCTCCGCGCCGCACTTCGAGCACCCGCACGCCACGCTGGAGCACGCGCTCTCGCTGGTCGAGCGGGACGGGATGGCGCTGGAGTTCGGGGTCTACGCGGGCACCACGCTGAAGATCATCGCCGACGCCCGCGAGCGCCGGGACGTCTACGGCTTCGACTCGTTCAAGGGTCTGCCGGAGCACTGGCGCAGCGGCTTCCCGGCCGGGATGTTCGGCGTCGACGATCTGCCCGACGTGCCCGGCGCGGAGCTGGTGGTCGGCTGGTTCGACGAGTCGCTGCCCGGGTTCCTGGAGGAGCACCCCGGTCCGGTGGCGTTCCTGCACGTCGACTGCGACCTGTACTCGTCCGCCAAGACCGTGCTCGACCTGGTCGGGCCCCGGCTGGTGGACGGCTCCGTGATCGTCTTCGACGAGTACTTCAACTTCCCCGGCTGGCGCGAGCACGAGCACCGGGCCTGGACGGAGTACGCCGAGCGGACCGGAACCGGCTTCCGTTACGAGGGATACACGCACGACCACGAACAGGTGATAGTGAAGGTCACCGGCGTGTCGGGGGCTCCCGCGACCGGAGTGACCGCACCGTGACAGCCCGGCGGCAGGAGGACCTACCTGCCGCCGGTAGTCTCAGTACTCGTGCAACCCACGAGTACGGTCGACCGACCAGCCGCTCCCCCGGCACCCGACTCACGCACATTCGCGCGCGCGTTCGGCGATGTGCGCGACGCTTGGCGCCAACGTGAGCTGTGGGGCCACCTCGGCTGGCAGGACATCAAGCAGCGCTACCGCCGGTCGGTGATCGGCCCCCTCTGGATCACCATCTCCATGGGTACCACAGCGCTCGCCCTCGGCCTGCTGTACTCGCAGCTACTCGGCCAGGAGCTGAGCACGTTCCTGCCGTACGTCACCGTCGGGTTCATCGTCTGGAACTTCATCCTCGGCGTGGTGACCGAGGGCACCGAGGTGTTCATCGCCAACGAGGGGCTGATCAAACACCTGCCCTCGCCGGTGACCGTGCACGTGCTGCGCATGGTGTGGCGTCAGGTGCTGTTCTTCGCCCACAACCTCGCGGTCTACGTGGTCGTGCTGATCGTGTTCTTCCCGGCGCTCACCGAGGAGTACCGGATGGAGGGCGACACGGTCCTGCACCCCGGCATCTCGTGGACGGTGCTGCTCGCCCTCCCCGCGTTCGTGCTGCTCGTGGTGAACGCCGTGTGGGTCGCGCTGCTGTTCGGCATCATCAGCACCCGGTTCCGGGACATCCCGCCGGTCATCCACAGCTTCATCCAGCTCGTGTTCTTCATGACGCCGATCGTGTGGCACGTGGGTGTGCTCAACAAGTTCACCGACGGCGAGGCGAGCTGGAAGATCCTGATCGCCGAGTTCAACCCGATCTACCACTTCCTGGAGATCGTGCGCGCCCCCCTGCTCGGCCAGCAGCAGGAATGGCACCACTGGGTGGTCGTGGGCTCGTTCACCGTCATCGGGTGGGCACTGGCGCTCTTGGCGCTGCGCAACTACCGTGCCCGCGTCTCCTACTGGGTCTGAGTGAGGCCGAACCTATGGTCAGCATCGACGTCTGGAACGCCTCGGTCGACTTCCCGATCTTCGACGCCAAGT
This sequence comes from Actinosynnema sp. CS-041913, assembly GCF_050942485.1. NCBI lineage: Bacteria > Bacillati > Actinomycetota > Actinomycetes > Pseudonocardiales > Pseudonocardiaceae > Actinosynnema > Actinosynnema sp. CS-041913. The sequence continues at coordinate 182,258 of NZ_CP192037.1, read as the reverse complement.
CGAGGTCGCTGAAGAAGCTCGCGCTGGGCAAGGTCGGCGGCAAGATCGGCTCCGAGGGCCGCGTCCCGATCATCGAAGCGCTGCACGACATCAACATCTCGCTGCGGCACGGCGACCGGGTCGGCCTGGTCGGGCACAACGGCGCGGGCAAGTCCACGCTGCTCAGACTGCTCGCGGGCATCTACGAGCCGACCCGGGGCAGCTCCCGCATACAGGGCAAGGTGGCGCCGGTCTTCGACCTCGGCGTCGGCATGGACCCGGAGATCTCCGGCTTCGAGAACATCATGATCCGCGGCCTGTTCCTCGGCATGAGCCGCAAGGAGATGGAGAAGCGGGTCGACGACATCGCCGAGTTCACCGAGCTGGGCGACTACCTGTCGATGCCGCTGCGCACCTACTCCACCGGTATGCGGGTGCGGCTGGCGCTCGGCGTGGTGACCTCCATCGACCCGGAGATCCTGCTGCTGGACGAGGGCATCGGCGCGGTCGACGCGGCGTTCCTGGAGAAGGCCCGCGACCGGCTCAACGACCTGGTGCAGCGGTCCGGCATCCTGGTGTTCGCCAACCACTCCGACGACATGCTGGTCGAGCTGTGCAACACGGCCATCTGGATGGACGAGGGCCAGGTGAAGATGCACGGCTCGCTGCGCGAGGTGGTGAAGGCCTACAAGGGCCGCGACCCGTACGAGCACCTGAGCCCGGACACGCTGGCGCGGATCGGCTCGCTGCCGGTGCTGAGCGGGAACGGTGGCGAGTAGCCCGTGAGCGCGTTGCCGAAGGGCTCCGTGGTCGGGGTCGTGGTGACCCGCCACCGGCGCGAGCTGCTGGCCCAGTCGCTGAAGGTGCTGGCCTCCCAGACCAGGGCGCTGGACCACCTGGTGGTCGTGGACAACGGTCCGGACCAGCCCGTGGACGACCTCGTCGAGCAGTGCCCCATCCCCACGACGTACCTGGCGTCGCACCGCAACCTGGGCGGCGCGGGCGGCTTCGCGCTGGGCATGCTGCACGCCCTGTCGCTCGGCGCGGACTGGCTGTGGCTGGCCGACGACGACGGGCGGCCCGCCGACGAGACGGTGCTGGAGGTCCTGCTGGCCGAGGCGGACCGGCGGAAGCTGGCCGCGATCTCGCCCGTGGTGACCAACATCGAGCAGCCGGAGAAGCTGGCGTTCCCGCTGCGCCGCGGCCTGACCTGGAAGCGCCGCACGTCCGACCTGGGCGCGGACTTCCTGCCGGGTATCGCGTCGCTGTTCAACGGCGCGCTGTTCCGGGCGTCGACGGTGGACGTGGTGGGCGTGCCGGACTACCGGCTGTTCTTCCGCGGCGACGAGGTGGAGATCCACCGCCGGCTGGTGCGCACCGGACTGCCGTTCGGGACGTCGCTGAAGGTCGCCTACCTGCACCCGGACGGGTCGGACGAGTTCAAGCCGATGCTCGGCGGCCGGTTCCACGCGCAGGACCCGGAGAACCCGGTGAAGCGGTACTACACCTACCGCAACCGGGGCTACCTGCTGTCCCAGCCGGGGATGCGCAAGCTGGGAATGCTGGAGTTCTTCCGGTTCGGGCTGTACTTCATCGCCGTGCGGAAGGACCCGAAGGCATTCGTCGAATGGGTCAAACTGGTGCGGCAGGGCCAGCGGGAGAAGTTCTTCCGAAAGTGATGCTCCCGCTCCGCACGTCGTGGCGGCGCACTTCGACTGGAAACAGAAAAGCGGTGTGGCCCGGAATGGAGCCACACCGCTTTGTCCGTTGATCAGACCGAGTTATTTTCGAAGACCTTCCGCCAAGCCTCGACGGAGGTCAGCTCGGGCAGCGCGTCCCGGTACACCTGCTTCAAGCGAGGCCACTCCTGGCCCAAGCGCCGGTAGTTGCGCACCGCACGCGCCATGAGCTGCTTGAACTCCTTCGGGTCACGCTTGCGGAACGCCACCCCGCTGCCGTCCGCGTTGGAGACCGTCGCACTGTCCAGGTTGCCCAGCAGGAACCAGCGCGCGTTCGTCGCCGGCACGTTGATCTGCGGGCGCTTCGTGGTGGACAGCTCCGGCGCGCGCAGGTTGTGCACCAGCGCCTTCGCCGCCTCCGCCGCGATCGTCGCCGGGTTCGTCGGCGGCTTCAGCATCGCCTCCGCGCGCACCATGTCGAACGTCGGCGGCGGGAACTCGCGGGCCGAGGGCAGCACCTGGGCGTCCGAGTAGGTCTTGCGCAGCGCCTGGACCTCCGGCAGCGCCGTGCGCAGCGACTCGAACAGCTTCGACGGGCCGGCGAGGAAGTCCTCGATGGCCTTCTGCTGCACGGCCACCGTCGAGTACTCCATCGACAGCAGGTGCCGCAGCGACAGCTTCAAGCCCTGCTTGAGCAGCGTCGAGCGGATGTCGTACGGGCTGTGCAGGGCCGCCAGCACCAGCCGGTTGCGGGTGTGGAAGTAGGCCTGCCAGTCCGTCGCGTCGTTCTTGTCCGTCCACGGCATGTGCCACACCGCCGAGCCGGGCAGCGACACCGTGGGGTAGCCGGCCTCCAGCGCGCGCAGCGAGTACTCCGCGTCGTCCCACTTGATGAACAGCGGCAGCGGGTAGCCGGTGCGCTGCACCACCTCGCGCGGGAACAGGCACATCCACCAGCCGTTGTAGGTGGAGTTGATGCGCAGGTGCAGTTCCTCGGTCTCACGCAGCGACTCCTCGCCGAAGTCGTGGTCGGTGACCGCGCCCGGCGCGGGCCGCCAGTAGCCCGAGGCCAGGTCCACGACCTCGCCCATGCTGTGCAGGCGGGCGCGGGCCTGGAGGTTGAGCATGTGGCTGCCGACGATGACCGGCTGCGCCGCCGCGCGGGCGAACGCGTTGGAGCGCAGCACCGCGTCCGGCTCCAGCCGGATGTCGTCGTCCATCAGCATGATCTGGTCGACGTCGGTGTGCTCGATCGCCTCGTACAGGCCGCGCGTGAAGCCGCCCGAGCCGCCCAGGTTGTCCTGCTCGATCACTTCGAGCTTGTCGCCGAGCAGCTTGACCGCCTCGGCGTAGCCCTCGGTGTCCCGGACCTTCACCGCGCCCTGGTCCGCGACGAACACCTTCTGCACCACGTCCAGCACGACCGGGTCCTCGCCCAGCGCGCGCAGCGCGATCACGGCGTCCACCGGGCGCATGGTCGTCATGCCGATGGCGACCTTCTGCGGCGGCAGCTCCTGGTCCGTGGTCCAGGCGGCCTCGCCGATCTCCAGCGTGTGGTCGTCGGTGAACACGTCGAACCAGATCCAGCCGCCGTCCTCGAACGGCTTCAGACCGACCCGGAACTCGACGACCGTCCAGCCCTTCGGCGACCGGATCGGCCGGCCGTCCAGGTGGATCGGGTCGCCGTTCGGCTTGGACCGGTAGACGTCCAGCCGGCCCGCGCCGCGCAGCCGCATGCGCAGCACGACCTCCTCCACGACCGTCCACCGCTTCCAGTAGCTGGCCGGGAACGCGTTGAAGTAGGAGGCGAACGACACCTTCGCCGACGCCGGGACGGTCACCGAACGGCGGGACGACACGTGCGAGTGCACGTTGTCCGGCTCGTCCAGGTACAGCGGACGGACGTCCAGCGGGTCCTCGTCGCGGGGCAGGATCACCCGCTGGAGCACCTTGCTCGGGTCGATGCCGCCACTGGAGCTGTGCTCGGTCACGTGCTTTCCTCCGGCGAACCAACGGGAGCGGTTCGAGAATCGGGTGTGGGCGACCACCGTGTCGAGGTGGTGCGGCCTGGGCTATCAGGTGATACCAGCGACCATACCGCGTCGCCGGCGGTCGGCGACGCGGTGCCGGCCGGGGTGTCAGTCCAGGTTGCCGTCGAGCGGCGCGCCGTCGGTGAGGTGCGGCGCGATCTTGTTGTCGAACGCGGTGAGCGCCGATCCGATCGCCATGTGCATGTCCAGGTACTTGTAGGTGCCCAGCCGACCGCCGAACAGCACGTTGCGCTCCGCCGCCTCCCGCTTGGCCAGCTCGCGGTAGCGCTCCAGCTTGGCGCGGTCCTCGGCGGTGTTGATCGGGTAGTACGGCTCGTCGTTCTTCTCCGCGGCGCGGGAGAACTCGCGGACGATGACCGTCTTGTCGGTCGGGTAGTCGCGCTCCGGGTGGAAGTGCCGGAACTCGTGGATGCGGGTGAACGGCACGTCCGCGTCGTTGTAGTTCATCACCGGGGTGCCCTGGAAGTCGCCGGTCGGCAGGACCTCGCGCTCGAAGTCCAGCGTGCGCCAGCCCAGCCAGCCCTCGGAGTAGTCGAAGTACCGGTCGACCGGGCCGGTGTAGACGATCGGCGTGCCCGCCGGGAGGTCGTCCTTGACGTCGAAGAAGTCGGTGTTCAGCCGGACTTCGACGTTCGGGTGGTCGGCCATCTTCTCCAGCCACGCCGTGTAGCCGTCCTTGGGGAGGCCCTCGTACGTGTCGTTGAAGTACCGGTTGTCGAACGTGTAGCGGACCGGCAGCCGGCTGATGACCGCGGCCGGCAGCTCCTTCGGGTCGGTCTGCCACTGCTTCGCGGTGTAGTCGCGGACGAAGGCCTCGTACAGGGGGCGGCCGATCAGCGAGATGGCCTTCTCCTCCAGGTTCTTCGCGTCCTTCGAGTCGATCTCGGCGGCGTGCTCGGCCACCCAGGCGCGTGCCTCGTCGGGGCTGAGGTAGCGGCCGACGAACTGCGTGATGAGGCCCAAACCCATCGGGAACTGGTACGCGGTGCCGTCGTGCATGGCGAACACGCGGTGCTGGTACCCGGTGAACTCGGTGAACTGGTTGACGTAGTCCCAGACCCGCTTGTTGGACGTGTGGAACAGGTGCGCGCCGTAGCGGTGCACCTCGATCCCGGTCTCCGGCTCGGCCTCGGAGTAGGCGTTGCCACCGATGTGCTCACGGCGTTCCAGGACCAGCACGCGCTTGTCCAACTGGCTGGCGGCACGCTCGGCGACGGTCAGGCCGTAGAAGCCGGAACCGACCACGATCAGGTCATATCCTGCGAAGCTCACGGCGATTGAGCGTACGGCAGTGACCCGCCGTGACACTTCCCACCCCAGGGGACGCGGGCGGTTCCGGTTTGTCGATCAAGGACGGTGAAACGCGTTTCAGGCGCGTTCGGCCCGGTCACCCGGAGTCACGACCGGAGCCGCCAAGGGAGCGGCGGCCGGCCGCTCCAGCCGGTCCTCCGCCGCCGCCAGGCGCTTGCCCAGCTCACCGCGCGCGTCCTCCAGCTCGCAGCGCAGCAGGGCGATCTCCTCCACGGTCGTGCGCACCTCTTCCTCCAGGTGCCCGACCTCGCTGCTGAGCTGCAACACGACGAACAGCAGCACCAAGGCCGCCACCGCGAACAGGAAGTTCGCCGCGAGCTGCACGCCGGTCAGGCCGGCCAGCCACGACGGCAGTCCGGGCACCGCGCCGAGCAGCACCACGCCCAGCCCGACGAACAGCCACATCGCCGCGTACTTCTCGCGCAGCTTCCGCCGCCGCATCATCTCCACGACGATGACCAGCACCAACACGGCGAGCACGATGCTCAACAACCGCCACTCGGGCATGGTGGCCGACCTCCTAGGCGGCTTCGGGGAAGCCCTTGACGGGCTTGCGGCGCATCAGGGCCAAGATCAGCGCCATGCACGCGCGCAGCAGGTAGACCGCGGACTTGACCGGTGACGTGCTCGGCGTCCCCGCCATCCGCATCCGCATGGCCACCGGCACCTGCCGGATCTCCAGGCCCGAGCGGACGGCCATCACGAGCGATTCGAGCGTGTCGCCGAGGTACTCCGCCGGGTAGTGCTGGGCGAACAGCGCCACCGCACGGGGGCCGGCGGCCTTGAAGCCCGACGTCACGTCGGTCAGCTTCTGGCCGGACAGCCAGGACAGCACGACCGAGAACACCTTCATCGCCCACCGCCGGGGGCCGCGTGCCTTGTACTCGCCCTTGCCCGCGAACCGCGCGCCGATCACCAGGTCGGCATGCGCCAGCTCACGCAGCAGGTCGGGCACCTCGGCCGGGTTGTGCTGGCCGTCCGCGTCGACCTGCACGACGACCTGGTACCCGTGCCGCACGGCGTACCGGAAGCCGGTGCGCATGGCGCCGCCGACGCCGAGGTTCACGGCCAGCCGCGCCACCTGCGCGCCGCTCTCCCGCGCCCGTGCGGCGGTGCGGTCGGTGGAGCCGTCGTCCACCACCAGCACGCCGACCTCGGGCAGTTCGGCCATCACCTCGGCGACGATCTTGTCGATGTTGTGTTCTTCGTTCAGCGCCGGCAGAACGACCAGCACTCGACGCAGGTCGACCGAGTCAGACACGGTGAGCAGCCTAACGACTCTCGTCCGCGGTGCCTTCGGCGCGTTCCCGAAGCACCAGCCACGCCCCGACCGCGAGCCCCACGGTGGGCGCGACGACGAGCCCGAGGACCGCCCGCACGACGATCTCCCCCGGCGAGAGCCACAGCACCAGGACGCTCAGCGCGGCCACCAGCGCCCACAGCAGCAGCACCGCGTTGCCCCGTTTGCGCGCCACGAGCACGGCCGCCAGCAGCATCACCGCGCCCAGCACGATGGACGACCACACCAGCCCGGCGACGGCCCACGGCTGGACCACGTACTCCGAGCCGAAGATCAGCCGCACCGCCCACGGCCCGAGCAACGCGCCCAGCGCCGCGCCCACCGCCGCCACACCGACCGCCACGGCCGCGCCCTTGGCCAGCAATGCCCGCAGCCTGCGCCGCCCGTCCGCGTCCACGGACAGCCGCACCACCGTCGGCACGGCCATCGCCTGCACCGGGGACAGCAGCAGCAGCGGCAGCCGGGCCACCGTCAACGTCAGGAACAGCGCCGACAGCGTGTCGCCGTCGGCAGGGGTCTTGAACAGCTTCACGACCGCCGGGTAGCCGGTGAGCACGCTGGCGGTGAGCCCGGCGCTGAGCACCAGGATGAACATCCGCCGAACAATCACGCCCCACGGCTCGCGCCCGGACTTGAGGTCCAGCGTCGAACGCCCGCGCCAGGCGAACACCAGCCACGCGAACGACCCGGCCGCCACCGCGACCGTCAGCGGCACCAGCCCGGTCAGTCCGGCCAGCACGAACCCGCCCAAGAGCACGGCCCGCACCAGCGCCTCGGCCACCACCAGCGCGCTGTACGGCCTGACCCGGTGATGGCCCATCAGCAGCCCGCGCAGCCCGAACTGGAACGCGAACCCGATGGCGCCCGCCGCCGCGACCGCCGCGACCGGCCCACCAGACCCGAACAGCCGCTCGCTGACCGGCGGCAGCATCACGACCAGCCCCAGCAGCACCACGCCGACCGCGCACACCGCCACGACCTGCACCGCGCCGAACCCGGTCCGCCTACCCGCGACCTCGGCCAGCGCCGCCTGGCGGGACACCTCCTGCTCGATCGGCGCCATCGCCGACCCGGCGCCGAACACCAGGCCCCAGAACGTCAGGAAGGTCTCCGCGTCGGCGGGCGACAGCACGCGCGCGGTGACGATCAGCAGCGGATACCCGAGACCGGCCGCGACCAGCGTGGCGATGCCGACCGTGCCGAGGGACCGGCCCGCCACCGGCGCGGTGCTCACCTGCCCAGGCGCTTGCGCAGCGCCAGCGCCAAACCGCGCACCGCCCCCGCGCCGAAGCACGCGGCGAACAGCGACAGCAGCTTGACCACCGCCAGCGACTGGTCCTTCGACCCGCCGCACTTGCGCACCACCGCACCCGCCGCCACGGACCCGGCGGCGGCCAGCGCGACCGCGGCCTTCGGCTTGCGCAGCAGCAGGACGGCGCCCAGGACGCCCAGCCCGCCGGCCGCGAACGCCGCGTTGCGCACCGGTCCGGGCGAGTCGAGGTACCCGTCGACGAAGGTGCTGCCCCGGAAGTACGCGTGCTTCACGAACTTCGGCAGCGAGTCGCGGCTGTTGTACTCGGCGGCGAAGCCGGGCGCGATGAAGATCGGCCCCTGCTCGGCGATCCAGCGCAGCATCCGGGTGTCGTCGCTGGCCAGCCGCACGTCGTCGTACAGCGACGAGAACGACCCGGCGGCCTCCGCCAGGAGTTTGCGCGGCGCGAGGAACAGGCCGGTGCCCTTGGGGAACGCGTCGAAGTCCTCGGCGGTGAACGACGTCAGGCGCGGGTCGGCCACGTACCGCCGCCACCCGACGGCCACCAGGCCCTGCATGAACGCGCCGTACGGGTTGCCCGTGTTGTCCGTGTTGATGTGCCCGTTCCACACCGTGCGCTCGGGGTGCGCGACTAGCTGGTCGCGCAGGAACACCAGCGAGCCGGGCTCCAGGATCACGCGGCTGTCCAGCATCAGCACCAGCTCGCCGGACGCCTCGGTGATGCCCGCGAGCCGGGCCGCGAACCGGCCGCCGTTGGGCTGGGTGACCACCGTGACACCGGGCAGCTCGGCGAGCCGCGCCGGGGTGTCGTCGGTGCTGCCGTCGTCCACGACGACGATCTCGGCGTCCCACCGGGCGTTCTCCAGCGCGGTGCGCAGCGCGCCGACCGAGCGGCCGATCCAGTCGGGCTCGTTGAACACCGGGATGACAACGCTCAGGCTGGGGTAATCGCTCACGCGGCACAGTATCCAGCGGCGCGGGGCCCCGGGTTCCCAGGGCCCGTCAGGGCGCCCTGGCCGCGTCCAGGTCCAGTTCGTACACCGACACCGTGCCGGACCGGAACCCCAGGCTCAGACCGGGCAGGCCGTCCAGGTCGGCGAACCCGGGCGCCAGGGCGAAGCTGGGCTGCCCCACCCAGTCGTTCGGCGAGATCCCCGAACCGATGCCGGGAGCGACGACGTCCACGTACAGCCACCGCACGTTGAGGTCGCGCAACATCTTGCGCACCTCCGCGTCCTCCGGGTACTGGTTGAAGCGCTTCAACAGCTCGTACGTGTACGGCGCGCGCTCACTGCCCAGCGACATCGCGTTGACGATCGGGATGCCCTTCTCCACGTACAGGAACGTGGAGCCGTCGTTGGCCGAGTTGAGCACTCGTTCACCGGGCCGGACCCGGTCCGCGAGCCACGCGATGGCCGCCTCGTCGTCCGGCCCGACCCGGCTGAAGTGCGGCTGCGCGTAGCGGGTGGTCAGGTACTCGGCCCCCACCTCGGCGTACTTCACGCCGGGCCCGAACAGGTACCCGACGCCGGCGAGGAACGCCAGGACCAGCGACACCCACCGGACCCGGGCCCGGGTCACCGGCGCGACCCTGGCCAGCCACAGCGCCGCGCCGGCCGCCGTGATCGCCACGCCGAGACCGGCCAGCACCGGCACGAACAGCGACAGGTGCGACCAGATCCGCAGGTGGGCGTTGTAGAACAGGCCGGCGAGCGGGGTCTCCGGCCCGGACGTCGGGCTGGTCGCGAACGCGATCTCGATCGACAGCCACCCGAACCACGCGGTCAGCGCGCCCATGCCGCGCCTGGTCAGCAGGACGGCGACCACGCCGAGCAGCGTCATCAGGACCGCGGCGAACTGGGGGTAGCCGGCGCTGTCCGGCACCCAGCCGGAGTAGACCAGGCCCAACGCGTTGCCCAGGACCTGGCTGAACGGCTGGGGCGCGATGTCCGCGCCGAACCGGTCCACCGCACCGCCGCCGACGCCGAGGATCTGGAGCAGCAGCGGCAGCCCGATGACGACCGCGAGCCCGCCCGCCGCGGCGAGCTTCGGCAGTTCGCCCCAGACCCGCCGCCAACCGCCCCGGACCAGGGCGTCGCCGACCAGCCACGCGGCCAGGCTCACCCCGACCGACGCCAGCGAGGTGGGGTGCACCGCGAGGATGCCCAGGCAGCCGATGGCGAGCGGCACGACCGCGCTCCAGCCCTTGCGCGGCACGCTGAGCAAGGCCGCCAGCACGCCGGGCACCAGCACCATCGCGGTGGCGTTGGCGAGGATGCCGCCCTCGTGCATCAGCGAGAAGACCGGTCGGTAGAGGCCCGCGCCGACCAGCGCGGCCACCCCGCCCGCGAGCGCCGCCGACGACGTGCCGAGGCCGCCCCGGCGGGCGGCGACGTAGGCCAGCGCGGCGAGCGAGGCCGCCCAGCCGAAGCCGAGGACGACGATCGTGACGGCGTTCAGCGCCACCACGGTGTCGCCGATCACCGCCCCGGTGGCTCCCGCGAGCAGGTGCACGCCGGCCGGGTAGAACGCCACTCCGCTGCCGGTGAGCACGTCGGCCGGCAACACCTGCCACGGTGCGCCGTTGCCGCTGCGCTGGATGTACGCGGTCAGCATGTGGTGCACGATCAGGTCGTGCTCCTGGCCGACGGTCGACAGCGTGCCCAGTCCGCCCCACCAGGCGATGCCGCCCAGCACCATGGCGCCCAACGTCAGCAGCACACCGAGCACCTGCCCGGCCCGCCACGACACGGGCGTCCTACGGCGCCGCTCACCCCGGCCGCGGAACCACCGGAACGCGCCCACGGCCAGCAGGACACCGGTCACCAAGCCGAGGGTCACCGGGCCGTAGCGCAGCCCGACGACCGCGCACGCCATCGCGGTCAACGTCGCCACGCCCACCGACGCGGCGGCCGACAACCCGACGAACCACGGCCCGACCCGAACCCGGAACGCGAACAGCAGTGACGCACCGGGCAGGACGACCACCAGCAGCGCCACCACGATGGCGATCGCGTCGCGGCTGATCAAGTGCTCACCCGGAGGATCGCAGTGGGGTTCATCAAGTCCCTCGGCAAGTCGAGTCGGGGGGATAGCCGCCGTGATGCTATCCCGGCCCGAATCGGCTGATCTTTTCAGATGTGTGTACGGCTCGGAAATCAGGTGGAGCCGAGGTCCAGCCCGTACACCGACACGCTGCCGGCGCGGAACCCGAGCCGCAGGCCGGGCAGTCCGTCGAGGTCGTGCAGGCCGGCGGCGGTGGAGAACACGGACCCGCCGACCCAGTTCTCCGGGGACGAGCCCGCGCCGATCTGCGGCGCCCTGGTGTCCACGTAGACCCAGCGGATGTTCAGGTCGTGCAGCGCCTTGCGCACCTCGGGGTTGTCCGGGAAGCGGTTGAAGTCCCTCAGCAGCCGGTAGGTGTGGGGCGACTTCGCGTTGCCGAGCGAGCTGGTGTTGACGATCGCGACGCCCTCTCGCACGTACAGGAACGTGGAGCCGTCGTTGGCCGAGTTGAGCACCCGTTCCCCCGGCCGCACCCGGACCGCCAGCCAGTCGATGGCCTGCTCGTCGTCGGCGTCGACCCGCACGAAGTCCGGCTGCGCGTACCGGCTCGCCAGGTAGCGGGTCTCCGTGTGAGAGTAGCCGATCGCCGGCCACGCCAGGTACGCCGTGCCCGCGACGGCGGCGAGCCCGACCGCCGTCCACCGGGCCCACGGGCGGAGGGCCGGGACGGCGCGCGCGGACCACAGCACCACGCCGGACGCCGCCAGCACCACGCCCAGCCCGGCGAGGACCGGCGCGAACAGCGACAGGTGCGACCAGACGCGCAGGTGGGCGTGGTAGAAGAAACCGGTGATCAGGGACTCCGCACCGCGTGCCGGGCTGGTCAGGAACGCCACTTCCACCAGCAGCCAGGCGGTCCACGCGGTCAGCGCGCCCAGCGCCCGCCGGGTCGCCAGCACCGCGATCACGCCGAGCAGTGTGAGCACGGCCGCCGCGACCTGCGCGTTCCCCTGGTTGCCCGGGAGGTACCCGCTGTAGACCAGCGCGAGCGCGTTGCCGAGCGCCGGGCCGAACAGCGCGGGGCCGACGTCCGCGCCCGCGTTCGGCGCGCCGCCGGCCACTCCGAACACCTGCGCCAGCACCGGCAGCCCCGCGACCACGGCCACCCCGCCGGCGGCGGCTAATCGCGGCAGCGCGGCGACGATCCGGCGCGGACCGCCCTTGGTGAGGGCGTCGCCGACCCACCAGCCGAGCAGGCTCACGCCGACCGACGCCAGGGCGCTGGGGTGGACGGCGAGCGCGCCCATCGCGCCGATGCCCGCCCCCACCGCGGCGGTCCAGCTCCGGCGCAGCGTGAGCAGCGCCGCGAGCACGCCGGGGGTGAGCACGAGGGTGGTGGCGTTGGGCAGGATCCCGCCTTCGTGGATCAGCGAGAACACCGGCCGGTAGAGCCCGACCGCGACCACCGCCGCGACGCCCGCGGCGAGCATGGCCGACGAGGGGGTGAGGCGGGCGCGGCGGGCGGCGACGTGGGCCAGGACGGCGATGGAGGTCGCCCAGCCGAAGCCGAGCACGACGACCGTCACGGCGTTCATGCCGATCACGGTGTCGCCGAGCAGGGTCGAGACCGGGGCCATCAGCAGGTGCAGGCCGGCCGGGTAGAACGCGACGCCCGAGTCGGTGAGGACGTCGGTGGGCATCAGCTCCCACGGCGCGCCACGGCCGGTGCGCTGGATGTACGCGGTGACCATGTAGTGGGTGATCATGTCGTGCTCTTGGCCGACGGTGGACAGCGTGCTCAGCCCGGACCACCACGTGCGGACGCTGACCGCGATCGCGCCCAGGACGAGGAACAGGCCGGCCATCCGCCCGGCTTGCGACGGCGCGGGAGTCCGGTGGACCGGCGAATCCCGCGCGCGGCGTAATCGCGGGACCGCGGCGGCGAGGAGCGCGGCGGTCACTACTCCCAGCGGGAGCGGCCCGTACGCGAGGCCGAGCGGCGCGCAGAGGACGGCGGTCAGCGTCGCCACGCCCACCGACGCCGCCGGCGAGAGGCCGACCAGCCACACCGGACGACGGACACCGAGGGCGAGGAGCAGGGCGGAACCGGGGAGGACGACCGTCGCCAGCGCCACGGCCAGCGCTGCGAGATCGCGGGCGATCACCCGGCTACCACGGTGTGCGAGCGGTCCGTCATCGAGTCCTCAGTGACGTCGACGGTCATCGGCGGAAGCGATGCTTTCGCCGATGCCACGCCCACCACAAGGGGCCAGGATTCGACCGCACGAGGCCACGCCCGCCGACCGCGAATACGAGGATCTCCCGGGTCGATTCCGGCCCGGCGCTTCGCGTCAGGGACTGGTGGAGCCCTCCGGCAGCACCTCGTAGACCACGGTGTCGGGGTTCTGGAAGACCTTCCGCAGGTGCTGCACCGAGCCCAGGTTCGTCATGCCCGGCGCGCGCTCGCCCTTCCGCTGGACCATGCCCTCGCCGAGGATCGCGTACCGGATGTTCATCCGGTCCACCAGCTCACGCACCTTGGGATCGCTGTCCAGGCGGTTGAAGTTGTGCTCCAGCCACCAGACGTCGCTGTTCTCCGGCGGCCCGTAGTAGTTCCAGTTCATCGGCGTCACGCCGGCCAGCGGGTACATCCACACCGCCCCGTCGCGCACGTCGTTCGCCACCACCTCGCCGGGCCGCACCCGCTCGCCCAGCCAGTGGTAGGCCTCCACCTCGGCCTTGCTCACCACGCCGCTGTCGGCCATGTGCCAGGACAGGCGGTGGGTGTTCGTCCGGAGGTAGCCGCCGCTGCCCACGGCCAGCACCGCCACCAGCGCGAGCGCGACCGCCACCGGCAGCGCGACCGCGACCCGCGGCCGGTCCACGCGGGGCTTGAGGAACGCGGTCGCGGCGGTGCCGGCGGTGTTCGCCAACTCGCCCACCGCGATGGCCCCCACCAGCGGGAACAGTGCCGCGATGCGCCACGCGTCGTTGTAGAACGGACCGGTCAGCACGCTCAGGAACGGCAGCATGTGGGACACCGCCGAGACGAACATGGCCGCGAACACCGCGTACGCGGCCACCGCCCACACCACCCGGCGACGCCACAGCAGGAGCAGCACGCCCAGCAGCGCCGGCACGCCGATCCAGTAGAACGCGGGCGGGTCGCTGGAGGAGAACAGCGCGGCCTGGCTGAACGCGCTGAACGTCGTGCCCAGCACCGGCCACTCGGCGCCGGTGATGCCGCCGACGTTGGCCAGCGCGGGCAGCACCGCGGGCACCGCGAACAGCGCGCCGAGCACGACGGTCAGCACGATCGGCCGCCGGGACTTCCGCCAGTCCGTCTTCTCCAGCCGGAACAGCAGCGCCAGGGCCAGCATCGCGCCGTAGATGGCGATCACGAACGCCAGGCTGGTGTGCAGCCCGACGAGGCCCGCCAGGGACACCGCGATCGCGACCGGCGCGCCGATGCCACGTCCGCCGTCCAGCACCGGCCGGAACAACGCCAGCGTCGCGGGCACCAGGGCCACCGCCGCCACGAACGGCCACAGCGGGCCGCGCCACATCAGGTCGTACGGGAACGTGCCGAACCACGTCGACACCAGCGCCGCCACCGCCACGCCGACCGGCGGCAGCCGCCACGCCAGGCCGAACGCCGCGACCCCGAGGGGCCACATGAGCAGCACCATCATCGCGGCGAAGTTCAGCAGCACCGCCATGTCCAGCGCGCCCGTGTCGAGCACCGGCGCCAGCAGCGCGTGGTACGTGTTCGGGTAGAAGTAGCCGGCCTTGCCCGGCGTGTTCGCCAGCACGGCCAGGTCGGCGGGCGACAGGTTGCCGTGGTCGGCGATCCAGCGGATGGCGCTGCCGTGGTACGGCGCGTCCCAGTCCTGGCTGACCGCCGTCACGGACCCGATGCCGCGCAGGTACGTGAACAGGCCCCACGCCATGCCCAGCGCCACGCCGACGCCCACGATGACGTGGTCCCGCCGACGCGGTCGGTCCCCGGCGACCTCGGCGTTCGCGGTGGCACCGGCATTCCCGGTGGCACCGGCGTCCTCGGCGGCTCGGGCGCCCCCGCCGGCTCCGGCGTCCTCGGCGGGTTTCGGCGCGCGGCGGCCGACCAGCCACGACGCCAGCGCCGCGAGGCCGACCAGCAGGGCGGCCCAGAGCAGGGCGGTGAGGATGTTCCAGGTGATCCCGACGCGGGGCAGCACCACCACGGCGAGAGACACCATGCCGAACGTCAACGCGGGCGCGATGGCCGCGAGAGTCCACCCGCGGAGTCTCAACGCGAGTCCCAGGGCGAGGCCCGGCACCCAGTAGGCCAGGACGACCAGGGCAATCATCTATCGGTTCCCCTGTGCTTTCGGTCCGTTCGCCGAGGAACGGCTCGTCATCGAGCGGAGGTCGACTGCGCCCGCACGGCGGCCACCGCGCGGTGCGAAGGCAGGATGGACGCGCGTTCCGCGTCCGCGTCGACGCGGCCTTCGATCAGGTCCAGGAACCGGTCGAGCTGGGTGGCCAGCGGTTCCCGCGCGGTCACCAGCTCGGGGATCTCGATGATCGCCTGCTGGCGGTAGCCGCGCCCGTCCGGTGTCGCCGCGTCCTGCGACACGTGGTGGTAGATGGTGATGTTGCGGGTGAGCAGGTCGACCTCGATCAGCCGGTCCAGCTCGGTGATGGACAGCGTGCGGATCTTGCGCTGCCCGATCCGACTCGCCGACACCGACGCGATCGCGCCGGACGGGAAGCTCATCAGGGTGTTCACCACGTCCTCGGCGCCGGGGACCGAGTCGGGGTGGAACTGGCCGACGCCCGCCGAGAAGCCGTTCGGCTCCGCGCCGCCCATGCAGCGGATCGCCAGGTCGACGTCGTGCACCAGCAGGTCCCACGCCACGCCGGTGCGGATGCGCGGCGCGTAGGGCGAGTGCCGGACCGCCGACACGTACACCGGCTCGGTGAGCAGCTCCAGCGCGGTCATCACGGCCGGGTTGTAGCGCTCCAGCAGGCCGCACATGACCGGCACGCCCTGCCGCGCGGCGAGCGCCAGCACCTCCTCGGTCTCCGCGAGGTCGGCGCACACCGGCTTCTCCACCAGCAGCGGCTTGCCCTGGTTCAGGATCTCCAGCGCGAGCCCGTGGTGCGTCTCGGTGGCGGAGGCGAGCACCACCGCGTCCACGTCGGACAGGTCGCCGATCTCGGGCGTCCACGCCGCGCCGTAGGTGTCGGCGACCTTCTTGCCGACCTCTTCGCGCGGGTCGACGATCCTGGTCAGCGCGCAGTGCTCGTTCTGGCTGGTCACGCGGGCGTGCAGGGAGCCCATGGACCCCACGCCGACGAGGGCGATCCTCGGGGTCATGCGCCCAGCACCTCGCGGACGGCGGCGACGACGGCGTCCAGGTCCGCGTCGGTGAGCTTCGGGTGCACCGGCAGCGACAGCGCCTGCCGGGCGACCTTCTCGGCCACCGGCACGTCGGAGACGACGACGTTCGGGTCGTCCCGGTAGCAGTCGTAGTCGAAGACCGTCTTCGGGTAGTAGATGCCGTTGCCGATGCCCTTCGCGGTGAGCTTCGCGGCGACCTCGTCGCGGCTCACCGGGGCGTCGTCGGTGATCAGCACCGTGTACTGGTGCCACACGTGGGTGCGGCCGGGCAGGGTCCGGGGCGTCTTCAGGCCCTTGATGTCGGCCAGGCCCTTGTTCAGCGTCTCGGCGTTGCGCTGCCGCGCCTCGGTGATGGTGGCGAGCTGCTCCAACTGCGGGATGCCGATCGCGGCGTGCACGTCGGTCATCCGGTAGTTGTGGCCGGCCACCTCGTACTGGTAGCGCTGCCGCATGCCCTGGTTGCGCAGCACCCGCAGGCGGTCCGCGAGGGTGTCGTCGGCGGTGGTGATCACGCCGCCCTCGGCGGTGGTGATGTTCTTGGTGGCGTAGAGCGAGAAGCAGCCCAGCCCGTAGCTGCCGGCGGGCCGGCCGTCGAACGTCGCGCCGACCGCCTGCGCCGCGTCCTCGACCAGCGCCAGGCCGTGCTCCCCGGCGAGCGGGGCGAGGCGGCCCATGTCCGCCATCTGCCCGTAGAGGTGGACCGGCATCAGGACCTTGGTGCGCGGTGTGACGGCCCGCGCCACCGCGTCCGGGTCGATGTTGAAGTCGTCCTCGGAGATGTCCGCGAACCGGGCCGTGGCGCCGGCCTCCAGGATCGCGTTGAGCGTGGCGACGAAGGTGAACGGCGAGGTCACCACCTCGTCGCCGGGCTTCAGGCCGAGCACCTGGAGGGACGCGACCAGCGCGGTCGTGCCGTTGTTCACGGCGACCGCGTGCGGCACGCCGGCGACCTTGCCGAACTCATCCTCGAACCGCTTGACCATGGGGCCCTGCGCGATGGCTCCGGAGCGCAGCACCTGGAGCACCAGCTCCTCGGCCGCCGCCACGTCAACGACAGTGATGGGGATCATTCAGCAGTCTCTCCGCCTTCGAAATGCCCGGCACAACGCCCGACACGGTGCCTTCGGCCATGCATCGCGGGGCCACACGCTACCTCTAGGGACGCGTGGCACTCGGCCAGGGTTGTCGCCGCCACCCACACGGGGACGACGCGCGCATCGCCGCCCGGTCACGTCCAGGTGCCGGGGTTGCGGACGAAAGTCCTGGTGACCACCGCGCCGGCGGCCGGAACAGTCCTGGTGACATTCGCGTCGGCGGCCGGACAGGTTTCGGTGACGACCGCGCCGGCGGCTAGAACCACCGTTCCAGGACCATCGCGACGCCGTCCTCGGAGTTCGGGCCGGTCACCTCGTCCGCCGCCGCCCGCGCGTCGGGGTGGCCGTTGGCCATCGCCACGCCGTGCCCCGCCCACGCCAGCATCTCGACGTCGTTGGGCATGTCGCCGAACGCCACGCAGTCCTCCGCCGCGACGCCCAGCCGCTCGGCCACGTCCGCCAGCCCGGTGGCCTTGGTCACGCCCGGCGCGGCCAGCTCGACCAGGCCCATGCTGGTGGAGAACGTCACGTCCACCTGGCCCGCGAGCAGCTCGCCGACCGCGAGCGCCATGTCCTCGCTGGTCATCTCGCGGTGCCGGACCAGCAGCTTTACCACCGGCCGGGCGAGCATCCCGGTCCGGTCGCCGTTCGGCGTCGGCCCTTCCGGCCACGGGTGCCGGTAGGCGTCCTCGGCGATGAACTGCGGCACGGTCTCGTCGAACGCCGACTCGCCCATCCGCTCCACCGCGAACGCCACCCCCGGCAGCAGCCGGTCCAGCGCGCCCATGATGTCGCCCAGCAGCACCGGGTCCAGCGTCCGCTGCCACACCACCCGGTCCTCGCCGAGGTGGTAGAGCACGGCCCCGTTCGCGCACACCGCGTACCCGTCGAGCCCGGCCGCCTCGGCGATGTCCGGCACCCAGCGCGGCGGGCGGCCCGTGGCGAGCACGAACGGCACCCCGGCCGCCACCACCCGCCGCACCGCCGCCGCCGTGCGGTCGGTCACCCCGTGCAGGGGGCTGAGCAGGGTTCCGTCGACGTCCGAGGCCACCAGTCCAGGTCTTTCCACAGCACCGATGATGCCTGGTGCCGCCGTGGGCGCGAGACGAACACCTGGTTACCGTACGTCCGTGCGCACCGGCATCGTCATCCTTCCAGAGCACCGCTGGTGGTTCGCCGAACCGAAATGGCGCGCGGCCGAGGAGTACGGGTTCCACCACGCGTGGACCTACGACCACCTGGCCTGGCGCGCGCACGTCGACGGCCCGTGGTTCAGCGCGGTGCCGACGCTGACCGCCGCCGCGATGGTGACGGAACGCATCCGGCTCGGCACTTTCGTGGCAAGCCCGGACTTCCGCCACCCGGTGCCGTTCGCCCGCGAGCTGCTCACCCTGGACGACATCTCCGACGGCCGCGTCACGCTCGGCGTCGGCGCGGGCGGCGACGGCTACGACACCGACGTGCTCGGCGGGCCGCAGCTCCCGGCGGCGGAGCGCACCGAGCGGTTCGGCGAGTTCGTGGAGCTGCTGGACGAGCTGCTGCGGAAGGACCGGACCACGTGGCACGGCAAGCACTTCGCCGCTGTGGACGCCCGCAGCGCGCCCGGCGGCGTGCAACGGCCGCGGATGCCGTTCCTGGTCGCGGCCGACGGCCCGAAGGCGATGCGGATCGCCGCGCTGCGCGGTCAGGGCTGGGTCACCGGCGGTCCCCGGACCGAGGACTTCGAGCAGTGGTGGCACGGCGTCGCCGAACTCGCGGAGAGGTTCACCGAGGCGCAGCACGAGGCTGGCCGTCGCGTCGACCGCTACCTGAGCTTCGACTCGGCCCCGGTGTACTCGCTGACCAGCGTGGAGACGTTCCGGGACGCCGTGGGGCGGGCCGAGGAGCTGGGCTTCACCGACGTGATCGTGCACTGGCCGCGCCACGACGGCGTGTACGCGGGCCGCGAGACCGTGCTGGAGGAGATCGCCGCCGAAGTGCTGCCCGCGCTCGGCTGAACTCCGCGTAGATTCACGCCCCGTGCGGCACATCGTGGTCATCGGCGGCGGGATCGTGGGTTTGGCGGTGGCGAACGAACTCGCCACCCGCGGCGACCGGGTGACGGTCCTGGAGAAGGAAGGCCGCTGGGGCGCCCACCAGACCGGCCACAACAGCAACGTGGTGCACGCCGGGCTGTACTACCGGCCGGGGTCGCTGAAGGCGCGGATGTCGGTGGCGGGCAACCGGTCCATGGTCGACTTCGCGCGGGAGCACGGCGTGCCGGTGGAGGTCTGCGGCAAGCTCGTGGTGGCCACCTCGTCCGACGAGCTGCCGAGGCTGCACGCCCTCGCCGAGCGCGCCGAGGCGAACGGCGTGCCGGCCAAGCTGATCTCGGCCGACGAGGCGCTGGACTACGAGCCCGAGGTGGCCTGCGTGCAGGCGCTGCGGGTGGAGAGCACCGGCATCATCGACTTCCCGGCGGTGTGCGCGGCCCTCGTCCGCAACCTGCGGGAGCACGACCTGCGCCTGCGCACCCCGGCGCTCGCGATCCGGACGCGCGGCGCGAAGGTCGAGGTGGCGACCCCGCGGGGCGTGGTCCGGGCGGACGCGCTGGTCAACTGCGCCGGCCTGCACAGCGACCGGGTGGCGCGGCTGGCCGGCGTCACGCCGTCCGCGACCATCGTGCCGTTCCGCGGCGAGTACTTCGAACTGCGCCGCCGCGACCTGGTGCGCGGCCTGATCTACCCGGTGCCGGACCCGACGCTGCCGTTCCTGGGCGTGCACCTGACCCGGATGCTCGACGGCAGCGTGCACTGCGGCCCCAACGCGGTGCTCGCGCTGCGCCGCGAGGGCTACCGGTGGCAGGACTTCTCCGGGCGGGACGTGCTGGAGGTGGCGAGGTTCCCCGGCACCTGGAAACTGGCCCGCAAGTACGCGAGGACCGGCCTGGACGAGGTGCGGCGCTCGTTCTCCCGCAAACGCTTCGCCGCCGGCCTGGCCCGCCTGGTGCCCGCCGTCCAGGAGCACGACCTGGCGCCCGCGGAGGCGGGCGTGCGCGCCCAGGCCATGCGCGCGGACGGCAGCCTGGTGGACGACTTCCTGATCGAGACCGCGCCACGCCAGGTGCACGTGCTGAACGCACCGTCCCCGGCCGCGACCGGATCACTGGAGATCGCGAAGCACGTGGCGGACCTGACGCGGGAATAGGACGCGGTTTTCCCCCCGGTATTCTGCCCGCCGTGATCTCCTTCATCCTCGGCACCACCGCGGAACTGATCAAGATCGCCCCGGTTTTCCACGCCATCTCCGACCGGGGCACGAAACCGCAGATCTGGTTCACCGCGCAGCACGTCGACCACGTCGCCGAGACGCTGGCCGACCTGAGGCTGCCGGAACCGGCCGTCTGGCTGGTGCCGAAGGAGCAGGCCGTCCACATCGAACGCCCGGCGCAGGTCCCGGGCTGGGCGGCCACGGTCCTGCGCAACGCGTGGACGAGGCGCGCGGAACTCCGGTCGATCCTGACCGACGACGGCCGTCCTCCGCTGGTCATCGTGCACGGCGACACGTTCACCACGCCGTACGGCGCGCTGATCGGCAAGCGCATCCTGAAGTCCCGGGTGGCGCACGTGGAGGCGGGCGCGAGGTCCGGCAGCCTGCTGTCCCCCCTGCCGGAGGAACTGAACCGGAAACTGGCGGCGAAGATCGTGGACCTGCACTTCGCGCCGACGGCGAAGGAAGTCCACAACCTCCGCAACGCCCGCGGCGCGGTGATCAACACCGGCGCGAACACGGCCATCGACGCAATGCGCCTGGCCATCGACGCGGAACCCACCTTCCCGCTACCGGAAGAATTCGGCCTGGCCACCCTCCACCGCTTCGAACTGGTCTCCCGCGCCGACAAGTACCGCGAGGCCCTGGAACTGCTCCGCAAGGCCGGCGAGAAAATGCCGATCCTCTACCTGGCCGGCCCTCCGGAACAGGACCGGATCAAGCAGTACGGCCTGGGCGACCTGTTCGACGACGAGCGCTTCATCCTCAAGCCGAAGCTGCGCTACCTGGCGTTCCTGCCGATCATGGCGAGGGCGAAGTTCGTGGTGACGGACTCGGGCGGCCTACAGGCGGAATGCAACTACCTGGGCGTGCCGTGCGCAATCCACCGCGAACGCACGGAAGACCGCCACGGCCCGGGGACGACGCTGCTGCTGACCGGGATGAACGGCGACAAACTACGCCAATTCCTGGACAACTACGAGTCGTACCGCCTGCCGAACCGCATGGACCAGTTCCACCCGAGCAAAATCGTGGTGGACACCCTGACCCAACTCGGCTACTGCTGAACGAACACGCAACGGCCACGCCCGCTCCCCCACCACCCGCCCGCGCCAGCACACAGACCGGGCCTCGTGTTCTCCCCGGATGGCCTCCCCAGCGGCGAGCGGCGCCTTCGACCCGACCGAACGCGACCGCTCGCTTTCACGATTCAGACCAAGGTGCTGGTGTCCAGCGCACCCGCCTCATGACGCTCAGCCACGATCGCGCTCCGACCGATCGACCCCGCCGATCCGATCCTCGGTGCCGAAGAACGCGTCCGCCTCACGCCGCAATTCGGCGTGATCGACTCGCGGCAACTTCCGATGCCGCTCGACCAGTTCCTCGGCGGTCAGCCGCCGCCTGCGAGCAAGAGGGCGCAGTTCGGCGATCTCCACGCCGTTGCGGGTGACGTGATAAGTCTCCCCTGCTTCCACGGCGTCCATGACCGAGGCGGAGTTGTTGAGGAACTCACGCTGGCTGATGACCTTCACGAACCAAGTGTGGCCCCGCGCAGCACAGCGTGCTACGCGGAATCAGGCCTTGACGGTGACCAGCCGGGTGAACTCGGCCAGCAGGTCGTACCCATCCCAAAGCGGGGAGAACGTCAACGCCGACCCGAACGGCACGATGCGGTCGATCCCGCGCCCGGCGAGGTCGAACGCCAACGACTCCAACTCCTCCTGCGAGAACCCGAACACCGACAGCGTCTGATCCTTGCGCTCCACCAACGACGCGAAAGCCCCCAGCGAAGGCAAAGTGGCCAACGGAAAAGTCCCGGCCCCCAACCACTCCCGAGGCACCTCAGCCGCCGAAGACAACTCCAGCAAAGCCACCGCATTGCCGTCGAACCGAACGGACCGGGCGTGCCCGTCCGCCGCCACCCCATAAGCCGAAACCCGCTTCTGCACGGCCATCGCGGGCTCCACCACATGCCCCTTGGCCGCCAGGACCGAACTCAACAAAGCCAGGAACTCATCACGCCCACGCGCCGCCCCAGCGGCATCCCCGACCCAGAAAAGGGCACGAGGCGAAGCACACGCAGCCTGATCGAACCAATAAGAATCGTTGTAGAACCCGACGACAGCATCCCGCCGAACAGACGACGAGGCCGCCGCCCACCCGTCCACCGAAATAGCCGCGAACGAAGCGCGATCCGGGAACGTGACATCCCGCGCATGCGGAGCCAACGGCGCCCGACGCACCTCGGTCACCGCCCGATCCCCACCCCAGATGACCCGCAGATCACAAGCCGCCGACAACGCAGCCGTAACCGACTCGTCCCGGTCGTAGGTGACCATGACCTGCGTCTGCGCCACCACCGGATCGGCCGTAGCCAAAGCCTCGTTCAACGCGTCGACCACGGCCGAAGCCGCACCGGCCGAACGAGGCGAGATCCGCACCACGTTCCGGTTCCCGGCCAACGCCGACAACGCCCACGAATACACGAAAATGGTGTCCACGTTGGCCGGCGGCACGTGGAACACCAACCCGCGGGGAAACCGGAACACCCCGGCCCGAGACGGACCAGCAAGCACCTTGGTGATCTCACCACGCCGCAGGAAGAACCCGAGCGAGGCCAATTCCGGGAACCGCCGGGCCGTGGCAGGCGCCAGCAACTTCCGCGCGAACGCCACCAGGAAGTCCACGATCCGCGGATCGCCGACCCGCAACGGCCCGCCCGAGGGCTCCGCGGACAACCCCGCCAGCAACTCATCGACCGCCACGTCCGGGCCGGCCGGGAACCGCCGCCTCATGCCACCGCTCCGGAGAACGTGTCCGAGCACCCACGAGCCTCGGCCCGCGGCAGCCGTCCCAGCACGGAGAACCTCTTCCCCGGCCAGTCGCCGTCGTCGATCCCGTGCACCACCCCGAGGTCCTCGGTCAGCAGCACGTGACCCGGGTACGAGCGCGGCAGCGTCGAGATCACCTCGATGACCCCCGGCTTCCCCACCGGTTGCTCCTCCCAGGTGTCCGGGTCGCGGATGATCACGTCGGCGAAGTCGGGGCAGTACAGCGAGTTCCCGGACGGCCCCTCCAGGAACACGGTGCCGATCTGCTCGATCATCCCGTAGTAGTTGTGGATCTTCGTCAACCCGGTGTCCGCGGCGAACCGCCGCCGGAACTCGGCGTTGTCCACCGCGATGTCGATCAGCTTCTTCCACCCGCCCGAGTGGACGAGGATGCCGTTCGACAGGTCCAGCGAGTGCTCCCGCGCGACCTCGTACAGGTACTGCCACACCATGAAGGTGAACCCGAAGATCAGGAACGGCTCCGAGCCGTGCCGGGCCAGGAAGTCCTTGATCGCGGCGACGTCCGGCTGGTCGTGCTCGTCCAGCGCGTACACGTGGCTCCGGCCGAAGTTCGCCATGCCCAGCACGCCCGCGCCGCGCGCCGAGAACGAGCGGCGGTCCTTGATGATGCTGACCGTGTCCACCATCAGCATCGGCAGCCGCTTGCCGCCGAGCACTTCGCGCAGCGTCGCCCCGAGCTGGCGGGGCTGCACGGCGGCGGCCTCCTTGTCCAGGTAGATCCGCGACGCGCCCGCGCCCGTGGTCCCGGACGACGTCAGCACCTTGAACACCTCGTCGTCCGGGATGCTCTTCAGGTCGTGCGTCTTGAACATCCGCACCGGCAGCCACGGCAGGTCCGCCACCGAGTCGAACGACGTGGGGGCGCCCAGCGACGACAGGATCCGGTCGTACGGCGCGCACCGCTCTCGGTGGTGCGCGGTCAGCTCGGTCAGCGACGCCAGCAGCTCGGTCTCCCGCTCTGCCTGGGGTCGGGCGAAGACGCTCATACCTGTGCCTCCAGGGACCGGTAGTCGATCTTCCCGCTGGGCAGCAGCGGGAACCCGTCGGCAGGCCGCACGTCGAAGCCCGTCACGTGCAGGTGCAGCGCGTCGGCCAGCGCCTTCGCCGCCGGTTTGCACTGGTCCGGCGCGACGCCGTCCAGCCACACCACGACCTTGTCGCCCGCCGCGACGGCCGCCGCCGGGCCGAAGCCCTTCACGAGCTGCTCCAGGTCGTCCAGGTTGACCCGGTTGCCGAACACCTTGCCGATCCGCTTGAGCCGCCCGGTGAGGAACAGGTACCCGTCCGCGTCGAGGTACCCCAGGTCGCCGGTGGCCAGCACACCGCCGACGTCGTCACCCGACGCCAGCTCCGCCTCGGACTCGGCGTACCCCATCATCACGTTCGGCCCGCGGTAGAGGACTTCGCCGACGGCCTCGGGCTCGACCGTCTCCGAGCCGTCGTCCAGCCGGATCGAGAACGCGCCGCCGGGCAGCGCCGGACCGGCCGACCCCAGCTTCTCCGCCAGCCGCCCGGCGGGCACGGTGGCCATCCGGGGCGACGCCTCGGTCTGCCCGTACATCACGAACATCCGGCCGCCCACGGCCGTCATCCTGTCGTTGAACTCCGCCACCAGCTCGGTGCGCAGCTTGCCGCCGGCCTGCGTCAACGTCCGCAGGGTCGGGTACTTGGCCGGGTCGAACCGCAGCCGCCGCAGCATCTCGTAGTGGTACGGCACGCCCGCCAGCGACGTCACGCCGTACTCGGCGACCGCGTCCCAGAACGGCCGCGCGACCACGCCGGAGCCCTCCAGCAGCACGGTGGCGCCGCGCAGCAGGTGGCTGTTCAGCACGGACATGCCGTAGCTGTAGTGCAGCGGCAGGCTGGTCGGCGCGACCTCGTCCGGCCCGATCTCCAGCACGTCGGCGATGGCCGACGCGTTGGCCAGCAGCGCCTGCCGGGACAGCCGCACGAACTTGGGATTCCCGGTCGACCCGCTGGTGGGCAGCAGCACGGCCAGATCGGGATGCGGCACGACACCGTCCGCACCGGCACGCACCCACCCGTGCTCCGAAGCGCCCTGCCCCGAGTCCGCGCCCTGCCCCGAGCCGGCGATCAGCTCCGAGGCGGCGTCGTGGCCCTCGGCGACCCGGTAGCCGGGCGCGGGCTCCTCGTCGGGAGACACCCCGAACACGGCCGCCGGCCGGAACCGCGCCACCAGGTCGTCCAGCACGGCCCGGTCCTGCGCCGGATCGAGCAACGCCACCGCGCGCCCGGCCTCCAGCGCGCCCAGGTACCGCAGCACGCCCGGCAGGTCCCACCCGATCCGCAGGAACACCACACCGGGCGCCAGCCGGTCGAACGACCGGGCCGTCTCCGCGACCCGTTCGGCCAGCTCGGCACCGCCGATCAGCTCGCCCGAAGCGGCGTCCCGCAGCCGTGCCGTGGGGTGCAGCATCACAGCACCAGACCTCCGTCGATGCCCAGCACCTGCCCGGTGACGAAGGACGCCTCGTCGCCCGCGAGGAACCGGATCACCGCGGCCACCTCCTCGGGCGTGCCCAGCCGGCCCAGCGCGGTGTCGTCCTGGACCTTCGCCAACACCTCGTCCGACTGCGATGAGATCAGATCGGTCCGGATCACGCCCGGCGCGACCGCGTTGACCCTGATCCCGTGCCGCCCCAGCTCCTTGGCCGCCGACTTCGCGGTCGCGGACAGCGCCGCCTTGGACGCCGCGTACACCGTCTGGCCCGCGTTGCCGCGCTCGCCGACGATGGACCCGAGCAGCACGATCGACCCGGACCGCTTGCGCATCATGGCCCGCGCCGCCGCCTGGACGCACGCGATGGTCCCGGCGACGTTCGTGGCCAGCGTGACGCCGACGTGCTCGTCGGTGAGCATCCCGATCAGGCCGCCTTCGAGCACGCCCGCGCTCGCCACCAGCACGTCGATCCGGCCGTGCTCCTTCGCGACGGCCTTGAACACGTCCTTCACCGCCGCCGAGTCCGTCACGTCCAGCGCGACCCCGGACACCCGCGGCCCCAGCTCGGCGGCCCGCTCGGCGGCCACGTCCGCGTCGCGCCCGGTGACCACCACCGTCGCGCCCGCGTCGGCCAGCGCGGCGGCCGTGGCGAACCCGATGCCGCGGGTTCCGCCGGTCACCACCGCGACCTTGCCGTCGAAGCTACTCACCGGCGCTACTCACCGACGCCGAAGCCCCGCAGCATGTCGCCCGCGACCTTGAAGCTGCTCATGTCGATGACCTGCTCGGTCTCGAACTGCACGTCGAACTCGTCCTCGATCGCCGCGACCAGCGCCATGTGGCCGACCGAGTCCCAGGCGTCGATGTCGCGGTACTTGAGGTTCGCCACGTCCACGTCGCCGTCGAGCTGGAGGGCTTCGACGAAGACGGCACGGAGGCGGTCGTTGAGCGACATGCTGTGCTGCTCTCACTCTCTCGGCTGAAAACCGTGGTCAGTGCTGGGGGCCGCGGTCCGCCCACGCCTTGAGCAGGGCGGCCAGTTCCTCGGGCAGGTCGGCGGCGGCGGGCTCCGCGTCGTTCCCCGTGAGGAAACCCGTGAGGGCCGCGATCGATTCCTCGGAGCAGCCGCGCCGCTGGAGGCCGATGGTGTTGACGCCGGTCGTGCGGGCCGGGTTGCCCACCGTGATGGTGAACGCGCCCACCTCCTTGCGCACCGCGGAGCCCATGCCGACCATCGCGCCCGGACCGATCCGGACCCGCTGGTGCACGACCGTGCCGAGGCCGAGGTTCGCGCCCGACCACACGTGGCAGTGGCCCGCGATCTGCACCGCGCTGGTGACGATCACGCCGTCGTCCAGCCGGCAGTCGTGGGCGACGTGCGCGCGGCCCATCAGGTAGCAGTCGTCGCCGACCGTGGTCGGCTCGGTCACGCCCTGGTTGACCGTGACGAACTCGCGGATCCGGTTGCGGTCGCCGATCACCACGCCGGGGCCGCCGGTCTCGCCGTCCCAGCCCGCCAGGTGGTCCGCGCCCAGGTACTCGGCCGGGCCGCCGAGGCTCACGTGCGGACCGATGTAGTTGCCGTCGCCGATCCGGCAGGGACCGGCGATCACCGTGTACGGGCCGATCACGTTGTCGTCGCCGAGGTCGACCTCCGCGCCGATGATCGCGGTCGGGTGAATGCGGTTCGCCACCTGCTGTCCCTGCCCCGTGGATGATGGGTGTCACCCACGTCACCAGCGGTTACGCCGGGCGGGGGTCGGTGCACCACTGTACCGGAGGCGGACTCACCCGGCCGTGAGCACGTCGAGCCCCAGGAACGGCCGCAGGGCCTCCGGGACGACGACCGACCCGTCCGCCCGCTGGTGGTTCTCCAGGATCGCGACGATCCAGCGGGTCGTGGCCAGCGTGCCGTTGAGGGTGGCGGCGGTCTGCGGCCGGCCGTTGTCGTCCCGGTACCGCACGTTCAGCCGGCGCGCCTGGAACGTGGTGCAGTTCGAGGTCGACGTCAGCTCCCGGTACGCCCGCTGGCTCGGGATCCACGCCTCGCAGTCGAACTTGCGGGCCGCGCTCGTGCCCAGGTCGCCCGCCGCGGTGTCGATCACCCGGTACGGCACCCCGATCTTGGCCAGCATCTCCTCTTCCCAGGCCAGCAGCCTCGCGTGCTCGGCCTCGGCGTCCTCCGGGCGGACGTAGGAGAACATCTCCACCTTGTTGAACTGGTGGACCCGGATGATGCCGCGGGTGTCCTTGCCGTACGACCCGGCCTCGCGGCGGTAGCACGACGACCAGCCCGCGTACCGGCGCTCGCCGTCCAGGATCTCGTCCGCGTGGTAGCCCGCCAGCGGCACCTCCGACGTGCCGACCAGGTACAGGTCGTCGTCCTTGAGCCGGTACACCTCGCTCGCGTGCGCGCCCAGGAACCCGGTGCCCGCCATGATCTCCGGGCGGACCAGGGTCGGCGTGATCATCAGCGTGAACCCGGCGCGGGTGGCCTGCGCGACCGCCATGTTCAGCAGCGCCAGTTCGAGCTGCGCCAGCACACCGGTCAGGAAGTAGAACCGCGAGCCCGACACCTTCGCGCCGCGCTCCATGTCGATGCCGCCCAGCCGGGTGCCCAGGTCCAGGTGGTCCGCCGGCTCGAAGTCGAACTCGCGCGGCTCGCCCACGTGCTTGAGCACCGCGAAGTCGTCCTCGCCGCCGTGCGGCGCGTCGGGGTGCACCACGTTCGGCACGGCCCGGTGCAGCTCGGCCAGCTCGTTCTCGGCCTGCGCCTGCTCGGCCTCGGCGGCCTTGACCTCGGCGGCCAGCTCCTTGCCCTTGGCCAGCAGCGCGTCCCGCTCCTCGCCACGAGCCTTGCCGACCTGCTTGCCGAACGTCTTCTGCTCGCCCCGCAACGCGTCCGCCCGCGCGATCGCCGCCCGGCGCCGCTCGTCGGCGGACAGCAGCGCGTCGACCACGGCCTCGTCCTCGCCACGCGCACGCTGTGACGCGCGGACGGCTTCCGGGTTCTCGCGCAACGCCTTGAGGTCAATCACGAGGGCAAAGGGTAGCCCTCGGCCGGAAACCGATCGCACGTATATACCCGCTACCATCGCCGGCATTCCCGTGCGGCCAAGCCTTGGAGGACCGCAAGTGCGCATCGCCATCGCCTATGACTGTCTCTTCCCCTGGTCGAAGGGCGGCGGTGAACGGCTGTACCGCAGGTTCGCCGAGGAGTGGGCCGCCGCCGGCCACGAGGTCACCTACCTGACCCGGCAGCAGTGGGACGGCGACCCCCCGACGCTGGACGGCATCGAGATCAAGGTGCTCAGCACCGACCGCGAGCTGTACGACGCGAACGGCGCGCGCACCCTCGGCCCGGCGCTGAAGTACGGCAAGGGCCTGTTCACCCACCTGGTCCGCAACCGCCGCGCGTACGACGCGGTGTTCGTCTCGGCGCTGCCCTCCACCAACCTGCTGGCCGTGCGCGCCGCGCTGGTCGGCGCGAAGGTCGCGGTCGGCACGGACTGGCTGGAGGTGTGGCGGCCGGACCAGTGGCGGCAGTACTCCGGACCGGTGGTCGGCCGGGTCGCGAGCACCCTCCAGTGGGTCGCCGCCCGGCTGAGCCCGCTGTCCACCTGCCACTCCCAGCTCACCGCCCGCCGGCTGCACGCGGGCGGGCTGCGCACGCGGGCGCTGGTCAGCCCCGGCCTGATCGACCCGGTGGGCGAGGTGGAGCCGGTGCTGGAGGCCGGCTCGCCGCCGAACGTGGTCTACGTCGGCCGGCACATCCCGGACAAGCGCGTCGAGTCGCTGCCCGCCGCGATCGCCCACGCGCGCACCCTGGTCCCCGACCTGACCGCGACCATCTTCGGCGAAGGCCCGTCCCGCGACGCCGTCCTCGCCGAGATCGACCGGCTGGGCCTGCGGGACGTGATCCGCACCCCCGGCTTCGTCGGCCAGGAGGAGCTGGACGCCGGCATCCGCAACGCCGCGTGCCTGGTCAACCCGTCCGCCCGGGAGGGCTACGGCCTGGTCGTGGTCGAGTCGGCCGCCGCCGGCACGCCGGCCGTGCTGGTCGACGGCGACGACAAC
Organism: Actinosynnema sp. CS-041913; assembly: GCF_050942485.1. Lineage (NCBI taxonomy): Bacteria > Bacillati > Actinomycetota > Actinomycetes > Pseudonocardiales > Pseudonocardiaceae > Actinosynnema > Actinosynnema sp. CS-041913. The sequence goes on along the minus strand of NZ_CP192037.1, from coordinate 152,540 downwards.
GCGGCCGTCGAACTGGTGGAGGACGGGGTGAACGGCCGGCTCGCCGCGTCCACCGCGCCCGAGCAGCTCGGCGGCACCATCGCCGAGGTCGTGTCGGCGGGCGATCCGCTGCGCAAGACCACCCACGAGTGGTACGCCCGGGTGAGCAGGACCAACACCGTGCAGGCCACCGCCCGGCAGGTCCTGGCTCGGCTGGCGGAGGCGGCACGGTAACCGGGAGTGACGGACCTACCATGGGCGGCGTGCCTCTCCACATCGCCGTCGACCTGGTCTTCTTCACCGGACGCAAGGGCGGCTCGGAAAGCTACGTGCGCGGCATGTTCCCGGCCATGGCCGCCGCGCACGACGACCTCCGGTTCGTCGGCATCGGCAACCGGGAGCTGGCGGAGAACCCGCCGGACTGGTTCCCCGGCGAGATCGTGCCGTTGCCGGTGTCCGGCGAGAACCGGGTGACCTGGGCGCTGGCCGAGGCGTTCGCGGTGGCCGTCCAGGCCCGCCGGATCAAGGCGGACCTGCTGCACTGCCCGTCGAACTTCGGCCCCTCGGTGAAGCTGCTGCCGACCCTGGTGTCGATCCTGGACGTGCTGCCGATCAAGCACCCGGAGTGGGTGCCCGGCGGTCGCGCCCGCGGTGTGCAGCTCCTCAGCCGCGCCACCGCACGGGCCGCGACCCGCATCCACACCATCAGCGAGGCCTCCGCCGACGACATCGTCGAGCTGCTCGGCCGTCCCCGGTCCGACATCGACATGATCTACCTGGGCGCCGACCCGGTCGACGCGCCGCTCCGCGGGGAGCGCACCGGCCGTCCCTACGTGCTCGCCGGCGGCAACCGGATGCCGCACAAGAACCACGCGCGGCTGTTGGAGGCGTGGGCGCTCATCCCGGAGGCCGAGCGCCCCAGGCTGGTCGTCACCGGCAGTCACGGCGACGACCCGCTCACGCCGCTGCTGCGGCGGCTCGGGCTGGAGGACGACGTCGAGCTGCGCGGCTGGGTCACCGCCGAGGAACTGGCCGACCTGTACGAGGGCGCGAGCGCGTTCGCGTTCCCGACCCTGTTCGAGGGCTTCGGCCTGCCCGTGGTGGAGGCCATGGTGCGCGGCTGCCCGGTGATCGGTTCCGACCTGCCGGTGCTGCGCGAGGTCGGCGGCGACGACATGGTCTACATCGACCCGTACGACACCCGATCCATCGCGGACGCCGTGCGCAGGGTCGTCTCGGACCAGGCGCTGCGCGAGTCGCTGTCCGCGGCGGGCCTCAAGCGCGCCTCCCTGTTCACCTGGCAGCGCACCGCCGACGCGCACGCCGAGGTGTACCGCGCGATGGCCCGGAACCGATGAGTTCGGGCGCCCGCCGCGAGGGCCTGATCGTCCTCGTCGCCAGCTTCGCGGGCCACGCGGGCAACTACCTGTTCTACCTGATCGCCGCGCGGATGGTGACGCCGCCGGAGTTCGCCGCCATCTCGGCGCTGATCGCGTTCGGCACCATCGTGTCGATGGCCGTCAACGGCATCCAGGTCGCCGCCGCGCGCGATGTCGCGGTGCTGCGCACCTCCGGCACCCCGGCCGAGCTGTCCGGCTACCTGCGCAAGCTGGGTCGCCGGATGGGCCTGGTCAGCCTGGCGATCGCGGTCGTGCTGTCCGGTCTGGCGCCGTTGCTGGCCGACCGGCTCAACATCGGCGCGGCGCAGCCGGTGGTGTTCGCCGCGGTGTGGGTCGCGACGACCGCTCTGCTGCTGGTGATCACCGGCGTCGCGCAGGGCACCGAGCGGTTCCGGTACGTGGCGTTCGCCCTGGCCGGTCCGCTGGGCGCGCTGCGGCCCGTCCTGCTGCCGGTGTTCGTGCTGGTCGCGGGCATGTCGGGGAGCATGGTCGCGATGCTCGCGGCCACCCTGGTCGGGCTGGCCGTGATGGCGCCGCCGGTGGTGCGGGACATGCGGGTTCCGCCGGTCGCGCCGCCGCCGATGCCCAGCACCATCGTGACGATGATCGGCCTGCTGGCGTTCTCGTCGCTCACCAACGTCGACCTGCTGGTGGCGCAGGCGATGCTGCCGGAGGTCGAACGCGCCCACTACGCGGGAGCCGTGCTGCTCGGCAAGGTGGCGCTGTTCGCGCCGTCCGCGCTGGCGATGGTGCTGCTGCCGAGGGCGGCGGCGGCGCTGGAACGCGGCGAACGCGCGGACAGCCTGGTGCTCAAGACGATGGCGATGACCGCCGCGAGCGGACTCGCCGTGGCGCTCGGCCTGTGGCTGGTGCCCACGGCCCTGCTGACCGGCACGTTCGGCCCCGCCTACGCCGAGTCGAAGCCGCTGCTCGCGCCGCTGGCGCTGGTGATGACGGCGGCGGCGGTGCTGTGGGTGCACCTGATGTTCGCCATCGCCAAGAAGAGCACCCGGATGGTCGTCGGCCTGGTGGGGACGGCGGTCGTGCACTGGGCGCTGCTGGCGTTCCTGCACGACTCGGCGCAGCACATCGTCGTCGCGTCCGCCATCGCCATCGGCAGCGCCGTGCTGGCCATCGAGTTCCTGTCCGGCGACGGCGTGCTGCGCATGGTGCTCAACGCCCGCAGAGCCGGCCGCGACATCCCCGCCGCCACCACCACGTCGACCGGCTGACCACGGCGGTCGCCCGGAGCGCGGGAAACGCCCCGACGGCCGTGGCCGTCGGGGCGTTTCCCGCGTCGCGTTCGGGGCGGGCGGCTCGGCTCAGGAGTTCGGCCGCACGGCCAGGATCCACACGTTGCGCCGCCAGCCGGGCAGCCACGTCGCCGCCACCAGCGGGGCGGGCCGGCGCTTGGCCGGGAGCAGGCCGGAGATGATGCTGGATCCCGGCATCACCGACTCGTAGGACACCGTCTTGACGTCGAAGCCCTGGTCCTCGAACAGCCGGCGCATCGAGATCCGGGTCCACGGCCGGCGGTGCGTGTAGTCGTTCCACGACCAGCGCTGGGCGTCCGGGGAGGACGCGAACACCCGGCCGCCCGGCTTGAGCACCCGGTGCACCTCCTTCACCAAGGACACCGGGTCGAGCAGGTGTTCCAACACGTCCTTGAGCACCACGCCGTCGAACTCGCGGTCACCGACCGGCAGTTCTTCCTCCAAGTCCGCGAGGCGGACGTCGATCCCCTGTTCCTTCGCCTTGTCGACGGTCGACTGGAAGTTGTCCAGCCCGACGTAGTCGGGGAAGAACTCCGAGAGCCAGGCCGTGCCGCACCCCACGTCGAGAATGCGCGAGCCGGGCCGGAAGTGCCTCACGACGTCGTTGTAGTAACCGGGTTTCGCGTGCCACTCGTGGTAACCCACACTTAACACCATTCTTCGCGAAAGCTTTGGAGGGGAACTAGTCTTCGCCGATCTTGGTGAGGCTCAGGGTGAAGCTGACGCTGATCATCTGGAAGCCGGACACGATGAACACCATCCCCAGGATGGGCACGCGCACGGTGTCCACGACGTCCAGCGCCCCGAATCCGGTCGCGCCCCAGCTCAGCAGCGCTCCGACGAAGCACCCTACGCCGATCAGGATCAGCAGTCCGCCGATCCACAGACCCCGTTCCAGGGACGCCCGCGCCACCCGCAGGATGGCCCGCCCCGAAGGGGGCGGCAGCAGCCCCAGGTGGGAGGCGTAGGAACGGGCGATGACCGCCAGCCCGACGCCTTGCAGGCCGACCACGAACATGGTCGCGAACCCGAGCATGCTCTGGAGGCCGAAGCCGACGCCGCCGACCTCCTGCGGACCGAACGACAGCCAGAGCAGACCGAGCAGACCGACGCCCAGCAGCAGCACGGACGGGTAGTAGAGCAGCCAGCGCGGGCTGAACGCGAGCAGGAACCGCAGGTGCCGCCACCCGTCCCGCCAGGTGCGCAGGTGCGGTGCCCGGCTGCGGCCGTCCGGCCGCAGCGTGGTCGGCACCTCGGCGATCTTGCGGTGGTTGAGCGCCGAGCGCACCACCATCTCGCTGGCGAACTCCATGCCGGAGGTGCGCAGCCCGAGTTCCAGCATCCGGTCGCGGCGGAACGCGCGCATACCGCAGTGGAAGTCGCCGACCGGGATGCGGAAGAACAGCTTGCCCAGCCGGGACAGCACCGGGTTGCCCAGGTAGCGGTGCAGGAACGGCATGGCGCCGGGCGCGATGCCGCCCTGGAACCGGTTGCCCATCACCAGGTCGTTGCCCTCGCGCAGCGAGGAGACGAAGGCGCCGATGTCCTCCAGCGCGTAGCTGTCGTCGGCGTCGGCCATCAGCACGTACTCGCCCTTGGCGGCCTCGATGCCCGCCATCAGGGCGGCGCCGTAGCCACGACGCGGCACGTCCACCACGCGGGCGCCGTTGGCGCGGGCGATGTCCTGCGAGCCGTCGGTGGAGCCGTTGTCGGCCACGATCACCTCGCCGACGACGCCCAATTCCTCCAGGGAGCGCTTCGCCTTGCGGACGCAGGTCTCCAGCGTCTCGGCCTCGTTGAGGCACGGCAGGACGATCGACAACTCCAGCACACCCGTGCGCGTCCCGGACGAAATGTCCGAAGACTGGTTCGACAGAGTCATACTGCGCGTGCTCCCCTTGGTGGGACTACGATTTGGCTCGTTCCGACACTGCGGAACCGCTGCGACCGGGCTGCCCCCCAGCCACCCGTCCGGGGAACGCCCCCTGGACCTGGTTAGCGTCGCACAGCCTACGCGGCCGTGACGAATCGCTCACCGGCGGAGGGCCATCGGCTGCCTCGGCGTCATCCTTTATTCGCCTGGCTCCGGAATGGCGCGCCGACAACGCGGACCGGCCGCCCACTCCATTCGGAGCAGGCGGCCGTGTGCCGCGAATCACAAATCAGGAGATCGCCACCGCGACCACCAGACCGAGCGCGACGTGGGCGCTGGCCACCACGACGCTGGCCGGCGCGAACCGGTCCGACTCGATCAGCGAGCCGATGTCCAACCGGGTCACCCACTCCAGCAGCCGCACCGCGAGCACCTGCACGACGATGCCGACGAAACCGAAGATCAGCGCGGACAGCAGGCCCTCGTCCAGCTTGCCCGCCGCGCTGTAGATGGCCACCACGACGATCAGCGCCATGCTCACCAGACCCGCCGACGTCACGATCACCGCGTTCGGCGCACCGGCCCGCACCAGGCTCGACAGCTTGCCGGGCGTCGTCCAGTCGATGGCGTAGAAGCCGACGACCATCAGCACGAGGCCGACGACCGCGTACAGGGCGATCGCGCCGACGCCCCGGCCGATCGCGGAGCCGAAGCCCGGGTCCAACGCGAGTTCGCTGATCACTGCCACTCCATTCATTCGACAATCCGATGCGGGACGAACGCCGCGCCATCGTCGGTCACCAGGCCGACCGTCTCGCGGATGCCGAGCCCGGCCGCCGTGTCGCCGACCACCCACGCGCCCAGCGCGGGCCGGTAACCGTCGAACTCGGGCAGCGGGTCGAACAACTGGTAGACGAAGCCTTCCTTGCCGTACACGCCGCCGGTCTGCGTCTCGTAGCCCGGCGCCACGATCTGGATGTTCGCGCCCTCCCGACCCAACCGGGGCTTGCGCACGTACTCCGTGAGCAGGCCGGGCTCGTCCAGGAACGCGGGCAGGAGGTTCGGGTGACCGGGGTACATCTCCCACAGCACGGCGAGCAGCGCCTTGTTGGAGAGCAGCATCTTCCACAGCGGCTCGACCCACAGCGTGCCCGGCAGGCTCTCCACCGCGAAGCGGCCGAACTCCTCGTCGACCACCCACTCCCAGGGGTACAGCTTCACGACCGTGCCCATCGGCGCCTCTTCGAGGTCCACGAACCGCTTGAGCAACGCGTCCCAGCCGATCTCCTCGATCGCCAGGCCGACCGTGTCCATGCCCGCCTCGGCGGCCGTCTCCTGGAGGTAGGCCACCGTGACGTGGTCCTCACCCGACGGATCGGCCCCGGACCAGGTGAAATGCAGCTCGTTGGACGGCAGCCGGTCGCGGAGTTCCGTCCACCGCTCGACCAGCTTCTCGTGGATCGAGTTCCACTGGTCGTCGTCCGGGTACACGTCGGTCTTCCAGTTCCACTGGACGACCGACGCCTCCAGCAGCGACGTGGGGGTGTCCGCGTTGTACTCCAGCATCTTCGCCGGGCCGCGCCCGTCGTAACGCAGGTCGAAGCGCCCGTAGACGTGCGGATCGCGGCGCTTCCACGACTCGGCGATCGCGGGCCACAGCCACTCCTGGACCCCGAAGTCCCGGAACCGCTCGGTGAGCACCACGTTGTCGACCGCTTCGAGGCACATGCTGTGCAGCAGCTCGACGTCCGCCTCAAGCGAGAGGACGTCGCTCATCTCGAAGACGTAGTGCGCCGACTCGTCCCAGTACGGGCGGGGGCTGCCGTCGACGGCCTTGGCCGGCGCGCCGAACACGAGCCCCTGCTCGGACACCGTGCGCTGCCAGTTCGGCCGGGGCGCGGAAGACTCCCGACGCACTCAGCTCCCCCCGCTCTTGCTGCCGCCGGACACGCCGAACCCGCCGCGCTGGATCGACTTGCCGGACTTGGTGGCGACGTTCGCGCCCTTGGGGATGGTGTAGCTGCCGCCGCTGACCTTCTGCCCGACCGGCACGCTGGAGCCGCCGTAGTGGTAGCGGTAGGAGCTGCCGCCGAGGTAGATGAACCCGCCGCTGACGTACCCGCCGTGGGAACGGGCGTAGTCGTCGTCGCAGTACTGGTCCTCGACCACCACGCCGTCCTGCGTGCACTGCGCTTCGACGTCGTCCGGGCTGGAGGCGGCGTACCAGATGGCCACCACGCCCGCGACGCCCACGGCGACACCGCCACCGATCAGCAGCCTCTTGCGGAGCTTCTTCTTGCGCGCCTGCTCGGCCTCGAACGCCTGCTCGGCCTCACGCTCCTGCTGGATGGCCTGCGCCCGCGCCCGCTGCTCGGCGAGCGTCGGCGGGCGGGCCTGCGTGACACCCGGCTGCTGCTGCCGGATCTGGCCACGCTTGCCACCCGCCTGGCCTGCCTGCCCAGCCTGTTCACCGGGCTGTCCCGGCTGTCCACCGGGCTGCCCTGACTGTCCGCCCGGTGCGGGCGACCGGCCCGGCTGCCCACCGGGCTGCGGCGTGCCCTGCGGAGGCGTGCCCTGCGGAGGCGTGCCCGGCCCCGGTGAGTTCGGCCCCTGCGCGCTCGGCCCTTGGACGCCCTGCGCCGGGGTCTGCGGCGTCGGCGACGGCGGCACGTACGGAGGCGGGGACGCACCCCCACCCGCCGGCGGTGTCGGTCCACCGGGCACGGCTCCACCGCCGGCCCGGTCGTCGCGGTCGTTTCGGTCGTTCTCAGTCATCAGCCACTCCCGGCGGGGACGGTACAGAGATCGGCCGCCAAATGGGTGACGAGTGTCCCAAAAGCAACACACTCCACCCGCCCGATCGGTTTCGGTGTCGGCCCAGGCATCATGGAGTAGATGTCGATGAGCGCCCGCTGGTTTCGCCGAGGTGACCACCTGGTCATGCTCGGCGCGTTCTTCGGCGCGTTCACACTGCTCGGCCTGAGCACCTTCACGTCGTGGCCGGTCGGCGCCGGCCCTTCCGGGCAGAGTGGCACGGAGGCCGTGAACCCGGTGTACGCGTCCCAGGCGGGCGACTGCCTGAACTGGACGAAGCGCAACCTGTCGGATGTGACGAAGGTCGACTGTGCGGCCCAGCACATGTTCGAGGTGACCGGCGTGGCCGACATCGGGTCGGCGTACGGCCCGCAGGCCCCGTTCCCGTCGGACGAGCAGTGGCAGAAGATCAGCGAGGAGCACTGCGCGAAGCCGTCGCTGGACTACCTGGGCGGCAAGTTCGACCCGTTCGGCAAGTACACGGTCGGCCCGCTCAACCCGGGCGAACGCCTGTGGGCGGAAGGCCAGCGGGGCGTGCGCTGCGGCTTGCAGGTGGCAGGCCCGGCAGGCGGCCTCCTACCGGCCTACGGCACCGCCCGCACCCAGGACCAGTCCGACGTGTACGACCCGGGCGTGTGCCTGGGCATCACCGAGGCACGCGGCGTGGCCGACCCGGTGGACTGCGTGAAGCCGCACGCGTTCGAGATCGTCGGCGTGGTGACGCTGCCGGCGGGCGACTTCCCGTCCCTGGACAAGCAGGACAAGATCATGTCCGGCGAGTGCGCCCGGATCGCGGCCGAGTACAGCGGCGGCATCGACTTCCGGGCGAAGGGCCTGATCGTGACGTGGGACAACAGGGCGGCCGAGAGTTGGGCGGCCGGCTCCCAGCGGGCGAACTGCAAGGTGGGCGCCACCCCGACGCCGGACAACACGGGTCTGACGGCGTGGGAAGGCAGCATCAGGAACCCGAACGCCCCGCCACTGACAACCGCCAACCCGCCCCAAACGACCGCCGTACAACAGGACGAACCGACCGGCGCACCCCTGCACTCGAGTTCCGCGCCCAATTCCACCACGTCCTCGGTCGTCACGTCGTCGGCGGACAAACCGTCGACGACGACCGAGCCTTCGCCCACGAGGTGACCACGTGCCGGCCGAGATGACCAGACAGCGATTCGAGGAACTGGTCGGCGAGGCGCTGGACCTGATCCCGCCGGAATTCGCGGCGGCGATGAACAACGTGGTGGTGCTGGTGGAGGACCGACATCCCGAGGAGCCGGGGTTGTTGGGGTTGTACCAGGGCATCGCGCTGACCCGGCGGACCTCGGACTACGGCGGGGTGCTGCCCGATCGGGTGACGATCTACCGCGAGGCCATTCTGGACATCTGTCACACGGAGGATGATGTGGTGGAGGAAGTCGCCATCACAGTTATCCATGAGATAGCGCACCACTTCGGGATAGACGACGCCAAACTGCACGAGTTGGGCTGGGGCTGACCAGTACACATGCAGTCGGCAGCCGATTAGGTTGTCACCCACCCCGGATTTCGCCTCAAGTCGTGAACTACGGCGATCCCGGGCACCTTTCCGACCCGCCGTTCGTTGCCGTGAACGAAGAGGAGGCGCGGCGGCGAGCAAACCAGGCCGCCGAGGCAGCCGAGGCGCGGTCCAACCCTGCCCTCAGCACCCCAGGCCCACCCCGGACACCAAGGTCGAGCCGCACAGGCCCCGGAGCCGCACAGGCCCCCCGGAGCCGCACAGGCCCCGGAGCTGTCCGGGCCCCGGAGCTGTCCAGCGAGGACCCCGGCACAACCCAGCCCTGGGCCTCCAGCACCTGGCGACGTCCAGCACTTCGCGACGCCCAGCACTTCGCGACGCCCCAGACCGGGACCGCGAGGACCGAGGCCAAAGCCCGCCCTGGTGCCACCGGAAGACCGCGCAGCGCCGGGCCCGGACGATCGCGCAGCGCTAGACGATCGTGTCCACCCCGGTCCACGAAGTGCACACCCAACCGCCACCGGAGTCCTCCAGCACGACCCGCCCGGTGTTCGGCAACAGCCCCGCCTCGGCCAGCGCCGGCTGGACATTCGTCGCCAGCGCCAGCGCCGCCATCCGCACCGCCCCGCCATGGCTGACCAGCACGAACGTCTCATCCGCTGCATGCCGGGCGGCCACCTTGTCCACCGCCCTGACGAACCGGTCGATCACCTGACGCCCGCTCTCCCCGCCGGGGATCGCCACGTCCAGGTCGCCCTCCGCCCACGACCGCACCGTCGCCAGGAAGATCTCGAACGCCTCCCGGTCGTGCCGCCCCTCCAGGTCGCCGCAGAAGATCTCCTGCACCCCGTCCAGCACCTCGACGTCGAGCCCGAACGCGGTGGCCACCGGAGCGGCGGTCTGCTGCGCTCGTAAGGCGGTGCTCGCGTACACCGCGACCACCGACTCCGGCTCCAACGCCGAGGCCAGCGCCGCCGCCTGCGCCACGCCCGCCTCGGTCAGCGGCGGCCCCGGTGGCAGCGAGTCGAGTGCCATTTTCAGGTTCGACGCGGTCTCGCCGTGTCGCACCAGGATCAGCTTCACGCCCCCAGCCCTTCCCGCACCGACGCCACCCACTCGGCGGCGGCCACGAACTCCTCGTTCCCCGCGGGCGCGCCGCCCGCCTCCGCCTTGGGGTACGACCCCAGGAACCGGGTGTCCGGGCAGTGTCGCCGCAGCGCCGCCAGCGCGTCGCCCACCCGCGGTTCGGCGACGTGCCCGTCCAGGTCGATGTAGAACCGGTACTCGCCGAGCCGTCCCTTGGTCGGCCGCGACTCGATGCGGGTCAGGTTGATCCTCCGCAGCGCGAGTTCGGTCAGCAGCTCGGACAGCGCGCCCACCTGGTCGGTCGCCGTCACCACGACGGACGTCCGGTCGTGTCCGGTCGGCGCGGGCAGCCTGCCGGGGCGGCGCACCAGCAGGAAGCGGGTCTTGGCGTCGCGCACGTCGGCCACGTCGGTCGCCAGCACGTCCAGCGGGTAGTGGTGCACGGCGACGGGTGCGCTCACGGCCGCGTCGAACTCGCCGGCCAGCACGGCCCGTGCGGCGGCGGCGGTCGACGTCGTGGCGACGGCGGTCGCGGACGGCAGGTTCGCGGCGATCCAGTGCCGCACCTGGGCCAGTGCGTGCGGGTGGCTGGCGATGGTCTTCGGGTCGGTCACGCCGGGGCGCGCCAGCACGCTGAACCGCACCGGCAGCACCGTCTCGGCGACCGCCACCAGGGGGTCGCCTTCGGTCAGCGCGTCCATCGTGGCGGGCACCGCGCCCTCCACCGAGTTCTCCACCGGCACGCACGACGCGTCGGTCTCGCCGTTCCTGGTCGCGGCCAGGGCGGCGGGCACGGTGTCGAACGGGAGGAGGCCGTCGAGCGGGACGAGGCCGTCCTCCGCGGGGTCGGCGGAGAAGGCGCGCGCGGCCTGCTCGGTGAATGTTCCCTGCGGTCCGAAGTAGGCGAGCACGCCGCAACGATACGAGTCGGGCGTCCGGTGATCGTCGTTGAGGCGAGGATCACCCGCCCGTCGGGTGCCCGCCCCCGTTCCGCCGTACCCCTTACTCCTGGAATGCTTGCGGATGTGTCCGCCGATACGGAGAGTGAGAGCACCGCTCCGGTAGCTGTTCCCCGTCTGGTGCTCTGCGCTGTCGACGAGTCGCTCGCGACAGCGTGGTCGGGTGTCGCCGACGGCCGGGACGGTGTCGAGGTGCACCGGGGTTCGGTGCTCGACATCGTGGCCGAGGCCGTGGTGAGCCCGGCGAATTCCTCGGGTTGGATGCGCGGCGGGATCGACGCCGTGTACGCCCGCGCTTTTCCCCACGTCGAGGCGCACGTGCGCAGTGCGATCCTGGCTCTGCACGGCGGCGAGTTGCCGGTCGGCGAGGCGCTGGTGGTGCCCACCGGCGAGGTCGAGCCGGAGTGGCTGATCAGCGCGCCGACCATGCGCCGGCCCGCGGAGCACCTGCCGTCGGACACCGTGCACCCGTACCTCGCGGCTCGCGCCGTGCTGCGGCTGTGGCGGGACGGGCGGTTGGAGGACGGGCGTCCGCTGCGCGAGGTGGTCCGCACGGTGGCGATGCCGGGTTTGGGGACGGGTGTGGGCGGGGTCGCGCCGGAGACGTGCGCCCGTCAGGTGGCCGCTGCGTGGGACGAGGTGTTCAGCTCGCTGCCCAGGAGGTGACGGGTTCGGCGTCCAGCGCGTGGAACGGTTGTCGGTCAGGTCACACAGCTTGTGCACAACTCTGTGGACAACCTGGGCAGAGCCTGTGGACAACTACCTCGGCGCGATCCATCGCTCCAGGTCGAGCTCGTCCGTGATGGGGATGCCGTACTCCCCGACGGAGGGGATCTCCGGCTTGAGCCGGCGTGACTCGCGGACGGCGTCGGGCCGCAGCGCGGTGAGCCGGAACCCGCGCCGCTGGTAGAAGCGCAGCGCGTCGAGGTTGTCGTTGGTCGTGGTCAGGCGGACTCGGGAGAAGCCGAGCTGCCGGGCGCGCTGCACGGCGGCGTCGACCAGTGAGCTGCCGACGCCTCTGCCTCTTCGCAGCGCGTTGATGGTGACGATCTCCAGTTGCCCGTCGGCGGACGCGTAGGTGAGGAGGCCGACGATCTGGTCCTGGTGCTCCACCAGGAAGCCGGGGAGGCTGGCCGGGAAGAACACTTGGCCGTGGGCGACTGCGGTGTGCGCACCCCACAGCTCCAAAACCAGTCGGCCGACGACGATCCGGTCCGCTTCCTCGATCACGCGTACGAGCATGCCTGCACTGTGTTGGCGACCGAGTGCGGCCGGTACCGGCATTCGACCTATGGTTGGTTCGTGCCCGTGCGCGTGTTGCTGGTCGACGACCACGAGGTGGTCCGCAGGGGACTGCGTGAGCTGTTGGACGACGAGGACGACATCACCGTGGTCGCCGAGGCGGGCGGGGTGGATGAGGCCTTCGTCCGCGCCACTGCCACCAGGCCCGATGTGGCGGTGGTGGACGTCCGCCTGCCGGATGGGACGGGTGTGGAGCTGTGCCGGCGGCTGCGGGACCTGGATGTCCGGTGCCTGGTGCTGACCGCGTTCGACGACGAGGAGGCGCTGGTCGGCGCGATCGTGGCGGGCGCGTCGGGCTACCTGCTCAAGCAGGTCCGGGGGCAGGACCTGGTGGTCGCGGTGCGCGAGGTGGCGGCCGGCCGCTCACTGCTCGACTCGCAGACGACGGCCCGTGTCCTGGACCGCATGCGCCGCCCGCCGGAGGTGGACGTGCTGGACGCGCTGACCGAGCAGGAGCGGCGCGTGCTGGACCTGATCGGCGAGGGCATGACGAACCGCCAGATCGCGGAACGGCTCTTCCTGGCGGAGAAGACGGTCAAGAACTACGTCACGTCGGTGCTCGCGAAACTCGGCATGGAACGCCGCACCCAGGCCGCGGCCTGGGTAGCCCGCCGCTCACGCTGACCGCGCACGTGGCGAACCGACAGTAGACCGGCCGACAGTTGACCAACCAACAGTGGATCCGCCGACGGTCCCGATAGTAGGTCTATCGACAGTCTGTCTGCCGACAGACGATGCGCCGACAGCGCCGGCACTCGCCCGGCCGCGGCACCGCGCGGGTCAGCGCAACGGCACGTGCCACGTGATCGTCGTGCCCGTGCGCGGCGACGAAGCCACCTCGCACCCGCCCCCCGCCGCCAACGCCCGCTCCTCCAGGTGCCGCAGCCCCCGCCGAGCCACCCCGCGCGGAATCCCGCACCCGTCGTCCGCGACCCGCAGCACCAGCCGCGCGGCGTCCTTCGCCAACCCGATCTCGACGTGCCGCGCCCCGGAGTGCCGCACCACGTTGGACAACGCCTCCCGCAACGCCGCCCGGGCGTGATCGGCCAACTCGGGCGGCACCTGCCCGAGATCACCGTCGATCCGCACCTCGGGCTCGAACCCCAGCAGCTCCCCCGCCGTGTGCGCCTCGGCCAGCACCGACGCCCGCAGATCCGCGTCCCCGGGCTTGCCGGGATCGGCGCTGCGCAACGCCCGGACGGTAGCCCGCACCTCGGCCATGGTCTGGTCGAGCTGGTCCACGGCGTCGGCGAGCCGCTTGGCCTCCCGCCCGTCCAGCTTGAGCCGCCGATCGAGCAGGTCGAGCTGCACCCCGGTCGCGTACAACCGCTGGATGATCACGTCGTGCAGGTCGCGCGCGATCCGCTCCCGCTCCTGGTACACGGCGACCCGCTGCCGCGCGGTGAACCCCTCGGCGAGCACCACGGCCAGCCCGGCCTGCGCCGCGAACGCCGTCAGCACGTCGACGGTGTCCGTGCTGAACGGCGCGGCGCCCTTCCGCCGGTACACGGCAAGCGCGCCGATCCGCCGCTCCTTGGTGCCGAACGGCGCGACCGCGAACGGCCCGTACCCGCGCAACGCCTTCGGCACGAACGGCGCCGTACGAGGGTCTGTCGTGAAATCGTCGGCGACCACCGGAATCCCGGTCCGGGCGGCACGAGCGGCGGACGAGCGGTCGGACAACACGATTCCCACCGGATCGTCGTCGCCGGAGGACGCCTCGACGGTCAGCGTCCCGTCGTCCCCGGTGACCATCGCCAGCCCGAGGTCGGCCTCCGCCAACTCGACGGCCCGACGCACGACGAGCGGCAGCACGGCGTCCGGGTCGTCGCCGGCCAACGCGGCGGTGGTGATCTCGGTCGACGCGGCAAGCACCAGGGCGGGGTCCACGGCCGTCAACGGTAGGCCCCGACCCCGACCCGGCCTTGGGACACCTCCACCACGAGATCGGCGCGAGCGGCCTCGTCGGGCCGGTGGGTGATGTGCACGACGGTCCGGTCGAGCCCGTCGACCAGGTCGAGCAGGTCGCGGGCGGACGCTTCGTCGAGGTGGGCGGTCGGCTCGTCCAGCAGCAGGACGTCCGCGTCGAACAGCAGGGCACGCGCCAACGCCACCCGCTGCGCTTCCCCACCGGAGAGCAACGACGGCCCGACCACGGTGTCCAGGTCGACGCGCAGCCCGACCCGCGAGAGGACGTCGCGCAACTCGGCGTCGGTGGCGCGCGGATCGCCGATGCGCAGGTTCTCGCGCAACGACGTCGACACCAACATCGGCTCCTGCGGACACCACGCCACCCGCTCAGGCCGCCGAACCACCCCGGCGGACGGCTCTACGAACCCCAACAGCAAGGCGAACAACGTCGACTTGCCGGCCCCCGACGGCCCCACGACGGCAACCTTGGCCCCGGCCGGGATCCGATAGCTGACATCGGTCAACACCGGGCCCCCAGCCCCCGGCCACCCGACCGTGACGTGCTCGAACACCACCGCCGCGGCCGACCAGCCCGCCGCCGGCACCTCGCTCTCAGCACGAGCGCCCGGAATTGTCGGTGCCTCGTGCTTGGATTGAATCGGGGGATCCCCAGGCCCGGTCAGGCGGTGCGCGCGCCCGGTCAGGCGGTGCACAGGCCCGGTCAGGCGGTCTTGAGCGTCGGTCGGGCGGGCTCTTGAGCCGGTCGGGCGGTCCTGCGGATCGGTCGGTAGATCCTGCGGGCGAGTCGGCAGGTCCTGCGGGTGAGCCTCGGGTTGTTCGACAATCCTGCCGTACGACTCCCGCAGCGGTCGCCAGTGCTGGGCCGCCGTCGGTAGCGCACCCAGCACCTCCGCCAACGCCAGCGGCACGAGTCCGAGTACGGGGGCCAGCAGCGGGTCGACGCCGGTGGCCAGGGCGGTGCACACCACGACCGCCATGCCCAGCGCCAGGTGCACGACACCGGTCGCCGCGCCGGTGCCAAACGCTTGCCGTCGCGCCAGCTTGGCCAACTCGGCGTCATGGGCCGCCAACGACGCCCGCACCTTCCGGTCCGCGCGGAACGCGATCAGGTCCGGCGCGGCGGTCAGCAGGGTCAGCACGTCCTCCGACACCTGTCGCCGGCCTCGGGCCAGGACGGTGCTCGCCCGGCGTTCGGCGAGCACCGCGACCAGTGGCGCGAGCGTTCCGCCCACTGCGACCGCCACGCCCAGCGCCAGCCCCGCCATCGGCGAGATGAGCGCGAACAGCACCACCGCCGCCGCGCTCACCCCGGCCGCCACCAGCGGCGGCTGGAGGACCCGGGGCACGAGGTCCCGGACCGTGTCGACGTCGTCCACCAGGCGGGTCAGCTCGGCGCGGCCGGGGCGGAGGCTCCGCCACAGGCGGACCCGGAGGTTCTCCGCGAACCGGAACGCCGCGTCGTGCGACACGAGTCGTTCCAGGTAGCGGAGCACTCCCTTCGCCAGCGCGAACGTCCTCACCCCGACCACCAGCACCGACAGCGTCAGGATCGGCGGCTGGGTGGCGGCCTTCGCGATCAGGTACGCGGCCAGCGCGGTCAGCGCGACCCCGCTGGCCGAGGCGGCTACCCCCAGCGCCGCCCCGGCCAGCATTCGGGTGGTCGGCCGTGGCGTCCGTGGCGCGGACGGCCGGCCGACTTCGTGGTCTACGGGCACCGCGGTGACCGCGGTGTCGGAGTGGTGGACGACCCGATGGGTGGCCAACAGAACGGTTGCGCCCCGGTCGGCGGCCCGCTGCACGGCGGCCATGACCTTGGCCGCGGTGGTCGGGTCCAGGTGCGCGGTCGGCTCGTCCAGCAGGAGGACCGTCGACCCGTCCCGCACGCGGGTGAGCGCGCGGGCGATGGCCACCCGCTGGCGTTCGCCCGTGGACAGTTCCGCGATGGGGCGGTGGGTCAGGTGGTCGGCGGCGACCTCGGCCAGCACGTCGGCATCGACCCGTCCGGTGGTGAGTTCGAGTTCGTCGGCGACGGTCCGACCGGCGAACGCGGGACGCTGCGGCACCCACGCGACGGCCCCGCGATCCACCACGACCTCGCCGCCGTCCGGCTCCACGAACCCGAGCAGCACGTCGAAGAGGGTCGACTTGCCGGCGCCGCTGGGCGCGTCGAGCCGGTGCACCTCGCCCGGCCGCACGATGAAGCTGACGCCGTCCGGGGCGTAGCGACCGCGCCGCCGCACGCGGAGGTTGCGCACCTCGATGCCGACCATCTCGCCGTCGATCGTTGACGGACCGACGATCGGTCCACCGAAGGTTCCCTCGGTTCGCCGGCCAATGGTCAGCCGGCCAATCGTTCGTGCGCCAATGGTCTGCCGATGAACTGTCTGCGCGCCAACGGTCGGCACGGGTTCCGGCACCTCCGCGACCCGCCGCACGGCCTCCATGCCGTCCTCGGACGCGTGGTGCGCCGCGCCCGCCGCCCGCAGCGGCAGGTAGCACTCGGGCGCGAGGATCAACACGACCAAGCCGGTCAGCAACGTCAGCTCGCCGGACACCAGCCGCAGACCGATGCCCACCGCGATCAGCGCCACGGACAACGACGCCGCGATCTCCAGCACCAACGCCGACAGGAACGCCACCCGCAGCGTCCCCATGGTGGCTTTGCGATACCGCTCCCCGACCTCCCGCACCGCCGACGCCTGCGCCGCCGCCCGCCCGAACGCGGTCAGCACCGGCAACGCGCGCACCAGCTCCGCGAGCCGCCCGGAGAGCCGTTCCAACGCCGAAGCAGCCGCCGCGACCCGCGCCGACGTGAACTTCCCGATCAGCACCGCGAACACCGGGATCAGCGGCAACGTCACCGCGATCAGCACGGCCGAGGTCGGGTCGGTGGCGAAGATCCACGCCCCCACCAGCACCGGCACGACCGCCGTGGTCACCAGCGCGGGCAGATAACGCGTGAAATAGGCGTCCAGGGCGTCCAGCCCCTTGGTCGCCAACACCGCCAGCTCCGCCGGACCGCGCGAAACGATCCACGCCGGGCCCAACCCCATCGCACGGTCGAGCAGGGCGGCGCGCAACTCCTCTTTCGCTCCGGCCGCCGCACGCGCCGCGACCGTCTCGGTGGCCCAGGCCAGCACGGCACGCGCGCACACCGCGAACGCCAACGCCCACAACGACCCACCGGCCACCAGCGCGGACGCCAGAGCGACGGCCTGCCACACCAACGCGCCGGCCGACAGGACGGCCAGACCGCCGCACAGGGTCAGCGCTCGGCGCGCCGAAGGCGAAAGGACAGGCAGCGCGCCGAGCGGACCCTTCCCCGGCTTCTTGGCGGAAGGGGCTCCGGGGACGTTCACGAGACGACCGTATGCGCCGGAAGCAGGCGCCGCTCAGGTACGACGGTCCCGTCCACGGCAGGACCTAGGTCCCGTCCCCCCGTCGGCCATCCGGGTGTGTGAAAGAACCTCCGGGCACGCGAAAAGGCCGGGTGGATGGTCCACCCGGCCGAAACGCGCGACCCGTCAGGGAACGTGCACCGACGGAATGTGCCGGGTGCCGATGCGCTTGCGGAACACCCAGTACGTCCACCCCTGGTACACCAGCACAGCGGGCGTGCCGAACGCCGCCACCCACGTCATCACGGTCAACGTGTACGGGCTCGACGCAGTGTTCTCGATGGTGAGCGTAAAAGCAGGGTCCAAAGTGGACGGTAGAACATTCGGGTACAGAGCACCGAAGAGGGCCACCACCGCACAAGCCACCGCGACACCCATCAAAGCGAAAGCCTGCCCCTCACGCCGTAGTGCCAGCCGCGCCATCGCGCCGAACGCCGCCAGAGCCACACCGATCGCCGCCGCGTAAGTCCACACCGACCCGAACCGCAACTGCACCAACAGGAGCAGGACCACCAACGGCGCCAACGCGAACGGCGCGACCCGCAACGCCAGCGCACGGGCCCGTTCCCGCACCTCGCCCTCGGTCTTCAACGACAGGAACACCGCGCCGTGCACGAGCGCGTACCCGGCGATCGCCAGCGCCCCCAACAAAGTCGTCAGGCTGATCGCCGCGAACGGCGACCCCACGCGGTCCCCGGCGGCGTCCAGCGGCAGGCCGAAAACGTTGGCGGTCAACAACAACCCGACACCCAGCGGCGCGATCCACGACCCGAGGACGATCACCGCGTCCCACACCCGCCGCCACCGCGCCGTGTCCACCTTGCCCCGGTACTCGAACGCCACCCCGCGCCCGATCAGCGCCAGCAGGATCAACGTCAGCGGCAGGTAGACGGAGCTGAACAGCGAGGCGTACCAACCCGGGAACGCCGCGAACGTGGCGCCGGCCGCGACCAGCAGCCACACCTCGTTGCCGTCCCACACCGGCCCGATCGTGTTGATCAGCACCCGGCGCTCGGTCTCGTCACGGCCGAGCACCGGCAGCAGCATGCCGACGCCGAAGTCGAACCCCTCCAGGAACAGGTAGCCCAGCCACAGCAGGGCGATCACGCAGAACCAGAACGTCTCCACGGCTCCCCCTCAGTACGCGAACGTCAGGACGTCGTCGTCCGACTTCGACCCGGGCTCCGGACCTGGCCGCCCGGCCGGCCCGTCCGGTTTCGGATCCGGCAGCACGCCCGCGACACCGCCGCGGACGTACCGCCGGATCAGGAACACCTCGACGCACGCCAGCACCCCGTAGACGAGCGTCAAGGCGACCAACGACGTCAGCACCTCGCCCGGCGTCGAGTTCGACACGGCCCGCGCGGTGAACATCCACACCCCGTCGACGCCGGTCGGATTCGGCACCACGACGAACGGCTGCCGTCCCATCTCGGTGAAGATCCAGCCGAAGCTGTTGCCCAGGAAGGGCGTCGCGATGCTGCCCAGCGCGAGCCACTTGAACCACGTCCCGCGCGGCGTCCGCCCGCCCCGGGTCAGCCACAGCACCAGCAGGCCCACGCCGGCCGAGATCGCGCCGAACCCGATCATCAGCCGGAAGCCCCAGTAGGTGACCGGGAGCATCGGCACGTAGTCGATCGGCCGGCCCGACAGCTCGCCCAGCCGCTCGTCCACCGGGTAGTTCGCGCCGTACTTCTCCTGGTACAGCGGGACCAGCTCCTGCACGCCCTTGACCTCGGTGGTGAAGTCGCCGTGCGCGAGGAACGACAGCAGCGCGGGCACGGTGATGCTCTTGACGTTCTCGCAGTCGGGCCGCGACACGTCGCCCACCGCGAACACCGAGAACCCCGCCGGCGACTCGGTGTGGCACAGGGCTTCGGCGGCGGCCATCTTCATCGGCTGCTGCTCGAACATCAGCTTGCTCTGGAGATCCCCGGTGACCGACAGGCCCGCGAACGCCACCACGCCGACCCACGTGCCGAGCTTGACCGACGACCGCCACACCGGCTCGTCGGCGTTGCGACGCCACAACTGCCACGCCGCGACGCCCACCAGGAACGCGGCGGCCACCGCGAACGCGCCGAAGATCGTGTGCGGGAACGCGGCCAGCACGGTGTTGTTGCCCAGCACTTCCCAGATCGAGGTGAGCCGCGGCCGGCCGTCGACCATCTCGACGCCCACCGGGTGCTGCATCCACGAGTTGGCGGCCAGGATGAAGTACGCGGACGCGATGGACGCCAGCGAGAACGCCCACACGCACGCCAGGTGCGCCTTGCGCGGCAGCCGGTCCCACCCGAAGATCCACAGCCCGAGGAACGTCGACTCGACGAAGAACGCGACCAGGCCCTCCATCGCGAGCGGCGCGCCGAACACGTCCCCGACGAACCGCGAGTACGCGCTCCAGGTCATGCCGAACTGGAACTCCTGCACGATGCCGGTGACCACGCCCATGGCGAAGTTGATCAGCAGCAGCTTGCCCCAGAACTTCGTCATCGCCAGGTACTTGCGGTCACCCGTGCGCACCCAGGCCGTCTGCATCGTGGCGACGAGCAGCGACAGGCCGATCGTCAGCGGCACCATCAGGAAGTGGTAGACGGTGGTGATGCCGAACTGCCACCGCGCCAGGTCGAGGACGTCCACGGCCACGACGGTAGGTCGGGGGACCGGGTGTCGATCAGGTACGACGGTCCCGTCGGGCCCGGGACCAAGGTCCCCCCAGTGGGTGCGGTCGGCGTCACGTCGACCCGCGCGGACCCGTGAACTAGGCTGGACGCGCCAGAGGGGAGTAGTTCCCGCGACCGCGTCACGCCCGAGCGGTCCGGCGAGGTGATCGACATACTGGTCCGCCCAGAGCGGATCCGGTCCCTCACCCGTCTTCGGACGGGCGAACGAGACCTCCGGCCGGGCAGTGCGACACGCCCGGTCGGGGTCGTGCTGCCTCCGTCCGGGATCACGGACGTGGAGGTACCTCGTGGCACCGGAACTCATCGCCCTGGCAACGGCCTTCGGCATCATCTTCCTGGCCGAACTGCCGGACAAGACCATGGTGGCCACGCTCGTCCTGACCACCCGCTACCGGGCCTGGCCGGTGTTCGCGGGGGTCACCGCCGCGTTCGCCGTGCAGTGCGTGGTGGCGGCGACCTTCGGCGGCGTGCTCACCCTCCTGCCGGACCGCCTGGTGGCCGGTGTGGTGGCCGTGCTGTTCGGCGTGGGCTCGTTCCTGCTGTTGAAGGAGAGCTTCGCGCGGGACGACGAGGAGGAGTCCTCTTCGTCGGCGGCGCCGGCGGTGTCTTTTCGGCGTGCCGCGCTGACTTCTTTCGGGGTCCTGTTCGCCGCCGAATGGGGTGACGCGTCGCAGCTCGCCACGGCCGCTTTGTCGGCCCGTTACGGCGCCCCGGTTTTCGTGGGGCTGGGCGCGTTCCTGGCGCTGGTGGCCGTCGCCGGGATCGCGGTGCTCGTGGGGCGCAGGATCGCGGGTCGTATTCCGACGCACCTGATCCAGCGGGTCAGCGGGGTGATCTTCGCGGTGTTCGCCGTGGTCGCGGTGTGGCAGGCGGTGGTGGGCTGAGGATCGCCGGACCGGGCCGGCACGTCGTCCCGGACGAGGGCGGCATCGGGATCCACCCTCACCGCAGGGCGTCAGCGACCTCCTGAGCCGCCCGCACCACCTGCGGCCCCACGACGTCGCCGTCGAGCTTCTCCAGGGCCACCACGCCCACGCTGGCCCGCAACCCGGACACGCCACGCACCGGCGAGGCGATGCCGTAAGCGCCGGGCTGCAACTCGCCGGTCGAGTGCACCCACTGCCGGCCCTCCAGCGACAGCCCGATGGCCTTCCCCGCCGCCCCGCGGTGCACGGGATGGCGGGATCCGACCCGGTAGGCCACGTGGTACGCCGTCCAGGACGGCTCGACCACGGCCACGGCCTGCGCCTCGGTCCCGTCCGCGACGGTCAGGTGCGCGGTCGCCCCGACGTGTTCCGCCAACGCCCGCAACGCGGGCTGGGCGGCCAGCCGAAGCTGCGGCAGCACGTTCGACGCGAGCCGCAGCACGCCCAGCCCCAGCCGGACCTTCGACCCCTCGCGCCGCACCAGCCCACGGGACTGCAACGGCACCAGGAGCCGGTAGACGGCGGCCCGGGAGGCGCCGATCGCCGCGGCCAGCTCGCTGATCGACGGCGCCTCAGACTCGGCGTCCGCCACCGCCTGGAGCAGGGCCAGCCCCCGCTCCAGGGTCAGCGAGCTCTCCTTCGACCCGGCGGGCAGCGGGAGCCGGGTCCGCGGGTCAGGTCTGGCCACCGGCATTCCTACCTCTCAAACGTCCGCGGGAGTGATCGTGCCGACCACTTCGGCCAGTCCGACGAGTGAGCCGTGCTCTCCGGGGGCGGTCGCGGTGATGCGCACCGTGTCGCCGTCCTCCAGGAACGTCCGCTCCTCACCGGCCACCCGGACCGGCTCCCGCCCGCCCCAGCTCAGCTCCAGGAAGGAACCGCGCTCGTCGCGGGCCGGGCCGGACACCGTGCCCGACGCGATCAAGTCACCTGGCCGAACGGTAGCGCCGTTCGCCGAGAGGTGCGCGAGTTGTTGCGCGAAAGTCCAGGACATTGCCCGGAAGGGCGGTTTCGACACGAGGTCGCCGTTCCACTCCACCTCCAGCCGGATGTCGAGGCCCCACGGGCGCTCCTCGACCAGGTAGGGCAGCACGTCGTTGCCCAGCGGCGGCGGGGTCACCCGGGCCACCGCGAACGCCTCCAGCGGCGTGACCCAGGCCGACACGGACGTCGCGAACGACTTGCCCAGGAACGGGCCCAGCGGCTGGTACTCCCACGCCTGGACGTCCCGCGCCGACCAGTCGTTGACCAGCGCCACGCCGAACACGTGGTCCACCGCCTGCGACGGGGTCAGCCGGGACGCGACCGGCCCGCCGCACACGAAGCCGACCTCGGCCTCGATGTCCAGCCGCCCGGTCGGCCCGAACACCGGCCCGTCCGACGTCCGCCGCTGCCCGTGCGGGCGCACGATGGGCGTGCCGGAGACGACGACCGTGCCCGCCCGGCCGTGGTAGCCGATCGGGATGTGGGTCCAGTTCGGCAGCAGCGGCTCGCCGTCGGGGCGGAAGATGCGGCCGACGTTCTCCGCGTGGTTGCGCGACGAGTAGAAGTCCACGTAGTCCGCGACGTCGAACGGCAGCACCGCACCGTCCAACGGCACCAGGGTGGCCCCACGAGGCGCCGAGGAGGCCGTCACGAGTTCCGTCAGCCGGGCCCGCAGCTCGCTCCACGCGGTCCGCCCGGCGGCCAGCAGCGGGTTCAGCGACGACGCCGACACCAGGTCCGCCAGGCGGCCGAAGTGGTCCGCGATGGGCCGCAGCGGCAGCGCCTGGTCGCCCACCCGCACGGCGATTCCGGTGGGCAGCACGCCGTAAGGCAGGGTCTGCGGCCCGAAGGGCTCGTCGGCGGTGAACGCCGGGTCTTCGATCCAGGTCACAAGAGGCCCAGTTCTTCCAGGTCGGTGATGGGGTCGTCCAGGGAGCACGAGCCGTAGGAGGCGAACACCCCGCGCACGGCGTGCGCGCCCTGGTCGGTAAGCCCGCCCGCCTCGGCCGCGAGCGCCTCGGCGTCCGACGACGACAGCGCCTCGCGCACGTCACCGCCGGACAGCGCGCGCGCCGTGGCCACGAGCAGGTTCAGGAACCCGT
This sequence comes from Actinosynnema sp. CS-041913, assembly GCF_050942485.1. Classification (NCBI taxonomy): domain Bacteria; kingdom Bacillati; phylum Actinomycetota; class Actinomycetes; order Pseudonocardiales; family Pseudonocardiaceae; genus Actinosynnema; species Actinosynnema sp. CS-041913. The sequence continues at coordinate 129,328 of NZ_CP192037.1, read as the reverse complement.
GGTGGGTGAACCCGGTCTCGCCGTCCGTGTAGCGGACGGCGTGGTGGAGCCCGGCCGTGGCCTTGAACGCGACGCCGCCGCCCGAGACCACCGACAGGAAGTCGGCGACCTCGTCCACGCTCGGGAAGTTCTCCTTGGAGAGACCCCCGCAGCGCAGCTTGGGCCAACTGCCGTGCTCGATGACCCGGCGGACGCCGTCCAGCCACTCGGAGCCGCCCCGACGCGGCTCTACGACTCGGATCACGTCCTCGGGCACGAACTCGGAGACGCGTTCCAGCCACACCTCGTCCACGTCGGACGGCGCGGGCATCTCGACCATGCGCAGCGCGAGCAGCTCGCTGCGGGATTCGACGATCGACACGGCTTTGGGCACACCGCCCAGGCCCGTGTCGATGACCAGCGAGAGGGCGATCGGCTTGACCGGCTTCACCTTGATCAACTCGGTGATCAGCTCGGCGAGACGTGACGCGGGACACAGGAAGAGTCCCACCGCACCCGCCCAGTCCCCGACGCGGGCGTCGAGGTGGCCGCGTACCGCGTCGGGCATCGTCGCGTTGCCCGGCGGGAACAGCGCGGCGTCGTCGACGAGCCTCGCGAGCAGGGGCGGAGTGCCGCGTGGACCGGGCGCACGGAGTTCGAAGGCGCTTGACACGGCTGACACGCTAGTGGCGTACCGGTCAATGAACAAAGATGTCCGACTACCGAACGCCCGGAGTGAACGAATGGCGTACTACCGCCAGGTGGGTGAGATACCCCGAAAGCGCCACACGCAGTTCCGCACACCGGAGGGCGGGCTGTACGCGGAAGAGCTGATGGGGGTCGAGGGCTTTTCGGCCGATTCGGCGCTGCTCTACCACCGCCACCTGCCGACCGCGATCGTGAACGCGGAGACCGTCGAGACCGCCGCGGACTACCGGACGGGCGAGCTGAGCCCGAACCTCCCGCTCAAGCCGCGCGCCTTCAAGACCCAGGATCTGACCTGGTCGGGAGACGTCGACGCGGTCACCGGCCGCCGCCGGCTGTTCGGCAACACGGACGTGACGATCGGCTTCGTCAGCGCGAACGCCCCCAGCCCGCTGTACCGCAACGCCGCCGGTGACGAGCTGCTCTACGTGCAGACCGGCGAAGGGGTCGTGGAGACCATCTACGGCGCTCTCACGGTCGGCGAGGGCGACTACGTGGTGCTGCCGACGTCGTGCACGTACCGCGTGGTGCCGAACCGGCCGATGAACATCCTCGTGCTGGAGGCCACCGGTCACATCGGGCCCCCGAAGCGGTACCTGTCGGCCAAGGGCCAGTTCCTGGAGCACTCGCCGTACTGCGAACGGGACATCCGCGGGCCCTCGGAGCCGCTGCTGGTCGACGGCGAGGACGTGGAGGTCCTCGTGCGCCACCGCGCGGGCCTGACGAAGTTCACCTACGCCAACCACCCGTTCGACGTCGTGGGCTGGGACGGCTGCCTGTACCCGTGGGTGTTCCACATCCGCGACTTCGAGCCGATCACCGGCCGCGTGCACCAGCCGCCGCCCGTGCACCAGACGTTCGAGGGGCCGAACTTCGTGGTGTGCTCGTTCATGCCGCGCAAGGTCGACTACCACCCGCTGGCGATCCCGGTGCCGTACAACCACGCCAACGTCGACTCCGACGAGCTGATGTTCTACGTCGGCGGCAACTACGAGGCCCGCAAGGGCTCCGGCATCGGAGTCGGGTCGCTGTCCCTGCACCCGTCGGGCTGCACGCACGGCCCGCAGCCGGGCGCGGTGGAGGCGTCGCTGGGCGCGGAGTTCTTCGACGAGACGGCGGTCATGGTCGACACCTTCCGCCCGCTGGACCTGGGCGAGGCGGCGCTGGCCTCGGAGGACCGGAAGTACGCCTGGTCCTGGGCCCGCCGGGGGCCCGACCTGGGGTGATCGTCTTTTTGTCGGTGGTCGCCGCTACCTTCGGCAACCATGGACGTGCGATCGGTTCTGGAACTGGCCCCGGACAGCCAGGTGGCGAGCAGCGCCACCCGGCTGGCGGGGTCGTCCGGCTGGACCGGGTCCGGCCGCAGCACCGAGGCGCTGTGGGGGCTGTGCGCGGGTAGCGGCAGGACGCCGTACCGGGTGTGCGTCGACCTGGCGGACCGGGCGAGCAAGTGCTCGTGCCCGTCCCGGAAGTTCCCCTGCAAGCACGCGCTGGCGCTGCAACTGCGGGACGCGCGCGAGCCGCTGGCGCCCGCGGAGCCGCCCGACTGGGTGGCCGAGTGGCTGGACCGGCGGCAGCAGGTCGCGGCGCCGGTCGACACGTCGCCGGAGGCCGCGCAGCGGCGGGCCCGCGCCAAGGAGAAGACCGCCCGCAACCGGGCCGAGGCGGTGCGCGGCGGCGTGGCCGGGCTGGGCGACTGGCTGGCCGACGTGGCGCGGTCGGGCATCGCGGGGCTGCCCGCGCGGGACGCGGCGTGGTGGCACGCGGTCGGGGCGCGGATGGTGGACGCGCAGGCGAAGGGCCTGGCGTCGGCTGTGGACGGGCTGCGGACGGCGGTCGCGGCGGGCGGTCCGGCGTGGGCGCACGAGGCGGCCGACCGGCTGGGCGGGATGCACCTGCTGGTGCGGCTGGCCGGCGAGCCGTCGGAGGTGGTGCGGCGGCGGCTCGGGTTCTCCGTCGCCGAGGAGGAGGTGCGGGCCGGCGAGGCCTGGGCGGACCGCTGGCTGCCGCTGCTGCGGCTGGAGTCGGACGACGGCCTGGTGCGCACCGTCCGGCAGTGGGTGTGGGGCCGGGAGCACGGCTGGGTCACCGCGATCCGGCACGCGGGCGGCGGCGCGCGGCCGGTTCCGCTGCTGCCGCACGGGGTGGAGGTGGAGGGGGTGCTGCACCCTTATCCGGGGGCCGCGCCCCGGCGGGTGGCGCTGGGCGAGGTGGTGGCCGAACGGCCGGCTTCGCCGGTGCCCGTGGCCGCCGGGTGGCGGGAGGCGTTGGCGGGGCTGGAGGAGTACCTGGTCGCCGATCCGTGGCTGCGGCTGCACCCGCTGGGGTGCGCCGGGGTGCGGCTGACCGCCGACACCAGGCACCTGTTGGACGTGACGGGCCGGGGCGTGCCGGTGCGGAGTGATCTCGCGCTGGACCAGGCCGTCGCGGTCACCGGCGGTGAGCCGTTCGACGCCTGGGGCTTGTGGAACGGCCGTGAGTTGCGCCTGGGCGCGGTCGCCGAGCCCGGCGGGGCTCCGGAGGTGGTGGGATGAACACCGAAGCCTTCACGGGCGACACGGCGAACGCCGACGCCTTCTCACGCGGCACGGCGAGCACCACATCGCCCTCAGGCCGCGAGACAAGCGCCGACGCGTCCTCGGCCGACGCGGCGAGCACGACGGCGTCGTCGGGTAGCGCGGCGAGCACCAAGGCCGCCTGGGACGAGACCGTCCAAGCGCTGCTCCTGGGCGCCCACCGGGCGGGCACCACGCCGGCCGAACTGCTGGACCGCTGCGCCGCCCTGGGCGTGGCCGCGCATGCCGCCCAACTGCCGCCCGTGCTCGACACACCGCCCCTCGCGCCCGCCCCCGCCTCGGCGGACCGCGTGGCGGACGGCCCGGCCCGTGCCGTGCTGGCCCAGATCCTCGCCCTGGACGACCAGATCCTGCTCACCGAGTGGTGTGGCATGGCCGCCCGCACGAACGTGGTCGCCGCCGCCAAGGAGCTGCCGGCCCTGCTCGGCCTCGCCACCGCCCACCCCGGTCTGCGCCAGGCCGTCGCGAAGGTCCTCGGCGGCCGTGGCCGCTGGCTGGCGTCCGTGCGCCCCGGCTGGAAGTGGGCCACCGACCCGGCCGCCACCGAGGCCGTCGACCTGCTCGAAGCGCTGGACCTGCCCGGCACGGCCCGGCTGACCGCCCTGCGCCGCGCCCGGATCGCGGAGCCGGACGCGACCAGGGCGTTCCTCGCGGAGCAGTTCACCCGGCAACGCCGGGCCACCGACCGCCAGGCGCTGGTCGCCGCCCTCGAAGCGGGCCTGTCCCCGGCCGACGAGCCGCTGCTCGAACAAGCCCTGGACGACCGCGCGATCGGCGTCCACGACGAGGCCCTGCGGCTGCTCCGCGCGCTGCCGGCGTCCGACCTCGCCGGCCGTGCCGCCGAACGCCTCCACCGGGGCCTGTGGCTCACCGCCGACGGCTTCGACGTGCAGAGCGACGAGCTGTGGACCGAACTCGAACCGGAGCCGGACGAGGCCCGCGACCTGCTGCGCGACGGCTCCGAGACGGGCGTGGCGGGCCGGCTGCGGGGTGCGGCGGCGAGCGTGCCGCCGAGCCACTGGACGAGCCGGCTGGGCGTCGACGACCGGGGCGCGGCCCGTGAGCTGGAACGCGGCCCGTGGGCGGCGGCCCTGCTGCGGGGCGTGGCGCAGCGCCTGCGGCTGGCGGCGGACGCCGGGCCGTGGGCGGTGGCGGCGACCCGGACGCTGACCGGCATGGAGCAGTTGGAGATGCTGGCCACCCTGCCGCCGGAGCTGGCCGCGCGGACCATCGCCGAGGTCTCCCGGAACTGGAACTACGACCTGCTCGACCACGCCTGCTCGCAGCTACCCGGCCCGTGGTCGCCGCAGGCCACCGAAGCCCTGCTCGACCGCTACGCGCAGACCCGCGACCCGAGGTGGCGGGCGGGCCGGCCGCCGGCCGTGCTGCTCGCGCGCGGCGACGCCGAGGTGCTGGGCGCGCAGCGGGACCGCATCACCGAGCGCTGGCCCGAGCACACCACCGACCTCGACGTGCTCCACCTGCGGATGCGGCTCCGCGAAGCGTTCGCCACCCGACCGGAAGGACCTCGACCGTGACCACCGAGACCGTGCTGCGCCCGTCGGCGGAGCAGCAGTACGCCGCCGAGCTGGACGCGCTGGCGAAGGCCGACGACCGGCCGCGCCCGCCGCGCTGGCGCATGTCGCCGCAGGCGGTGGTCCGGTACGTGCTGGGCGGCACGCTGCCGGACGGCACCGTGATCACCCCCAAGTACGTGGGCGACCGCCGCCTGGTGGAGATCGCCGTCGGCACCCTGGTGACGGACCGCGCGCTGCTGCTGGTGGGCGTGCCGGGCACCGCGAAGTCGTGGCTGTCCGAGCACATCGCGGCGGCGGTGAGCGGCGACTCGACCCGGGTCGTCCAGGGCACGGCGGGCACCGGGGAGGACGCCGTCCGCTACGGCTGGAACTACGCCCGCCTCATCGCGGAGGGCCCGAGCGAGGCGGCGATCGTCCCGAGCCCGGTGATGACGGCGATGCGGCTCGGCGCGGTGGCGCGCATCGAGGAGCTGACCCGGATGCCCGCCGAGGTGCAGGACTCGTTCATCACGATCCTGTCCGAGAAGACGCTGCCGGTGCCGGAACTCGGCCTCCAGGTGCAGGCGGTGCCCGGCTTCACGGTGATCGCGACCGCCAACGACCGCGACCGGGGCGTCAACCAGATGTCGTCCGCCCTCGCCCGCCGCTTCAACACGGTCGTCCTGCCGCCGCCCGCGAGCGAGGACGACGAGGTGCGGATCGTCTCGGCCCGCGCCGCGCAGCTCGGCCGCGCCCTGGAGCTGCCCGCCGAGCCGCCCGCGCTGGAGGAGGTGCGCCGGGTGGTGCGGATCTTCCGCGAGCTGCGCAACGGGTCCACAGTGGACGGACGCACCCAGTTGAAACGGCCCAGCGGCAGCCTGTCCACCGCCGAGGCGATCTCGGTGGTGACCAGCGGCATGGCGCTCGCGGGCCACTTCGGCGACGGCACGATCACCGCCGACGAGCTGGCGTCCGGCCTGCTCGGGGCGGTCGTCAAGGACCGGGTCTCGGACTCCGCCGCGTGGCACGAGTACCTGGAGGCCGTCGTCAAGGAGCGCGCCGAGTGGCGCGACCTCTACCGGGCGTGCCAGGACCGCTGATGGCCGAAGACCTGCCCGGGCGCGTGACGCTGCTCGGCATCCGCCACCACGGCCCCGGCTCGGCCCGCATGGTCGAAGCGGCGCTGGAACGCGTCCGGCCGGAGATCGTCCTCATCGAGGGCCCTCCGGAGGGTGACGCGCTGCTGGGCCACGTGCCCGACCTCGTCCCGCCGGTGGCGCTGCTGCTGCACGACGAGGCGGAGCCCGCGAGCGCGGCGTTCTGGCCGTTCGCGGCGTTCTCCCCGGAGTGGCGGGCGCTGGTGTGGGCGAGCGCCGGTGGGGTGCCGGTGCGGTTCTTCGACCTGGCCGCCGCCGCGTCGCTGGCCGAGGAGCCCGCCGAGGGCCGCAAGGCGTCCCTGGACCCGCTGGGCACGCTCGCCGAGGCGGCCGGCTTCGACGACCCGGAACGCTGGTGGGAGGACGTGGTCGAGCACCACACCGACCCGGCCGACCTGGCGGAGGCGGTCGCGGAGGCGATGACGGCGCTGCGCGAGGAGTTCGCCGACGAGGTGGACGACCGGACCCTGCGCCGCGAGGCCGCGATGCGCCGGAACCTGCGCCGGGCCCTGAAGGACACCGACGGCCCGATCGCGGTCGTCTGCGGCGCGTGGCACGTGCCCGCCCTGCGCACGCTGCCACCCGCCGCATCGGACGCGGCGCTGCTGAAAGGCCTGCCGAAGAAGAAGATCTCCGGCACCTGGGTGCCGTGGAGCCACGGCAAACTGGCCACCGCCTCCGGCTACGGCGCGGGCATCGACTCGCCCGGCTGGTACGCGCACCTGTGGGAGTGCGCGCCGAGGGGTGACACGATCGCCCGCTGGTTCGCCCGCGCCTGCACCGTGCTCCGCGCCGAAGACCTCCCGGCGTCCACCGCGAGCGCCGTGGAGGCCGTGCGCCTCGCGGACACCCTCGCCGCCCTGCGCGGCCGGCCGTCCCCCGGCCTGTCCGAGGTCATGGAGGCCGCCAAAGCCGTGCTGTGCAACGGCGACCAGGTGCCGCTCGACCTCGTCCACGACCGGCTGGTGGTCGGCGAACGCCTCGGCGAGGTCGGCGAGGGCGTCCCCACGTCCCCGCTCGCCGCCGACCTGAACCGCCTCACCAAGCGCCTGCGCCTGCCCCTCGACGCGACCCCGAAGCAACTACGCCTGGACCTCCGCAAGGACACCGACCGCGAACGCTCGAAACTCCTGCGCCGCCTGGAAGTCCTGGACGTTCCCTGGGGCACGCCGGACACCACCCGCACCCTCGGCACGTTCGCGGAAGCCTGGCAGTTGCACTGGAAACCCGAGTTCGCGGTGGCGCTCGCCACCGCCGCCCGCCACGGCACCACCGTGGAGGCCGCCGCCGACCAGGTCCTGACCGGCCGAGCCGCCGGCGCGACCCGCGTGGTGGACGCGGCCGAAACGCTCAGCCGGTCGGTCGGCTGCGAGATCCCGTCCGCCGTGGCGGCGTCCCGCACCGCCCTGGACCGCTGCGCGGCGGCGGCGACGGACGCCCTGGAACTCCTGGCGGCCCTCCCGGACCTGGCGACGACCGTCCGCTACGGGTCGGTCCGCGGCACCGACCCCGAACTCCTGCGGGTGGCCCTGCACGGCCTGCTGGCGCGGGGCGCGGTCGGTCTGCCGCTGGCGTGCCGGGGAGTGGACGACGACACGGCGGAACGCGCCATCGCCGCCGTGGACGGCGCGGACGACGCCGTGCGCCTGGCGGCCGACGAGGACCACAAGGAGAGCTGGCAGCGGGCCCTGCGGTCGCTGGTGGCGATGCCGGACGCGCACGGCCTGCCCACCGGCCGCGCGACCAGGCTGCTCTGGGAGACCGGGGCGCTGGACTCCGACGCCGTGGCGGCCAGACTGCACCGGGCGGTCTCCCTCACGGCCGGCGCGACCGCGTTCGTGGCGGGCTTCCTGCGGGGTTCGGCGGCGCTGCTCACCGCCGACCCGAGGCTGTTCGGCGTGGTGGACGACTGGCTGTCCGGCCTGACCACCGCGGACTTCGAGGCCGCGCTGCCGCTGCTGCGCCGGGCGATCGCCGAGTTCAGCCCGGCGGAACGCCGGATGCTCGGCGACCGCGTCAAGGGCACCACCCGCACCGCCGCCGCGAACGCCGACTGGGACGAGGACCTCGCCGCCCGACTGGCCGCCCACGTCCGAAGCCTGCTCGCGGGAGCCGCCCCGTGACCCCGCCCGCGCACCCGCACCGCACCCGCGCCCGCGCCGCGCGCCTGCACTTCGCACCCGCACCGCGCACTCACACCGTGAGCCCGCCCGAGGAGACGCGATGACCGAAGACCTCGAACGCCTCCGCAGGTGGCGGCTCCTGCTCGGCGGCGCGGCCGGCGACCTGAGCGCGCTGGGCGAGGACGACCGCCGCCGCGACGGGGCGCTCACCGGCCTCTACGGCGGCGGCGGCGCGCCCACCGACGCGCCCGACACGGGCGGCAAGCGGAGCGCGGGCCTCGGCGGATCGTCGCCGGTGCTGCACCGGTGGCTGGGCGACATCCGCACGTACTTCCCGTCGTCCGTGGTGCAGGTCATGCAGCGGGACGCGGTCGACCGCCTCGGGCTGCGCCAACTCCTCCTGGAACCCGAACTGCTGGCCGGCGTCGAGCCCGACGTCAGCCTGGTCGGCACGCTGGTCTCGCTGTCCTCCGCCATCCCGGCCCGCACCAGGGAAACGGCCCGCGCGGTGGTCCGCAAGGTCGTCGACGACATCGAGCGCCGGCTCGCCGACCGCCTCCTGGCCGCCGTGCACGGCGCGATCGACCACTCCAAGCGCACCAGCCGGCCGCGCCTGACCGACGTCGACTGGTCCCGCACGATCCGCGCCAACCTCCGGCACTACCAACCGGACCAGCGCACGGTCGTCGTCCAGGACCTGGTCGGCCACACGCGCCGCAGCCGCGCCGCCGCGCTCAAGGACGTGATCCTGCTGGTCGACCAGTCCGGGTCGATGGCCGAGTCGGTGGTCTACTCGGCGGTGCTCGGCGCGAGCCTCGCCTCGCTGCGCGCGATCGACACCAGGCTGGTCGTCTTCGACACCGAGGTGGTCGACCTGACCGACGACCTGAAGGACCCGGTCGACCTGCTGTTCGCCACCCAACTCGGCGGCGGCACGGACATCAACCGGGCGGTCGCGTACGGGCAGTCGCTGGTGCGCCGCCCGACCGACACGGTGATGGTGCTGATCAGCGACCTGTACGAGGGCGGCGTGGCGCGGGAGCTGCAACGCCGGGTCCGGGAGCTGGTGCAGAGCGGGGTCACGGTCGTGGTGCTGCTGGCGCTGTCGGACAGCGGCACCCCGGCCTACGACCACGAGCTGGCGGCGAAGCTGTCGGACCTGGGCGCGCCGGCATTCGCGTGCACGCCGGACCGGTTCCCGGACCTGCTGGCCACCGCCTTGCGGAAGGAGGACGTGGCCGCCTGGGCGGAGCAGAACGACATCCCGGTCGGCCGCTAGCAGAAGACGACGCGAGTCAGGGCGCGGCCAGAAGCTAGCGGATCACGACGCGGCCCAGCGTCAGGAACGGCGTGCCTCGGGTCAGCACGGCGGTTCGGCCGCGGTCGTCCGGGCCGGCCAGCCACAGCCGGCCGGTGCTCCGCACCTGTTCGCGGACCCGTTCCGGCATCTCGGGCAGCCGCAGGAACGTCCGGTCCGACCCGGCGGTCTCCAGGTACGCCTGCCGGCCCACCCGCGCCCGTCCCGGCACGAACGACACCGCCACCTGGTGCCAGGGGAACCCGTCGGCGAGTCGTCGCATCGTGCGGCGGCTGAAGAAGTGGCGCAGGCCCGGCACGGCGACCTCCACGCACAGCGGCGTCAGCACGAACACCCAGCCCGACCCGATCCAGACCGACACCAGCCACAGGACGAAGACCGACAGCAGCGCGAGCCCGATGAACCCGACCGCACGCCGGTCCGCGCGCGTCAGGCACCGCTTCGTCCACTCCTCGCCCACCACTGCTCCCACCCAACCAGAAATACCCGTCACCGGCCGGGATAGCCGAAATGATGATCATCCAAACGCCGAGACATAGCTCACCGCCGCCGCACCCGCGCCGGGAACAGCCGGGGCACGCCGCGGAACGTGACCACCGTGTTGCCCGCGCGGTCCGGCGGCACCAGCCACGCCCGTCGGTGCCGCCTGATCCGCCCGCGCGCCAGCGGCCCCGCGCTCACGTCCAGCACGATCGGCCGGTCGCCGTGCACGACGAGCAGCCCGTTGCGCCAGTGCACCCGCGCGTACTGCCAGCCGTGCTCCGCCATCACGCGGGCCGGCGGCTGCCGCCGGGTCAGCGCCAACCCCAGCACGACCACCGAGAACCCCAGCAGCACGACCGGCAACTCGGACGTCACGTCGGCCACGAGCACCAGCGCCAACTGCCCGCCGAACGCGAGCACGCCGAGGACGACCCAGCAGAACGCCCGTCGACTCGCGATCTCCAGGCAGTGCCGGGTCCACCGGTCATCGAGCGCCGCACCTTCGGTGGACGGCTTGTTCGGCACGACCACGGCCACCTCCGCCAGGGCGTGCCCAGGCTAAGGCCACCACCCCTCCGCCGTCTGCGGGCAATCACGAAGCGATCACCCCGCGAGCCGGCGCGAAGCGATCAACCCGTGGGCGACCGCGAAATGATCAACCGATCGGGGACTTCCCCCCACACCCCCTACAAGTTAGGCTCGCCTAAGTTGGAGGTGAGCGGTGACCCAGAACCGTCGACCGCCTGCCCCGCACCCGGCGGAGCGGGCGCGCACCATCGCCGCCAGGGGCGGGCGTGCGGCCCTGTTGCCGTCGGACGGCACGGAGCACCGGGTGGTCCCGGTGCTGCACCACGTGCACGCGTCCGGCGAGGCCACCCTCGTGCTGCCCGACGAGCACCCGCTGACCAGGGCGGCGAGCGGCGCCGAGGTCACCGCCATGCTGGAGATCGCCGACCACGCGGCCGTGCAGTTGCGGGAGCCGGTGCGCGGCCTGCTCTGGATCACCGGCTGGCTGCGCACGCTGGACGCGCGGCAGGCCCGCGCCGCCAGCCTGGAGGTCGCCGACCACCGGCCCGACCCGCGCCTGCTGGACGTGGGCCACGGCGCGTCCGTGCTGCGGCTGTCGCCGGCCTCACTGGTGGTGGCCGACGCCGAGGGCACCACGTCGCTGCGCCCCGAGCTGTTCGCGCAGGCCGACCCCGACCCGTTCCACCAGCACGAGGACCACTGGCTGCGGCACCTGGAGCTGTCCCACCGGGACGTCGTCGGCCTGCTCGGCAGGCACCTGCCGGACGAGCTGCGCGGCGGCCACATCCGCCCGCTCGGCGTGGACCGGCTCGGTCTGCGGCTGCGGGTCGAGACCGAGGCCGAGGACCACGACGTGCGGATCGCGTTCTCCCAGCCGGTGGCGACGCCGAACGAGCTGGCCGTCGAGCTGCGCAGGCTGATGGGCTGCCCCTTCCTCGCGCAGCGCGGCTAACCTGCGCGGGTGATCGAGGAACACGTCGAACGGCGCGCCTACCAGGTCGAGATCGCGCTGGTCTTCGCCGTCACGCTCGGCCTGTCCGGGCTGCGCAGCCTGGTGCGGCTGCTGGACAGCCTGCTCAAGCCGCAGCCGCTGAACCAGCAGTCGGTCGCGATCAACGTGCCGCAGGCCAGGTTCGACCTGCTGGACCTGCTCGCGCAGCTACTCGGCGTGGTCCAGCTCGCGGCGTGGGGCGGGCTCGGCCTGTACCTGCTGTGGCGCGGCGGCACCCGGCTCAAGGCACTCGGCCTGGACCGCACGCGGATCGGCCCGGACGCGCTGGGCAGCCTCGGCCTGGCGGCCCTCATCGGCATCCCCGGCCTGGTGTTCTACCTGGTCGCGTGGCAGCTCGGCCTCAACCTCGCCGTGCAACCGTCCACTTTGGACGAATCGTGGTGGCGCGGCGTCGTGCTGCTCCTCGCGGCGGCAGGCAACGCGTGGGCCGAGGAAGTGCTGGTTGTCGGCTACCTCATCACGCGCCTCAAGCAGCTCGGCTGGCGCGACAACACGGCATTGCTGGCCAGCTCGATCCTGCGCGGTTCCTACCACCTGTACCAGGGCTTCGGCGGGTTCATCGGCAACGTCGTGATGGGCCTGGTGTTCGGCAAGGTGTGGCAGCGCACCAACCGGCTGTGGGTGCTGATCGCCGCGCACACCCTGCTCGACGTGGTGGCGTTCGTCGGCTACACGTTGTTGCGCGGGAACGTCTCCTGGCTGCCCTGAGACCACGCCGCCCCTGAGACGACGCCGAGACGACGCCGAGATCACTCCAGCGGAGTAGACCGGCTCAGCCGGCAGGCTGACGCGCGCGGAAACCGACCCTTGCCAGCATAAGCCCGGCACATCCGCCAACGAGGGGACGTCATCCAGTGTCCACAACGCACAAACGCGCGCTAGCGCTGGCCGCCGGCATCGCGGTCGCCGCGACCCTGCTCGCGCCACCGGCCTCCGCCGAGACCGCCGGGGCGAAGCTCACCACCCCGCCGCTGAGCGGTCGCTACCCGGTCGGCACCACCGACCTGCACCTGGTGGACACCCGTCCGGACCCGTGGCGGCCGGCCGACCGGCGCGAGCTGATGGTCACCGTCACCTATCCCGCGCACCGCAACGGCGACCGCGCCACCTGGATGACGCCGGGCGTCGCCAAGGTGGTGGACGAGGTCGCGGCCGGCCCGTACCTGCTCGACCTGCCGCCCGGCTCGGTCGACTGGGGTTCGGCCAAGCGCCAGGCCCGCGACAACGCCACCGCCGAGCGCTCGCACGGCGACTGGCCGGTGGTGTTGTTCTCGCACGGCTTCGGCTCGGCCAAGGAACTCAACGCGGGTCTGACCGACGACCTCGCCAGCCGGGGCTACGTGGTGGCGTCCATCTCGCACACCCACGAGGCCGCCGCCGTCGAGTTCCCCGACGGACGCCTCGTCACGGGCACCGTCGACCAGGTCGACCCGGCCGCCCGCAAGACCGCGATCGACACCCGGGTGGCCGACTCGCGGTTCGTGCTGGACCAGCTCACCAGGCTGGACCGGGGCGACAATCCGGACGCCGAGCGCGATCCGCTGCCACGCGGCCTGGCGGGCTCGCTCGACCTGTCGAAGGTCGGCATGTTCGGCCACTCCTACGGCGGCTACACGGCGGGCGAGACGATGCACCACGACCGCCGGATCGACGCGGGCGTCAACGTCGACGGCTCGATGGCCTGGGGCGAGGGCGACGGCGTGGGCGAGGTCGTGAAGCACGGCCTGGACCGCCCGTTCCTGCTGGTGGGCGCCGACTTCGTGGACCCGGCGACGGGTGAGCGGCTGGAGCACTCCCACGTCGACCCGAGGATCGACCCGTCGTGGGGGCAGTTCTGGGCGAACCAGCGGGCCTGGAAGCGCGACCTCCACTTCGACCGCGCCACGCACTACAGCTTCACCGACCTCCAGTTCATCGCGCCGCAACTGGAGAACCTGCTCAAGCCGGGGAAGAAGGAGGAACTGGTCGGCGAGGTCGACGCGAACCGCTCGCTGGCCGCCCAGCACGACTACTTCGCGGGTTTCTTCGACCTGCACCTGAAGCGCCGCCACGGCCACCCGTTCGACCACGGCCCGAAGCGCCACCCGGACACGAGGTTCATCGCCTGACCTGCGATCCGCCTATGGTGGAAGCATGTTGACCCTCGCCGACGAACTGGCCCTGCTGGCCTACGACGACGACGGCACGCGCCGGCTGAGCCAGCCCTCCCTGGGCTACGGCCTGGCCGGCGCGGTGCTGGTGGAACTCGCCATCGCGGGCCGGATCGACGTGGTCGACAAACGAGTGGCGGCCCTGAGCACCGCGCCCATCGGCCACGAGGTCCTGGACGGGGCGCTGACCACGATCGCCGACGACAGGCTGCGCAAACCCAAGGACTGGGTGGAGAAGCTGGCCAAGGGCCTGACCGACCAGGTCCTGGACGGCCTGGCCGACGCCGGCGTCCTGCGCCGGGAACAGGACAGGATCCTCTGGGTCTTCCCGAGGACCCGCTTCCCGTCCCCGGACGGCGTGGAACCACCCCTGGAGACCGAGGTGCGCCGACGCCTCACCGCCGCCATCGCGACCGACCAGCCGGTCGACCCCCGCACGGCGGCCCTGTGCGCGTTGATCAAGGCCGTGCAGTTCGACCGGAAAGTCTTCGCGGACCAGCCCCGCGACCGGGTGAAGGCCAGGCTCAAGGCCATCTCCGAAGGCGAGTGGGCGGCCGACGCGACGAGGAAGGCCATCGAACAGGTCCAAGCCGCCCTGTCCGCCGTGATGGTGGCCGTGATCGTCCCGGCCGCGACGAGCTAGCACGCCGGCAGATCACGCCACCAGCAGGAACCGGGCGGCGGTGCGCGCCGCGGCGGCCACCACGGCATGCGCCGTGCCGGCGGAATCGATCAACGTCGGGTCCAGCTCGTCCACCTCCACGGCGGAGTTCTCCGCGATCCGCCGCGAAGGCTCCGCCAGCGCACCGGCCAGCGCCCGCCACCCGGCCGCCTCGGCAGGAGCCCCGGCCGCCTGATCCGCGAGCCGCGACCCGATCTCCCGCAACCCGACACCGCCACCACGCAACACACCGTCGAACGCGGCACTGCGCACCGCCCGCACGGCCCGCGAGATCCGCCGGACATCCTCCGCACCAGCCCGGATCCACGCCGCCACGTCGGAGCCGGCGGGCATCGAACCTCCCGCCACCACGGTGTCCCGCTCCGACACCACCACCTTGGCCGCACGCCCGAGCGAATGCTCCGTCGCCGTGATCATCAGATCCGGATCCAGCACCGAACCACCCACCACGGCCTGCAACCGGGACAACAAGCCGCTGTCCGCCGTCACCACGACCACCTGCCCGTCAAGCCGCAACAAACGGGACAGCACGAGATCCGACAACCGCTCGCACACCAGCAACAGGGGCGAATCCTGCGCCAGGGACGGCAGGTGCTCCGCCCGCTGCGTGAACTCCCCGGCGAACAGCAGCACCCGGGCGTGCTCCAGCACCGCCTCCCGCCGACCGACATCCGTCACGAACAACGCGGATACATATCCCCGGTCGAACCGCAGTCCAGAAGTGATCTCGTAGTCGATAGCGGGCCGAATACCCTCATCGACCACCACCGCCCCACCAGGCCCGGTCATCCCGACCACATGGTCGACGATCCCCCCGATATACCGGCTCCCCGAAGCAGCCCAAGCCAACCGCTCCACATCGCCGAGAGCCAGCGGAACCGCCACCGAGTCGATCAGCCGGTCCGCCAGAGCAGCCGCCGCCTCCACCCCGCGCATCAGCCGGACCGGGTTGTGCCCGTCCCGCATGGCCTCGATGAGCCGCGACAGGGCCCCGGACGCCACCGCCACCGCCGAAGCCCCGCCATCCCCGCAGGCCAGGTGCACCTCGGAGATCAGCTCACGCACGTACGAAGCGCCCAACGAGTCCCGGGGATCGTCGGGCTGGAACGCGGCGGCGATCGCAGCCGCGTCCGCCAGTTCCACCGGCCGCCCGTCCACGAACACCACCGACCGCCGCCCCAACGGCCCCAACGTCCGGCACACCGGCTCGGCCGCCGCCCGGAAACCGCGGGCCACCAACAACTGCCCGGACGTGTAGGACGCCGACCGCCGCACCGCCACCGGCACCCCGCCGGCCCGCGCGACCCGGAGAGGAGGCCCGGCTGACTGCGCGAAGAACTGCGGCGTCTGGTCCGGACGCCGCCCGCGCACCTCCCGGAACGCGTACGAGAACAGCTCGTTGACGTCGATCCACCCGTCGCCGTCGAGATCGGCTGCCCCGCTGGACAACCCCTCGATCACCACGTCGGTGAACAGGGAGGCCCGAGGCGCCTCCAACGACAGCGTGTCCTCTTCGAACGCGTACTCGTAGGCGTTGGACGCGGTCAGCACCACGTACCCCTCGCCGCCGTCCTCCAGCACCGTCGAGGACGCGTCCTTGAACCCCTCCACGTAGGCCCCGCTGAAACAGCAGTCCAGCATCAGTATCCGCCCGGCGGCCCGGCAGTCCTCCAACTGCTCGTTGAGGAACGAGCGGGGTATCGCGGTCCCGGCGGGCCGGTCCTGCACGGTGTTGGCCGCCGCGAAGTACAGCCGCCGCGCGGCCGTGGTCAAGCCGTGGCACGAGAAGTAGAGCAGCACCAGGTCGTCCGGCGTCCGCGAGGCGAGCACGTCCTCCACCGCACGGCGGATCTCGTGGTCGGCCGCGTCCCGCAGCACCCGAACCCCGGCGAACCCGCCGACCTCCGGGTCCTCCAGCAGCGCGGCGAGCCGCTCCACGTCCTGCGACGGCGCGCGCAGCCGGCTCAGCCGGACGTCGGCGTACTCCCCGGTCGCGACCAGCAACGCGTACCGGCCCACCTCAGCCCTCGACCTCCGGCGAGCCGTGCTTCCTCAGCCAGTCCTCCACCAGCGTCCGCTGGGTCCGGGCGTCCCCGCCCTGCACGGTGATCGAGTCGTCACCGGACTTGATCACCACCTTCCGCGCGCTGCCCCGCTGCACGAACGCGGTGACCACGGACGCGACCGCGGCGGCCACGGCGGCCGGCACCGCCCCGTTCAGCAGCAACTCGGACATCGCCATGCCGGCACCGCTCTTGGCGCCGTCCGGCAGCGTCGCGGGCGCGTGCCGGATATCCACCCGCGCAGCCCGCAGCAACTCCTCCAGCAGCATGTTCGTCGCGGACGCGGCAGTGCCCGGCGCGTCGACCGTCAAGTGCAACAAGGAACCCTCCCCGGTAGGACACGATCATGCCAGGGTCCAGTACACCCGACCACGCAACGTTCACCCACTTACACCCATCTTGTGCTTAACAAATCACTGCGTTCAGCCGTTCATACGATCGAGTTCGGCTGATCTAGGCCACTCAGAGCTGCATGTTTCGCCACCATCGGGTTACCCTCGCTACGTGACTGCGCACATCACCCAGACGGAGTCCGTCGACGGCACACCGAACCCGGCCCCCCGCGTGGACAGCGAGGTAGGACCCTTGCGCACGGTGCTCCTGCACCGTCCGGGAGCCGAACTGAAGCGCCTGACGCCGCGCAACAACGACCAGTTGCTGTTCGACGGCGTGCCGTGGGTGGACCGGGCGCAGGAGGAGCACGACGCGTTCGCCGAAGTGCTGCGCGGCCGAGGCGTGGAGGTCCTGCTCCTGTCGGACCTGCTGGTGGCGGCCCTGCACGACGACCGGGCGCGGATCGCGGGCATCCACAGCGCGGTCAACGAGCGACGCCTGGGCATCGACCTGGCGGACGCGCTGCGGTCGCACCTGTCGTCGATCGGCCCGGACCACCTGGCGACGGCGCTGATGACCGGCATGACGTTCGAGGAACTGCCGGCCGCCGAGGGAGCGTCCCTGGTGCGCAAGATGCACCACCCGATCGACTTCGCGGTGGACCCGCTCCCCAACCTGCTGTTCACCCGGGACTCGTCGGTCTGGGTGGGCGACCGGGTGGCCATCACGTCCCTCGCCCTGCCGGCAAGGGACCGCGAGACGGCCCTGACGGACCTCATCTACGCGTACCACCCGAGGTTCCGGAAGACCGGGAGGGCCTACGGAGCCCACTCGGCCCCGGTGGAAGGCGGCGACGTCCTCCTGCTGGCCCCCGGCGTGCTGGCGATCGGCGTGGGCGAACGCACGACACCGGCCGGCGCGGAGTCGTTCGCGCGCTCGGCCCTCACCGACGGCCTGGCCCACACCGTGCTGGCGGTGCCGATCACCCAGGAACGCGCCACGATGCACCTGGACACGGTGTGCACGATGGTCGACCAGGACGCAGTGGTCATGTACCCGGCAGTACGCGACAACCTCTTCGCCTACCCGGTCCGCTCCGACGGCAACGGCGGCGTGGCGGTGGAGGACCGCACCCCGTTCCTGGACGCCGCCGCGGACGCCATGGGCATCACCAAGCTACGAGTGATCGACACCGGCCTCGACCCCGTGACAGCGGAACGCGAACAGTGGGACGACGGCAACAACACCCTCGCGGTAGGCCCAGGCCTGGTGGTCGCGTACGAACGGAACGTGGAAACCAACGCCCGCCTGGAAGACGCCGGCGTAGAGGTGCTGCGCATCAGCGGCTCGGAACTGGGCTCAGGCCGAGGCGGCCCCCGCTGCATGTCGTGCCCGATCGATCGCGCTGCGTTGGCATAAAAGAGGAGAGGTCGGCCGAACAAAGCTTAGCCAACCCAAACCAACATTAGCCTTACCTGCAATGCACAAAACAGAACACTCGGTTATCGTCACCTCATGGCCCTCAACCTCAAGAAGCTCCCCACCCGCACCACGAAGCTGCACGACCTGCTCCAGGCCCAGGTCGGCAACGAGTTCACCGCGTCCCAGCAGTACGTGGCCATCGCGGTGTGGTTCGACCACCACGACCTCCCCCGCCTGGCGTCGTACTTCTACCAGCAGGCCCTGGAAGAACGAAACCACGCCATGATGATCGTCCAGTACCTCATGGACAGCGACCTGAAGGTCACCATCCCAGGGGTAGCCGAGGTCAAAAACGACTTCACCACGGCCCGCGAGCCGGTAGAACTGGCACTGGCCCAGGAGAAGACGGTCACCGAACAGATCGTCACCCTGGCGAAGACGGCCAGGGAAGAGGACGACTACCCGGGCGAACAATTCCTCCAGTGGTTCCTCAAGGAACAGGTGGAAGAAGTAGCCAAGATGAACACCCTGCTGGCGGTAATCGACCGAGCAGACGGCAACCTCTTCCACGTGGAAACCTTCCTGACCCGAGAGCACACGGAAGAACACACGGACCCAACCGCCCCGCGCACCGCAGGCGGCGCACTCTAAACGCAACACCACGCGCACAACTGCGCGTCAGCGCACACCCCGAGCCGGGCTGCGTGTCATCCCCGTATGGCCTGCCCGCAGGGAACCGCGCTTGTCAAGGAGGTGCAAGCACGCTCTTCGCTTGCACCTCCTTGACAAGTGTGGTGGTCTTTGACCAGGCCATACGGGGATGGCACGACGCCCAAGTCCTGCTTTTGTGATCATCCTTGGCGGCCTGCCCAGCGGCGAGCGACGCTTGAAAGCACTTCGACCCTCCCCGGCGATCCCATTCACACCAGGCACCCACGATCAGGCCGACTAACCCCCATACTGGTCAACGTATCCCCAGCATCCATAAAATGAAAGTTGTACTGCGAATCCCCCATCCCCACCACAAACCCGTGAGGATTAACCTCCACCCCAGGATAAACCGCCCGCAGCCGATCCCGGGAATCCCCCAACCGCAACCCGTCCACAGTACGGGCCCCACCCTCGATCCGAATCTCGACAGCCACCCCGTCCACCCCGACCCACCCCCGAGCCCGCAACAACGAATAAACCGGACAAGAAGCCACCGGCTCATCGACCACAGCCCCGACCTCCCCAGAAGCCTGAAGCTGCTCCAACGTCATCCCCAACAACACCCGCCCGAACCCGGCAGGCCGCAACACCGGAACATCGTCCACCACCGTCGAAACCACCGCCGACCCACGCGGCCGGCCCTCGACCTCCCCCACCCCACACCCAGCCAACAGCAGAAGAACCACTACCCAAGCTCGCACTCACTCACCACCCGCTCAATCCGAACCACCGAAACAACCCCCTCGGACAACAAGAACACATACCGCCATTCCCCCTGGGAAACCACAGCACGCCCCCCCTCCACCACAACACCCGAATAAGCCGCCCGAACCCGCTCCAAGGAATCCCCAACCCCCACCCCGGCAGGCGTGAACCCCAACGGCGGCAAGGTGATCCGCACAACCCCCTCCCGCCGCGAAACGACCACGGCATCCCCACCGACCGACGAGGTCGAGTACGAGACACACACACCTTCACGCCCAGGCAGAACCAACGCCGAAGTAGCCCGAGCCTCGGCATCGGTCATCCCCAACCGGAACTTGCCATAAGCAGGCGGCTCCAACGCCTGGGGCAACACCGTCACCGTCTGAACGGGCAAAGCCCCCACCGAAGACCCGAGATCGCGCATCCCGGCAACCCCGAACGCACCCCCGCCCACCACCACAGCGGCAACCACCCCGGTCACCCCGACCCGAACCCGCCGCCGAGCCCCGGCCACGGTCGATTCCGGAACCCCAGCCCCCGCAACACCCAACCGCCGCCGCAACGAAGCCATCGCCTTGCTGTTCTGGCTCTTCACCGTCCCAGCGGAAACCCCCAACGCCGCAGCGATCTCCGCTTCCGACAACCCGTCGTAGAACCGCAGCACCACCACGGCCCGCTGCCGAGGCGGCAACTCCCGCAACGCCTGCCACAACGGCTCGTGCTCCCACCGATCCACGCCGGAAGCGGCGACGACGTCCGGCAGATCGGCGACGAGGTGTTCCCGGCGATACCGCCGCCACCGGCTGATGTGCGCATTGGCCATCGCCCGCCGCGCATACGCGATCGGCTCGACGTCCCTGCGCGTCAACGACCCCCACCGGGCGCCGACCTTCTCCAGGACGGACTGGACGAGATCGGCCGCGTCATGCGGGTTGCCGGTCAGCGCGTGGCCGTACCGCAGCAGACCGGGCAGCGACATCCGGACGAACTCCCCGAAGTCGGCCCCCACCCGCGCCCGGTCAGCCGGCAAGACCGCGGTCACCTCGCTCCCCTTTCCGACGACCTCCCCGGACGCCGTCGGTGGGAGCACGCTCGAAGCGGCCCGGAGGTTGCCCGCTCCGGGTCACGAATCCAGGTCACAAAATCGCGGGGTCACAAATCCAGGTCACGAACCGGGGTCACGAACCCGGATCACAGCACGGGCAACGGCCGGAACGCCCCATCGCCGTCGGGGGTGAACTCCTGCACCCCGACCACGGCATCCGCCGGCACCGCCCCGTAGACGTGCGGGAACCAGGGCCCGGCCTCATCGCCATCCCCCGGTTCCCACAGCACCGGCAACCCCACAGGGTCGATCATCAGCACCACCAGGTCGTGCCGCCCGCGATACAGCCGGTTGGCCGGCAGGTGCACGGTCCCTGGGTCCGAGCAGTGCACGAACCCGTCCGGATCGAGCGGGATGGCGCCCGAGTCCCGGGCCCGCGCCCACTCTTCCCTGGACGCGATCCGCAGCAACATCTATCCACAACCTCCTGTGGACAACCCCTGGAACCCCTGTGGACAACTGCCTGTGGACAACTCAGCGGAGCGTGATCTGCCGCCCCCGCAGCCCGTCCCGGGCACGCCGCTCGGCCTCGGTCAACGGCTCGGCGTCCAGGCTCTCCAGCGCGGTGAGCAGCCGCGCGCCCAACGCCTCCGCCGGCGAGGCCCACTCACTGGAGTGCATCTCCCGGTCGAGGTCCCAGACCGGCACCAGCAGCCCATGGGCCCGGAAGGACCCCGCGTACCGGGAACCCGAACCCAGGTCCAGCTCACCGCGCACGGACAGCCGGGCCAACGCGGCCAGCAGCGTCTCCTCCGCCTCGGGCCGCACCCACCGCAGGTGGGCCTTGTCCCCGGCGTCCACCCAGTACGCGGCGTGCACACCCGGCGCGTCCACCCGCTCGGTGGGCAGGATCGCGGCGTTGGCGCGCTCCAGCGACAGCGCCACGTCCCCGGTCGGCTCGTTGTCCGGCGGCATCCACCACGAGAAGTCGGCGTGCAGCTCGGGCTTCACCGACGCCTCGACGTCCAGCAGGTCCTGCAACCGACCCGGGTTGGTGTTGTCGTCCGGCCCCACCACGGGCAGCGCGTCGCCGGTCTCCGCGGTCAGCACCCACTGCACCGCCCGAGCCAGGTCGCGGCTCAGGTCACCCGACCGGGTCTGCACCTGGAGCCCGACGAACGCCGTGCCGTCGGCCCGGACCAGCGCCGCGGCGGCCATCGGCAGCACCGAAGCGAGGATCACCTCGCGGGCGTCGGCATCCTTCAACGGCAGCCGGACCGTCGCGGAGGGCACGAACTCGCGCAGCGCGATCAGCTCCGTCTCCGCCGCGAGTCCCTGGAACGGCCGGGCGACGATGACGTCCGCCGCACCGCCGGCGGCGCCGTGGCAGGCCTTGTAGCGCTTGCCGGAGCCACACGGGCACGGCTGGCGCGGGTTGATGCCGTCGGCGGGCTTGCTCTTCACGGCCGTCCGCTTCGCCACCGCCGCCTCCTTCGGGTCAGGGCCGGCCCGGTTCAGGACCAGCCCGGGTCGAGGCTGGTTCCGGGCTGGTCCGGTTCAGGGCTGGTCGGGCGTCAAGTTAGCCCCCAGCACCCCGCGGGTCTGCGCCGGGTTGTTCGTCGCCAGGTACCGCACACCGCGCTCGACGCACAGCGCGATGTCGTCCGCCTCGTCCACCGTCCAGCAGTAGCTGCCGGCCCCGCGTTCCTGGTGCCGCTTCAGCAGCCGCAGCCCCGGCCCGGCGATGTCCGCGAACGAAGGCAGCTTCTCGGGCCACGCGCGCCCGAACAACAACACCGTGGGCGTCGCGGGCGACAACGCCTTGAACCGCCGGACCGCCGTCACCGAGAACGACATCATCACGGCGTCCACCCGGTGCCCGTCGAGCACCGAGGCCAGCCGCCGCTCCACCTCGCCGCGGTACCGCACGGGGTGCTTGGTCTCCACGAACAGCCGCACCCCGCTGTCGGCCACCAGCCCGAGCAGCTCCTCGAACGTCAGCACCGGGGCCGGCTCCCCGCCGTGCCAGCTCCCGAAGTCGTGCCGCCGCAACTCCTCCAGCGTCAGCTCGCTGACCACCCCGGTCCCGTCGCTGGTGCGGTCGATGGTCCGGTCGTGGACGCACACCAGCTCGCCGTCCTTGGTCAGCCGGACGTCGCACTCCACCCCGTCCGCGCCTTCCGCGATCGCCAGTTCGTACGCGGCGGAGGTGTGTTCGGGACGGGCGCGGGAAGCCCCACGGTGAGCGACGAGTTCAAGCGGCACGAAGAGGAATGCTCCTGGTGGAGTACCGAATGGGTCAACTCGGCTACTTCTGGTCACAGATCCCTGAATATTTGAAAGAACAACCACACTCCAATGGACGTGAACGGGACTCAAGACCTACCGTCCGTCACCGTGACCCCCTTCGACCAGCGTGATCCGGCCTTCATCGCGGATCCGTACCCGACCTTCGCGGCGATCCGGGCGCGGGCCGAGGTGCACTGGCACGAGGAGATGGGCATCGCCCTGGCGGTCTCGCACGCGGCGGCCTCCGCCGTGCTCAGGCACCGGTCGCTGGGCCGCCTCTGGACCGACGCGAAACCCGTCGAGCAGTTCACCGGCTTCAACCTCCTGCACCGCAACTCCCTGCTGGAGAACGAGCCGCCCACCCACACCCGGCTGCGCCGCCTGGTCGCGGCGGCGTTCGGCCGCGGGCACGTGGAACGCCTGCGCCCGTGGATCGCGGACCTGGCCGACCGGCTGGTGGACGGCCTGGTCGCGGAGATCGCCGCGGACGGGCGGGCCGACCTGCTGTCCCACGTGGCCGCGCCGCTGCCGGTGGAGGTCATCGCCGAACTGCTCGGCGTGCCCGCCGCGGACCGCCCGCTGCTCCAGCCGTGGTCCAACGCGATCGTGAAGATGTACGAGTACGGCCTCCCGCCGGACCTGCGGGCGGCGGCCGAGCGGGCGGCCGGCGAGTTCGTCGCCTACCTGCGCGACCTGGCGGCGCTGCGGCGCAAGAACCCCGGCGACGACCTGGTGTCGGACCTGGTCGCCGTCACCGACACGGACGGCGCGAAGCTCACCGAGGACGAGCTGGTCGCCACCGCGGTCCTCCTGCTCATGGCCGGTCACGAGGCGACGGTGAACGTCATCGGCAACGGCGTGAACGCCCTCATGACCCACCGGGAGCAGTGGCAACGCCTCGTAGCGGATCAGTCCCTCCTCTCCACGGCGGTCGAGGAACTGATCCGCTACGACTCCCCCTTGCAGCTCTTCGAGCGCACCGCGACCGCCCCGGTGGAGATCGCGGGGTTCCACGTGGAACCAGGGCAGAAGATCGCCGCCCTGCTGGGCGCGGCGGCCCGCGACCCGGAGGTGTTCGCCGACCCGGACACCCTGGACGTGAGCCGGACCCCGAACGCCCACCTGGGCTTCGGCGCGGGCATCCACTACTGCCTGGGCGCGCCGCTGGCCCGCATCGAGGTGCAGGCCGCGCTGTCCGCGCTGACCCGCAAGCTCCCCACCGCCCGCCTCGCCGCCGAACCGCGCCGCCGGGCCGAGTTCGTCATCCGGGGCCTGCGCGAACTGCCGCTCACGGCAGGCTGAACTCCAGCGCGGCCCGGCGCAGGGCCCGGTCCAGCAGGACGTGGACCTCGTCCAGCACCGCCGAACTCCACGTCCAGGACGCGGCCACCCGGCTGAGCAGCTCCTCCCAGCCGGCGTCCAGCGGGGCGTCCCGCCTGCTCACCACCGCCAGCAGGCGCAGCACCGCGCCCTCGGTGTCCAGGCCCAGCAGCAGGCCGCCGATCTCGCTCGACGTGACCGCTTCGACGTCCCGGTCGCGCAGGAACCGCCGCACCCGGACACCTTCCCGGAACCCGCGCGCGAACCCGGCGGCGGACAGCACCAGGGGCACCACGAGCAGCAGCCCGCCCACCACCGCGCCGCTCCACGGCACGAACCGGTCCACCGCCACCGCACCGCCGACCACGGCCGCCACGAGCAGCAGCTTCCAGCCGGGTCTCGGCACCACTTCAAGCAGCAGCTTCCGACCCGGTCCCGGCATCACTGATGCGCCACGCAGCAGCTTCCGACCCGGTCGCGGCGTCACCGATCCCCGCACCGACCAGCTCGCGAACGCCAGGCACCCCACCGCGACCGCACCCACCACCAGACCCGCCACACTCGGCGCCACCCACAGCGAGCCCACCAAGGCCACCGCGAGCGCCAGATAGCCGACCCCTGCCGCCGCACCGAGCACGACGGCCGCCACCTCGTCCCCGACGACCCGCGACATCCACCGCACCACCGCCGGCCGCGTCCGCCGCACCGACGACGAAGCGCACGCGGCCCGGAAGCAGAAGAACCCCGCCGTCCCGGCGAACAGCACCCACCCGCCGTCACCGCCCCGGTACACCATGCCGACACCGCCGACCCCGAGCAGGTGGACGTACGGCGCGAGCCGCAGCCGCCACAGGTGCGGCACGAAGTCACCCGCGTTCGGCAGCCGCCCCAGCCGGCTCAGCGTCGACCGGAAGTCCCGGCGCAGCCGCCCGCCCACGCTCAGGTCCAGCAGCGTCTGCCGCACCTGCCCGGCCAGCTCGCCCGCCACGTCCGGCACCCGCCGCACCTGCCGGTACGCCTCCTGCCGCAGCCACTCGCTCTCGCTCGCGAACCCGAACTTCAGCAGCCACGCGGCGGTGTCCCGGTCGGCCGCGGCGACCACCTCCAGCGCCCACTTCCGGTCGTAGCGCACCCCGTCCAGCCATGCCACGCGCAGCAGGTCGCCGACGCGCTCGGCGATCCCGTGCCCCGGCCGGCCCAGGCCGTCGGCGAGCAGCCTCAGCAGGTAGAGCACGCCGGGCGGCCACCGCTGCCGCGACCGCTCGGGCAGCAGCGCCGCCGCTTCCGCGAGCAGGCCGGCGTGCCGGGTCGGCTCCTGCGTCTGGAAGAGGGTGACGGCCACCTCGCGCCACCGGCCGTCGGTGAGCAGGGTGCGGCTGTCGACCCGGTCGGGACGCCGCAACACCGCGCAGGTGGCGAAGTACTCCTGCATCCGGCGGTGCGCGAACGTCAGCCGGCCGTCCTCGGCGCGGGCGAGTTTCGTGTACACCAGCGCGTCCACCGCCCGGCGCACGTCGGCGGCGGGCCGGCCGAGGCGGGCCGCGATCACGTCCACCGCCTCGCTCCGGACGACCGACAGCCCGCTCACGGCCATGGTGAACGCCAACTCCTCGGCGACCTCCCGCACCACCGACGGGCCGACGTCGCCGTCCGGTCGGACGTCCCGGCGCAGACGGTGGTCGACGTAGCTCTCCAGCACGACGTGCGCGTTGGGCGGCAGCGCCCCGGTTTCCCGCGCGTACTCGCACAGCAGGCTCAGGAACAGCGGGCTGTCCGACAACTGCCGCACGGCCTCGTCGGCGTCGGCCAGGCCGTACACCAGCATCCGCTCCACGGACAGCGGCAGGTCGACCCGTTGGATGAGGTCGTGCTTGCGCCGTTCCGTCAGCGGCACGATCCGCAGCATCGGCCACGCCGCCCGCCCCGGACCCCGGAACTCGCGGCTCGCCACCACGCCCCGGCACCGGGTGGAGGCGTGCAGGAACGCGTGGATCGCGTCCGCGTACGCGACGATGGCCTCGTCCGCGTCGGCCGCGCCCAGCACCGCCGGGATCTCGTCGAACGAGTCGAACAGGAACAGCCACGTGCCCTGCTCCAAGCCGCGCGGGAACTCCTCCGAGAGGAACTGCTCGACGTCCCGGTCCCGCGCCCGGTTGAGGGAGGCGAACACGAACTCGCGGACGTCCTCCGAGGTCGGCGGGTGTGTCGGCGCGAAGGTCTTCAGGTCGACGTAGACCGGGATCGTGCCGCGCTCGGTGGGGCCGCGCATGGCCTCGGCGGCCATCCGCTGGGCGAGGTGCCGCAGCGCGACGCTCTTGCCCGCGCCGGGGTCGCCTTCCAGCAGCAGGACGCGTTCGTCACTGCGCCGCAGGGCTTCGGACAGCGACGGCACCCGGCGCAGTCCGCGCGCGACCCGGCGGAACGGCAGGAACCGCGCCGGGGTGAACACCTCCAGCTCGGCTTCCAGCTCGGCGTAGCGGCTGTCCCGCCACTCCTCCCGCTCGGCCAGCCGCCGGAGCCCGCTCTCGACGTGGTCGGCGAACAAGGCGCGGCGACGGGCCCGCCGCCGGTCACCGCGATCGATGAGCCGGAAGAACAGCCTTGCACCGAGCCGAACCAGTGGCAGCCAGCTACTCGCCAGCGAACCGAGCGCGCCGAGCAGCGCCAACAGGAGCAGGGTGGTGACCGCCCACGACGGCACGGAGAACGGCAGCGCCTGCCGAAGCTGCTCGATGACGTCGGCGGGAGTCTCCTGTGCCACGCCTCGGGTATCCGCCGCGCGGCGGACCCCGTTACCGGCGCTCGGACTGCGCGGCGGCCCTCGTTACCGGCGCTTGTACTGCTTGGGCAGCTTGAAGCCGCGCTCGGCCAGCACGGTCCGCAGCCGGTCCGGGTAGTCGGTGATGATCCCGTCCACGCCGTCGTCGATGAGCTTGTGCATGGTCGCCGGGTCGTTGATCGTCCACGGCACGACCTTCAGGCCGTGCGCGTGCGCCTCGTCCACCAGGGCCTTGGTGGTGAACGGGATGTAGTCCGGGTCGCCGACCTTGCCGTTCTGCGGGTTGCCGTGCACCGGGGACAGGGCCGACGCGCCGAAGCTCTTGACCGCCTTCACGAGGCTGCCGCCGAAGTCCGCCAGCTCCAGCCCGCCCGTCCACGGCGAGCCGGGGCGCAGGAACTCGGGCTGGGTGAGCGCGACCAGCGGCAGGCGCGGCTCCTCCTTGCGCCACAGCATGAGCGTGCCCCAGTCGAACGACTGGATGGTGACGTTGCGCTGGAACCCGGACCTGCGGATCTCCCGGGCGGTGATCTCCACGAACTGCTCGCGGGGCGCGGTCTCGTGCGGGGCGGCGGCCTCGACCTTGGTCTCGATGTTGAACTTCACGTGGTGCGCGCGGTACTTCCGGACCAGCGCGAAGACCTCGGCGAGCGTCGGCATCCGCGCGCCGGGGGACAGCTCCTGGTCCGGGTACTGCGCCCACCGGCGCGACCCGCAGTCCAACGTCCGGACCTGCGCGAACGTCAGGTCCTTCACGTACTTGCCCGCGTACGGGAAGGCCGGGTCGCCGGGGGTGGCCGGTGCCGTGTCGACGCACTTCGCCGGGTTGGTCCTGCGGTCGTGGGTGACGACCTCGCGGCCGTCCTTGGTGATCTGGACGTCCAGTTCGAGCGTGGTCACGCCCACTTCGAGCGCCTTGGCGAACGCGGCCAACGTGCTCTCCACCGTCAGCCCGATCCCGCCCCGATGGGCCTGGAGGTCGAACTTCCGCTTCGGATGCGCGTCCGCTACCCCCGGTACCAGCAACGACAGCACGACTGCCACGACGAGTGCCCGCATGGCGTCCAACGTGTCAGACGTGGTCTTCGGTCCCAAGACCCATCAGGCGTACGCGAGTTGAACAGCCGGCAGCCCGAGGTCAGGAACCCAAGCCGCGCAGGAAGAACGCCCACCGGTCCGCCGGGAACGCCAGGATGCCGGCGGCAGGGTTCTTCGAGTCCCGCACCGCCACCGCAGGCCCGGCAACCGCCACCTCGACGCAATTGGCGTTGCTCGCCCCGTTGCTACGGCTGCTCTTGCGCCACACCGCGCCGGAAACGTCCACAATGGACACAGCCATCGCCTCTTTCACTCGGCCAGAACCCGTTCGATCAAGGCCACCGACTCGGCGCTGTGCAGCGCCTGCGAGGCCACGTGTTCGAACATCAGTCTAGCCTCTCGGGCCTCCGGCTCGTCCTCGATGTGCAGCGCCCCGGTCGCGTACTCGATGTAGAGCACGTCGGGCTCGCGCACCTGGGAGAAGCTCAGCAGCGTGAAGCCGGAGGCCATGCCATCCGGGACTCCCGCCCCGGCGGGCACCACCTGCAAGGTCACATTGGGCAGCTCGACCATCTGGCGGAGATGTCGCAGTTGCTCTCGCGCCACGTCCGCATTGCCCACGACCGTCCGCAGTGCGGCCTCATGGATAATCCCGTGCAGTCGCAAGGGATTGTCCGGTTCGACGAGCCGCAGTTGCCGTATCCGCCTCACCTCGATGTCGTTCTCCAGCCAGCGCGTCGTCCGCTTGAGCCGGTGTGCCTCGAACATCGCGCGCATGTACCCGGCCGTCTGGAGCAGGCCGGGAATGAGCAGCGGCGACAGGTCGTGGACATCGGTCGCTTCGGTCTCCACGTCGATGTAACCCTGATTCTCTATCCCGAAAGTCGTCCACCAACCCTTCTCCCTTGCTCTGATGGTCTGCTCGATCAGGTCGGGGTCGAAGCGGTCATAAAGATCCATCATCGACTTGACCAGGTGCACGTCGACCAGGGTCTCGCCCTTCTCCATCCGGTGGAGGGCGGACCTGGTCTTGAACAACGCCTGGGCCGCGGAGTCCAGGGTGAAGCCCGCATCGGCGCGCATCCGCGCCAGCTTCCGCCCCAGGCGGCGTCGACGGAACGGTGGTTGCGAGGTCACAACATCAGTATGCCGGCGAAAAACCCGGATGTGGAATTTCCGGGGTTGATCACCTCAAAGTGTGTATGTCCCGCCCGCACAGTGGGCGGCATGGAAGCGAATCTCTTCTCCCTGGTGTCCGAGGCCGACCCGACGCTCGTCTTCGCCTGGGGCATGGAAATCGTGGACGACGAGCGCAGCGCCGCCGTCATCTACCGGCGCGACCCCGCCACCGGTCGCGGCTTCGTCGGGCAGCACGACTCGGCCGAGGCCGCCCTGCGGCGGTGGGGTCGGCGGGTGCCGCTGCTGCTGGTCTGGGAGTTCGAAGGCGACGACGTGGCGGCGCTCACATGAGCAACAGGACGCCGGTCGGCCGCGTCTAGTGAGTGCGCGCACGCACGACAACGAGCGGAGAGCGGTATTGGGCGACACGGCGTCGTTCGACCAGTTCGTCCACGAGCACCAGTTGGCCCTGGTCCGGTACGCGGTGCTGCTGTCCGGCAGCAGGGCCGACGCGGAGGACCTGGTCCAGGAGGTGCTGGTGCGGATCTACCAGCGGTGGGCCGAGTTGGACGGGTCCACCGGGTCGCCGTACGCCTACGTCCGGCGGGCCGTCACCAACGAGTACCTGTCGTGGCGGCGGCGGTGGAGCACCCGGCACATCCGGACGGTCGCGGAACTGCCCGAGGGCGAGCACCTCGACCGGCCTCGGGACGAGCACGACGAGCGGCTGTGGCGGCTGCTGCGGGAACTGCCGCGGCAGCAGCGGGCGGCGGTGGTGCTGCGCTACTACGAGGACCTCACCGACGCCGAGATCGCCGAAATCCTGAACTGCCGGCTGCCGACCGTGCGGTCCCACGTCAGTCGCGGGCTGGCCGCCCTGAGGTCGGCGATCGGTATGCCGGAACGCGCGTGGAGGAGCCATGACTGACACCGAGGAAGAGCTGCGGCGCATGCTCACGAGACGCGCCGACCAGGTCCACTCGCACCTGTCCGGCCCGGCGATCCGGGCCCGCGCCGCCACCCGTCCGCGCCGGTTCGCGGCGCTGCTCTCCGCCGGCCCGCGCCGCGGCACGCTGCGCCGGTTCGCGCCCCTGATCTCGGCCGCCGCGGTGCTGGCGGTGGTCACGGTGAGCCTGTTCCTGATCCCGCACGGCCCGACCACGTCCGATCCCGGCCGCGCCCCGTCCCTCGTCCCGGTCACCCCGACGTCCACGGTGACGACGACCACGCCGCCGGTGCGGTCGAGCACCACCAAACCGGAATCCACGACTACCACGACGACCACCACCTCCCCGTCGTCCTCGGTCAGCAGCACGCGGACCGTCACCTCCGGGGCGGGAAACTGAATTCCCGAGCGCCAATGCAACAAATCGACGTCGAGCCGCATGGGAAGAGCGTGAGAAACACCGGCCGATCCGGTGTGCGCCAACGAGGAGGACTTCCCATGCGTTTCCCCACCGCGCTGCGGTCCCGCCGCGCGATCGTCGCTGCCGCCGCCGCCATCGGCGTCCTGACCACCGGCGGCATCACGATGACGGCGATCGCCGACCCGTCCCCCACCGCGCCGCCGCCCACCAGCACGTCCACGCAGTCACCGGTCAGTTCGACCACCACCAGCCCGGTCAGCTCCACCACGACCAGCCCGGTCAGCACCACCACGACCAGCCCGGTCAGCACCACCACCAGCCCGGACCGCGAGCCGAGCAGCAGCGCGACCGAACCGCCCGCCACGTGGAGCACCACGACGAAGCCCGAGAGCAGCACCAGCGTCACCACCAGCCCGACCGTCGGCCAGACCACGACGAAGCCGTAACGACACCGGAACCCCCGGCGGCCACCGCCGGGGGTTCCCGTCACAGCGGAACGATCACCTCAGAAGAATCAACGCCGGGAACCGCCGGCCCGCACCGCGCGGAGAACGGGCTCGGGGGCGTCTTTCACGTCCACCACCCGCATCCGCCGCAATGCCGCCGTGGACACCGGCAGCAGCAATGACGTGATCCGCCGGACCAGCACCGCCGTCAGGATAGCCACAGCCGCCGCCAGCAAATCCGAAATGGCGTGGAACAAAACCCCGTCGGCCAATGCCTGCACACTGGATCGGAACGACCACACGACGGTGAAAACCACGAACAGCCCGGTGAACGCCCACAAACCCCACCACCACCGCACCAGGCGCGACGGGTTGGGCCGGGCGGTCGCGGGCAGCCGCAGTGCGGCGTGCTCCAACTCGGCCGCCACCGACCCGGGCACCACCAGGTTCAGCCCCGGCACCAGCACGCCCACCAGGACCTCGGTGTCCGAGCGGGACGGCCCGTAGCCCGCGGCGGACGCCGCCGCGTTCCGCGCCCGGCGCAGCCAGAGCAGGGTGAACAGCAGCCCCGCGACCCCGGCCACGACCGCGACCAGCGACGAGGACCGGACCATGGCGTCCGAGACGTCCACGGTGGTCGCCGACAGCGCCCCGTACCGGCTGAGCAGCAGCAGGACGTACCGCCAGACCTCGCTGCCCGCCGCCCACAGCGCCGTCAGCCCGGCCAGCCCGAGGGCGTGCGACGCGGTGCGGGCCAGGCGCTGGACCTGGTCCACCGAGTCGACCGGCGGGCCGTCCGTCGCCACGGACGTCGGCCAGCGCCACGCCAGCAGCGGGAAACCCCACCTCGGCGGCACGGGGTAGGACGGCGGACCCGCGTACGGGCGGGCCGGTGCTCCGAGCTGACGGCGCGGGTACGCGCCGGGTGGCGGGGTCGCCACCCAGTCCACGCGCATCGGCTGGAGCGCCATGTCAGATGACCTCCGGCTCCGTGCCGTCGATCTCACCGACCAGCGGCCGGCCGGCCGCGGCCCACACCTGCATGCCGCCGTCCACGTTCGTCGCGTCCCAGCCGTTGGCGTTGAGGTACTGCGTCACCCGCGCGGAACGCCCGCCCGCCCGGCACACCACGTAGAACTCGCTGTCGCCGGGCAGCTCGCCCAGCCGCTGCGCCAGCTCGCTCATCGGGATGTGCAGCGCGCCGGGGGCGTGGCCCGCCGCCCACTCGTCGGCTTCGCGCACGTCGAGCAGGACTTTCCCGGCGGGCAGCTCGGCGGGCACCGAGGACACTTCAACGCTTGGCACGGTCACGGGGCCAATGCTGCCATGCGGCCTGGTAAGCGGGGGATAAGGCCGGGCCGCCCCCGGGAAACCGGGAGGCGGCCCAGCCGGATCAGCCGCTAGTGCGGGACGGCCTTCTCCGCGCCCACGCCGGTGAGCGCGCGGACCTCCATCTCGGCGTACTTCTCCTTGTCGTGCTCCTTCGACAGCACGGTGCCCAGCCAGCCGAGGGCGAACGCCACCGGGATCGACACGATGCCGGGGTTGGACAGCGGGAACAGGTCGAAGTCGGCGTTCGGGAACATCGCCTTCGCGTTGCCGGACACGGCGGGCGACAGCACGATCAGCGTGATCGTCACGGCCAGGCCGCCGTAGATGCTCCACAGCGCGCCGGCGGTGTTGAAGCGCTTCCAGAACAGCGAGTACAGGATGGTCGGCAGATTCGCCGACGCCGCCACCGCGAACGCCAGCGCCACCAGGAACGCGATGTTCTGCCCGTTCGCCGCGATGCCGCCGAGGATCGACACGACGCCGATCACGATCGCGGTCCGCCGCGCCACCTTGACCTCGGCGTCCTTGTCGTCCGCCGCGCCCTTCTTGATGATGTTGGCGTAGATGTCGTGCGCGAACGACGCCGACGCGGTGATGGTCAGCCCCGCCACCACGGCGAGGATCGTGGCGAACGCGACCGCCGCGATCAGGCCCAGCAGCAGCGGCCCGCCGAGCGCCTCGGCCAGCAGCGGCGCCGCCGAGTTCACACCGCCGGGCGCCCCGTTGATCCGGTCCGGGCCGACCAGCGCCGCCGCGCCGTACCCCAGGACCAGCGTGAACAGGTAGAACAGGCCGATCAGCCAGATCGCCCAGACCACCGAGCGGCGGGCCTCCTTGGCCGTGGGCACGGTGTAGAAGCGCATCAGGATGTGCGGCAGGCCGGCGGTGCCGAGCACCAGGGCCAGCGCGAGCGACAGGAAGTCGAGCTGCGTGGTGGCGGTCTTGCCGTACTGGAGCCCCGGGCCGAGCAGCTTCTCGCCCGCCTTCGGCGCGTTGTCCACGGCCGCGCCGAGCAGCCCGGAGATGTTGAGGCCGAACTTGGCGAGCACCCACAGCGTCATCACGCCCGCGCCGATGATCAGCAGCACGGCCTTGATGATCTGCACCCAGGTGGTGCCCTTCATGCCGCCGATCAGCACGTACGCGATCATCAGCGCGCCGACCACGGCGATCACCGCCGCCTGGCCACGGCCGTCGGTGATGCCCAGTAGCAGCGCCACCAGGCCGCCCGCGCCCGCCATCTGCGCCAGCAGGTAGAAGAACGACACGACCATGGTGGACGTGGCCGCCGCCGCGCGCACCGGGCGCTGCCGCATCCGGAAGCTCAGCACGTCGCCCATCGTGTACTTGCCGGTGTTCCGCAACAGCTCGGCGACCAGCAGCAACGCCACCAGCCAGGCGACCAGGAAGCCGATCGAGTACAGGAAGCCGTCGTAGCCGTTGACCGCGATCGCGCCCGCGATGCCGAGGAACGACGCGGCCGACAGGTAGTCGCCCGCGATCGCGATGCCGTTCTGCGGCCCGGTGAACGCCCGGCCGGCCGCCAGGTAGTCGGCGGCGGTCTTGGTGTTCCGGCTCGCGCGCACCACCACGAACAGGGTGGCGACGACGAAGATGCCGAAGATGCCGACGTTGAGGAGGGCGTTGCTGTTCACGCCTTGCCCCCTTCGAGCTTCTCGCGGATCGCTTCCGCACGGGGGTCGAGGTGCTTGTTGGCGTGCCGCACGTAGAGGGTCGTGATCACGAACGTCGACACGAACTGGAGCAGCCCCAGGATGAGGCCGATGTTGATGTTGCCGATCACCTTGGTCGACATGAAGCCGTGGGCGTAGTCGGCGAGCAGCACGTAGAGCAGGTACCAGGCCAGGAACAGGCCGGCCATCGGGAACACGAAGGTGCGCAGCCTGCGCCGGAGTTCCACGAAATCGGGGGCGGCCTGCACTTCGACCCAGTCGTGGGTCGCCCCGGCGGGGGAAGAGCCCTCGGAAGCGTTGTCGGTGGTGCTCACGATCCCCTCCTCGCACTTGTCGACGGTGTGAACGCCACGTGACCCCTCCTGGTGCGTTCCGATACGCGCTGCACCGTAAGGAGACGTGGGTCACGCCTGAAAGACCCCGACGGTGGACTTGCGCTCAACTGTCGAGTGATGCGATGAGCGGTAGGAATGCTGAGACGAACAGACCTGCGGCGACAGCCCTGGCTCCACGCGTCGGGAGTGCTAGCTCCACGGCCGGGGCGCGTCCCGGCGCTCACCCAGGCGGGCCTTCTCCTCGGCCGTGCCGAACCGCTGCACGTCCCGGTCCCGCATGAACCCGAGCGGGTCGGGGGCGTGGAAGCGCAGCAGGATCTGGTTCACGTCCTCCGGCCGCTGCCGGCTGGTCAGCTTGCTGATCATGACCATGGTCAGGAACGCCGCCGGCACCGTCACCAGCGCGGGCTGCGAGAACACCGAAGGCGCCCACCCGCCGGTGTGGAAGCTGACCACGGTCACCGCCTGCGACCCGATCACCAGCCCGCCGCCCACCACCAGCCCGCAGATCGCGCCCATCCAGGTCAGC
Source organism: Actinosynnema sp. CS-041913 (assembly GCF_050942485.1). Lineage (NCBI taxonomy): Bacteria > Bacillati > Actinomycetota > Actinomycetes > Pseudonocardiales > Pseudonocardiaceae > Actinosynnema > Actinosynnema sp. CS-041913. The sequence continues at coordinate 94,571 of NZ_CP192037.1, read as the reverse complement.
CCGCGCCACCAGATCCCGAGCACCAGCAGCGGGCAGAACGTCGACGCCGCCAGCGCGAACGACATGGCGACCGTCAGCGACGCGTCCGACCGGGGCAGCAGCAGCGCCAAGCCGATCGCCACCGCGCCGGTGAGCACCGTCGCCCAGCGGAAGTCCCGCACCTTCCCCGGCAGGATGTCCGTCGACACCACCCCGGCGACGCTCACCACCAGCCCCGACGACGTGGACAGGAACGCCGCGAACGCACCCGCCGCCACGATCGCGCCCAGCACCTGACCGAGCAGGTTCGGCTGCATCGTGCCCGGCAGCAGCAGCACCGCCGCGTCCGTCTTGCCGTTCACCAGCAGCGACGGCAGGTACTGGCGGGAGATCACGCCCAGCACCGTCGGGAAGATGTAGAACAGCCCCAGCAGGTACAGCACGTGCAGCGCCGTGCGGCGCGCCGCCTTCCCGTCCGGGTTCGTGTAGAACCGCACCAGCACGTGCGGCAGGCCCATCGTGCCCAGGAACGTCGCGAAGATCAGCGAGTACGTCTCGAACAGGCCGCCCAGCCCACCGGTCTGCGGTTTCAGCCAGTGCTCGTTGTCCGTCGGCGAGTTCTCCACCACCGGCACCGGCGAACCCTTCTCGAAGACCAGCTCGCTGCCCTCGCCGACGGTGTACGTGCCGGGACTCCAGTACACCTCGCCGTCCGCGCGCCCGCCGTTCACCTCGCCGTACGCCGACAGCTCCATCGGCACCACGACCTGGACCCGCACCTCGTCGACGATCGTCACCGTCGCGTCCTTGTGGAACCGCAGCACGCCCGACTCGTCCACCGCCGGCGCGCCGTTGCCCGGACTCGCCAGGAAGACCGTGAACAGCACGAACGTCGGCGCGGCGATCGCGAACAGCTTGCCCCAGTACTGGAACGCCTGGACCAGCGTGATCGCCCGCATCCCGCCGCCCAGCACGTTCACCACGACGATCGCCGTCACCAGCGCGCCGCCCAGCCACGCGGGCAGGCCGGTGATCGTGTTCAGCGTCAGGCCGGCGGATTGCAACTGCGGCACCAGGTACAGCACGCCGATACATATCACGAAAAATGTGCAGAACCTGCGCAGGTTCGTGGACCCCAGCCGTGCCTCGGCGAAGTCCGGCAACGTGTACGCGCCCGACCGGCGCAACGGCGCGGCCACGAACAACATCAATGCCAGATATCCGGCGGTGAAGCCGATCGGATACCAGAGTGCGTCGATGCCGTCCTTGAGCACCAGGCCCGCGACACCGAGAAAGGACGCGGCCGACAGGTACTCGCCGGAGATCGCCGCCGCGTTGCGGGTCGCCGGGATCGCCCGCCGCGCCACCAGGAAGTCCGGCGTCGTGTTGGCGCGCCGCGAACCCACGTAGCCCAGCAGGAACGTGATCGCCGCGACGACCGCGACCAGGCCCAGGCTCCAGAGGTTCTGGCTCACCGGTCCACCGAGCTGACGAAGTCGTGCTCGTGGCTCTCCGCGAGTCTTCGGTACGCGTAGCCCACGCCGTAGCACAGCGGGAACGGCAGGATGCCCAGCAGCAGCCACGGCAGCCGCACGCCCGCCAGCTCGACCTCGGCCAGTCCGGGCGCCAGGAAGAACACCAGCGGCAGCAGGGCGAGCAGGGTGAGCGTGCCGCCGCCGAGCAGGAACGCCGTCTTGAGCTGCTGCCTGATCAGGTCGCGGATCAGCTTCTCCCCGACGCTGGTCTGCTCCTCCAGCTCGATGATCGTGCGCATGACCCGGCCCCGGCCGCGCGGGTCGGCCAGCACCACCCGCCGGCGGCGGTTCTTGCGCCCCGACACCGGCAGCCAGGCATCACGCTCACCTGGCTGCGGCTGGTCCGGCTGCCCCGGCGGGCCGGAGTGCTTGCTCATCCCCAGCTACTCTTGGGGGGCCGGACGATCCGTTCCTTCAGCTCGCGCGTGTGCCGCCGGCTCACCGGCAGCTCCTTCGCGCCGTCACCCGAGCCGATCACCACCGCATAGCCGTTCGAGGTCATCCGCAGCTCGGTCACCAGGGGCAGCGCGACCAGGAACGAGCGGTGGATGCGCACGAAACCGGCGTTGCCCCAACGCTCCTCTAGCTGGGCGAGCGGTATGCGCACGAGGTGGCTCTGGCCGTCGCTGGTGTGCAGGCGCGCGTAGTCGCCCTGCGCTTCGACGTACCGGACGGTGGCTCGGGGCACGAGCTTGATGGTGCCACCCAACTCGACCGGGATGACCTCGTCGTCGGTCGGCTCCTGCGGGACGGGCTCCGGCACGACGGCGGGCGTGGCGGCCACCCGTTCGACGACGCGGGAGATCGCCTTGTTGATGCGGTCCTCGTTGATCGGCTTGGTCACGAAGTCCAGCGCGCCGACCTCGAACGCCACCACGGCCTCGGCGTGCTCGACACCCGTGACGAAGACCAGCGCGGGCGGCGCGCGGAAGGCGCCCAGCACCCGCGCGAGGTCGGTGCCGGAGAGGCCGGGCATGTTGATGTCGGCGAACACGGCGTCCACCGGCGGCAGCCCCGCGCCGGTGCGGTCCATCACCTCGGCGTCGTAATCCCCTCGGAGGATTCTCAGGGCTTCGGCGGCGTCGAAGGCCGTGAGCACGCGCCGAATGTGCGGGCTGCTCTCGAGCAGGTACTTGATCTCGCTCAAACCGGGCGCCTCGTCGTCCACCGCCAGAACGAGGAGGCCGGTGTTGTCCTGGGTACTCACTGTGCCGCGCATCTTGCCCATTTACGCGGGCCTGTGTCTACGTGGGCTCCCCGGAGTCGACGCGACCGTGACCTGAGGCCAGGGGTCACAAGCCGAATCGCGACCAGCGCGCCCGCTCCTCCAGCGTCGCGAGCGCGGCGGCCAGGAAGTCGCCCGATCGGGTGGTACCGCCCGTACCTGCGCCCACGCCTGCGCTCGCGCCCGCGCCGCCTGCCAGCCCGAGCCGGGCGAGCAGCGGACGACGGGGCTCGGCGATGGCGATGTCCGCGTCCGGGTAGCGCTTGGCGACCACGGACCGGAGCGTGCCGATGCCGTCGACCAGGCCGAGTTCCCTGGCCCTGGCCCCGGTCCAGACCTCACCGGAGAACAAGGCGTCGTCGTCGGCCCGCAGCTTGGACCCGCGCCGCTCCTTCACCCAGGCGACGAACTGCGCGTGCAGGTCGGTGTGGAGACCCTTGAGCCACTCGACGTCCTCGGGCTTCTCGGGGCGGAACGGGTCGAGGCGCACCTTGTGCTCGCCGGCGGTGTAGACGCGGCGCTCGACCCCGTGGCGCTCCAGCAGCCCGTTCAACCCGAACCCGGCGCTGACGACCCCGATCGAGCCGACCAGCGAGGTGCCGTGGGCGTAGATCTCGTCGGCCGCGCAGGCCAGCCAGTAGCCGCCGGACGCGGCGAGGTCCTCGCAGAAGGCGAGCACCGGCACCTTCTTCTTGGCGGCAAGCTCCCGAACCCGCTCGGCGACCAGCGCGGACTGCGTCGGCGCACCCCCCGGCGAGTTGACCAGCAGGGCGACGGCAACGAGGCGGTCGTGATCAAAGGCCCGCGTCAGGGCACTCTCGACGGTCTGCATGTTGATCGTGTTGCGAGCCATCGGCGCAGGCGAGGGCGTGATCACGCCATGCAACCGAACCGCCGCCACCACCGGCCCGCGCTCGGCGCGGTCAGTGACGATCTTGGGCAGGCGGGCCGCGATCTTGTCCGTCACGCTCATGCGTCGACCTTACGTGGCGCCCCGGGACAGGGGTGGCGGAGCTAACATCGAGCGGTGACGTTCAACCCGATTCGGTGGCTCGAACGCTACGTCGAGTGGTGGGACGACCGAGGCCGGCAGAACGCGGACGGCCCGACCTCCATGCACATCTACTGGATGTGGATCATCTGGTCCGTCTGCGCGGTGATGGTGGTGACCGTCCTGGCCGTGGCCGCCGCCTGACATCCCCGCGCTTCGGGCCCTGCACGCCTCGGGCTCTGCACGCCCTTACCCCTGGCATCGCCGGCACTGCGCGCTTTGACGCGTATCCCGACCGACCTGGAGATCACACCGGCGGACCCACTCCGCTGGCGGCCTCGATCCGGACCGCTCCGACCCGAACCACTGGTGGCGACCTTGGACATGGCATGGCTGCGCCTTGAGCCCTGCCCGCCGGGTAGTGCTTCGCCGTGGGGGCCGCTTCCTTACGTTTACGGCAACGAAATTTTCGCCTGGATAGTGCCCGGAATCCCATCGCTCGATCGGGTGATCATCAGCGCGCGGCGGGCGATCGTAGGGCCGGGCGGCTTGAGCGGTCAGGCGCGGACCACGGGTTGTTCTGCCGTCTCTTCCAGTTTAGGGGGTACCAGCGGCAGGTTGGTGCGTACGCCCGGCGAGTACTTGGGCACCTTGAGGATGATCTTCATGCCCGCGTCCGGCGCCGTCTCCACCACCAGGGCGTAGTCGTCGCCGAAGACCGCCCTCATCCGGTGGTTGATGTTGCCCAGGCCCACGTGCGCGCCGGTCTGGTGGGCGTCCTTCAGGTCCTCGAACAGCCTGTCCGGGTCCATCCCCACCCCGTCGTCCTCCACCGAGATCAGCGCCTCGGCCCCGTTGTCCTCCGCGATGATCGTCAGCAGGCCGCCGCCCGGCTTCTTCGCCAGACCGTGCCGCACCGCGTTCTCCACCAACGGCTGCAACACCAGGAACGGCAGCACGACCTGGAGCACTTCGGGCGCGATCTTCAGCCGCACGTTCAACCGGGGTCCGTAGCGCGCCTGCTCGATGGTCAGGTAGCGGTGGATGTTGGTCAGCTCGTCGGCCAGGGTCGTGAAGAAACCGTCCGTCCGGAACGAGTACCGGGTGAACTCCGCGAATTCCTGGAGGAGTTCCCGCGCGTGCGACGGATCGGTCCGGATCAGGGACGAGATCGTGTTCAGCGCGTTGTACACGAAGTGCGGCGAGATCTGCGCCCGCAGCGCCCGCACCTCGGCCTGCGCCAACGCCTGCCGGGACTTCTGCAGCACCTCCAGCTCCAACTGCGTCGAGACGAACCGCGCCGTCTCCTCGGCCATCCGGATCTGGCGCTTGTTCGCGACGCCGCTGACCACGATCAGCGTCCCGGCGACTTCGGACTCCACGATCAGCGGGACGATGACCGCCGAGTGCAGGGAGCACGGGCTCGGCAGTTCGCAGTCCAGCTTCCGGTGTTCGACGTGTTCCTTGTGGCACTCGCCGATCGCCCGCTCGATGTACGGGCGCAGGAACTCGTAGTGGTCGTTGGCCCCGCCGTCCCAGGACAGCAGTGTCCCGTCGTCGTCGGTGATGCCCACCGCGACGCACCTCAGCATCTCGCGCAGGTGGGGCGTGGCCTTGTCCGCCGCGTCCTGGGTGAGTCCTTCCCGCAGGTCGGCTGATGCCTTGGACATCCGGTGCAGCATGTCCATCACGGCGTCCTCGACCGACGTGCTCACCCGGCGGGCGCGGCACAGCATCACGAAGAGGCCGAGCACGGCCATGGTCGCGATGACGCCGAGCGCCGCTCGCTGGGTCAGGAGGTGCCCCACGGCGTCCATGCTGTGCCGTGCGGTGGTCATTGGGCAAGGGGGCATCCACTGGATCGAGTAGACATCCGATGAATTTGCGGTCAGAGTGGGCCTCGTGGAGAAGGTCGCGTTGTTCGCTACGTGCCTGACGGACACGCTCTACCCGGCCACGGCGCGCGCGACCGTCCGGCTGTTGGAGCGCCTGGGGTGCGGCGTCGACTTCCCGCTCGGTCAGACCTGCTGCGGGCAGTTGCACTTCAACACCGGCTACCGCGACCACGCCACGGGCCTGGCGAAACGGTTCCAACACACGTTCGACGGCTACGACGCGGTGGTCACTCCTTCGGGGTCGTGCGCGGGCATGGTGCGGGACGTCCACCCGAAGCTCGGGGCCGGCACGCCTCGCACTTACGAGCTGTCCGAGTTCCTCGTGGACGTCCTGGATGTCACCGATGTGGGTGCATACTTCCCCCATCGGGTGACTTACCATCCGACCTGTCACTCTCTGCGCATGTTGGGTGTCGGCGAGAAGCCGTTGCGCCTGCTCCGCGCCGTGCGCGGACTGGACCTCGTCGAGCTGCCGAAAGCCGCCGAGTGCTGCGGTTTCGGGGGCACGTTCGCCGTCAAGAACGCGGACACGTCCACCGCGATGCTCGCCGACAAGATGCGCTCCGTGCTCGACACCGGCGCGGAAGTCCTCACCGCGAGCGACAATTCGTGCCTGATGCACATCGGTGGCGGGTTGTCCCGGCTGCGCGCCGGCGTCCGGCCGGTGCACCTGGCGGAAATCCTGGCGAGCACGGAGGAGGAGCCTTGGGCGCCCGCAACCCGGTGACGTGGCTCGGCAGCCCGACCTTCCCGGAGGCGGCCCGCGCCGCCCTCGCGGACACCCAGCTCCGCCGCAACCTGCGCAACGCGACCACCACGATCCGGGGCCGCCGCGCCGAGGTCGTCGGCGAGCTGCCCGACTGGGAGGAGCTGCGCCTGGCCGGCGAGGCGATCAAGGACCGGGTGCTGCACCACCTCGACAGCTACCTCGAACAGCTCGAAGCCTCGGTCACGGCGCGCGGCGGCACGGTGCACTGGGCGCGGGACGCCGCGGAGGCCAACGCGATCGTCCGGGACCTCGTCGGCGACGCCCGGGAGGTCGTGAAGGTCAAGTCCATGGCCACCGCCGAGATCGGCCTCAACGAAGCCCTCGAAGCCGCCGGCGTCCACGCCGTCGAGACCGACCTGGCCGAGCTGATCGTGCAGCTCGGCGACGACCGCCCGTCGCACATCCTGGTGCCCGCGATCCACCGCAACCGCGCCGAGATCCGCGACATCTTCCGCACGGCGGGCCTGGACGCCGAGAGCGACGAGCCCCGGGTGCTCGCCGAAGCCGCCCGCGCCCACCTGCGCCGCAAGTTCCTGTCCTGTGACGTGGCGATCTCCGGCGCGAACTTCGCCGTGGCCGACACCGGCTCCGTCGTGGTGCTGGAATCCGAGGGCAACGGCCGGATGTGCCTGACCCTGCCCAAAAAGCTCATCACCGTGATGGGCCTCGAAAAGGTCGTGCCCACCTGGCAGGACCTGGAGGTCTTCCTGCAACTGCTGCCCCGCTCGTCCACCGCGGAGCGCATGAACCCCTACACGTCGGTCTGGACGGGCGTCACGCCGGGCGACGGCCCGCAGGAGTTCCACCTCGTCCTGCTGGACAACGGCCGCACCAGGACCCTCGCCGACCCGGTCGGCCGGCAGGCGCTCCGCTGCATCCGCTGCTCGGCCTGCCTGAACGTCTGCCCGGTCTACGAGCGCACCGGCGGCAAGTCCTACGGCTCGGTCTACCCCGGCCCGATCGGCGCGATCCTCACCCCGCAGCTCGTCGGCGACCCGCACGACGAGCAGGCCGCGTCCCTGCCCTACGCCTCGTCGCTGTGCGGGGCGTGCTTCGAGGTGTGCCCGGTGCGGATCGACATCCCGGAAGTCCTCACGCACCTGCGCGCGGAAGTCGTGGCGGCGAAGGGCCGCACCGCCGAATCGGTCGCGATGGCCGCCGCCGCGTGGGTCTTCGCCTCCCCGAAGCGCTACGAGAGCGCCCAGAGGATCGGCTCCCTGGCCCGTTTCCTGGCCCGGGACGGCCGGATCTCGTGGCTGCCCGGCCCCGGCGCGGCGTGGACGTCGTCCCGCGACGCCCCGGTGCCCGCCCGCGAGTCGTTCCGCGAGTGGTGGAGGAAGAACCGTGGCTGACGCCCGTGCGGACATCCTCGCCGGCATCCGCTCGGCGCTGCGGGACCGCCCGCCGACGCCGCCCGTGCCGCGCGACTACCGCCGGACCGGTGACGCGTCGGTGGAGCTGCTGGCCGAGCGGGTCGCGCACTACCGGGCCGAGGTGCACGTCGTCGCACCGGACGGCCTCACCTCGCTGCTCGGGAACCTGTTGGCGGGCAAGCGGATCGTCGCGCCGACCGACCTGCCGTGGGACGTGCCGGGCGTGGTGTGGCTGCGGGACGACCCGCCGCTGACGCTGGAGCGGTTGGACGAGGCGGACGGCGTGCTCACCGGGTGCGCGGTGGCGATCGCGCAGACCGGGACCATCGTGCTGGACGCCGGGGAGGCCCAGGGCCGGCGCGCGCTGACCCTCCTGCCGGACTACCACGTGTGCGTGGTGCGCGAGGACCGGATCGCGGGCACCGTGCCGGAAGCCCTGGCCCGTCTGGAACCGACCCGCCCGCTGACGTTCATCAGCGGCCCGTCGGCCACCAGCGACATCGAACTGGACCGCGTGGAGGGCGTGCACGGCCCGCGCACGCTGGTCGTCGTGATCGTCCGGGGAGCCGCGTGACCGCCTGGGGAACTACTTGAGCAGCCGGGACATCCGGCGGTCGGCCAGCGGCTTCCCACCGGTCTGGCAGGTCGGGCAGTACTGGAACGCCTTGTCCGCGAACGACACCTCGCGCACCGTGTCACCGCACACCGGGCACGGCAGGCCGGTGCGGGCGTGCACGCGCAGACCGGACCGCTTCTCGCCCTTGAGCCGCGCCGCCGACTGGCCCACCGACCGCGCCACCGCGTCCGTCAGCACGCCGATCAACGCCTCGTGCAGCCGGTCCAGGGCCTCGTCCGACAGCTTCCCGGCGGTCGCGTAGGGCGACAGCCGGGCGGTGTGCATGATCTCGTCCGAGTACGCGTTCCCGACGCCCGCCATCAGCGTCTGGTCGGTCAGCGCCGTCTTCAGCCGCTCCGTGCGCCCCGCGAACAGCTCGCCGAGCCGCGCCCGCGACACCGACAGCGCGTCCGGACCCAGCCGGGCGATCCCCGGCACGGCCGTCGGGTCCGTCACGATCCACGCCGCGAGCCCCTTCTTGGTGCCCGCCTCGGTCAGGTCGAACCCCGGGCCCTGCCCCGGCGGGCCGAGGTGGACGCGCAGCGCCAGCGGACCCTTGCCGGGTTTGAGCGGCGCGGCGGACAGCGTGTCCGACCAGCGCAGCCACCCCGCCCGCGCGAGGTGCACGATCAGGTGCAGCCCGTCGCAGTCCAGGTCCAGGTGCTTGCCGAACCGGCCCGCGGCCGTCACCGGACGGCCTTGCAGGTCGGTCCACGGCGGGGTGAACGTCTTCAGGACCTGCAACGACGCCACGTCGAGCCGGTGCACGACGCGTCCGACCGCGTGTTCGCGCAGGTGCTCGGCCAGCGCCTCGACCTCGGGTAGTTCCGGCACCCGACCAGTGTCACCCGCGGAACGCCGAGAGTCGACCGACAACGCCGATCAGCCAGGTCCGGAACGCGGTCAGTCCACCGGCTGCAACGGCCCGTCCAGGTCCGGCAGCGAGTACATCTCGATCTTGCGCGCCACGTTGGACACCTCGTTGCGCACGGTGAGGAACCCGCGCACCGAGCCGACCCACCGCTCCGGCGGCAGCTCGTCGGTCTTCTTCGACTCGGCCGCCACCAGCCACGGCCGCCGCAGCGCCCACCGGACCGGGAAGAACAGGAACACCAGGACGAGGGCGAAGAGCAGCCAGCCGGGCACCACGACCTGCTCGGGCGTCCAGGCGACCAGGATCACCGCCATCACGATGACCAGCGCGAGCATCAGCACGGCCGGGCCGTGGCCGCCGCTCACGTCGTGCTCGAAGTCGGCGTCGGCCGACGGGTTGCGCCACTCGATCTGGCTGCGCACCGTCCACATCCGGCCGTCCGCGCCGCGCACCAGCCGCGTCATCACCGTCTCCTCAAGACGTCGAGTGATCACCCCGTGACCCCAACGCTACCGGCAAACCCCTGCATCCAGTGGGTGAACCCGGCGGTGGCGATCGGTGATCAGGCGGGTGCCATGCCGGACAGCGTCGGGTGCAGGGTCACCGTGGTGGGCGTGACGGTGTGGATCGGCGGTGTGGTCGTGGTCGTCAGCAGGGCCGTCTTGGTCGGCTCGGCGGTCGTCGTGGTGGTGCCGGCCGGGCTGCCGGAGGGGTCGTGGAACAGCCGGTACTCGCCGGTCGGCGTGATCTCGCCGGGCGGCGCGTCCGGCGCGGGCGACGGGGACGACGTCAGGGCGACCGTCTCGCCGGGCCGCGGGGCCGCGCGGGTCTCCGTCCTGGTGGGGTGGCCGTGCCGCGCGGGCGGCGCGGTCGGCGACGTCTCGCTGGTCGCCGTGCCGATGACGGTCGCGCCGGTGGAGCGCAGCGCCAGCACGGTGTTGCCGTGCGGCGAGTTCGGGTCGGGCTGGATCAGCGCGGGCCCCGGCGCACCGGTGAACTGGCCCGCCAGCACCCCGAACAGGCCCACGGCGGCGGCGGACGCGGTGGCGGCGAGCACCAGCTTGACCCTTCCGGTGAGCCACGCGGCCTTGCCCAGCACCACCGGCCCGAACAGGGCGGCGGCGGCCACCGGCACGGCGATGCTCGCGGCGTGCGCCCGCAGCGTCGAGCAGACCTCGGTGAGTTCGGCGTGCAGGGCGTTGCAGGACGAGCAGGCCTGGAGGTGCTTGCGGATGCGCCGGTGCTCCGCGCCCTGCACGCCGCCCGCGGTGTAGGTGCCGAGCTTGGCCACGACGGAATTGCACGCGCGCGGCCCGACGTCCTCCGCCAGGTGCGCCTGGAGGTAGGCGGCCCGCAGGCCTTCGCGGGCGCGGCGGGCGAGGGCGGCCATCGCGTTCGGGCTCAGGCCGAAGCTGGGCGCGACGGCGGCGGGCCGCTCGCCCTCCACCTCGACCTGCCACAGCACGGTGCGCCAGCGCTCCGGGAGGCTGGTGAACGCCCGCGAGATCAACGCGTGTTCGGGGCGCGAGGCGGTGACGTCCGGGAACGGCTCGACCCGGCGCGACAGCTCCTCGTCCTCCACCGGCACGTCCCGCCGCCGCCCGCTCCACTCCCACGCCACCCGGCGGGCGACGGTCAGCAGGTAGGTGCGCACGTGGTCGGTCGGGCCGGTGCCGCGGCGGATCGCCTGGAGGACGCGGAAGAACGCCTCGGCGGTCAGGTCGTCGGCCTCGGCGTGTTCACGGACGTGGCGGAGGGCGAACCGCCGGACGGCGTCCGCGTGCCGGGAGAAGAGTTCACCGAACGCGGTGTCGTCGCCGGACCTGACCCTGGCGAGCAGTTCCCGGTCGAAATCGGCATCTCCGGCCATCCCGCCCGGCACCTCCCGCCCTGCTCTGTGGTCCGAGGTCAAGATGCCATAGCTGGATCGAAGCGCCCCGAAGCGATAGCGACCCGATACCGAAGACCCGACGGACGGCGTGGGCCGTTCGGAGCACGGCGCCACTCCGGGTACCGCACCACCGGCTGCTAGCAGGCGGTGACGCCGTGGTTACGGGTAGGCGTCAGGTGGTGGACGGCCCCGCCGGGCCGGCCCGTTCGGCGGGTAGTGTCCTGCCGCGTGGGCGATTGGCGCACAAGGGCTTCCGCCCTTCTTCCCGAGTTGAGCGCGGTCGTCGAGCGCGAATCCTGGTCGTGTCACGTGTTCTTGTCGGAGCTGTGGCAGCTCGCGGCGGAAGCGCACCGGGACGGCGACGGCGACGTGCTGCGCCGGGTCTACGGGTTCGCGCACTGGTGCTTCCAGCAGCCGGAGCAGTTCCTGTCGAACGCGTCGGTGGTCAGCTTCTACGAGCACGTGTTCGACGAGTGGGAGTTGCGCGACGAGGTCGCCCGGTGGCTGCCGGCCGAAGTGGTGGCGAAGGTGCGCCCGCTGTGGGAGTGGCGGTGGCCGGCGGAACGGTTGTCCGAGGTCGACCGGTTGTTGGCGGAGTCGCCACCCCCCGATCGGAATGCGGTTTGAGCGGTCGTCTATAGTGGTGCGTGTCAGGCGGATGTAGCGCAGTTGGTAGCGCATCACCTTGCCAAGGTGAGGGTCGCGAGTTCGAGTCTCGTCATCCGCTCGGTGAGAAGGCCTCGGTGTACACCGGGGCCTTTTCGCATGTCAGGGATCCCACGTCGACATGGAGATTTCGCACATGGCCACCACCCGCAAGGCGACCACGCACTGGGAAGGCAACCTGCTCCAGGGCAGCGGCACCGTGACGCTGGAGTCGTCCGGCATCGGCTCGTACGCGGTGTCCTGGCCGTCCCGGGCCGAAGAGGCGAACGGCAAGACCAGCCCGGAGGAGCTGATCGCGGCGGCGCACTCGTCGTGCTACTCGATGGCGCTCTCGCACGGCCTGGCGTCGGCGGGCACCCCGCCGACGCGGGTCGACACGTCGGCCGAGGTCACGTTCCAGCCGGGGACCGGTATCACCGGCATCCACCTGACCGTGCGCGCGGCCGTGCCCGGTCTGGACGACGCCGGCTTCGCCGAGGCCGCCGAGAACGCGAAGCGGAACTGCCCGGTCAGCCAGGCGCTCGCGGGCACGACCATCACCCTCACCGCGGAACTCGCGGCGGAGTAGGGAGCGGGACTCGCGGCGGAGTAGAAAAGGCACCGGTTCGGTACCATCCGTACCGAGCCGGTACCAACTCCTCGGAACGATTTGACCCTGCCGGGTGAGGCCGGTAGTCAGTGTCAATGCTCACCGCAGCGGGTGGTCCGGCGCGACTCGCCGTGGGCGCCTTGATCGGCGCCGTCTTCTCCGCCCTGTTCGTCCACGGGACGATGGCCGAAGCGCCCCAGGCGATCCAGCCGGCGGGCGGCGCGGACGTGGTGGTGGTGACCGGAGCCGCCCAGCCCGGCCGCACGTCGACGACGGTCACTTCGACGGCGGCGACGACTTCGGGCTCGGGCACGACGACTTCCACGACGACGCCGACGACCACGACCACCACCGCGGACACGACCACGACGACGACAGCGGTGACGACGACCACGACCACCAGGCCGAGGCCGACCACCACGACGACGAGGCCGACCACGACGACCAGCCGCACGACGACGACCACGACCACCACGCGGCCGTGCGGTTTGATCTTCTGCTGATTCCCCTGCCGGGCCTGCACACAGCGTGATTTGGCAAAATCACCGCGTGACGTTCAGCCAGGAGCCTGACCAGCCCCCGCAGAGCAAGTTCCAGCCGAGCAACGACGCACCCACCCTCCGCACCCCGCCCGTCGCACCGCCGGTGATCGCCTCGACCACCACGAAACAGGCCGCTTTGACCGGCATCCTGACCACCGCGGCCATGCCGGTGCTGACCACCACGCCGGGCATCACCCCGGGCGCCGCCACCAAGCCCGCGCCCATGTCGGGAGTCCTGGCCACCGCCACCACCCCGACCCGGACGGCCTTGCCGCAACGCCGCCCCAGCCCGCCACCCGCAGCACCTGCGGCACCTGCCGCACCGGCGGCACCTGCGGCAACCGCCGTACCTGCCGCACCTGCCGCACCTGCCACAAGCTCAGCACCCGCCGCGCCTGCCGCAACCACCACCTCGCCGGCTTCAGCCGCACCACCGGCACCGACCACCGCACCACCCGGTCCAGCAGACGACACCGCGACCGCCCCAACCGCCGACGCACCCCCCGGCCGGACCGCACCCGCCGAACCTGCGCCCACCACGCCCCGCAGCAAACTCCGCCGCATCGCCCGACGGATCGTCGGACCCACCATCCTCACCAAGAGGAGCTGAAAGGCGGCCCCACACCGGGGCCGCCCCCCGCACCGCGATCAGGCGGCGGATGTCCGTGGAGCCAGCCGGACGACCGGCTCGAACCGGGCGACCGCGGGCTCGGACATCCGCCGATCGCGCAGTCGCCGCGAGGGTCGGGGCATCGGGTTATCGGGCTTCGGTCCGCCAGGTTCAACGGAAGCGGTTTCGCCCTGCCGCTTCACGCAGCGGACGCCACCTCGACCGCGTCGAGTTCATAGGTCGCCCGAACCGGCTCATCGGCCCCATCGACCTCGACGGCGACCGTCACCAGGGGGCCGATGCCGAAGTCGGACGTGCGCAGCACTTCGCCTTCGAGTTTGTGGAACCCGAACGGGACGCGAACCCGGTCCCCCGGGCTGGGCAGCCTCTCCATGCGCCCTCGCCCCACCACGGTGCCACCTTCAGCAGGCATCGGAGACCCTATCCCACTCTACGTGCTCAATCGTAGCTCCCAGTAACCTGGGTCATGGACCGCCGACGTAGACGTCTTGGCACGTCCGGACCACGCCATGGCACCGGATCCAAGCGCGCCGATCACTTGATGGTGAACAGCACCACGTCGGCCGACTCCGTCCGGGTCACCGGATAGCCGGCGGTCGGCCGGGTCAGGATGTCGGCCCACGGGGTGTCCGCCACCGTGGCCTTCATCACCACGACCGCGCGGATGCCGTGCTTGTCCAGCACGTCGATGGTGTGCGAGCTGGGGAAGTTCCTGGTCACCTCGAACAGCTCCACGTACGGCAGCGGGAAGTTGCCGGAGTTGCCGTTGGCCATCGTCGGCCAGCCCTCGGTCGACCACAGCAGGTACCGGAACTCGCTGAACGTGTCCATCGGCACGATCACCATCGGCTCCCGCACCTGCTCGAACACCGTCTTCAGCCCCGGCGGGATGCCCGGCACCTGCGGGTACTCGCGCACCGGCAGGCCTTCCAGCAGCGCGAACACCGCGGGCACGAGCAGTGCCGCCGCGACCAGCCGCCGGCGGGCCGGGAAGCGCTCCGCCAGCAGCAGCCCCAGCCGCGTCAGCGCGCCGACCGCGAGCAGCGACAGCAGCAGCACCGTCCACATGATCAGCCGGCCCGGCGCGCGCATCGAGTTCCAGCCCGGCAGGAACTCCCACAGCGGCCGGTAGGTGACCGCACCGTCGAAGAAGCCCGCGCCCAGCGCCAGCACGGTCACCACGACCGCCGCCACCGCCAGCCACGTCCGCAGCCGCTTCGACCACACGCTGACGAACAGCCCGAGCACCGCCAGTACGACCAGCGCCAGCCCGGGGAACAGCACCTTCTCCCACGGCGCGGGCATCGGCACGTTCGCGGCGTGGTCGAAGATCGACCCGTTCCACAGCCACGACATGTCCCACACCGTGACCAGCCCGGCCGGCGGCGCGGACAGCTCGACGATTTCCTTCCACGCGCGCGTGAAGCCGTAGCGTTCCACGACCTGGAGATAGGGAATCGCCATCAACAGCGTCACGGCGACGAAAATCGCCCCGCCGACGCCGTTCGCGATCACCACGCGCCGGCCGAATTCCGCCCGCCGCCGCAGCACGACGACCAGCGTCACCACCCCGACCCCGGCCATCAGGTAGAAGAACGGGATGCCGGTCGCGAATCCGATGGTGATCTGCCACGCCGCGAACAGCCACCCCGCCACCACCCAGCCGGGCCGGGCCGGTTCGGGCCGCGCACCGGACCGGAACGAGTACCCGTGGCCACGCGCCAGCGCGTACAGCGCCAGCGCGATCCCGCCGGACGACAGGATGTTCAGGTGGCTGCTGTGCGGCAGCCGCCACGGCGCCCACGCGAACACCGCGCCCGCCAGCGCCGCCGCCTGCCAGTTGCCGCCGAGCTGGCGCGCCAGGAAATAGGCCCCGGCGAACGCCAGCGTGAACGCGATGACGAAAGCGACGTTGTACCGCAGCACCGCCGCGTACTGGCCGTCGCCGAACAACGCCAGCGGGAAGTAGCCGAGCAGGGAGTCGGAGAACGCGAAATTGTCCTCCGACGGGAAGAACATGTTCGTCGTCCAGAAATCGCCGCCCTCGGTGAGGAAGCGGCGGTGCCACGCGAGTTCCCACGTCTGCAGCAGCGGGTCGCCGAGGTCGCCGGCGACCACCGACTTGGGGTTGCGGAGCAACGGCAGGTTGAACACCACGGAGAGCGCGAACCCGAAGAAGACGACCAGGGTGGCCTCCCGGCTGATCCACCGCGTGCGGAAGCCGAGGCCCCGCCGTGCGGGCACGGCCGGGCTCTCGGCGACTGATTCGGTGATCAACATTCCCTCCGGGCCGGATGGCGCCGGACGGCCGACGCTGCGGTGCGGCACGATACCCGTTCCCGACCAGCGCTAATGCCCTGACCGAAGCCCGTTCGGCACGGTCGGGTGAACCGCCGGACCGGCCCCGCGCACAATGAGGTCCGCTCATCGACGGCAACGACCGGATCACAAGTGCCGGATGCCGGGAAGCCGCGTGGACGCATAGGACACAATGGCGACCGCGCACGACTTTGGAGGGGCGGATGGCCTGGCAAGAGGACCTGGCGGAGCTGGACAGGACGTTGGCGGAGGGTCGGATCAGCGCCGACGAGTACCGCAGGCGTCGTGACGAGCTCCTGGCTTCCGCCTCGGGCGCCGGCCCGCAGCAGCAACAGCCCGCCCAGCCGGGCAACGGACCGTTCGGCGCGCCGTTCCGGTGGGAAGCGTCACAGCCGAACCCGGACGCCACGCAGGTCGTGAACACCGGCCAGCCGCCGGCGCACCCGAACCCGGACGCCACCCAGGTGGTCACCGGCCAGCGCCCGGCCGACGCCGACCGCACGCAGTACGTGCGGCCGGTCGCGCCACCGCCGAACCAGCTCCCCCCGCAGCAGCAGCCGCCGCAGCAGGGCGGCTGGGGCGGCGGCGCGCCGGTGAACACCCCGCCGTGGGGCAACGACCAGGGCTTCGGCGTGGTCGGCGAGCAGACGCCGAGCTGGATCGCGCAGGGCCCCGAGGTGTTCGACGAGGGCGGTGGCGGCGGCGGCAAGAAGTGGCTGGCGATCGTCGGCATCGTCGTGGTGCTGGCCCTGATCGGCGGCGGCATCTGGTTCTTCGCCTCCCGGCCCGGTGGCGAGACCGCCCAGACCGGTGGCCCGACGACCGAGTCGACGGCCCCGACCACGACGACGACCAAGCCGAAGGACGGCCTGGAGGTCGCCGAGCTGCCGGGCGTCGCGCAGGACCAGTCGGGTGTGCGGAACTTCGCCGACGTGGTGTCCGGCAAGCTGCTCACCGAGGAGGAGAACCAGGCCTACCTGGCGGCGGGCGGCGGGCGCTGCCGGCTCGCCGGCTCGGTCGTGTCGGGCGGCACGCTGTACACGCAGATCCTGACCGTGCGGACGAACGGCGCGGCCGAGGCCAAGACCGCTCGCGACGCGCTGGGCGTGCTCCAGGCGAAGTACGCGATGCAGCCGTACACCGGCACCCTGCCGACGGGTGTGACCGCCTTCCAGGTGGCGCCGGCCGGCGAGAGCCTGGGCGCGGTGCGCGCGCACTACGTGGCGAAGGACGTCGTGGTCCGCGTGCAGGTGGCGGGCAAGGACATGGCGGAGGTCTCGAAGAACTTCGACGAGATCATCCTCGCCCAGCTCGAACAACTCCCCGCGGATGCCTGACCGGCGGACCGCGGGCAGCACGGTAGTAGCAGGTGGCGGGCCGGACGCGGCGAGCGTCCTGGCCCGCTCCTACTTGCGGCACCACCCCGGCCACTCGTTCGTGATCCTGGTGGCGGACACCTGGGACCTGCCGCCGAACGCGGTGACCGACACCAACGCGGCGGCCGACCCGGGTGAGGCGGCCGACCCCAACGCAGCGGCCGACCCCAACGCAGCGGCCCGCCCCGACGCAGCGCCCGGACAGGGCGCGGTGACCGTGTTGGCGGCGCGTGATCTCGGGGTGCCGGCCGACGAGTACCTGAGGATGGCGACCTGCGGCACGTCCGCCGAACTCGCCCAGGCCGCCGCGCCGCTCCTCGCGCGCCGACTGCTGGACACCCACGACCTGGTCGTCCACCTCGCGCCGGACACCGTCGTCCTCGCCCCGCTGCCCGACTTCGGCGACGGCCTCACCCTCGTCCCGAAGCTGCTCAACCCCCTGCCCGACGACGGCCGGCGACCGCGGCACGTCGGCGGGTTCACCGAGAACTTCGTCGCGGTCGGCCGGGAGGCCAAGGCGTTCCTCGACTTCTGGGCCGACCGGACCCGCTCCGACCTGCTCGCCGAGACCCCCGGAGGCTGGGCCGCCGACGCCGCCGCGCTGTTCGCGCACGAGGTGGCGCGTGATCCGGGCCTCGGCGTGGCCGCCTGGAACCTGCACGAGCGCGAGCCTGCCGCCGCCCGCCTGATCGACTTCACCGGGCACGACCCCGGGCAGCCCTGGCTGGCCGCGGTGGGTCAGGACCGGGTGTTGCTCTCCGAACACCCCGAGTGGCGTCCCGTCTACGACCTGGCCCCCCGGAAGACGACCGCCGCCTCGCGGTTCGACACGTTCGGAGCCGGCGAACCGATCACCGCCGAGCCGACCACCCCGGAACCGATTACCGCGGAACCGATCACGCCGGTGATGCGCGAGGTGTTCAAAGAGGCGTTGCGCGCCGCCAAAGAGCCGGACCCGCTGGGCGCCCGCCCGAAAGCCCTGCCGCCGCACGCGTTCGACGGCGACGGCAGTGCGTTCAAGGACTGGCTCACCTCCCCGGCCACGCCCGCCCAACGCGCGTCCGGCATGAACCGGCTGCTCTACGGCGTGTGGCAGTCCCGGATCGACCTGCGGGCCGCGTTCCCCCGCCCGCTGGACGCGCTCGACCCCGGCTTCCGCGACTGGTGCACCCGGCACGGCGTGCACGAAGGCGTCCCGACCTGGGCGCTGCCCGCCCCGCCCCGCGAGGTCGCGGAGCCGACCGCGGCGTTCGGCGTCAACGTCGCCGGCTACCACACCGCCGAGCTGGGGATCGGCGAGATGGGCCGGGTCATCCTGAACGTGGTGGAGGCCGCCGGCATCCCGCACGTGTCGGTGGTGGACGAGCACTCCGTCCTCGGCACCGCGCGCACCGGGGTGGCCGCGCCCGACTCGGTGGGGCGGCCCACGTACCCGCTCAGCCTGATCACGGTGAACGGCGACTTCACCCGCGCGCTGCTGGAGGCCGACCCGGAGGTGGGCCACGGCCGGTACCGGATCGGGCTGTGGGCGTGGGAGCTGGCGGAGTTCCCGCCGTCCATGCACCACTTCGGGTTCGTGGACGAGGTGTGGACGGTCAGCGACTTCGTGCGCCGGGCCGTCGAGCCGCACTCGCCGGTGCCGGTGAAGACCGTGCCGATCCCCGTGGTGGAACGCGGTCTGGTGCGGGAGCGGCCCCGGCGGCCGGGTGAGACCACCGGGTTCCTGTTCGCGTTCGACTTCAACAGCACCGCGGGGCGCAAGAACCCGTGGGGTGTGGTGACGGCGTTCCAGCGGGCGTTCCCCGGCCGGACCGACGTCAAGCTGGTCATCAAGTCGACAAATGCCCATCTCCACCCGGGTGCGGCCGAGCGGCTGCGGCTGATGACCGCCGACGACCCGCGCGTCACGCTGGTCGAGCGCTACCTGAGCGCGGGCGAGCTGGCCGAGCTGTACGCGACCAGCCACGCCTACGTGTCGCTGCACCGCAGCGAGGGCTTCGGGCTGACCGTCGCCGAGGCGATGATGCGGGGCCTCGCGGTGGTGTCCACGGACTACGGCGGCACGAGCGAGTTCGTGACCGCCGCCGTCGGCTGGCCCGTGCCGCACACCATGACCGAGGTCGGTCCGGGCTGGCCGCCGTACCAGCCGGCGGCCCGCTGGGCCGAGCCCGACCTGGACGCCGCCGCGCGCGCCCTGCGGGAGATCGCCGACGACCCGGACGAAGCCCACCGCCGGGGGCTCGCGGCCCGGGACCACCTGCTGCGCACGCGGTCGTTCGACGCCGCCGCCGGGTGGCTGCGGACCCAGCTCGACGCCGCCCACCGCACCTGGCTCGCCCGCACGGCGCCGCCGCGTCGGCCGCCGCTCGTGCGGGCCGCGCGTCGGGTGCTCGGACCCGCCGCCGGCCCGATCCGCCACGCGCTGGGCCGGGTGGAAGCCATACTGGACCGGCGATGACCGCTCACGACGAGGCCCGCTCCGAACTGGACCGGCGATGACCGCGCACGAACAGGCCCGTGTCGGGCTGGACCGGCGATGACCGCGCACAAAGAGGGCCGTGCCGAGGCGAAGTTCGTGCTGCCGCCGGTGCACGAGTCGCTGCTGCCCACCGAACACGCCCTGCACCGCCCCCGGCACGGCGCCACCCAGCGCCTGTCGCTGATCTGCGCGGTCGTGTTCCTCACGCTGCCCGCCGTCGCGTTCGTGCTGGGCGTGCGGCCGAGGGAGTTCGAGAACCGGGCGCTGACCGGGTTCCCCGGCATCACGGAGATCTCGCGACTCCAGGGGTGGGCGTCCGACCACCTGCCGTTGCGCGAGCAGGCGATCGGGTTCTACGACGCCGTCAGCCGGGGCGTGTTCGGCGAGCCGCCCGCGCGGCCGAAGTCGGACACCGGCGGGCCGCCGATCCCGACCGAGACGTCCAAGCCGGCGAAGCCGAAGCGCCCGCCGGTGGCGTTCCCGAACGTCGTGGAGGGCACGAACGGCTGGCTGTACCTGGGTGACGAGCTGGCCAGCCACTGCTCGCAGGCGCTCGCCACGGACGAGATCGTCCAGCGGCTGCGGACCCTGCGGGACGGGGTGACCGCGTCCGGGCGGCGGTTCGTCCTGGTGGTCGCGCCGGACAAGGCGACGCTGTACCCGGAGAACCTGCCGGCCGACCTGCCCGGCCGGGAGTGCCACCGCGAGGTGGTGGACGAGTTCTGGGGAGCCGTGTCGCGCGAGGACTACGTGCTCGACGTGCGCAAGGACCTGAAGGACTGGGGCGAGCGGCTCGGCACCCCGGTGTACGGGCCGGTCGACGCGCACTGGGGCGAGGAGGGCGGCGTCGTGATGGCCCGCCGGATCGCCGAGGAGCTGCGGCCCGGCATCAGCGCGCAGTGGCGGGTGGACGAGGGGCCGGCGTGGCAGGCGGCGGCCGACCTGCCGCCGCTGCTCGGCCGGACCGGCACCACCACCGGCCTGTCGTACCTGATCCGCCCGGACGGCAAGACGAACCAGACGCGGGACAGCGCCCCGCGCGAGTTCACGACCCCGGTGCGGCTGAACACCGCCACCGGGTCCGGCACGTACGGCTACCGGGTGGGGATGCTCAGCGACTCGTTCACCATCCGCACCACCAAGTACCTGGGCAGCGTGTTCGGCGACCTGACGATCATGCACCACGGCGGGCTGGCGGACGACCGCGGCGAGGCGGCCGGGAGGATGCTCGCCGACACGTCCACGGTGGTGGTCGAGGTCGCCGAGCGCAGCCTGGTGTCCGGGGCGCTGGCCCTGCTCAACCCGGTGATCGCGGACAACGTGGTGAAGGAGCTGAAGGCCAAGCCCATCCGCTGACCGGAGCCCGGGGCGCGGCGGTGGAGTCGCCGGGGCTGGGGTGACGAGTCGCCGGGTCGCGGTGGCGAGTCGCTGGGCTGGGGTGGCGGGGTCGCCCGGGTCGGGGTGGCGGTGTCGGCTCGGGTCGGGGTGGCGGTGCGCACGGTTGCGACGATCGGTCTCTGCCGGCGCGGCGGCTGTCCTAGACTGCGGGCCAGCCGATTCTCGTCGGCCCCCTCGCCTTCGCCTTCGTTGGACGGTCCATGTCGCACGCACGCCTGGCGGACGCCATCGTCCGTCTGGAGAAGCACCGGAACCTCAACCTGCCGCTGCGCTCGCGGGACCTGTTCGGCAGGCTCCTGCTCCGCCTGCTGTGGAAGCGGCAGCTCAAGTGGCAGGTCGACTTCAACCTCGCCGTGCGCGACGCCGTCGACGCCCTCAGCCAGGGCGGCGGGCGCGCGGCGGCGAGCGAGGACCTGGCCGCCGAGGTCGAGAAGCTGCGCAACGCCGACCAGAACATCATGGCGGGCCTCAACCAGCGGCTGTACGCGGCGATCGGCGGCATCCGCACCGAGGTGACCGACCTGCGGCTCCAGTTGGTGGACCGGGAGACCGCGGCCGACGACGTCGGCGCGCGGCTGGAGCGGATCGAGCGGCGGCTCGCCGAGCTGGACTCGGCCGCGCTGGACACCCGGCTGCGGCACGCCCAGCTCGACCTCTTCCTGGACCAGGCACGGGCCACCGCGCCGCAGGTGGAGGTGTCCGTCGCGCCGGACCGGTCGGCGGCGCTGGAACTGCCGGTGGCGCACCTGCTCGACGGGCCGGTGGACCGGACCCGCGCGGCGCGCGCCGCGTACCTGCCGGTCGTGACGGCCGCGCACGGGCCGGTGCTGGACGTGTCGCCGAGCCGGGGCGAGTGGCTGGAGGTGCTGCGGTCGGCGGACGTGCCCGCGACCGGGGCGTCGGCCAACCGGTTCGTCGTGAAGCACTGCGGTGAGCTGGGGTTCCCCGTCGAGGAGGCGGACCCGCTGGACGTGCTGGCGCGCACCGCGAAGCGCTCGCTGGGCGCGGTGACGGCGTTCCGGTTCGTCGAGCGGCGGGACGCGGCGACGCTGTCCCGGTTCTTCGACCTGGCCGGGCAGGCGCTCAAGCCGGGCGGCGTGCTGCTGCTGGAGACGCCCAACCCGGACGGGCCGGGCCTGGCCGACTTCCACGTCGACCCGTTCGCCCAGCGGCCGGTGCACCCGACGTTCCTGCGGTTTCTCGCCGAGGTGGCCGGGTTCTCCCGGATCGAGGTCCGGTACCCGGACAGCGGCCCGCTGGACGGCTGGCCCGCGACGGCGGCCCCGGACCAGGCCCGCGCCGGCCGGTACTGCCTGCTCGCGTGGACGTGACGATGCGGGTCGGCATGTGGAGCCCGCTGCCGCCCGAGCGCAGCGGGATCGCGGACTACACCTACGAACTGCTCGGACCGCTGGCCGGCGAGGTGGCCGTGACGGCGGTGACCCGGTCGGCGGACGCGTCCGCGCCGGTCCCGCTCGTGACGCCGGCCGAGGCGACCGGGCTGCCGGTGTACCAGATGGGCAACCACGCGGGCGTCCACTCGTGGATCTACCGGCAGGCGCTGGCCGTGCCGGGCGTGGTGGTGCTGCACGACACGTCGCTGCTGGACTTCAACCAGGGCTACCACGGCGGGGTCGGCACGCGCGGGTTCCGGGACGAGGTGGCGTTCGCGCACGGCCCGATCTGGGGCGACCCGCAGGACCCGGCGCTGCTGAACGGGTGGCCGGCGGTGGAGGCGGACGGACCGCGCTACCTGGACGCCATGACGATGACCATGGAACGGCGGCTGGTGTCCGCCAGCCGGGGCGTCATCGTGCACGACCCGTACTCGGCGGACCGGCTGCGCGCGCGGTACCCGGGACTGCCGGTGTCCGTGGTGAACTCCGGCGCGCCGGTCCGGGACGACGCCGACCGGGCGGCCGTGCGGTCGCGGTTCGGGTGGACCGACGAGCACGTGGTGTTCGGGGTGTTCGGCGGGTTCAACCGGATCAAGCGGATTTTGGTGGTGGTGCTGGCGTTCGCGCAGGTGCGGCGGCGGTGGCCGCACGCCCGGCTGCTGATCGCGGGGCACGTGGACTACCCGGAGGTGCACGCCGACGTGGTGCGGGCGCTGGACCAGTACGGGCTGGCGGACGCCGTCCGGATGGAGCTGAGCCCGGCGAAGGACGACTTCGAGGGCCTGATCGGCGCGACGGACGCGGTGGTGAACCTGCGCTGGCCGACGGCGGGCGAGACCAGCGCGGTGATGATGCGGGCGTTCGGCGCGGGCCGGGTGGTGATCACCAGCGACCTGCCGCAGAACCGGCACTACGACGAGGAGTTCTGCTGGCGGGTGCCGACCGGGTCGCGGGCCGAGGCCGAGGGGTTGGCGGCGCTGCTGGAGAACGTGGTCACCGAGCCCGAACGCGCCCGGTCGGCCGGCAAGCTCGCGCGGGACTGGGTGGCGCAGGCCGCCTCGTGGCCGGCGGTCGCGCGTCAGTACCGGGAGGCTCTGGAGTCCGCCGCGCCCGAGGCCTACGCGCCTGAGATCGCCGAACGATCCGGAAATCCGGTCGGGCAGGCGATGAGCAATGTGCGGATCGTCGAGCGGTCGGCGGAGCCGGGCGTGAACCTGTTCGCCGACCTGCGGGCCACCACCGGGTTGTCCGAGTCGTTCCGGCGGGCCGGCCTGGCGTTGTCCGCCACCGACGTCGGCCTCACCTACACGGAGTTCAACTCGCGCGCGCCGGTCCGCACGGTCCCGGTGCCCCGCGGGATGTCCGAGCTGCGCGGCGGCAAGGACTACCCGGTCGACCTGTGGATGGTGAACCTCAACGAGTTCCAGCTCATCCCGGACAGCTCGCTCGACCGGTACACCATCGCGCTGTGGGCGTGGGAGCTGCCCGAGATCCTGGACTACACCCTGGTCCAGCTCCCCCGGCTGGACGAGCTGTGGGTGGTGTCGTCGTTCGTCGGGGACGCGTTCCGGACCGTCACCGACATCCCGATCACCGTGGTGCCGAACGTGATCCCCGAGGTCGACGCCACGCCGGACCGCGCGCGGTTCGGGTTGGCCGAGGACGCGTTCGTCGTCCTGTTCACGTTCAGCTCGTCGTCCAGCGACGCCCGGAAGAACCCGTGGGGCGTGATCGACGCGTTCCGCCGGGCGTTCCCGCCGGACGAGCGCGGCACCAGGGCGCACCTCGTGATCAAGGCGATCGACCTGGACATCTTCCCGCTGATGGCGGCGGCGCTGGCGGACGCGGTGGCGAGCGTCGGCGGCACGCTCATCGCCGACGACCTCAGCCGGCCGGAGATGGACTCGCTGCTCGCGTCGTGCGACGTCTACGCGTCGCTGCACCGTTCCGAGGGCTACGGCCTGGGCATGGCGGAGGCGATGATGCTCGGCAAGCCGGTCGTCGCGACCGGCTACGGCGGCAACACCGACTTCATGCCGCCCGGCTCCGCCGCGACGGTCGGCTACGACATCCGCCCGATCACCGAGAAGGACCACCGGTACGACAACCGGTTCGCCGACTGGTACCGGCCGGGGCAGCTCTGGGCCGAGCCGGACGTCGCGCAGGCCGCCGCGTGGTTGCGCCGGCTCGCCGACAGCCCGGGGCTGCGGGCGCGGATGGGCACGCGGGCCCGTGCCGCGATCCGCGCGCACAGCGGTGCGGACGCGGTCGGCGCCGTGATGCGCGAGCGGGTGCACCGCATCTACCGGGACGGGCTGCACCTCGGCGGTGTCCACCGGGACCTCGGCATCCACCGGAAATGAGCCGAGGACGGGCCACGCGATGGGCGTGGCCCGTCCGGGTGGCTTCCGACTCGCCGCCGGTCAGGTGGTCTCTAATTCGACCAGGCGGGACTCCAGCGCGGCCAGCCGGCGGTTCGCCTTGACCAGGCGGTCCTCCGCCTCCCGCAGCGCGACCCGCAGGTCCTCGATGTGGGTCGCGTCCTTCGCACGGGCCTCCTGGGCCTCGTGCACGGCGTTCTCCAGCCGGCGGATGTACCCGATCTCCCCCACGCGGGCCGCGCGCTGGTCGACGAACTCGGCCCGCACGTACTTGTCGAACACGTTCGCGGGTGACGACAGCACGGTCAGCGCCTCGGTGTCGTCCGCCGCCGCGTAGAACCGGTTGAGCCCGTCGAACAACGCGCACCGGTAGCCGGCCGCCAGCATCAGCGGCTCCCAGCCCTCGTGGTTGGGGGTCGGGGAGCCCGGTTCGGTGGCCTCGACCACGACCACGCGCGGCCGGTGGCGGCTCCAGTCCGCGCCTTCGAGGACGACCTGCTCGGCGCCTTCGACGTCGATCTTCAGGAAGTCGACCGGTCCGGGGTGCTCGTCGAGGACGTCCGCGAGGGTCCGCAGCTCGACCTCGACCTCCTCCACCGCCAGCTCAGACCGGTAGGCCGCGGCGAGTGAGGAGTCGAGCGTGGACCACCCGGACCGGTCGGCGACCAGGTGCAGCGTGGCGACGCCGGTGGCGGCGCCGAGCGCGACGGCCAGGGTCACGTCGCCGGGCCTGGCCGCGCGCAGCCGTTCGGCCTGAGCCGGGATCGGCTCGATGTTGATCCCGCGCCAGCCCAGGTCGTAGAAGTGCTTGGTCACCGAGTCCTCGACGGCGTCGGCCGCGCCGACGTCGACGTACCGACCGGTGGTCCGCCCGTGGAACAGGCGGGCCAGCACGACGTCCTCCCCGTTCTGCGCGTACGAGATCACGACAGACCGGCCTTGCGCGCCTCCACCTCAAGGTCGTTGTCGACCATCATCGCGACGAGGCCGGCGAAGTCGACCTCCGGCTTCCAGCCCAGCTCGTCGTGCGCCTTGGACGCGTCGCCGACCAGCAGGTCGACCTCGGCCGGGCGGAAGAAGCGCGGGTCCTGGGTGACGTGCTTCTCCCAGTCTTCGATGCCCGCGTGGGTGAACGCGGCGGCCACGAAGTCGCGCACCTTGTGCGTCTGGCCGGTCGCGATGACGTAGTCGTCCGGCTGGTCCTGCTGGAGCATCTGCCACATGGCCTGCACGTAGTCGCCGGCGAAGCCCCAGTCGCGGCGGGGCTCCAGGTCGCCGAGCACCAGGCTGTCCTGGAGGCCGAGCTTGATCCGCGCCACCGCGTTGGTGATCTTGCGGGTGACGAACTCCAGGCCGCGCCGGGGCGACTCGTGGTTGAACAGGATGCCGGAGCAGGCGTAGAGGCCGTAGCTGTCGCGGTAGTTGACCGTGATGTCGTGGCCGAAGACCTTCGCCACGCCGTACGGCGAGCGCGGGTAGAACGGGGTCGTCTCGCGCTGCGGCGTCTCCCGGACCTTGCCGAACATCTCGGAGCTGGACGCCTGGTAGAACCGGATGGGGTTGTTGGTGCTGCCGCCCGCCATGCGGATGGCCTCCAGCATCCGGAGCACGCCCAGGCCGGTGACGTTCGCGGTCAGCTCGGCCTGCTTGAAGCTGAGCGCCACGAACGAGATGGCCGCGAGGTTGTACACCTCGTCCGGCTGCGTCTGCTCGACGGCCGCGATCAGGCTGGTCAGGTCCTGGAGGTCCGCGGACACGATCTCCACGAACGGCAGCTCCTGCTGCACCAACTCGGCCCGAGGGTTGTTCTGGCCCTTGACCAGGCCGAAGACCTCGTACCCTTTGCTGTTCAGGAGTTCGGCCAGATACCGGCCGTCCTGTCCGGTGATACCGGTGATCAATGCACGCGCCACGGCGCCAGGATAGCGGCGGCCCCGGCGCGTCCCTCACCCGATCCGGCAAGTCTGCCGAGGCAGGGGTTGGTGGTGGCGTCGGCAGGCAACCCAGCCGCCATGCGCGACGTCTGTTGTGATGAGTGGAAACCCCTACCGACCCGGAGACCAACATGTGGCTGGCTGTGAGCCTGGTCACTTTGGGAGCGCTCGCATTTTCCGTGCGCACCGTTCGGGTGTTGCGGTCCGTATCGAAAACCGAACGGGATCGTCCTCCCATTGAGACATCACCGTCGACCTAGGCCCTATGGAGGATTGTGCGCTTGCCGTACGATCTTTTCCAGGTCACCAGACCTGTACCTGCTAGGGGACCTCACAACAGAGGTAGGTGCGTCATGGATCTCGCACTGAGCAAGGTCATCGAGCTGCGCGAGAGCGGTTTCCAGTTCCTCCACCTCCGGGACGAGGAGGGGCAGCTCGATCGCATCATGGCCTTCAAGCAGCGCAGAGGCTTCATCGACTCGATCCTGTTCTGGTCGGAGACAGAGGCCCGCGCAGGCCGTCTACCTGCGGTGCGAGACAGCACCCGGGCCGCCCAGGCGGTCTGGATCTACGAGGGCCCGCTCGTCGAGGCGGTCGACCGACTGCTCGATCTGCCGGAGCCGGGTGCCCGCAACGCGCCTACGCTGATGAAGCGGACGGCCTCCGATCTGGCCGTCGTGACGACGCTCCCGTTCAAGCTGAAGCTGCCTCCCGGCGCTATCGCCTGACCTTCCCGGACCATCCCGAGCCCCGCGTGAACAACGCGGGGCTTGTCGTTGTGGTTACTCAGAGTAATTAGCTCCACGATATGCTCGCGGTGCGTGACGGGAATATGCACCCTTGTCCGGGCGCTCGAAAAAAATGCCGACCAATACGACCAATACCGTGGGTTACGAAGGCTATAACAATTCCTCATACGATCGGGTTATGGCCTGCGAGGACTCACCAAACCGGATTCGTACGCGAGCACCACGAGTTGAGCGCGGTCGCGCGCGCCCAGTTTCGTCATCACGCGGCTCACGTGAGTGCGGGAAGTGGCCGGGCTGATGACGAGGTGCCCGGCGATCTCGTCGTTGGAGAGGCCGCCCGCGACCAGCGCCAGGATCTCCCGCTCCCGCGCGGTCAGCTCGCGCAGCGCCTTCGGGTCGGGCCGGCGGTGCTCGGGGCGGGCCGCGAACTCCTCGATCAGCCGCCGCGTCACGCTCGGCGCGAGCAGGGCGTCCCCCCGGGCCACGACGCGCAGGGCGTGCAGCAGCTCCACCGGGTCGGTGTCCTTGAGCAGGAAGCCCGACGCGCCCGCGCGCAACGCCTCGAACACGTACTCGTCCACGTTGAACGTCGTCAGCACGAGGACCTTCACGTCCGGCAGCTCGGCGCAGATCCGCCGGGTGCCGGCCAGCCCGTCGGTGCCCGGCATCCGGATGTCCATCACGACGACGTCCGGCCGGTGCTCACGGGCCAGGAGGAGCGCCTCCGAACCGTCGCCCGCCTCGCCGACCACCTCGAACCCGTCCTCGGTGTCCAGCAGCAGCCGGAAACCCGCCCGCACCAGCACCTGGTCGTCGGCCAGCACCACCCTGATCACGCGCCACCTCCCACGGCAGAACCGCCTTGACCTCGAACCCGCCCCCGTCGCGCGGCCCCGCCCGCAGCTCGCCGCCGAGCGCTTCCACCCGTTCCCGCATCCCGCGCAGGCCGGTGCCCGCGCCCTGGGGGGCGGAGGTGCCCGCCCCGTCGTCCTGGACGGTCAGCTCCAGGGCGGTCTCGGTGCGGACGAAGGTGATCGTGACGGCCGTGGCGTCCTCGGCGTAGCGCAGGGCGTTGGTCAGCGACTCCTGGATCACCCGGTAGGCCGCCGCGTCGACCGGCGCCGGCACCTCGCCCGGGTCGCCCACCACGCGCGCCTTCGGCACCGGGCCGACCAGCTCGTCCAGCCTGCTCAGCGAGGGGACCGGCGTGGTCCCCTCGCCCGTGCGCAGGACGCCCAGGGTCGCCCGCAGGTCGTCCAGCGCGTGCCCGGAGGCCTCTTTGATGGCCTTGAGCGCCTTCACGGCTTCCTCGGGCCGCCGGTCCGCGACGTGCGCGGCGACCCCGGCCTGGACGTTGATCATCGCGAGGCTGTGAGCGACGACATCGTGCACCTCACGGGCGATCCGCAGCCGTTCCTCTTCCACTTGCCGATCCCGCCGCTCGGCGACGCGCACCCGCCGCAGGGACACCACCGCGATCGCCGGGGCGGCGATCAGCGGCCCCCAATGCCCGGTCACGTAGTAGAGCCACGTGGACATCCCGGTGACCGCGATGACCGCGATCGGGTAGCGGCGACGCCAGTACAGCGGCGCGAACGTCGCCGCGAACCACACCCACGCCAGCCAGGCCACGCCGTCGACCGTACGGGAGCACGACCAGCCGGGACATCGGCCGCCGGGCGCGCCTTCCGGCTACGTCAGCGGTCGTATGCCGGTCGTATGCCGGCGGGGTTGCGGTCGCACGCCGGCGGGGTTGCGGGCGTCGCACGCCACCGCACCGGGTGAAGAAGTCCACTCGGACGTAGTAGCGAGCTTGATCCGACACCCCCGAGTACGAAATTTTCCGCCCCATGGACTTCAGGAAGACCGTCGCGGGGGCTGCCGTCGCCCTCGGCAGCGCCGCCGTCATGCTCGGCCTGGGCGGGACCGCGAGCGCCACCGGGCTGGACTTGCAGGCCACGCCGGATCTGGACACCGACCTGGGCAAGGTCGGCGGTGTGCGGGACGTCGCCTACGTCGACACGAACGACCTGGCCGGCACCGTCCGGCTCCCGGACTTCCAGGCGGTCGTCGAACCCGCGTGACAGCGGTGGTCCGGCGCGGACAACCGACCGCCGCGCCCCACGAAGCCGGAACGGTCCCGGCCCCCTCCCCCTCGGGCCGGGGCCGTTCCAACCCACATCTCCCCGCCCCCACCGCATGACGGGCCGGCGTCCAGCCCGCCGCTGCACGCCGCTTGACCACTGCACGTTGACCGCTGCACGCCGCTTGACCACTGCACACCGCTTGGCAGGGCACACCCGCTTGACGAGCCGACGGCACCACCGCTCTACGTCAGCGGCCGAGTCAGCGGCCGACCGCGTAGCCCTGGTTCCCGCGCGGGTTCGCCGCGCCGCGCAGCAGGCCGTCCCACGCGTCCCGCGCCACGGCCGACATCCGGCCCAGCGTCCACGGCCCGGAGTCCAGCACGATGTGCCCCCGGTCGCGCAGTGACGCCATCGAAGCCTCACCCAGGCGCGACTCCACGACCAGCTCGCCGGGTGTCCAGCCACGCGGGTAGAACGAGCTGGGGAACGCGTTGGAGTGCCACATCGGCGAGTCGATGGCCTCCTGCAGGTTCAGGCCGCCGACGGTGTGCGCGAGCCAGAACCCGAGCTGCCACTGGTCCTGCTGGTCGCCGCCGGGGGTGCCGAAGGCGAGTGTGGGCAGGCCGTCCCGCAGCGCCAGGGACGGCGACAGCGTGATCCGGGGCCGCTTGCCCGGGGCCAGCGAGTTGGGCAGGCCCTCCTCCAGCCAGAACATCTGCGCCCGGCTGCCCAGGCAGAACCCGAGCGACGGGATGGTCGGCGACGACTGCAGCCAGCCGCCCGACGGGGTCGCCGACACCAGGTTGCCCCAGCGGTCCACCACGTCGACGTGCACCGTGTCGCCCCTGACCGCGCCCGTGCGCGACACCGTGGGCTCGCCGATCGCGCCTCCTTGCCCCCCGCCGCCGCCACCTTCTCTACCGGCAACGAAACCGCCGCCCAATACGTGCCCGGGAAGCGTCGCATTCAGCCCATCAGGTGATCCAGGTCGCAGCTCCAAGGACGCCGTCTCACCCACCAAAGCACGCCTGACCTGCGCATACTCCCGCGACAGCAAGGTCTTCAACGGCACCGAGCCGCTGTCGCCGTACCAAGCTTCCCGGTCCGCGAACGCCAGCTTCGCGCACTCCACCGCCAGGTGCACGGTCTCGGCGGTCGGCACCCCGTCCACATAGGACAGCCGGTCCGCGAACCCCTCCAGCAGCAGCAACTGCTGCAACAGCACCGGCCCCTGCGACCAGGCCCCGACCTTGGCCACCGTCCAGTCGCCGAAGTCGACGGTCACCGCGTCCTCGTAGGACGCCTGCCACCCGGCCAGGTCCTCACCGGTCAGCAGTCCCGCGTGGGCGCGGCCCGAGTCGTCCCGGTACGGGGTCCGGCAGAACTCCTCGACCTGCGCCGCCACGAAGCCCTGCGACCACGCCCGCCGCGCGGCCTCGATCTGCGCCTCGCGGCCCGACCCGGCGGCTTCGCCGGCCGCCAGCAGCCACTCCCACGTGTCGGCGAGCTTGGGGTTGCGGAACCGCTCGCCCGGCCGGGGCGGCTGACCGCCCGGCAGCCACAGCGCCGCCGACGACGTCCAGTGCTCGCGGAACAGGTCGGCGACCGCCTCGATGGCCGCGGACGCCCGTGCCAGCAGCGGGAAGCCGTCGCGCGCGTACCCGATGGCGTAGCCGAGCACGTCCCGCAGCGACTTGGTCCCGTAGTCGCGCAGCAGGGTCAGCCAGCCGTCCCACGCGCCGGGCACGGTCGCCGCCAGCAGTCCGCTGCCGGGCACCAGGTCCAGGCCGAGGTCGCGGAAGTGTCCGATGGTCGCCGCGGCGGGCGCGACGCCTTGCCCGCACAGCACGCGCGGCGTGGTTTCGCCGGCTGCCGCGAACACCGCCGGCACCTCGCCGCCCGGTCCGTTCAGGTGTGGTTCGACCACTTGCAGCACGAAGCCGACCGCGGCGGCGGCGTCGAACGCGTTGCCGCCGTCCTCCAGCACCGCCATGCCCGCGCTGGAGGCGAGCCAGTGCGTGGACGCGACCATGCCGTGGGTGCCGACGAGTTCCGGGCGGGTAGTGAACACGCCGACAACCTACGTGGACAACAAGCCTTTGGTTAACCCGGCTAACTAAATTGTGTCCTGTTGGCGGGGCCGGCTCGGCCGACCGGCTCAACCCGCGGCGGCGGGTTGCCTGCGTCCCAGCCCGTGGCGCACCAGACCGGCCCGGTGCAGGGCGTCCGCGTCGAGGTGGTTGCGCGTGTCGAGCACCATCACGCCGTTCATCAGGGCCGCCACCCGGGCCCAGTCCAGGGTCCGGAACCCGGGCCACTCGGTGAGCAGCACCACCGCGTCGGCGTCCCGCACCGCCGTGTACGGGTCGTCCACCACGGTCATGCCGACCAGCGGCTGCCGGATCTCCGGGTCGTGGGCGACCAGCTCCGCCCCCTCGAACGCCAGCAGTTCGGCCACGGCCAGCGCGGGCGAGTCGCGCAGGTCGTTCGTCCCGGCCTTGAACGCCAGGCCGAGGATGCCGATCCGCGCGCCCGCGAGCGCCCCGCCGACCGCGTCCCGCACCTTGTCCACGACCCGCTGCTGCTGCCGCCGGTTGGTCTCGATGGTCGACCGGACCAGTGTGAAGTCGACGCCGACCGACTCCGCGATCCGCACCATGGCCTGCGTGTCCTTGGGCAGGCACGACCCTCCCCAGCCCGGTCCCGGCTGGAGGAACGACTGGCCGATCCGCCGGTCGTAGCCCATGCCGCCGGTCACCGACGACACGTCCGCGCCCACCAGTTCGCACAGCTCGGCGATGGCGTTGACGTAGGACAGCTTCATCGCGAGGAAGCAGTTGGCCGCGTACTTGACCATCTCGGCGCTGGCCGCGTCCATCAGCACGGTCGGCGCGCCCAGCTTCGCGAACAGCGCCGCGACCCGTTCGGCGGCCTGCGGCGAGTCGGAGCCGACCACGATCCGGTCCGGGTGCAGGAAGTCGCGCACCGCGCTGCCCTCGCGCAGGAACTCGGGGTTGGACACCACGGCGACGTCCTCGCGCCCGAGCAGGTCCGCCACCCGGGTCGAGGTGCCCACCGGCACGGTCGACTTGCACACCACGACCGTCCCGTACGGGAGGACTTCGCGCAGGTCACGGGCCACGGACTCGACCGCGGACAGGTCGGCCGCCCCGCCCGCGCCCATCGGCGTCGGCAGGCACAGGAACACGACTTCCGCGTCCGCCACCGCCGCCCGCGCGCCGTCCACGAACGCCAGCCGCCCGGCCGCCTGGCCCTCGTCGACCAGTTCGGTCAGGCCGGGTTCGAGGATGTCGACCTGCCCGGCGCGCAGCCGGGCGATCTTGAGCGCGTCCACGTCGGCGCACACGACCCGGTGACCGAGGGACGCCAGGCAGGCTCCCGTCGTCAGG
Source organism: Actinosynnema sp. CS-041913 (assembly GCF_050942485.1). Taxonomy (NCBI): domain Bacteria; kingdom Bacillati; phylum Actinomycetota; class Actinomycetes; order Pseudonocardiales; family Pseudonocardiaceae; genus Actinosynnema; species Actinosynnema sp. CS-041913. Next base: position 61,465 of record NZ_CP192037.1, on the reverse strand, counting down.
CCCACGTAACCCGTTCCCACGACCGCGATCCGTCGGACGAACATATTCCAGACGGTCGCAGCCGAAGTTGGCCGTGGGTCAAACACGAGTTGTATGCGGAGAGTGAGGTAGGTAGTCCCCCGGGTGTAGGCCGAACCCCCCTGGCGGCGGACGCGGAACCAGCCTGCGCAAGGGCAGGGTGCAGGTATGGAACTCGTGCTGATCACGCTGCTGTTCGCGGGGCTGGCGCTGCTCGCCGCCGTGCCGTTGGTCGCACTGCTGCACTTCTCCGACCACAAGTAGCTGAACGGCGGTTAACCTCCACCTCCGGCAGAGTCGCCGGTCGATGGAGGGTGCAGCATGAAGATCGAGGGAACCGCGGCGATCGTCACCGGTGGCGCGTCCGGCCTGGGCAACGCGACCGCGCGGGCGCTGGCCGCCGCGGGCGCGGCGGTGTTCGCGCTGGACATCAAGGTGGACGACGCGGAACCCGTGGCCGGTGTGACCTACCTGGCCGCCGACGTGACGTCGGAAGAGGACGTGCAGGCCGCCGTCGACACCGCCGCCGGCTCCGGCCGCCCGCTGCGCGTCGTGGTGAACTGCGCGGGCATCGGCCCGTCCACCCGGACCGTCGGCAAGACCGGCCCGCACCCGCTCGACCTCTACCGCAAGGTCGTCGAAGTCAACCTGGTGGGCACCTTCAACGTCCTGCGGCTGGCGGCGGCGGCCATGGGCAAGACCGAGCCGCTGGAGCACGGGCAGCGCGGCATCGTGATCAACACGGCGTCGATCGCGGCGTACGACGGGCAGATCGGGCAGGTCGCCTACGCGTCGTCCAAGGCGGCGGTCGTGGGGATGACGCTGCCGGCCGCGCGCGACCTGTCGTCGGTGGGCGTGCGGGTGATGACCATCGCGCCGGGCATCGTGGACACGCCGATGCTGGCGACCGTGTCCGAGGAGTTCCGGGCCGGGCTGGCGGCGGGCGTGCCGTTCCCGAAGCGGCTGGCGCTGCCCGAGGAGTACGCGCGGCTGGCCGTGGCCATCGTCGAGCACGATTACCTGAACGGCGAGGTGATCCGCATGGACGGCGCGCTGCGGATGGCCCCTCGCTGAGCTGACCGGACGGCTAGAGGTCGCCGGCGAACGGCAGGCCGGCCATGGCGTCCGAGGTCATCCACTCGCGCAGCGCGTGGGTGGCCCGGACGTCGTCCTCGTTGTACTCCAGCAGCCGCCGCCGCTGCGCCGGGTCGGGCGGCGCGCTGTCCATGCCCACCGCGTCGCGGTACCAGCGCATCGAGTTCTCGCCGCCCGCCTCCGGGTCGCGCCACGCGAACCCGGCCACCGGGGCGATCGTCTTCAGCCCCTTGCCGTGGGCGCACAGGAACTGGTCCTGCACGATCCCGAACAGGTCCACCCACGAGTCGGACGAGATGAACTCCCGCACCTGCGTCACGGTCGGGATGCCCGGCTGCCCCCGGAACCGCTCCGCCGACCCGAGCAGCCACCGGTTCTCCGCCAGCTCGTTGTAGCAGTACGCCCGGAACGTCAGGCCGCGCGCCCGCGCCCGCAGCCGGATCCCGCTCAGCCAGCCCCAGAACTCGGCGAACGACCGCGCCTCGTCGTCGCACGGCAGCGGATCCCAGGTCGCGAACGCCCGGTAGCCGGGCTCCTCGCCGACGTCCGCCCCGGACAGCCAGCAGCCCCACATGTACGCGCCGAGGTCGCCGAAGCTCTCCATGTCGACGTCGACCTCGACGTCGGCCCGCGGCACGTCCATGTACGGCACCCGCCGCACGACCGACAGGTCCCGCAGCCACGCCCGCGCCAAGATCACCGCATCGGAGTACAGCATTCCCACCAACGGGGTGACCTGCTCCCCGACCGGGTCCAGTGCCGCCAGGTCGTCCACGGTGGACACGCCGACCTTGCGCAGCGCCGCCGCGTCCTCGCCGCGCACCACCAGGCTGACGTCCCGCGACGACTTCAGGTTCACCTCGCACACCGGCCACCACGGGCAGCTACGGCACTCGACGATCCGGGACGGCCGGGCCAGCGGCTCCGCGCCGGTCGCCGCCGCGGACGCCACCGCCAGCCGGTCGGCGAACCGCGAGTCGTACTCGGCCAGCGCCGTCCGCCCGCCGGGCCAGGTGGGCGCTTCCAGGTCGTGCCACACCACCACGTCGCCGTCCATGCCGACGACACCGCCGTACGCCCGGCCCGCGGCGGCGAACCCGGCCGCCTGCAACTGGCGCTGGGCGTGGGCCAGCCGCAACTGGTCGCGCGGCTGCGGGCGCACCTTGCGCAGCGGGTCCACCCGCGCGCCGCCGGGCAGCGGGTGGGACAGCGGCGACGTCCGCGCCCCGGCGCCCGGATCGCTGACCTTGTGCCGCACCACCAGCACCGGCACGTACCCGGTGTCGCTCTTGACCAGCAGGTCGATCCCGCCGCGCCGCCCGCCGCGCAGGTCCCGGGGCAGCGCCGCGCCCGAGATGTAGCGCACGCCCGCCCGCATCGCCTCGGCGGTGACGCGTTCCCGGTCGGCGCTCGGCACGTCCGGCGGGATCTCCATCAGCTCGGACCCGACGAACCGCCCCAGCGTCTCCGCCACCGCGCGCCGGTGTTCCGTCGCGTCGGCTTTGCGCAGCCGGCCGGTCGGGTCCGGCGCGGCCTTGGGCGCGTCTCGCATGGCTGGATCGTGTTCGAGGTGCACCCGCCGCCGGCAACGAGTGACCACGCCGGCGTCCAGCAGCACCTGGGAAGTCACGGCTGAAGGGTATGCCGCCGAAGTGACGCTTGTACGAGCAACCTCATGGACCGGAATCGATCTTTTGTGCACCGGCCCCGCCCGACCTCTAGGGTTCGGTCAGGAGGTGCGGCGATGGCACGCGTACGGAGCAAGGGCTTCACGCCGGGCAGGGCGAAGAACCTGGTCGGGGTGGCCAAGGTCGTCGCGCCCGCGCTGATCCCCGTGGTCGCGCCGCTGGCGGCCCGCGCGGCGGCGCTGCTGGGCGACCGCTACGACCACTACCGGGCGCGCCGGCTCGGCGTCCCGGTGGGCGAGCTGACGCGGTACTCGGGCCGGGGCGCGAGGCTGCACGCCCGCATCGCCGGGTTCGCGCAGGCCCTGGAGGAGCTGCGCGCCGAGGACCGCCCGTACGTGGAGTCCACCGAGTCCCGCCTGGCGCAGCTCCTGGCGGCGGTGCGGGCTTCCGAGCGGATGCCGACGTCCCGCCGCCGGGCCGCCCACCGCGCCGTCAGCACGGATCTGGACGCCTTGGAAGCCGACCTTCTGAGGCGGCTGGGCGTGTAGATCACGGCCTACCGACGCGACCGGGTGGCTTCCGGGGACGGCGTCGGCTCGGCGGCCGGCTGGTCGAAGAGCGGGTCGCCGCGCAGGTCGCGGACCAGGGACACGCAGAGGCCGACCATCACCACCGCGAACGGCAGGGCGACGATGATCGTCAGGTTCTGCAACCCGGTCAGCGCGTTCGAGCCGCCCACCAGCAGCATCACCGCCGCGACCGCCCCGGTCAGCACGCCCCAGAACACGACGACGCCCTTCGCCGGCCGGATGGACCCGCGCTGCGACAGCGTGCCCATCACCACCGACGCGGCGTCCGCGCCGGACACGAAGAAGATCGACACCAGCAGGATCACCACCACGCCGGCGACGCCCGCGAGCGGCAGCCGGCCGAGCATCGCGAAGAGCTGGCTCTCCGGCGAGGACGCGCCCGCGAGGTCCGCTCCGCCGCGTTGCAGGAAGATCGCCGTGCCGCCGAACACGCAGAACCACACCAGGCTCACCGCGCTGGGCACGCCGATCACGCCCGCCACGAACTGCCGGATCGTGCGACCGCGGCTGATCCGGGCGATGAACACGCCGACGAACGGCGTCCACGAGATCCACCACGCCCAGTAGAAGATCGTCCACCCGGACAGCCACGCCTCGGTCGCGTCACCGCCGGACGCCGCCGTCCGCCCCGCCATGGCCGCCAGGTCGCGGAAGTAGTCGCCGATCGCGGCGGGCACGAGGTTCAGCACGAACACCGTCGGCCCGACCACGAACACGAACGCCGCCAGCGCCACGGCCAGCACCATGTTCGTGTTCGACAGCCACTGGATGCCCTTGGCCACGCCGGACACGGCGGACGCCACGAACACCACCGTCAGCACCGCGATGATGCCCACCACCACGGCGTTGCCGACGCTCCAGCCCGCGACCGCGAGGCCGCTGCCGATCTGCAGCGCGCCCAGCCCGAGCGACGCGGCCGAGCCGAACAGGGTCGCGAAGATCGCCAGCACGTCGATCGCCCGCCCGGCCGGGCCGGCGGCGTGGCGGCCGAGCAGCGGGCCGAACGCGGCGCTGACCAACTGGCTGCGACCGCGCCGGAAGCTGCCGTACGCGATGGCGAGGCCGACGACGGCGTAGATCGCCCAGGGGTGCACGGTCCAGTGGAACAGCGTGGTGGCCATCGCGGTCTGGAGCGCCTCGTCGGTGCCGCCCGCCACGGTGCCCGGCGGTGGTTTCACGAAGTGGGACAGCGGCTCGTTGACGCCGTAGAACATCAGTCCGATGCCCATGCCCGCGCTGAACATCATCGCGACCCACGACACCGTCCTGAACTCGGGCCGCTCGCCCTCCCGGCCGAGCGGGAGCCGGCCGTAGCGGCTCACCGCGAGCCACAGCGCGAACAGCACGAAACCGGACGCGACCAGCACGAACGCCCAACCCAGGTGGCCGGTGATCCAGGTCAGCGCCTTCTTCGAGGCGGCGGCGAGGGTGCCCGTGCCGAACACGCCCCACGCCACGAAGGCGAGCGTGACGCCGGCCGCGACACCGAAGACCACCGGGTCCGTGCGGGCGGGGCGGTCGGCTGCCGGCTCGCCGGGCACGGGCTGTTCGACGGGCTGCTCCGGGGTCTTCACGCCCTAGCCCGTACCCCCGTTCGGTCTAACGCAAACCTTGCGTCAACGGTAGCGGCTCACACCTTCGAGCGGAGTTCTCCTACGCTCAGTGCATGACCAGAAGTCCGGCCTCGTCCCGCCTCGCGCGGGCAGCTCTACTGGCCGTGACTTCTGCCGCACTGAGCGTCGCCGCGCACGGGGCGGGCGGTGGCGACGTGACCGAGTTCGCGCCCGCGCTGCCGCTCACCGTGCTGGTCGCGTTCGCGGGCACGGCGCTCGCCGAACGGGGCCGCCGCCCGTGGACGATCCTCGCGACGCTCGGCGTGGCGCAGGTCGGGCAGCACGCGCTGCTCAACCTGGGGCACCACGTGGCGGACGGGCCGGGGCTGGGCTTCAGCCCGGTGGCCATGACCGCCGCGCACGTCGTGGCGGCGCTGCTCACCGGCCTGCTGCTGGCCCGTGCCGACAGCGCGCTGGCGACGCTGGCGACCGCCGTGTCCCGCCTGGTGCCGGTCCGGTGCGCGTTCGTCCCCACCGCGCACCGGACGAGCCTGCCGCCGACGCCGACGGGACCGGACACGTTCACCGCCGTGCTGCTGCGGCGCGTGAACGGGCGCCGGGGCCCACCCGTACTCCTGATCACCCGAGTCAGCCAACACACCCTCTGGTAATCAGGAGCGACAACTTCATGTCGACAAATCGTTTTGGCGTGCGCACGCTCGCCAAGGGCGGCGCCGTGCTCGCGACCGCCGCGTTCCTCGCGCTCGGCACGGCAGGCCTGGCGTCCGCGCACGTCACCGCGTCCACCCCGAAGGACGCCGTGCAGGGCAGCTACACCAAGGTCACCCTGCGGGTGCCCAACGAGCGGCCCAACAACGGCACCGTGAAGCTCGAACTGACCCTGCCCGCCGAGTACCCGCTGGCGTCGGTCGGCACCAAGCCGACGCCGGGCTGGAAGGTCGAGACGGTCAAGGCCAAGCTCGACACGCCGGTGAAGAACCACGGCCGCGAGATCACCGAGGCCGTCCGGACGGTCACGTGGACGGCCGACCCCGGCGTCCGCATCGAGCCGAACCAGTTCAACGAGTTCGACCTGTCCATCGGCCCGCTGCCGGAGAACACGGACAAGCTGATCCTGCCGACCAAGCAGACCTACGACAACGGCGAGGTCGTGGACTGGAACGCCCCGCCGCCCGCCGAGGGCGCGGAGGAGCCGGAGCGCCCCGCGCCGGTGGTGAACCTGGTCGCCAAGAAGGGCGGCGACGGGCACGGCCAGGCGACGAACGCGGCGGCCAAGGACGAAGACGGGCACGCCACGTCGACCACGACCGACAACACCGCCCGCTGGCTCGGCGGCGCGGGGCTGGCCGTGGGCGCGCTGGGCCTGGGCTTCGGCGCGGGCGCCGTGCTGCGGTCGCGGCGGGCAGCGGGTAAGCCGTCAGCATGAGGCGCGCACTCTCGTTGCTGCTGGCCTGCCTGGTGGCGGGCGGCGTGGCCCTGGTCACGGCCGGTCCGGCGCTCGCGCACAACGTGCTGATCAGCAGCGACCCGAAAGACGGCCAGGCGTTGGAAACGGGCCCGGCGGAGATCACGCTGACGTTCGACCAGCCCGTCACGGCGGGCGACAAGTTCAACACGATCACCGTGAAAGGCCCGGAGGACACCAACTGGCAGGCCGACGGCGAACCGACGGTGCGGAACAACTCGGTGACCTTCAAGCTCCGGCCGCTGGGCCCGGCCGCCGAGTACAACGTCGGCTACCGCATCCTGTCGGCGGACGGCCACCCGGTGACCGGCTCGCTGAAGTTCAGCACGACGAAGGCGGGGAACGGCACCCCGGCCCCGGCTGTGTCCACCACTGAGGCGTCGGCGTCCGACGACGGCGGCAGCGGCGGCGGTGTGCCGATCTGGGTCTGGATCGCGGGGGCCGTGATCCTCCTCGGCGGAGGCGTGTACTTCGCGCTCCGCGGCGGTGCCAAGGAGGACGCCGGACGATGACCGTGCACCGGACCACCACCCCCACGACCAGGTACTGGGTGATAGGCGGACTGCTCGCAGGCGGAGCGGTCGGCGTGTTCCTCGGCCTGGGCCTGTCGACCACGCCGGAAACGGTGGGCGTGGCCGAGCCGGGGGCGGTGGTCCGGTTCGCGCATCCCCTGATCAGAACCCTGCTGGACCTTTCCGCGACCGCGGTGGTCGGGTTGAGTTTGCTGCCGAAGCTGTTGGGATTCAGCCGGCCCAACCTGACCGAGCCGGTCATGCGCGTCGCGCGTCCGGGTGCGGTTGTCGCGGCGGCGGTGTGGGTTCTCACCGCTTTGCTGTCGATCGTGATCCGGGCTTACGAAACCCGTCCCGATATCACCGTCACGATCGATACGGTGGTCGACTACGTGCAGCGGGTGGGCGCGGGTCAGGGGTTGCTGTTCAGCGCGGTGTGCGCCTTGATCTATTTGTGGATCGGCCTTCTGGCGGTGCGCAAGGGCGAATCCGTGCCCGCCGAATTGCGCATTTTGATCAGCATGTTCGGTTTGCTCCCGCTGCCGGTGACCGGTCACGCGTCGAACTGGAAGTACCACGACTACTCCATGATTTCGATGGAGTTGCATGTTCTTGGTGCGGCGGCGTGGACCGGTGGGTTGGGCGCTTTGATCGTGCTGGTGGCGCATCGCCGGGGGCTGCTCGCGGAGGCGTTGCCGAAGTTCTCGAAGCTGGCAACTATTAGTTTGATCCTGGTGTCGGTGACCGGGTTGTTCAACGGGCTGCTGGAACTGGCGCTGAACCCGGTGGTCGGTTTGCCTGGGTCGCTTTTCACCACGTCCTACGGGCTTGTCCTAGTGGGCAAGATCGTCTGTGCCGCGCTATTGGCAGTGCTGGGAGCCAATATCCGCTGGCGAATGCTCCCGCACATCGCCCAGCACAAGACGACGGCGATCGTCGGGTGGGCGGCGGTCGAGCTGACCATCATGGGCATCGCCTTCGGCCTGGCGGTAGTCCTCTCCCGCGCCCCGGTCTCCTGACGCCTTTCAGTGGCGTAATATTTCTACCTTCGGCTCCAGTTCCGACAACCCCGAGTACTTCATGTGCCCGTCGATCAGTAGGATGTCCAGATCGAGCGCTGCCAACGAACTGAGGTCGTAGTCGAGAAGAACGTTGTTGAAGAAGGCCAGACCCTTCAACCCGGCCACCCGCACGATGGGCGCGACGCTTTCCATGGTGAATCCGGACAGGTTCATGAAGGTCGCCCGTCCGAAAACCCTCAGCGCATTGGTCGGACCTGAATCGTTCAGCACACTGAGCAAGTCCACCGAACGAACCTTTTTTAGGAGACCGACACCGGCCAGGCCGTCATCCATATACCCGAGCAGGGAGACGTGTCCGAGGTCGGGCAGGTCGGCGATGGGTGAAAGGTCCCCCGTACTGTCCAGGCCGATGATCCGCAAGTGCGTCAAGCTATGGTGCTCGCCGAGCACCTGAAGATCATGCGATCGACTCGGGTCCACCCACACATGCAGTTCCGCTAACGCCGGAACCCCGGTGAAGCACGCCAGGTCGCCGATAGTCTCGTGCGAATCCAGGCGCACCGTGAGCGAAGTCAATGAAGGTAGTAGCACAGCATAGGGGACCAATCTCCGGGACGTGATCGTCAATCGGCCGTTGTTCAATGGCGAGTTCGCCAGGACGTCCTCCGCGAAACGCTCCGGGTCGAAGTAGTGCCATGCCCGGCCTAATTCCATCTGCACCGTGCTCCGGGGATCGCGGGCGTACCCGGCGAGCAGCGGCAGCGCGTCGACCGTGCCGGTGAGGGCCGCGGCCCGGACGGTCGCGACGGCCTTCGCCTCGGACAGCTCGTCCAGACTTTTCGGCAGGTAGCGCAGTACGCGGTGGCCGATCGAGGCGAGCGAGGCGGTCTCCGACAGGCCGCGCGGCGGGACCAGTTTTCGTTCGACCATCGTGTCGACCCGGGCGCTCACCTCGGGCGCGACGTCCCGCACAGTCTCCAGGCACGCGGCGGCCAGCAACCTGAGGTGTCGGGCTTTCGCCGGCTCGTTCTCGCTGCGGTCCATGATGCCGGTCAGCAGCTCGCTCGCCTGTTTTGCGGTGGCGTGGCCACAGGCCATCACCACGGTTTCCCACCACGTGTCGAGATGCGCGTGAGCGATCAAGGTGTCGACGTGGTGCTGTTGAATCGCCTCGTCGGCGGCAAGGTATTCCAGGAACGTGCGGTGCACGAAATCGACTCGTCCCGGAACCGGTTCCCGTAACACCCCACTGCGTTCCAGCAGGTGGTCGAAGATCGGCTTGGGCTCTATCACGACATTCGGCATACCCGGCAGTTTGCGCGCGATGTGGCCTAGTGCGTCCGCCGTCGAGAACTCGACTTTGTTGGCCAACGTGAGCCGCCACGCTAGATCACGCAGCAGCACCCGCTTCTCCGTGTCACCCAGCAGGCCCGGAATACCCCGCTCCGCGTCCCGCAGGTGGAGCAGCATCGCCAATGCCTTCGCGTACAGGTCCATGCGGTTGCGGGGCAATTCCGACCGGTGCGAGAGGTTCAACGCGCACAACATCGCGCACAGCAACGGGCTCGCGGCGAGTTGTCGCAGGTGGGGCCGTTCCAACTGGGCGCGCAATCGACGCTCGTCGTCGGCGACTTCCGCACCGGACAACTCGGCCGCCCGGTGCCAGCGTGCCACGAAGTCCAGGATGTTCGTCGGGTTCAGCGGCTCCAGGGTGACCGCGCTGAAATCCTCGTCGGCCAGCCAACGGCTGTCCGCGGCGGCCGTTCGGGCGGTCACGACGATCCGGGTCTCGGGAAAGGTCAACAGGAGTTGCCGCAGCCACGATTTCACCAGCCGCCGCCGGGTCGCCGGCACCTCGTCCACGCCGTCGATCAACAACATCGCCCGACCGGCCTTCAACAACCGGTGCACCCAGCCTTCCGGCATGACCTCGGCGATCATCGGCGTGCACTGCGAGACGAAATCCTCCGGATTCGGCAGGTCTCCTTCGGCGAACGTGCGCAGGCGAACGACGAATGGGACGCAGTCGTTCCAATCGGCCAACTCCCCGCCGAGTTCGCCCCGCGCGGCACGCACCGCCAGCCAGTTGAGCAGCGTCGTCTTACCGGAACCAGCGTCACCGCGCAGCAGGACGCGTGATTCCGCGCCGATCGCGGATTCCACCGGAACGCCCTCGGCGTCCTCGGACACCGGTTTCGCCAGCGGGTCGAACCAGTTCTCGGGCTGCACCCGGCCGCCCCGCCGGATTCGCGCGCCATCGGCCGTGCCCGACACGCTGAGGCTCAGGTAGGCCACGGTCAGCGCCAAGGTCGGCTGTTCGTCACCGGGGAGCCCGAGGAGTTCCAGCCGGTCCAGGGTCGCGGCCAGCTTGCCGAGGTATTCGGCCTGGAACGCCTCGTCGCGATCCACCCCGAGCGGGGCGTAGAGAGTGGTCGTGGGAATGCGGGAGAGCAGCAACTCCAACTGTTCGGACTGGGCGGTCAGGCGGCTCAGCACCTCCGCCAATGCCGTCGGCTGGAAAGACGGCAGATAGCGGATCACCTGCACGAGGTGCCGGCAGGCCTGGTCCAAGGCGAGTTCGTGCAACTGCTCGGCCTTTTCGGACAGGAGAGCGGCACGTCGGGGGCATTGTGCACGGATGCGTTTGGCGAGCACCTCAGCATCGGCGTCGGCGGCCAATAGCGCTTCGTCGGACAGGTCGACGTCTTCTAGGACGTCGACCACGGCACGGATGGCGGCCTCGGCCTCGTTGTCGGGCAAACCGCCGAACCGCTGTGCCAACACCGGGGCCAACTGCTCGGCCACCTGTTGGCCGATGCGCTCGACCAGGTTCTCCAACTTCCGTTGCTGCAACGGGCCTTTCAGCTCCGCCTGCGCCAACGCCGCGAGGCTCGCGCCGCGCTCGAACCCGACCCTCCGCCGCCGCAACCAGAACCGCGCGGCGTGCGTGGCGATGGTCGTGCCGAGCTTCAGCGCCCCGCTCTCCAGACCGACGATGGCCGCCTCCCCCCACTCGAACTGATGCATAACCGATCACCCGGGAATCGCCACCGCAAAAATGTCGTACCCCCCTGCTCTAATCGGAGCATGACCGAACAACCGATCCTGGTACTCGGCGCCACCGGCACGACGGGCCGCCGGGTGGCCGCCCGGCTCGCGGCGCGCGGGCACGTCGTGCGCGGCGCGTCCCGGCACGGTGTCGTGCGGTTCGACTGGTCGGACGCGGGCACGTGGCGGCCGGCGCTGGCCGGTGTCCGAAGTGTGTACCTGATGGCGCCGCATGAGCTGCCGGTCGAGCCGGCGTTCGTGCGGGAGGCCGTCGGCCAGGGTGTGCGGCGGCTTGTCCTGCTGTCCAGCCGGGCCGTCGAGGAGATGGGTGACGAACGGCTGCTGGCCGCCGAGTCGACCGTCCGGGAGTCGGGCGTCGAGTGGACGGTCGTGCGGGCGGACTGGTTCAACCAGAACTTCGACGAGGGCTTCTTCCGCCCGGCGATCGAAGCCGGCGAACTGGCGGTGCCGGTCGGGGACACGAGGCAGGGGTTCGTGGACGCGGACGACATCGCGGCCGTGGCGGTGGCCGCGTTGACGGAGGCCGGCCACGAGGGGAAGACCTACGAGGTGACCGGGCCGCGTGGGCTGACCTTCGGGGAGGCCTTGGACATCATCGGCGAGGCGTCGGGCCGGCGGCTGACGTTCCGCGGCTCGGCCGACGAGTACCGGGCACAGCAGGCGGCGCTGGGCATGCCCGAGGAGCAGACCGAACAGGAGGTGATCGCCTACCGACAACTGACCGGACTCGGCCACCCGGGCGGCGCGCGGCAGAAGGTCGAGCCGACCACCGACACCGTGGCCACGGTGACCGGCCGGCCCCCGATCGACTTCGCCGACTACGCCGCGCGGGTGTGGACGGGGGTCCGATAGCAGCACTGGACAGCCGAAAGGAGCGCGACAACGAACGGCACGAGACCGACAACGCCCGCCCGGCCGACAACGCCGCCCTGCCGACAACGCCGCACGGCCGGCAGAAGTGCGGGCAGCGGGCCGGCGACCGCACCACAGCCGGCCGGAGTCTGCGTTGGCCGACACGCCGTGGCCTGGCAGGAAGCACTCCGCGGGGGGACAAGTGGATGGTGGCTCGTCGGTGAATGGGCCGTTCGGTGCGGTGAGCTGCGCCGAGCGGGCTAGTCGGTGATCAGTCGCGCCTAATCGGTGATCAGCCGCGCCTGAGTCGGCGACGAGTCGGGCTTAGTCGGTGATCAGCCGCGCCGTGGGGTCTTCGCGGAGCTTGGTCAGCTTGGCCATCGTCTGGTGGCCTCGGCGGTCCAGTTCCTTCGCGTCGATCCAGCCGTTGGCGTAGTAGCGGTAGTCTTGGGCGAGGGTGACCAACTCGGCCAGGTAGTCGGCGGAGCGCCGGCGCCGCTCCTCGTCGAACGACGCCAAGAGGGGCAGTTGGGTGTCCACGACCTGGTCGAGCATCCGCGCGGCCTTCAGCGCGCGCTTCGTCCGCCAGCGCCGAGTACCCACCAGCCGAGTACCCACCAGCTCTCCGATCACGCGCACCTCACCGCAAGTCACGCAGCCCCGTCGATGCGTGAGTCGGAAACCACGGCCGGAGCGTTACCCGTTCGTTCCCCCACGTCCGCGAGTTCAACGGTAAGGCGTCCACGGGGTCGTGGTATCGCCGTCGCGCAGGGCTTGGAGGCGTCGGCGCAACTCACCGCGCACGTCCGGGTGGCTGCGCAGGATGGGCAGCACGCTGGTGGTGAGCTTGAGTTCCCGCACGTCCCGCAGCACCGCGAAACCCGGCCACCCGGTGACGTCGAACCCGTACACGCGGGCCAGTTGGCGGTACCAGCGGGACGGGTGGCCGAACCTCGCCACGCCGACCGGCAGGGTGCTCAGGTCCCACTCGCGGGGTCCGACGCTGGTCGAGTCGAAGTCGCAGATCACCGGCCCGGCGGGGCTCGGGATCAGGTTGCCCAGGTGCGCGTCGCCGTGCACCACGCCTTCCGGCAGCACGGTCGGCAGGTCGGTCAGCCGCGTCTCCAGCAGCGCCACCCGCTCCTCCAGGAACTCGCGGTCCGGGGTGGACAGTTCCTCGGCGTCCGCGATGCGCTTGCGCACGTCGTCCAGCGGCGACCAGCGCGGCAGGTCGAACGGCGGCGCGGGCAGCTCGTGGATGCGGCGCAGCAGCAGGCCCAGGTCACGGCCGTCGACCGGGGGGCCGTCGGACGCCACGGTGTGCCAGATCGTCGCCAGGTGACCGCCCGCCGCCAGCGGCTGCGGGAACTCCTCGACCAGGCGCACCGCGGGCACGTCGTGCGTCGCCAGCCACCGGGCGACCCGGACCACCTTCTCGGCCCGGTGGCCCAACGCCATCGACCCGACGATCCGCACCACCACCCCGTCCGCCGGCAGCTCGAACACGGCGTTGGAGGTGAACTTCACCAGCCGGGCGTCGCGGTGGGTCAAGCCCAGCGGGGAACACAGCCGCTCCAGCACCGCGGTCAGCGCGGCGGGGGTGAACCTGCCGTCCAGCCCGACTTCCAGGGTCAGGCCGCGCTGTCGTTGCCGGTGAACCTGGCGACCCGCTCGGCCAGTTCACGTGCGTCGGGGTTGTTGCGGCGCTTCTCCGCCTCGTACTGCAACGGCTTCATGCGGTCCTTGGTGCGGACCGACTTCAGGCCCTCGGACAGGTCGATCGCCTGCCGGCCGATCCGCGCGCCGTGGTCGATGTCGCCCTCCAGCAGGTGGTTGATCGACAGCGACGTGAGGTTGAACGACCGGCTGCGGCTCATGTCCTCGCCGTAGCCGTTGATGGCCTTGGACAGCGCCGGGATCGCGAGCCGGGTGTACTTGGCGTCCACGGTCTGCGCGAGTTCGGTGTGCACGGTGCCGATCATCGCCGACAGGTCGTTCGCGTCGAAGAACTTCGCCCACGCCGGCGCCTCGCTGATGTTGGCCCGCGCGAACTCGTCCCGCGCCCGGCCGAGCAGCTTCATCGCCTGGTCGTCGGAGCCCATCTTCGCGTAGGCCCAGGCCTCGTTCGCGCACAGGATGCCGACCGCCAGCTCCGAGCCCGAGTTCTGCGCCGCGAGCTGCCCGAGCTGGAACACCTTCAACGCGTCGTCCGGCGCGTTCTGGTGCAGGTAGACGCGGCCCATCCGGTACAGGATGTTCGCCACCAGCTCTTCCTTGCGGCCCTGCTTCGCGAGCCCCAGCGCCTGCCCGAAGTGGTTGCGCGCCGAGTCGTACAGGCCGGTGTCGAACGACGTCCACCCGGCGAGGTTGTGCAGGTCGGCGAGGGCGACGTAGAGGCGCTCCTTCACCAGGTCGGTCGCGTTCGCGCCGAGCATCTGCTGTCCCCACGAGAGCTGCGCGACCACGGCGTCGCGGCACGAGCCGCCGCCGTACTGGTAGTCCAGGGTGCGCAGCGCCCTCGTGGCCGCTTCGACTTGTCGGACGTCGGTCATGCCGATGCGACCGGGAGCCGGAGTCTGCGCGGGCGACGAAGCCCAAGACCCGGAGTCCGTACCGAACACGGCCGCGCCGACGGTGATGGCGGCGGCGTGCGCGAGGAACTTCCTTCGCTTCACCGACTCGTCCTCCTCAGACTGGGGTGCCTCCGCGGTCGCGGCCACCCGCACTGCCGTGGCCTCGTCGTAGGCGAGGCCCATGTATCCCCTGGGGACACCCAAGCCCTGGGCGATCCTCGCGAGGACGTCGTAGGCCATGACCTGACGACCCTTGAGGATCTCCGAGACTTCGGACTGCGACTGGCCCGTGAGCGCCGCGATCTGGCGCTGCGACACGCCATGCCGTCGGAGCAGCCGGTAGACCGCGCTGATCTCCCGCCGGGCAAGAGCGTCCCGCATCTCCTGCTGGTCCCAGACGTCTGGCGTAACAGGAGAGCTTGACGAACCGATGGTGTTCAATTGCGCCCCCTCACAGTCCTTCGGGCGTCAACGGCAGAGTAGGGGCACTCCCCCAACCGCAGGAAGTGTCGATCGGCGAGGCTGATCGGCCCTGCCGAACTCCGCTGACCGCTTACCGTGGAACGGACACCGGCCAGCGCTGTGACGTCCCGATCCGGGTTGAATCATCGCAATCTAAGTTCCGGTAAGCGAGTGAGCACGGAGAGGAACCCGGCAGTGGACCTGATCGAGCGGGCGGTGACCACCACAGGTGGGTCGGCAACGCGCGCCGTCGCCACGGCCTCCTCTCCTGCTCCCACGACCGTCCGGGAGTCGACCGACCTCGACTCCGGATGGCGCGGCAAGACCGGGCAACGGCGCTGGTGGCGGATTCGCTGCAGCGACGTGGTCGACCGGGAACGCTGCCTCACCGTGCTGGTCGACCAGGGCCGCGTGGTCCTGGTCGGCCCGCCGGGTGAGACGGCGGTGCTGTCGGCCGACCAACTCGTACAGCTCAGGGCCGCGCTACGTGAGGCCGCCGAGCAGGCGGAAAGGTGACGGTGACGTTTCGGTGGACGAGATCCTCGGACAAGTTCTTCGCAACGCGGTGTGGGAGAGGCTGGACCTCCTGACCGAACTGGCCAACGAGGCCGACGCCCCGTCCCTCCTGTCGGTGGCCCGCTCCGAGCTGCCGCGGCTGACCGAGGGATGGCGGGCGCTGCTGGCCGCGCACGAACCGGACGAGAAGGGCAACTGCCCGGAGTGCTCGGGCCGGTGGCGCCAGCAGAAGAGCCCTTGCTCGGTGTGGCGCGCCGCGTACGAACACCTGGTCGCGGGCGGCCTCGCCCCGCGCCCGGCTCGACACCTGCGCTCGGCCCCGGTGACCCAGGCGGTCACCAGGACGAGACGAGCAGCGGTGCTCCGAGCCCACTAGACGGGCGGCCCCGACCTGTCGTTCCCCCGACGCGACAAGGTCGAGCACCCGCCTACTGGCCGGCGGTCCGGGACGTGCGAACCCCCGACCGCGACGAACGGACCGCCGGCCAGCTAACAACTGAACACGCGACACCCCAAGACATCCGCGGGCCGGTGCTGTGCACCTTCCCTCCCCGACCGGCACTGGTCCGCGGGCACCACCCCGGCCTCCGATGCCTGCCCCTCCCGCGCAGGCATCGGAGGCCGTTTCCACTTCCGGGGCAGGACTCCGGGGCAGGACCGGGCGAGACCGTCAGCGGCGCACCCCGGTGCGCCAGGTCAGGTAGGCGGGCACGGCCGGGAACACCCGCCCCACCAAGTCGAACGCCTTGAGCTGCCAGGGGAACACGCGCTCGGCCCGTTCCCGCTCCACCACCGAGACGATCTCCCGGGCCACCCGCTCCGGGGACACCGTGGGGATCAGCCGGGCCACCCCGGGAATCCGCTCCTCGGCACCGGGATTGTTGGCGAAGTACCGGGAACTGACCTTCCCCGGCACCACCTCACTGACCCCGATGCCCGCGCCCCGCAAGTCCAACCGCAACGCGGCCGTCAACCCCCGCAACGCATACCGGGCAGCCGCGTACCCGGTAGCCCCGGGGATGGGCAACCGCGACACCGGCGAGTTGACGTTGACGATCCACCCGGACCCGCGAGCCCTCATCCCCGGCAGGAACTCCCTGGTCAGGTGCAACGCGGCGCCGAACGGCAACGCGGTCATCCCCACCAGCTCCGCGGCCGGGGTGTCGTCCAGGAACAACCACCGCCCGGCCCCGGCGTTGTTGACCACCACATCAGGCACCCCGACCTCGGCCAGGACCCGCTCGCCCAACGCGCGGATCTGCTCGACGTCCGACAGATCCGCGGGCATCGCCACCGCACGCCCACCAAAACCCGAGATCCGCTCGACGACCGATCCGAGCGCTTCGGCGCTGCGGGCCACCAGCACGACAACCGCCCCACGCCGCGCGAACGTCACCGCAGCCGCCGCACCGATCCCCTGCGAAGCCCCGGTGACCACCACAACCCGCCCCGCCAACCGCACCCGACACACTCCCTCACACCCTGAACGGCTCACGCCACGGACCGAACCCGGACCACCAACCCGGCGGCGCACAACGTCGCCACCGCCGACACGAGGAACAACCCCCGATACCCACCCAACCCCGCCAACACGAAGGACGTCAGCAACGGGGCCACCACCTGCGGCAACGAGTTGGCGATGTTCAGCACCCCGAGGTCCTTGGCCCGGTCCGAAGCAGCCGGCAGCACCTGCGTCAACAGCGCCAACGCCACCGCCCAGTACCCGCCGAACCCGAGCCCCAGCAACGGCGCCGCCACCAGCGCCGCCTCCCACGTAGGCCACACCACCAGCACCAACGCGGCGAACGCCATGACACCGGCCGCCACCAGCACGTACGGCTTGCGCCGCCCGGTCCGGTCCGACGACGCCCCGAACAACGCGGCCCCACCCGCCAACGCCACCCCGTACAGCAGCATCAGCACCAGCAACCCGTCCTCCGGCGAGGGGTGCCGCACCACGTCGCCCAGGAAGTACAGCAGGTAGAGCGTCCCGAACGCGTTCCCCAGATTGATCATGAAGTGCGCGCACCAGGCCCAGGCGAAGTCGGGGTGCCGCCGAGGTGAGACCCACAGCGAACGCCACCGGAACCCCGGCCGCACCGCCAACCGCACGTCAGGCGTGAGCAGCACGAACGCCAGCGCGCCCAGCACCACCACCAGCGCGCAGGCCAGGTAGCCGGCCGCCACCCCGGACACCAGCACGGTCACCACGACCGCGCCGAGCACCGTCCCGAGCATCTGGCTGATCCCGACCAGCCCGCCGACCCTGGCCCGCTGCCGCACCGGCACCCGGTCCGGCACGGCGGACGTCAACGCGGCCAGCATCCCGTTCAGCCCGGCCTGCACCAGGCACCAGCCGACGACCATCACGAACACCGACGAGGCCGACGACAGCACGACCAGCCCGAGCGCCCCGACCAGGGCGCCCGCCAACGTCCACGGGTGCCGTCGCCCGAACCGCGAGGTGGTCCGGTCCGACGACACGCCGATCATCGGGTTGGCGACCAGCGCCACCGCCGCGCCCACCCCGGTGACCAGCCCGAACACCGCCTCTTTCGACGTGCCGGCCAACAACGCGGCCTGCTGCGGCAGCAGCACCTGGATCGGCGCGTAGATGCCCAGCCACAACCCGAGGTTCGCCAGGAACAGCAGTCCCATCCACGACCGCCGGACCGGCACGACGGGCTCGGCCAACGGGTCGACAGCGGTCACCGCCGGATCCGATCCCGATACCACCCGAACGAGGCACGAGGCGTGCGCCGCTGCGTCGGGTAGTCCACGTGCACCAGCCCGAACCGCTGCGAGTACCCCGAGTCCCACTCGAAGTTGTCCATCAGCGACCACACGAAGTACCCGCTCACCCCGGCCTCGACCGCCGCCGCGATGTGCCCGTCCAGGTAGGCGATCCGGTCGGTGTCGTCCAGCGCTTCGTAACTGCACCCGCTCTCGGTCACGTAGACCGGCGGCAGCCCCGGGTACCGCGCGCGCAGGGCGGCGATCATCTCGGTCAACCCGGCCGGCACCACGGGCCAGTCGAACTCCGTCTTCGGGTACTCGTCGACGTCGACCAGTTCGAACGGCAGCGGGTTGCCCTCCGACGGCGACCGCAGCCGGGTCGGGTTGTAGTAGTTGACCCCGTAGAAGTCGAGCGGCGGGGACACGATCGCCAGGTCGCCGTCCACGATCGGCAAGCGGTCGGCCAGCTCCGCCGGATAGCTCCCGACCAGCATCGGGTCGGCGAACAGCCAGTTGTGCAGCGATGAATAAGCGGTGGCCGCAGCGACGTCCGCGGCGCTCTCGGGCCACGCGGGCGTGTGGTTGTTGGCGGTCCCCACCGCACGGGCGCCGGCCGCGCGCAACGCCGACACCGCCAGCCCGTGCGCCAGGTTCAGGTGGTGGGCGACCGGCAACGCGTCGTACAGCAACGTCTTCCCCGGCGCGTGCTGCCCGATCGCGTACCCGAGCAGCGTCACCATCGCGGGCTCGTTGACCGGGATCCACATCGCGACCCGGTCGGCCAACAGCTCTCCCACGACGGACGCGTACTCGGCGAACCGGTGGGCGGTGTCCCGCCGGAGCCACCCGCCCCCGTCCTCCACCGAGGCCGGCGTGTCCCAGTGGTACAGCGTCGCGACCGGCGCGATGCCGGCCTCCAGCAACCCGTCCACGAGGCGGTCGTAGAAACCGAGGTCGGCCAGCCGGGGCCAGGCCACCGAGAACCGGTACGCGCCCACCCCGAGGTCACTCATCAGGGCGATGTCCTCGCGGTACCGGTGGTAGTGGTCGCACGCCACCGACGCGTCCTGCCCTTCGAACGCCGGGAACCCGTCCCACACGGACGGCGCCCGCCCGTCCTCGTGGAACGCCCCTTCGATCTGGAAGGCGGAGGTCGAGACACCCCAGAGGAACCCGTCGGGCAAGGTCACGTGAGCCTCCCAGAACGTGAAAGTCATTCGGATCGTAGGCGTGTTGCGCCTTATCCGGAAGTGGAGACGCCCGCGAGCGGGCACTATGGAACCCCGCAACCCATCGAGTTGGAGTCGCCGTGACGAGTACGACCCCACTGCGCCGGCAGCCGGTGCAGCAGCGCAGCGCCAAGCGCGTCGAGCGGATGCTCGAAGCCTGTGCCTCGCTCATCGAGGAGGTCGGCTACGACGGGGTGACAACAACCCTGATCGCGGAACGGGCCGGGGTCGCGGTCGGGTCGCTGTACCAGTTCTTCCCGGACAAGCGGGCCGTCGTGCAGGCGCTGACCTTGCGCAACCTGGAGAAGTTCATGCACACCGTGGACGGCCGGTTCACGTCCACGACCCTGGAGCACTGGTGGGACGCCGTCGACTCGATCTTCGACGTGTACGTCTCCATGCACCGCGAGGTGCCCGCGTTCAGCAAGCTGCACTTCGGCGACGTCGTGGACATGCGCCTGCTGGACGACCGGCGGGACAACAACACCGTGATCTCGGACCGGATCGCGGAGATGATCTCGGCCAAGTTCGAGATCCCGCTGGACGAGCTGCGACTGCCGATCTCGATCGCGGTGGAGGCGGCGGACAGCGTCCTCAACCTGGCGTTCCGCAGAGATCCGGCCGGCGACCAGCGAATCCTGGACGAGGCAAAAGCTCTGGTAAGGGGCTACTTGTCCACCCGCCTGCCGCGCTGAGAGATTGACCCAGCCACCTACCCGAACGAGCGTCCTTCACCCCGATACGTGGGCACGGTCCGCACTACCACGTCCCCCTTGACGACGTGGTAGTGCGTGAACCGCTCAGCGAGTTCGCCGGCCTTGGCGTGGCGCAGCCACACCCGGTCACCCAGCACCAGCGAATCCGCGGCCTTCCCCACCACGGGCGTCTGCACCTCGCCCGCGCCTTCCAGCGGCAGCAGCTTCAGGCCCGCCGGCAGGTAGGGCGTCGGCTGCCGGTCCGCGGCGACCGGGCCCGAAGCGATGTACCCGCCGGAGAACAGCGTCGCCACGTGCCGCTTCGGCCGCCGCACCACCGGCAGCGCGAACACGACGGCGGGCCGTGGCCGGAAGCCGCGATAGCCGTCGAACAGCGTCGGCCCGATCAGCCCGGACCCGGCGGCGACCTCGGTGACCGCGGTGTCGGCCGCGGTCACCTCCACGCTCCCGGTGCCGCCGCCGTTGACGAACTCCAGGTCGGCCGCCCGCCGCACGGCCGCGATCGCCGCGCCCCGCCGCTCGACCAGTTCCGCCGCCGACCGCCGCTGCATCCACCGCAACGCCGCCCCGAGCACCGGCTTGCCGGGCGGCGCGTCACCCAGCCCGGCGATCTGTCCCTCGTACGCCATCACGCCGACCAGCCGGAACCCCGGCCGCGCGGCGATCCTCTCCGCCAGCACCCGGGCATCCCGGGCACTGTGCACCGGTGACCGGCGGGGCCCGATGTGCAGACCGGGCGCGGGCCGCCAGGACACGTCCAGTTCCAGACAGACCCGGATCTCCTGGTGCCCGCTGCCCACCGCGGCGGACACCAGGTCCAGGTGCTCCACCGAGTCGACCATGATCGTGACCCGCCGCCGCGCCCGCTCGTCCGACGCCAGCGCGCGCAGCGCCTCCTGATCCACCGTCGGGTAGGCGACCAGCAGGTCGTCGGACACGTCGTGCGACGACAGCCACAGCGCCTCGGCGAGCGAGTAGCACATCACCCCGCCGTAGCCGGGCCGCGCCAGCGCCTGGTCCAGCAGCCAGCGGACCCGCACCGACTTGCTCGCCACCCGCACCGGTTTCCCGCTCGCCCGGCGCACGAGGTCGGCCGCGTTGTGCTCGAACGCGTCCAGGTCGACGATCGCGAACGGAGGATCGAGTTCCTTCGTCGCGCCGTCGAGGCGGGTACGGGGGTGCATGGGCTCACGGTACTTGAAAGGTGAATCCGTTTCACCTACGGTTCGTGGATCAGGTCACACCGGAGGTGGGCATGGCGACGCCGTGGACGAACTGGGCGCGCACCGCGTCCGCGACTCCACACCGGGTCGAGCACCCGGGCAGCGCGGACGCGATCGCCGAGGCGGTGGTCGCCGCGCGCGGCGTGCGCCCGCGAGGCAGCGGCCACTCGTTCACCGCCATCGCCGCCGCGCCGGAGGTCGCCATCGACCTGGACGCGTGGACCGGCATCGCCGAGGTTTCCGGCAGCCTCGTCACGGTCCGCTCCGGCACCACCCTGCGCCAACTGAACGCCCTGCTCGACGGCCTGGGCCTGGCCCTGCCGAACCTCGGCGACATCGACGCGCAAACGATTGCCGGCGCGACCTCCACCGGCACCCACGGCACCGGGGCCAAGCTCGGCGGCCTGTCCACGCAGATCGCGGCCATGGAACTGGTCCTGGCGAACGGCGAGCAGGTCCGGTGCTCGCCCGAGGAGCGCCCCGACCTCTTCGACGCCGCCCGCGTGGGCCTGGGCGCGCTCGGCGTCATCAGCACCGTGACCCTGCGCTGCGTGCCGGCGTTCGTGCTGCACGCCCGGGAGACGCCCGGTCGGCTGGACCAGGTGCTGGAGGAGTTCGACCACCTCACCGCCGTGGAGGACCACGTCGAGTTCCACTGGTTCCCGCACAGCGACAACGTCATCGTCAAGCGCAACAACCGGGTGGACGAGAAGCCCGCGCCGCTGTCCCGCCTCCGTCACTTCTACGAGTACGAGGTGATGGAGAACGGCGCGTTCGGCCTCGTCTGCCGCATCGCCCGAGCCGTCCCGCGCACCACGAAGGCCCTCAACCGGGTCTGCGGCAGCCTCGTCTCCGAACGCGTCTACCAGGACGTCTCGCACAAGGTCTTCGTCACGCCCCGCCGCGTCCGGTTCGTCGAGTCCGAGTACGCCGTCCCGCGCGCCGCCCTGCACGACGTGCTCCGCGAGCTGCGCGCCGCCGTCGGCCGGCTGGACCACGGCGTCATCGTCCCGGTGGAGGTGCGGGTCGCGCAGGGCGACGACATCTGGCTCTCCACCGCGCACGGCCGCGACACGGCTTACGTCGCCGTGCACCAGTTCCTCGGGATGCCGTACCGGCAGTACTTCGACGCGTTCGAGCAGATCGCGGGCGCCGTCGGCGGCCGACCGCACTGGGGCAAGCTGCACAGCTTGACCGCCGAGACGCTGGCCCCGGCCTACCCGCGCTTCGCGGACTTCCGCAAGCTGCGCGCCGAACTGGACCCGACCGGCAAGTTCACCAACGACTACCTCGACCGGGTGCTCGGCTAGAACGCCTCCGCGATCGGCGTCGACCCGGAGATCAGCTCGTAGGTGCGCCGAACGGTGCCCGGCCGGTCCAGCAGCGCCACCACCACGGCCGCCACGTCGGCCCGGGGCACCGACCCGCGCAACGTCGTCTCCGCCAACGAGACCAGCCCGGTCCCCGGCGTGTCGACGAGCCGCCCCGGCCGCAGGATCGTCCAGTCCAACGACCGCTCCCGCAGGTCGTCCTCGGCCGCGCCCTTGGCGACGAGGTACGCGTCGAACGCCTCGTCACCGGTCACCTGGCCGATGCCGGTCGTGCTGATCTGCACGAACCGCGACACCCCGGCCGCTTCCGCACCGTCGGCGAACAACGCCGACGCCCCGCGGTCCACGGTGTCCTTGCGCCCCAGCCCGCTGCCCGGCCCGGCGCCGGCCGCGAACAGCGCGGCGTCGGCCCCGGTCAGGGTCGCCGCGACGGAGGCCGCGTCCGCCCGCTCCAAGTCGCACAGCACGGGGTCGGCCCCCGCCGCGCGGACGTCGTCGAAGTGGTCGGGGTTGCGCACCAGCGCGGTGACCGAATCACCCCGACCGGTCAACAGCCCGGCCACCAACAGCGCGATCTTGCCGTGCCCGCCCGCGATCACAAGGTGCATGGCACCGACAGTAGATCAGGACACGGCCGTCAGCAGCCGCTCGTAGACCAGCTCGTTCACCCAACGGGTGGTCGCGGTGTCCTCCACCGGCACGGTCTCGTTGCGGCCGGCGACATCCGTCGACAGGTCGCACTCCTCGTCGGCCAGCAGCACGGACACGCCGTACCGCCGCACCCGGGGCAGGCAGTTCGCCAGGTAGTCGTGGGTGAGCGCGACCGAGGACGGCAGCACCGCCGCCGCGTTGCCGAACCGGGCGAACGGCACGGCCGACGCGAGCGCGGTCCGCCAGTGCCGGGCCACCGCCAGCACGCCGATGATCCGCACCGCCGTCGGCGGCACCCGGCCGTCCATCTCCGGCCACACCCAGGTGGACACGGTGGTGCGGTCCGACTCGGGGCCGGCGCCCAGGCACACCCGCTCGGCGTGCGCGTCGGCGAGCAGCTCGGCGACGACGATGACCTTGCGGCCCATCAGCACCATCTCCGGCAGCACCACACCGTGCCAGCCGAGGCGCACGGCCGCGGCGGCAGCCAGCTCCTCCACGGAGCCGGGCAGTTCCGGAACCGGGATCGCGGTGGCCGACAGCGCCCGTGCGTCGCCGGTGATCGCGATCCGTGCTGGTGTGCTGCTCACGCCAGGGCCTCCTCGGCAACCACGGCGGTGGACGCCGCCGCGTTTCGACTCGTGCTCTGCATAAGGCCTACCACCCGGCCACCCCGCGACCCCGCGGCTCAGCGGGTGCCTGCGATCGACGGCGCGGACCGATCGGTGACCGGTCGATACCGCCAGAGAGGAGTTCGGCCCGGCGATGCTGCCGTCCGGGTGACATGTCGGGCCTGATGCCTCCGAAAAACGTGCTCAGCGTGCACAGCGGACGCCTGCGCCGGCCACGGAAGTGACCCACGCCACCGCACGGCCCCCCACCGGACCGACCGCTCACCGACCGAAAACGACCGACCGCCCATCGACCACACGGAGCAGACCGGCGGAAAGGCCGACGGGAAGGCTCGGTGTGCCCCGGCGCGAAGGCTCGGCGCCCCGGCGGAAAGGCTCGGTGTGGCCCGGCGCGAAGGCACGGCGTGCCCGCGGGATCAGCGGGTGTCGTCCGGATCGGTGGCGGGGTCGAGGCCGTCGAGCTGCTTCCGGAGGCGTTCGGCGTCGGTGTCGCGGTCTTGCCGCCGGTACAGCTCCAGCGCCTCCTCCCACGCCGCGCGGGCCTGGTCGTGCTGCCCGAGCGCGGAGTGCGGGTGGCCGAGGTTGTCCAGGGTGGTGGCGACCTCGTAGGTGTCGCCGAGGGCGCGGAACAGGGTGAGCGCCTGCTCGTAGTGGTGGACGGCCTGCTGGTGGCGGCCGGTGCGGTGGTCGATGAAGCCCAGGCTGTCCAGGGTGGCCGCCTCCCCGTCGCGGTCGCCGTGCTGCCGGAACAGGGCGAGGGCGGCCTCGCAGTGCTCCCGGCCGGTGTCGTACTCGCCCATGCGGGCGGCGAGCCAGCCCACCCCGTTGAGCGCGTAGCCCTCCCGCACCGAGTCGCCGAGCACGCGGCAGAGGTCCAGCGCCCGCCGGGCGTGGCCCAGGGCCCTGCGGTCGTCGCCCCACCGGTCCCACGCCGCCGCGAGGGAGTGGTGGAGGAGGGTCTGGTGGGGGATGTCGTCGTGGTGTTCGGCCAGCGCGAGCCCCTGGTGCAGGTGCCGGGTGGCCTCCTCGTGCCGGTCGAGCAGGGCGTGGGCGCGGCCGAGGTGGCGGTGGGTGCGGATGCGGGTGGTGGGGTCGGGCAGGTGTTCGGCGGCTTCGAGCGCGGCCTGCCACACGGTGACCTCGTCGTGGCGGTGGCCCCGGCGCTGGTGGTAGGTGGTCAGGTTCCAGGCGAGGTGCCAGACGGCGTGGTGGCGGTGGTGGGCGGCGGCGGTGTGCTGGGCGGCGAGCAGGTGGGGGTGTTCGGCGTCCAGCCAGGCCATCGCCGCCTGCTGGTCGGGCAGCGGGTGCGGGTGCACGCCGGGCGCGGGTGGCTCCGGCAGGATCACCGCGGCGTGGGGGTCCAGGAGGCGGTGCGCCGTGTGGGCGGTGTGCAGGTAGAAGTCGACCACCCGTTCCAGCGCCGCCCGCCGCACCGGTTCGGGCAGGTGGTCGTGGGCGTGCGTGGTGGCGTAGGCGCGGACCAGGTCGTGCAGGGCGTAGCGACCGCTGGGCGCGCGGTCGAGCAGGGAGGCGTCGACCAGGTCGCGCAGGGCGGTGCGGGTCTCCCGCGCGGACAGGCCGGTGAGGTCGGCGGCGGCGGCCAGGCCGATGTCGGGACCGGGCGCGATGCCCAGCAGCGCGAACACGGTCCGCTGCCGCTCGGTGAGCCGGCACAGGGACCAGGACAGGACGGCGGGCAGGCTCGCGGCGGGGTCGCTGTCGTCCAGCGCGTCCAGGCCGAACTCGTGGAGTTCGGCGACGATCTCGCCCAGCGGCAGCCGGCCCCACGCGCGGGCCGCGATCAGCCCGAGGGCCAGCGGGAACCCGCCGCACAACGCGATCAGCTCGGTCACCGCCGGCTCCTCGGCCGCCACGCGTTTCGCGCCCAGCGACGCCACCAGCAGGGCGCGGGACTCGGCGTCGGTGAGGACGTCCAGCGACAGCGGCCGGGCGCCGTGGCGCGCGACCAGGGCGGGCAGCCGGCTGCGGCTGGTCACCAGCACGGTGCAGGTCGCGCTGCCGGGCAGCAGCGGCGCGACCTGTTCGCCGGTGGCGGCGTTGTCCAGCACGATCAGCATCCGCCGGCCGGCGACCAGGCTCCGGTACAGCGCGGCCCGTGCGTCCGGCTCGGCGGGCAGGCGACCGGGATCGACCCCGAGCGCGTCGAGGAACCCCCGCACCGCCTCGTCCGGCGCCATCGGCCGCCCGGCCGGGCTGAACCCCCGCAGGTCCACGAATAGCTGACCGTCGGGGAACCGCTCGACGTGGCGGTTCGCCCAGGCCAACGCGAGCCACGTCTTCCCGACCCCGCCCGCACCGCCGATCGCCGAGATCACCACCGTCGCCGGCGAGTGCCCGGACACCTCGGCCGGGCCGGCGGTGGTTGCGGTATCGGAGTTTGCAGTATGGGAACTCGCGGCTTCTGCGGACTGGCCGGCGGCGATCGGGGCGGCGGCCAGGGCATCGGTGGTCGAAGCGGCGGCTGCGGCGACCGGGTCGGCGGCAGTCGGGATGACGGTCAGGGTGCGGTCCAGTTCGGCCAGCTCGGTGGCGCGGCCGGTGAACAGCCTGGGCACGGCCGGCAGTTGGCGGGGCACCACCGGCGACCGCGCCGGCGACCGCGGCACCGCCGTGGGATCGGGCAGGCAGGCGTCGGCGGTGAGGATCCGCCGGTGCAGCCGCTGGAGGGGCGGGCCGGGGTCGGCGCCGAGGTCCTCGGCCAGCCGGGCGCGCAGCCGGCGGTAGTGCTCCAAGGCGTCCGCCTGCCGGCCGCTGCGGTACAGCGCCAGCATGAACTGCCCGGCCACCCGCTCGTCCAACGGGTGCGCGGCGGCCAGCGCGGCGAGGTCGGCGGACAGCCCGGTGTGCCGCCCGGTGCGCAGCCGCACGTCGATGTGGTCCAGCTCGGCGGCGAACCGCTGCCGCTCCAGGTCGGCGCGCACGGTGTCGATCCACGGGGTCGACTGGCCGGCGCACACCTCGCCCCGCCACAGCCCCAACGCCTGCGCGAACAGCTCCGGCGCGCGGTCGTCGTCCGCGGCACGGGCCTCCGCGACCAGCCGGCGGAACCGGTGCACGTCCACCGCGTCCTCGTCGACGACCAGCTCGTACCCGCCGGGCCTGCGCAGGATGGCCACCTCGTCGGTCGCGTCCAGGGCCCGGCGCAGGCGGGACAGGTACCCGTAGAGCGTGGCCCGGCCGCCGCGCGGCACCCGTTCTCCCCAGACGCGGTCCAGGAGCTGATCGGCCGGCAGGCTCTGGTTGGCCTCGATCAGCAACACCGCCAGCACGCTCCGCTGCCGGGTGTGCCCCAGGTCGACCGGCCGGCCGGCGATCCACGCCTCGACCGCGCCCAACACGCGGAACTCCACCGCCATCGCGGACATCCCCTTCGGCAGCCGGCGACCCCTGGAGCCGTCCTGACCAGCGGTGTCCCGCCGAGCGCAGGTTTCCCGCAGGTTTTCCCCCGATCCGCGGAGCAGGGTATTGGCTGCGGCGGGACGGCGGGACGGGGGTCTGCTTCCAGCGCCCACCGCCCGAACGTTCGACTCAGGGGGGTGGCGTTCGGGCGGTCCCGCCTCGCCGCGCGCATCGAGACCCGCGCACATCGGAAGCCGCGCAGGTCAGAACCCGCGCAGGCCGGAGCACACGCAGGTCAGAACCCGCGCGGGTCAGAACCCGCGCAGGTCGAAGCACACGCAGGTCAGGGCACGCGCAGGTCAGGGCAGCCGGACCAGGTCGGTGCGACCGCCGAAGTACGCCGCCATGGCGTTGCGGATCCCGATGACCCCGACGGCCCGTCCGGCGTTCTCCCACTCGTCGTAAGGATCGGGCATCGGGATCGGGTGGCCCGTCGGGTCGTGGGGATCGCGGAACCGGCCCTCGATCTCGGCACGCAGGTCGGCGTCGAAGGTCAGCCCGTCCCACACCATCTTCGCGAAGTAGTCCGTCATGCCCTCGCGGAGCGCGACCCCGCCGCGTTGTTCCGGCAGGGCGGAGTGGTACGCCCGGTGCTCGGGGTGTTCGAGGGTGTGCAGGTACTCGTGGATCACGGTGGCGAACATCGTGTAGCGGACGTCCCGGTTGGCCGCCGCGGTCGGGCCACGGTGGCGCTGGAGGACGATCCGCCCGCCCTCTGCCGCCCCGGGCCAGTTGAGGTGGATCCGCACCAGGTCGTCCCACCGGTCCCGCATGACCCGCTCCCTCACCGGCCCGAGCAGCGCCCTCTCCTCGGACCGGCTCTGCACCGCGCCGTGCTCGTGGTCGATCTGGCTGACCAGGTTCCCGGTGGCGAGCAGCTTGTCGACCCGCCACTGGACCGCGCCCGCCGCCGCCGCGGGCGAGGCGGCCAGCGCGTCGTGACCGGCCTCGTACCGGTCCAGGATGTTGACGCCGAACGCCAGCGCCGGACCGGTCGCGTAGCGGCCGAAGACGGCGTCCGTCGCTCTCTTGGCACTGGCCGCCACGTGGTCGATCTCGTCCCCGCCCATCAGGTTGGCGGGCTCGCGCGGCGGCAGGGGCTCGACGACGTCCCGGTGCGCCCAGGTGATCTCCGCGTCGAGCGCGTCGTGGACGCGTTCCTCGTACGGGGGCACGTCCTGGGCGATCGTCCGGCGGAACACGGGCGGCTCCCCTCCCGCGGTTCGCGGCTCGGTGGTCAACGCGGCGCGCAACGCCTCCCGGTCATCGGGACCGAGGACGCGGGTGCCCTCGTACAGCGACCGATCCGGGTCCGTCGCGATGTCCCGTTCCGGGGCGTGGCCGGCGAAGTCTTCGTCGAGCGCCTCGATCGTCGCCCCGTCGACCTCGCCGGTGACCGTGAGGCTCGCGGCGTCCTGGAACGAGGCCACGGCCTCCACCGTGTCCGGCAGGTACCGGCCCACGACATCCACGCCGTACCCGAGGTCGGCCAGGGCCTGCTGGACGATCGTGACGTGCAGGCCGGCCTCGCCCGCGCGGAGTCGGTATTCGTTGTCGTAGACGGCTTCCAGCACCACGTTGCCCTTGAACCGGCTGCCGTCGAGGTCGTGGCCGTCGCCGATGGTCCGTTGCAGCGGGATGCGGTCCGCCGTGGTGGCCGCACCGCGCCGCCCGGCACGGACCCGGCCGGCCGAGGACACCTCGTCGCCCATCCCGGCACGCCGGCCGGGCAGCGCCCCGGTGGTGACCGGTCCGCCGGCCATCATCCGCGCCACGGCGCCGTTGCCGACCGTGCGTTGCAACGCCAGCAGCGAGGCCGGCGTCACACCGGCCGGGTCCAGCCGGTCCGCCACCGCCACCCCGCGCACACGCCGGGGAACGGCCGCCGGTGGCCGCTCCCGCTCCGGCCTGTTCTGGATGTGCATGGCGTCTCCGTCCACGCGAGGTGCAGAAGAGCACTCCATGCTTTTCCGCACCGGTCACCGCGGAACAGGTCTTCAGGGGCACTCCTCGGGCAACGCCGATGCCCCACGAGGCAGTGCCGGACGCGTTCAGCGCAGGCGGCCCTGCCCCACACCGCCCCCGAGTGGCGTAACGGATATCACACACCGCAACCACATGGCCGACGAAGACCGAGACGACACCCGACCCGGCGCTCACCGAATGGAGGTATCGACGAAGCCGATCCGCTAGTCCGAACGAGTGGTATGGGCCACTGACCCGACAAGACCCGGAACAGCACTGAGGCCCCGCGGCTGCGGGGCCTCAGTGACTACTGCTCGGCTGCGATCCTCGAACCGCCGGTTCGAGCGGGCTGAGAGAACCATCAGCCCTGAAGTGGGCGAGGGGGGAGTTGAACCCCCACGTCCTTTCGGACACACGGACCTGAACCGTGCGCGTCTGCCATTCCGCCACTCGCCCGGAGCGACGGGAGGAACACTAGCACGGCGCTCGTCCGGGTTACCAATTGCCCCGTGTACCGGCACGTCACCCCGGATACGATCGGGGTCAGAAGTCGACCGAGTCGGAGGGTTGCCGTGGGCCTCGTACAGCGCTTCGAGCGCCGTCTCGAAGGCATCGTCGGCAACACGTTCGCGCGGGTGTTCGGCGGCAACGTGGTCCCGCAGGAAGTGGCGCAGGCCCTTGCCCGGGAAGCCGAGGTCAACATCCGCGAACTCGCGGGTGGCAGGCTGCTGGCGCCGAACCACTTCACGGTCCTGCTAGGTCCCCAGGACCACGATCGGCTTGCCGGTGACGGTCAGGATGAACTACGCATCACCCAGCTTCTCGGTGACTCCATCCGGGAGCACCTCGAAGAGAGCGGATGGGATACCTATGGTGACGTCGTAGTCTCCCTGGAGCGCTCCGACGCGCTGCACACGGGACAGTTCCGAACCAGCTCGTCCGTCGACCCCGACGTGAAAGTTGCCAGCCGACGGTCAGCACCACCTCGCACTGCAGGAGACGGATCCATGAGCCAGCCTCCCGGCTACGGACAAGGACAGGGCCAGCCCGGCTACGACCCCTATGCGCAGGGCGGCTACGGCCAGCAGCAGGGCTACGACCAGGGCTATGGCCAACAACAGCAGCAGCAGGGCTACGACCAGAACTACGGCCAGCAGCCCGGCTACGACCAGGGCTACGGGCAGCAACAGCAGCAGGGCTACGAGCAGGGCTACGGCCAGCAGGGTTACGACCAGGGCTACGGCCAGCAGCCCGGCTACGGCCAGCCCGGCTACGACCAGGGCTACGGCCAGCAACAGCAGCAGGGCTACGACCAGGGTTACGGCCAGCAGGGCTATGACCAGGGCTACGGCCAGCAGCCCGGCTACGGCCAGCAGCCCGGCTACGACCAGGGCTACGGCCAGGCCGGCTACCAGGACCCGTCGCAGGGCTACGCCCCGCCGGCGGTCCAGTCGGGCCCGCGCACGCTGAACGCGACGCTGCACCTGGACGACGGCTCGAACCGCACCTACAACCTCAAGCAGGGCGGCAACGTGGTCGGTCGCGGCCAGGAGGCCGACTTCCGGCTGCCCGACACCGGCGTGTCCAGGAGGCACCTGGAGATCACGTGGGACGGGCACAGTGCCATGCTCGCTGATCTCGGTTCGACAAACGGGACCACGGTGAACGGCACTCCGGTGCAGACTTGGCAGCTCGCGGAAGGCGACGTCGTCCGCATCGGCCACTCTTCACTGGTTTTCCGCACCCAGGGCTAGCGGTCGAGACGGGCGAAGGCGTGACGGCACTCAAGGCAGGAGCGGTTACAACCGGTGCCAGAGCTGGTGATGCAGCTAACCAGAGCGGGTTTCCTCGTCCTGCTCTGGTTGTTCGTGTTGGCTGCGCTGAGGGTGGTCCGGTCCGACCTGTACGCGGCGTCGGGACTGCGCGTTCCGACGCCGGGCCTGCGTAGAGGCGCCAAGAAGGCCGCGAAGGGCAACAAGGCGCCCCGGCAGCTCGTCGTCACGCACGGCGCGCTGGCGGGCACCCGCATCTCCCTGGACGGCAGGCCGATCCTGATCGGCCGCGCGGACGACTCGACGCTCGTGCTGGACGACGATTTCGCGTCGACCAGGCACGCGCGCCTCTCCATGCGCGGAACCGACTGGTACGTGGAGGACCTGGGCTCCACGAACGGCACCTATCTCGACCGGGCGAAGGTCACGGCCCCACTCCGGGTCTCGCTCGGCTCCCCGATCCGAATCGGCAAAACGGTGATCGAGCTGCGCTCATGACCCTCGTTCTTCGATACGCGGCCCGCAGCGACCGGGGCCTGGTGCGTTCCAACAACCAGGACTCCGTCTACGCGGGCCCACGCCTGCTCGCGCTCGCCGACGGCATGGGCGGCCACGCCGCGGGCGAGGTGGCCAGCAAGGTGGTCATCGCCGCCCTGGCCCCGCTCGACGACGACGAGCCGGGCGACGACCTGCTCGGCCAGCTCCGCGAGGCGGTGATCGCGGGCAACGGCGCGATCTCCGAGCTGGTGCAGTCCGACCCCGACCTGGACGGCATGGGCACGACGCTCACCGCCGTGCTGTTCGCGGGCACCCGGCTGGGCATGGTGCACATCGGCGACTCGCGGGCGTACATGGCCCGCAACGGCTCCTTCACGCAGATCACGCACGACGACACGTTCGTGCAGTCGCTGATCGACGAGGGCCGGATCACCGAGGAGGAGGCGGCGACGCACCCGCAGCGCTCGCTGCTGCTCCGCGCGCTGACCGGCCACGAGGTGGAGCCGCGGCTGATGGTGCGGGAGGCCCGGCCGGGCGACCGCTACCTGCTGTGCTCGGACGGCCTGTCCGGCGTGGTCAGCCAGGAGACGCTGGAGGAGGCCATCCGCATCCCGGACCCGCAGGCGTGCGCGGACCGGATGATCGAGCTGGCGCTCAAGGGCGGCGGGCCGGACAACGTGACGGTCGTGGTCGCCGACGTGGTCGACGTGGACTTCGGGGAGGACGCCCCGATAGTGGGCGGCGCGGCCGGTGACGGCAGCGAGGACCCGCCTCCCCCCGACTCGCCCGCCTCGCGGGCGAGTTCGATAACGGGGCCCCGGCCGATCCCGCAGCGGGCCGAGCCGCCGCAGCCGCCGGTGGACCCGCGCCGGGCGCGCGGCAACCGGCTCAAGGCGCTCGGGCTGGTGGTGTTCCTGCTCCTGCTGCTGGTGGCGGCCGGTCTGGGCACCCGCTGGTACGTGCTGCGCCAGTACTACGTGGGCGCGGCGCCGGACGGCCAGGTGTCGGTGTTCCGCGGTGTCACCGGCAGCGTCTTCGGGTTCGACCTGCACACGTTGGTGGAGGGCTCCTGCCCGCCCGGCGCGCAGGCGTGCGAGCCGATCACCGTGGATGATCTGAAGGTGGCCACCAGGGACGTGGTGCGCAACGGCATCACCGACGTGGACGGCCTGGAGGGAGCGCGGGAGGCCATCCGCCGGCTGCGCACCGAGCAGACGCTGCCGTTCTGCCCGAAGGAGCAGACGACCAGCCCGGCCCCGACGACGACCACCACCGTGGACCCGGCGGCAACCTCCGCGGTGCCGACGACGTCCACCACGCTGGAGGGCACACCGGTGCCCTCGCCCGTGCAGAAGCCGGGCACGGATTGCCGGAAGGGTCAGTAGACACATGGGTTCGCCGGTCCCCGGCGCGGAGGGCGCGCCGCCCGCGGCGGCGGGCAACGCGCCGCGCGCGGCGGCAAGCAGCACGTCGCCGGGGTTGAAGCCGCCCACCAGGCGCGGCAGCGAACTCTCCCTGCTCGCGTTCGCCGCCCTGCTGGTGACGATCGCGCTGATCCTGGTGGAGGCCAACCAGGAGCAGGAACTGACCATGCGCATCGTGTGGCTGGGCTTGGCGTACCTGGGGCTGCTGTCCGTGGCGCACCTCGCGGTGCGCAGGTGGGCCCCGTACGCGGACCCGGTGATCCTGCCGTGCGTGGCGCTGCTGAACGGCCTCGGGCTGGTGATGATCCACCGGATCGACCTGGCGATGGCGGACGTGAAGCTGCCGAACAACGCCGTGTGGTCGCCCGCCGCGCCCAAGCAGGTGCTGTGGACGGCGATCGCGCTGGTGCTGTTCTGCACCGCGCTGAAGGTGCTGTCCGACCACCGGACGCTGGCCCGCTACGGCTACACGTTCGGCTTCCTGGGCCTGGTGGCGCTGGTGCTGCCGGGTGTGCTGCCGAGCTTCATCGCGCCGGAGATCAACGGCGCGAAGATCTGGCTGAGCTTCGGCGCGTTCTCCATCCAGCCGGGCGAGTTCGCGAAGATCCTGCTGATGGTGTTCTTCGCGGCGTTCCTGGTGTCCAAGCGCGAGCTGTTCACCACGGCCGGCCGGCGCGTGCTGGGCCTGGACCTGCCGCGCGCCCGCGACCTGGGCCCGCTGGTCGCCGCGTGGGCGGTCGGCGTGAGCATCATGGTCCTCCAGAAGGACCTGGGCTCGTCGCTGCTCTTCTTCGGCATCGTGCTCGTACTCCTCTACGTGGCGACCGAACGCGCGGCGTGGGTGGTGCTCGGCGTGCTGATGTTCTGCGTCGGCGCGGTGGTGGCGTGGAAGCTGTTCGGCCACGTGCAGATCCGCGTGCAGAACTGGCTGGACCCGTTCGCCGACGCGACCAACAAGGGCTACCAGATCGTCCAGTCGCTGTTCGGCCTCGGCACCGGAGGCCTGTTCGGCGCGGGGCTGGGCGGCGGGCGGCCGGACCAGATCCCGGAGGCCAACACCGACTTCATCACCGCCGTGATCGGCGAGGAGCTGGGCTTCGTCGGCCTGGGCGCGGTGCTGCTGATCTACACCGTGTTCGCGATGCGCGGCCTGCGGGGCGCGCTCGCGGTGCGCGACACGTTCGGCAAGCTGCTCGGCGGCGGTCTGGCGTTCGCGGTGGCGTTCCAGATCTTCATCGTCGTCGGCGGTGTCACCAAGCTGATCCCGATGACCGGCATCACCGCCCCGTTCCTGTCCTACGGCGGTTCGTCGCTGCTGGCGAACTACATCCTCGTGGCGCTGCTGCTGCGCATCTCGGACGCGGCGCGCGGGCCGAAGACGACGCCCAAGCCGCGCCCGCAGCAGCCCGCGATCGCCGACCAGTTCACAGTCATGGTGGAGCGTCCCAAATGAACACACCGCTCCGCCGCGTCGGCCTGGCCATGATGGCGATGATGCTGCTGCTCCTCGGCAACGCCACCTACGTGCAGGTCATCAAGGCCGACGACTACCGCAAGGACCCGCTGAACCGGCGGGTCGTGCTGGACCAGTACTCGCGCGAGCGCGGCCAGATCATCGCCGCCGGCGGCGAGCCGCTGGCGACCGTGGAGAAGACCACGGACCGGTTGCGCTACCTGCGCAAGTACGCGGGCCCGGCGTTCGCCCCGGTGACCGGCTACTTCTCCACCGTGTACGGCGCGAGCGGGCTGGAGCGGACCGAGGACGACCTGCTCAACGGCTCGGACGACCGGCTGTTCGCGCGCCGGGTGTCGGCCCTGATCACCGGCCGCGACCCGAAGGGCGGCAGCCTCCAGCTCACCATCGACGCGGCGCTCCAGGAGGTCGCGTACGAGAAGCTCCAGGGCGTCAACGGCTCGGTGGTGGCGATCCGGCCGCAGACCGGCGAGATCCTGGCCATGGTGGGCACGCCGTCCTACGACCCGAACCGGCTGGCCAGCCACGACGTGGAGGAGCAGCAGGCGGCGTGGAAGGAGTTGAACGTGCCGGGCGGCGACCTGCCGATGCTCAACCGCCCGGTGGCCGGGCTGTACGCGCCCGGTTCGACGTTCAAGCTGATCGTGGCCGCCGCCGCGCTGGCCGACGGCCGGACCAAGGAGAGCAAGGTCGACGGCCGGCCGGTGATCACGCTGCCGGGCACCGTGACCCCGCTGCCCAACTTCAACGACTCCAACTGCGGCGACGGCGTGACCGCCACCCTCCAGGAGGCGCTGGCGAAGTCGTGCAACACCGCGTTCGCGGTGCTGGCCAACGAACTGGGCAAGGACAAGCTGCGCAAGGCGGCGGCGAAGTTCGGTTTCGACGACGACGACCTGAGGATCCCGCTCGCGGTCGAGACGTCCACGCTGGGCCCGATGCCGGACGAGCCGTCGGTGTTCCAGACCGGCATCGGCCAGCGGGACGTGTTGGTGACGCCGCTGGAGAACGCGGTCGTGGCCGCGACCATCGCCAACGGCGGCGTGCGGATGCGCCCGCACCTGGTGCAGAAGATCCTCGCGCCCGACCTCCAGGTGATCAGCGAGGACAAGGGCGACGAGGTCGCGGACGCGATGGAGGCCGACGAGGCCCGCGCGCTGCGCGACATGATGATCGAGTCGGAGAAGAACACCTTCAAGGGCGGCCAGCTCTCCGGCGTCACCATCGCGTCGAAGACCGGCACCGCCGAGCACGGCGAGGACGTCAAGAGCACCAAGCCGCACGCCTGGTACGTGGCGTTCGCGCCGGCCGAGAAGCCCGAGATCGCGATCGCGGTGATCGTGGAGAACGGTGGTGACGCGGGCCTGGCCGCGACCGGCGGCCGGGTCGCCGCGCCGATCGGGCGCGCGGTCATCGGCGCCTACCTCGGGAGCCGCTGATGCTGACCTCCGGCCAGTTGCTCGCCGAGCGGTACCGCCTGAGCAGGCGGATCGCGGTGGGCGGCATGGGCGAGGTCTGGGAGGCGGCCGACACCCGGCTGGACCGCAAGGTCGCGGTGAAGGTGCTCAAGGCGGAGCTGTCCGGCGACTCGGAGTTCCTCAACCGGTTCCGCATCGAGGCGCGGACGACGGCGTCGCTGAACCACCCCGGCATCGCGGCGGTGCACGACTACGGCGAGACGGCGTCCGTGCCGGACGGGCCGGAGGACACCGCGTACCTGGTGATGGAGCTGGTGGAGGGCGAGCCGCTGGCGGCGATCATCGCGCGCGGCAGGCTGGGCGCGGACCGCACGCTGGACCTGCTGGAGCAGGCGGGCAACGCGTTGCAGGCCGCGCACGAGCGCGGGCTGGTGCACCGGGACGTGAAGCCGGGCAACATCCTGGTCACCCCGACCGGCCAGGTGAAGATCACCGACTTCGGCATCGCGAAGGCGGCGGACGCGGCACCGGTGACGCACACCGGCATGGTGATGGGCACCGCCCACTACATCGCGCCCGAGCAGGCCCTGGGTCACGCCGCCGAACCCGCGAGCGACGTGTACGCGCTGGCCGTGTGCGGCTACGAGTGCCTCACCGGGCACCGGCCGTTCCTGTCGGAGAACGCGGTGACCGTGGCCATGATGCACATCCGGGACATCGCCCCGCCGCTGCCGCCGGACGTGCCGCCGGGCCCGCGCGCGCTGATCGAGGCGACCCTGGTCAAGGACCCGCGCCAGCGCTACCGCAACGGCGGCGAGTTCGCGGCGGCGGTGGGCGCGGTGCGCTCCGGGCAGCCGCTGCCCACGCCGACCGGACTGGCCATGGCGGTCGGGCCGGCGCCCCTCGCCCCTATGGCGCAGCTCACCCCTCCCGGCGTCCCGGTGACCCACCCGGGCTCCCGACCGGGCCTCCAGCCGGCGCCGCCGCAGGTGAACACTCCGCGCACGGGCGCTTTCGGACCGTTGCCGCCGCCGCCACGGCCACCGGGGCGCAACCGGGCCGTGCTGTGGGTTATGGTCGCTGTGCTGGTGGCTGTGCTGTTGGTTCTCGGCGTGGTCATTCTGCGCGGGATGGGCAAGGACGAAGAGGTACCCGGTGGGACTAGCCAGCGAGGCACCACAAGCGCCCGCCCTTCCCCACTGGACGACTCGACCGATCGGATCCCCGGCACACCGACGGTCACGATCACGAAGTCGGACTTCGTCGACCGCCCGGCCGACGAGGTCTCGAAGAAGCTGTCCGGGTACGGCCTGGAGGCCGAGGTGCACACCGACCAGGGTGGCGCGCCGCGGGACCAGAAGCGGTGCCTGGTGTCGGATCTGAGCCCGAGCGGCGAGGTTGCGATCGGCTCACGGGTGACGGTGACGTGTGTACCGACGTGACGACCGAACGGTACGAAGGCGGACGCAAGCGATGGCAGGACCGTTGACGAGGAGCGGGACGAAGCACTGATGAGCACTCCGCGACTGCTCTCCAACCGCTACGAACTGGGTGAGACCCTCGGCTACGGCGGTATGTCGGAGGTCCACAAGGGCCGCGACGTGCGGCTCGGCCGGGACGTGGCGATCAAGGTGCTCCGCGCCGACCTCGCCCGCGACACCCAGTTCCAGGAGCGGTTCCGGCGGGAGGCCCAGAACTCCGCGGCGCTGAACCACCCCGCCATCGTCGCCGTCTACGACACCGGTGAGACGAACACCGAGTACGGCCCGCTGCCTTACATCGTCATGGAATACGTCGACGGTCGGACGCTGCGCGACATCGTGAAGACGCAGGGACCGCTGACCGGCAAGCGCGCGATGGAGATCATGGCCGACGTGTCGGCCGCGCTGGACTTCAGCCACCGGCACGGGATCGTGCACCGGGACGTGAAGCCCGCGAACGTGATGATCACCCGGTCGGGCGCGGTCAAGGTGATGGACTTCGGCATCGCGCGGGCCGTGCACGACGGCCAGGCGGCGGTGACCCAGACGGCGGCCGTGATCGGCACCGCCCAGTACCTGTCGCCGGAGCAGGCGCGCGGCGAGGCCGTCGACGCCCGGTCGGACGTGTACGCGTCGGGCTGCGTGCTGTTCGAGCTGCTGACCGGCGAGCCGCCGTTCACCGGCGACTCGCCCGTGGCGGTGGCCTACCAGCACGTGCGGGAGGACCCGAAGCCGCCGTCGTCGCTGAACCCGAAGGTGACGCCCGCGCTGGACGCGATCGTGCTGAAGGCGATGGCGAAGGGCCCGGCGAACCGCTACCAGTCGGCCGCCGAGATGCGCGCGGACCTGGTGCGCGTGCTGTCCGGCCAACGCCCGTCCGCGCCCGCCGTGATGACGCCCGAGGATCGCACGGCGGTGCTCAACCAGTCGCCGCGCACCGAGGTGGCCGCCGGCGGCAGACACCGCCCGGCCGCGTCCCGCGAGGAGCCGGACGACTACGACCCGGTGGCGGAGGAAGAGGCGGAGCGGCGGGCCCGGCGCAAGAAGACGATCATGATCACGCTGGTCGTCCTGCTGTGCGTCGCGGTCCTCGCCCTCGCCGCGTGGATTACCACGTCGCTGCTGGGCGACAAGGGCAACAGCGCCGACTCGAACAAGGTGAAGGTCCCGGACCTGAAGGGGCAGACGGCGACGGCGGCCCAGGACGAGCTGCAGAAGCTCGGCCTCCAGTACATCCTGTCGCCGCAGCCGTGCCAGCCGGGCGCGCCGATCGAGTGCACCACCGACGACATCAACAAGGTCCTGGAGACCGACCCGCCGACGGGCCGCGAGGTCGACAAGTACAACACCAAGGTCACGCTCGTCGTGGGCGCGGCGGCCGAGCAGGTCGAGGTGCCCGACGTGAAGGGCCTGTCGCCGGTCGACGCGCAGAAGAAGCTCGAAACCGACAAGTGGGTGTTCAAGCAGTCCACCGAGCAGGTCGAGGTGGAGGACCCCAGGCTGGTCGGCAAGGTCGCCGACCAGAACCCCGGCTCCGGCACGAAGGCGGCCCGCGGCAGCACCATCACCGTGTTCATCGGCAAGGGCCCGGACACCGTGCAGCTTCCCGACGTGACTGGCCAGACCCAGCAGCGGGCGCGGGAGACGCTGGAGGGCAACGGCTTCAAGGTGCAGATCAAGGACGTGGACAGCCCGAAGGACCAGGGCGAGGTGGTCGCGCAGAACCCGGGCCCCGGCCGTGCCGAGAAGGGCAGCTTCGTCACGCTGAGCGTGTCGAAGGGCAACCAGTTCCTGATGCCCGACCTGACCGGGATGACCGAGAGCCAGGCGCGGGCGAAGCTGAACTCGCTCGGGTGGACCGGTGATCTGAACGTGGCGTCCAAGACGCCGACCAACGACCTGGCGCAGGACAAGAAGATCGCGGACACGGAGATCAAGCCGGACGCGGCGGTCGCGAAGAACGCGCGGATCACGGTGATCGTGTTCGAGTTCAGGATCGGGTCGACCGGGCCGACCAGGTAGCGGTGACGACGAAGGCCCCCGACTCCGCGCCGGAGTCGGGGGCCTTCGTCATGGTCTGGCCTCGTTCAGCCGGCCCGGTCGCGGTCGGCCCGGTCGCGGTCGGATCAGACCTGGCCGGCCGCCGCCGCGAGCTGGCGCATGCCGTTCTCAAGCTGCGCCACGGTGCTCTCGGGCACCTCGAAGCCGCACACCCGGAGCCAGTTGGCGAGCATCCGGTGCCCGCCCTCGGTGAGCACGGACTCCGGGTGGAACTGCACGCCCTCGACCGGCAGCTCCCGGTGCCGCATCGCCATCACCACACCGCTCTCGGTGCGGCCGGTGACCTCGAACTCGGCGGGGATGGTGTCCGGCAGCACGGTCAGCGAGTGGTACCGGGTGGCCGTGAACGGGCTGGGCACGCCGGCCAGCACGCCGGCCCCGCTGTGGTGCACGACGCTGGTCTTGCCGTGCAGCAGCTCCGGCGCGAGGTCGACGGTGCCGCCCCACACCGCGCCGATCGCCTGGTGGCCGAGGCACACCCCGAACACCGGGACGCCGCTGTCCGCGCACCGGCGGATCACGTCCATGCTTCGGCCCGCCTTGTCGGGCGTGCTGGGGCCGGGGCTGACCAGCACACCGCCGACCCCGGTGATCTCATCCAGGTCGACGGCGTCGTTGCGCCGCACCACGCACTCGACCCCGAGCTGGGCCAGGTACTGGACGAGGTTGTAGACGAAGCTGTCGTAGTTGTCGACCACGAGCACGCGCATGGCCGCCAGCGTAGCCGTGACCAACCTCTCGTCAGAAGTGAGCTTAGGCTCTCCTAACCTATAGGTATGACACGTCCACTGCGCGTCGCCGTCGTCGGCGCGGGCCCCGCGGGCATCTACGCCGCCGACACCCTGACCAAGTCGGACGCGGACGTCAGCATCGACCTGTTCGAGCGGATGCCCGCCCCGTACGGCCTGATCAGGTACGGCGTCGCGCCGGACCACCCGCGCATCAAGGGCATCGTGACCGCCCTCCAGCGCGT
Source organism: Actinosynnema sp. CS-041913 (assembly GCF_050942485.1). Lineage (NCBI taxonomy): Bacteria > Bacillati > Actinomycetota > Actinomycetes > Pseudonocardiales > Pseudonocardiaceae > Actinosynnema > Actinosynnema sp. CS-041913. The sequence goes on along the minus strand of NZ_CP192037.1, from coordinate 21,085 downwards.
GCTGGACCGGCCGGAGATCCGGTTCTTCGGCAACGTCGAGTACGGCGTGGACCTGAAGCTGGACGACCTGCGCCAGTTCTACGACGCCGTCATCTTCTCCACCGGGGCGGAGAGGGACCGGCCGCTGGACATCCCCGGCATCGACCTGGCCGGCTCCTACGGCGCGGCCGACTTCGTGTCCTGGTACGACGGCCACCCCGACGTGCCGCGCGACTGGCCGCTGGACGCCTCGCAGGTCGCCGTGCTCGGCGTCGGCAACGTGGCGCTGGACGTCGCCCGCATCCTCGCCAAGACCGCCGACGAGCTGCTCAACACCGAGATCCCGGACAACGTCCACCGGGGCCTGGCGGCCAGCCCGGTCACCGACGTGCACGTGTTCGGCAGGCGTGGTCCGGCCCAGGCCAAGTTCACGCCGCTGGAGCTGCGCGAACTCGACCACTCGCCGAACGTCGAGGTGGTCGTGCACCCGGAGGGCATCGACTTCTGCGCGGCCAGCATGGCGTCGATCCGGTCCAACAAGCAGGTCGAGATGGTCGTGAAGACGCTCCAGGAGTGGGCGATCCGCGACGTCGGCGACCGCCCGCGCAAGCTGCACCTGCACTTCCTGGAAGCGCCGGTCGAGGTGCTCGGCGCCGACGGCAGGGTCGCCGGCCTGCGCACCGAGCGGATGAAGCTGGTCGGCGACGGCAGCGTGGCGGGCACCGGCGAGTTCACCGACTGGCCCGTCCAGGCCGTGTACCGGGCGGTCGGCTACCTGTCCACGCACCTGCCCGACCTGCCGTTCGACCACACCTCGGGCACCGTGCCGCACCAGGCGGGCCGCGTGCTCGACCTGGACGACCAGGCCATCACCGGCGTCTACGTCACCGGCTGGATCAAGCGCGGCCCCATCGGGCTCATCGGCCACACCAAGGGCGACGCGCTGGAGACCGTGACCAGCCTGCTCGCGGACGCCCCGGCGCTGCCCGGTGCCCCGGTCGCCGACCCGGACGCCGTGGTGCGGTTCTTGGAGCAGCGCGCCGTGCCGTTCACCACGGTCGACGGCTGGCGCAGGCTCGACGCCCACGAGATCGCGCTGGGTGAGGAGCGGGGCCGTGCGCGGATCAAGGTCGTGGACCGGGAGACGATGACGGCGGTCTCCCTGCCCTGAGCGCCTGCCGGACGGCTCGCCCGGTCCGCACAGCGCCTATCGCGCGACTCGCCCGGCCCTGGGCGTCACTGGGCGGTCGTCACGTTGTTGAACGGCAGCTTCGGCTCGGCCCACGGGAACACGACGAACATCAGCAACGCCACCACCCCGGCCACCAGCACCAGTGCCTCGATCACGCGCACCGGCAGCGGCCCGGGGAGGTGGCGCCAGATCCAGCCGTACATCACTGCTCCTTGAGCTCTTCGGGCACGAACCCCGGCGCCTTGGGATAACCCTGGTCCAGCACCGCGTGCACGATCAGCCGCTGCTTGTCGGAGAACCGGGGGTGGCAGGTGGTCAGCGTCATCAGCGCCACCTGCTGCGCCTCGGGGGGAGCCGCGCCGGTGAAGTGCGGCACCTCGTTGATGACCTCGCCCTGCGTGGGCAGCACGATCTCCTGGCCGACCGTCTTGTCGTAGGAGCCGCCCAGCGGCGACACCTTCGCGCACTGCTTGCTCTTCGACTTCTCGTTCTGCGCCCAGCCCGCGACCTCGCCCGCCTTGGGCAGCATCCGGTAGACGAACCAGTGCGTCTGCGTCTCCACGATGATCGCGTCACACGAGTTGAGCAGGTCCAGGTCGTTGAACGGCGCGCCCTTGCCGACCCGGTGCCCGGCGACCGCGAAGTTGCCGGGGTTGCCGGGCAGCGCGGTGTTCACGTAGTGGCCGGGACCGATTTCGAGGTGCTTGTCGGTGGTGCCCTCGACGACGGAGAACTTGTAGTCCGGGCCGAACACCGGGATGTACATCTTGGCGAACGCCTGGCCCTCGATCAGGTCGTACTTGAGCTCGCGCTGCGGGTCGGCGGGTTCGACGGTGTTGGCGTTCCACTGCTCGTCCAGGGCGCTGGTCGCGTCGTCCTGCTTGCCGGCGGAGATGAGGTCGGTGACGTAGACCTCGTAGACGACGAAGAGCAGGATCACCAGGCCCGCGGTGATCAGCAGCTCGCCGACCGTGCGGACGGTTTTGCGCGCCGTGCTGTCCGGGGGCGGAGGTGGGTCGTCGTCGTAGTCGTCCACGTAGTCGTCGTCGTAGTCGTCGTAGTCGTCTACGTACTCGTCTTCGACCGGTTCGATGATCTCGGTGGGCGGGTCGACGGGTCGAGGTCGCGGGCGTGCGGTCCGGAGTGGACCGGCCTGGGGCGACGCGGGCGGCGGCGGGAGGCTGCCGGAGAACGCGTTCGTGTAGCGGGTGGCGTCGGCCGGCGCGGCTGACGGTGCCGGCGGTGCCAACGGCGGTGCTGACGGTGCCAACGGCGGTGGCGACAGCGGTGGCGGCGGTCCGGGCCGGGGCCTGCGACCGGGTGTCAGCAGTTCGGGCTCGCCGTTCAGGTCAGGGGTGCCAGGACGGCGGAACCCGTTCGGCCCCGTGTCAGGACTGAGCCGGCCCGACCAGGAATCCGGGCCGCCGAACCCCGGGCCCGCGTCGACCCCGGCGTCCGGCAGCGCGCGGCGACCGCCCGAGGTGCGATCCGGAGCGCGATCCGGAGCGCGATGCGGGGCGTAGGGGCGGGGCGCGGACGAGTCGCTGTGGCGGCCCTCGGCGTGGCGCGGGTCGCTCGAACGGGGGTGTCCTTGAGGTGGTGTGGGCGGCCGGACCGAAGGCTCGTCCCACGCTCCCGGCGCGATCCGCGTGACCTCTTCGGGCGCCGGTGGCGGTGGCGGCGTCGGGCGTTGGGGCCCTGGCCTGGGACGAAGCGGTCGTCCCGGCGGCGGGCCCGACGGGCCGCCTCGCGGCGGGGGCGGGTCGTAGCTCACCGAAAAACCTCCCGGGCCGAACGTTCCAGAACTACACGGTGCTTCAGGGACCTGCCCGGTTACGTTAACGTGTTCATCCAGCAGTGGACGTAAACTCGCGCCACTGGAGGCTCATCCACCCGTCAGGCGAGGACAGAATGCCCAAGTCCAAGGTCCGCAAGAAGGCCGTCTACACGGCGCCGGCCGATCGCCGCACCCCGGTGAAGGTGAAGGCGGCCGGTCCGTCGCACCCGGTCTACATCGCCGTGATGCTCGGCATGATGCTGCTCGGCCTGGCGTGGCTGGTGGTCAACTACATCGCGGGCGAGAAGGTCCCGGTGATGATGGACCTCGGGAGCTGGAACTTCGGTATCGGGTTCGCCCTGATGATCATTGGGTTGCTCATGACCATGCGGTGGCGCTGACCACGCGCTACGCCACGTGGCGGACGGCCCGGACGGTTCACGCGTCCGGGCCGTCGCACGTTAGCCGTTGGTTCACCCAGTTCACCTTTCGGTCACCGAAGCACAGAGATGTAACTCATCCCCAATGGGGACAACTCCTGTGGACAACTTTGCGCCAAATTGCACAAGGGCCGGTAGAGCCCTCCAGTTGTCCACATAGGGGACACTCGAACGCGTGATGCCACCCCGCTCCTGGTCCCCCAAACCGGCCGTAGCCGCCCTGGCCTGGGCACTCGCCGCGGTGGCCCTCGTGGCCACGATCCTCGGCCCCGAGGCCACCGCGAGGGTCATGCTGGGCACGGCGACGGCGATGCTGCTGGCGCTGGCCGCCTACAGCACGTTCGTGCGCCCCAAGCTCACCGCGGACGGCGACGGCCTGACCGTCCGCACCCTCACCGGCGCCCGCCACCTGCCCTGGCACCAGGTGAAGGTGAAACTCGTCCGCACCCGCCGGCTGGGCCGCGAGGTGGCCACCCTGGAGCTGGACTGGCGGCAGGGCGAGGACGAGCAGTTGTTCGTCCTCACCCCGATGGACCTGGGCACCGACCCGGAGGACGTGGCCGACGTCCTGCACGCGCTGCGCCCCTGAAGCCCTAGCCGAGCTGGCCGGTCCGCACGAACGCCATCACGACCAACAGCACGAACGCCCCGACCACCGCGCCCGTCTGCCACACGTCACGGCGGGCGGGCGGCGCGTAGACCAGGCCGGCGGTCACCGCCGCGCCGACGACCAGGCCGCCGAGGTGCCCGAGCAGCGAGATCCCCGGCAGGGTGAAGCTCAGCACGAGGTTCAAGCCGATGACGCCCAGCGCCGAACCCGGGTTGAGCTTCAGCCGCAGCACGGCCACCAGCATCGCGCCCATCAGGCCGTAGACCGCGCCGGAAGCGCCCGCGACCGGTGTGTTCACCCCGCCGAACAGGTACACCGCGACCCCGCCGCCCAGCAGCGACACCAGGTAGACGGCGAGGAACCGGACCTTGCCGAACACCGGTTCCAGGTCACGCCCCAGCACGTACAGGGCGATCATGTTCAGCGCCAGGTGCGCGGGCCCGAAGTGCAGGAACCCCGAGGTGACCAGCCGCCACCACTCGCCCAGGTAGATCCCGACCGGCCACAGGAAGAAGTCCGCGAACAACGGCGAGCGCTCGTTGCTCACCACGCTGCCCGCCTGCGCCGCGGTCACCGCGAACAGCAGCACGTTCAGCGCGATCAGCACGGGCGTCACGACCAGGCGCGACGAGAACTCCGCCCCGACGAAGGTGCGGGACCGGCGCGCGGTGCGCCGGCCCTCGGACACGCAGTCCACGCACTGGTAGCCGACGGAGGCGTCGCGCAGGCACTCGGGGCACGCCGGGCGTTCGCACCGGGTGCACCGCAGCCCGGTGGCCCGGTCGGGGTGCCGCACGCAGGTGGGCGTGCCGACCGGGTCACCGGGGGCGACAGGCGGGTTCACGGGCTCTCAGGCGCGCTCGATCGAGACCTTCTCGATCACCACGTCGGTGACCGGGCGGTCGCCGGCTCCGGTCGGCAGGTTGCCGATCGTGTTCACCACGTTGATCGAGTCCTGGTCGGCGACCTCGCCGAAGATGGTGTGCTTGAAGTTCAGCCACGTGGTCGGCGCGACCGTGATGAAGAACTGCGAGCCGTTCGAGTTGGGCCCGGAGTTCGCCATCGCCAACAGGTAGGGCTTGTTGAACTGGAGTTCCGGGTGGAACTCGTCGGCGAACTTGTAGCCGGGGCCGCCGCGGCCGGTGCCGGTCGGGTCGCCGCCCTGGAGCATGAAGCCCGCGATGACGCGGTGGAAGACCGCACCGTCGTAGAACGGACCGGTGGCCTCCCCGCGAGCGTTGGCCTCGGAGTAGTCCTTGGTCCCCTCCGCCAAACCGACGAAGTTCGCCACCGTCTTGGGAGCGTGGTCGGGGAAGAGGGTGATGCGGATGTCGCCCTGCGAGGTGTGCAGGGTCGCCGTCACCTTGGTCCCGACGAGCGAGTCGTTGCTGTCTGCCACACCCACCATCGTGCCATCCGTGGGCGGGAGGGTTGGGGAAGGGGCACGATGGGTATAGCCGAAGCGTGACTGACCGACAGCTTGTGGAGCGCGATATGGATGAGGTAGCTGCCATGACCCGAGCCGGGGAGTCGGTTGGCAAGGCCGTCGGCACGGGTCTGCGCGCCGTCCGTCGTAACGCTGTCCGCGCTGGTCAAGCGGGCGCGGACACGGCGGTCACGTGGGCGGAACGGGCCGAGGGCAAGCTCGCCGAGCGGGGCGTCACGGCCGAGCACCTGCGTGGTGTGGTCGCGGACCGCGCGGGCCTGCTGGTCGAGAAGGCCGAGGAGGTCGAGAAGTCGACCCGCAAGACGCGCAAGCGGCTCGCCAAGAAGGCCAAGGGCGTCCGCAAGGACGTCGCGAAGGCCGCCGAACGGGCCCGCAAGGAGGCCGGGTCGCGCGCCAAGGACGTGCGCAAGGCCGCCAAGCAGGCCCGGAAGGACTACGCGGCGTCGCAGCGGCCCAAGAGCCGCAAGTGGCCGTGGGTGCTCGGCATCCTCGTGGCGGGCGTGGTCGCCGGCTACGTGGCGCTCACCCGCCGGCCGCAGGAAGTGCACTTGGAGGACGTCGAGGAGGAGGTCGTCGAGCCGACTCCGGACGCCGTGCCCGGTGACACAGCCGCCCGCAACGGCCGTGTCGCCGACCAGAGCGTCACCGACCGGAGCTAGCCCGCACCACCCTTCGCGCCCGCCGCCGGATTCCGGGGCGGGCGCGAAGCACGCGGTTCTCCACCGGCCGGCCTCGACCGGCCCAGCCTCACAGTCCCAGCCTCACAGGCCCAGGTTGCCGATCACGGTCTCGGCGATCCGCCGCGCCTTGATGGTCTGCTTCTGGTTGCTGGTCACGACCACCGCGTCGCCGTCCTTGGCGACCGCGTAGACCGCGCCCTCGCCGGCCGCCAGCGACCCGCCGGCCCACCCCTCGGGCGCGCTCGCCGGGCTGGACTCGGCGACCGGGGTGGCCCGGTCGACCACGGCTTTCGCCGTTTTCGCGTCACCGTGGAATACCCACACCGACAACTGCACGTCAGTGGCGTTCGCGTAGAAGAAACAGGCGGGATCGGGCTGGTCGGCGGACAGCCGGACATTCCGCACCAGTTGTCCGTTGGACTCGGCGACGACCGTCGACGCCAAATAGGGACACGTCCCATCAGCGGTCGGCTCCGGCACGGGCGGCGGTCCGGCCGGCGCGGTGGCGGCCGGGGTGCTTCGCGCGACGGTCGGCGACGTCGCGGTCGGCGTGACGGTCGGGTCGGCGGTGCCGCACGCGGTCAGCGCGCCGAGGACCAGCAGGGACGGCAGGGCATTGCGCAGCGCTCGGTTCATAGGGTGGCAAGTCAATCAGAATCCCAACAGCTAATCGACAGGGTGACGACCTAGGCACGCAACGTCATGGGGGTTAGGTTGTCCTTACCCTGCCAGGCCGCCCTGCGATGTGAGGACTGAACCCAAGATGAACGTCTTAGACCGCGGTCGTGATCACGCCCTTGCGCTGTTCCGGATCGTCGTCGGCGTGTTGTTCGTGTGCCACGGGGCACAGAAGCTGTTCGGTGTGCTGGGTGCGAAGGGTGCGGTGTCCATCACGTCCTGGCCGGCAGGCCCGGCGGGACTGATCGAACTCGTCGGCGGCGCGCTGATCGTCGTCGGCCTGGGGACACGCGTCGCCGCCCTCATCTCGTCGGGTGCGATGGCGTACGCGTACTTCGTGGTGCACCAGCCGGACGGCCTGCTGCCGATCCAGAACCACGGAGAACTAGCCGCCGTGTACTCCTGGGTCTTCCTGCTCCTGGTCTTCACCGGCCCAGGCGCCTGGGCCCTGGACCGAGTGATCGCCGGCCGCAAACAACACAACACGTCAACGTCCCTGGCCAACGCCTAACCACCAGCCAACCGGCCGGCCGTGCTCCCGCCCGACAACCCAGGGACCACGGCCGGCCCCAGCCTCCCAACCCAAGTCTCGTTCCCCCACCACCACGCACGAAAAAGGTCCGCGCATCGCGCGGACCTTAAAGTACGTACACCCACCGCACCCGGCACCAGACAACGCAACCGGACCACCACATCGGGGGTCCGGGGGCGAAGCCCGCCGGGCGGGGCGTGGGGGTTGCACCCCCACAAGGAGGACGGGCGACCAGGTGAGCGCATTCCGCGAACACGGGTCGCCCGAGCCCGTGGAGACGAGGGGAATCGAACCCCTAACCCCCGCCTTGCAAAGGCGGTGCTCTGCCAATTGAGCTACGTCCCCTCGCGAGGAGCGGCAGAAATCCGCCCTTCGCGGGTTCAGTCGGTCGGAGCGGTGGCCTCGCGCCACAGGTCCGCGTCGGCCTTGGCCGAGCGGCTGCGCTTGACGAAGAACAGGACCGCACCGGCGACGGCGACAAGTGCGATGATCTTCTTCACAGCAGTTTCCCCTCTGCAATCCTGCGAACATCCGGTGGGCCTAGGAGGACTTGAACCTCCGACCTCTTCATTATCAGTGAAGCGCTCTAACCGCCTGAGCTATAGGCCCTCGGGGCAACGACGGCAACAGTACACGATCCCCAGTCGTCGCCCCAAACCGGGTCACTCCCGTTCGGACAAGGTCACTTCGAGCCCGCCGGCGAGGTCCGCCGACACGTTGTAGACGAACGCGCCGACCGTGGCCAGCGCCGTGAACAGCACGATGTTGACCGCGCCGACGATCGCCGCGACACCGAACACGCGCCCGGCGCTGATCAACGGGTCGCCGGACGGCTCGTTGCCCTGCAACAGGTCGTTGGCGGTGTTGTTGATCTTGTCCCACACGCCCATGCCGTTCAGCACGCCGTACAGCACGCCCACCGCGACCAGCCACACGAAGAACAGCGCCACACCCAGCACCAGCGCCAGCTTCAGCACCGACCACGGGTCGACCCGCTTGACCTGGAGGCTCGCCCGGCGAGGTCCCCGGCCGGGCCGCCGCGAGGCAGACCCGGACGCCGCCGGCCGCCCGTTCGCGGCGCCCAGGTTGACCGACGTCCGGGCCGCGCCGGGTGGCGCGCCGTGCGGCGCGGCCGTCCCGGTGATCACCGGCCGGGCCACCGCCACCGTGTCCGGGTCGGAGGCCGGGTACGAGGGCTGCTGCCCGACCTCCACCGTCGGCTGCTCCGGCGCCGGGTCGCCCGGCCCGACCTGCCGCGCCTCGCCGTACCGCGCGTCGCTCGTGACCCGCTGCCAGGGCGGCGGCGTGACGGGCGCCTCCTGCTCGGCGGCCGTGTCGGCACCCGACGAAGTCTGCGCCTTCGGCTGCTCAGGTGTCGCCTCGGCGCCGGGCCGGGTGATCACCGTGGTCTTGTCCTCTGGCTTCTCGGGTGAAGTCACGAGCTGTCCTCAACCTCTCGTTCGCGCTAGTTGGCAGGCTCCGCCTGGTCCCCGCCGTCACCATTGGGGACGTCTCCGGTCTCGTCGGCGTTGCGTGCCACCGCGATGAGAGTGGTCCCTTCGCCCAGGTTCATCAACCGGACGCCCTTCGTCTGCCTGCCCGCTTTGCGCACCTCCACGGCGCTGGTCCGGATGACCCCGCCGGAAGAGGTGATCGCGTACAGCTCGTCGTCGACGTCGACGATGAGCGCGCCGACAAGCCTCCCACGCCTCCGGTCGTGCTGGATCGTCAGCACACCCTTCCCACCGCGACCCTGGACGGGGTAGTCCTCGATCGGCGTGCGCTTGGCGTACCCACCATCGGTGGCCACCAAAACAAACAGACCCTCTTGGACCACACCCATCGACAACAGCTCGTCACCGCTGTTGAAACGCATCCCGAGCACGCCGGACGTGGCCCGGCCCATCGGCCGCAGCGCCTCGTCGCCGGCGCGGAACCGGATGGACTGGCCGTCGGCCGACACCAGGAGCAGGTCGTCCTCCGCCGAGCAGAGCACCGCGCCCACCAGCTCGTCGTCGTCCCGCAGGTTGATGCCGATCAGACCACCCGATCGGTTGGAATCGAAGTCGGACAGCTTCGACTTCTTGACCAGCCCCTTCTTGGTGGCCAGCACCAGGTAGGGCGTGACCCCGTAGTTCTTGATCTGGATGACCTGGGCGATCTCCTCGTCCGGCTGGAACGCCAGCAGGTTCGCCACGTGCTGGCCGCGCGCGTTGCGGTTGGCCTCGGGCAGCTCGTAGGCCTTGGCCCGGTACACCCGCCCCTTGTTGGTGAAGAACAGGATCCAGTCGTGCGTGGAGCACACGAAGAAGTGCTGCACGATGTCGTCCTGCTTGAGCTGCGCGCCCTGCACGCCCTTGCCGCCGCGCTTCTGCGAGCGGTACAGGTCGGTCTTGGTGCGCTTCGCGTACCCCGTCCGGGTGATCGTGACGACGACGTCCTCGACCGCGATCAGGTCTTCCATCGACACGTCGCCGTCGAACGGCACGATGTGCGTCCGCCGGTCGTCGCCGTGCTTGTCCACGATCGCCATCAGCTCTTCGCGCACGATGGCGCGCTGCCGCTCCGGCTTCTCCAGGATGTCCTTGAGGTCGGCGATCTCCAGCTCGATCTCGGCGAGCTGGTCGATGATCTTCTGCCGTTCCAGGGCCGCCAGGCGGCGGAGCTGCATCTCCAGGATCGCGTTCGCCTGGATCTCGTCGACGTCCAGGAGCTGCATCAGGCCGGTGCGCGCCACGTCGGGCGTGTCCGACCGGCGGATCAGCGCGATCACCTCGTCCAGGTGGTCCAGCGCCTTGACCAGGCCGCGCAGGATGTGGGCCCGCTCCTCGGCCTTGCGCAGCCGGTACCGCGTGCGCCGGACGATGACCTCGATCTGGTGCTTCACGTAGTGCCGGATCATCTGGTCCAGCCGCAGCGTGCGCGGCACGCCGTCGACCAGGGCCAGCATGTTCACGCCGAACGAGTACTGGAGCTGGGTGTGCTTGTAGAGGTTGTTCAGCACCACCTTGGCGACCGCGTCCCGCTTGAGCGTGACGACGATGCGCATGCCGCTGCGCCGGTTCGACTCGTCGGCGATGTTCGCGATGCCGGTGAGCTTCTGGTCGCGGACCAGCGTCGCGATGTTCTCCACCAGGTTGTCCGGGTTCACCTGGTAGGGCAGCTCGGTGACGACCAGGATGGTGCGCCCCTTGGCGTCCTCGTCGATCTCCACGACCGCGCGCATCTTCACCGAGCCGCGCCCGGTGCGGTACGCGTCCTCGATGCCGGCCGTGCCGAGGATCTGGCCGTACGTCGGGAAGTCCGGCCCCTTGATCCGCTCGATCATCGCGTCGAGCGTCTCCTCGTCGGACGCCTCGGGGTTGTCCAGCGCCCACACCACCCCGGCCGCGACCTCGCGCAGGTTGTGCGGCGGGATGTTGGTGGCCATCCCGACCGCGATGCCGGAGCTGCCGTTGATCAGCAGGTTCGGGATGCGCGACGGCAGGACCGTCGGCTCCTGGATGCGACCGTCGTAGTTGTCGCGGAAGTCGACGGTCTCTTCCTCGATGTCGGCCAGCATCTGCATGGCCAGCGGCGTGAGCCGGCACTCGGTGTTGTGGCTGACGAAGCCGTCGGTGATGAACGCGTGGTCGTCGGTGTCGACCCGCAGGCTGTACACCGGCTGGACGCCCGCGTCCGTGACGGATTCGACCGCCGCGTAGTAGAAGCGGCCGTCCACCAGGGGCTCGACCACGCCCAGCACCTCGCGGTCGGTGATCCGCGCGGCGATCTCGTCGTAGTCGCGCTCCCACCGCTCCACGCGGTCGACGTTGTGCCTGCGCAGCCAGTCGCGCTCGGTCCACCGCGCCGCGCCGTGCGCGCGGATGTAGTCGCCGACGAACGGCACGTGGTCGCTGCTCATCGCCCGGCTCTGCGCCGGCACGGCCGCCAGGATCGCCGCCAGCTTGTCCTGCTTCGCGCCGAGGAACCCGACGTTGCGGGCGAACAGCCGGGCGTCACGCCGGTTGGTGATGACGACCTTGACCTCGCCGTTCTCGTAGTTCACCAGCGTGCTGACGACACCGAACTCCAGCAGGAGCTGTTGCACCTCGCGGGCGAGTCGGGTGCTCCGCGTCGAGTACGAGACCTGCACGGTGTTGCGCGGCAGCGCCGACGCCGAGCCGTCACCGGTGAACAGCGAAGCGAGGAACACCCGCTTGGCCGCGGACCCGCCCTGCCAGACGAACTCGGGCACCCGCTTGGCCGCACTGCGCTCACCGACCATCGTGCCGAGCACGCTCTGCCGGAGCGCGGTGAGGTTCTGCACATCCAGCTCGTGCAGGAGCGAACCGGATTTGATCGTGCGGGAGTAGACGTAGCGCTGCCCGCCCACGACGAGGTCGTACGCCGCGACCACGAGCTCGAAGTAGTCCGCGTCGAGGTTGTTGAAGCCCGCACGGCTCTCGGAGACGAACCCCTCGCTCACGAACGCACCGGCGAGCAGGGCCGCACCTCGCTGCTCGGGCGTCAGCGTCGTCGCCTCGTCCTGCGGCGTGCGCTGCAGGACCACGCGGTCACCCGGCTTGATCTCCTCCAGCAGCTTCCACAGCAGGGTCGGCACGCCGAGCAGGTTCACCAGGCAGAGCACCGGGTGGTTGTGGGTGCCGGTCAGCTCGTACCCGTTGCGGGTGCGCAGCTTCAGCGTCGGGTGCTCGCCGGAGTGGAACAGCATGTCGGCGCGCACCGGGTCGCCGTTGCGGTCGAGCACCTTGAGGTCGATCGGGTGGTCGCTGTTCGGCAGCGCTCCCGGCACGATGTCGCCGATGCGCGGCGTCGAGCCGTCCGCCAGCCGGACCCGGGTCTCCGGCACGACGCAGTAGCGCATCGCGGCTGCCGGGTCGTTGCCCTGGGAGCCGAAGTTGCCCTGGCCGTCGATCAGCGGGTAGCGCATCGACCACGGCTGGGCGAGGCGGACCAGCGCGTCGTAGATCGCCGAGTCGCCGTGCGGGTGGTAGTTGCCCATCACGTCGCCGACCACGCGGGCGCACTTGTTGTAGCTGCGGTCCGGGCGGAAGCCGGAGTCGTACATCGAGTACAGGACGCGGACGTGGACCGGCTTGAGGCCGTCGCGCACGTCCGGCAGGGCTCGTCCCACGATCACGCTCATCGCGTAGTCGATGTACGAGTTCTGCATCTCCTGCTGGATGTCGCGCGGCTCGGTGCGGTCGCCCTCCGGGGGCAGGGTCGTCTCGGTCACGGTTCTTCTTTCCTTCTCCTGCGGCGGGCTGCGGGCGGTGGGTCCGGACTCAGACGTCGAGGAAGCGGACGCCCTTGGCGTTGCGGGTGATGAACGAGCGGCGCGCTTCCACGTCCTCGCCCATCAGCACGCTGAACAGCTCGTCGGCCGTCGCCGCGTCGTCCATCGTGACCTGCAGCAGCACCCGGTTGGCCGGGTCCATGGTGGTTTCCCACAGCTCCGCGGCGTTCATCTCGCCGAGGCCCTTGTAGCGCTGGATGTTGTCTTCCTTGCCGATCTTCTTGCCGGCCGCCAGGCCCTGCTGGATCAGGCCGTCGCGCTCGCGGTCGGAGTAGGCGTACTCCGGGTCCTGGCGCAGCCACTTGATCTTGTAGAGCGGCGGCTGCGCGAGGTACACGTGGCCGTGCTCGATCAGCGGGCGCATGAAGCGGAACAGCAGGGTGAGCAGCAGGGTGCGGATGTGCTGGCCGTCCACGTCGGCGTCGGCCATCAGCACGATCTTGTGGTACCGCAGCTTCGTCAGGTCGAAGTCCTCGTGGATGCCCGTGCCGAAGGCCGTGATCAGCGACTGGACCTCGTTGTTCTTCAGCACGCGGTCGATGCGCGCCTTCTCCACGTTGATGATCTTGCCCCGGATCGGCAGGATCGCCTGGAACATGGAGTCCCGGCCCTCCTTGGCCGAGCCGCCCGCGGAGTCGCCCTCCACGACGTAGATCTCGCAGTCCTCGGGGTTGGTGGAGCGGCAGTCCTTGAGCTTGCCGGGCAGCCCGCCGATGTCCAGGGCGCCCTTGCGGCGCACCAGCTCGCGGGCCTTGCGCGCGGCGATGCGGGCCTGCGCGGAGGACACCGCCTTGGTGACGATGGTCCTGGTCTCGTTCGGGTGCCGCTCGAACCAGTCGGCCAGGTGCTCGTTGGTGGACTTCTGCACGAACGACTTGGCCTCGCTGTTGCCCAGCTTGGTCTTGGTCTGCCCCTCGAACTGGGGTTCCTTGAGCTTCACCGAGATGATCGCCGCGAGCCCTTCGCGGATGTCGTCGCCGGTGAGGTTGGTGTCCTTCTCCTTGAGCAGCTTCTTCTCGCGCGCGTACTCGTTGACCACCCGGGTCAGCGCGGCGCGGAAGCCCTCCTCGTGGGTGCCGCCCTCGTGCGTGTTGATCGTGTTGGCGAACGTGTAGACCGACGGCGTGTAGCCGGTGTTCCACTGCATCGCGACCTCGACTTCGAGGTCCTCGCCCTTGGCCTCGAACGAGATGACCTTCTCGTGCACGGCCTCGCGGGTGTGGTTGATGTGGCGGACGAAGTCCTCCAGGCCGCCGGGGTAGTGGAACCGGCGCTCGCGCACCGCCGCCACGTGCCCCTCGGCGTCGGCCTCCTCGTCCGTCTCCTGCACGCGCTCGTCACGCAGGACGATGGTCAGGCCCTTGTTGAGGAACGCCATCTCCTGGAGGCGGCGGGCGATGGTCTCGATGTTGTACTCGGTGGTCTCGAAGATGTCCGGGTCCGCCCAGTACGTGATGGTCGTGCCGGTCTCCTCGGTGGGCTCGCCCTTGCGCAGGCTGTGGGCGGGCTTGCTGCCCTCGAAGCGCTGGTTCCACGTGAAACCCTGGGTCTTGACCTCCACGTCGACGGCCGTCGACAGCGCGTTCACCACGGAGATGCCGACGCCGTGCAGACCGCCGGACACCGCGTAGGAGTCGCTGTCGAACTTGCCGCCCGCGTGCAGCGTCGTCATCACCACTTCGAGCGCGGGCCGCTGCTCCACGGGGTGCATGTCGATCGGGATGCCCCGGCCGTCGTCGATGACCCGGACACCGCCGTTGGCCAGCAGCGTCACGTCCACGAGGGACGCGTACCCCGCCATCGCCTCGTCCACGGAGTTGTCCACGACCTCCTGGATCAGGTGGTGCAGTCCGCGCTCGCCGGTGGACCCGATGTACATGCCGGGCCGCTTGCGGACCGCGTCCAGACCTTCCAGGACGGTGATCGAGGACGCGCTGTAGTCATTCTTCTTGGCTGCCACGGGCCTGGTGTCTCCTCGGACGTCAAGCGACTCGCCACCGGAGGGTGCGACGCTGCGGTCACGCTATACCCCTCGATCCTACTGGGCGAGACGTCCAGAAACCCACCAAGGACACCTCTGGTTTGCTCACAGACGGCCGTAAGTGAAGGCGGATATGGTCCGCCGGCGGTTCGAGGGGTGCGAATCGGCTGGTGGGCGCTCACTGCGCCACAGGATGGCCGCTGACGCCCTGGCGAGGCTCACCCGTAGGTGTCACGTGGTCCGCGCCCTGGGGCGTGCCTGGGGCCGTACCGCCAGCTCGGCGCCGCCGGGCCCTGCACCTTCAAGTTCTTCACGACCCCGTGGCCGACGCCCGCCGCGATGCGCTTGAGCAGCTCCCGCTGCAACAGCCTGAGCTGGGTGGCCCACGCCGTCGAGTCGGCCTGGACCGTCAACTCACCGTCACTGAACGCGACCGGTTTGGCGTGCTCGGCCACGTCCTCACCGACCAGTTTGCCCCATCGCGCGAACACCTGGCCGCCCGCCAGGCGCTCGGTCCACCCCCTGTCCGCGGCGATCCGGGAGGCGAGCCTGCCCAGCGGCTGGGGGTCGCGGTCGTCGGGCCCGGCGCCGGACCAGCGCCGCCGCCGGCGGCGACGTGCCGCGGCGCCCGGCACACCCCTCCGGGCGACCCGCGAACCGCGTTCCTTCGCGGACGCCCGAGCCGCCTCCAGTGCGGCGCGAGCGAGGTCCGAACCCTTCAATCCACCCACATGTGGGACTTCAGGTGTGGATATGTGCCCATCGGTGGCCGAGTTATCCACACCATCCACAGGGTTGTCCCCAGTTGTGTTGCCGCTCACACCCGTTTGGCGCAGCTCCTCAGACACGGCGAACCTCCCCGTGGGATACCTCGAACCGCGCCCCTTCGAGTTCCTCGGGCAGGTCCTCCGCGACCGCCGCGGTGATCAACACCTGCTCCGCCGCAGCCGCCACCTTGGCGAGCTGCCGCCGCCGGTCCCGGTCGAGTTCGGCGAACACGTCGTCCAGCACGAGCACCGGCTCGGCGCCGTCCGCGCGCAGCAGTTCGTACCCGCCGAGCCGCAGGGCGAGCGCGAACGACCATGACTCTCCGTGACTGGCGTAGCCCTTCGCGGGCAGGTCGCCGAGCGCCAGGTCGAGGTCGTCCCGGTGCGGACCGACGAGGCACACGCCCCGCTCGACCTCCTGCCCGCGCAGTCGGTGCAGCTCCGCCAGCAACGCGTCCTCCAGCACCTCCGGGTCGTGCGTGTCCGGGAAAGCATCGCCCAGGCTCGACCGGTACGCGATTCGAGCCGGTCGCGACTCGGGCGCCACCTCCGCGTACGACCGGCCGACGTGCGGCGCGATGTCCGCCACCAGGTCCAGCCGGCCCGCCAGCAGTTCCGCGCCGTGCCGGGCGAGGTGCCCGTCCCACACGTCGAGCGTGCCCACGTCCGCCGACCGCACCGACCGGATGCTCTTCAACAGCGCGCCGCGCTGCTTCAGCACCCGCTCGTAGTCCGCGCGCACCCCCGCGTACCGGGGGGACCGGCTGGTCAGCAACTCGTCCAGGAACCGCCGCCGCTCACCCGGGTCGCCCCGCACCAGCGCCAGGTCCTCCGGCGCGAACAGCACCGTCCGCAGGATTCCCAGCACGTCGCGCGGACGCGGCACCGGACCGCGGTTGATCCGCGCCCGGTTCGCCTTGCCCGCCGTGATCTCCAGCTCCACCAGCAGCTCGCGGCCCTCGTTGACCACCGCGGTCCGCACCACCGCGCGCGCCGCCCCGTGCCGGATCAGCGGCGCGTCCGTGGCGACCCGGTGCGAACCGAGGGTGGCCACGTAGCCGAGCGCCTCGACCAGGTTCGTCTTGCCCTGCCCGTTGCGCCCCACCAGCACGCTCACCCCCGGCTCGAACGCCAGGTCCGCCTGTTCCCACGACCTGAAGTCCGCGACTTGCAGGTGCCGGACGTACAACGCTCAGCTCTGCGTGGAGCCGGAACCGGAAGAGGGACCGGCAGCCTGCACGGCGTGCCCGCCGAACTGGTTGCGCAACGCGGCGACCGCGCGCATGGCAGGCGAGTCGTCCTGCCGGGAGGCGAACCGGGCGAACAGCGCGGCCGAGATCACCGGCGCCGGCACGGCGTGGTTGATCGCCTCCTCGACGGTCCACCGGCCCTCGCCCGAGTCCTCCACGTGGCCGCGCAGGTCGTCCAGCTCCGGGTCCGACTCCAGCGCGCGGACCAGCAGGTCCAGCAGCCAGGACCGGACCACCGTGCCGCGCTGCCACGCCTTGATCGTCGCCGGCACGTCCTCCACCAGCGCGGAGGCCTCCAGCAGCTCGAAGCCCTCGGCGTAGGCCTGCATCAGGCCGTACTCGATGCCGTTGTGCACCATCTTCGCGAAGTGGCCCGCACCGACCCGGCCGGCGTGCGCGAAGCCCTCCTCGCGTGGACCTTCCGGCCGCAGCGCGTCGAAGATCGGCATGGCGCGCCCGACGTGCTCGGCGTCGCCGCCGACCATCAGCCCGTAGCCGTTCTCCAGGCCCCACACGCCACCGGACACCCCGGCGTCGACGTACGCGATCCCCTTGGCGTCCAAGGCTTCCGCGTTCTTCGAGTCGTCGGTGAACCGCGAGTTCCCGCCGTCGATGACGAGGTCACCCGCGCTGAGCAGGTCGCCCAGCTCGGTGATCGTCTGCCGGGTGATGTCGCCGGCCGGGACCATCACCCACACCACGCGCGGCGCGTCCAGCCTGCCCACCATGTCGGCGAGCGAGTCGGCGTCGGTCACTTCGGGGTTGCGGTCGTAGCCGACCACTTCGTGACCCGCGCGGCGGATCCGCTCGCGCATGTTGAAGCCCATCTTGCCGAGGCCGACGAGTCCGAGCTGCACGGTCGTTCTCTCCCCTGGGGTGTGGTGGTTGGTCAGCCGGGCAGGCGCACGGGCATGAGCAGGTAGAGGTAGCCCGGCGCCACGTTCCCATCCTCGTCGACCGGCTTCAGCAGCGCCGGGCGGCTCGGGGTGGTGAAGGACAGGTGCGCCTTGGGGGTGCGCACCGCCTGGAGGCCGTCGTGCAGGTAGGTCGGGTTGAACGCGATCGTGACGGCCTCGCCGGTGTAGTCGACCGGCAGCTCCTCCTCCGCGCTGCCCTCGTCGTCCCCGCCGGCCGACAGCCGCAGGACCGAGTCCACGAACTCCAGCCGGACCTGCGTGCCGCGCTCGGCGACCAGCGACACGCGCTTGATCGCCTGGAGGAGCGAGTCGACCTCGATCACGGCGGCGGCCGAGTGCTCGGTCGGCAGGAGCTGGCGGTACTTCGGGAAGTCGGCGTCGAGCAGCCGGGTGGTGGTGCGGCGGCCGGTGCCGGACAGGCCGAGCAGGCCGTCGTTCGCGGCGAGCGACAGCTCGATCTTCGCGCCGGACGCGCCGAGCGTCTTCGCGGAGTCGTTGAGCGTCTTGGCCGGGACGAGCACGGCGACCTCGCCGAGCGACTCGTCCGGCTCCCACGGGAACTCCCGCATCGCCAGCCGGAACCGGTCGGTCGCGACGAGCGTCAGCTTGCCCTCGCCGATCTCCAGCCGGACCCCGGTCAGCATCGGCAGCGTGTCGTCCTTGCCGGCGGCGACGGCGACCTGCGAGACGGCCTCGCCGAACACCTCGCCGGGCAACTGCCCCGCGAGCTGCGGCATGGACGGGAGCTGCGGGTAGTCCTCGACCGGCATGGTCGGCAGCGAGAACCGGGCGGACCCGCAGCTAATCGTCATCCGGGCCCCGTCCACCGCGATCTCGACCGGGTGGTTCGGCAGCGCCTTGGTGATGTCGGCCAGCAGCCGGCCACTGACGAGCGCCTTGCCGCCGTCCGCGATCGTGGCCGGGACACCGCACTGGGCGGACACCTCGTAGTCGAAGCCGGACACGGTGAGCGCCTCACCGGACCCGTCCTCCGCCCCGGCATCGAGCAGGACCCCACCGAGCACCGGCACCGGCGGCCGGGACGGCAGGCTGCGCGCGACCCAGGCGACGGCGTCGGCCAGGCCGTCGCGCTCGACGCGGATCTTCATGAGGCGTCCTCTCTCAAGTTCCTCAAGTCGGCATGACCCACAACAGCAAGCGTTGCGGTGGGGTTGGGGAGCCGCGTCCCTCGCCGGATCGCTGTCGACGGTTCCGACCCTCGGCGCGGAGGCTCCACCGTAGAGCGTCGGGGAGCACTTCGTCACCTCGGGGCCACACCCGGGTTCCACCCGGGGCGGAGCCCTGTCCCCGGGACCGACCCCCGCCTGTTTTTTCTTTGTTCTTCTCTTCAAGGGAAGACAACAGCAACAGCAGTAGGGGCTGTGGACAGTGTGGACAACAGCCGTTTTGGCAGGTGATCGGCTGGTTGGGGCTGTGGACTGGTACGGGGTGGCACCCGGGGACAGATCGGCGCACCCGGGGAGAACTCCCGGCGTGCTCCGTTCGGTCCACAGGTCGGCCGAGTTGTCCCCGGGTGTATCCCCGGGTGTGGGCCGGGTTGTACCCGGGTGCTGCACAGGGTGATCGTGGCCTGGATCTCCCTCGAACGGCGTCTTTTCTCGGGCTGTGGACAGGTTGTCGGTGGGGGTTCAGCGGGAATCTTCGGGTGGGGTGGGGTGGGGTGGTGGTGTGGTGGTTGCGCCCGGGTGTGTGGCGGTGCCGGCCGGGCGTGGGGCGCGCGGCACCCGGGTGCGGAGGTGGATGTCTGGGTGCCGCGTTGCGCCCGGGTGTGAGGGGCTGACGCCCGGGTGTGGGGTGGGGCTCTCAGCTTGATGCGCTGGAACTGTCGTGCCCCTCAGCGGCTGGAGTCGAACTGCTCAAAGCGTCGCTCGCCGCTGGGCAGGCGGTACGGGATGACACGCAGCCCAGCCGGGGGTGTGCGGGCAGCCGACAGTGACACGGCAGTAGCTGTGCGTTGCCCGCGTGGTGGTGTGTCAGGGGGTGTGGCGGGCTCGTTGCTTGATGCGGGAGGTCAGTTCCTGCACCTGCTCGTAGACGCGGCGGCGTTCGGCCATTTCCTTGCGGATCTTCTTGTCCGCGTGCATGACCGTGGTGTGGTCTCGGCCGCCGAAGGTTTGGCCGATCTTCGGGAGTGACAGGTCGGTCAGTTCTCGGCACAGGTACATCGAGATCTGCCTCGCCTGGGCCAGCACCTTCGTCTTGCCGGGGCCGCAGAGGTCGTCGATGCTCACGCTGAAGAACTCCGCTGTCACGGCCATGATGGTCGGGGCCGTGATCTCCGGTGCGTGGGAGTCCGGGATCAGGTCGCGGAGCACTATCTCCGCTAGCTGCACGTCCACCGGTTGGCGGTTGAGGGACGCGAACGCCGTCACCCGGATGAGTGCTCCCTCCAGCTCTCGGATGTTGCGTTCGATCCTCGCCGCGATGAACTCCAGCACCTCCGCCGGGGCCGCCAGGCGGTCCTGGGCGGCCTTCTTCCGCAGGATCGCGATGCGGGTTTCCAGTTCCGGCGGCTGGATGTCGGTGATCAGGCCCCACTCGAACCTGGTCCGCAGGCGGTCTTCCAGGGTCTCCAGGCGCTTCGGGGGGCGGTCCGAGGAGACGACGATCTGCTTGTTCGAGTTGTGCAGGGTGTTGAACGTGTGGAAGAACTCTTCCTGCGTTCCTTCCTTGCCCTCCAGGAACTGGATGTCGTCCACCAGCAGCACGTCGATGTCCCGGTAGCGGCGCTGGAACGCCACCTTGCGGTCGTCGCGCAGGGAGTTGATGAAGTCGTTCGTGAACTCTTCCGTGGACACGTACCGCACCCGCATGCCGGGGAACAGTCGCTGCGCGTAGTGGCCGACCGCGTGCAGCAGGTGGGTCTTGCCCAGGCCCGACTCGCCCCAGATGAACAGCGGGTTGTAGGCGCGGGCCGGGGCTTCGGCTACCGCTACCGCGGCTGCGTGGGCGAAGCGGTTCGACGCGCCGATCACGAAGGTGTCGAAGTTGTACTTCTCGTTGAGCCTGGTTTGCGACGACGCCGGGTTCGCCGGGCGGGTGAACGGGGTTCCGCTCGGTGACGCGCCGCCGCTGAACGTCGGCCAGATCTCGGTGACGGCGGCCAGCGCGTCGCCTTCCTCGTCGACCTCTTCGTCGGTCTCCGTCTCCTCGCCGACCACGGTCAGTTCCGGCGGCACGCCGTTCGTGGGCAGCGGCATCGGCTTGACGCCGGGTACGGGGATCGGGGTCGTCGGGGGGCCGTTGACCGGTTCCGGCGAGTCGACCTTCACGGCCAGGGACACGGCTCGGCCCAGGCGGCGGGACAGGGCTGCGGTGATCGGCTCGCGCAGGGCCCGTTCGATCGCTTCCTTCGCGAAGTCGGACGGGGCGGCGAGCAGGGCCGTGCCGTCGAGCAGGCCGATGGGACGGGTCACGCGCATCCAGGCGCGTTGCTGCGGGGACAGCGTGCTGGCCGCCAGCTCCTGCACGACCTGTTCCCACACTCGGCCCAGATCGGCCTGGTGGTCGGACAC